>NZ_NEHB01000001.1:0-128725 GCF_002127655.1 Janthinobacterium sp. GW456P
TTCGACGCAGTCAGCGAGATTACAGCCTGGCTTTTAAATTGAGCGTTGTCGAGCAGGTTGAAAAAGGCGAGATGACGTACAAACAAGCGCAAACGCGCTACGGAATACAGGGCCGGTCGACAGTTTTGGTATGGTGTCGCAAACACGGCCTGCAGGATTGGAYGCATCCCAGGKGCCGAAGCCAACGGAGAGCGACCATGACAGACACACCTGCCAAGCCACTGACACCAGAGCAGCGCATCAAGGAGCTGGAGCGTCAGCTCAAGGAAGAAAAACAGAAATCGGCGCTGTTCGAGGCGGTTCTCGACGTCCTGCGTGACGAATACGGGGTGCCAGTAAAAAAGCCTTTGGGCAGGTCATCGCGCGCAAGCAAGTCGAAGGATTAAGCGTCGAACAGGCCTGCCGCTGTGTCGGCATCAGCCGCCAAGCGTATTACCAGCGCCGTCAGCGCGAGCGACATTGCCTGGACAGGGCGCAAACTGTCGTCAAGCTGGTGCAGCCGATACGCCTGCGCCAGCCACGCATCGGCACGCGCAAGCTGCACAGCATGCTCGGTGCAGCCTTTTCCGGTGCAAAAATCAAATTGGGACGCGATGGACTCTTTRACATCTTGCGCCAGGAGCGGCTGCTGGTGCAACCACAGCGAGCCTATCATAAGACCACGAATAGCCATCATCGCTTCCGACGCCATCCCAACTTGCTCAAGGAGGGGCCGGGACAAGTGCGCGCCACGCGGCCGGAGCAGGTGTGGGTAGCCGATATCACATACCTCCCGACWGCCGGAAAATTCGTCTATCTGAGCTTGGTAACGGATGCGTATTCGCGCAAGATCGTGGGCTATCACGTGCACGCAAGYCTGCAAACCGAAGAGGTCAGCGAGGCCTTGAAGATGGCCCTGCGAGCACGACAGCGCAAGACGCCGCTGATCCATCATTCAGACAGGGGCATCCAGTATTGCTCTACTTACTATCAGGAAATTCATCGTCGTTATGGACTGACTTGCTCCATGACCGACGGCTACGACTGCTATCAGAATGCGCTGGCCGAACGCATCAACGGCATTCTGAAAGGCGAGTTCCTGCTGAATCGACCTGCCGACCTGAAACGAAACAGGCGAGCAAAATGGTGGCGCAATCGGTGCGGATCTATAACCAGGAACGGCCGCATACGGCGCTGAAATACAAAACGCCCGATGCGGTGCATCGGGCGTTTTTACAGCAATAAATACTGTCAACCTATTTTAGGACTGGACATATCCGTATCGGGCTGCCAGCGCCTGATCTGATGACAGAATGCCGCTCTCCTGTTTTACTAGTGGTAATGTGAGAGTTGAGATGCGGTTACTAAACAGTCAAAGTTCTCAAAAAAATAAATATAGTTGCCACGTAGAAATAATTATTTTATAATTTCCTTACGTAAATAATTACTTAAGGCAACAATATGCACCTGCGTTTGACGCCATGGTGCGGTGTGTTTTTGTTTAGCGGCACGCTCTGTGCCGCCGTGTCCGCGCAGACCCGTCCCGAAATCGCGCCGCCCCTTCCCACTACGCCTGGCACCAGCCAGCGCGACGATGCCAGCCAAGAATTGATACGCCAGCAAGAACGCGAGCGCCTCCTGCGCCAGCAGCAGGAGCGCCAGCCCGACGTGCGCCTGCTCGAGGTGCCCGCGGCCGCTTCCGCCAACCGCCTGCCGACGGGCGAATCGCCATGCTTTACCATCGACCATCTGCAATTGCGGGGTGAGGGCGCCGCGCAGTTCCAGTGGGCATTGGATGCGACCAGTCGCGACGAACTGGGCGCGCCTGATTCTCCGCTGGGGCGCTGCCTGGGCACGCAGGCCATCAATGCGCTGATGGGGCGGATGCAAAACGCCATCATCGCGCGCGGCTACGTCACCACGCGCGTGCTGGCCGAGCCGCAGGATTTAAGCAAGGGTACCTTAACCCTGACCTTGATACCGGGGCGCATCCGCCAGATCGGTTTCGCGTCCGGTACGAATCCTCGCGCCACCTGGTGGAACGCCGTGCCGGCGCGGCCGGGCGACTTGCTCAATGTGCGCGATACGGAGCAGGCGCTGGAAAACTTCAAGCGCGTGCCGACGGCCGAAGCCGATATCCAGATCATGCCGGCCGAGGGCGGCAACGCCAAGCCGGGCGAGAGCGACTTGCAGATCCAGTGGAAGCAAGGTTTGCCGTTCCGCCTGGCGCTGGGCGTCAGACTGTAACATTTGATGGGAATTAAAATGAATTATGATATTTTTTTGAATGACGAAGTCGATTTTTGTGATGGTAAGCATAAATTATTTTTACGTCCCGATCCTGCGGTGAAAAAATTTCCAAATAAATTTATCGGAAAGTGTCAGGGGTATATGAAATTGGATTCTGATGTGATTAAGATGATTTGGCTTGCAAAATGTCTTAAAAAAAATGAAGTATCCGCATATGTTACTAAGGCTGAAATAAGAAATGAAGTTAATGCATCATCATTAATGAAGATTGCGGAGAATGGTTTTATTGAAAAGATAAATGATTTTCCCGGTTATGATTTCTCGACAATGGAGCGCACGCCATTAAGTGGAACATTGTCTGTTAGGGCTGCTGGGTTTGTTCGATGGTCAGAAAAAATGGCACGGGAAGGGTTTACTCCACCTGGTTTATTTCTTTATGTTGATAAATATGATTTGCATATTTTAAATTCCGATGAGTTCCTTGAAATGGAAATTTTAGATAACTTAACCGAGGCTTAGAATGTTAAGTCTATCTTTAGGGAGCCTCGAATTACCGGCAATCCTAGAAGCCGTGACGATAAAGCAAAAAGTGCCGATAGTTTTATGAATGGAGCATCAGCAGGATTAAGTGCTTGTACTTACGGAGTATGTCTAGGAATTAATCATGCAGTAGGTGGGGAAACGGCGAACGAAGTAGGTATCGGATTCGGTGGTATATCAAAATTACCGGCCCCATCAATTAATGTCAACGTAGGAGGATCAGGCCCCATAAAAAATAATCGGCAATGCCAGAATCAATCCATTTGGAAATTTTATAAATATGAGTATTGAAATTAAAGAAAAAATACACTTAACATTTTTCTTCATTATATTTGTTGTTTTCGTTTTTTCATTAATTAAAAATAGAACTGAAATAAGTGGTCATGAAAAAATGATATTTATGGAAAGTGACGTCAATGAAATATTAAAAAATGGAGGCAATGTCATTGCTAGAAAACCAAGGTCGCAGAGAGATTCCGCAACGTATTTTTTAACATTCAAAGATGAGGGGTGGAGTGCGGCTTTACTGCAAAATAATATTAATACGCTTCTTTTGCTAGGATGGGAAAAACGTCCAAATAACATTTTTTGCAAAAAAGGAGTAAAATTGGAGATCAAAGAGGGACAGAGCATGCATCAAGGACAGGGGACGAATACTATAGATCTATTTTATAGTGCAAGGACCATAAAGGAATGTCAGTGAATATAAAAACTCGTCGTGACGTTACAGTGAAAAGAGAGAGGTATTCGCCTGTCACTTGAAATTTATGACAATGACATACTGCGATGGATCGTGAATGGTCTGATCGGTTACGCAGCAAACTTCGTTCGTCAAGGAGGGGAAGAACGCGAACGGCCCAGCGGTCCTGTTGGTGTCTAGTGCTGCGTCATGTGCTACTCGATGTACTGCCGGATAGCGATAATAGGCCCACCGCCGCAGTTGCAGGCAATTAGGAAGGTGGTCATAGTGCGCAAAAAAAATGTCTTGCGGATGCTCGGATAGTTCTTCTTCCGAATCATGCGGCTGGAAACGCCCGTCAGGCTGTTGAGCAGATTGGAAACGGGGCCAAGAGGGGCGGGGCAGGTCCGCCTTTCGTGCACGGTCTCAACCTTTGCCGTCTCGATCTACAGCAAGGTGCGCTTTATTAAATGCCGATACGGCTCGACTAACTGTCCTGCTTGAGACGTGAAAAGCGGCGGCGATATGGGGCATGGTAAAAGCGGTTGACAGATAGGCGCGTGCCATGGCCTCGTCTCTGTCGCTATAGCGGGCCTGATATTGCGCGAGTGACAGTGTTGCTGCGCGGCGTTGCTGCCTTGGCGCATACTTAAATGCATTGGAGCGTTGCGATTGCTGATGTGTCGAAACGAAGGCGTCATCGCCGAGTAACAGTTGGTGGCAGGTGTGGGCGAGCGGACTGGTTTCACCCATACCGGCCGCGACAAACCGAGCATAGTTGGCGACCGCCTCGTCGCGTGTGGCGCCAAACTGGCTCAAGAGCCAGTCCCGCGTCAACCAGCATGGAGGCACTACATTGTTCAAAACGTAGTGATGGCTGCTCCAGTACCAGTCATCGGGTGATGCCACCATGTGCGCCCGGACTGGATTCAAGACGATGTGGCGGGCCAATTCCAACAGATAGTTTTCTTTCTGCACCAAAATAGCTTTGTAACGACCTTGCAAGACGTGCCCGACAAGCTTGTGGCGCCGATTGAAATGCTGGGTATATAAGCCGTTCAGTTGACGCATGCCCTGTGACAGATTTGCCTCGACCGTTTCAACGAGCAGATGATAATGGTTGCCCATTTGGCAAAAGCTATGCACGACAAAATGGTGCCGCTCGCATACCAAGGCAAGCACTTTTTGCCAGGCAAGGCGATCAGTATCGTCCCGGTAAATGGCACGACGCCGGTCGCCGCGCGAAGTAACGTGGTAGAGAGCACCGGCGAACTCAAGTCGTAGTGGTCGCGTCATGTGGTAGAGGATATTTGAGCCGTACACATTGGCACTGAAATTGCGCAATGGTTTGGACAATGGCACGGCTGAGGCCGTGTCTGAATACCGGACCTGACCCCATCCCCACCATCCCCAAGTCTTGCCAGATGGGAGGGCATATTTCTACGACCCTCAGATCTGGGGCGGAACTAAGACCTATGATTACCTGCGTACTATTTATAAAAACATGCGAACTTACCATATGGGGCCAGAATGAGGCATTGCGAGATGTGCGGGGCAACAATCCCGCAGGGTGAAAATATATGTGGAAATTGTGGCGGAATTTTTTCAGAAGACGACTCTGGAACCGATCGTATAATTGGCAATCCTGACTGGGGGAGAATTAGCATCGACTTGGAATCAATCCGAGGTGATGTAACTGATCTTTTTGCGAAGATTAAAGATTGTTGGCTAGAATTGGAACTACGATCTGCTCAGCGATTGTTCAGCGGTCAGTTAGTCAATCGTGAGGTGCCGGTATCAGATATTGATCTTTATGGCCCTCGCGAATCGTTTGCGCGGCTTGCAGATGTCTTGAAGGTTGCAGGGGAAGAGCCATCAAGCATTGAATTTCATTCGCTGCCTTATGACGAAATTTATAAGTTGCGGGACATTGAAGGAAAAGCGGATGGAGCGGTTACTTAGAGGGTGTAGACAAAATCAATATTGGGGCGGGGTCATGTCCGGCATTTGTACACGATCTCAGCCTTGGCCGTCTCGATCTGCGGCAAGTTGTGCTTTAGTAAATACCGAGACAGCTCGACTAACTGTTTTGCTCGATACGTGAAAAGCGGCGGCAGTGTGGAACATGGTATAGGCCGTAGAAAGTGGTCGGGCCATATGTTTGTGAGGTTGATTGTTGTCGTTAGCTAAGTAGGAGCAAGGGTCAGGTCCGCCATTCGTACACGATCTCAGCCTTGACCGTTGCGATCTGCAGCAAGTTGCCCTTTATTAAATGCTGATACGGCTCGACTGACTGTCTAGCTCGAGACGTGAAAAGCGGAGGTAATGTGGGGCATGGTAAAAGCGGTAGATAAATAAGTGCGTCCCATTGTTTCGTCTTTGTCGCTATAGCGGGCGTGATATTACGCGAGTGACAGGGGACAGCGTGGCTCTGAAGATCGGCGTATCCTTAAATTCATCGGAGCGCTTCGATTGCTGCTGTGCTGAAATGAATGCGTTGTCGCCCAGAAGAATCGGATAACAAGTGCGAGCAAGCGGACTGGTGTCTCCTATCCCAGCCGCGACAAACCGGCAATAGCGGATTTTGCAGGTGAGGGTATTTTTGAGGGTATCAGTAACTGAATGGTTTGGAAAACACTGAAAAATCAAACGATTAGCCACCTCATTGATCATCGAGTGGAATAATCTCCCGTCCGGTACCGTAAGGTAATGCCGGGTCAATGAAACAGCCAAGCCCCTGATTTTTCAGGGGCTTTTTTGTTGGTGGCGCTTGCAAAACGGCCGGTGATGTCGGCGTCGGCTATGCCGTCTGGCCTAGGCTCGTCAGGCGTGCCAGGGTGTCCTGCCCATTCATGCTCCTGGCCAGCTTGACGGCGGTCATGCCGCGGCTGTCCACGGCATCGATGCGGGCGCCGTGTTGCAGCAGCAGGTCGAGGATGGCGAGGCGGTTGAACATGGCGGCCATCATCAACGGTGTCTTGCCGTCCGGGCTGGCGCCGTCCACGCTGGCGCCGTGCTGGAGCAGCAATTCGGCGATGTCCTGGTAGCCCTTGTAGGCCACGCCGGCCAGCGGCGTCTGGCCCTGGTCGTTGGGCACGTTGGCGTCGGCGCCCGCTTCGAGCAGCAGGCGAGACGTTTCCAGGTGGCCATGGTAGCTGGCCAGCATGATCAGGCTGTCGCCTTTTTCGTTGCGGAAGTTGACCGGGACGCCCTGGGCGACCATGGCGCCCAGTTGCAGCGTATCGCCTTCGCGCACCAAGGCAAACAGGCCCCGGATGAATTCCAATGTTTCGGCATCCATCGCTGGCGGGAGTTTTCGGGCATCGGTAGTCATGGTGTTCTTTCCGCGAAGGTGGGCTATGCCTTTAGTCTACTATGCGGTCGGCGCAAACGCATTTTCCGCCAGGCCGGCGCGGCGCCGATGACGGAAAACCGCAGTCAGGTCCGCGATGCATAGACGATCCTCATCCCTGTCGGCGCAATCAGCATCTAGCTACTGCCGGCGCTCAGGACTGATGGAATGCTGACGAGTACGGTCTCTCTTTCGGCAGCAGGTGCCTGGCTTCCTCTGACTTCTCTTGAATAAGCAATCCGTGAATGGCGTGGGCCAGTGGCGTCACGTCCTCTATCCTTGTAATCCATTTCTGTACATAAAGCTCAACGGCTTCTTTGCCGAGGCCAATCTGAATGGCTCTGTGTAGTTGCGGCTGCAACAGCAGATCCCGTTCCGGATCCCATTGGATGCGTACGGGTGATGCTTCTTTTCTCTCTGTCCATTCATCCTTGCTGATGGACGCGTCTGCGTGGCTCAGGCAGCCGTGCTCCAGTGCCCATTCAAATCCTGATCTGCTGATATCGATCGCCAGAATACGTTTCTGCCCGACGTCTTTGAACCCCCATCCAGCGCGATACATCATCCATAAAAAAGATGGCTTAATCCAGGTCATGCGTTCCATCTTAAATGGCGGCGAGGTGAATGTGCCATTCGCCAGGGCCGCCTCCGCGATCACATCGGAATAGGCTTGATAGACGCGTATGGTTGCTTCGTCGTAGGAAGCCCTGATCTGACGATGAGGGATTGCTGTTGTCTTGTGACTATGATCTTGCATTTTTATCTCGTAGACGCCGGAGAATCCTGGCAAGTTGAACAATGATGCCGGCTAGGCCGTTGTCCCGTGTGGATAGCTTGGCACACCGCAGTTGCAGCCCATCCATCTCCGCCTGACGGACCTTGTCACCAGTCACCGGGCGATGGCTATTTATTTTTCGTGCGCTTGAAAGCGGTGGCGAAATTTGAAATTGGGCAGGTTCAATTATATCGGTTCGGCTTCTCGGTGCTCTGCTTGAAAATGTCCACTATTAAACTATATTGGAAAATACATGTTATTTTTATATCGGAGCCGATTGCGTGTGCAGAGTCGTGGGATTCCGATACGGAAATTTAATATTTCCAGAAAGTCAAAAGGAGGGACGGGTCATGAGTGCAATGTTAGAAAAGAAATCCTTGGACAAGCCGGACGAAGTGCGCCCATTCAAGGACGGAGCGGGCCGGATGGGTGTTTTTACGCTAGGCGGGCAGACCATGGGGCGCGGCGAATTCGAGCCTGGCTGGCGCTGGAGCCTGCACGTCAAACCGCTAGCGGGAACCGATTCGTGCCAGGCTGCCCATACCGGCATGGTCCTCGAGGGGCGGATGGTGGTAAGGATGAATGATGGCGCTGAGATGGAATATGGGCCGGGCGACGTCTTCTATATGCCGCCCGGGCATGACGCCTGGGTCGTTGGAGACCAGCGTTGTGTCCTGTTCGATGTCACCGGCGTCGCAAGGTATGCCAAACCGCAATAAGGGCGGCAGTTGAAGACAGCCACTCACGAACCCGCCGCCAGCGCTTTTTGCCGCGATGCCAATGCCGCGCCGATGAACAGGGCGATGGCCGAGGCGATCAAGCCCCGCTCCAGTCCGGCCGGGCCGTCGGCGATCCAGCCGACCACGACGGGGCCGACGATCTGGCCCAGCGCGAACACGGTCGTGTAGGCGCTGATGCCGGCCGTCCACGATTGCTGCGGCAAATTATGCCGCACGAGCGCCGTGGTCGACGCCACCACCGACAGGAACACGGCGCCAAAGACCAGGCCGGAGAGAAATACGACGGGCACAAAGCTGGTCAGCGCGGGCAGGATGGTGGCTGTGCCCAGCACGCCATTTAATATCGACAGCGATTCGCCGCCCCTGTAGCGGTCGAGCATGCGCGCCCAGATGCGCGACGAGGCCACCACCGCCAGCCCCAATACCGTGTAGAACACGGTGATCAAGTTGGCGCTCATGCCTTGCTGCTTGAGCAGGGCGATGACGAAGGTCATGTAGCCGATGTAGCCGACGCCGAACATGAAGTAGCCGGCCAGGCTGGGAGCGAAATCGCGCCAGGCGAAGGGCCGTGGCGTGTCGAGGGCGCGCGGCGCTTCGCCGATCGCCTTCGCAGGCAGGGCCATGAGGGCGGTGGCGGCCAGGCAGGCGATGCCCAAGGCCAGCCATGGCCATTGCCAGGCATGCGCGGCGCCGTGGTCTTGCGCGGCGGCCAATGCGGCCGGCACCAGCAGGGCCGACAGCGCGATGCCGAAGCCCGTGCCGCCGTAATACAGGCCGATGTAGAAGCCGGCGCGCTGGCTGTGCATGGAACCGAGCCGCGCCGCCAGCACGCCGCCGGCGATGAAGATGAAGGCGCTGGCCACGCCCGCGCACACGCGCTGCAGGAACAGGGCGGTCGTATCGCTGACCAGGCCCGACATCAGCATGAAGACGCTGGCCAGCAGGGAACCGGCGATCAGCAAGCGCCACACGCCCAGGCGGCGCATCAGCGCCGGCGTGGCCAGGGCACCGAGAAAATAGCCGAGCGCATTGAAGGTGTTCATGGCCCCGGCCAGCAGGTAGGACCAGCCCAGTTCGCCACGCATGGGCGGCAGCAGCAAGCCATAGGAAAAGCGCGACAGGCCCAGGGCGATGGCGGCGCCCAGCGACAGCGCCAGGGCCGTGGCCAGCGGATGGGACGGGGAAGGATCGTGGGTCGGCATGGCCTTGAGATACATCCAGGTGAAAGCGTGCGGTGGAGTGGGCGCCGGGCGGGGCTGGTCGGCGGACAGGTCTGTGCGGGACAGTGGCATACGGCGCTGGCTACACGCTTTTTTACTGTCAAGTTAATGAATCGGACACGGGAAGTCAAGCATGGCTGCGCCCGGCTGTGGCAAACAACAATGCAATCTTTGCCACCGTTACTTTTGGAGAGAATTGTGAGACATGCAATCCCATATAATTGCAATTAGGAAATTAACTTGCCAAAATTCAATTTTGCGGGTTGCTCCTGATCCTCCATATCTTAAGGGCACTATGAACAAGAATAAACCTGGCGCGTTGTTGATTGCAGCGCTGATTGGTGCGGCGTTGGCTGGCTGCGCTTCCGAATCGTCGCAAGCCCTGGCTGTTCCCACAGTCGCCAGCGCGGCCCGACCTTACGTCGGTCCACGCACGCTGATCGCTGTCGGCAAGTTCGACAACCGCTCCAACTTCATGCGTGGCATCTTTTCCGATGGTGTCGATCGTCTGGGCAGCCAGTCGAAGACAATTCTGATTGCACACCTGCAAACATCCAACCGCTTCAACGTCCTCGACCGCGACAATATGGCCGAGCTCAAGCAGGAAGCTGACTTCAAGAAGCAGGGCCAGAACATCAAGGGCGCGGACTTTGTCGTCACGGGCGACGTGACCGAATTCGGCCGCAAGGAAGTGGGCGACAAGCAATTGTTCGGCATCATGGGCCGTGGCAAGACACAAGTGGCGTATGCCAAGGTCACCTTGAATGTCGTCAATATCGCTACGTCTGAAGTCGTGTACTCGGCCGGCGGCGCCGGCGAATACAGCCTGTCGAACCGCGAAGTGCTGGGTTTTGGCGGCACCGCCAGCTATGACGCCACCCTCAACGGCAAAGTCCTGGACCTGGCCATGCGCGAAGCGGTCGAGCGCCTGGTGGCTGGCGTCGAAGCGGGCGCATTGCGCAAACAATAAGGTATCCCATGACAACAATGATGAACAAGGGCGCAGCCCTGCTGGCCATGCTCGCCTGTGCCGCCCTGACCGGTTGCGCCACGCAATCGAAAACCCTGTACCAATGGGAAGGCTACCAGCCGCAAGTGTACGAATACCTGAAGGGCGAAAGCCCGGAGCAGCAGATCGCCGCCATGGAAAAAGACTTGCAAGTGATCGCTGCCAAGGGCAATCATGCGCCGCCGGGCTTCCATGCCCACCTGGGCATGCTGTACTCGATCGCCGGCAAGCCGGAGCAGGTCGCCGCGCAGTTCGAGGATGAGAAAAAACTGTTCCCGGAATCGACGCCGTACATGGACTTCCTGTTGGGTAAATTGAAAAAAGGCGAGAAATTATGATGTCGCGCATGTTGAAAATGGCTCTGTGCCTGGGTCCCGCCATCTTCATGGTCGGTTGCGCCACCAAGCAGGCCGCGTATGACTATACGGCCTTCAAGGCCGCCAAGCCCCGTTCGATTGTGGTCTTGCCGCCATTGAACAACTCGCCGGAAGTCAATGCCGGCAACAGCGTCTACGCGCAAGTGACCTATCCGCTGGCCGAAGCGGGCTACTACGTGCTGCCGGTGGCTGTGGTCGGTGAAACCTTCAAGCAGAACGGCTTGACGAACGCGGCCGATATCCACGGCGTCGATGCCAAGAAGCTCAACGAGATCTTTGGCGCCGATGCGGGCCTGTACGTGACGATTTCCAAGTACGGCACGACGTATTCCGTGATCGACAGCGTGACGGTGGTGGCGGTCGATGCCAAGCTGGTCGACCTGAAGACGGGTGCCTTGCTGTGGCAGGGCGCGGCCAGCGCTTCCAGCAACGAAGGCAATAACAGCGGTGGCGGCGGCCTGATCGGCGCCCTGGTGACGGCGGCTGTCAAGCAGATCATTAACACCAGCACCGATGCCAGCCATCCTATCGCCGGCACGGCGAATGCGCGCCTGCTGTCGGCCGGCGTGCCGAACGGCTTGCTGTACGGCCCACGTTCGGAACGCTACCTGGCGCAGTAAGCATCCCGCTGCACCCGCACAGGCCCTGCATCCGCCAGGGCCTGTCGCAGGCCTGCCAGGCCAGTGTCGAAAGGCATGCCTGGCAGCGCCTAACCATTCGTCTACGATCGTCAATCATCATTGCCACCGACGTGCGCGATGCCGCCCCGGACATGCAGTAGTCCACGCTGCCGGCCATGGTCATCGCAAGAAACGTTGCCTTGAGCCGCAAGCGGGGCCTGTGAGACTTCGACTGGCGCAAGCCCACTTCCCCCAGCCACGTTAAGATAGCGGTATTTTCAAGATTGCGAGGGGCCCAGGTGCGCGTGTTGCTGGTGGAAGACGATCCGATGATCGGGGAAAGCCTGGTCGAGGGCTTGCGCGGCGAGTGCTATGCCGTGGACTGGGTGCGCGACGGCCACGATGCGGAGCTGGCGCTGGCCGGTTTCGCCTACGATTTGATGCTGTTGGACCTGGGCTTGCCCGGCAAGGAGGGCATGGAGGTGCTGCGCGCCATGCGCGCGCGCGGCGCCGAACTGCCCGTGCTGATCATCACGGCGCGCGACGGCACGCCGGCCCGCGTGGCAGGACTCGACAGCGGCGCCGACGATTACCTGGTCAAGCCCTTCGACCTCGACGAGCTGCTGGCGCGCATCCGCGCACTGCTGCGGCGCCGGGTCAGCCGCACGCGTTCCGTCATCGAGCATGGCGCGCTGATCCTCGACCTGGCCAGCCACGACGTCACGTACGAGGGCGAGCAGATCAAGCTGCCGCCGCGCGAGTTTTCCGTGCTGCGCGCCTTGCTCGACCATCCGGGCAAGGTGGTGTCGAAGCGTCAGCTGAGCGAGAAGCTGTACGGCTGGGATTGCGAAGTGGAAAGCAATACCGTCGACGTGTATGTCTACCAGCTGCGCAAGAAGCTGGGCACGGACGCCATCCAGACCGTGCGCGGCGTGGGCTACAAGATGCGGGTGGCATCTTGCTGACCATCCGCCGTCAATTGCTGCTCGGTTTGCTGGCCGCCACCTTGCTGTGCGTGCTCGGCGCCGGCATTTCACTGTTCCGTTCGCTGCTGGAAGAAACCAATGAGCTGGCCGACTTGCAGCTGCGCCAGCTGGCCGTGGCCTTGCCCGACGAGTTCGAGCCGCAGACGGGCCTGGCCGCCGCGCAGGAGCCGGAAGAAGCGTTCGTGCTGCAGGCGTGGGACGAGGAGGGCGAGCCATTGCCCATCCTGCAGGGCCAGCCGGCATTGCCGCGTTATGCGCTGGCCGGCTTTGCCGATGTCACGGTGCACGGCGAGGACTGGCGCCTGTACGGCGAGACGCGGCGCGGCCGCTACGTGCAGGTGGCGCAGGCGCAGGCCGTGCGCGACCAGCTGGCCTGGCAGATGACCATGCGCGCGGGCGCGCCCCTGCTGGTGTTCGCGCTGATCCTGGCGCTGCTGATCGTCGTCGTCGTGGGGCGCGCGCTGGCGCCGCTGCACCGGCTGGCCGAATCCGTGGCGGGCCGTTCGCCCGATGCCCTGACGCCGCTGGCGGCCGACGACATGCCGCCCGAACTGCGGCCCGTGGCGCTGGCGCTCAATAGTTTGATGGGGCAGTTCGAAGCGGCGCTGACGGCGCAGCGCACCTTTGTCGCCGACGCCGCGCATGAATTGCGCTCGCCGCTGACGGCGCTGAAACTGCAGCTGCAGGTGGCCGAGCGGGCCGTCAGCGAGGCCGAGCGCCGCGTGGCGCTGGCGCGGCTGCATGAACGGCTGGACCGCAGCACGCACCTGGTGCGGCAATTGCTCAGCCTGGCGCGCCACGAAACGGCGCTCACTTCCAGCCAGCTGCGCACGGTGGACCTGGGACAGTTGCTGGAAGCGGCCGTGGCCGACCACAGCGCGCTGGCCGACAGCCGCGCGATCGACCTGGGCGTGGTGGAAACACTGCCGGCCCCGGTGCTGGTGCAGGCCGATCCCGACGGCTTGCAGGTCTTGCTGAATAACCTGATCGACAACGCCTTGCGCTACACGCAGCAGGGCGGCCGGGTCGATTTGCAAGCGGCGCTGGAAGAGGGCAGGCCGCTACTGCGCGTCTCCGACAACGGCCCCGGCGTGCCCAGCCAGCACCATGCACGGCTGTTCGACCGCTTCTTCCGTCCCGACGGCAACGCTGCCTGGGGCTGCGGCCTGGGCCTGTCCATCGTGCGCCACATCGCCGAACACCACCAGGCCGATATCGCGCTGGCCGACGGCGAGGCGGGGCGGGGCTTGCAGGTGACGGTGCGTTTTCCGCAGGCGGCCTGAACGAAAAAAAAGCGGATGCCGGCGAGGGCATCCGCTTTTTCATCAAGGGCGGGGCGCTTACGCCAGCTCGGTGATGAACTGTTCGCGCGCGGGGCGCACTTTTTTCAGGTCCACCAGCCAGTCGCCTTCGTCGGCGCGGTAGCCGAGCGGCAGCATGACGACGGAGCGCAAGCCTTTTTCGCGCAAGCCCAGGATCTCGTCGACCTTGGCCGGATCAAAACCTTCCATCGGCGTCGAATCGACTTTTTCCTGCGCCGCGGCGATCAGGGCCGTGCCCACGCCGATATACGCCTGGCGCGCCGCGTGCTGGTAGTTGGTCTCGGCATCGCGCTGCGGATACGTGGCCAGGATCTGCTGGCGGTACGCTTCCCAGCCTTCGTTCTTGAAGCCGCGCACGGTGTTGACCAGGTCAAAGCGCGCGTTGATGCGTTCTGCCGTGTAATTGTCCCAGGCGGCAAACACCAGCAGGTGCGAGGCGTCCGTCACTTGCGACTGGTTCCACGCATGCGGCTTGATCTGCTCGCGCAGGGCCGGATTCGTCACGACGAAGACTTCGTAAGGATGCAGTCCGCTGGAGCTGGCCGTCAGGCGCACGGCTTCCAGGATGCGCTCGACCTTGTCTTGCGGCACCGTTTTCGACGGGTCCATTTTCTTGGTGGCGTAGCGCCACTGCAGTGTTTCGAGCAAATCGGACATATGAATCCCTTTCAGAGTGAATAGTTCAGATTGGAAATGATAGCGGATTCAGCCATTTCAAGTGCGGCCCCTCAAAGACAGTTGTATAGATGAGCTGTCTCTTGCCCTTTACAACCCCACCATGGCCAGCTCCACTGCGGGGTAGCGCGCGCCGTGCACGCTGGCGGGCGCGATGGCGGCGCCGATGGCGGCCAGCTCGGTGCCGCTCAGAGTGAGTTGCGCTGCAGCCACGTTCTCTTCCAGGTGGGCCAGGCTGCGGGCGCCGGGAATCGGCACGATGTCCGTGCCTTGCGCCAGCAGCCAGGCCAGGGCCAGCTGCGCCGCCGTGGCGCCGCGCGCCGCCGCCAGGCGCTGCAGTTCGGCAACCATGTGCGCGTTGGCCGCCATCGCCGGCGGCTGGAAGCGGGGCAGGCTGTGGCGGTAATCGTCTGGCGCCAGCGCGGCGCTGGACGCGAGCCCGCCCGTCAGGAAGCCCCGGCCCAGGGGGCTGTAGGGCACGAAGCCGATGCCGAGCGCGCGGCAGGCGGGCAGCACCTCCGCTTCCACCTCGCGGCTCCACAGCGAGTATTCGGACTGCACGGCCGCAATCGGATGCACGGCGTGGGCGCGGCGCAGGGTGGCACCCGACACTTCCGACAGCCCCAGGTGGCGCACCTTGCCCGCCCGCACCAGGCCGGCCATGGCGCCCACCACGTCTTCGATGGGCACGGCGGGGTCCACGCGGTGCTGGTACAGCAGGTCGATGCACTCGATGCCGAGCCGGGACAGCGAGCCTTCCACGGCTCGCACGATGTGTTCCGGGCGGCTGTCGACGCCGGCCATGCGTTCCACGCCCTGGCCGTGTGGCAAGATCTTGAAGCCGAACTTGGTGGCGATGCTGACTTTGCCGCGTAATTCTTTCAGGGTGCGCCCCACCAGTTCCTCGTTGGCGTAGGGGCCGTAGACTTCGGCCGTGTCGATCAGGCTCACGCCCAGCTCCACGGCGCGGTGCAGCACGCGCAGCGAGGCGGCTTCGTCGGCGCCGCCGTAGGCAAAGCTCATGCCCATGCAACCGAGGCCGATGGGGGCGACGCGCAAGCCGGAGTTGCCCAGTGTTCTGTGTTCCATTGTCATTTCCTTTCAAAAAAAGATGCAAGGAGTATGGGGGAAGGAACAGCATGCGATAAGATGGCTAATCCTGCATGCATTGCTGAATTTTGTTCATGAATTTTTTCCTCGACAATGGCTGACCTCAACGAATTGGCGGCCTTTGCCGCCGTCGCCCGCCTGCGCAGCTTTCGCAAGGCGGCCCTCGAACGCGGCGTGTCCGCCTCCGCCCTCAGCCACGCATTGCGCGCGCTGGAAGAGCGCCTGGGCGTGCGCCTGCTGAACCGCACCACGCGCAGCGTCACGCCGACCGAGGCGGGGCGGCAGCTGCTGGCGCGGCTGGCGCCGGCCATGCGCGAAATCGACGATGCCTTGCTGGACCTGAGCACCTTGCAGGATGTGCCCGCAGGCAAGCTGCGCCTGAACGTGCCCCGTCCGGCCGCGCGGCTGCTGCTCGCGCCCATGCTGGCCGGGTTTGTCGCGCGCTATCCGCGCGTGCAGGTCGAAGTGGTCACCGACGACGGCATGATCGATATCGTGCGCGACGGTTTTGACGCGGGCGTCCGCTTCGGCGAACAGGTGGCGGCCGACATGATCGCAGTGCCCGTGGGGGCGCCGCAACCGTTCGTGGTGGTGGCGTCGCCCGCCTACCTGGCGGCGCATGGCGCACCGGGCATGCCGCGTGACTTGCTGGCGCACGCCTGCATCGGCCGGCGCTTTCCCAGCGGGCGCCAGTACGCGTGGGAATTCGGGCGGGAGGGGCAAGCCGTCAGCATCGCCGTCGGCGGCCCGCTGGTGTTCGACGATGATGAACTGATGCTGCGCGCGGCCCGCGATGGGGCGGGGCTGGCCTATGTGTACGAAGCCGACGCGCGCGCCGATATCGCGGCGGGGCGCCTGGCGTGCGTGCTGGAGCGCTGGCTGCCGCCGCCGTCCCGTTACTTTTTATACTACCCGGGCCGGCGGCAGCTGCCTGCCGTGCTGCGCGCCTTTGTCGACATGGTCCGCGCCGACGGTCTTGCCTAGGCGGCGGCCGGCGGCGCGCCGTGCTCGACCGGCCACTTGACGGTAAACACGCTGCCGCCCGCCTTGCCGCGCATGCAGGCGGCGCTGCCGCCGTGGGCGCGCGCGATGGCTTCGACCACGGCCAGACCCAGGCCGCTGCCCGCATGCGGGTCGCCGCCGTCGCTGTCGCCGCGGCGGAAGGCTTCGAACACGTGCGGCGCCAGTTCCTCTGCAATGCCGGGGCCCGCATCCTCGACGCTCAGGTAGTACTGGCCGGCCAGCACGCGGGTGCGCACGCGCAGCAGGCCCGGCTGCGCATAGCGGCGCGCGTTGTCGAGCAGGGCCAGCACGATTTGCCGGATGCGCGCCGCGTCGCAGCAGACGGGATGGTCGGACAGGTGCAATTGCAAGGTAAAGCCGGCCGCTTCCATTTCCTGCGCCAGCAGGCGGCCCACTTCCTCGATTTCCAGGGTCAGGTCCGTCCACGCCATGCGCAGCTGCATGTGGCCGCTGTCGGCCAGGCTCAGGGTGCGCAAGTCCTCGATCAGGCGGCCCAAATCCTCGACTTGCGCCAGCAGGCTGGAAAACGGCACTTCCTCGGGCTTGAAGACGCCATCGACGACGCCCTGCAAGGTGCCGCGCAGGATGGTCACGGGCGTGCGCAGTTCGTGCGCGATGGCCGCATTCCAGGTTTCGCTTTCCTTGGCGCCCCGCTGCAGGCGTTCGGCCATGCTGTTGAAGTCATCGACCAGCATGGCCGTCTCGCCCAGGCTGCGGTCGCCCGCGAAGGCGCGCGCGGACAGGTCGCCATGCGCCACGCGGCGCACGCTGTCCATCACGGAATTGATCGGTTTTAGAATGCGCGCGGCCAGCTTGAAGGCGAAAAAGGCGGCCAGCCCCAGGCCGAAGAGGGTGATGGCAAAGATCCACAGCCATTCGACGGTGCTGGGCGACCAGTCGTCGGGCTCGGACAGCATGTCGGGATCGATCTTGAAGGCGACGGCGAAGAAGATCCACGAGCCGATCCAGATGATCAGGATGCTGCACACCATCAGCACGGACATCGACAGCACGATCTGCCGGTTCAGGCCAGTGAAGCGCATCAGGCGTCGCTTTCCAGGCGGTAGCCCACGCCGCGCAGGCTGGCCGGCATGTTCATCACGCCCGCTTCCTCGAGCTTCTTGCGCAGCTTGCTGACGTGGCTGTCCACCGTGCGTTCCATCGAATTGCTTTCGGGCATGCACGACTCCAGCAATTCCAGGCGGCTGCAGACGCGGCGCGGCGTGCGCGCCAGGTGGGCCAGCAGGCGGAACTCCGTCAAGGTCAGGCTCAAGGGCACCGGCGCGCCGTCGCGCAGCACGCTGGCGACATAGGTTTCCTGGTCGATCTCGATGGGGCCGCAGCGCAGGCGCTGGCCGCCGACCGGATGGTGGCGCACGCGCGAGCGGCGCAGCACGGCGGCCACGCGGGCCACCACTTCGGCCGGATTGAAGGGCTTGATGATGTAGTCGTCGGCGCCCACGCGCAGGGCGGCCAGTTTGTCGGCATCCTGGTCGCGCGCCGTCAGCATGATGACGGGCGTCTCGCCGCGCCGCCGCACTTCGGCCAGCACGGCCCAGCCGTCGACGCGGGGCATCTGCACGTCGAGCAGCAGCAGGTCCGGCGCCAGCGCCAGGTGCTGCTGCAGCGCTTCCTGGCCATCGAGGGCGAAGGCCGTGCGGTAGCCGTCGCGCTCGAGGTAGCCGGCGAGGATGCGGGCGATTTGCGGTTCATCTTCGGCGATCAGGACGAGGGCGGCAGGGGGCGTGGTGGCAAGAAAGGAGGTCAGGCAGGCGCTGTGATGATAGTTCATGCAAATAGTCTAGCATTCTTCCATCTCTCCATCGAATCTCCACATTTCTTTGACGAAATGTCCACCATGGCCTTTTATGCTGCGCCTATCTGTCGACCGGACCGCCGGTTGGGATCTGCCATAGAGAAAAACCATGCATCCGAGCCACTTCACCAAGAAAAACATGTTGATCGCCGCGGCACTGCTCAGCCTTGCCGCCTGTTCCAAACCCGCGCCGGAAGAGGCGGCGGCACCGCCCGCCGCCGTGACAGTGCTCAAGCTGCAAGCGGCGCCCGTCGTGCTCAGCGACGAATTGCCGGGCCGGGTGGCGGCCTTCCGCACGGCCGACATCCGCCCGCAGGTGGGCGGCATCGTGCTGCGCCGCCAGTTCGAGCAGGGCGCCGACGTGACAGCGGGGCAGAAGCTGTTCCAGCTGAACCCGGCGCCATTCCAGGCGGAAGTCGATTCGGCGGCCGCCGCCCTGCAGCACGCGGTGGCCACGGCGAACCGCGCCAGCAGCCAGGCCGAGCGCCTGAAACCGCTGGTGGAAGCGGACGCCATCAGCCGCCAGGCGTATGACGATGCCGTGGCCCAGCGCGAGCAAGCCGTGGCCACGGTGGCGCAGGCGCGCGCGAGCCTGGCGCGCCGGCGCCTGGACCTGGCCTTTGCCAGCATCGAGGCGCCGATTGCCGGACGTATCGGTTCCGAACTGGTGACGGAAGGCGCGCTCGTGGGCGTGGCGGACGCGGCGCCGATGGCGCGCATCCAGCAGATCGACAAGGTGTATGTCGACGTGCGCCAGCCGGCCGCCGCGCTGGCCGCGCTGCAAGCTTCGGGTACGGGAGGCGCCGACAAGCTGCCCGTGACCATTTTAGGCGCCGATGGCCAGCCGCATCCCGTCACGGGGCGCATCCTGTTTTCCGGCATCAGCGTCGATGCGGGCACGGGCGACGCCGTCATCCGCGTGCTGGTCGACAATCCGCGGCGCCAACTGCTGCCGGGGATGTTCGTGCGTGCCCGCATCGCCCGCGCCGTGCAGGCCAACGGCGTGCTGCTGCCGCAGCAAGCGGTCTTGCACAGCAGCGGCGGCCAGGCGCAAGCCTGGGTGCTGGACGGCACGAATAAAGCCAGCTTGAAAACGATCGCCGTGGGCGACGTGGTCGAGCACCAGTATGTGGTCAACGGCGGCCTGAAGGCCGGCGACACCGTCGTCATCGAAGGCCAGGAACGCCTGCAGCCGGGCGCCACCGCCGCGCCGCAGCCCTGGAAGCCAGCCGTCGTGGCAGCCGCGGCTGCCGCCAAAGCGCGTTGATGCGCCATTTGAATACAATGAAAGTCTAACGACATGCCTCAATTTTTCATCAACCGCCCCGTCTTTGCGTGGGTGGTGGCGGTCTTCATCGTCCTGTTCGGACTGATCGCCATACCGCAATTGCCGATTGCGCGTTTTCCTTCCGTGGCGCCGCCCAGCGTCAGCATCAGCGCCAACTACCCTGGCGCCACGCCGCAGACCATGAACGATTCCGTGGTGGGACTGATCGAACGCGAACTGTCCGGCGTCAAGCACCTGCTGTATTTCGAGTCGTCCACCGATACCTCGGGCTCGGCCTCGATTACCGTCACCTTCCAGCCGGGCACCGATCCGGAAATGGCGCAGGTGGACGTGCAAAACCGCCTGAAAGCCATCGAACCGCGCCTGCCGCAAGCCGTGCGGCAAAACGGCTTGACGGTGGAGTCGGCGTCGTCCGGCTTTTTGATGATCGTCAGCCTGATTTCCGACAATGGACAGCATGACGAAGTGGCGCTGGGCGACTACCTGGCGCGCAACGTGACGGAAGAACTGCGCCGCATTCCCGGCGTGGGCAAGGTGCAGCTGTTCGGCTCCGAGCGGGCCATGCGCATCTGGGTCGATCCGGCCAAGCTGGTGTCGTACAACATCGCCATGGGCGAGCTGACGGCCGCCATCGCGCAGCAGAATGCGCAGATCGCGCCGGGCCGCCTCGGCGATTCGCCCGCCGTGCAAGGCCAGCGCGTGACGATTCCGCTGACGGTGCAGGGCCAGCTGCACACGCCGGCCGAATTTGCCGCCATCGTGCTGCGCGCGAATGCGGACGGCTCGAAAGTGACCATCGGCGACGTGGCGAAGGTGTCGCTGGGCGCGCAAAGCTTCAATTTCAGCATCCGCGAAAACGGGCAGGCCGCGTCGGGCGCCGCCATCATGCTGTCACCGGGCGCCAACGCCGTGCAGACGGCTGCCGCCGTGCGCGCGCGCATGGCCGAACTGGCGCATTCCATGCCGGCCGGGATCAAGTATTCGGTGCCGTTCGATACGGCGCCGTTCGTGAAGATCTCGATCGAGAAGGTCGTCGTCACCCTGCTCGAGGCGATGGTGCTGGTGTTCCTCGTCATGTATCTGTTCCTGCAAAAGATACGCTACACCCTGATTCCCGCCATCGTCGCGCCGATTGCCTTGATGGGCACGTTTACGGTGATGCTGCTGGCCGGCTATTCCGTCAACGTGCTGACCATGTTCGGCATGGTGCTGGCCATCGGCATCATCGTCGATGACGCCATCGTCGTGGTGGAAGCGGTCGAGCGCCTGATGGCCACGGAAGGCCTGTCGCCGAAGGAAGCGACGTCGAAAGCGATGCGTGAAATCACCGGGGCGGTCGTGGGCATCACCCTGGTGCTGACGGCCGTGTTCATCCCGATGGCGCTGGCCAGCGGTTCCGTGGGCGCCATCTACCGCCAGTTCACGCTGGCCATGGCCGTGTCGATTTTGTTCTCGGCGTTTTTGGCCTTGACCCTGACGCCGGCCCTGTGCGCCACCATGCTCAAACCCATCGGTCCGCACGACCACGATAAAAAAGGCTTTTTCCTGTGGTTCGACCGCCAGTTTGAGCGCATGACGGCCCGCTACGAAAAAGGCGTGGTGGCAATGCTCAAACGCGCGGGCCGCTCGATGGTGCTGTACGGCGCCATCGTCGCGGCGCTGGGCGTGGCCTTCATGCAGCTGCCGTCGGCCTTCCTGCCCGAGGAAGACCAGGGATACTTCATCACCTCGATCCAGCTGCCGTCCGACGCCACCATGGAGCGCACGCTCGATGTCGTCAAATTGTACGAGCAGCACGTGGCCACGCGGCCCGGCATCGAAGTGAACCAGTCCATCCTCGGCTTCAGCTTTTCCGGTGCGGGCCCGAACGCGGGCCTGGCGTTCACCATGCTGAAGGACTGGAAAGAGCGCCACGGCGCCACGGCGCAGGAAGAAGTGGCGCTGGCGCAGGAAGCCATGTCGCAGGCGAAGGAGGGCGTGATCATGAGCCTGATGCCGCCCGCCATCGATGAACTGGGCAACTCGTCCGGCTTTTCCCTGCGCCTGCAAGACCGCGCCAGCCAGGGCATCGCTGCCTTGCAGGCGGCGCAGAACCAGCTGCTGGGCCTGGCCGCGCAAAGCAGCAAGGTGGCGGGCGTGTATCCGGACGGCTTGCCGCCCGGCGCCAGCGTGCGCCTCGATATCGACCGCACCAAGGCCGAAGCGCTGGGCGTGCCGTTTACGGCGATTGCCGACATGCTGACGGCGGCCATGGGTTCGACCTATGTCAACGATTTCCCGAATGCCGGCCGCATGCAGCAGGTGATCATCCAGGCCGACGCGCCGTCGCGCATGCAGCTCAACGACGTGCTGGCCTTGCGCATCCGCAATAACGCGGGCGGCATGGTGGCCCTGGGCGAACTGGTGCGCCCCGTGTGGAGCGAGTCGCCGCTGCAACTGGTGCGCTACCTGGGCTACCCGTCGGCGCGCATTTCCGGCAGCGCGGCGCCCGGCGTGTCCAGCGGCGACGCCATGCTGGAAATGGAGCGGCTCGTGAAGCAACTGCCGCCGGGCTTCGCGCTGGCGTGGACGGGCCAGTCGCTGCAAGAGAAGGAATCGGCGTCGCAGGCGCCCATGCTGATGGCGCTGTCCATGCTGGTGGTCTTCCTCGTGCTGGCGGCCCTGTATGAAAGCTGGTCGATTCCCGTCTCCGTGATGCTGGTGGTGCCGCTGGGCTTGCTGGGCGCCGTGCTGGCCGTGATGGTGCGCGGCATGCCGAACGACGTCTTCTTCAAGGTGGGCATGATCACCATCATCGGCCTGTCGGCGAAGAACGCCATTCTGATCGTCGAATATGCGCGCCAGTTGCAGGCGCAAGGGCGTGGGCTGGTCGAGGCGACGGTGGAAGCGGCCCGTTTGCGCCTGCGTCCGATTTTGATGACCTCACTGGCGTTCGCGCTGGGCGTGGTGCCGCTGATGCTGGCCACGGGCGCCAGCGCCGAAACGCAGCACGCGATCGGCACGGGCGTGTTCGGCGGCATGATCACCGCCACCGTGCTGGCCGTGTTTTTCGTGCCCGTGTTCTTTGTCGTGGTGCTGGGCGCCGTCGACAAGATGGGCGCGTACTTCAACAAACGCAGTGATCGCATCGCCGTCAAGGCGGTGGAAGGAGAATCGTAATGCGTTTATTTTTTATCACGCCCCTGGCCGCGCTGGCCTTGTCGGCGTGTTCCCTGACGCCGCCGCTGGTCAAGCCGGCGGCACCGATACCGGCCAGCTATGCAGAGATTGCCGCGCCAGCCACGGCCGATACCGCGGCCGACCTGGGCTGGCGCCAGATGCTGCTCGATGCGCGCCTGCAGCGCCTGGTCGACATCGCGCTGGAAAACAACCGCGACCTGCGCGTGGCGTCGCTCAACGTGGAAGCCGTGCGGGCCCAGTACCAGATCCAGGATGCGGGCCGCTATCCTGCCATCGGCGCGAATGCGGGCGGCGTGCGCCAGCGCGGCGCCGATGGCGCGGTGCAAAACACCTTCACGGCCGGCATCGCCATGAGCGCGTTCGAGATCGACCTGTTCGGCCGCCTGCGCTCGCTGTCGGACGCCGCGTTTGCCCGCTACCTGGCCACCCAGCAGGGGCAGCGCGCCGCGCATATGGCCTTGATCGGCGCCGTGGCCGATGCCTACCTGGAGCAGCGGCTGGCCGAGGAACAGCTGGCGCTGGCCCGGCAAACCCTGCTGGACTGGCGCCAGGCGCTGGCGCTGACGCAGCGCCTGCACGGCGCGCAGCAGGGCAGCGGCCTGGACGTGGCGCAGGCGGAAGGGCAGGCCGCCACGGCGGAGGCGGACGTGCAGGCGCGCGAACGGGCCAGTCTACTTTCGCGCAACAACCTGGAATTGCTGCTCGGTGCGCCGCTGCCCGCCGATTTGCCGGCTGGCCGTGCGCTCGATGGCCAGCCCGTGCTGACCCAGCTGCCGCCCGGCGTGCCGTCGGACTTGCTGGCGCGCCGTCCCGACATCCTGCAGGCGGAATACGCGCTGGTGGCGGCGAATGCGGAAATCGGCGCCGCCCGCGCCGCCTTCTTCCCGCGCCTGTCCTTGACGGCGCAGCTGGGCTTTGCCAGCCCGGAACTGGGCGACCTGTTCCGCGGCAGCGCGCGCAGCTGGTCGTTCGCGCCGCAAGTGACGCAGCCGCTGTTCCAGGGCGGCCAGCTGCGCGCGGAACTGCAGCTGTCGCGCCTGCGCAAGGACGTGGCCGTGCTGCAATACGAACAGGCGATCCAGGCGGCGTTCCGCGAGGTGCGCGACGGCCTGGCCGGCAGCGCCACGTTTGCGCAGCAGATCGCCGCGCAGGAACGCGTCGTGGTGGCGGCGCGGCAACGCCAGCGGCTGTCGCAGCTGCGCTACGACGCGGGCCAGGACAGCCGCCTGGAATTGCTCGACGCGCAGCGCCAGTCGTATGCCGCCCAGCAAGCCCTGCTCGATGCGCGGCGCGACCAGTTCAAGTCGGCCGTGGCCCTGTACAAGGCGCTGGGGGGCGGCCTCGAGGAGTGAACCTCCGTCTACCAGGGCAGCGCCACGGGCACGCTGTCGCGGTGCTTCGCCTGGTAGTGGGAACGCAGGAATTGCGCCAGGAAGGTGAATTCGTTGTAGCAATGCATGAGCAGGGCGCGGGCGAATGCATCGGGGAAGAGGGCGGCGATCTCTTGCGGGCTGTGGCCGGCGTCCGGCAAGTCCTGGCCCATGTAGAAATGGCTGCGCAAGGCCATGCCCCAGGGCGTGTCGCGGCCCATGTGCAGCAGGCGCCCGCCGATGACGGCGCCGTCCGCCGTGCGGGGCGGCGCATAGCTCATGCCGACCCTGGCGCACACGGCGGCCGAAATGCGGCCTTCGGCCCGCGCCGCCGTGTATTGCTGTCCGTCAAAGAACTCACGCGGATCGCGGAACTGGATCGCCAGCTGTTCGGCCGGCATGCCGCTGAAAAATTCTTCCGCCAGGTGTATCGAGCCGACGTGCGTCTCGGCGCTGCCTTCGATCCAGCCGCTGGCCAGGTGGTCGACCGGGTGCCACATCAGGTAGCGTTCCGTGTCGGGCCGCGAGCGGAACCACCATTCAAACATCTCGCCAGTGCAATTTGGCAAGTCGGTGCGGCACGCCACGTGCAGCACGCCGCTGGGCAGCCGTTCGAAGCCCGTTTCCAGCGCCAGGGGAGCGGGCTGCAGCAGGGCGTGGACGTCGTTGAGATCCATGGTCTTACCTTTCAGTGTGGGTGGGGGAAACAGTCGCGGCGCCGACGGTACGACGGCGCAGCAGCGGGGCGGCGGCCACGGCCGCGCCCAACAGGGCCAGTGCGGCCGTGGCGGCAAACATCGTGGCGTGGCTGCCGGGCAGATAGGTCATGAAGGAAGAGAGAAATTGCCCGCCGAAGATGGCCATCGACAGATAGGCGAGGTTGCGGTTGCGGCTGGGCAGGTGGCTGCGCTCGACCGTCATGTGCGTGCAGAGGGGCACCGACAGGCCGAAGCCCATTCCCAGCGCCACGGCGCCGGCCAGCAGCATGGGCAGCGCGGCGGCGCCCGCAAACAGCAGGTGTGCCAGTGCATAACAGGCGAAGGCGGCACCCAAGGTCCCGTGTTCATGCAGGCGCCGGATCACCTTGGGCATCAGCCAGGCGGCCGCCACGGCCACCAGCGACACGAAGGAGAGCAAATACCCGGCCTGGTCCTCGCTCCAGCCCAGCTGTTGCAAACGCAGGGGCAAGATGATGATGGCGGCGAAAAATACCGTCATGGAGAGCGCCGCCAGCGCCTGGACGAGGAGCAGGGCGCGCGACGGGCTGGGCGCTGGCGGTGCGCCTTCCATGCCGGCATCCCCGGCCGGCTCGGCTGCCGGCACGCAGCGCCAGGCGAAGGCCAGCAGCAGCCAGGCGAACAGATACAGCAGGAAGGGATAGCGCCAGCCCGCCGTGGCCAGCAGCCCGCCCAGGGCGAGGAAGAGCACGCCGCCCAGTTCGATCGTCATGCCTTGCCTGGCGATCATGCGCAGCCGCGCCTGGCCGCTGAACAGGGCCGAGATCAGCCCCGTGCCCGACGCCATCACGAGCGCCGTCGGCGCGCCCAGCAGGAAACGGTTGGCGAACACGGCCAGGTGGCCATGCAGGAACATGCCCGACGCCCCCAGTAAACCGTACAGGAACAGCCCCGCCAGCAGGCTGCGATGCAGTCCCAGGCGCTGCATGAGCATGGCGGCGAAGGGGCCGGACAGCACCACGCCCAGCGAGGGCAGCGTGACGAGCCAGCTGGCGGCGTCGGCCACCCCGAGGCGCGCGGCGATGGACGGCAATCCCGGGACCAGCACGCATCCGACCATGATGGTCAGGCTGGCAACGGAAAGGAGCGTGCACGTTCCTGTCTTCGATATATTGCGGCTGGACATGCGCCTCCCTTGGTGCTTGAGTTGAAAACCGTTAATCGGAACACTGTTCCGAATGATGGAACAATTATAGGGCCATGTACAATGCCGGTCAATGCCGTCACGGCAGCTATCGTCATGCACAATTGGGTAAAGAGATGAGTGAAGAAAACGAAGGCAATAGCGGCAAGCAAGTCATTGCGCGCGCGGCGGCGGTGCTGCGCGCGCTGGAAAACCAGACGGGCGGCCTGAGCCTGGCGCAGATCGCCAAGGGCGCGGACTTGCCGCGCACCACGGTGCACCGCATCGTCGCCGCGCTGGAAGCCCAGCAACTGGTCAGTTCCGGCGCTGGCGGGGTGAAGCTGGGGCCGGCCATCGCGCGCCTGGCGGCGTCGGCGCATACGGACGTGGTGGCGGTCCTGCGGCCGTATGCGGAAGCGTTGGGCCGGCGCACGCGCGAAACGGTGGATGTGTGCGTGTACCGCGGCCTGCATGCGGTGTCGGTGGACCAGTACTGTTCCGACCATGAACTGCGCGTCGTGTCGGCCGTGGGAACGGCCTACCCGATCCACTGCACCGCGCATGGCAAGGCGTTGCTGGCGCAGATGCCGGAAGACGCGCTGGCCCGGCTGTTCGGCGAACGCCTGGAAGCGCGCACGGACCAGACCATCACGGCGCTTGCGCAACTGCTGCCGCACCTGGAACAGGTACGCGCGCAGGGCTACGCCGTCGATATGGAAGAGCACGCGCCGGGCGTGTGCGGCATCGGCGTGGCCCTGGCCACGGGGACGAGCGAGCGCTACGCGCTGTCGCTGGGCGTGCCAGCCCTGCGTTTCCACGCCCAGCGGGAACTGCTGCTGTCGGCGCTATTGCAGTGCAAGGCGGAAGTCGAAGCCGTGCTCGGTATCAAGCCGTAAAAGTGTGGCTCGGTCGGTTGCGCGCCAGGCTCCAGCCCGCCGTATGCTGGGCGCCGGGCTGGCCGTGCGCCTGCTGCATGCTGTAGCTCCAGAGGATTTCCGTAAAATTCAGCTTGAAATGCTCGGTCGGCATGTCGTTGGCATGGGTTTGCAGCTCGATTTCGCTGCGCAGGGCGTCGCGCAGCCAGCACGATGAGGTCGTCGTCACGGGCGCGGTATTTGTGCTGATGGCCAACAACAAGCTGCTGTCGCCCGACCGCGCTACGCCGGCTTCGTTCGCCATTGGCAACGGGATATTGGGACTGACAGAGATCGCCATCGCGCTCAAGTAAGCGGGCTAAGCCCGGCAGGCTGCGCCCGCTGCCTCACGACTTCTGCATTTGCTGCTGGAAGGTGAGTTCGATGAACTCGGCCGGGCGGCTGATGGCGACCAGGACGGTGACCCGCAAGATGCCTTCCAGGATGTCGTCGGGCGTCATGGTTTCACCCAGGCCGACGTGTACGCTGAAGGCATCGTCCGGTGTGGCGCCGGCCAGGCCGCCGCGCTTCCAGATGCCGGTCAGGAAATCAAGGGCCATGCTCTTGATCGTGAGCCAGGTGCCGGCCACGTTTGGCTCGAACGCATACGCCTGGATAGCCAGGCGCAGCGACTCCTCGAGCATGATCATGGTGCGGCGGACGTTGATGTAGCGCCAGTCGAGGCTGTTGCCGTCGAGGGTGCGCGCGCCCCACACCAAGCTGGCTTCGCCGTCGAAGCTGCGGATGGCGTTGACCGATTTGCCGCTGCTGCACACGTTGAGGTCTTCCTGGTCTTCGTGCGTGATGGCGACGGCCGGCGCGCTGACGGCAGCCAGGCTGACATTGGCCGGTGCCTTCCACACGCCGCGCGTGTTGTCGGTCATGGTGTACACGCCGGCCAGCGCGGCGCCTGGCGGCAGCAGATTGAGTTGGCCGTGCATGTCCCGCAGTAGTTGCCGGTACAAAGGGCTTATGGCGCGCAGTGAGCTATCGATGGCGGCGATGCGGCTGGCCTGGCCGGTTTCTGAAGCCTGCGCGATGGCCATCTGCTGGAACAGGGCCGACACTTGCCGCTGCCCGCCGGCGTCCAGCGCCTGCAATAGCAGGTCTTGCAGCGCGCCCCACTGGCTGCGGCGGATGTGGGTGAAATCGAGTGCCTCCGGCGCAACGACCGTGGCCTGTATCCACGGATAGTAGGCTGCCCCAAAGCCCAGCGAGTCGCTGCCGATGCCGTCGCGGAAAGCGGTTACGGGCCCCTCCGTCAACGGCACTGCGCCATGGTGGATGTCGAGGATGGCGAAGCGGTTCCGCATCTGTTGGCCGCAATGCATGAGCATGTGCCGTTGCAGCGCATGGCAGTCGTCCAACGCCAGCAGCATGGCGTCGGGCACGGCCAGCAGCGTCGCGCCCGGCTCCTGCAGCAGCGCATCGATGCCGGCGCGCAGTGCGCCGATGTCCGGCGTGTCGTGATAATCGCCGACGGAAACGATATGGCAGGCGTCGCCGCCATTCTGGAAGAAGAGCTGCATGCTGCGATACAGCAGGAACCGGCCGGCGGCCTGGCGCAGCGTGCATGACACGTTTGCCGCGCCAGCCGCGCTGCCCGCCTCCAGCATGAATTCGGCTACGGGCGCCCCGCCGAAAACGGCTGTAAATTCCGCCATCGAAGTGATGCGCCACGGCTGGTTGCGCAAGGAGCGGCCGTCGTGGCTGGCACTGGCGGTGTAGCCGACAAAGGCCGGCACGGCCATCGCCACTTCGACGACGGAATGGGGCGCCGCGTTTTGTTCCACGATATACGCGCCGGGAGTGTTGTATTGCGCCATGTGCATGCTTTCCTGGTTGGTCAGAGGGAGCGGGGCTGCATCGGGCCACGCCTCGGGCCACGCAACTGACAAGTATAGCCAGTGATAGCACGCGCATGGGCATTTCTCGCTTTACATTTGTTTGATAATTCCAGTAGTATTGAAATATTGAATATTATTCGCGTTTTTTCCCGGACGACTGCCCCATGCTCACCGCTTTCCTGATCTTTCTCGCCACCTTAACCCTCGTCATCTGGCAGCCGCGCGGCCTGGGCATCGGCTGGAGCGCCGTCATCGGCGCCGGCGTCGCCTTGCTGGCCGGCGTGATCCACTGGGGCGACATCCCCGTCGTCTGGCATATCGTGTGGAACGCCACCGGCACGTTCATTGCCGTGATCATCATCAGCCTGCTGCTGGACGCGGCCGGCTTCTTCGAATGGGCCGCCTTGCACGTGGCGCGCTGGGGCGGCGGCAGCGGGCGCAAGTTGTTTACCTTGCTGGTACTGCTCGGTGCCGTGGTGTCCGCCGTGTTCGCCAACGACGGCGCCGCGCTGATCCTGACCCCCATCGTCATCGCCATGCTGCGCGCGCTGAAGTTTTCCGCCAAAGCCACCCTGGCCTATGTGATGGCGGCCGGTTTCATCGCCGACACGGCCAGCCTGCCGCTGGTGGTGTCGAACTTGGTCAATATCGTCTCGGCCGACTATTTCAAGATCGGCTTTGCCGAGTATGCGTCCGTGATGGTGCCCGTCAACGTCGTCGCCGTGGCCGCGACCCTGGCGGCCTTGCTGATCTTTTTCCGCCAGGATATCCCGCGCGACTATGACGTGGCGCAGCTGAAGCGCCCGGGCGCGGCCATCCGCGACTTGCCCACCTTCCGCGCCGGCTGGCTGGTGCTGGCCCTGCTGCTGGTGGGCTTTTTCTCGCAAGAAAGTCTGGGCGTGCCCATCAGCCTGATCGCCGCCATGGGCGCCGCGCTGCTGCTGGGCGTGGCGGGCAAGGGGCACGTGATTTCCACGCGCCACGTGCTGCGTCATGCGCCGTGGCAGATCGTCGTCTTTTCTCTGGGTATGTATCTGGTCGTGTATGGCTTGCGCAATGCGGGCCTGACGGCTTACCTGACGGGCATGCTGAACCACTTCGCGCAGTATGGCGTGTGGGGCGCGGCCATGGGCACGGGCGTGCTGACGGCCTTGCTGTCATCCGTGATGAACAACCTGCCGACGGTGCTGGTGGGGGCGCTGGCCATCGACCCGACGACGGCGCAGGGCGCCGTGCGCGAAGCGATGATTTACGCCAACGTCATCGGCAGCGACCTGGGACCGAAGATCACGCCTATCGGCAGCCTGGCCACCTTGCTGTGGTTGCACGTGCTCGACAGCAAGAATATTCACATTTCCTGGGGCTATTATTTCCGCGTCGGCATCGTGCTGACCGTGCCCGTGCTGCTGGTGACCTTGGCGGCGCTGGCGCTGCGCCTGTCCTGAGTTCCGTGTATGGTAGTGGCTGACAGCAACTTGAACGGGAAAGCCATGAAATTACTGCTCGTCGGCGCCACCGGCCTCGTCGGCCGCGAAGTGCTGCGCCTGGCGCTGATGGACGCGCGCGTCAGCCAGGTCGTCGCGCCCGTGCGCAAGCCCTTGCCGGCGCATCCCAAACTCGATGCCCCCCTGGTCGATTTCGACCGCCTGCCGCCCGACGCACCGTGGTGGCGGATGGATGCCGTGATCTGCACCCTGGGCACGACCATGAAGCTGGCGGGCACGCAGCAGTTGTTCCGGCGGGTCGACCATGACTATCCGCTGGCCGTGGCGCGCCTGGCGCTGGCGGCCGGCACGCGCGCGTATGCGCTCAATTCCGCCGCCGGCGCGAATGCCGGCTCGCGCCTCTTCTACAACCGCGTCAAGGGCGAGCTGGAACGCGACCTGGAAGCGCTGGGTTTTATATCGCTCACCTATGTGCGGCCCGGCCTGATCGGGGGCGAACGCGAGGAGGCGCGCGCGGGCGAGGGCGCCGCCTTGTGCCTGCTGCGCGTGCTGGGTCCCGTGCTGCCGCGCCGCTGGCGCATCAATCCCGCGCCGCGCATCGCCGGCGTCTTGCTGGAAGCGGCGCTGGCCGCCGCGCCGGGCGTGCACGTCGTCGGCTCGGAGCAGCTGGCCTGAACGCACACCCCGTATAATCGGCGTTCATGTTCTTTTGAGTACAGAAAATGCAAACAGTACGTCCTTACCGCGCCGGCGACCGCGACGCCTGCCTGGCGCTCTTTGACGGCAATACGCCGCGCTTTTTCGACCCGTCCGAGCGCGCGGCCTTCGTCGCCTGGCTGGAAGAATCAACACAGCCGTATCTGGTCATCGAACGTGCGGTCGAGGGAACAACGCGCATCGTCGCCTGCGGCGGCCATGCCATCGAGGCGGGCGGCACCGTCGCCAGCCTGTGCTGGGGCATGGTGGCGCAGGACGTGCACGGCCAGGGACTGGGGCGCGCGCTGACGCAGGCGCGCCTGGACGCCATCCGCGCCGTGCCGCAAGTGGCCAGGGTGAGCATGAACACCAGCCAGCACACGCAGGGCTTTTATGCGCGCTTCGGCTTCGTGCCGGTCAAGGTGACGCCGGATGGTTTCGGACCCGGCATCGACCAGTGGGATATGCTGCTGGAATTGCCGGCGTAGCGATCGCAGGCTGGCATGGCGTCAAGCTTCGCTCAGATACTGATTGAAATGCCAAGCTTCATCGCCTGCCATCGTTGGATGTTTTAATTAGGAAAGATTTCCATGCACCCTACGCTCTTGTCCGATTTTGCACCGCACAGCTTCGCCAGGCACGGAGGGCGGCATGGCGGATGACAGCCACCCGCCGGCGCCGCTCGTCATCGTCGCCAGCAACGGCACCGGCGGCGACATGCAGCCGTTTATCGCGCTGGCGCAGGGCTTGCGGCAACGGGGCCGGCGCGTGCTGCTGCTGGTGCCGGGCTGGCAGGAAGCGGCGGCGCAGGCGTCAAGGCTGCCGTATCGCACCTTCGGCACGCAGGAAGAGGGGCAGGCCATGCTGGGCGACCCGGACCTGTGGGATGAGCGCAAGGGCTGGGGCGTCGTGTGGCGCGGCCTCGTGCCGTACCTGGGCGCCATGCGCGACGTCGTGCAAGGCTTGCCGGACGGTGAAGCGTGCGTGGTGCTGTGCCATCCCTTCCTCGTGCCGATGGCCGCCCTGGCACGCTCGGCACGCCCGGACCTGCGCATCGTCGCGGCCTACCTGGCGCCATCGAACCTGTGCAGCAGCCATGATTTCCTGGCGGCCGGCTCGCTGCGCATTCCCGCCTGGGTGCCGCTGGCCTGGCGCCAGGCCCTGTGGCGGCTGATCCACCGCGGCATGGTCGACCCGGCACTGCTGCCCGGCCTGAACGGCGCGCGCGCGCGGCACGGCCTGCCGCCGGAAGCGCATTTTTTTGCGCACATGCTGGCCGCGCCGGATGCCTCGCTGGGGCTGTTTCCCGCCTGGTTCGCCGCCCCGCAGGCGGACTGGCCGCCGCATTTCGCGCAAGCCGGCTTCGCCGGCGCCGCCCCGCAGGGCGCCGCGGCGCTGCCGCCGGAGCTGGAACGCTTTCTGGGCGAGGGCGGGCCGCCCATCGTGTTTACGCCCGGGACCGGTCACCGGCACGCGCAGCGCTATTTCAGCATCGCGCTGGACGTGTTGCGGCGGCTGGGGCGGCGCGGCCTGTTCCTCACGTCCCATGCGGCGCAAGTGCCGCAACATTTGCCGCCCGGCGTGATGTGGCAGGCGCACGCGCCGTTCGCGGCGCTGCTGCCGCGCGTGGCGGCCATCGTGCACCACGGCGGCATCGGCACCTGCGCGGACGCTTTCCGCGCGGGGATCCCGCAACTGATCGTGCCGTTCGCCTACGACCAGTTCGACAATGGCTGGAGGATCAAGCGGCTCGGCGTGGGGGATGTCTTGCTGGCCAGGCGGCTGTCGGCCGGGCGCATGCGGCGGCAGCTGGCGCGTTTGCTGGCCGCGCCCGAGGTCCAACTGGCGTGCGGCGAGGTGGCCCGCCGGATGGGGCAGGAGCCGCAGCCAGCGCACTTGCTCGATCAGGTCGAGGCGGCGCTGGCCGCCCGGACTGTTTAGGGCGTGTTGGGCGGGGTATCGTCGAGGGCGATGACCCGGTCGTCCGGGCCGGGCACGCAGCCGTCGGCGACCGGTTCCCAGCCCCGGTGCACCACCACCTGCCTGCCGTCGTGGCAGATTTCCACGCGTTCGCTGGCGGGCAGGCGCTGGCGCGCGAACGCTTCCAGGCTGGCCGGCAGGCTCACCGCCAGCCGCATCGTGCCGATGGCTTCTGACGGATGGTCGTCCATGTGCACGAGCGGCACGAAGATGGAGCCCAGCATCAGCCAGCGGGCGCCCACGTCGACGGGGGCGGGGTTGTAAGGCGCGGCGCGCAGCCAGTCCTGGGCGCGCGCGCGCAAGTCGCTGCCCGCGGCCAGTTCGCCCCAGGCGGCGGCCAGCATTTCCACCACCCACTGATTGCAGTTCTGGTATTTCAAATGGAAGGCGTACGCGTTGGCGCTGTAGCGGCCCGCCAGCAATTGCTGCACGCGCACGGGATCGAGCAGGGCGCGGCGCAGGGGCGGCACGGTTTCGGCCGGCAATTTCACCAGCGAGATGTAGCCGAGCGCAGGATTGGCCGTGCCCATGGCGAAGCCGGCCGTGCCCTGGTCGAAGATGCGCGGGCGGCCTTCGTCGCAGGCGTAGTACAGCTGGCGCGCCGACCAGCCGCTGTCGTTGTCGTGGCGCCAGGCCAGCGCCGCATGCGAATAGCGGATGCCGAAGCGGGCCAGGTCCAGGCCGGAGCGGCTGATCAGGGCCACGCTGCCTTCGCTGGCGGCCAGTTCCTCGCGCACGACGGCGGCAAAGCGCAGCAAGCGGTCCTGTTCCGTGGCAGTGAGTTCCTGGGCGCGGTCGCAAAAGCGCGAGGAGGCGAGCGAAGTGCCCGCCTGGGCGGCGCCAGCGCTGACGATGGCGCACACGCCCAGCAGCAATGCCGGGCGGTGCAGGAGAAAACGAATCAAAGGCTGACGGGACGCGTGGCCAGTTCGCCGTACCAGTCGTCGGCCAGCACGAGGAAGAAGGCGGCGCGCGTGTCATTGCGCGAGAATTCGATGCCGTAGGCGCGGTTTTGCGCGTGAACCATGTCGCCTTGCGCCAGCTGCTGCTTGTCGAGCGCCGCCTGCGGCAAGTCCAGCACCAGCGGCGTGGCCGTGGCCTCGGCCTGCATGGTCAAGCGCGTCATGCCGTCGCGGCCCGGCACGGCGGCCACGTCGATGATGCGGTAGGGGCCATTGGCCACCTTGTTGTCGCGCGATGAACTGTTGCTCGAACCGTTGAGCGAATCGGAAATGCTGCCGCTCGACTGGGAGCCGGCGCTGGAGGCCGAGGAAACGAAGCTGTCGGCGTTGGCGTTGCACGCCATGGTCAGAGCTGCGGCCAGGCCGAGCATGCGTAGGGAGGTAGTCAAGGCAGTTTTCCAGTGCACATCAATGAAAGCGGGCCGGGTACATCCGGGCCTGCGCCATCATAGCAGATCGGCCGTCAGCTAAGCAGGACCTTGATCAGGGCCTTGGCTTCGGCCGACGGCTGCGTGCGCAGCGCTTGCAGCACGGGATCGTCGTCCAGGTAGGCCCGCAGCGGTGCGCTGATGGTGACGTAGGCCTGCGGCAGCGGCGAAGGCACGGGCGCCAGCGCCTTGGCCAGCAGCAGGGTGTCGCGCAAGCCTTCGGGCGGCAACATGATGGTCGAGCCGGGCAAGGCGTTGACGGCATCGGCCACCGACAGCGGCACGCCCAGCTGGCGCATCAGCGCGCGGCCGATCACTTCCAGCGTGGAGGCCATCTGCGTTTCCAGCTCGGCGTACAGACCTGGGGTCTTGTCGGCCTGGGCCAGCAAATAAAAGCCGGCTACTTCATGCACGATGCCGGCGAACAGCGCCGTATCGGCATCCGCATGCGTGACGGCGCCTGCCAGCGCATGCGCCAGCGCCGCCACATGCACGGTGTGCGCCCACAGCTGGGTGGCGCGGGCGCGCAAGGCTTCGTCGCGGATGCCCGCGTTCAGCTGGCGGATGACGGCCGCCGTCGCCAGCGCATACAGGTTGCGGTGGCCCAGCCGCTCGACGGCGGCGCGCACGCTGGTGATGGCGGGCGTGTGGCCGGACGCGAACATGGCCGAATTGGCCAGCGCCACGGCGCGCGCCGACAAGGTGGGTTCGCACAACAGCAGCCGGCTGATGTCGGCCGAGTGGCAATCCGGGTTGGCCAGTTCCTTTTGCAGGAGCAGGGCCGTATTGATGCTGGTGGGAAAGGCCAGGGTTTCCGTTTCGGCGCTGGCCAAAAGTTGCGCAAGGCTGCTGAGCGTGTTGACGTGCATGGATAGGGGAGCGAGAAGTAGCAATGCCCCCATATTATCAGGCAATCCGGCTAGCATGGCGTTCGCATGCCGAACCGGCCATGCCCGGCATAGAGGGCTGCGTTCCAGCGTCTTACGGCAGCAGCAAGGAGTGCTGGCTGGCCGTATGGAAATCGCGCCAGACGCGGTTGATGGCGCTGTCTTCGCGGGCCGCGTACAGGCCGCAGTACGGATACAGGCCATCGACGGCTGCGCGGCACGCGGCGACCAGGTCCAGCGCACGCTCTTGCACGGCTTGCATGGCGTCCGCGTCGAGCGTTGCGCCCGCCGCCACCTGCGCCCAGCTGGCGTCCAGCACGGCATAAAAGCGGCTGCGCGCGGCGGCGTATGCGTCTTGCCTGCCTTGCAGCATGGCGGCCGCTGCCGGCACGTCCAGCAGCGGCAAGCCGGCGCGCGCATGGCGGCGGTGGCGCATGCATTCTTCGGCCAATTCCATGAAATGCGCGGCCATGCCGGCCATGTTGGCGGCCAGGGTCACGTAGGCGAGCGAATAAAACGGGTAGCGGTACAGGGGGCCGTCGGCCGTCGCGGTAGCGGGACTGATCGTAAAACCGTGTTCCTTGGCAAGCCACTGGCCGTCGATGCGGTAGCTGTGCGAGGCGCTGGCGCGCATGCCGATGCTGTTCCACGAGGGCACCAGCCGCACCAGCGCGGCGGGTACGAGGAAGGCGCGGATGCGCGGCTGGCCGTCCCCATCGAGCAGGGGCTGGCCATCGCGCTGCAGGCGGGCGTTCAGGGTGAAGTGCGTGGCCATGGGCGCGCCGCTGGCGTAGTCCCAGCTGCCCGTGATGCGGTAGCCGTCGCCTTCTTCCTCCGCGTATCCGGTGGCCGCGCCGCTGCCGCCCAGGCAGACGCGGGGCGTGCCGATGATGGTGCGCGCCATGTCGGGCGCCAGGAAACCGGCGAACCAGCCGGCGCCTGCGCACAGGGTCAGCACCCAGCCCATGCTGCCGTCGACGGCGGCCACGGCTTCTTCCAGGCGCACCACTTGCGGCAGGGGCAGCTCGGCGCCGCCCGCGCTGCGCGGCGCCAGCATCGTCAGCCAGCCGCGCCGGTGTAGCAAGGCTTGCTGGGCCGGATGCAGCAAGCGGGCGGCGTCGGCCGCCTGGGCGTGACGGGCGATGCGGCGCGCGTCGCGCTCGGAAAGGGGGGCAACGGTAGCGAGGGCGGCGTGCGGCATGAGTAAAGTCCGGCAATGGCGAAGGCGGGCATTTTCGCACAGAGCCGGGCGTGCCGCGACACGGCCGTTCAAGCGGCCTTGGTCAATCCTTCCGCTTCCCAGGCAGCCTTGACGCTGTCGCGCTGGGCCACCCGGCCCAGGAAGGCTTGCAGATTTGCCAGCGCGGACAAGTCCACGCCCACGTTCGGCGCCCAGCCCGTGACGACGAACAGGTAGGCGTCGGCTACCGTGAACGTGTCGCCGGTCAGATAGGACCGGCCTTCCAGGCGGCTGTCCACCCACTTGAATTTCTTGCCCAGTTGCTCGATGAACAAGGCCTTGGTGGCGGCCTCGAAGCGGGGATCGAACAGGGGACTGAATGACTTGTGCAGCTCGGACGTGATGTAGTTCTGCCATTCCAGCACCTTGTAGCGGGCAAAGCTGCCCACGGGCGGCAGCAGGTCCTGCCTGCCGGCCTGTTCGGCGATGTACTGGGCGATGACGGGGCCTTCGCTCAAGGTCGTCCCGTCGTCGAGCGCCAGCAGGGGCACCTGGCCTTTCGGATTGAGTTCATAGTAATTGCCGCCTTCCTGCGTGCGGTGCTGGCCCAGGTCGACCTTGGCCAGGGTGAATGGCGTGCCCGTTTCGCGCAGGATGATGTGCGGTGCCTGTGAGCAGGCGCCCGGCGAGTAGAAGAGTTTCATGGCGATCCTATCCTCGAACAGCTTGGGAAGATACCACTATAGTCCTGCGCGAGCCGCCGGTAAATGCGTGTTCGTGCGGTGACTGGTCACACCCGGTGAACGATTGCGCTGCCTCAAAGCCCGGGCTAGCCCAAGGGGGCAAGCAGCAAGAAAAACGCGCACGCCATGCTGCTGGTGCGGATTGCTCATGCGCGCCCGCCGAGGCTGCCTCCGCCATCCACCGCCAGCACTTGGCCTGTCACGTAACTGGCCTGCTCCGATAGCAGGAAGCCGGCGGCGGCGGCGACTTCATCCGGCTGTCCCAGCCGCCGCATCGGTATCGTGGCAAGCACCTGGCGTTCCATTTCGCTGCCGACGGGGCGCGTCTTGCGGAACAGTGCCGTTTCCACGGGGCCCGGGGCGATCGCATTGACCGTCACGCCGTGCTGGGCCAACTCCAGCGCCCAGGTTCTCGTGCAGCCGACCAGGGCGCTTTTGGCGGCGGAATAGGCGGTGCGGTCCACGCTGCCGTAGACTGCGCGGCTGCAGATATTCACGATGCGGCCATAGCGGCGCTGCTTCATCGCATCCACGAACTGCTGTGTCACCTGGATGGCGGCGCGCACGTTCAGGTCGAACACGCTCTGCAAGGTGGCAAAGTCGATTTGGCCCAGCGGCTGGGGCGAGGCAATGCCCGCATTGTTGACGATGCCATCGATATCAAACTCTTTTCCCAGCGCCTTGAGCACTTCCGCCGTCTGCGCCAGATCGACCAGATCGCAGGCAATCAGCGTACCCGGAAAGTCGACGCCCGCAACATGCCGCGCGATGCCGATCACCCGATGTCCCTGCTGATGCAGCAGGGTGCAGATGGCATGACCGATGCCGCGTGTCGCGCCGGTGACGAGGAAGGTGCGAGGTTGCATGGGAGAGGAGGTCCTTTGGCCTGAAAATGCACACCTGCGAAGGCTACACTTTTTTGCAAATTCACGTCGCCGCAGCGGCAGACCATTCGCGCAGCGATTGCCCGAACGCTTCGGCGGCCGCCGTGGCCCGGCTGGCGCCGGCACAGGGCTTTGGCGCCGTGATGCTGTACGGCGGCGTGGCCGCCAGCCTGTTCGCCGTGGCCGGCTGGCTGGTGTTTGGCGCAGGGCGGGAGGGTGCGCCAAGGGCGGGGAGGCTATAATCGGGGCGCGTTGACAAGTGTTGCTCAACGTCATTACGAGGGTGCCCATGCATAAACTGATTTCCGAACTCACCCGCCTGTATCTGTTCGAGGAACAGCAGCAATACGTCGATGCGCAGGGCGGTGCGCAGCCTTTGATGCCGGCCGTGCTGGCGCGCCACCTGTCGGGCGAGCAGACGGTGGCCGTGCAACTCGTGACCGAGAGCGGCCTGGCGCGCGCACTGGTGCTGGAGTTTGGCGGCAAGGGCGGCGGCGAGGCGCACTGGAGCGCGTTGTGCACGATCGCCAATGCCGTGCAGCACGAGCTGGACTTGCCGGCGCCTGCCGTCAGCATTTCGGGCACGGCATTCCAGTTATGGCTGTCTCTGGCCACGCCCGTGCCCGTCGCCCAGGCGCGCCGGTTCGTGCAGCTGCTGCGTTCCACCTTTTTGCCTGCCCCGACCGACATCCTTGCCTCTGCGCCGCCCGCCTACGTGGAGCAGGCGGCGCTGCCGCCATGCCTGCAGACCTCGGGCAAATGGGCCGCCTTCATCCATCCCAGCATGGGCGCCGCCTTCGTCGACGAGCCGGGCCTGGACATGCCGCCGCCGCCCGCCGCCCAGCTGGGCTTCCTGGAGAGCTTGCGCAGCATCACTCCGGGACAATTCGCGCAGGCGCTGGCGAAGCTGCAGGGACATGCGGGGCTGGCTGATGCCGTGCCCGCGCCCGCCGCCGCGCCATTGCCGTCGGGAAAGTCCGTTACGCAGCCAGGCTTGCTGCTGCAGGACGCCACACTGGAAGACATCGTGCGCTGGTTGCATGCGCGCGACATCGAGCCGACTTTCCGGCACAGGTTGCCGTAGCGCGGCTTCCTTCTCCCTGACGGCAGGCTGGGTTAGCCGCCCGGGAGGCAATATGACGGTCGGGCGCATGGACGACGATGCCGCCATTGCGTTCTTCACCGAACTTGGTCTCGTTCTCGAACGGCGCGCCCCGGTTGAAGGAGAGCGGGCCGATGGCGTCGCCGTTGATCGGCGTCGAGTCCCTTGGCGTCTAGTCCCTTGCTGAAGTAGGCCTGCGCATCGCTCGATATCGGCCGGCCACTCCCTGTCGTCATGGCATGGTCATGTCCAGACCGACCATGCTGACGACGAAGAAGGTGACGATCCCGAGTGCCAGGAGCAATAGCGCGAAGATGGCGACCACCTTGCCGCTCGCGCGCAGCACCGCGCGATTCTGCTTCGCCTTGTCCTTATCCTTCTTGCCTTGATCGTAATGCCACTTGATGGCGAAGAACATGCCCGTGGCGAGCACGAGCGCCTTGAATGTCACGAAGACTATAGGGGTCCAATCGATCATTTTGCGTATTTCCAGTCTATTACTTGATTACTTGACACTATCTGTCGTGAGGCGCACTGCCTCAAAATGCCGCTTCAGCAGCTACTGTTCCAACTTTTTTTCAACTATCCCCCCAGGCATCCTGTTTGGCTCTTTCATTATAGCTAGCTCTGAAATAACGACGGTATCGAGCGCAGTGATGTGCCGCATGCGGATGAATGAGGAAAAAACGCCTGCGACTGCCATGCAAGGATGGTGTTGCTACACGTTATGAGGCATACTACCTTAAAACAACCTCCATACATTGAGACAAAATGTCCCAGTTAAAAACCATACAAGATGAAAATTTGACGAGCTGGTTGCCGCGATTGGGCGGGAACAAGGGCCCCCGTTTTTTGCAAATTGCGGATGCCTTGCAAGTGGCGGTGGCAGACGGATCGCTGACAGCGGGCGACCGTCTGCCGACGCAGCGCCAGCTGGCGGCACAGCTGGGCGTCGACCTGACGACGATCACGCGCGCCTACGACGAAGCCAGACGCCGCAACTTGCTGGAGGGGCGCGGCGCGCGCGGCACGTATGTCGCGGCGCCGAAAGTCGAATTGACCGCTATTCTCGACCTGAGCATGAATACGCCGCCACCGCCGGATGGCGTGGACTTCGACGACATGTTGCGACAAGGTTTGTCTCAAGTACTGATGCGCGCGGATAATGAGTTGCTGATGACTTATCACCTGGGCGGGGGAAGCGAATCCGACCGCAAGGCCGGAGCCAGGTGGCTGGAACCGATGTTCGGACCTCTGGATTCAAGGCAGGTGGTTGTCTGTCCCGGTGCGCAGGCGGCGATCGCCGCATTGATCCTTGCGCTGACGGAGCCTGGCGATGTGATCCTGGCGGAGCCGACGAGTTATCCGGGCTTGCGTGCCGCAGCGGCCCAGTTCGGCCGGCACGTCATCGCGGTGGGTGCGGACAAGCACGGGATGCTGCCTGAACTGCTTGAGGAAGCGTGTCGCCAGCACCAGCCCGGGCTGGTCTACCTCAATCCGACATTGCAGAACCCGACCGCCATCACCATGCCGGAACGCCGGCGCAGGGAACTGGCCGGCATTGCGCAGCGCTGCAATGTACGCATCGTCGAGGACGATCCCTACTGGCTTCTCGCCGATGCGCCGCCGCCGCCCGTTGCCGCGTTTGCCCCGGCACAGGTGCTCTACATCTCGACGCTGTCGAAATGCCTGACGCCCGGCTTGCGTGTCGCCTTCGTGCTGATACGCGACCCGGCGGAGCGCGAGCGCTTCCTGGTCGCGCTAAGGTCATTTGCGCTGATGGTCGCTCCATTGACGGCCGCCCTGGCCACGCAGTGGATACTCGACGGCTCGGCTGACAGATTGATGGAAGGCGTACGCAAGGAGGCGCGCCTGCGCCACCGGATGGCGCGCGATGTGCTGGCGGGACGCTACAGCGGCGCCGGAGACGGTCTGCATGTATGGCTCGAGTTGCCCGCGTATTGGAACTCCTCGCAGCTTGCGCTCGCAGCCGCCAGCTACGGCATCGCCGTCACGCCGGCGGAGGCATTCGCAACGGGCAGCGCATCCGTGAACGCCATTCGCATCTCTTTGGGCAGCATCAAGGACCGTGGACGCTTGCAGGCCGGCCTTCAGCGCCTGTCTCACCTGCTTGCGCGGCGGCCCGAGTCGTTCAGCGCTGCCGTGGTTTGAGCGACCGGGATGCGCCTCCGTATTGGCAGAAGCATCCCGGCATCAGGCCGCCATTTCCCTTGCCAGTGCCGACACCAGTTCCTCCGCCCCGATTTCCCGCGCCAGCGGCGCGCCCTGGCCGGCCCATTGCGCGGCGAATTCGCTGTGGCCGTGCCGGCTGGCCAGCGCATTCAATTGCTTGGCGGCATCGTAGGCGACGGGATAGTCGGCCGGCGGCGGGCTGCCCGGCGCTTCGCCGTGCTCGATCAAGCGGTTCACCATGCCGCGCGCCAGGCGGCCCGAGAGCACGCTGGTCAGCCGCGTGCTGGCGGCCCGTTCGCTTTGCAGGTTGGCGCGGTAGCCCGCGTTGGCCGACGATTCCGGGCACAGCACGAAGGCCGTGCCCAGCTGGGCCGCCGCGGCGCCCAGGTCCAGTGCGGCGCGGACGCCTTGTCCATCCATGATGCCGCCGGCCGCGATCAGGGGGAGAGCAGTGCGGCCCGCCAGCAGGCGCAGCAGCACGCTGGTGCTGTGGCGCTCGTCCGGCGCTTGCGGGTCGAAGACGCCCCGGTGTCCGCCCGCTTCCACGCCTTGCGCCACGATGGCGTCGACGCCCGCCTGTTCGATCAGCGCCGCCTCGCGCACATTGGTGGCCGTGGCCATGGTGTAGACGCCGGCCTGGCGCAGGGCGGCGATCTGCTGCTGCGCCGGCAAGCCGAAATGAAAGCTGACGACGGCGGGGCGCAGCTCCAGCAGCAGGGCGAATGCTGCCTCATTGGCGAGAAAAGTTTGATATATCTCGTCGAGCTCCGTAGGCACGGCCGCGCCCAGTTCCGCGAACAGGGGCGCCAGATGGGCCAGCCAGGCCGCTTCGCGCCGCGCATCGCGTACCGCCGGCGCGTGGCAGAATACATTCACATTGAAGGGGCGGTCCGTCAGCGCGCGCGTGTCGGCGATCGCCTGGCGCGCCTGCGCCACGTTGCCGGCGCCGATGGCCAGCGAACCGAGGCCGCCCGCGTTCGAGACGGCGGCGGCCATGCGCGGCGTGGACACGCCCGCCATCGGCGCCTGGATGAGGGGGTGCTGCAAGCCGAGACGGTCGAGGAAGCGCTGGGACGTGCTCATGATGTTTCCTTCATGCAGTAGAGATGCTGTTGAGTATTCTCATTTTCAGAATATACTATCACAATCATTTTAAAAAAGAGAATGTGATGGATCTGGAATCCCTGACGATTTTCTGTGCCGTGGCCAGTGAACTGAGCGTCACCCAGGCCGCGGCGCGGCTGGGCCGCGCGCCGTCCAGCGTCACCACGCGCATCCAGCAGCTGGAAGCCGATATGGGCGCCGACCTGTTCGTGCGCGCCAATAAACGCATGGCCCTGACGGCGGCGGGCGAGCGCTTTCTCGAGTATGCGCAGCGTTTGCTGGCGCTGGCGGAAGAAGCGCGGCACGTCGTCACGGGCGGGCGCGAAGGGGGCGCCTTGCGTGTCGGCAGCATGGAAAGCACGGCGGCCAGCCGCTTGCCGGCGCTGCTGGCCGCGTATCACGCCCGCCATCCGGAGACGCGCCTGGCGCTGAGCACGGGGCCGTCGCGCCCCCTGATCGAGCAAGTGCGCACGGGTTTGCTCGACTGCGCTTTTGTCGCCTTGCCGCCAGCGTTCGGCGGCGCCGCCGCGCTGGAAGAGCTGGGCCTGGCATCGACCGCCGTGTGGCGCGAGGAACTGTGTTTGCTGCTGCCGGCCAGTGAAGGGCAGGCGCGCCACGCCATGGAGGTGCGCACGCGCTCGCTGGCGGCCTTTCCGCAGGGCTGCACCTACCGCGGCATCGCCGAAGAGCTGCTGGGCGTTGCAGGTTCGACCGATTGGCGCGTACAGGAGCTGAGTTCGTATCACACCATGATCGCCTGCGTGGCGGCCGGCGCCTGCGTGACCGTGCTGCCCGCCAGCGTGCTGGCGCTGTCCGATGCGCCTGCCACTTTGAAAACGCTGTCCGCCGGGCAAGCCGACACGGCGCTCGTGTGGCGAGCCGGATTCGACGTGCCCGCCTTTCAGCATTTGCTGGCGCAGCTCGGCGAGGCGGCGCCGTGACCGTGGCGGCGGTCATTCTCGCCATCGGCATGGGCTTTGGCCGCTTCGCCTTCACGGCCATCTATCCGCAGATGGTCGAGGAAGGCGTCTTGAGCTTGCGCGAAGGCAGCCTGGCCGCCTCGGCCAACTATGCCGGTTACCTGCTGGGCGCCATCCTGGCCATGCGCGCGCGGGCCCGCGGCGCGCACCGGCTGTGCCTGTGGTCGGCGGCCGGCACGGCGCTGTGCCTGGGCGTGCTGGCTGTGCCGATGCCCGTCTGGCTCATCGTGGCGGTGCGGGGCGTGGCGGGCGTCTTCAGCGCGCTGGCCATGGTGGCCGCCTCCTTGTGGCTGCTGGAACAGCGCCGGCAGGCGCGCGGCGCGCCGCTGCTGTACGCGGGCGTGGGCGCCGGCATTGCCGTCTCGGCCGAATTGCTGGCGCTGGCAGCGCGCCTGGGCTGGCACAGCGCGGACATGTGGCTGCTGCTGGCCGGCGTCGCCGCGCTGGCGGGCCTGGCGGCCGCGTCCGCGATTGCCGCCAGTGGCCAGGCGACGCTGGACGCGCCGGCGCAAAGGGCGGCATCGGCGCTGGCGTCCGTGGCGCCCTGGCCGCTGGTCCTGATCTACGGCCTGGCGGGACTCGGCTACATCGTCACGGCCACCTATTTGCCCGTGCTGGTGGGCGCGGCCTTGCCCGGCTTGAATGCCGCCCACGTGTGGGCCGTGTTCGGCCTCGGTGCGGCGCCGTCGTGCTTCCTGTGGCACCGGCTGCACGAGCGCCTGGGCACGCGCCAGGCACTGCGGCTGAACCTGCTGCTGCAGGCGCTGGGCGTGGCCTTGCCCGTGCTGGCGCCCTCGGCCGCCGGCTACCTGCTCAGCGCCATCCTCGTCGGCGGCACGTTCGTCGGCACGGTGACCATCGCCATGCCGGCCGCGCAGCGGGCAGCCGTCAAGGCGGGCACCAGCATGATGGCCTTCATGACGGTGGTATATGGCGTGGGCCAGATCGTCGGCCCCGTGCTGGCCGGCAGCCTGTACGCGCAGTCGCACAGTTTCAACAGTTCGCTGCTGGCGGCCGCCGGCGCGTTGCTGCTGGCCATTGCCGTGAGCTTGCGCCTGTAACACTCAGAGATCGAAGGCGCGGCGCATGAAGTCGCGCCGCAGCGCGTTGATCCTGTCGAAATCGCGCGTGTAGTACAGCTTGTTGGTCAGCAGCACCGCATAGCGGCCGCGCCGGGGGCTGATCCACAGGGCCGTGCCCGTGAAGCCCTGGTGGCACCAGATGTCATCTGTCGCCTCCGTGCCTGCCGCCGGGTGCCAGAACAGGCCGCGCGACGGGCTCAAGGAACCCGTTTGCACGGTCAGCGAATCACGCACCCAGCCGGCGTCGAACMCCGCGCCGTGCTGGCCAGCCAGCGATGCCAGCATCGCCTGCAGGAAGCGCTGCAGGTCTGGCACGTTGGAAAACAGCCCGGAGATGCCGCATACGCCGCCCAGTAGCCGCGTCGAAAAATCATGCGTCACGCCGGCAAGGTGCGCGCCCGCTTGCTCGCAATACTCGGTCGGCGCGACCAGCTTGCCGTGCGCAGCTGGCAGCGGGCCAAAGCGCGTGGCGGCCATGCCCAGCGGCCGCAGCACATGTTCTTCCAGGGCCGTGTCCAGCGGCATGCCCAGCAGCCGCTCGATGACCAGGCCGAGGATCAGGGCCGCGCGGTCCGTGTAGTCGACCGCCTGGCCCGGCGTGCCTTCCAGCGGTTCTTGCAGCACGCCGCGCACGATATCGTCGTACACCTCGCCATAGCTGGCGCGCAGGCGGGCGCGCAGCGGCAGGCCGGCCGTATGCGTGAGCAGCTGGAAAATCGTGACGGGCGCCAGCGCATAGCCTGCCGTGCCGGGCAGCACATCGGCCAGCCGGCTGTCCAGGCGCAGGCGCTTTTGCGTCACCAGGCGGCCGACCAGCGACCACACGCCGATGATCTTGGTCAGCGAGGCGATGTCGAAGAGGGTGTCGACCTGCATCGCGGCAATGGCGGGATCGGGCGTGAGCCGCCCGGCCGCGCCCGCCACGCCGTCGTCGATGGTGCCCACGGCCCAGGCCGCGCCCGGGAAAATGTGTTCCTGCACGCCGGCCTCCGCCAGCGCCGCCAACTGGTTCGTATGATTGCTTATCTGCATAATGATTGTGCTGTGTTTATCTGCTTATCGTCTGCCGCTGCCACCCCCAGCCAGCGCGCCACCGATTGCGCCACCCATGCCCCTTCGTCCAGCGGCAAGTCGTGGCCGGCGTCGCCGTGGATCAGGCAATCGGCTTGCCAGGCGCGCGCCAGGCGTTGCGAGCAGCGGTGGTCGACCAATTGATCTCGCGCGCCGGCCATCACCAGCACGGGCATGGCCGGACGGCTGGCGGGGGCGCGGTAGCGGGCGGCCGACAGCAGCTGGCGCAGCGCATTGCGCCGGCTGACCGGGTATTCCTGCTGGAAACGCAGCCAGTCGGCCAGCAGCGCGGGGTTGCCGCCGGCATGCCGCTGGCTCGTCAGGCGCAGTATCAATGCTTCCTGGCTGCGTGCATCGCCGGCCAGCAGCTGGCGCAGCAGGGCGCCGTAGTTTTGCCAGCGCAGGCGCCGGTAGAACGGGCTGTATGGCCGCATGCTGGTGTTGAGCAGCACGCAGCGGGCGATTTCCTGCGGATAGCGGCTTGCCCATTCGACGGCCACCATGCCGCCCAGCGACAGGGCCAGCAGATGGTAGGGCGGGGCGATGCCGCGCGCCAGCAAGTGCTGGCGGCAGTCCTCCACCATGGCGGCCACGCGGGTGGCGCTGTCCTGCGCGTGGCGCGTGCCGTTGCCGGGCAGGTCAGGCGTGACGATGCGGGCGCCGGGCAGGGCGCGCGCCAGGGTGGCGGGGAAGGCCCCCCAGTGGCGCTGTTCGCGCATCAGGCCGCGCAATAGAATCCAGGTGGGCGCCGTCATGCTTCGTACCATTGCGCCAGGGCGCGCCGGCGCTGCGCCTTGCGCAGCAAGCCTTCCGGCATCCAGCGGCCATGGCTGCTGGCGGCGCGCATGAGGAAATCGAACCACACCAGGTGCCGGCGCAGCACGCGCTGCAAGCGGTGCGCGGCCGTGGGGTTGAAGATGCTGACCCGGTTGAACAGCTGGCGCGGATTTTTCTTGACCCAGCGCCACGAGCCCATTTCCAGGGTCAGCGGCAGGAACACGCGGCCCGTGTAGCTGGTGCCGTTCAGGTACAGATAGTCCCACAGGTCGCCATGCGTGCGGTATTGCCGGCTTTGCGGCTCGAACACATAGTTGTGGTTCGGATAGCTCTGGCTGAACAGCTCTTCCAGCGCGCCGATCTCGGCCAGGTGTTCGATAGGCACCTTGGTGTGGGCGTGCGGAAACCAGATGCGGTCGCGCAAGCCGAAACCGGAATGGCAATCGAGGGCGATGCTGAACTGGCGCGACAGCAGTTCGCGCTCGACCAAGTCGCACACGGCGGCGCTTTCCACTTCCATCGGCCCCCCGGCCGCACCCCGGTACCAGGGCAGGCGGGGACTGTAGCGCTGTCCGCCCAGCATGAACGGCACTTTTTCGCGCGCGCTCAGCGGCGCATTGCGCATCAGGTCCACGCCGCGCGGATTGCAGCGCGTCGCTTGCCACATGCCGCCCGGGTTGACCAGCGGCATGAACACGAGGCGCATGGTTTCCAGCTGCTGGTGCAGGGTGGCGTCCCAGCGCAGGCGCGCGACCAGGCTTTCCAAAAAGGACAGCAGCACTTGCGTGCCGATGCGTTCGAGGCCGTGGATGCCGCCGAAAAAGCCCAGCACGGGTACGTCGGGGCCGGGATTGCCCATGGCGATCGAATACACGGGAAATGCGCGTCCATCGATGGCAATGCTGCAGGGCGTGGCCACTTCCAGGTGGCTGCCGCCTTCGTCGATGAGGCGCTTCAGCATGACCAGTTCGGGCAGATTCTTTTCGATCATCAGGCGTCTGAAAGGGAAAGTAGCTGCCAGTGTAGCCGAAATCAGCGCCGCGCCCGACGTCCCGCATGGCGAAATTTATTGGTGATAAGCATGTCACGAAGCCGTCATGTTTGCTGTGTAGTCTGTTGCAGTTGACGCAAGGATTGTTCATTGCAAACACCCCAGGCGTCCGCTTTACTCCTCACACGATAGCGACACGATAGCGATATGACAGGCAGCCCGGCATCCGTCCATGTGCTTGCGCTGGCCGGATACCTGGTACTGCTGGGTTTCCTGGCCGCGGTGGGGCCCGTGCGGGCGCAGCCGGGCGACGGCGCCGTGTTGCAGTTCGATATCGCCGCGCAAAACCTCGGCGACGCGCTGGACCTGTACAGCCGCCGCACGGGTATCGCCGTACTGATCGACCAGCGTTACGCGCAGCGCCAGTCGGCCGCCGTGCGCGGCCCCCATGCGGCTGGCGCGGCCCTGCAGGTCTTGCTGGAAGGCACGGGCTTGCAATCGCGCCTGTCCGACGCGCAAGCCGTCATCGTGTATGCCCCGGCCGCGGCTTCAGCGCTGGCCGCAGCGGACCAGCCGCCGGCCGCCATTCTGGCCGCCGCCGACATCCCGGGCGCCACGCAGGGCGGCGGCGACCATGCGGCCTATGTCGGCCGGCTGCAGCACGTGCTGCTGGGATTGCTGTGCCGCGCCGCGCAGACCCGCCCCGGCGGCTACCGCCTGGCGCTGCAGCTGACGCTGAACCGCGCCGGCGTCGTGGACCGCGTGCACCTGCTCGACAGCACGGGCTTGCGCGCGCGCGACACGGCGATTGCGCGCGTGGTGCTGGGCATGCGCGTGGGCGCCGCGCCGCTGCCGTCGATGCCGCAGCCCGTCTCCATCCTGCTGCTGCCGCAAGGGCCGGGCAGCGAAGCCGATTGCGCCGCTGGCGCGCAAGGAATCTCCGCGCCATGAGCCTGCCCGACCTGCGCACCAAGCTCAAAGGCCACCTCAGTGCGCGCTACGCCGTGCTGCGCTGGCGCCTCGAACGCGTGGTCGGCTGCAAGCACCATGCGGCCGATGCGCTGCAGGAAACCTGGCTGCGCCTCGAAGCGATGGTGGCGCCCGGTCCCGCTGCCGCGCCCGTCCATAATCCCGACGCCTACCTGCTGCGCATGGCGGCCAATATCGCCACCGATGCCTACCGCCGCGACCGCATCATCGTCACCGAGCACGAGCGCGAAGAGCTGATGCACATGGCCGACGAGACGGGCGACGATATCAGCGACCCGGCGCGCATCGTCTCGGCGCGGCTCGACGTGCAGGCGCTCGACGCGGCCCTGGCGGGCCTGTCGCCGCGCCGCCGCGCCATCCTGACGGCGGCGCGCATCGACGGCATGCTCAATGCGGAGATCGCCGAGCGCTTCGGCATTTCCGTGGCGATGGTGAAGAAAGAATTGCAGGCCGCCATGCAACACTGTAAAACGTGCATGGCCGACGCCGATGCGGCCCAGCGCAGCGATGTGTCGGGCCGCCGTAAATATTGATGAATCCCATGACCGCTTCCGACCGCGATCCACGCGACCTTGTTGAACATGACGACACTGCCATCGGCCGAGAAGCCGCTGCCTGGTGGGCACGCCTGCGTGGCGACGATTTCACGCAGGCCGACGCCGACGCCTTGCGCGCCTGGTGCGCGCGCAGCCCCGCGCATGCGCGCGCCTGGCGCGAACTCCGGCAAGTGTGGCAGGCGCTCGACCCCGCCTTGGCCCGCGCCGCCGCCGCGCCGCAGCGGGCGAACGTGCTGGCGTTCCCCCTGCGTCCCGGGCGGCGTGCCTTTCTCGGCGGCGCGCTGGCGGCCGGCGTGGCCGTGCTGGCCCTGCGCCCGCCGCTGGGCGCCTGGCCCTCGCTGCGGGAGCTCGGCGCCGACTACCGCACGGACACGGGCGAGCAGCGGCAACTGGCCCTGTCGCAGCAGATGACGGTGCAGATGAATACGCAGACGCGCATCAATGTGCGGGCGCCCGAGTCGATCGAGCTGCTGGGCGGCGAGGCGGAAATCCTGGCCAGCGGCGCGCGCCAGCCCGTGTCGGTGGTGGCGGGCGCGGGGCGTTTATTGGCGCAGTCGGCGCGCTTCAATGTGCGCCACACGGGCGACGCCGTCTGCGTCACCTGCCTGGCGGGCGCCGTCGAGGTGGTCTGGCAGCAGCGGCGCCAGACCCTGGATGCAGGACAGCAACTGGTGTACGACGACGGGGGCGCGCAGGCGGCCACGGCCGCACCAAAGGGCGAAGCGAGCGCCTGGCGCACGGGTGCGTTGTCGTTTGCCGGCAAGCCGCTGTCCCAGGTCGTCGATGAAATCAACCGCTACCGGCCCGGCCGCGTGCTGCTGCGCAATCCCGAACTGGGCCGCCGGCTCGTGCGCATGCGCTTTTCCATCCGCCAGATGGATGGCGCGCTGGCGATGATACGCGACTTGACGGGAGCAGAAATGATCAGTTTGCCGGGCGGCATCGTCTTGCTCAGCTGATTTCAGCGGATGCCGGACGCCCCAGCGGCAGGCGAATCAAAATATTTTTCAAAAAACATTATCCCTTCCGCCGCCCAGCTACGTCATGGAGGCATGGACGCCTGCGCCAACGCCAGGCTCCGTTCCCTTCTCTCTAGCCAGGAAACCATTGCCATGACCAAGCTTCACACTGCCCAGCGCCCAGTCCCAACCGTTGATACGGGCGCGCAGCGTACTTCCACGCTGGGCAGCCGCCTGCGGCTCACGCCGCTTGCTTACGCATTGACCACCATGCTGATGGCGGGCGCCTTCAGCACGCCGGCGCGGGCGCAGCAGGCGTTCAGCGGCGGCTGGTTCGCGGCCAAGGGGGCGGCGCAGAATACGGCTGCCACCTCGGGCCGCCTGCCGAATGGCCAGCCGCTGCCGTTGGGCAGCCGGCCCGAGGGCCAGCAACAGCAGGCAAATCAGCAGTTGCAACGCTCACTCAACAACCTGAACCTGGCCGCGCGCGCCATCGCCGCGCAGCAATCGGCCCAGGCGCAGGCCCGCCAGGCGGCCGCCGGCGGCGCCAGCGCGCCGAACGGCCTGGCGCAGGGCGGCTTGCAGGTCGACACCAACAGCCTGACGGCAGGCTGGCTCAACGCCCAGGCACCGGTGCAGACGGTGGCGAACGGCAAGACGGCCGTGGTGGTGCAGCAGACGGCGGACAAGGCCATCCTGAACTGGGAAACGTTTAATGTGGGCAAGGACACGACATTGACGTTCCAGCAGCAAAAGGACTGGGCCGTGCTGAACCGGGTCAACGATCCGCAAGCGCGTCCCAGCCAGATCCAGGGCCAGATCAAGGCCGATGGCACGGTGCTGCTCGTCAACCGCAACGGCATCGTGTTTACGGGCACGAGCCAGGTCGACACGCGCAGCCTGGTGGCGGCCGCGGCCCGTATCAGCGATACGCAATTCCAGAAAAACGGCATCTACAGTCCCGGCACGGCCGGCGCCACGACGTTTTCCGATGCGGCCGGCAAGGTGCAGGTGCAGGCGGGCGGGCGCCTGGCCAGCAATGCGCCCAAGGGCAGCACGGAGGGCGGCGGTTACGTGATGCTGCTGGGCAAGGAAGTGCACAACGGGGGCGAGATCGCCACGCCCAAAGGCCAGGCCCTGCTGGCCGCCGGCGACAGTTTCGCCATTAAAAAAGGCGTGGGCACGGATGGCAATCCGCTGTCGACCACGCGCGGCAGCGAAGTCACGCCGCGGTTCGCGGCCGGCAGCACGGCGGGCAAGGTCGTCAACACGGGCCTGATCCAGGCGCGCGAAGGCGACGTCACCCTGGCCGGCCGCACGGTGCAGCAGGACGGCGTCGTGCTCGCCACCACCACGGCGGCCACGCGCGGCACCGTGCACCTGAACGCGCTGGGCAGCGACGCGGCCGTCACCGTGGGACGGGGCGCCACCACCGCCATCGTCATCGAGGACGACGGCAAGACGACGGCGCTCGACAGCCAGCGCGACGCCATGCGCGGTCCGGCCGTGGCGACGACGGAAAACATCATTGCCGTGAACGACCGCCGCGACCAGTCGCGCATCGAGATCGGCAGCGCCGGCACAGTGGAATTCATGGGCGACTCGCTGACCCTGGCCACGGGCGGCCAGATCGCCGTCAACGCGGCCAGCCGCAGCCTGCTGCGCGATGGCGCCCAGCTCGACGTCTCCGGCGCCGTCGGCGTGAAGGTGGCCATGGAGGCGAACAATATCGAGATCAATGTGCAGGGCAACGAGCAGCGCGACGCGCCCGTCAACCGCGACGGCAAGGCCTTGCTCAACAGCAGTATCTGGGTCGACCGCCGCAAGCTGGTGTTCGTACCGAAAGGCACGAACGGCTACGACAGCGACCGCTGGTACACGGCGGGCGGCTTGCTGGAAGTGGCCGGCTACCTGGGCACGCAGGGTCATTCCGTCAGCGAGTGGATGGCGCAGGGCGGCACCGTCAGCTTCGGCGGCAAGGATGTTGTCACGCAGGCCGGCTCCAGCATCAACCTGTCGGGCGGCACCCTCGACGTGCAGACGGGCGCGGTGCGCCAGACCTGGCTGAAAGGCTTGGACGGCAAGCTGTATGAGGCGGGCAGCGCGCCGGCCGACTTGCCGTATGCGGGCGTGTACAAGGGTTACGAGGAAGAACATGCGCGCTGGGGCAAGGATGCCAGCGCGTTCTACGCCAATCCATTGATCGCCGCGCAAAAACGCCTGGAAAACGGCTACACGGTGGGCCGCGACGCCGGCAAGCTGGTGGTCGCCACCGGTTCGGCCGTGCTGGAAGGGGGCATCGCGGGCGAGGTCTTCCAGGGCGAGCGCCAGACCCAGGCGCCGCAGGCGCTGCTCGACGGCTACCAGCAGTCGCAGTTCGCCGCCGCGCAGCGGGGGCAACTGATCGTCGGCCAGTATGCGCCGATGTTCGACAAGCGCACGGGCGTGCTGCAGCATGCGCTGTCGGCCGTCATGGACGAGGTGCGCCTGACGCGCGTGCAGGACGGCATCGCCGCCGGCCTCGACGTGGCGGACGTGCTGGCGTCAGAGCGCCAGGGCAAGCTGCTGCTCGATACTGGCTTGTTGAATGAGCAACATCTGGGCGCCATCCGCCTCGCCGCGAAAGGCGTGATCACCGTCGACAGCGCGCTGCAGGTGGCCGATGGCGGCAACATCACCCTGTACGGCAAGGATGTGGCGATCAATGCCAGCCTGCGCAGCCATGGCGGCAGCATTTTGGCCGGCAATGTGCTGAACCAGATCGGTGCACTGGGCATGTTGGACACCGTCGTCAATCCGGGCGGGCCAGCGGGCAAGCTGGTGCTGGCCGACGGCGTCACGCTCGACACCAGCGGGCTGCTGGCCAATGTGCTGCGCGATCCGCTGGCCGCCGCCGGCCTGCCGTATATCAACGGCGGCAATGTCTCGCTGCGCGCCAATGGCGACGTGCGCCTCGGCAGCGGCAGCCTGATCGACGCCGGCTCGGGCGCGGCCATCCTGTCACAGGCGAAACAGCAGGGCGGCAAGGGCGGCAACGTGACCCTGGCCAGCTATGGAGAAAAGGCCGATTTGCTGCTGGGCGAGGCCGCGCAAGTGCGCGGCCATGGCGTGGCCGGCGGCGGCAAGCTGGAATTACAGGCCAACAAGATTTTGATCGGCAAAACTGAACAACCCGAGGCCGGCACCCTGCACCTGGGCGGCGACTTTTTTGAGCAGGGTTTTTCCAGCTACAGCCTGGTCGGCAAGCAGGGTTTGACGGTAGCGGACGGCACGCAGGTGGACGTGCGCATGCCCGTGCTGCGCGTGGTGGACAATGAAAAACTGGCCCTGTGGACGCCGGAGCAGGTCACGGAAAACGCGCTCAAGGGTACCTTGACGCAGCGCAAGGGTGCCAGTCTGGCCCTGCAGGTGGGCGATATCCTGTCCGGCGCGGCCGACATGGCCAGTGCCGAGCTGCTGATAGGCAAGGGCGCCGTCGTGAGCGTGGATGCGGGCCAGTCCATCAAGCTGGCCAGCGTGGGCCAGCTGACAGTGGACGGGCGGCTGAACGCCTGGGGCGGCAAGATCAGCCTGGGCGGCGTGGGCGTCGATGTCAACGTGTCCGAAGCCGTGGAAGCGGGCGGCCATGGCCGTTCCCTGTGGATAGGCGAAAACGCCGTGCTCGACGTGGCGTCGCGCGCGGTCACGGCCACGGACGCGCAGGGCCGGCGCTACGGCAAGGTGGCGGACGGCGGCAGCATCGTCGTCGGCGGCGAGATCGACCATGCGCAGGGCAGCACGTCGGCCGCCAATCTGTTTGTCGTCGTGCGCGACGGCGCCGTGCTTGACGCTTCCGGCGCGCACGCCGTGCTGGATGTCAATGGCGACGCCATCGACGTGGCCAGCGCGGGCGGCAGCATCGCGCTGGCGTCGAACAATGGCTTGTACCTCGACGGCCAGCTGCGGGCCCGGGCGGGCGGCGCGGGCGCGGCGGGCGGCACCTTGTCCGTCGCCACGGGCACGCCCGTGTACCTGAAAACGCTGGCGACGGACAAGGTGCTGCAGGGCCGCCAGCTGATCGTCACGCAGCGCCAGGCCGCCAGCGACCTGGCCGGCGATGCGTCTGCCCGCGATGGCGCGTCGCTGCTGCAATATGGCCATGGCGGCCTCTCCGTCGAGCAGGTGGCCGCTGGCGGCTTCGGCAACCTGGCGCTGCTGGGCGCCGTGTCCTTCAGCGGCGACGTGTCGCTGGCCATGCCGCAAAGCTTGCAGCTGTACGGTGCGCCGGCGCTCACGCCCGGCAGTTCGCCCGCGGCGCAGGTGCGGCTGGCGGCGCCGTATGTGCGCCTGGCCAGCGTCAAGCCGGTGGGCCGCGACTACTATGTCACGCCGGGCACGGCGGGAGTGTCGCCCGTCGCCCGGCAGGTCAGCATAACGGGCGACCTGATCGACGTGCGCGGCCTGGTCGATATCCGTGCCTCGGACGTGCGCCTGAGCAGCCGCGGCGACCTGCGCTTCCTGCTGTCCCCGCTGGGCTGGGATGGCAACGAGGCGACGACGGTGCTGTCCACGCCGGGCGATCTGACGCTCGCGGCGGCCCAGCTGTATCCGGAAACGGGCGCCGGCGCCGCCGTGCGTGCCGGTTATGGCAACATCAAAGGCAAGACAGGCTACGATCCCGCCCACAGCCTGGCCATCGCGCGCACCACCGACAGCGTGCCGGCCATGCCATACTCGGCCTTCGGCTCGCTGGAGCTGCAGGCCGCGCATATCGAGCAGGGCGGCGTGGTGCGCGCGCCGCTGGGGCGGTTGTTGATCGGCACGACAGGCTATGACAACGAGAAGAGCCTGAGCGTCAATCTGCTGGCCAACAGCATCACCTCGGTCAGCGGCGCCGGCCTGGTCATGCCGTATGGCGGCACCGTCGATGGCCAGGCCTGGAACGTCAACGGCAAGCCGGCCACCTTGATGGGCGTGGGCGGCATCAATGCGCAGGGCGGCTTGCGCATCGGCGTGGAAATGGCCGGCGCGGCCGTGGACGTGCGGCCTGGCGCGCTGCTCGACCTGTCCGGCGGCGGCGAACTGACGGGCGCCGGCTTCATCGCGGGACGCGGCGGCTCGACCGACGCGCGCTACCATCCGCTGGCGCAGGTGGGGACGAATGGCGGCTTTGTCCTGCCGGGTCTGGCAACCAACCCCGTGTACGCCATCGTGCCGGGCGCGCAAACGCCGCAGGCACCGTCGGGCGGCGACAAGGGCGCTGCCGATCCGGCCATCGGCCGGCAGGTGACGATAGGCAGCGGCGTGCCGGGCTTGCCCGCCGGCACCTATACCCTGATGCCGTCCACCTACGCTCTGCTGCCGGGCGCCTTCCGCGTGGAATTGAACGGCCTGGCGGGCCAGGGCGGCGCCGGCACCCTGGCGCAGCAACTGCGCAACGGTTCCTGGAGCGCGCCCGGCACCCTGTCGATCGCCGGCACGGACATTCGCGCGCCGCTGGCCAGCCAGCTGATACTCACGCCGGCCAAGGTCTTGCGCACCTATTCCCAATACAATGAAACGGGCTATGCCGCGTTCGCGCTGGCCGATGCGCAAACGCGCGGCATACCGCGCGCGCTGCTGCCAGCCGACGCGAAGACGCTCAAGCTGATCCTGGCGCAGGACGGCGGCGCGGACACGTTCCAGTTCCGGGGCAACGGCAAGTTCGCCGCGGCCGAAGGCGGCTATGGCGGCACCGTGCTGTTGATGCCGGGCAAGAGTGCCAATGGCGAGATTGAAATTCTCGCCGACGGCGCGCCCGCCACCAGCGGCGCCGGGCTGGTCAGCGTGCGCGCCTCCAGCCTAAACAATATCGGTGCTGCCCGCATGATGCTGGGCAATGCGCCATCCGTTGAGTATGGCCAGGGCGGCAACTACGTGAGCTTCGGCGCCAGTTCGGCGCGCGCCATCCACCTGCGCGCGGGGGCCGTGCTGGCGGCGCCCGAAGTGTTCCTCGTCGCCCAGGACCCAAGTAATGCTCTGCTGGGCGGTGGCCTGATCGATATCGCGCCCGGCGCCGGCATCAATACCCTGGGGCGCGGCAAGGCCGCGTATGACGCCAACGACGGCTTCATCTACCAAAAGGGCCGCGCGGACGTGCACATGGTGGCGGCCTCGAACGGCTTGCTCAACGTGGCGCCCGTCAGCGGCACGGCGCGCGGCGGCATCCGCATCGGCGTGTGCGACGACGCGTGCGCCGGCACGGCCAGCCTGTATTCGGAAGGTACCTTGCTGCTGTCGACGAATGGCGGTTTCGCGCTGGACGACACGGCCCGCTACGGCACCCGCAACCTGAGCCTGGCCGTGGGCGCCATCAACATGGGCAGCGGCGAGGCGCTGGCGGCGGCCCAGGCCAACGGCACGCGTTCCAGCGGCCTGGCCATGAACCAGGGCGTGCTCGACCGCCTGCTGCACGGCGACACCAGCACGGGCGCGCCGGCGCTGCAGGCGCTGATGCTGAGCGCGGCCGACAGCGTCAACTTCTATGGTGACGTAGTGCTCGACACCTACGACAAGGCCACGGGGAAATCGACCCTGGAGCGCCTGATGCTGACCACGCCGGCCATGTATGGCCAGGGTGGCGCCGATGCCGTGGCCACCATCCGCACGGCAAACCTGATCTGGGGCGGCGCGCTGTCGCCGGCCGGCAATGTGATCGCGCACGGCGCCGGCACGGGCAGCGGCACCCTGAACCTGGAAGCGCAGCGCATCGATTTCGGTTTCGGCCCGTTCACGCAACCGGCCGGCGTCGCCTCGTTCGACCGCCTGGCGCTGGGTTTTGGCAACGTCAACCTGAAAGCATCGGGCCAGGTCACGGCCAACCACAAGGGCAGCCTGTCCGTCTACCAGTCGCAGGGGGCGTATGAAACGGGCAAGGGCTACCAGTACAGCGGCGGCAACCTCAATATCAGCACGCCGCTGCTGACGGGCGAGGCCGGTTCCTTGCACAGCTATACGGCGGGCGGCGCGCTGGCCGTGGCGGCGCCGGCCGGCGCGGCGCCGGCCGCGCCCGTCAAGAATAACGATGGACTGGGCGCCCATCTGGCCTTGAAAGGCGACAGCGTGAGCGTGGCGACGGCCGTGGTGCTGCCGAGCGGCAAGCTGGCGATCAGCGCCCAGCGCGACATCAGCCTGGCCGACGGCGCGCGCATCGACATGGCGGGCCGCAAGAGCACCTTTTTCGACGTGGACAAATACAGCTGGGGCGGCGACGTCACCCTGGACAGCCGCGCCGGCGATATCCGCCAKGGCGCAGGCAGCGTGATCGACCTGTCGGCCGAAAACAACCGCGCCGGCAGCCTGAAAGCCGTGGCCCTCGATGGCGCGGCCGGCATGGTCGATTTGCAGGGCAAGATCCTGGGCGGCGCCAGCGGCAGCTACGACGCGGGCGGCACCATGGTGCCGTACAAGAAGGGCAGCGTGGAGGTGCGCGCGCAAACGCTGGGCGCCGGCGGCACCCTGGACAGCCAGTTCGCGTCGCTGAACACGCGCCTGAACGAAGGCGGCGTGACGGGCGGACGCAGCTTCCAGCTGAAACAGGGCGATTTGACGATCGCCAATGAACTCAAGGCGGGCGAGGTGCAGGTGGCCGTCGACAACGGCAAGCTGTCCGTCGCCGGCACGATCGATGCCAGCGGCGAGCGCGTGGGCAGCATCCGCCTGGCCGGCAAGCATGGATTAACTTTGGCCGGCAACGCCGTGCTCGACGCGCACGGCACGCTCTTGCGCGTCGACAGCCAGGGCAAGATCATCGACAGCCCGAACCGGGCCACGGTGGAACTGAACGCGGGCGATGGCACATTGAGCCTGGCGGGCGGTGCGCAGATCGACGTGCGCCACGGCACGGCGGCCGTGGCCGGCAAGGGCAAGGGAGAATACGACGGCGCCGCGCGCGGCACGGTGGAATTGAGCGCGCCGCGCCTGGGCAGCGGCGGTTCCCGCACGGACGCGGACGCGGCCACCTTTGGCGACGTCGACGTCCGTGCCGGTGGCGGCTTGACGATACGCGGCGCGAAATCGATCGCCGTCAACGCCATGCAGCGCTATGACGACGCGGCTTACGCCACGGACGTGGCGGCCAGCGGCCGTCCCTACCAGGTGATCAACCAGGCGTATCTCGACAGCAAGCACGCGGACAGCACGGCCTTCATCGACGCGGCGCTGGCCAATACGAACTTGCGCAATACCAAGCTGGCGGGCTTGAACACGGCCGCCTATGCCGACGCGCTGCACCTGCGTCCCGGTGTCGATATCGTCAGCAAGACGGCCGATGGCGACCTGGTGGTGCAGGGCGACCTGGACCTGTCCGGCATGCGCTATGCGAGCCTGAACCCGCGCTTCCCGCAGACGCAGGTGCGCGGCTCGGGCGAAGTGGGCCAGCTGCTGCTGCGCGCCGGCGGCGATTTGAGCATCTATGGCAGCATCAACGACGGCTTCGCGCCGCCACCCGCGACCCAGGACGACAAGGGCTGGATATTGCTGCCGGGGCGCGACATCAACGGCAGCGACGTCATCGTGCCGGGCAAGGGCGTGACCGTGGCCGACGGCACCTTGTTCCCGGGCGGGATCGCGCTCAATTATGACCTGCCCATCAAGGGATTCAATTTGATGGCGAACACGCGCCTGCCCGTGGCCGCGACCCTGGACGAGGCCGTCACCTTGCCGGCCGGCACGGTGCTGGCGGCCGCCGTGCGCGACAGCGCCGGCAATATCGTCCACGCGGCGGGCAGCCTGCTGGCCACGCAGCAGACCTTTGCCGCCGGAACGCGCTTCGATGCGGGCAGCGTGCTGGCGCAAGCGGTGAAAGTGCGCGCCATGACCTGGCCCAAGGGCGTGCCCTTGCCCGGCGTGGCGGGCGAACTCTCGGTCTTCGCGCTGAATGGCAACCTGGCGCTGGCCGTGGGCGCGCTGATCCCGTCGGGCACCGACGTCAAGCTGATGGCCGGCGTGGACGCCATCGCGCTGCGTCCCGACGTGGCGGGCAGCCAGGGCAAGCTGTGGGCCATCGCGCCCATGCTGGCGGAAGGCTCGCAAGCGTGGGGCATGCGCCTGGTGGCGGGCGCCGACCTGGACGCGGCCGACACGCGCGGCGTGCAGGCGCACCCAAGCCACGGCACCCTGCGCCTGGCCGACAGCCATTACGGCATGTACGGCATCCTGATCCCGCCGAAGGGCGTGCAGTACTGGACCCAGGAAGCGCAGGAGCTGGGCGAGCGGGAAGGCATCCCCGGCATCGTGGCGGGCGAACCCATCACCGAGGAATTCACCAGCCAGTTCGGCCAGACTGTCGAGGTGTTTTGCGCCAACACCCCGGAGCTGTGCCTGCTGAAGGTGGCCTATGTCTGGACCAAGACCGGTGCGGAAAAGTATGGGGGGGCCGGCATCAAGGAAGGCGACCTGCTCGACCCGGTGGCGCTGAAGTGGCCGAGCATCTGCGAGGAGAATCCCACCTGGTGCGGCACTGCCAACCCCACGTTTGACTATAAGGCGAGCAGCCTGCGCTACAGCGTGCTGCGCACAGGCACGGGCGACCTGGACCTCGTCAGCGGCGGCGACCTGCGCGTCGACAGCCTGTACGGCGTGTACACGGCCGGCATGTCATCCACACCGACGGCGGCGGGTGACCCGTTCAACCTGCCACGCTCGCGCAATGCGGACGGCAAGGTGCTGGGCAACCCCGATGGCGCGCATGAACGCCTGGTCGACGGCGGCGCCGACAGCCTCTACCGTGCTTGGTATCCGCACCAGGGCGGCAATCTGCTGCTGCAGGTGGCGGGCGACTTGAGCGGCTCGCTGCTCGACGCGACCACTATCAGCAACGAGCGTCCCGTCAGCAAGGATGGCATGGCCGATTCTGTGGCCGTGGGCAACTGGCTGTGGCGCCAGGGCAGCGGCGGCGTGGCCACGGGCGGCGCGGCCCAGCCGACGGCGTGGTGGATCAATTTCGGCAGCTATGTGGGCCGCGCCACCCTGGCTGACACGGTGCTGGGCTTTACGGGATTCGGCACCCTGGGCGGCGGCAACGTGCGCGCCGAGGTGGCGGGCGACGCGGGCGCGCTGGCGCCGCTGACGGGTAATTCGTATAACGGCAGCATCAATCCCCGTTCGCAGGGCCTGCTGCTGGCCGTGGGCGGCACGGGCCGCGTGCAGGCCGACGGCAGTCTGCTGCAGACGGGCGGCGGCGACCTGGAACTGCGCGTGGGCGGTGCCCTGAATCCCGCCGGCAAGGCTGGCGGCGGCCACCTGAATGGCGCGCTCGTCGATTTGCGCGGCCATGTTGACGTGGCGGCCGCGCAGCTGGGCAGCGTGGGATTGGAATACGGGACGCGCTCCACCGATCACGTGCCGCTGGAAACGCGCGCCTACGATGCCTTCCGCGCCACGCGTGCGCGGCCGCGCGGCGGCATGACCCTGGTGCCGGGCGATGCCACCTTCAGCGTGGCGACCCTGGGCGACCAGGTGCTGCAGGACGTAGCTGACCCCGGCCGCGTGACTCCGTTCAATGCCACGCCCTTCACGGGCGCGGCGGGCGAGCAGGGCTACGGCTACAGCTGGTTCAGCCTGTGGACGCCGCGCACGGCGCTTGACCTGTTCTCCGCCGGCGGCAACATGACGCCGCTGGCGGCGGCGGTCGGCACGGACACCGACCTGGCCATCGTCTATCCGTCCATCGTGCGGGCCGCGGCCGCGCATGGCAGCCTGTACTATGGCAAGGCGATTGGCAGCCCGAATACCATCCGCGAATATGATGCCCCACTACTGCTGGCGCCGTCGCCCAGCGCCCAGCTGCAATGGCTGGCCGGCGATTCCATCTATGCGGGCGGCTATGCCGTCAGCCAGTCCGGCGCCCCTGCCGACAGCATGGCGACGCCGTTCAAGCCGGGCTTCACGGGCTGGGATATCAGGCCAAATGTGATCAAACCCCTGGCCGCGAATGTCTCGGACGCGGCATCGCCGGCGACGAAATGGAATTTCCCGCTGTTCGCCTTCGGCCCGAATTCCTCGGCCGGGCCCGCCAACAGCGGCACGCAGGCGGCCCGCATCTATGCCGTCGCGGGCGACCTGGTGGGCGTCAACAGCGGGCGCATGCTTGCCTTTTCCGATGCCAAACGTATGGGCATCACCTGGTACGAGGGCGGACAGCCCGTGTGGATGAAGGCGGGCCGCGATATCGTCGGCAGCGGCACGGCGCTGCTGGAAGCCATCGATGGCCAGGCCAGTGGCAGCGACATGCGTTTTGCGAATATCAGCAACCTGTTCGTGCACAACAACGCGTTTGACGTGTCGCTGGTGTCGGCCGGGCGCGATATCCTCAACAGCTCCTTCAACGTGGCCGGCCCCGGCACGCTCGATATCAGCGCGGGCCGCAACATCTTGATGCAGGACAAGGGCAGCGTCGTCAGCCTCGGTCCCGTCGTCGCCGGAGACAAGCGTCCGGGCGCCGGCATCGCCATACAGGCGGGCGTGGGCGCGGCGGGACTCGACTACCTGCGCTTCGTCAAGCCCTACCTGGACCCGGCCAACGTGGCGCAGGCGGGCGTGCCGCTGGCCGGCCAGGCCGGCAAGGTGGTGAAAGCGTACGACAGCGAACTGGCGGCGTGGCTGGGCGAACGCTACGGCTTCAAGGGCACGTCCGCCGAGGCGCTGGCCTATTATCTGGCCTTGCCCGAGCCGCAGCAGCGCGTGTTCGCCCGCGACGTGTATTTCGCGGAACTGAAGGCGGGCGGGCGCGAGTACAACGACGCGGCCAGCCCCCGCTACGGCAGCTTCCTGCGCAGCCGCAACGCCATCGCGTCCCTGGCGCCGGCCACCGACGCCGGCGGCAAGGCGATTGCGTATGCGGGCGACATCGTCATGTACCGCGGCCTGTACGCGGTAAGGAATGACGGCGAGCAGCGCTGGGACTATTTCCCCCGCAGCGGCTACGTGCACACCAACTTCGGCGGCGATATTCAATTGCTCACGCCGGGCGGCAGGCAGGTGTTCGGCATCGAAGGCGAGGCGCCGCCGTCGACCTCGGGCGTCATCACCAAGGGCGGCGGCAATATCGAGCTGTTCTCGCACGGCAGCATCCTGCTGGGCCAGAGCCGCGTCATGACGACGTTTGGCGGCGACATTCTCGGCTGGTCGTCGCAGGGCGACATCAATGCGGGCCGTGGCTCGAAGTCGACCATCGTCTACACGCCGCCCAAGCGCGTATATGACAACTGGGGCAACGTGACCCTGTCGTCCGACGTGCCGAGCACGGGCGCCGGCATCGCCACCTTGGCGCCGATCGCCGAAGTGCCGGCTGGCGACGTGGACCTGCTGGCGCCGCTGGGCACCATCGACGCGGGCGAGGCGGGCATCCGCGTCTCGGGCAGCGTCAACCTGGCCGCGCTGACGGTGGTGAACGCGGCGAACATCCAGGTCAAGGGCGAAGCCAAGGGCATGCCGACGGTGGCGTCCGTCAACGTGGCCGCCATGACCAACGCCAGCGCGGCCGCTTCCCAGGCCACGGCGGCGGCGCAGGATGTGGTGCAGCGCGAGCGCGCCGCCACCCGTGCGGCGCAGCCATCCGTGTTCACGGTGCGCGTGCTGGGTTTTGGCAACGACACCCCGCCCGACAGCGCGCAAGCGGCGCCGCAGGATGGCGCACGCACCGAAGCGGCCGATTACAACCCGCGCAGCGCCGTGCGCGTGCTGGGCCTGGGCCCGCTGCCGGAATCGGCCACGCGCCAGCTGACGGCGCAAGAGCGCAGCAGGTTGTCGCCATGATGGCCGGCATGGCCAAACCCATGGACCTGCGCATGGCGGGTGCCAGGGGGCATGCCGACATGGCCAGGTTTCGGCCCGCCATCCGGCCCCGTTTGCAGGCGGCCAACGACGTGGCGCTCCTGCCAGCGCCGGCGCCGGAGCAGGGCGCCCAGCTGCAGGCCGTGCTGGAAAGCAATTACCGGAGCTTGCACCGGCGCCTGACGCGCCACCTGGGCTGCGCCGAGCTGGCCAGCGACAGCCTGCACGACGCCTGGCTGCGCCTCGGCGCGCTGGCGGCCGGCGACGGCGCGGCGCTGGCGCACAGCCCCGTCGCCTATGTGTTTCGCGTGGCGTGCAACGCGGCCATGGACAGCCTGCGGCGCAATCGCGCCTGGCTGTATGCAAACGAGGAGGATGGCGCCGCCGGCCGCGTCGATTTCCTGGCCGATACGGCGGCGGGACCGGAGCGCCTGGCCGAGCTGCACGCCGACGTGCGCCGGCTGGCGCAAGCCGTCGACTTGCTGCCGCGGCGCCACCGGCAAGTGCTCGAAGCGCTGCGCGTGGATGAGCTGACCCGCCAGGAAGTGGCCGAGCGGCACGACATGTCGCTGCGCAACGTCGATACGGCTTTGCGCCAGGCGCTCGACCATTGCGTCCGCCACACGGGCTACGCGGCGCAGGGCGGCGTGGGCACGACGCGGCGCGGCCTGAGGCTGAACGTTCGTTCGCGTACAGACGCGTAGCCATCGGGCCGCCAGACTGGTGCTTCGGGCCTGCATGCGCCCGCCCAGCCAGTCCACAGCCAGGAGGAAGCGCGAGATGACAGATTGTAATCACATCAATGCCGGCAGGCGCGGCTTGCTGATCGCCGGCGCGCTGTCGGCCACGGCGGTGGCCGTGCCCGGCGTGACGGGGGCAGCCGAAGCGGCCCATAGCGCGGCCCAATCGGGACAGGCGCCGCCCGTCCTGGTGAAAGTCGGCCTGAACGTCAACGGCCGGCGCCACAGCCTGGAACTCGACACGCGCACCACCTTGCTCGACGCCTTGCGCGAACATTTGCACCTGACGGGAACCAAGAAGGGCTGCGACCACGGCCAGTGCGGCGCCTGCACCGTCATGCTCGACGGCCAGCGCATCAATGCCTGTTTGACCCTGGCCGTGATGCATGACGGCGCCAGGGTCACCACCATCGAGGGGTTGGGCACGCCGGAGAAACTGCATCCGATGCAGGCGGCCTTCATCGCGCATGACGGTTACCAGTGCGGCTACTGCACGCCGGGGCAGATCTGCTCGGCCGTCGCCGCGCTGGGCGAGATCCGCCAGGGCATCCCCAGCCACGTCAGCGCGGACCTGAACGCGGCCCCCTCGGTGACGCCGGAAGAATTGCGCGAACGCATGAGCGGCAATATTTGCCGCTGCGGCGCCTATGCCAACATCATCGAAGCCATCACCGAGGTGGCGGGGAGGCCGGCATGAGAGTGTTCAGCTATCAAAAGCCCGCCACGCCGGCCGAAGCGGCGGCCGCCGCCTTGAATACGCCGGGCGCCCGTTTCATCGCGGGCGGCACGAATCTGCTCGACCTGATGAAACTGGAAATCGAAACGCCCGCGCATCTGATCGACGTCAATGGCCTCGCGCTGGACAAAGTGGAAACAACGAAGGACGGCGGCTTGCGCATCGGCGCCCTCGTGCGCAACACGGCGCTGGCCGCGCACGCCACGGTGCGGCGCGACTACGCCGTCCTGTCGCACGCCTTGCTGGCCGGCGCCTCGGCGCAATTGCGCAACAAGGCGACGACGGCCGGCAACCTGCTGCAGCGCACGCGTTGTGCGTATTTCTATGACACGAACCAGGCCTGCAACAAGCGCGTGCCTGGCAGCGGCTGCTCGGCCATCGGCGGCTTCAGCCGACCGCTGGCCATCCTGGGCGGCAGCGCAGACTGCATCGCCACGCACCCGAGCGACATGGCCGTGGCCATGCGCGTGCTCGACGCCGGCATCGATACGGTGCGGGCCGACGGCAGCACGCGCACCATCCCCATCGCCGATTTTTATCGCTTGCCTGGCAGCACGCCGCAGCTGGAAACCGTGCTGCAGCCGGGCGAATTGATCACCAGCGTGACCTTGCCCCGGCCCCTGGGCGGCACGCACGTCTACCGCAAGGTGCGCGACCGCGCCTCGTATGCGTTCGCGCTGGTGTCCGTGGCGGCCGTCATCTTGCCCGATGGCACTGGCAGGCTGGCCTTGGGCGGCGTCGCGCCGCAGCCGTGGCGAGTCACGGCGGCCGAGCAGGCGATACCGAATGGCGCGGCGGCCGTGAGCGAACGCCTGCTGGCCGGCGCCAGACCGACGGCCGATAACGGCTTCAAGCTGATCCTGGCGCAGCGCACCGTGGCGTCCGTATTGGCGCAAGCACCAGCGACGAAAGGCTAGGGCCATGAAATTCACGACACCTGCGACCACCAATCCCATCGACCAGCTGAAAGTCGTGGGCCGCCCCACGGACCGCATCGACGGCCCCCTGAAAACCACGGGCACGGCGCCATACGCGTATGAGCAGAACAAGGCCGCGCCGCACGCGGCCTACGGCCATGTCGTCGGCGCGGCGATTGCCAAGGGGCGCATCGCTTCGATCGACACGGGCGCCGCGCGGCGCGCCCCCGGCGTGCTGGCCGTGGTGACGGCGCAGTCGGCTGGCAAGCTGGGCAAAGGCAAGATGAACACGGCGAAGTTGCTGGGCGGGCCGGACATCGAGCATTACCACCAGGCCATCGCGCTGGTGGTGGCGGAAACCTTCGAGCAAGCGCGCTCGGCCGCGCAGTTGCTCGACGTCAAGTATGTCGAGCAGCCGGGCGCCTTCGACCTGGCCAAGGCCAAGGGCAGCGCGGCCAAGCCGAAGGATGGCAAGCCCGACAGCAAGGCGGGCAACTTCGCCGGCGCCTATGCCCATGCCCCCGTGCGGCTGGACGCGACCTATACGACGCCAGACCAGTCGCACGCCATGATGGAACCGCACGCCTCGATCGCCGCCTGGGAGGGAGATCAATTGACGGTGTGGACGGCAAACCAGATGGTGGACTGGGGCCGGGGCGACTTGGCCCGCACCCTGGGAATGCCGAAGGACAAGCTGCGCATCGTCTCGCCGTATATCGGCGGCGGCTTCGGCGGCAAGCTGTTCGTGCGCGCCGAAGCGCTGCTGGCGGCCTTGGGCGCGCGCGCGGCGCAGCGTCCCGTCAACGTCGCCCTGACGCGGCCCATGATGATCAACAACACGACGCACCGGCCCGCCACCATCCAGCGCCTGCGCCTCGGCGCCACGCGCGACGGCAAGATCACGGCCATCGGCCATGAATCGTGGTCGGGCGACCTGAAGGGCGGCCAGCCGGAAACGGCCGTGATGCAGACGCGCCTGCTGTACGCGGGCGCCAACCGCATGACGGCCATGCGCCTGGCCGTGCTCGACTTGCCAGAAGGCAACGCCATGCGCGCGCCGGGCGAGGCGCCGGGGCTGATGGCGCTGGAAATCGCCATGGACGAGCTGGCGGAGAAATTGAAAATGGACCCCATCGTCGTGCGCATCCTGAACGACACCAAGGTGGACCCGGAAAAACCGGGCAGACCGTTTTCGCAGCGCCGCCTGATCGATTGCCTGCGCACGGGCGCCGTGGAATTCGGCTGGAAGGACAGAGCAACGCAGCCGGGCATGCGGCGCGACGGCCGCTGGCTGGTGGGCATGGGCGTGGCGGCCGCTTTCCGCAACAACCTCGTCATGCAGTCCGCCGCCAGGGTGCGCCTCGATGGCAACGGCATCGTGACCGTGGAAACGGACATGACGGACATCGGCACGGGCAGCTATACGATCATCGCGCAGACGGCGGCGGAAATGCTGGGCGTGACCTTGAACCGGGTCGTCGTGCGCCTGGGCGACTCGGATTTTCCCGTCTCGGCCGGTTCGGGCGGGCAGTGGGGCGGCAACAGCTCCACGGCCGGCGTGTACGCGGCCTGCGTGCGCCTGCGCCAGGCCATTGCCGGCAAGCTGGGCTTCGACGAGAAAGAGGCGCGCTTTTCCGATGGGCAAGTCAGCCAGGGCGAGCGCAGCGTGCCGCTCGCCGCCGCCGCCGTGCATGGCGACGTCGTCGCGGAAGACCATATGGAATACGGCGAGCTCGATAAAAAATTCCAGCAATCGACCTTCGGCGCGCATTTCGTCGAAGTGGGCGTGGACAGCGACACGGGCGAAGTGCGCGTGCGCCGCATGCTGGCCGTGTGCGCGGCCGGCCGCATCCTGAACCCGAAAGCGGCGCGCAGCCAGGTGATCGGCGCCATGACCATGGGCGTGGGCGCCGCCCTGATGGAGGAACTGGTGGTCGACCAGCGCCGCGGCTTCTTCGTCAACCACGACCTGGCCGGCTATGACGTGCCCGTGCACGCCGATATCCCGCACCAGGACGTGATCTTTCTCGACGAAACGGACCCCATATCCTCGCCCATGAAAGCCAAGGGCGTGGGCGAGCTGGGCATCTGCGGCGTGGCGGCGGCCGTCGCCAACGCCGTCTACAACGCGACGGGCGTGCGCGTGCGCGACTATCCGCTGACCCTGGACAAGCTGCTGCGGGGGCTGCCCGTCATGAGCTGACATCTGCCCGGCGCCGCCGCGCGCGTGACAAAGCGTGTATTTTTGGTAATTTCCAGATGCTATGCTCGGAACGCATGCTGCGGGGCAAGTTTCCTCTCCGCAAGGCCGTGCTGCCAGGAGAATGCATGAACAGATCAACAATGCCGCCGCGGATACTCATCGTCGATGACGAACTGGCGCACGTGCGCGCGCTGTGCGACACCTTGCGCGGCCAGGCCTACGACACGACGGGGCTCGCTTCGGGCGAGGCGGCGCTGGCCCTGCTGGCCGTCGAATCGTTCGACCTGCTGCTGGTCGACCTGATGATGCCGGGCATGAACGGCATCGCCGTGGTGGAAGCGGCGCGCAAGATCGATCCGGACCTGGCCTGCATCATCATGACGGGCGAAGGCACGATCGCCTCGGCCGTGCAAGCGATGCAGGCGGGCGCGCTTGATTACGTCGTCAAGCCGTTCAAGGTGTCGGGCATCCTGCTGATACTGGCGCGGGCGCTGGAGACGCGCCAGCTGCGCATCGCCAATGCGCGCCTGGAACTGCTGCTGCGCCAGCACACGGCCGAACTCGATGCCATGAACCGGGATTTGCGGCTGGCCCGCGAAGTGGCCGAGCGGGCGAACCAGGAAAAGAGCAATTTCCTGGCCAGCATGAGCCACGAGCTGCGCACGCCGCTCAACGCCATCCTGGGCTTTTCGCAGATGCTCACGTCCGATTCCATCCCCTCGACGGCGCAGGAAAAGAAAACCTTTGCCTCGCACATCTTCGGCGCCGGCCGGCATTTGCTGACCTTGATCAACGATATCCTCGACATCGCCAAAATCGAGTCGGGCAATATGACGCTGTCGATGGAGTCCGTGGGCCTGGCCGGCATCTACCACGAATGCTGGCAAATGATGGAGCCGCTGGCGCGCAAGCGCGGCATCACCTTGACCTTCGTCGAAGCGGGCAGCGTGCACGTGCTGGCCGACCGCACGCGCCTCAAGCAGGTGCTGCTCAACCTGCTGTCGAACGCCGTCAAGTACAACCGCGATCAGGGCGAGATCCACGTCGACTGCCAGCCCGTCGATGCACGGCAGCTGCGCCTGTCCGTGCGCGACACGGGCGGCGGGCTGAGCGCCGCGCAGCTGGAGGTGCTGTTCCAGCCCTTCAACCGCCTGGGACGCGACGGGCGCGACGAGGAGGGCACGGGACTGGGACTGGTGGTCAGCAAGCGCCTGGCCGAAGCCATGCAGGCGACCATAGGCGTGGCCAGCACGCCCGGGCGCGGCAGCACCTTCTGGCTCGATATCGCCAGTTGCCCCGCGCGCTACCCGCTGCAGGAAAGTCCGCGCCTGTCCGCCATTGCCCGGCCCGCTGAAACGATGCCCCTGCCGGACCGCAAGACGCTGCTGTATGTGGAAGACAATCCCCTGAACGTGACCCTGGTGGCGGGCCTGGTCCATTTTCGCCCCGATCTCGACCTGCTGTCCGCCGGCGACGGGCAGACGGGCCTGGACATGGCGCGCCGCCACCTGCCGCAGCTGATCCTGATGGATAGCGACTTGCCCGACATCAGCGGAACGCAAGTCATGCAGTTGCTGCGTGCCGATGCCCGCACCGCGCACATCCCCGTCATCGCGCTGACGGCCGTTGCCGGACCAGGCGATATCCGCCAGGGGCTGGCGGCGGGCTTTTTCCGCTATCTGACCAAGCCGATCGACTTGGCGGCGTTTTCCGAGGCCGTCAACAGCGCGCTGGAGTCGGCCACGGCGCAGTGCAGCGCATGAGCGGCGCGGCGCCGGCGCGGCGGACGGTCTGGCTGGCGGCCTCACTTCCGCTGCTGGCGCTGGCCGCCGTGGCCCTGTGGCGGCTCGCTGCCCGTCCCGCGCCGCCGCCCGGCCCCGTGGAAGTGCTGCGCCTGGCCGTGAATGCGGAGTACGTGGGCAGCTGCCCCGTGCTGGCCGCACGCGCGCAGGGCTATTTCGCGCGCGAGGGCATCGACGCGCTGCTGCAGCCGCATTCGTCGGGCAAGGCGTCGCTGGAAGCCGTGCTGCAGGGCGAGGCCGACCTGGGTACGGTGTCCGATATTCCCGTGGTGCTGGCCAGCCTGCAGAAGCAGTCCGTCGTCATCATCGCCAGCATTTTCGAGGCCGAGCGCGACCACGGCATCGTGGGACGCCTGGACCGCGGCGTGTCGACACCCGCCAGCCTGAAGGGCAAGCGCATCGGCGTCACGTTGGGCACTTCCGGCCAGTTCACGCTGGAAGCCTTTTTGAACCGCCAGAAGCTGCTGCCCGCCGAAGTCAGCGTGCGCAACTACACGCCGGACCAGCTGGCCGGGGCGCTGGCGCGGGGCGAGGTCGACGCGGCCGCCGGCTGGGAACCGTTCCTGACGGGCATGACGCGCGCCATTGCCGGCAATGCGGCCGTCTTCTATGGCGAAGACGTGTATGCGGGCCTGTTCAACGTGGCAGGCACGCGCGGCTATGTGCGCAGCCATCCGGCCACCATGCGCAAGGTGCTGCGCGCGCTGATCGCCGGTGCGCGCTTTTGCCGGGACGAGCCCGATGCCGCGCGCGCGCTGTTTGCCAAGGCGTCGGCCAGCGAGGCGCAGCGCCTTCAGGCGGCCTGGCATGGTTATCAGTTCGGCATCGTGCTCGACCAGGGCTTGCTGCTGGCGCTCGAAGACGAGGCGCGCTGGGCCATCAAGAACCGGCTGGCCGGGAACGGCGAGATGCCGAACTTCCTCGATGCCGTCTACCTGGACGGCCTGGAAGCCGTGGCGCCGTCGGCCGTGACGGTCATCCATTGAGAAGGCCACCGTGAAAATCGTCACGCGCTTCAAGCTGGCAGAACTGTTTTGCGTGCTGCTCGTGGCCATCATCGTCGCCGTGCTGTTCTCCACCAGCATGGCGATGCAGCGCGAACTGGCGAAGAACAAGGCGGCGGCCGATATCCTGCAAGCCGTCACGTCGCTGCGCTACCTGTCGATCGAATATGCGCTGCACCATGGCGCACGCACGCGGGCACAGTGGCAGCTGCGCAGCGAGTCGCTGTCCACCGGCTTGCTGGCCACGCCGGCCTTCAGCGCCGGCGAGGAACGCGCGCTGCTGCGGGAATTACGGCGCGACCTGGCAAGCGTGGACGGCCTGTTCGAGCTGTTTGTCGCCAATCACCGCGAGCTGGGTCAGGACCCGCAGCGGCGCGAGGTGCTGGGCGAGCTGGAGTCGCGCCTGTCCGGCCAGATCATGGGCAAGGTGCAGGGCATGATCGCCGATGCGATGCGGCTGTCCGCATTGAGCCGGCAAGGCGTGCTGGACGCCCAGCAGCGGGCCAACGTGGCCGTCATACTGTTCGGCGGCATGATCATCGCGCTGGTGGCCGGTTTGATCTATTTCACCATGACCAGCGTCACGGGACCGCTGGAGAAGCTGCGCCAGGGCACCTTGATCGTCGGCGCAGGCCAGCTCGATTTCTCGCTCGGCGTGCATACCAGGAATGAAATCGGCGACCTGGCACGCGCCTTCGACGGCATGACGGAAAAGCTGCGCCGCACCACCGTCTCGCGCGACGAACTGGCGCACGCGAATGCGGCCCTGGAAACGCAGATACAGGAACGCCAGCTGGCCGAGCGCAAGGTGCATGAACAGCTTGAGCGCCTGAACCTGCTGCAGCAGATCACGCGCTCGATCGGCGAGCGGCAGGATTTGCGCAGCATTTTCCAGGTGGTGGTGCGCAGCCTGGAAGAGCAGCTGCCCATCGATTTCAGCTGCATTTGCCTGTACGAACCTTCCGAACACGCGCTGCAGGTGACATGCGTGGGCGTGCGCAGCGAAGCGCTGGCGCTCTCTTTCATGATGGGCGAACATGCGCACATTCCCATCGACGAGAATGGCCTGTCGAGCTGCGTGCGCGGAAAGCTCGTGTATGAAGCCGACATCGCCGAAGTGGCGTTCCCGTTTCCGCAGCGCCTGGTGCAAGGGGGGCTGCGCGCCCTCGTCATGGCGCCGCTGCTGGCCGAAAACACGGTGTTCGGCATCCTCATCGTGGCGCGCCGCGCCGCGCACAGCTTTACCAGCGGCGAATGCGAATTCCTCAGCCAGCTGAGCGAACACGTGGCGCTGGCCGCCAACCAGGCGCGGCTCTACGGCGCGCTGCAGCGCGCGTATGACGACTTACGCCAGACGCAGCAGTCGGTAATGCAGCAGGAGCGCCTGCGCGCGCTGGGGCAGATGGCCAGCGGCATCGCGCACGATATCAACAACGCCATTTCCCCCGTGGCCCTGTACACGGAATCGCTGCTGGAGACGGAAACCAATCTCAGTGCGCAGGGCCGGCATTGCCTGGAAGTGATCGAGCGCGCCATCGACGACGTGGCCGCCACGGTGGCGCGCATGCGCGAATTCTACCGCCAGCGCGAACCGCAGCTGGCGCTCTCGCCCATCGACGCGAACCTGGTGGTGCAGCAGGTGCTGGACCTGACGCGCGCGCGCTGGAGCGACATGCCGCAGCAGCGCGGCATCGTCATCGCCCTGCACACGGAGCTGGCCGACGGCCTGCCCATGCTGCCCGGCAGCGCGGGCGAGCTGCGCGAAGCGCTGACGAACCTGGTCTTCAACGCCGTCGACGCCATGCCGGAAGGCGGCACCCTGAGCGTGCGCACCAGCTGCATCGGCATGCCAGGCGAGGCGGCGCGGCAGGTGCGCATCGAAGTGGCCGACACGGGCGTCGGCATGGACGACAATACGCGCCGCCGCTGCCTGGAGCCGTTTTTCACCACCAAGGGCGAGCGGGGCACGGGCCTGGGCCTGGCCATGGTGTACGGCATGATGGAGCGCCATGGCGCCAGCATCGACATCGTCACGGCGCCGGGGCAGGGCACGGCGGTGCGCCTGGTCTTCCCCGCCTGCGCCGCGGACGAGGGGCAGCAAGCGCCCGACATGGCCCACCTTGTGCCGCCGCGCCTGCGCATCCTCGTGGTGGACGACGACCCGATGGTGCTCAAGTCCTTGCGCGACATCCTGGAAATCGATGGCCACGACGTGGTGTCGGCCGATGGGGGCCAGGCCGGCATCGATAGCTTCCTGGCCGCGCGCGACAGGCACGAGGATTTTGCCGTGGTCATCACGGACCTGGGCATGCCTCACGTGGACGGGCGCAAGGTGGCCAGCGCCGTGCGCCGCTGTTCGCCGGCCACGCCCGTCATCATGCTCACGGGCTGGGGCCAGCGCCTGGCGGTCGACAGCGACTACCCCGAACACGTCGACTGCGTGCTGGGCAAGCCGCCCCGGCTGAAGGAATTGCGGCGCGCGCTGAACAAGGTCATTTCAACGGGCTAGGGCCGTGCTGGCGGCGTGGCAAGGTGTTGTATACGGGAAAGTCATCGCAAAAATGACGGGACAGCGACGCGATGCTCCAATATAATGAGAATCATTATCATTGACGTATCGGAAAGACGCGTGCCCGCACCATCTCTTTTGCAAGACGAGCAATCGCTGGCGGCCAGCCTGTTTACGGGACACGGGCGTTGGTTGCTACAACGCTTGGTGTTGCGGCTATGCAACAAGGCGGAAGCGCAAGATGTGGCTTCCGAAACATTTGTGCGCATCCTGCACACGGGGCGGCTGGCAGCCATCCGCGAGCCGCGCGCCTACCTGGGCACTGTGGCCAAGAGCATCCTGCTGCAGCAATGGCGGCGCCGCGACCTCGAGCGCGCGTACTGCGAGACCCTGGCGCTGTTGCCTGAAGCCGTGCAGCCGTCGCCGGAAGAGCGGGCGGTGCTGCTCGAATCGCTGGAACGGCTGGCGCGCGCGCTCGACACCCTGTCGCCCAAGGCGCGCAGCGCTTTCCTGATGAGTCAACTCGACGGCCTTACCTATGCCGAGATCGCCGCCCGCCTGGGCGTATCGGCCAGCATGGTGCGCCAGTACATGGCGCAAGGCCTGCGCTGCTGCCTGGCCGTCGCATGAGTCCGTCGGTGCAGAACGATGCCATTGCCTGGCTGGTCGAGCTGCGCTCGGGCGAAACCTGTCCCAGCCAGCGCCAGGCGTTCGCCCGCTGGCTGGCGGCCGATGCGCGCCATGCGAGCGCGTGGCAGGAGCTGGGACAGGCCGTGGAGCACAGTCTCGGTTCGCTGCGGGCGGCCGGCGGCGCAGTGGCCGTGGAACAGACCCTGGCGCGCGCCGCGCAACGCGATAATAAGCGGCGCCAGCTGTTGCAGGGCGCGCTGTGCCTGGCCGGCGGGGCTTTCGGCGGCGCCTGGCTGTTGCGCGGCAGCCCCTTCTTGCCGGACTGGTCCGCCGACCTGCATACGGCCACGGCCATGCGGCGCCGCTACGCGCTGGCCGACGGCAGCGAACTGCTGCTGGACGCCCGCTCCTCCGCCGACACGGATGTGGCGCATAGGCATCGGCACGTCACCCTGCGCCAGGGGCAGCTGCTGGCGCGCGTGGCGCACGGTGCGTCTCCTTTCTTGCTGCGCAGCGAGCACGGCACGGTCAAGGCGCTGGGACGGCAACTGATGCTGCGGCGCGAAGAACATGGCACGGTGGCGCTGGCCGTGCAGGGACCGCTGGAAGTGCATCCCGCCGGCGCCGGCTTGGCGCGCGTCCTGCTCCAGGGCGAGGCGGCGAGGTTCGACCAGGGCCGATTGACCATGCTGCCTGGCATGGCGGCAGGGCAGGCGACGGCGTGGCAGCGCGGCATGCTGCTCGCCATCGACCAGCCGCTGGGCGAGCTGGTGGCCGCCTTGCGCCCGTACCGCCACGGCTATATCGACATCACGCCACGCGCGGCAGCGCTGCGCGTGTCGGGCAATTACTCGCTCGACGACAGCGCCGCCACCTTGCTGGCGCTGGCCGAAACCTTGCCGCTCACGCTGCGGCAGGGGCCTGGCGGCTGGTGGACGGGGATTGATCTCAAGCAAAGCTGATTTATTTTGCGCCGGCACTGTCACTTTTGGCGCGCCGCGACTCATATACCGTGTAGCAACACTTTTCCTTCACCACCACGATAGAGTCCCAGCATGCCACCATTGTTGATGCGCCAGATTCCCCTGGCTGTAATGTTACTTTCCTGCGCCGTTCCTGCCGCCCTGGCGCAGGCCCCATCGGTGCAAGCCGCGCCGGCCACCATCCGTTACGACGTGCCGGCCCAACCGCTCAATGCCAGCCTGATCGCCATCGCCAGCCGCGGCGGCGTGCGCATTTCCATCGATGCGGACCTGGCGCGCGGCGTCAGCGGTGCGGCCGTGCACGGCGATTTCACGGCCGGGCAAGCCTTGCACCGCGCCTTGCAGGGCACGCGGCTGGCCTTGCTGAAGACCGGTAGCGGCGTATTTACGGTGCAAAGCGCGGCGCCGCCAGCCGCCGCGCAGCCTGAGGCGACCATGCCGGAAGTGGTGATCAGCACCAACTACCTGGGCCAGGTGACGGAAGACACGGGTTCGTACACGACGGGCGCCATCAGCACGGCGAACCGCCTGGTGCTGTCGCCGCGCGAGACGCCGCATGCGGTCAGCGTCGTGACGCGCCAGCAGATGGACGATTTCGGCCTGGTGCAGCTGAGCGAGGTGCTCAGTCACACGCCGGGCGTGTACGTGCAGCACATCGACAGCGAGCGCACGATTTATTATGCGCGCGGCTTTTCGCTCGATAATTTCAGCTACGATGGCCTGCCGTGGACGCGCGACGCTTCGCTGAACCTGGGCGAATCGCTGGCCAATATGGACTTGTACGACCGGGTGGAGGTGCTGAAGGGCGCGAATGCGCTGATGAGCGGGGCCGGCACGCCGGGCGCCACCGTCAACCTGATCCGCAAGAAGCCCACGCGCGAACTGCGCGCGCTGGCCGACCTGTCGGCCGGTTCGTGGAGCAATTACCGCGGCATGGCCGACGTGGGCGGTCCCCTTAACGACAGCGGCAGCGTGCGGGCGCGCGCCGTCGCCTCCTACCAAGACAAGCACTCCTTCGTTGACCGCTACCAGCGTCGCTCCGAACTGGCGTACGGCACGCTGGAGGCGGACCTGTCGCCGCGCACCTTGCTGACCGTGGGTGCCGACTACCAGCACACGGTGCCGCGCAATAGCGACTGGGGCGGCGCACCGCTGTTCGATGCGGACGGCAAGCGCTTCACCATGCCCCGCTCGTTCAACGGCGCGCCCACCTGGAGCACGCAGCAGACGCGGGCCAAATCCGCCTTCGCATCGATCGAGCACACGTTCGAGAGCGGCTGGCTGGCCAACCTGCGCCTGATCCACCAGGCCAACGCCCTGTACGCGCCCGTCGCCTACCTCGACAGCTTTCCGAAGGCGGACGGCAGCGGCACGGCCGTCACGGCGCGCCAGTACAACAGCGACGCCACCAGCAACGGGCTGGATGTGTACGCCAAGGGGCCGTTCACCCTGCTGGGCCGCACGCATGAACTGGTGGTGGGCGCGAACGCCTACCGCAAGCAGTCGGACGATGTCTCCAGCCCGTATTCCTTCATCGAGGTCGACAATATCTACACCTACCGGGGCCAGGTGCCCGAGCCGCAGTGGGAGCTGGACACGGCCCGCGAAGTCATCCGCCAGAAGGCCGTGTATGCGACGGGCCGCTTTTCGCTGCCGCAAGGCGTGCACGTGATCGTTGGCGGGCGCCTGTCGTCCTATGTCAACCCCACGGCCGACATCGACGAATCGTCCATCTTCACGCCGTATGCGGGGGTGACGTGGGATTTCGCGCCGAATCTGACGGCATTCGCCAGCTACAGCGACATCTTCAGCCCGCAAAATAGCCGCGACGTCAATAACAGGACCCTGGACCCCATGCTGGGCAAGAATATCGAGGCGGGCGTGAAGGGCGCCTTCCTGAACGGTCGCCTGAACGCCAGCGCGGCCGCCTTCGAGGTGCGCCAGGATAATTACGCGCAATACGTGGACGAGGTCAACAAGGTGACGGGCATGGATGCCTACCGCGCCATCGACGGCGTGCGCTCGCGCGGCGTGGAACTGGAAGTGTCGGGCCAGCTGATGCCGGGCTGGCAGCTGCAGGCGGGCTACACGCACAAGATCGCGCGCGACGCCGGCGGCAAGGTCAATACCCTGGCGCCCGAAGACCAGCTAAGCCTGTACAGCACCTGGCAGCCGATGCCGCGCCTGACCGTAGGCGGCGGCGCCCGCTGGCAATCGCACACCTGGCAAGCCACGCGGGCGGTGCGCGGCGGCATGACCACCGTGCACCAGGGTTCCTACGCCATCTTCGACGCCATGGTGCGCTACCAGGTTTCCGACCGGCTGGCGCTGTCGTTCAACTTCAACAACTTGACCGACCGCACTTACTACGGCATCAGCACGGGCCGCAGGGTCAGTTATGGCGACCCGCGCAATGCGATGCTGAGCCTGAACTATCGCTATTGACGCGATGGATGTAGAGCAAGCCGGGCGCTTGCCGCCCGGCTTGTGCACGGACTAAAAGCGGTACGTCACGGTCCCCCGCACGCTGCGCGGCGCGCCATACGTGCCTTGCGCATAGGTGTTGATGTTGATGTACTTCTTGTCGAGTACGTTTTCCACGTTCAGCTGGGCCGTCAGTTGGCGCGACAGCTGGTACGTGGCCATCAGGCTGACTGTGCTGTAGGCTTCTTGCGTGACTCTTTCCTTGCCGTTCGGGCCCGCATCGTCGAAGTAGAACTTGCTTTGCCAGTTGATGCCGCCGCCCACGGTGAACTGGGGTTTGACTTTCCAGGTGGTAAACAGGCGTGCCGTGGAGCGGGGCGACAGGGTGTTGATGTCCTGCCGCTCGCGGTCTGTGGCGCGAAAGTGGCTGGCGCTGGCCGTCACGTTCCAGCCGGGCGCCAGGCGGCCCGACAATTCCCCCTCGATGCCGCGGCTGGTGGCGCCGCGCGCCGCGTAATATGCTTGCGTGGTGGTGCCGGGGACCCGGTGCGCGCCGTCCGGCTGGGCCAGCTTGTCCTGTTTGATCTCGAAAATGCCGACGGAACCGTTGGCCTTGCCCCCGGCCAATTCCCCCTTCACGCCCACTTCCATGCTCTGGCCCGTCAGCGGGTCCAGCCAGGCGCCCGCGCGGTCCTGGTTTTCCTGCGGGCGGAAGATGTCCGTGTAGCTGGCATACATCGAATACGTGTCGCTCAGGTCCACCACCAGGCCGGCGTAGGGCACGAACTTGCTCTTGGCGAAGGCAAAGCGGGCGCTGCCGTCAAAGCCGATGCGGTCCTTGTCCCAGCGGCTCAGGCGTCCGCCGACGATCAGTCTGGTGCTGTCGGCCAGGTTCAGACGCGCCGCGCCGTAGGCGCCATATTGCGTGGTCGTGTATTTCTCCGACAGCACGGGCTCGCCCCACGCCGGCTGCGGGTAGCTGCCATCCCAGGCGAGGAAATTGCCGATCGGTTCAGGGTCGAGCGCTTCCTTGACCTTGAACTCGGCATGCTGCAGCGTGTAATTGGCGCCCACGATGACTTCATGTTCGCGTCCGCCCAGGGTAAATGGCCCGGACAGCTTCACGTCGGCGCTGCTCTGGTCGCGCTGGCCGATGTAGCGGTTCGGGTAGCCGAGCATGCCCATGCCTGTGATGCGGTCGGGCCGCTCGGCCAGGAACAGCAGCGGCGTGTCTTCCGTGTGCTTGCTGTACATGGCTTGCGCCTGCGCCTTCCAGCCCTGGCCCAGCGCGTGTTCCAAGGTGGCGTGCACGTTGGTCTGCTCCGTGGCCCAGGCCGCCCAGCGCGGCGCCGTGGTGACGGAACGGTCGAAATCGGTGCGCGTGCCGTCGCTGTACCACAGGGGGAAGCCGCCCCAGTTGCTGCCTTTCGGATCGTTCTTCTGGTAGCTGGCGCCCAGCGTGGCCACGCTGCCGGGCGCCAGGTCCGCCTCGATGGTGGCGTAGGCGATCTGGCGCTGGTTGGAATAGCCATTGGTAAACGACTTGCGGTCTTGCCAGGCGCCGGCGATCCTGCCGCGCACGGCGCCGTCGCCGCTCAATGGTGCGGCCAGGTCGACGGTGCCCCGGTAATCGCTCCAGGAACCGGCCGCCAGCGACCATTGCCCCTCGAACTGTCGGGCGCTGGCCCGCTTGCGCACCAGGTTGATCGAGGCGGACGGGTAGCCGGCGCCCGTCAGCAAGCCCGTGGCGCCGCGCGTCACTTCCACGCGGTCGTAGATCAGCGAATCCATTTCCGATTCGCCGCCCGAATACTGCACCTTGTAGGTGGTGGGCACGCCGTCGTATTGAAAATTGTCGACGTCGAAGCCGCGCGCGGAAAACGTGCTGCGCTCCGTGTCGAACTGGTTGACGGCGATGCCGGGCGTGTTGCGCAGCACATCGCGCACGGTCAGCAAATCCTGGTCATCCATGCGCTGGCGCGTGATGACGCTGACCGATTGCGGCGTTTCGCGCAAGGACAGCACCAATCCGGTGGCGCTGGCCGTGGCCGGTGTCGTGTACGAATTCGTCCCTTCCGTGCTGGTGCTGCGCTCGGCAGTGGCGCGCACGGCGATGCCGGGCAGGGTGGCGGCGTCGGCTGCCGACGGCAGCTTGCGCACGGCGTAGTGGCCGCCGCCCTGGTCGAGCGCAATGAGGCCGCTGCCATCGAGCAGGCGGGCAAAGCCGTCGGCCACCTGATAATTGCCGCTCAAGCCCCGGCTGTTCAAGCCCGCGTACAGGCTGGCGGCGCCGGAAATGCTGACGCCCGCTTCGGCGGCGAACGCGGACAGGGCCGTGCTGAGGGGGCCGGCGGCCACCTGGTAGTGGCGCGCGGGCCCCTCTTGCGGCGCGGCGAACGCGGCCGGCGTCAAGGCCAGGCTGCCCAGCAAGGCCAGCGTCATGGTGGTAAGTCGGTAGTGCATCATTGCGTGTTTCCCTTCGTTCATGTGTTGGTCCTGTGTGGATTGACGGGGCACATGCGCGAAAGGGACAATTTTTTAAAAATATTTATGCGGACTCAACGGAAATCCACCAGCGGCTGTGGCGTTGCACGCGGATGGGCAGCGATGCTTGCAGAAGCGACAATAATTGCTCCGTATCGCGCAGCCGGTACACGCCCGACACGCGCAGCCGCGCCACGGCCGGGTCGCAGCGCACGACGCCGTGGCGGTAGCGGGCCAGCTGCGCCAGCACGTCGGCCAGCGGCGTGTCGTCCGCGTACAGCAATCCTTTGGTCCACGCGGACGCATGCGGCGCCAGCGGCTGCGGCGTGCCGGCCGACGCCTCGTCAAAGCTGGCTTGCCAGCCCGCCTGCACGATGACAGGCAGGCCTTCCGCGGGCCGCACTTCGACGGCGCCCTGCGACACGGCCACCTGGGTGCGCGCGCCGAACAGACTGTCTTCCTGGCGCACCGTGAAGCGCGTGCCGAGGGCACGGATGCTGCCGTTGCTGGTGCGCACGAAAAACGGACGCTGGCGCGGATCGGGGCTGGTCGCCACATGCAGCTCGCCGCTGCGCAAGTGAATCAGGCGCAGCGCGTCGCTGAAACCGAGGTCGGCGGCGCTGGCCGTGTTCAGGCTAAGGGTGCTGCCGTCGGGCAAGGCAAGATGGCGGATTTCGCCCGTCGCCGTGCGCAGGTCCGCCGTCCATGCCTGCCATGGCGGCACTTTCAGCATGGCCCAGCCGGCGGGACCGGCGACGATGAGCAGGGCCAGGGTTTTCAGGGCGGCGCGGCGGGCGGCGCCGGCCGGGCGGTCCAGTACCGGCATGGCCAGCGGCGGGGGCAGCATGCCGAAGGTGCGGCAGACCTGTTCGGCCCGCTGCCAGGCCGTTTCATGGTCGGGGTGGACGGCGCGCCAGCGGGCCAGCTCCTGCCGCGCATCAGCATCCAGTTCACCGCCTTGCAGACGCATCATCCAGTGCGCCGCCACGCGCGCGGCGCGCGCATCGAGGGTTGCGCCCATGTCAGGCCAGCAGCAGGATGCATTGCTCGAACGCCTGCACCATATAGCGCTTGACGGTACGCTCGCTGATGTTCAGGCGCGCGGCGATATCCGCATACGCCAGGCCTTCCAGCTGCGACAGTAAAAAGGCCGTGCGCACCTTCGCGCCCAGGCCGTCGAGCATGGCATCGATCTGGTGCAGGGTTTCGAGGATCAGCAAACGCTCTTCCGCCGATGGCGCGGCGGGCGCGGGCAGCTGCGCCAGGGTGGCCAGCCAGGCCTGCTCCAGCGACTGGCGGCGGTAATGGTCGATCAGCAGGCGGCGCGCCACGGTGGTCAGATAGGCGCGCGGTTCGCGCAGAGTGGCGGCAGGTTCGCCAGGCGTGGCCAGCAGTTTTACAAAAGTATCCTGCGCCAGGTCGGCCGCGTGGTCGGTGCAGGACAATTTGCCGCGCAGCCAGCGCAGCAGCCAGGGATGGTGCTGGCCATACAGCAGTGCGACAGGATCGGCGGCAGGGGATACGGCATACGTCACGGCACACTCCAGTTGGCGCGGAAGTCCCGTGCCGCTGGCGCACGCAGGCCCTTCTTAAATGCGAATGGTTCTCATTTTACATTGACGTGCCCGAATGTCAATGCGCTGGCTCGGTTGGCATGGCCATCATGGCATTTCCGCTATACTGGCCCCCCAATAATATTGCCGCCATCAGCCGAAAATCACCATGGACCTCAGTACCCACGCCGCCGTCGTCAATTGCGAAGCGTATCGCGACGGCAGGAAGATCGCCCATTTCGACATCGACAAGGTGGGCGACTTTCTCGGCGACCCCGATTGTTTCGTCTGGATCGGCATGGCCAGTCCCGACGTCACGGCCATGCAGGCGCTGCAGGCGGCCTTCGGCCTGCACGAGCTGGCCGTCGAGGATGCGCAGGGCGCGCACGAGCGGCCCAAGCTGGAAGAGTACGGCGACACCCTGTTCATGGTGATGCACACGGCCACCCTGGATGGCGACGCCATCGTCTACGGCGAAACCCACGTCTTTCTCGGCCCCCGCTTCATCATCACGGTGCGCCATGGCCCCTCGGCCGGCTATGCGAAGCTGCGCGAGCGCAAGGAAAGCATGCCGGACAAGCTGGCCAGCGGCCCCGGCTACGTGCTGTATTCCATCATCGACTTCATCGTCGACCAGTACCAGCCCTGCATCGACCATTTGCAGGCGCGCTTCCAGCAGCATGAGCTGCAGCTGTTCCAGCCCAGCCTTTCCGAAGACAAGTTGCAGGATTTCTACCAGCTCAAGACGGAGCTGCTGAAGCTCGATGCGGCCGTCAATCCCCTGCACGACATCTGCACCCAGCTGATCCGTTTTCATGGCGACATCGTGCCCAAGGAAAACCGCATCTATTACCGCGACATTCTCGACCATGTCAAACGGGTCACGCACACGGCCGGGCAGATGCGCGAGCTGGTCAATTCAGCCATGCAGGTGGCGCTGGGGCAGATTTCGATCCGCCAGAACGAGGTCGTCAAGCGCCTGGCCGCCTGGGCCGCCATCCTGGCCGTGCCCACCATGGTTTTCAGCCTGTACGGCATGAATTTCGAATTCATGCCGGAACTGAAGTGGCGCGGCAGCTATCCGGCCGTGATAGTCGTCATCATCGCCGGCTGCTACTGGCTGCACCGGCGCCTGAAGCGGGAGGGCTGGCTGTAGCGCGAACACGGCGCCGGCACGCAAACATTGGAGAGTATTGCCGCTGAATTAGCTGCTACGATGCATTTAACGCGTTGACGGCCGCGGCACGAACTCCTTGGCGCGGATGCCGTTTCCTGCTGGCGCCGCCACCCCAGAGACGCCAGCCTGGATCACACCACGCATCCGGCACCACAAGGCTCCTGGTTTCCAGGAGCCTTTTTTTTGCTTCATCGCCGTTGGTGGGGAAAGGCTGGCTTGACGTTTTTGGTGACAGGGGCCGGGATCGGCTTGCAGCAGCCATGGAAACAGCTTGCGCAAGCTGCCGGGATCGACGGTGATCACCGGTGCGGGCGCGCACGCGGCGGTACTCGGGCGGGTGAGCATGAAGGAAAGGCTTTGACAAAATATCCAAATATGGATAATCTGTCTGCATGAAACCACACGCCGCCCCCGTCCCCGTTGCCAGCGCGCGCAACGCCGAACAAGTCCTGCTGCTGGAACAGCTCAAGCAGGTCGCCGATGGCCTGGCGCGCACCTTCGCGCCATTCTGCGAAGTGGTGGTGCATGACTTGCTGGCGCCCGAACATGCGGTGCTGGCCATCCACAACAATCTTTCCGGGCGGGCCGTGGGCCAGCCGGCGACAGAACTGGGCCTGGCGCGCATCCTCGACCCCGGCTTTGCCCAGGTGGTGGCCAACTATCCCAACAAGTTCGCCGACGGGCGCCAAGCCAAGAGCACCTCGATCGGCATCAAGGATGGCGACGGCAAGTACATCGCGGCTTTGTGCCTGAACGTGGACCTGACCCTGTTCCAGAGTTTTCAGAGCGCGATGAACCAGTTCGTGGCCGTCGATGCGGGCGCCGCGCCGCAGGAGTCGCTGGACCCGGCCGGCGCCGACGCCATCCGCGCCCGCATCGACCAGTTCGCGGCGCGCCAGGCCGCCTCGCCGCGCACCCTGAAAACCCCGGCGCGGCGCGCCTTGCTGCAGGAATTGCGCGCGGCAGGCCTGCTCGACGTGCGCCGGGCCATGGAAATCATCGCCGAACACCTGGGCGTGTCGCGCGCCGCCGTCTACACCTACGCCAGGTAAGCCCATGCACACTAGCCCTGATACCCCTGCGTCGGCGGCGCGCCTGCTGCTGCTCAATGCGGCCGCCGTCGCCGTCCACCTGCAGGCCGACGCTGTGCTGGCCGCCGTGCGCGACGCTTTCGTGCTGCACAGCCGCCAGCAGGGCCGCGTGTTTCCCGTCATCCGCGAAGCGCTGGCGACGGGCGGCGTGTTCGGCATCAAGGCCGGCGACGTGCCGGCCGAAAACCTGCTGGGTTTCAAGGCGGCTGGCTTCTGGCCCGCCAACCGCGCCGCCGGCGGCGAGCCGCACCAGGCCACCATCATGCTGCTCGACCCGGCCACCGGGCGGCCCGTGTGCATCATCGACGGCAATGCGATCACCACGGCGCGCACGGGCGCGGCCGGCGCCCTGGGCTTGCAGCAGCTGGCGCGGCCGGGCAGCGCATCGCTGTGCGTGTTCGGCACGGGCGTGCAAGCGACGGTGCAGGCCGAGTACGCGCTGCGCGTGCTGCCGCATCTGCGCCAGCTGCGCTATGTCAGCTCCAGCGGCCAGCCGCATGCCGCCTTCGAGGCCAGGTTTGCAGGCCGCATCGCCACCGTCCATGCGCCCGACGCCGACGGCGCCGTCGCCGCCAGCGACGTGGTGATCACCGCCACGCCGGGCCGCGCTCCCCTGTTCAGCGCGCGCGCCGTGCGGCCCGGCACCCACATCAGCGCCATCGGCGCGGACACGCGCGGCAAGCGCGAACTGCCCGAAGGCTTGCTGGCGCTGGCGCGCCTGGTGGTCGACGACGTGGCGCAGGCGCGCAGCATCGGCGAAGCGCAATGGGCGCCCGGGACTGCCTGCCAGAGCCTGGGCGACTTGCTTGACGGGCGCGCCACCTTGGTACGGCACGCGGGCGACATCACCGTGCTTGACCTGACGGGCCTGGCCCTGCAAGACCTGACGGTGGCGCGCCTGATTTACCGCCAGGCGCTGGCGGCCGGCAGCGGCACTGATATTTCCTGGCCGTGGTAGAGCCATCCCTCACTCGTTGAAAGGCACACAGCATGCAGAACCTGACACTTCCCACCTATGCCGACGTAGTGGCCGCCGCCGGCCGCATCGCGGGCCATGCCCACAAGACGCCCGTCATCACCTCGCGCACCGTCGACGCGGAGCTGGGCGCCGAAGTCTTTTTCAAGTGCGAGAACCTGCAGCGCATGGGCGCCTTCAAGTTCCGCGGCGCCTATAACGCGCTGTCGCAGTTCGACGCGCAGCAGCGCCGCGCCGGCGTGGTGGCTTTCTCCTCGGGCAACCACGCCCAGGCCATCGCCTTGTCGGCGCAGCTGCTGGACATTCCCGCCACCATCATCATGCCGCAGGATGCGCCGGCCGCGAAAATTGCCGCCACGCGCGGCTATGGCGGCAACGTGGTGCTGTATGACCGCTACACGCAGGACCGCGAGCAGATCGGCCGCGATCTGGCCGAGCAGCATGGCATGACCCTGATTCCGCCGTACGACCACCCGCACGTGATCGCCGGCCAGGGCACGGCCGCCAAGGAACTGTTCGAGGAAGTCGGGCCGTTGGATGCCTTCTTCGTATGCCTTGGCGGCGGCGGCCTGCTGGCCGGTTCGGCCCTGGCCACGCGCGCGCTGTCGCCCGCCTCCAAGCTGTATGGCGTGGAACCGGAGGCAGGCAACGATGGCCAGCAATCGTTCCGCTCGGGGCAGATCGTGCACATCGACACACCAAAAACCATTGCCGACGGCGCGCAGACGCAGCACCTGGGCAATCTGACATTCCCCATCATCCGGCGCGACGTCGACGACGTGCTGACGGTCAGCGATGCGCAGCTGGTCGAGCGCATGGGCTTTGCCGCCTCGCGCATGAAGCTGGTGATCGAGCCGACGGGTTGCCTCGGTTTCGCCGCCGCCCTGCAGATGAAGGAGCAGCTGCGCGGCAAGCGCGTGGGCATCCTGATCAGTGGCGGCAACGTCGACATGCAGCGCTTTTGCGCATTGCTGGGAAGCGCATGAGGCACGGCGATGCGTGGCGCCGCCGGCCGCACGTCAGCCTTCGCCGTCCAGGACGAAATCGACGGCTGCGTGCGCATGCAGCAGCGTGCTATCGAGCAGCGGCAGGACGCTGTGTTGCTGTTGCAGCAGCAGGCTGATTTCCGTGCAGCCGAGGATGACGGCTTGCGCGCCGCGCGCCGCCAGGGCATCGATGGCGTGGCGGTAGACTTCGCGCGACGCCGTGCGCACGATGCCGGCGCACAGTTCGGCGTAGATGATGGCATGCAGCGCAGGCTGCGCTGCTTCCGGCGGCACCAGCACGGCCAGGCCTTGCGCTTCCAGGCGCGTGCGCAGGAATGGCTGCTGCATGGTGAAGGCCGTACCCAGCAAGCCCACCGTGCGCAGGCCGCGCTGGCATGCCGCGTGGGCGACGGGATCGGCGATATGCAGGAAGGGCAGCGGCACGGCGGCCGTGATGTCTTCTGCCAGCCGGTGCATGGTATTCGTGCACAGAACGATGGCCTCGGCGCCGCCCGCCTGCAGGCGTCGCGCGGCGTCGCACAGGATGGCTGCCGCCTCGTGCCAGCGCTCCGCATGCTGGGCCTGCTCGACGGGCCCGAAATCCACGCTGTACAGCAGCAGGGGCGCCGAGCGTAGCGGCCCCAGTCGGGCACGCACGCCCTGGTTGATGATGCGGTAATATTCAGCGCTGGATTCCCAGCTCATGCCGCCGATCAGGCCAATTGTGCGCATATTTTTTCTCCGTCTGCATGGATTGAGGTGAGGGCAGACAGTATCGCCAGGAATGGCGCAGGCATCTATCAGGAAATTTCACATGGGCAGTTCGCACAATCGCGCACGCAAGGACCTGCCAGGCATGGCGATGCAGCCTGTCGCCTTTGCGGCGGGCCGGTGGCAGCTGCTGCTGTTGCCATGTGCGCCGTACAGCGCACGCGATCCCACCCAAGTCCATACCCTGGGCGTGTCGCTGCAGCGCCAGCGGGGCGTGCATTCCATCGGCGCCGACCGGCGCGGCGATTTCGACACCTACCCTGGCGTGCTGGCGCAGACGCCGGCTGGCGTCGAGGTGTTTTCCGAATCGGCGCATGGCGGCGAATACCTGGTGCTGCGCTGGTCCGGCGAGGAGATCATGGCAGCCCGGCGCCTGGAAGTGGCGGGCCATGCGGCCGCGCTGGCCGTGGCGCGCACGCTGCGGCGCTTGCTGCTGGCGCCGCAGTCCGACGCCCTGGCGCTCGAGCAGGGCGCGCTGGACTTGCTGGCCTTGCGGCCTGGCCAGGCGCCTGCCAGAGCGCCTGCCGGCCGTCCGCGCATGGCACGAGTGCTGGAATGCATCGCTGGTGAGTTTGCCCAGCCCCTGAACCTGGCTCAACTGGCGGCCGCCGAAGGCTTGCCCGTGCTGCGTTTCCTGCGCGATTTCAAGCGGGCCACCGGCATGACGCCGCATGCGCATATCGTGGAAACGCGCGTGCAGGCGGCACGCGCCTTGCTGCGCCAGTCCGGCGCGCCGCTGGCCGATATCGCCCTTGCCTGCGGTTTCGCGCACCAGTCGCACCTGGGCAGCGCGCTGCGCGCCGCCGTGGGCTTGACGCCGGGCCAGTACCGGCGCCTGCATGGCACTGGCGCGGTTGGATGAGTGTTAATGTGACACCAGCACCGGTAGCGTCATTTCCTGCAGCACCGTGCGCGTGATGCCGCCCAGCAGCGCCTCGCGCAGGCGCATGTGCCCGTAGCAGCCCATCACGATCAGGTCGCAGTGCCGCTGGGCCGCCATGGCCAGCAGGGCCGCGCCCACGTCCTGGCCCGGCGGCGTGTCATGCTGCAGCACCTCGACGTTGACGCCGTGGCGCGCCAGGTACAAGGCCAGGTCGGCGCCCGGTTGCTCGCCGTGCGCGGCCGGCTGGGCGTGCGAATTGACGACGGCCAGGGTCACTTGCCGGGCGCGCTGCAGCAGGGGCAGCGCATCGGTGATGGCGCGCAGCGCTTCGGCGCTGCCGTTCCAGGCCAGCAGCGGATGCTGCGCGATGCCCGCTGGCACGGCGCAAGGCGCGTGCGGCACCATCAGCACGGGCCGGCCGCAATGGAGCATCAGGTATTCGGCCGTGCCGGCGATGACGCGCGATGGCGTATCCTGCGCATCCGTCTGGCCCAGGATCAGCAGGTCGCAATAGCGCGCCTGCAGCAGCAGCGCGCCTTGCGCGTCGTCGTCGACGAAGCGCGTTTCGTAGGTGCCCAGGCCTTCCTCGCGGGCGATGCGCTCGAAGTCGTGCAAGGCCTCGCTGGCCTGGGTGCGCAGCGCCTGCATCTGCGCCGGTGCAAACTGCAGCGCGTTGACGCCGCCGCCATACGCGTAGCGCGAGATGCCGCTCATGGCCGAGCCGATCAGGTGGGCGCCTTCGGCAACGGCCAGGCGCGCGGCCAGGCGGATGCGCTGGGCGCAGTGGCGGGAATTGTCGACGTGGACCAGCAGGGTGGTGTAGGGCATGGCGTTTTCCTCGGTTGTTGGTTGTCAGGTCTGCAGCACGTAGCTGCCCGGCGCATCGCCCAGGTCGGGCCCCATGGCCGGTGGCGCCGCTTGCGCGCCCGGGCGTTCTGCCAGCCAGGCTTGCCAGGCGGGCCACCACGAACCGTCATGGTGCGGCACCTCGCGCTGCCAGCTGTCCGCGTCGATGTAGGGCGCGTCGTGGCGGTGCGTGGCCAGCTGGTAGTTGCGGTGCGGCTGCCCCGGCGGCGAGACCACGCCCGCATTGTGGCCGCCCGAGGTGAGCAAAAAAGTCACGTCCGTGTCCGTCAGCAACTGCAGCTTGTACACGGAACGCCACGGCGCCACATGGTCCGTCAGGGTGCCGACGGCGAAGACGGGCGCCTTGATGTCGGGCAGGGCGATGTGGCGGCCCGCCGTGCGGTAGCGCCCTTCGGCCAGGTCGTTGTGCAGGAACAGACGGCGCAGGTATTCCGAATGCATGCGGCAGGGCATGCGCGTGGCATCCGCATTCCAGGCCATCAGGTCGCTGTCCTGCTCGTCGAGGCCCAGCAGGTAATGGCGCAGCTGGCGCGACCAGATCAGATCGTTCGAGCGCAGCAGCTGGAAGGCGCCCGCCATCTGTTTCGTATCGAGATAGCCCTGCTTCCACATGGCCGCCTCCAGGAAACTGACCTGGCTCTCGTCGATGAACAGCGACAGTTCGCCCGGTTCCTTGAAATCGACCTGCGAGGCCAGCATGGTCAGGCTGGCCAGGCGCATATCGCCGTCGCGCGCCATCGTCGCGGCGGCGATCGCCAGCAGGGTGCCGCCCAGGCAGTAGCCGGCCGCGTGCACCTGCGGCGCGCCCGTGATGCGGGCCACGGCGTCGAGCGCGTCCATCACGCCCAGCTGACGGTAGTCTTCCAGCGACAGTTCGCGGTCTTCTTCCAGCGGATTTTTCCAGGAAATCATGAACACCGTGTGGCCTTGCTCCACCAGGTAGCGCACCAGCGAATTGTGCGGCGACAGGTCGAGAATATAGAACTTCATGATCCACGCCGGCACGAACAGCAGGGGCGTCGCATGCACCGTGGCGGTCGCTGGCGCGTACTGGATCAATTCGATCAAGTCGTTGCGGTAGACCACCTTGCCCGGCGTGACGGCCACATTGCCGCCCACTTTATACGTGCGCCGGTCGGGCGCGTGCGCTCCCATGGCGGCGCGCTGCCAGTCCTCGGCCGCGTGGATCATGCCGCGCGCCAGGTTGGCGCCGCCGCTTGCCAGGGTCGCCTGCTGCACCACGGGATTGGTCAGCATGAAGTTCGACGGCGCCAGCATGTCGAGCCACTGGCGCACGGTGAACGTGACGACATCCTCGTGGTGCGGCGCGACGCCGCGCACGCCCGTGGTGGCGCGGTGCCACCACTGCTGCTGCAGCAGGAAGCCCTGGTAGACCAGGTTGTAGGGCCAGCGCCGCCAGGCCGGGTCTTCGAAGCGCCGGTCCTGCGGCAGCGGCGCGATGCACGGCGGTTCGGCGGCGCCGCCAGCGATGGTCGATTGCATGGCGTACTGTTGCCAGCGGCCGATCTTCTTCCACGCTTCCTGCAGCAGGGCTTGCTGCTTCGATGGCGCCAGCGCCAGATGGCTGAGCCAGTCGGCATAGGCGTTGCCCAGCGCGGCCGGCGAAATACCGCCTGTAAACTTGCCCAGCCAGGCATTCAGAAGCAGGTCCAGGGTGGCGCCTTCCGGCGCGCTTTCCGGGTAGTCGGGCGCCGGCACGCCTTGCCAGGCGCTGCCCAGGCGCTCATGTTCCACGTTGTGCCGCGCGTCGCTCGGCTGTGTCTTGCTCATCCACGGCTCCTGTCATTTTTTTACAGGATAGCAAGAGCTTGTTTAAAAAATTATGATCTACATCAAGTTTGACCGGATGCGTGCAGCATGTGGCTGGCCGCCTGGATGGCCGCCTCCGTTTCTTGCACAAACAGGCGCAACTGCTCTTCCAGCGCGTCGAGGCGCGCCAGCAACGCGCCCTGCGGGGCCTTCGCCGCTTCGCGTTCGATGGCGGCGGCGATGGCGACGGCCGGCGCGGCGCGGAAGTTGGCCAGCAGGCCGGCCAGGGTGTGGGCTTGCCGGCTCACGGTGGCCCGGTCGCCTTCCCGCATGGCCGCCCGCAAGGCCTCCAGCTGCGCCGGCAAGGCGGTCAGGAACGATGCGCCGATGATGCCGATCACGTCGGCGTCGGCCTCGGCCAGCGCGGCCCCGTAGCCGAAGCGCGGCGTGTGCTTGTTTATTTGCAACACATGCTGCTCGATCAGGCTGTGGAAGGCGGCCGCGCGGAACGGCTTGGACAGGTAGTCGTCCATGCCGCCGGCGATGCAGCGTTCGCGGTCGCCTTCGAGGGCGCTGGCCGTCATGGCGATGATGACGCTTCTCGGCATGCCTTGCGCTTCGCGCGCGCGTATCTGCGCGGTGGCTTCGAAACCGCCCATTTCCGGCATTTGCAGGTCCATCAGGATCATGTCGAAATGGCCGGCGGCCTGGCAATCGAGGGCGATGCGTCCGTTGGCCGCATGCGTGACGCGGTGGCCCGCATTCGACAGCAGCACGGTGGCCAGTTCGCGGTTCATGGCGTTGTCCTCGACGAGCAGGATGTCCAGGCCGGGCGTGCCTTCGCTGACGGTCTGGCGCATCGCCACGGGCGCGGCGCTGGGCATGCCGCGGCAGGTGCCCAGCACGCTCATCGTGATGGCCAGCAATTCTTCGGGACTGGCAGGCTTGAGCAGGTAGCCGTCGATGCCCAGTTCGCGGCAGCGCGCCGCGTCGCCCAGGCTGCCGCAGGACGACAGCACGACGACGGGCACCTGGCTCCAGTGGGGCAGGGCGGACAGCGCCGATGCCGTGTCGAAGCCATTCATGCCGGGCATGGCGAAGTCCATGATGATGCAGTCCGCCGGCAAGGCGCCGCGGCAGTGCTCCAGCGCCGCCTCGCCGGATTCGCAGGCCGTGACCATGGCGCCGCTGCCCTCGAAGATCCGGCGCAGGATGGTCAGGCTGCTGGGATTGTCGTCGACCAGCAGGATGCCGCGTCCCGCCAGCGGGGCGCCGGGCGGCGGCAAGGGCTGCTGTTCGCCAATGGGCAAGGCCAGGTCCACGGTGAAGCAGCTGCCCTTGCCCAGTTCGCTCGACAGGCCGATGCGGCCTCCCATCATCGTCACCAGGCGGCGCGTGATCGACAGGCCCAGGCCCGTGCCGCCGAAGCGCCGCGTGGTCGAACCGTCTTCCTGCTGGAAGGCGTCGAAGACGGCCTCCTGCATGTCGGCGGCGATGCCGATGCCGGTGTCGCGCACGCACAGGCGCAGGCGGGCCATGCCGTCGCCGCTGGCGCGCAGCCGGGCACTGACGACCACTTCGCCCTGCGGCGTGAACTTGATGGCGTTGCCCGCCAGGTTGGTCAGCACCTGGCGCAGCCGGCCCGGATCGCCGAGCAGGGTGCGCGGCAGCGCGGGATCGACGTCGAGCACCAGTTCCAGGCCGCTGGCCTGTGCCCGCATGGCGTGGGCGCGCATGGTTTCCTGCAGCAGCTGACGCAGGTCGAAGGGGATGCTTTCCAGGGTCAGCATTCCCGCCTCGATCTTCGAGAAATCGAGGATGTCGTTGATGATGCACAGCAGGGCGTCGGCCGAGGCCTTGACGATTTCCAGGTACTTGCGCTGGTGGGCATCGAGGTCGGAATCGAGCACCAGGTCCGTCATGCCGAGGATGCCGTTCATCGGCGTGCGGATCTCGTGGCTCATGTTGGCCAGGAATTCGCTCTTCGCACGGCTGGCCGATTCGGCCACTTCCTTGGCCAGCAGCAGCGCGCGCTCGGCCGCCTTTTGACTGGAAATGTCGACGATGGTGCCCACCAGGCCGTGCAGGCTGCCGTCGGACTTCAGCAGGGCCGCCTTGCTGCACAGGACATCGACCTGCCGCGTGCCGACGATCAACTGGTCCTCATATGTGTGGTTACCCCGGTCCTGCAGCAGCGCCACGTCGTGCTGCCGCGCTTGCTGCGCCTGCTGCCGCGGCAGGATGTCCGCCACCGTCAGGCCCGCGATGCGCGCCTGGTCGAGATGGAAGAAGGCGCAAAAGGCGCGGTTGGCGCGCAGGTAGCGGCCGTGTACATCTTTCAGGTACAAAGGAATGGGGATGGTTTCGATCAGCGCATCGACGAAGTTGAGGTTGTGCCGCAGCTCGCGCGCCGCCTGACGCCGCTCCGTGATGTCCGTCAGGCTGCCGGTGACGCCGGCCAGCTGCCCCAGGCCATCGCGTTCGGCGCGCGCGCACACGTCGATCCAGCGCACGTCGCCGTCGCGGGTGACATAGCGCGCTTCATGGCGCATGCTGTCCACCTGGCCGCCCAGCAGCTGCGCCAGGCCGTCGGCGGCGCGCTCGCGGTCGCGCGCGTCGACGAATTGCAGGACGCGCTTGCCCAGGCTGTCGGCGGCGTCGAAGCCGGTGATGGTGTGCCAGGCGGGATTGAGGAAGGTCCAGGCGCCCTGCATATCCGTGCGGAACACCACCTCATTGAGGCTGTTGACGACGTTGCGGTATTCGCGCTCGCTTTTCGCGATGGTCTCGGCCATGCGCTTGCTCTCGCTGATTTCCGTGCGGATGGCGATGTACTGATAAGGCTTGCCGGCCGCGTCGAGGAAGGGCACGATGGTGGCGTCCACCCAGTATTGGCCTCCATCCTTGGCATGGTTGCAGATTTCGCCATGCCAGACCTGGCCGGCCGTGATGGTTTGCCACATCTGCGCAAAGAAGGCGTCCGTATGCGTGTGCGAATTGATCAGGCGGTGCGTCTGGCCGACCAGCTCTTCGCGCGCGAAGCCGCTGATGGCGCAGAATTTGTCGTTGACGTAGATGATGACGCCGGCCGTGTCGGTGACGCTGATAATGGCGTGCTGGTCCATCGCAAAGCGCTGGTTCTGCAGTTCGATGCGGCGCAGCTCCTGCTGCGCCACCAGCTCGGCCAGCAGCACCGACAGTCCCTCGATATCGCCGTCCTGCGGCAGGCGCAGGCCGGAGTCGTCGTTGCCCTGCAGGCGCACGGCCGCCACGCGCAGCGACTGGATCACGCGGTTGCGGCTGGCCAGTTCCGTGCGCAGCAGATCGTTGGTCATGCTCAGTTCCGTCGAACTCAGTTCCAGGCTGCGCGAGCGCAAGTCCAGGTCGCGTTCGGACTGTTCGTAGGCGCCGTCGATGCGCTGCAGCAGGGCTGGCAAGCCAGCCAGGAAACCAGCCAGTTCGCGCGGCGTGTCCGCTTTTTCGCACAGTGACTGCGCCTGTGCCAGCAAGGCGGCGCAGGCGCTTTCCGAGTCGATATCGCAGACGCGGTTCAATTGGCGGGCGAGGGTGCGGTTCATGCTTCGCTCAGGACGGTGACGGTCATCGTCTGGTTGTGCAGCTGGCACGTGCCATGCGGCTGGGCGATGCCGATTTCGCCGTTGGAGTAAAACCCGGCGATACAGGCCGCGCCGCCCAGCAGGTCGGCCACCGCTTCGACCTCTTCCTCGGCCCGGTCGCCCATCACCAGCTTGCGGCCCACGCAGCTGACCAGCAGGGCCAGCTGGCCGCCCTGCGCATCGACATGGGGCATGACGCCGCGCGCGGCCGTTTCGGCCCCGTCGATCAGCCGGTTGGTACTGGAATGCATGAGCTTCAGGTAGCCGTCGGCGAGGATGTCGCCGGCCAGGGTCAGCGAACCCTGTTCTTCGTCGACGGCGAGGATGGTGCGGAAGACATTGCTTTTTTCATGCGCGGCCGTGAGCATTTCAAACGGGAACAGCAGGCCCGAAGCGGGCAGATCGCGCGCATGGTCGCCCAGGTACAGCTTGTAGATGTCGAGCGCCCGCGCGCCATCGAGGCCATACAGCACGTTGTCGACGCAGCGCGTCACCTTGCGCGCGGGGCCGAACGCTTCCCAGCCCGCATGGCTGCCGTAGCCGAGGCGGATATGCTCGCCGTACAGGCCGACGGCGACGATGGTATTGTCGGCCGCGCCGCGCGGACCCAGGGTCCAGGTCTGGCGAAAGGCGCCGCCGTCCGCCGCCAGCCCACCCGACACCGTCACGCCCGGCGGCAGGTTCGCCTGCAGGCCGGCGATCAGGGCGCTGCCGTTGATGGCCACGCCCGTGCCCAGCATGAAGACGGCCGTCAGGCCGTCCTGCGGCAGCGCCTGCGCCAGGCGCTCGCCCGCCTCGTGCGAGTCCGCCATGTCGCAGATGATGGCGTCGGCAATCGCCACCGTCGTGCGGGCGAAGCGGATGGCCGTGATGACGCAGCTGTCGTCGTAGACGCGCTTGCCGGCGATCTCGCCGGCCGTGGAGCAGCCGGCGATGACGGCGCCGGGCAGCTGGCGGCGCAGTGCCGCCGTCAGTTCAGGCGTGGCGAAGTAGGGGCAGGCGCCGAAGGCCAGCACCAGGTCGGGCGCCATCGCGGCCAGAGGCGCCAGGGCAGCGTCGATGTCGGCACGGTTTTTCAGGATCAGTTGTTGCACGCGCATGGCAGCTTCCTCGCTTACAGTGGGTGGGCGTGGTGAGGGACGGGGTCCGGGTCGGGCAGGCTGTTGCGGATGGCCAGCACCTCGTCCCAGGCGCCCAGGAAGGCGTCGGTGCACAGCGGGCAGAAATGGCTGCCCCTGTTTTGCTCCAGGTACTGGCGCGCCTCGGCCAACGGCCAGGCCGGCTTGTACGGGCGCTCCGAACTCAGTGCGTCGAAGACGTCGGCCACGGCGACGATGCGCGCCGACAGCGGTATCTGCTCCTCCGCCAGGCCGTCCGGATAGCCGCTGCCGTCGTATTTTTCGTGGTGGCCGCAAGCGATTTCCTCGGCCAGGCGGATCAGCGGCGAGTCGCTGCCGGCGAGGATATGGCCGCCGATCTTCGCGTGCTGGCGCATGATGGCCATCTCATCGGGGTCCAGCCGTCCCGGCTTGAGCAGGATATGGTCGGGCGTGGCCAGCTTGCCCACGTCGTGCATGGGCGCCGCCTTGAGCAGCAGGTCCTGCCATTGTGCGTCGAGGCCCAGCTCCCTGGCGATCAACGCCGAGTAGCGCGCCATGCGCATGATGTGGGCGCCCGTTTCGGGGTCGCGGAATTCGGCCGCCCGCGCCAGGCGCGTAACCAGTTCCATCTCCCTGGCCGTGACGTTGGCGATAGCCTGTTCCACTTCGTGTTCGAGCAGCTTGGCGCGGTCGGCCAGCATGGTTTGCGCCGTGCGCAGGGCCAGCAGATTGCGCACGCGCAGGCTGAACTCGATGGTGTCGACAGGCTTGGTGAGAAACTCCGTCACGCCCAGCGAAAAAGCCTGCTTGCGCACGGCGTGGTCGTTTTCGGTGGTTACCATGATGATGGGGATGTCGGCCATGCCCGGCATCTTGCGGAAAATGCCAAGGAATTCGTTGCCCGACAGGCTGGGCATCCGGTAGTCGAGCAAGACCAGGTCCGGCACATGCGACTCGCACCAGTACAGCGCATCGACCGGATCGTTCATGCAGACGGGGGCGATGCTGCTGGCCTTGCCCGCCAGGGTCGCCAGCAGGCTCAGGTTGGTGTCGTTGTCATCGACGATCAGGATGCTCATGGTGTCTCCGGCGGGGCGGGTTCGGGTGGCGGCGGGGCTGGTGGCTGGCTCAGGCCGCCAGTTTTCCGCCGGCGTGCATGCCCATGCCCGATAGCAGGCTATCCATGTCGAGCACGATGAGCATGCGCTCGTCGAGGGCGCCGATGGCCGTCACGTGGCCGGCCATGGCCGAGCCGTGCAGCTGTGGCGGCGGCTTGAGCTGCGCCGGCGCCAGAGGCACCACGTCGGCCACGCGGTCGACCACGATGCCGGTGGCGCCATGCGCGAAGATCAGGATGATCACCACGGTCGAGGCGTCGTAAGCGGGTTCGGCCTGGCCCAGCGCGATGCGCAGGTCGAGCAGCGGCACGATGCTGCCGCGCAGGTGGATGAACCCCTTGAGGAAGGCGGGGGCGTTGGCGATGTGGGTCACGGCGCCGTAGCCGCGGATTTCCTGCACCAGGCCGATGTCGATCGCATATTCCTCCTTGGCGAGTCCGAAGACCAGCAATTCCCGGGCATCGGCTTGCGCCAGCTGGCTCGCTGCTGCGGCATGTGTCGTGATGGTTTCCATGTGCTTGCTCCTGTCAGGTGCTGCGGGGTGAATGAAACGGCGGAGATGGCCGGGTACTCAGGCTTGCTCGATGCGGTTGCGGCCATTGTTCTTGGCCTGGTACAGCGCGGCGTCGGCTTGCATGAATGCCGCCTTCCAGTCGCCGTTGTCGGGCAGCGGCGCCAGGCCGATGCTGACCGTTACCGGAATGGGCAGCTTGCCGAACTCGAAACGCGTCTCTTCCACGGCGCGGCGTATGCGTTCGGCCACCTGGCAGGCCATGCTCATGTTCGTATGCGGGAACAGGAAACCGAATTCCTCGCCACCCACGCGGGCGACGACGTCCGAGGCCCGCGCCTGGAACTGGAACACGGCGGCGATGGCTTGCAGGACGGCGTCGCCGGCGGCATGGCCATGCTGGTCGTTGACGTGCTTGAAAAAGTCGATGTCGGCGATGCCGATGGCCAGGGGGCTGTGCGCGCGCCTTGCCCGCGCGGCCGAACGCACGGCTTCGACGTCGAAGGCGCGGCGGTTGGGCAGATGGGTCAGCGGGTCGCTCAGGGCGATGCGCTGCAGTTGCTGCCAGCGGGCCGCATTCTGTTGTTCGATGGCGCGCTCGCGGCGCTGGTCGATGAAGAAGGCGCCCATGTAGTTTACGTCGCCGAGCGTGCCCAGGTCCATGGCCTTGAGCACGATGGGCAGCATGGAGCCGTCGCGGTGGCGAATGGCGAAATGGCGTTTGTGCCCGAGTACCCTGGACTTCTTGTCTCCGGCCAGATAGGCGCCGATCTGCGCGCCATGCTGCTCGCGCACGGCATCCGGCAGCAGCGCCTCGATCCGCTGGCCCGCGAGGCTGCCCTGTGCATAGCCGCTCAGCGCATACATGGCGTCGTTCGCATACTGGATGCGTGAAGCGGCGTCGATGATGACGGCGGCGTCTTCTGCGGCGTCGAGCAGGCGTAAGGCCAGGACTTTGTTCATGCGTATCTCCCCTGCATAGGTGCGGATTTCCCGAGTGGCGAAAGTGGCGCTGTCATCGCATCGCCTTTTATTTCCCCATGTCAATCATCATACCTCAAATAAAATAGAATGCAATGAATTTAATGATTTTAATGATTTGTGTTTGTGGTGCAACTGTCGTTTTTTTGTCCATCCTTACCTGGCTATGCTTGTTTTCGCTGTGCGATCACGAGAATCTATCCATTTGTCACCATTTCAAAAATGACAAATTCGTTTAAATTTTTAAATTAAATGTTGTAATTGGTTAATTCATGTTGCACAATGAATTTGATCTAAATCAAAAAGCTGGCGAATGGAGGCAAGTTGTTGGCAAGACGCCTCTCGCTGCTTGTCTGGATCTGAGCGGGAAATAGTCGTGTTGTTCAGGCCAGGGCGCAAGAGCGCTTGTTTCCGGATGGCACCGTCATTCGGTTGTGTAGGATAAGGGAGACAGAGATGCGTACAAATATGCCGGTAACGAACAGGGAATATGTGCTGCATGATGGTCAGACGGTGGTATCGAAGACTGACCTGCAGGGCAATATTACCTATGTGAATCAGGATTTCATCGATATCAGCGGCTTTTCGGCCGAGGAGCTGATCGGCGCGCCGCAGAACATCGTGCGCCATCCGGACATGCCGGTCGAGGCCTTCGCCGACTTCTGGCGCACCATCAAGAGCGGCAAGGCGTGGACGGGCATGGTCAAGAACCGCTGCAAGAATGGCGACTACTACTGGGTGGAAGCGAATGCCGCGCCGATGCTGGAAAACGGTCAGATGGTGGGCTATACCTCGATCCGCGTAAAACCCAGCCGGGAACAGGTGGCCGCCGCCGAGCGCGCGTACCAGGCCATCAAGCAAGGCAGCACGACACTCGAAGTGCGCGAAGGCGTGGCCGTGCACCGCTCGGCCCTGCGGCGCCTGAACCCGATGGCGCAGCTGTCGCTGCGCGCCAGGATGGGACTCGTCTTCGGTTCGCTGGCGCTGCTGTTCGTCGCTGCGCCGGCCATTTCCTATGTGGCGTCGGGTCACGCCGGCATGCCGATGCTGTTCAGTACTTTGTGCGGCGTGGTGTCGTGCGCGGCCGGCGGCTATACCTTGCAACGCTCGGCCGTGGCGCCGCTGGAGCGCATGCGCAGCGATATCGAGCGCATGAGCGCGGGCGACCTGTCGGGCAATATCAGCGCCAGCGGCAACGACGAGCTGACGGCGGTGGTCCAGGCGCTGCGCGTGCTGCAGACGAATGTCAAGTTGCTGGTCGGGCAAATCAAGGAATCGACGGGCGTGGTGGGCCGCGGCGCGGAGGAAATCGCCGCAGGCAATGCGAACCTGTCGCGGCGCACGGAGTCGCAGGCCAGCGCGCTGGAAGAGACGGCGTCGTCCATGGAAGAGCTGACCGGCACGGTCAGGCAGAATGCCGACACTGCGCGCGAGGCGAACCGCCTCGTCAGTAGCGCCTCCGAGACGGCGCACAAGGGCGAGCAAGCCATGTCGCAGGTAATTGCCACCATGAGCACGATCCAGGACAGCTCGCGCAAGATCGTCGACATCATCGGCGTGATCGACGGCATCGCCTTCCAGACGAATATCCTGGCCCTGAATGCGGCCGTCGAAGCGGCGCGGGCCGGCGAACAGGGGCGCGGCTTTGCCGTGGTCGCGTCCGAGGTGCGCAATCTGGCGCACCGCTCGGCCCAGGCGGCCAAGGAAATCAAGGTGCTGATCGGCGACTCGGTGGACAAGGTGAACATGGGGAGCCGCCTGGTGCAGGACGCCGGCAAGACGATGGGCGATATCGAGCAGTCGGTGCGCCAGGTAGCGGGCTACATGGCCGACATCACGGCAGCCAGCCAGGAGCAGAGCGAGGGCATCGAGCAGATCAACCATGCCATCACGCAGATGGATGACGTGACGCAGCAAAATGCGGCCCTGGTCGAACAGGCCGCCGCCGCGGCAGCCGACATGCAGCAGCAGGCCGTGCAACTGGCAACGTTGGTCGATTCCTTCCAGCTGGTGCGCGATATGGCGGCCGGCGCCGCCATATCGCGGCCGGCCGCCAGGGCCGCCGCACCGCGCAAGCTGTTATCGATGCCGGGGCTGGTGAACCCGCAGCCGGCGTGATTCGGCGGATGCCGCAACGAATGCCGGTGTGCCTGGCCGAAGCGTGCCGCGCCAGGCGCCGGCAGGGACAGTGCCCGGCCCCGGACGCGCGGCAGGAACTTGCGCCGGAAAAGTGCGCCTAGATCGCATGGCTGGCGGCGTAAATCAGCAAGCCCGCCAGGCCGCCCACGATGGTGCCGTTGATGCGGATGAATTGCAGGTCGCGCCCGATGGCCAGTTCGATGCGTTCGCTCATTTCCTCCTTGCTCCACAAGTCCAGGCGGGCGGCGATGAAGGCGCCCACTTCGCCCCGGTAGCGCCGTACCAGCGTGCCGCTGCCGGCGACGATGGCGCCGTTCAGCCATGCCCGGGCATGCTCGTCCTTGCCCAGCACCTGGCCCGTGTTGCGCGCCAGACTGGCGATGGCTTGCGCCAGTACGGGCACGTCGGCGTGCAAATCGGCCTGCAGGCGCGCGCTGATGTTGCTCCAGACGTCGCCCAGCATGCTTTGCACCGTATCGCTGGCGAGCAGCTGCAGCTGGTGGCGGCGCACCGTGTCCTGCCACCGCGGGTCCGCCTTCAGGTGCAGCGCGCTGTCGGCGATCCAGCCGGCGATGCGCTGGCGCAGCGGGTGCCGCGGATCGACGCGCACGGCGAGGGCGAATTTTTGCAGCGAGGCGATCATGCGCGGTTCGTACGCCTTCACGGCCTTTTTCACCAGCGCGTTCTCGATCTGGAAGGCGCCCAGCACGAAGTCGCCGATGGCCGCGTGGTGCGCCTCGTCGTCCAGGTAGGCGCCGCCGCGGTCGAGCAGGAAGTCGAGCAGTTCCTGCGGCTTGCCGTCGGCGATCAGCGCATCGATGCAGTCGGCGGCCACGTCCGACAGATTCAATTGTCCCAGGTAGCCGCTGGCCTGCTCGCGCAGCAGGCGGCCCAGTTTGTCGTGGTCGGCCATCGCCAGCAGCTGTTTCGCCACGCCGGCGCCGGCCATGCCCAGCTGCCGCGCGTGGGCCGCGTCGCTGAGCCAGGTGCCCAGGCGCGCGGCGGGATCGGCTTGCGCGATGCGTTCGGCAATGCCTTGCTCGGTAATGAAATGGTTTTCCACGAAGGCGCCCAGGCTGCGGCCGATGTCGGCCTTGCTGTTCGGGATGATGGCCGTATGCCACAGGGGGATGCCGAACGGGTGGCGGAACAGGGCGACGACGGCGAACCAGTCGGCGATCGCGCCCACCATGGACGCTTCCGCGAATGCCTCCACATAGCCCCACGCGGGATGGACGCCCCGTTGCGAGCGGGCCACGGCGAAGACCAGCGCGGCCAGCAGCAGCAAGCCGGCGGCCAGCAGCTGCATGCTGCGCAGGCGCGCGCGCTTGAGCTGGTCCGTGCTCTGGTCCAGCTGGGCGATAAGGTCGGGGGAAGGTTGCATGGATGGCGGTCTGCGGGGTTGCGAGACCGCCATCTTACTGCGATGGCGCGGTGACGGGCTTACTGTTGCGGATGCAGCAGCGAACGGCGGCGCGCATAGCCGAAGTAGATGACCAGGCCGATCACCAGCCAGATGGAAAAGGCCATCCAGGTGACCCAGCTGAGGAAGCTCATCAGGCCCACGCACAGGATCACGGCCAGCGCCGGCACGAAGGGCACGCCGGGGCAGCGGAAGGCGCGCGGCAAGTCAGGGCGCTTCTTGCGCAGCACCACCACGGCCACCGACACCATGGTAAAGGCGGCCAGGGTGCCGATGTTGATCAGCTCGGCCAGGACATTGAGCGGGATCGTGGCGGCGATCAGGCCGAAGACGATGCCGACCAGCCAGGTGGCGAAGAACGGCGTCTGGAAGCGCGGATGCACGGTCGACAGGCGCTTGGGCAGCAAGCCGTCGCGCGACATGGCGAAGATGATGCGCGTCTGGCCGAAGGCCATCACGAGGATCACGGTCGTCATGCCGAGGATGGCGCCCAGGTCGACGAAGCGGGAAATCCAGTTTTCGCCCGCATACTGCAGGGCCAGCGAGACGGGATGGTCGACGCCGAGGAATTTTTGGTAGGGCACGATGCCCGTCATGATGGCCGAGACCACCACGTACAGCACGGCGCACACGGCCAGCGAACCGATGATGCCGATCGGCAGGTCGCGCGACGGCTTCCTGACTTCCTCGGCGGCCGAGGTGACGGCGTCAAAGCCGATGAAGGCAAAGAAGACGAGGGCGGCGGCGCTCAGCATGCCGTGGTAGCCGAAAGGCATGTAGGGCTGCCAGTTGGCCGGCTGCACGTGGCGCGCACCGAAGATAATGAACAGCAGCACCACGCCCACCTTGATGGCCACCATGATGTTGTTCAGGCGCGCCGATTCGCGCACGCCCCAGCCCAGCATGGCCGTCAGCAGCAGCATGATGACGAGGGCCGGCAGGTTGATGAAGGTGGTCACGCCGGGCAGCGCGCCGGGCGCGGCCGTCAGGGCCACGGGCAGGGTGATGCCTATGCTCGACAGCAGCGACTGGAAATAGCCGGACCAGCCGACGGAGACGGCGGCCGCGGCCAGGCCGTATTCGAGCAGCAAGTCCCAGCCTATCATCCAGGCGGCCAGCTCGCCCAGGGTGGCATAGCTGTAGGTGTAGATGGAGCCGGCCACGGGCACAGTGGAGGCGAATTCCGCGTAGCACAGAGCGGCGAAGCAGCAGGCGACGGCGGCCACGACGAAGGACAGCGACAGGGCGGGGCCGGCCGTCAGCGCACCCGTGCCGGTGAGTACGAAAATGCCGGTGCCGACGATGGCGCCGATGCCCATGAGGACAAGGTCGAAGGGCCCCAGCACCTTGGCCAGACCTCCCGGTTTCTTGCTGTGGGCAATCATATCATCCAAATTCTTGGTTCTAAATAAGCTCACTGTGTCTCCTGGTGGTTTTTGTCATGGCGCCATTGCCGCCTCGTGAGTAGCACGACGCAGCCAGATTCTAGCCCACGCGCCCGTGATTCCAGAAGGAAAACCGTACGCTACCGTGCGCGCCAGCCCCGTAAACTTGACCGGCAGGCAAAAAAACAGCCCCGGATGGTGGGCCGGGGCTGAAAAGGAGACTGCTACAGTTGGTTACTTTGGCTTACTTTGAAAAGTGCGCCTCGATCTCTTCCAGAGTTTTACCTTTGGTTTCCGGCAGTAAAAACGCGGCCGCCAGGAAGTACAGCACGGTGCAGCCGGCGCCGAAGAAGAACAGGGTCGAATAACCGTGCAAGCCCACCGTCGGCAGGAAGATGGCGGCGATCACCGTCGAGACGAACTGGTTGACCAGCAGGGCGATGCTCATGCCGTTCGAGCGGATGCGGGTCGGCATCAGTTCGGACAGGGCCAGCCACACGCACACGCCCGGTCCCACGGCAAAGCTGGACACGAACACGCAGATGGCGATCGCCACCAGCCAGCCGTGCGTGGACGAGGGCACGGGACCCAGGCTGGCCTTCTCGATGCGCAGCGGCGCCTCGCGTCCGGCGGCCGGGTCGGCGAACGGGTTCAGGTGCAGCTGGCGGAAGAACACGCCGATCACGCTGTCGGCCTGCACGGCGTCTTCGCGGGCGATCGTCACCTGGCGCAGCACGGGATCGTCGCTGCGCAGGCTTTTCACGTTGGTGAACGGGCCGTAGGCGTAGGCGATGGTCAGCTGCTGCGGCGTGCCGTCGGCGGCCGCGCCCAGGGCCGTCAAGGTGGCCGCATCGAGGCGCACGTTCAAGCCATCGGCTTGCACTTGCGCCGCGATGGCGGGGCGCACGTCGGCCAGGTGCGCCTCGGCGCCGCGGAACAGCAAGCCGGCCGCCAGCAGCGAGACGACGATGCCGCCCGTGCCCAGCATCAGCAGGAACTTGCGGCCCTTGCGGTCGACCAGCAGCACGGCCACCACCGTCATCACGGCGTTCAGCACTTTCAATAACACGTCGGCCATGTTGGCCGAGGCGCCCGACAGGCCCGCCTGGTTGAGGATATTGACGACATAGGCGAGGATGGAATTGATGCCCGTCGCCTGCGTGCAGGCGAGGATCAGGCAAGCGAGCAGGAAGGGCAGCACGTAGCGGCGGCTCAGCAGCGGATCTTTCGCCCTGGCAGTGCCGCCGGCCTTGGCCGCGTTCTCGGGCGTATCGAGCATGTCGCGCAGTTCCAGGTCGGCGGCAGCGGGCAAGCGCGTGCGCAGCAGCGACTGGCGCGCCTGCTCGATGCGGCCACGGCGCGCCAGCCAGCGCGGCGACTCGGCCAGCAGCAGGGCGCCGACGGTAAACACGAGGCCCGGCGTCAGGCAGACCCAGAAGATGCTGCGCCAGGCGTGGTCCTTGGCGGTAAAAATGGCGGCGATCCGGCCCGCTTCCGGCAAGGCTTGCGCCGCTTGCGTAGCCGCTTCCACCGTCTGCGCTTGCAGCAGGCCGATCAGGGCGGCCGCCACCAGGCCGATGGTCAGCAGCAACTGGAACAGGGCGGCACCGCGTCCGCGCTGCTGTGCGGGCAGGCATTCGGCCAGATACAGGGGCACGACGACGCCGATCAAGCCGCCGCTGATGCCTTGCAGCAGGCGGCCCAGCAGCAGCGGCATGTAGCCGTCGGCCAGTGCGATCAGCGGGATGCTGGCGCTGAACAGGGCGCCGGCCAGGAACATCACCCAGCGCCGGCCCAGGATATCGGCCAGGGCGCCGGCGAACAGCGACGACAGCACCGAACCCAATAACACGGCGGCGACGATAAAGCTCAGCTGCTGGGCCGTCAGTTTCCAGGCCACCGAGGCCGTCGATTCCAGGTAGGGCAGGGCGCCGGCGATGATGCCGATGTCTATGCCGTACAGCAATCCCCCCATGCCGGCAATAAATAGCAGGTAGCGCATGGCCCACACGGGGGCCTTGTGTGACGTGTCGTGCATGGTAACTCCGGGACGGGGTTGAGGTAAGTTGAGGTGGTCTAGCGGGTGGAAAGATCGATGGCCGCGCCTTCGACGAAGACGGACACGGGCTGTAACCGGGAATCGAGGACGACGATGTCGGCCCAGGCGCCCGGCGCCAGCCGGCCCCGTGCGGATTCGCCCAGGTAATCGGCCGGGTACAGCGAGACGCGGTTCGAGGCGTCGGCCAGGTCCAGGCCCAGGTCGACGAAATTGCGCAGGGCCTGGTCCATGGTCAGCACGCTGCCGGCCAGCGAGCCCGTGGCCAGGCGCACGCAGCCCATGCATTTGTAGACGCGCTGCGTGCCCAGGCCGTATTCGCCATCGGGCATGCCGGTGGCCGAGGTGGCGTCCGTCACGCCGTACAGGCGCGGGATGGCGCGCAGGGCCGCGCGCAGGGCGCCCTTGGCCACGTGCTGCAGGTCGGGGATGATTTCCGCGTATTGGGCATGCGCCAGCGCCGCGCCCACCATGCCGGGATCGTAGTGCGTCATGCCCGTCATGCCGTTGTACAGGTGGGTGAAGCCGGCGACGCCGGCCTTGAGCGCCGCCACGCCTTCGTCATACGTGCCGGCGCTGTGGCCGATTTGCACGCGTATACCCATGGCCGTCAGTTGCGGGATCAGTTCCAGGTGGCCGGGGATTTCCGGCGCCATGGTCAAGACCTTGATCGGGGCGATGGCGTGGAAGCGCTGCACCAGCGCCAGGCTGGCCTGCACCACGTCGGGCGGCTGTGCGCCCAGGCGGTGCAGGTTCAAGAACGGGCCTTCCAGATGCACGCCCAGCATGCGCGCGCCGTTGGCGGGGCGCTCGGCGATGACGCCGGCCAGGCCTTGCAGCGCGCGCACGATCGACGGCTCTTTCGCCGTCAGGGTGGTGCCCAGCAAGGCCGTGGTGCCGTGGCGCGCATGCACCTGCGCCACGGTGGCGCCGGCGTTGCCGCCTTCCATGATGTCGGTGCCGGCCGCGCCGTGCACGTGCAGGTCGATGAAGCCGGGCAGGATGGTCAGCGCGCTGTCGGCGGCAGGGTCTTCCTGTATCTGGACGATGCGCTGGTCAAAGGTGATGGTGCCCGTGATCCAGCCAGATGGGGTAAGGATTCTGCCGCTCAGCATGTGTTATTCCGCTATAAAAAGTTCGATGCCCAGCTTGTGCAGCCCTTCGCGGTATTCCTGGCTGATGCTGGCATCGGTGATGACGGTATCGACGCGGTCCAGCTGCACGATGCGGTGCAGGCTGACGCGGCCGAACTTCGAGGCGTCCGTGAGGACGATGATTTTCTTGGCCCGTTCCACCATCTTGTGGTTCAGGCTCGCTTCCGCTTCGTGGTGGGTGGTGACGCCGAACTGCAGGTCGAAACCGTCCACGCCCAGGAACAGCTTGTCGAAGCTGTACGCCTGCAAGCAGGTTTCGGCCTGGCTGCCCTGGATCGACAGCGACTGCTTGCGCAGCAGGCCGCCCGTGAGTATCAGGTCCACGCCGGGCGCGTCGGCCAGCTCCCAGGCGATGTTCAGGCCATTCGTCGCCACCGTCACGCCGGTGGCGTCGCGCAGATGGCGCGCCAGCGAGATGGTGGTGGTGCCCGAGTCGATGATGATGTTGTCGCCCGGTTCCACCAGCCGCGCCGCATAGGCGCCGATGCGCTCCTTCTGCTCGTGGTTGATGGCGTCCTTCTGGCGTATCGTGTGTTCGGGCGGCGGCGTGCGCGTCAGTGTCGCGCCGCCGTGGCTGCGCGTGGCCATGCCTTGCGCTTCCAGCGCATTCAAGTCGCTGCGGATGGTGACCGCGGACACGCCGAGCTTTTCCACCAGATCGGTCACTTGCACCGAGCCCTGCTGGGCAAGCATTTGGAGGATGGATTCACGGCGTTGGCTGGTATTTCGCATGGTGGCGGGCTCGGTAAAAGTAAAAATACCGAGCTTAACAGATTGCCGCTTCGGCAATGACGGCCACTGCCGCATTGCGGTTGCAGGCGCGTGCATATTGCGCCAGCAAGCTGCCGATCTTGTGCTCGATCAAGGCCGGCGCCAGCGCGGGCAGGCTGCCCTGCACCACGGCCAGATACTGCTCCGGCAGATGCTGGCTCAAGAGCGGCAGCGGAATCGCCACGGCATCGAGGTTGGCCAGCAGCTTGCCGACGGCGGCCGCCACTTCCGGCTCGCCCCAGTAATAGCGGCAACGGTCGCTCAAGCCGTAGCGGCGCATCAATCGCTGTTCTTCCGGCGTGCCCAGGTAATGCTTGATCCAGTTCTTCGGCTTGGCCACCATGACGTCGTCGAGCACCTGCATCAGCTGCGAGGTGGCGTGCGCCGGCAGCAGTTCTTCCTCGATCTGGCACAGGGCGAACAGCGCCTCGCGCAGGGCGAAGGTGGCGGCCGGGCCCACTTTCAGGATGGCGAAATGGTCGCGCACCATGGCATGCAGGGCCGATTCGCGCTGGTAGTCGGTCGAGTGGGCTTCGAACACGAGGCCGGGCTGCTCGGCGACAAAGGCCGACAGTTCGGCGGCGGCATCCGCATCGTAGTGCTGGATGCTGCTCTGGTCGAAATCGACGCCCGGCTGCACCACCATGGCGATCACGCGGCGCCAGGCGCCATGCAGATCGTTTTCCAGGAAGGCGCTGCGGTGCACGTCGAGGGTGCGGCGCGCCGCTTGCGGGCTGGTGACGGCGCCGGCCTGCGCCAGCGACGCTTCGCCGCCGGGAACCGGCACTTCCGTGCCGATCACGTAGACGGGCGGCGCGAAGCCGGCGGCCGCTGCCGCTTCCTCGGCGACGATGCACAGGCGCGCCGAACGGGCGGCCACGGTTTCATCGTCGAGCTGAAGGGGATCGTCGGCACAGCGCATGCTGCAATCGAGGTGGATTTTATGGAAGCCGGCCGACGCATACGCGGCGATCAGGGTCTCGGCGTGGGCCATGGCGGTGGCCGCGTCGAGATGCTGCCAGGCGTTCGGGCCCAGATGGTCGCCGCCCAGCACCAGGCGCTCGGTCGGGAAACCCTGTTCCCGGGCCAGTGCCAGCATGGTGTCGCGGAAAACGGCTGGCGTCATGCCCGTGTAGCCGCCGAACTGGTCGATCTGGTTCGACGTCGCTTCGACCAGCAGCACGGTGTCGTACTCGCTGGCCACGCGCATGGCCGCGCGCAGCACGCTCGGATGGCTGCAGCAGACGGCGTACAAGCCCACGCGCTCGCCGCGGCGGTGCGCCTTGATCACTTGCTGGATGGGCGAGAGGGTAAAAGTCGGGTTTTCCGCTTGCTTCATCATGTTGACGCCTTTATATGTTGTCGTATCAAAAGGGCCGCACCGCGCGCGCCGCCGGCGTCGCCAAAACGGGGCGGCAGGACGGGCGGCACGTGCACGCCGGGGAACAGATGGCGCTTCACGGCGGCCGGCAGCTTGTCGTACAGGTGCGGCAGCTTGGACAGGCCGCCGCCGAGCACGATGACGTGCGGGTCGTAGGCCAGCACCAGGCCGGCCAGCGCGTGGCCCAGCACGTCGAGGTGCACGGCCACCGTGCGCTGGGCCACGGCGTCGCCCATGTTGGCGCGTGCCACGATCGCCAGCGGCTCGGCGCCATCGCCGCCAAAGTGTGCGTGGAGCTTGCGCATGGCGGGGCCGGAAACGTAGCGTTCCAGGCAGCCCGCCTTGCCGCACGGGCAGGCGTAATCGATCAAACCGTGCTGCGCCAGCAGGGTGGCGGGCAGGCTCCAGTGGCCCCATTCGCCGGCCACGCCGTTAAAGCCGCGCAGCAGCTGGCCGCCCACGCAATAGCCGCCGCCGGCGCCCGTGCCGAGGATGGCGCCGAACATGCTGGCGGCATGGTCGGCCGCGCCGCCTTGCGCTTCCGACAGGGCGAAGCACTGGCAGTCGTTGCCGATGGCGACAGGGCGTTTTAAAGCCTGCTGCAGGGTTTGCGCCACCAGGCGGCCGTTCAGGGCCGGCACGTTGGAGCTCAGTTGCCGGCCGCTGGCGCTGTCGATCACGCCGGGCAAACCGATGCCGACGGGCGCCGTCGTGCCCAGCGCCGCGTCGCCGCGCGCCACCAGGTCGACGATGGCCTGCACGAAGGCGCTAAAATCGTCGCCCGGCGTGGCCACGCGCTCGCGGAACACTTCGGTCAGCGCGCCGTCGCGGTCGGCAAAGGCGACCAGCTCCATCTTGCTGCCGCCGATGTCGATGCCGTGGTAGCCGGCGCAGTGATTAGAATTGGTCATGGCCATAGATGGTGACGCCCTGCACGACACGGTTGACGATGCCGCCGGCGAATGGATTGTCGGGGCGCAGTTGCAGCAGCGCGGACTGGTGCAGCGCGTATTGCTGCGCCATCAGCAGCCACAGCGGGGCCAGCCAGGCGTCGGGCCAGGCCGGCGCGTCGGCAGACAGGTCGCCTTTGACGCCCACCGTCAGGCACGTCTGCGCCACGCTGTCGCGCTGCAGTTCTTTCAGTAAATCGTCTTCGTACTGGCGCGCCAGTGGCTTGCTGCTGCGCAGCAGGATCACCAGCGACTCCGTGGTGACGGCCGATTTCGGACCGTGGCGGAAGCCGAGCGGGGTATTCGCCATCGCCATCACGCGTCCGCCCGTCAATTCCAGGATTTTCAGGGCCGCTTCCTTGGCCAGCGCTTCCAGCGGGCCGCTGCCCAGGTAGACCACGCGCTGCACGGGTGTCGAGCCCAGTTCCGCCACGGGGGCCGACCAGTCGCGCAGGGCGTCTTCGCCCAGTTGCGCCAGGGTCTCGAGGCGCGCCACGTCGACGTCCTTGCCCAGTACCGACAGGGCCGCCAGCAGCATGCTGCTGAAACTGCTGGTCATGGCGAAGCCGCGGTCGCAGCTGCCTTCCGGCATCAGCAGGTTATACGTGTTGGCGTCGTTCGCGCCCTGGCGCGCCAGCTTGCCGTCGGCGTTGCAGGTGATGTTCAGGAAGCGCGCGCCGGGCACGACCTGGCGCAGCAGTTCCACGGCCGCCAGGCTTTCCGGACTGTCGCCGCTGCGGGCAAACGAGACGAGCAGGGTAGGGGCGTCCGCCTCCAGGTACAGCTCGTGGTGCGTCAACAACGTCGTGGTGGCGATGGCGCGGATCTGCGCGGGCCAGGCCGCGTTCAGGGTGTCGACGACGATTTCGCCCACATAGGCCGAGCTGCCGGCGCCCGTCAGGATGACGCGCTGGCGTGGGTTGGACAGCGCGTCGCCCAGGAAGGCGGCTAGGCTGGCTTGCTCGCTGCGCAAAATGCCGGCCAGCGCGCGCCAGATGGCGGGCTGGTGGACGATTTCCTCGGCCGTGTGCAGGCCGCCGATGTCGCGCCAGGTTTGAATGTCACGCTGAAGAAGGGTAGTCATGGAGTGTCAGTAAAGTGTTTGTTGGAGAAAGCATAAATACTAAATTTCGAAAAGTCAAATACGAAAGTAAAACGAAAGTAAATAGTTGTGAGACTTGCGAAATGATGGCGTCGTATTGGCGTTTTTCTGGACGGCGGTCATGTTGCGGTGCCGCATGAAACCCTGTCGTGCTGCCGCCTGTCGCTGAAATGCCACGATAACGAAAGTATGTTTTGTGACATTTTGGTGAAACGTAAGAAAAATGCGCCAATTCTGGGCATTTTATTAATAAATTGCCGCTTTAACTTTCTTTTGATTGACGATATTTATTTTTCTTCTTAAAGTATTTCCATCACTTTGATTTTCTGAAAGCCAGCAGATGAAACCTCTCCCGCTTCCCCGCCGCGCCCTTGCCGCCTGTGTCCTCGCCGCCCTTGCCACCCTGGCCGCTCCAGGCCTGCAAGCCGCGCCCATCGGCAATCTGCAATCGCTCTCCGCCGTGCACGCAGCCGACCTGGCCAAGGGCGAGGCGCTGGGCTGGGATTTGCGCAGCGATACGGGCATGCAGCTGCGTATCAGCCTGCCGCAGGCGGACGTGCTGCGCATCCAGGCGGGCGGCAAGGGTGGCTTGACGGGACCGGGCGACAAGGCCGCGCCCATCGTCGTGGGCCAGCCGGCCGCGCAGGTGGCGTACCAGATCGATGAACAACCCGGCCATATTGCTATCAGCACGGCGGCCCTGAGCCTGCGCATCGACCGCAAACCCTTGCGCTTTACCCTGTACCGCAAGGGCGACGCCGTGCCGCTGTGGCAAGAAGTGCAGCCGCTGTCGCTCGATGACAAGCAGGGCGTGCAGGTGCTGTCGAGCCTGCCGGGCGAACGCTATTTTGGCGGCGGCCAGCAGAATGGCCGCTTCGAATTCAAGGGCAAGCAGGTGCCCGTGTCGTATTCGGGCGGCTGGGAAGAGGGCGACCGGCCCAATCCCGCACCCTTCCTCATGAGTTCACGCGGCTGGGGCATGCTGCGCAATACCTGGTCCGACGGCAATTACGACTTGCGCGACCAGGAGCAAATCTCGCTGCAGCACGCGGAAGGGCGCTTCGATGCGTATTTCTTCGTCGGCAAGGACTTGCGCGACGTCGTCGCCCGCTACACGGACTTGACGGGCCGCGCCCGCATGCTGCCGCGCTGGGCGCTCGAATACGGCGACGCCGATTGCTACAACGATGGCGACAACGTGAAAAAGCCCGGTTCCGTGCCGAAGGGCTGGAGCGACGGCCCCACGGGCAAGACGCCGGACGTGGTGGAAACCGTGGCGCGCCAGTACCGCGAACACGACATGCCGGGCGGCTGGATACTGCCCAACGACGGCTATGGCTGCGGCTACACGAACTTGCCGGAAACGGTGAAGGGCCTGGCCGGCTATGGCTTCCGCACGGGCCTGTGGACGGAAAACGGCGTCGACAAGATCGCCTGGGAAGTGGGCCAGGCGGGCAGCCGCGTGCAAAAGCTGGACGTGGCGTGGACGGGCAAGGGCTATCAATTTGCCATGGACGCGAACAAATCCGCGTATGACGGCATCCTGAACAACTCCGACAGCCGCCCGTTTTTGTGGACGGTGATGGGCTGGGCCGGCATCCAGCGCTACGCCGTGGCGTGGACGGGCGACCAGAGCGCCAGCTGGGATTACATCCGCTGGCACATCCCGACCCTGATCGGCTCGGGGCTGTCCGGCCAGGCGTATGCATCGGGCGACGTGGACGCCATCTTCGGCGGCAGCCCGGAAACCTATCTGCGCGACCTGCAGTGGAAGAGTTTTACGCCTGTCCTGATGGGCATGTCGGGCTGGGCCGCGGCCGAGCGCAAGCACCCGTGGTGGTTCGATGAACCGTACCGCGACATCAACCGCCGCTATCTGAAGCTCAAGATGCGTTTGACGCCGTATATGTATACGCTGGTGCGCGAAGCGGAGCAATCGGGCGCGCCGCTGGTGCGCGGCCTGATGTGGGATTACCCGCAGGACCCGGCCGCCTACACGGAAGCCTACAAATACCAGTTCCTGCTAGGGCGCGACGTGCTGGTGGCGCCCGTCTACCGCAGCCAGGCCGTCAGCGGCGGCTGGCGCAAGGGCATCCACCTGCCGCAGGGCACGTGGTACGACTACTGGGATGGCCGCCAGGCCACGGCAGACGCGAAAGGGCGCGACCTGGACTTGCAGGTGACCCTGGACAAGCTGCCCGTGTTCGTGCGCGCCGGCGCCATCCTGCCGATGTATCCGGAAATGCTGTACGACGGTCAGAAACCGAAGGACCAGCTCACGCTCGATATCTACCCGCACGGTGATTCCGACTACACCTTGTATGAAGACGATGGCAACACGCGCCAGTACCAGGGTGGCGCCTACAGCCAGCAAGTCATCCGCATGCGCCAGACGGGCGGCGATGTGCGCGTCGATATCGGCGCCGTCGATGGCAAGTATCAGGGCCAGGAAGCGCGCCGCGGCTATGCGCTGCGCATGCTGGCGGGCCAGGCGCCGGCCGCCGTGCGCGCCGGCGAACGGCTGCTCGCGGCAGCCGGCGACCGCGCCGCCTACGACAAGGCGCTTGATGCCTGGTATTTCGACGCGGCGGACAGGCAGGGCACCGTGCACGTGAAAGTGGCGGCGCACGATATCCGCCAGCCCTTGACCTTGCNGGGCCAGGCGCCGGCCGCCGTGCGCGCCGGCGAACTGCTGCTCGCGGCAGCCGGCGACCGCGCCGCCTACGACAAGGCGCTTGATGCCTGGTATTTCGACGCGGCGGACAGGCAGGGCACCGTGCACGTGAAAGTGGCGGCGCACGATATCCGCCAGCCCTTGACCTTGCAAGTGGCCGGCGCGCTGGCTGTGGCGAGACGGGATGCTGACTTCCCGGCCGCTCCCGTGCCGGGCCGCGCCCTGCCGGCCGACGCCATGCAGGTGGTGTCGCGTCCTGCGGAGGAAAGCGGCTATCCGTTGGAAAACGCTTTCGACGGCAAGCCGGAGACCTGGTTCCGCACCGTGCGCAGCCCGTCCGTGAAAAGCGGTCCGCATGAATGGGTGATCGGCTTTACGGAACGCCGCCTGGTCGACGGCATCGAGCTGGCGCCGCGCAACGACCAGCACTGGAAGCATGGCCAGGTGCGAGATTACGAAATCTACATCGGCGACAACAACGGCGAGTGGGGCGCGCCGCTGGTGCGCGGCACCCTCAAATTGCAAGAGGGTGTGCAGACGATCAATTTCCCCGCCACGGCCGGGCGCTTGCTGCGCTTCCGCGTCATGAGCACGCAAAATCCCGAGGGCGATGGCGCCGCCTCCACCGATCCGATGGTGACGGCGGCGCAGGCCGGGCCGGTGGCGCGCGCGTTCGACGCTGCGCTGGCGGCCGACGTGGCGCCCGTGACCTTGTCCGAATTCCGCGTGCTCGAGCACCGCGTGGCCGAAGCAGAAGAAGTGCAGCGCTATCTGTCCGACCTGGCGCTGCCGAAGACTGTCGCGAAAGACCGGCCGGCCGGCAAGGCCGCCGAGATGCGCATGAACGGGCTGTGGTTCCGCAAGGGCCTCGGCGTGGGACCAGCCAGCCGCATCGACTTGCAGCTGGCGGGCAACTGGAATCTGCTGCGCGCCGACCTGGGCGTGGACGACAGCTGCCGCGGCGCGGGCGGCTTGCAATTCCAGGTCTGGAGCGGCGAGCGACTGCTGTACGACAGCGGCCTGGTCACGGCTCCCGGGGTGGTCAAACCCGAAATCGACGTACGCGGCTTGAGCCAGCTCAGTCTGCGCACTTTGGGCGCGCGCGGCGCCCACCCGGCCCAGGTCTGCGGCAACTGGGCCAACGCCGTACTGACCGGCACCGAGGGCGCGACCGTCAAGCCGCGCTAACGACTTCAATCATTTCACTCACAAGGAGCCCCTCTTCGGACCGGGGAGGGGCTCTTGCAGCCTGCAACATCAATTACTTATAAAAAGGGAGACGAGCATGCATATGAAAAAAATGGTGGCCGCCATGGTGGCGGTCGGACTGGGCTCAACGGTGCTGGCTTCAACAGCGCTGGCGGCGGAGGAGGAAAAACTGGCGCGCGTCGAAGTGACGGGTTCCAGCCTGAAGCGCATCAATGCGGAAACGGCGTCGCCCGTGCAGGTGATCAACGCCAAGCAGATCGAGAACATGGGCGCGCTCACCTTGCTGCAGGTGCTGGACAATCTGCCCGCGGCCCGCCCGGCGCAGCAGGACTTCCGCTCGATGTTCACCGGTTCCGATGGCGGCTCGCAAGCGAACCTGCGCGGCATGGGCGCGCAGGGCACGCTGGTGCTGCTCAATGGCCGCCGCCTGTCGTTCTACGGCGCGCCCGCCGGCTTCCAGACCATGTTCGTCAATATCGACGCCATTCCCGCCGCCGCCATCGAGCGCATGGAGATTTTGACGGACGGCGCCTCGGCCGTGTACGGGTCGGACGCCGTCGCCGGCGTCATCAACGTGATCACCAAAAAATCGTACCAGGGGCTGGAGGCGCGCGCCAACGGCGAGTTTTCACCCAGCGTGAAAGCCTACGGCGAACGCCAGGCCAGCGTGCTGTATGGCGTGGGCGACCTGGCCAGCGACGGCTACAACGTCTACGGTTCCGTGAACGTCTACCAGCGCGACCGCATCGCGCTGGCCGACACCTGGCGCAAGCGTCCCTCGTATTTTTATGTGAACAATCCCAATTTCATCCCGAACATGCGCGTGGGCGTGGGCAGCGAGCCGGGCGTGATGAATCCGGGGACCTTCTTTGTCTTCGACAAGGCCAACAACAATGCGCGCACCCAACGCGCCGCGCCCGGCTGCAACAACAGCATCACCGAGGCGTCGGGCACGCGGTGCGTGTGGAATGCGCTGCCCAACCAGCTCGATACGGGCCCCACCTCGGAGCGGGCCACGGCCTACCTGAGCGGCCGGCTGAAATTGGGCGGCGACATGGAAGCGTTCGCGGAAGGCGCTTTCACCCACATCAAGATGCGCGGCGAGAATGGCCCGTCCAGCTTCAACAGCGGCAGCACGAACAACTGGTTCGCGCGCAATACGGGCACTACCCTGAACACCTTCGCCACGCCTTTCCTGAGTCCGAACAACGTCTACCTGAAGGGCAAGCTCGATGCCGACATGCTGGCCAAGATGGGCGGCGCGGCCGGCTTGAACTATCTGCTGCAGGATGCCACGGGCCACTTCGGCCAGAAGAACGTCGATGAAAACTACCGCGCGCTCGTCGGCCTGCGCGGCAGCATCGGCGGGGGCTGGGATTTCGAGACGGCGCTCAGCGTGGCGGGCAGCCATTCCACCCTGTTCCAGACGGCGAACCTGAACATCAATGGCTTCAAGCAGGCGTTCGGCCCGTTCACGAAAGATCCCGTCAGCGGCCGCACGTATATCTCGGACAATCCCGCCTACAAGTTCGGCGAAATCAGCGAGGCCAACGCGGCGCTGCTGCGCGCCGCCTATCCGACCTTCGCCATCGAATCCTGGACCAAATTGATGACCTGGGACGCCAAGCTGGAAGGCACGCTGTTCAAGCTGGGCGAGCGCGAAGTGCGCGCCGCCGTGGGCACCAATATCATGCGCGAGAGTTTTCTCACGCCCGGCAACGCGGACGCGGCCAATGGCCTGATCACGCAGCAGGGCGGTTCCTGGTTCGATGGCAAGCGCACCATCGCCGCCGTCTTTGGCGAAGTGGTGGTGCCGCTGTCCGACACCCTGGAAGTCAATGCGGCCGCGCGGCTCGACAAATACCCGCATTTCTCGGCCAACCTGGCGCCCAAGCTGGGCGTGATCTGGCGCGCGCGGCCCGAGCTGATGCTGCGCGGGACGTATTCGGAAGGCTTCCGCGCGCCCAACCTGGCCGAATCGGGCACGGGCGGCGTGTTTGCGCAGGTGGGCGGCATCCGCGACACGGTGCGCTGCGATGAAACGAATGCCATGGCGCGCGCCCTGATGAAGTCCAAGGTGGCGACGGATGCGGACCTGGGCAAGAGCCTGCTCAATTCGAACTGCTCGACGACGGTGGGCGGCCTGACGCCGCCGAACCAGAACCTGCGTCCGGAAAAGGCCAAGATTTCCACCGTGGGCATGGTCCTGCAGCCGGCCAAGGACGTGAGCATCTCCATCGATTACTGGTTCATCAACCGCCGCGACGAAATCGTGCGCCAGGACTTCAACGAGCTGTTTACGGAACTGGTGGGCAAGTACGGCCCGACCCTGGCCGGTACGCCGAGCGCCATCCGCAACGACCTGACGGACACGGACCGGGGCAATATGGCGGCGGTGGCGGCCATGTGCGCCAATCCCGCCAACGCGGGCGTGTGCGCGGGTGGCGTGCCGGGCTACTCGGTGGGCAACCTGGGCGGCTTGATCAACTCGTATTCGAACCGCGGCCGCACCCTGATGGACGGCGTGGACATCGACGCGCGCACGCGCTTTGCGCTCGGCGACTGGGGCAAGCTGAGCACCGGCATCGCCGCCACCATCCGCAAGCGCGATACCCACGATGGCGAAGACGGCAGCGACATCAAGGGCAATACCGTCGGCTACTACGATTCGCCGCGCTACCGCGCCACGGTCAACGCCGACTGGAGCTACCGCAACTTCGTCAGCAGCGTCTTCATCAATTACTCGGGCAAGACGCGCTGGGCCTACGGTCCGTGGGACAAGGACAACACGCCGGAAAACTGCACCGCCGCTTCCGTGTCCCTGCCGGCCGGCCAGTGCAAGGGCGCGCCGTCATACACGACGGTCAACCTGGCATTCAGCTGGAAGCCGCTGAAGAACCTGGACGTGGGCCTGAACGTGAAAAACGCCTTCAACAAGCGGCCGTACTACGACCCGAACGGCTGGGAAGGCTACAACCATAGCCAGGACCTGTTCGGCCGCCAGTTCGCGCTGTCGGCCAGCTACAAGTTCTTTTAAGGGGTGACTGTGCCCCGGTCCGCCAGCGCTGCCGGCGTTGGCGAACCGGGGTGTTGCCATCAAAACAAAAGAACAACGTTCCGAAATATGCAATACGAAAGATAAACGTAAGCGAAAGGTGCGCGCCAGGTCTTCTTTCGCATTTTTCCATCCCGTTTTTGCGCCTCTTCACCATTCCTGCTTACGTCCCTGTGGTCGCGTGTATCCGCTACGCCACGATAGCGAAAGTTATTCGCCGCCTTACTCACTTAAACGAAAGGTAAATCGCCTTTATTTGCTCGATTCAGCGATAAATTTACGTTATAACTTTCTTTTTGTTGACGATACTTATTTTTCTTTTTAAAGTAATCCCAAGAAAACGAAAATCAGCCGATACGGACTGGTTTCCCGGAAGGCGCAATTGTCTGGCTCTGCCTTCCGACGACCACCATAAAAATTGCGTCCCCCGGCTTCGCCCTGGAGCGGGGAGGGCGCACATAACCCTCGATATAGACGGAGAGACAGCATGCATACCACCCGACTCAAATTGCGCGACATCAGCCGCGCCGCCGCGATCGTGATCGCGCTGGCGGCCGGCGTGCCAGGCCAGGCCTGGGCACAGTCGAACGCCACCAGTACCATTTTCGGCGAAGTGAGCGCGCCGGCCGGCGCCACCGTGGTGCTGGAAAATCTGGCGACGGGCGTGCAGCGCAGCCTGACGCCCGATACGTCGGGCCGCTACGTGGCCAACTCCATGCCGCCGGGCCGCTATGCGGTGCGCGTGCTGCGTGCCGGTACGGTCGAAGCGTCGCAGGAAGTCGAAGCCCTGATCGGCGCCGGCGCGGAAGCGAACTTCGGCCCGGCCAGCGCCGCCGGCGCCGTGGGGCAGGAGCAGACCGTCGTGGTGAAGGCGTCGCGCAATCCGATCGACGTATCGAACACGAACAATGGCGTGATCTTCACGGCCAAGGAACTCAAGGCTCTGCCGGTCGGCAATGACGTGGCCTCCATCGTGCAGCTGACGCCGGGCGTGGCGCGCGGCACCAACAGCGTGTACGGCAATGCGCCGTCGATCGGCGGCTCGGGGCAGTCGGAAAACGCGTTCTACGTCAACGGTTTTCCGATCACGAATATCCTGACCCAGGTGGGCGCGTCGGAACTGCCGTTCGGCGCGATCTCTAACCTGCAGGTGCTGTCGGGCGGCTACGGTTCCGAGTTTGGCCGCTCCACGGGCGGCGTGATCAACATCACCACCAAGAGCGGCGGCAACAAGGTCGAATTCGGCGGCAAGGTGTCCATCATTCCCCGTTCGCTGAAGGGCGAGCCGGAAAACACGTATTACCCGAACACGGGCGCCAATCCCAAGACGGACGGCAATCTGCTGTACTGGAACCGCGACAATGGCAGCACCAGCAAGGTGGTAGGCCTGTACGGCAGCGGCCCGCTGATCAAGAACAAGCTGTTCGCCTTCGTGGCGCTGGAACAGACGCGCACCGACAGCCAGGCCGTCGCCGCCGCCGCCGACTCGGGCACGGCCCTGGCGCGCGGCTGGAGCACCAGCCAGAGCAAGGTGGACCGCATGATGGCCAAGCTCGATTACAACCTGACGGACGATCATCACTTCGAATACACCAAGCTGTATGACCGCACGAAAACGGACAGCCAGGCGTATGGCTACAGCTACGCCACGCATGCGAGCAACGGCATCCAGGCAGGCAAGGGCGAGACGACGGTCAACTGCTGCGGCTCATCGGCCGCGCCGGGCGCCAACATCGACATCTTCAAGTACACGGGCTACCTGACGGACAACCTGACCGTGACGGCCATGACGGGCGAATCGCGCACCCCGCACACCCGCACGCCGAATGGCTACAATCCGCTGCTGGCGCAGACGTCGTCGAATGCCTCGACCCAGGTGCCGGGCCTGACGTACGCCAATCCGCAAACGGTGACGGGCACCCTGGTCGACCCCTCGTCGGAAGACCGCCAGAAAGCCAAGCGCTTGGACCTCGAATACAAGCTGGGCAAGCACTCGCTGCGCGGCGGCATCGACCGCATCGACGTGGAATCGAAAGTGGGCCTGAGCCTGGCCGGCGGCTACCGCTGGAGCTACCAGCGCGCCACCGATCCGAACCGGGCGATCAACGGCGCCTTTGAAACACCGTACCAGGGCGGCGGCTATGGCAAGCAAGGCTATTACGTCAGCAAGGACTTGAACGCCAACCTGGCGCGCCCGACCAGCGTGCAATCGGCGCAATACATCCAGGACCACTACCAGGTCACGGAGCGGGTACTGCTGGACCTGGGCCTGCGCCGCGAGCAGTTCACCAACTACAGCACCGATGGCGTGGCCTTCATTTCGCAGCGTAATATGATCGCCCCGCGCGTGGGCGCCACCTGGGATTACCTGGGCGACGGCACCCTGAAATTCTTTGCCAACGGCGGCCGCTACCACCTGCCGGTGCCATCGAATTTGTCGAGCAACATGGCCAGCCCCTTCCTGGCCACCAGCGAGATGTACACCTACACGGGCGTCGATCCCGTCACGGGCGCGCCGACGGGCCTGCACGCCATCAGCAAGCCGTATTCGGCCAACAATGCGTATGGCCAGAGCCGCGATGCGCGCGAAGTGACGGCCATCGGATTGAAGCCGCTGTCGCAGGATGAGTTCTCGCTCGGTTTCGAACGTGCCCTGAGCAAGAAGCTGGTGGTGGGCGCCAGCGTCCTGTATCGCAAGCTGAACGACACCAACGACGACGTCTGCGACGCGCGTCCGCTGCAAGCCTGGGCCACGCGCAACAGCGTCGACACGAGCAAGTGGGGCGGCTTCCAGTGCGCCATCATCAACCCGGGCCGCGACAACAGCCTGATGGTGGACTTCGACGACGGCAAGGGCTTGCGCCGCGTGGACATTTCCGCAGCCGAATGGGGCAACCCGCTGCCGTCGCGCACCTATCGCGCCCTGAACATGTTCGTCGAGCACCCGTACACGAACGGCTGGTACGGCAAGCTGACCTACACCCTGTCTGCGCTGAAGGGCAATATGGAAGGCCAGACGGACAGCATCGGCGGCGGCGACGTGGGCCTGACGGTCAGCGACGACCACAAGGAACTGATGTACAACGCCTATGGCTACCTGCCCGGCGACCACCGCCATGCATTCAAGGCCTACGGCTTCATGCAGCTCATCCCAGACGTGACGGTGGGCGCCAATCTGTCGCTGACCTCGGGGGCGCCGCGCAACTGCATCGGCGCGCTGCCCGATAACCTGAAGTTCGAGAACGACTACGGCGATTCCTACTTCTATTGCAATGGCAAGCCGGCACCGCGCGGCAGCCAGGGCCGCCTGCCATGGCAAGCGCAGCTGGACATGAATGTGGCCTATACTCCCAGCGCCATCAAGGGCCTGAGCCTGAAAGTGGACGTGTTCAATGTGTTCAACAGCCAGACCGTGAGCCGCTACAACGAAACGCGCGAAGATCATGGCGCCATCGCCCGCAGCTACCTGCAGGTGGCAGGCCGCACGGCGCCGCGTTCCGTGCGCTTCACGGCCGAATACACCTATTAAACCGCAGCCGGCCCGCTATACGGCAAGCCGGCGACGAACATTACCAATGGAAGAGAAGAGACCAATGACGACACAATTCAATCGACGCAATTTCCTGTCCGCCAGCGCCGCGCTGGCCGGTGGCGCCATGGCCGGCAGCGCCTTGCTGCCTGGCGAGGCCACCGCCGCACCCGCTGCCGGCCGCGACAAGGTCCGCCTGGGCGTGATCGGCACGGGTATGCGCGGCCAGGTGCTGCTGGCCGAACTGGTGCGCCGCGACGACGTGGAAGTGGTGGCACTGTGCGATATCGAGCCGATCATGCTGAAACATGCGCTGGGCCAGGTGGAAAAAGCCGGCAAGCCGCGTCCGCGCACGTATGGCGAAGACCGCGACCAGAAGGCCTACAAGCGCATGCTGGACGCGGGCGGCCTCGATGGCGTGATTATCGCCACGCCGTGGGAATTCCATGCGCCGATGGCGATCGCCGCCATGCAGGCGAAGATCGCCGTCGGCTGCGAAGTGGTGGCCGGCATCACCCTGCAAGACCACTGGGATGTGCTGAACACCCAGCTGAAAACGGGTACGCCGTACATGTTGCTGGAAAACGTGTGCTACCGCCGCGACGTGATGGCGGCGCTGCAGATGGTGCGCGCGGGCCTGTTCGGCGAACTGCTGCACCTGCAGGGAGGCTACCAGCATGACCTGCGCGCCGTGAAATTTAACAGCGGCAATCCGGCCAAGCCGTACGGCGGCGGCGTGGAATTTGGCGAGAAGGGCTGGTCGGAAGCCCATTGGCGCACGCAGCACTCGGTCGAGCGCAACGGCGAACTGTATCCGAGCCACGGCATCGGCCCCTGCGCCATGTACACCAACATCAACCGCGGCAACCGTTTCACGCGCATCAACGCCTTCGCCACCAAGGCGCGCGGCTTGCACGACTATATCGTCAAGCAGCCGGGCGGCGCGCAGCACGCGAACGCCAAGGTGAAATTCAAGCTGGGCGACGTGGTCACCACCACCCTGGCGTGCGAAAACGGCGAAACCATCATCCTGCAGCACGATACGAGCCTGCCGCGCCCGTATTCGCTGGGTTTCCGCGTGCAAGGCACGGACGGCCTGTGGATGGACCTGAACAACGCGATCCACATCGAAGGCGTCAGCAAGCCGCACCAGTGGGATGACTTCAAGGCCTACCAGGACAAGTATGAACACCCCGTATGGCGCAAGTATGCGGCGCAGGCCGAGGGTGCTGGCCACGGCGGCATGGACTTCTTCGTCATCCACGCCTTTGTCGAAGCATTGAAGGCCAACGCGCCGATGCCGATCGATATCTACGATGCCGTGACGTGGAGCGCCATCACGCCGCTGTCCGAGCAATCGATCGCCGCCAGCTTCCAGACCCTGGACTTCCCCGACTTCACGGGCGGGCAGTGGAAATCGCGCAAGCCGATCTTCGCCCTCGACGGCAAGTACTAAGCCTTAACGACCCGCTACCGCACCAGTTGCCGTAGCGGGTTTTTTCTATCCCCATGCGTTTTTCAACCGCGGCGCAGGCGCGCAGGCCCGTGTTCGCCCGCCGCAAAGCTTCACCACCAGGAGACGTCGATGAAACACAGAAGTGCATTACTCCATGCCATCCTTCCCGTCATGCCGATGCTGCTGGCGGCCTGCGGCGGCGCCACGGCCACGGACAAGGGCAATACCGCCTTGCTGGCATCGAGCGTGGCTGCGCCAGCCACGGCGGCGACGGTGGAACTGGCCGGCAACGCCTTCATCACCGGCGGCAAGGACGGCGCCGTCATCAACGAGCGCGGCCTGTCCGGCTGGAGCAATCCCGCTGCCGTCGCCAGCACCTACTTCCGCGTGGCCGGGGCGGGAGCCGTGCAGGTCGCGCTCGACGCCAGCCTGGCCGACGGCGGCAACAGCACCATCCGCGTGAAGATCAACGGCGCGCCGTTCGACGTCAGGCTGGCCGGCAAGGAACGCAAGACCTATGCCGTCGGTACGGTGAACGTGGCGGCGGCCGGCTATGTGAAGGTCGACTTGCAGGGACTGTCCCGGGTCAAGGCCACGTTCGGCGACGTCGCGGCGCTGAAGGTGACGTCGAACGCCGCGCTCGCCTACGCCAACGACCCCGCCAACTACTACTGGTCGCGGCGCGGCCCGTCCGTGCACATGGGCTATACCGTGCCGGCCAATACCGAGTATTTTTATAACGAGATGACGATTCCCCAGGGCCAGGACGCCATCGGTTCCTACTTCATGGCCAATGGCTTCAGCCAGGGCTACATGGGCATTCAGGTGAAATCGCCCAGCGAGCGCTGGATCTTGTTCTCCGTGTGGGACGCCGACAATGGCGCGAAAACCACCCTGGTCAGCAAGGGCGCCGGCGTGGTCGACAATGCGTTCGGCGGCGAGGGCACGGGCGGTCAGACCTATCTGTCGTATAACTGGGCGGCCGGCACGACGTACCGCTTCATCACGCGCGCGCGGCCCGACGGCAATGGCGGCAGCGATTATTCGGCCTGGTTCTTTGCGCCGGAAACGGGCAAGTGGCGCTACATCGCCACCTGGAAGCGGCCGGCGATTTCCACCTATCTGACGGGCGTGCATTCCTTCCTCGAAAATTTCATCGACACCCTGGGCTACACGGAGCGCCGGGTCCAGTTCGGCAACCAGTGGGCGAGGAATGTATCGGGTACGTGGTCGGAAGTGACGGCGGGGCGCTACACGGGCGACGCCACGGCCACCAATGGGCAGCGCATGGATTACGCGGGCGGGCTGGAAAACGGCAAGTTCTACCTGCATAACGGCGGCTTCTTTGCCGACTATGTGAAAACCGGCCAGAACTTCACGCGCCCGGCCACGGGACAGGCGCCCGCCGTCGATGTGAGCGCCTTGCCGCTGCAATAGGCGCGGTTTTTCAGAACGGCCGCTTGCCCACCGTCGCTTCAATGCCGCGATAGTAAGTAAGCGGCCGGACTATCGTCACGCCCATCAATGCCGCCGCCTGGATGATGTCGTCTGTATCGCGCCGGTACACCACCAGCGCATCCATTTCGTCGGAGCCGCTGCCGTCGATCTGGATCAGCTCATAGCCGCCTTCGTCCACGGCGCGCTGCGCCAGTTCCGTATCGAGCCACTCGAAATAGGGCAGCGCGCTGCCGCCACTTTCCTCGAGCATCTCGTACGGGAAGTCGGGGAATTCGTCGAACATGTCCTGTATCTGTTCGTGCAGTTCATCGAGCTTGTCGCTCGACGCCATATGGCTAGCCAGGTGCAAGAGGATCGCGTCCGTATAGGCTTGGGCATCGCTGTCGACCCACTCGTTGCGTGGCGCGGAGGGCGCAGCGGTGATGGCGGCGACGGCTTCGTCGAGCTCCTCTCCTTCCAGGTCACCGCAGGTCAGCTTGGTCAGCAATTCGGATAGCAGCATATTTGCCTTTCAGGAGTGGAGGCGCGGCCAGGATGGCCCGCTTGTCGATGAAGTTGCAAATACTATCATTGCCCTGCACTTGGGCGCGCCCGGCAGAACTGGCGCGCGCCGCAATCGCTCAGAGCGGCCAGGCCTGCTTGGTGACGGCCACGCCGACGATATAGGCGAACACCAGCACGGCTGCCGCGAAGGCGGCGCCGCGCACGGCCGGCGTCTTGCCCCGCTTCAGGGCGATGGTGCCCAGCACGATGTAGGCCACCAGCGCGCCCAGCTTGGCGGCCAGCCAGGGCTGGCTGCCCGGCGACTGGCCGCTCCACACGGCCAGCGTGATGGCGCTGGCCAGCAGGGCCGTGTCGACCAGGTGCGGCAGTATTTTCACCCAGCGTTGCTGCAAGGCGGGTGAGGCGCGCAGCATCCAGGCGCCGCGCAGGAGGAACAGAAAGCCGCTGGCGGCGGCGCAGCCCATGTGGAAATGCTTGAGGCTCAGATAATCCATGCGTGATGTGGTGGCGTTGATTGATGGTGGCGCCAGCATAGCCGCCTTTGGCGTCTTGCGCCATACGCCGTCGGGACGAGATGCCGCTAACGCAGGAATTTCACGTACACGAGTTCCGGATCGCCCTCATCGAGATGGTCGATCTGGCCGCTGCGCACGAAGCCCGCGCTGGCGAACAGCTGTTGCGCGGCGCCGTTGGACCGGTTGGTCGAGGTAAACAGTTTGGCCGTCGTGCACGCGGCTTCGGCTGCCGCCAGCAGGCGCCCACCCACGCCGCGCCGCTGGTGGGCGGGCGCGACCACCACCAGCGAGACAAAGCCGTAATCGAAGAAATCGTCGCGCGTGAGGACATAGCCTGCCACCTGGCCGGCGCGCATCGCCACCTGGCAGTGCCCCTGGCCGACGGCGGCGCGCACGGCCTCGCCCCGGCTGGCGTGCGCCTGCGCATACGCATCGCAGGCCAGCATGGCGTTCACATCGCCCGGCAGCGCCGCGCGGGTGATGACAGGGTCTGTATCGTGCAGGTTCTGCATGCCGCTCCTTTTCTCCAGGCGCCGAGTGTGCCAAAAATCCGGCCGTTTGTAAAACACCCGCCATCCAGCCTAGATCGATGCCACGGTATCTAGTCACTTTTGCCGATACGGCTATCCAGATTGCCTTTCCAGAATCACCCTGTGACCGATAGTGCCATTCCCCTCTGCCACGTAAGCTGATCGGGACGGCTGGCCAGACGGCCAGTGCATTCATGGAGAAACATCGTGGCTACCCTAGATGGCACTAAGAACAACAGTAGTAACAAGGCAGTCCAACCCGGCATGCGGCGCAAGCAGGCGTCCGTATTGATCAGCAGTACCTTCGCATTTACCATCTGCTTCGCGGTATGGATGATGTTTGCCGTGCTGGGCATTCCCATCAAGACCAGCCTGGGCTTGACTGAAACGCAATTCGGCCTGCTGGCCGCCATGCCCGTGCTGACGGGTTCCCTCGTGCGCGTGCCGCTGGGCATCTGGACGGACAAATACGGCGGACGCCGCGTCTTTTTCCTGCTGATGCTGGCCAGCGTAGTGCCGATCTACCTGATTTCCTACGCCACCGCCTACTGGCATTTCCTCTTGCTGGGCATGTTCGTGGGCCTGGCGGGCGGCTCGTTTTCCGTCGGCACGCCGTACGTGGCGCGCTGGTATGAGAAAGAACGCCGCGGCCTGGCGATGGGCATCTTCGGCGCCGGCAACTCCGGTTCCGCGCTGACCAAGTTCGTCGCGCCGGGCATCGTCGCCGCCTTCGGCTGGCAAATGCTGCCCAAGGTGTATGCGGTAGCCATGCTGGCCACGGCCATCATTTTCTGGCTGTTTTCGTACACCGACAAATCGCATCTGGCGCCTTCGGGCGAAAGCTTTTCCGCGCAGATGAAGGTGCTGAAGGACCCGCGCGTGTGGCGCTACTGCCAGTACTACTCGGTGGTGTTCGGCGGCTACGTGGCGCTGGCGCTGTGGATGACGAAGTACTACGTGGCCGAATACGGTTTTGATTTGAAGCACGCGGCGCTGCTGGCAGCCTGCTTCTCGCTGCCGGGCGGCGTGCTGCGCGCCGTGGGCGGCTGGATCTCCGACAAGTACGGCGCGGCGAAAGTCACCTGGGCCGTGATGTGGGTGTGCTGGGTGTGCTTCTTCCTGCTGTCGTATCCGCAAACGCAGATGGTGGTGGAAACCGTCACGGGGCCGCTGGCCTTCCATATCGGCCTGTCGCCGCTGTGGTTCACGGTGCTGCTGTTCATCGTCGGCATCGCCATGGCTGTCGGCAAGGCATCCGTCTTCAAGTTCATCGGCGATGACTTTTCCGACAACATCGGCGCCGTCTCGGGCGTGGTGGGCCTGGCCGGCGGCTTGGGCGGCTTCATCCTGCCCGTGATGTTCGGCGCCTTGGTGGACTTCACGGGCGTGCGTTCGAGCTCCTTCATGCTCCTGTACGGCACCGTCTGCGTTTCCCTCGTCTGGATGCATTTCTCGTTCAAGCCGCAGCGCGCGGCACCAATCAATCAACCCGCAGGAGTACCGCTGTGAGCAAACCAATGAGCCGCTATATGATCAATACCTGGGAGCCGGAAACGCCGAGCTTCTGGCAAAACACGGGCAAGGCCACGGCCGCGCGCAATCTGTGGATCTCGATTCCCGCGCTGCTGCTGGCGTTCGCCGTGTGGATGGTGTGGAGCGTGGTGGTGGTCAACCTGCCCAACATCGGCTTCACCTACAGTAACAACCAGCTGTTCTGGCTGACGGCCTTGCCGGGCCTGTCCGGCGCCACCTTGCGCATCTTTTACTCGTTCATGGTGCCGATCTTCGGCGGCCGGCGCTGGACGGCCATTTCCACGGGCTCGCTGCTGATTCCCGCCATCGGCATCGGCCTGGCCGTGCAGGATGTGAACACCGGCTATCCGACCATGCTGATCCTGGCGCTGCTGTGCGGCTTCGGCGGCGGCAATTTCGCCTCGTCGATGGCCAACATCAGCTTTTTCTACCCAAAGGCCAGCAAGGGCTTCGCGCTGGGCATGAATGCGGGCCTGGGCAACCTGGGCGTATCGGTGGTGCAGTTCGTCGTGCCGCTGGTGATCACCTTTGCCGTCTTCGGCGCCTGGGGCGGCGATTCGCTCACCTGGGTCAAGAATGGCGTGAGCAAGGAGATGTGGCTGCAAAACGCGGGCTTCATCTGGGTGCCGTTCATCGCCTTGAGCACCTTGCTGGCCTGGTTCGGCATGAATGACCTGGCGTCGGCCAAGGCCTCGTTTTCCGAACAGGCCGTGATCTTCAAGCGCAAGCACAACTGGCTCATGTGCTGGCTGTACACGGGCACCTTCGGCTCCTTCATCGGTTACTCGGCCGCGTTCCCGCTGCTGATCAAGATCCAGTTCCCCGACGTCAATCCGCTCGACTACGCCTTCCTGGGTCCCCTGGTCGGCGCGCTGGCGCGCGTGGCCGGCGGCGTGATCTCCGATAAACTGGGCGGCGCCCGCGTCACCCTGTGGTCTTTCCTCTTGATGATAGGCGCCGTGCTGGGCGTCCTGTACTTCATGCCGCAAAATGGCATCGGCGGCAGCTTTAACGGTTTCTTCTGGATGTTCATGCTGCTGTTCGCCGGCACCGGCATCGGCAATGCCTCGACCTTCCGCATGATTCCCGTGATCTTCCTGACCGAGCATCAGCGCGCGGCCGCCGGCAAGAGCAAGGCGGAGCAGGAGCAGGCCATCGTCGACGCCAACAAGGAGGGCGCGGCCGTGCTGGGCTTCACCTCGGCCGTGGCGGCCTACGGCGCCTTCTTCATCCCGAAAAGCTACGGCACCTCGATTGCGCTGACGGGTAGCCCCGACGCGGCCCTGTGGTGCTTCATCGGCTTTTACGTCAGCTGCATTGCCATCACCTGGTGGTGCTACGCGCGCAAGAATGCGCCGATGCCTTGCTAAAGTTGGAATGTCTGGCAAGTCGTTCTTGCCAGACGTTGAGGAAATGAGAGTATGTCATGGAAGAACTGGAAAAATTCGTCAACGGCTTCAGTCTGTTTCAGCAGCAGTATTTCAGCGAGCCGCAAACCTTGTACGACAGCCTGCGCGACGGGCAGCGGCCCTCGACCCTGCTGATCGGCTGCTGCGATTCGCGGGTCGATCCCATGCTGCTGACGGGCAGCGACCCGGGCGACATGTTCGTCGTGCGCAATATCGCCAACCTGGTGCCGCCGTGCACGCCCGATGCGCCGCCCGGCGTCAGTTCGGCCATCGAGTTCGCCGTCTGCAAGCTGGAAGTGGCCAGGGTCATCGTGCTGGGCCATGCGCGCTGCGGCGGCATCCGCGCGCTGCTGGAACCGCAGCCGCGCGCGGAAGACCAGGAAACGGACTTCGTGGGACAGTGGATGCGCATCGCCGAACCGGTGGCGCAGCGGGTGCGGCGCGAGCTGGCGCACCGGTCTTCGGAAGAACAGCACCATGCGTGCGAACTGGCCAGCATCCTGCAGTCGCTGGACAACCTGCTCACCTATCCGTGGCTCAAACGCCGGGTGGAGCAGGGGATGCTGAAACTGCATGGCTGGTATTTCGACATCGACAGCGGGGCGCTGATGGCGTATTCGGCGCGCCAGCAGCAGTTTTTGCCGCTCGTCTGTCCGATAGAAAGGGCGCGTCATTTGCATGAGCGCCCGTGGCCGGATCAGGTGTAGATACTGTTATCCCCGTCAAGCGGCGTGCAAGGCCGGATCAAATATTTTTCCCGACCTGAGCACGCCGAATGCCAYGTGCACCAGCTTGCGCATCATGGCGCCRATGATCAGCTTGGGCGCTTTGCCGGCGTCACGCAAGCGCTGACCGAAGCGCCTGCCCCAAAGCGTCTTATGGACGGCCACCATGGCCGGCATGTACAGTGCCTTGCGCAGGAAACTRTGGCCGACCTTCGACATGCGTGGCTTGCCACGCACGCTGGAACCCGACTCGTGCTGGCGCGGATCGAGGCCCGCAAACGCCACGGCTTGCTTGGCGCTGTCGAAGCGCTCAGGATTGGCGTAGTASGACAGCAGCACGGGAATCGTGCGCTCGCCCAGGCCAGGGATACTATCGAGCAGCGCGCTTGTCGCGTAAATCCGGGTCATCATCGATATGGCGGCGGATMGCCAGGGTCAGCGTTTTGATCTCGACGTCGAGCCAGGCAATATGMTCCYCGATACCCTGGCGKACCGCCTCGCGCGCCACTTCAAGCCGGTTGCTTTCCTGCAAGCGCATCGCCTGCAAGGCRTCCAGGCGCAGCACCAGCGCGCGCAGCGATTGCTCGGCGGGCGACGGCGCCTGCCAGGGCTCTGGCTGGCGTTCACGGGCGAAGTCGGCGATCAGTTGCGCATCGACCTTGTCGGTCTTGGTGCGCACCAGGCGCGAAGCGCCGAAGGCCTTGATCTGGGCCGGATTGATGACACTGACCACCATGCCAAGTCCAGCGAGATATTCGGCAACTCCCTCCCAATACGTGCCCGTCGCTTCCATGCACACTCTGGGGCTGCCGGCTTCNGCCAGGGTCAGCGTTTTGATCTCGACGTCGAGCCAGGCAATATGMTCCYCGATACCCTGGCGTACCGCCTCGCGCRCCACTTCAAGCCGGTTGCTTTCCTGCAAGCGCATCGCCTGCAAGGCGTCCAGGCGCAGCACCAGCGCGCGCAGCGATTGCTCGGCGGGCGACGGCGCYTGCCAGGGCTCTGGCTGGCGTTCATGGGCGAAGTCGGCGATCAGTTGCGCATCGACCTTGTCGGTCTTGGTGCGCACCAGGCGCGAAGCGCCGAAGGCCTTGATCTGGGCCGGATTGATGACACTGACCACCATGCCAAGTCCAGCCAGATATTCGGCAACTCCCTCCCAATACGTGCCCGTCGCTTCCATGCACACTCTGGGGCTG
>NZ_NEHB01000001.1:128783-414778 GCF_002127655.1 Janthinobacterium sp. GW456P
CAGATATTCGGCAACTCCCTCCCAATACGTGCCCGTCGCTTCCATGCACACTCTGGGGCTGCCGGCTTCRTGCTTCAGCAGCCATGCGTTGAGTGCGGCGAATCCTTGGTAATTGTTCTCGACAACCTTGTTACGATGCTTGCCGTTGGGCAGGCGCAGCGCGCAGTCGAGCTTGGCCTTGGCAACGTCGATTCCTAAATGAAACATGCTGTGCTCCTCTTGCGATCTACCTTGCAAATACGGGCTAACCGGCAGGCCGGTGCCAAAGATACTGTCCGATCTTGACATGGAGGATGGGTAACTGGTGCGAGATCTACGGAGCTGGCTCGGGGCCTAAGGGCGGATACGGCATCCAGTTACCCGGTCTTGATATGCCTATCAAGATTGAGATCTACGGAGCTGGCTCGGGGCCTAAGGGCGGATACGGCATCCAGTTACCCGGTCTTGATATGCCTATCAAGATTTTGACAGCGGTCGATACCGTTCGCAATACCACGAACGGCATGAGGGGAATAATACAAGGTCGGATTAGCGCGGCGACGCCACGCGTAATCCGACAACATCGTTGGCGTGGCCGATAGCGCGGTGTCAACGGTGTCAACGGTGTCGCTGGTGATGTCGGATTACGCGGCTGCGCCGCTAATCCGACCTACGTGACCTACGCGACCTACGTTCGGTCGTTGTCACGCCCATCATCGTCGCTGAGCGATGAGCGCGAGCCGCTTTGGCTGCTGGTGCCGGCGCGGCTGCCGCTCATGGAGCTGCCGGACAGGCTGCCTTCGCTGCCTGATTGCAGGCTGGCGCCGCCGCGCAGGTCGCTGCCCGATGGCATGCGGCTGCCGGCCATGGCGCCGCTGCTGTAGCGCGTGCCGCTGCCATAGAACGCTTCCATCTGCTGGTTCCAGGCATCGCTGCCCATGTCGGGCCAGTTGTTCTTGTCGAAGCCGGGAGCGTTTTTCAGCAGCTCTTTGTCGACGTTCAGCAGGAAGCGCTTGTTGACGGTGTCCAGGGTCAGGCGCTCCCAGGGCACGGCAAACAATTTGTCGCCCATGCCCAGGATGCCGCCGAAGGACAGCACGGCATAGGCGATCTGGCCGGTGCGCATGTCGAGCATGATTTCCTTGATGTCGCCCAATTCCTCGTCGTCGTGATTGTAAACTTCGTCCCCGATCAGGGTGTCGGCCCCCATCAGGGCTGGCCCGGGGCCGTCGTGGTTGCGGTACATGCCCAGGATGTCGCGGTCCAGGTAGCTCATGGTGTTCTCTCCTCTGGTGAAATGCTGATCGAACATCCAGATTAAGCATACGCACTTGTTTGCGTTTGATCTGCCTCAATGGTGCCTGGGGCACTTTTATTCGTGCGCAAACGTACGGTGCCGTGGCCCAATTGCGGTACTCTATGCATTCTACGGAGGAGGCCGCGCATGCTGACGATGCAACGATGCAGAGGGATGAAGTTGCGGTACGCTCCACCACGACATGCGCGCCGCGCGCCATGGTAAAGCCCGCCGCCAAGTGGCTGCGTGGGCTATTGCGCGCCGGTAAGGCGCAGCAGCGCACGGCGACCAAACTGGCGAAGGTGCTGTTTGGCCCCGTGCCGGCCAAGCCCCTGGCCAAACCCCGCAGCAAGCCCGTGGCCAAGACCGCGGCCAAGACCAGGGCGACGCCGCGCGCCAGGCCCGCCAGCGATGCGCTGCCCTCGCTGGCGCCGTTTGCCACGCCCCTGTCGCCCCCGCGCGTACGCAAGCGAACGGCGCCGCCGCCGGGCAAGTGGCTGGCCGCCCACTATGCGCCGTTGCCGGAACTGGGACAGTTGCCGGGCCGGCGCCTGCCGTATTTCCTCTACCTGCCCGAGAAGGCGCCGAGCGCCGCCATGCGCAGCCGGGGCCGGCCGCTGCTGGTGATGCTGCACGGCTGCGAGCAGAGCGCCACGCAGTTTGCCGACGGCACGCGCATGAACCGCCTGGCCGAGCGCAAGGGCTATGCCGTGCTGTATCCGCAGCAATCGCTGCGCGCGCATGCGCGCCGCTGCTGGAAGTGGTACGACAAGCTGACGCAGGAGGGCGGCGGCGACGTGCGCTTGATCGTCGGCGCCATCGAGCAGGTGGCGGCCCGCTATGCGATCGATCGCGCGCGCATCTATATCTGCGGCATTTCCGCCGGCGCCGGCATGGCGCATATCGTGGCCCTGAACCACCCGCATCTGTTCGCCGCGCTGGGGCTGCATTCGGGGCCCGTGTTTGGCGCCGGCCATAACCTGATCGGCGCGCTGGGCGTGATGCAGCATGGCGCTGCCGCCCGTGCCGACGCCGCCATCGATGACGTGCTGGCGCGCCAGCCCGCGTTTCCCCGCCTGCCCACCATGTTGCTGCAAGGGCTGGCCGACAAGGTGGTGCGGCCCATTAACCAGACGCAGCTGGTGCGCCAGAGCGTGCGCGTCAACCGCATGCCCGCCGATACCGTGGTGACGGCGCGGCGCCTGCCGGGCGGCGCGGCGGGCGGGCGCAATCCGGCCCATGCCTATGCCTTGCACGATTACCAGGTGGGCAAGGATGTACTGCTGCGCGTGGCGCAGATCGAGCACCTCGAGCACGCGTGGAGCGGCGGCGACGCCAGCCTGCCGTTCAACGACAAGGCCAGGCCCGACGCCAGCAAGATGCTGCTCGATTTCTTCGCCAGCCACCGCCGCCGGTAAGCGGCCGCGCCGCGCGCCGACTGGTACGCATCGTTCATCCCCCCCTCGGTATGCCCGCGCCAGCGCGCCCGCATGCTGGCCGAGCCCTTTTCAGGGCAGCTGCCATTGCCGCAATGCCATGGATATACTGTAAGTGGTATTGTTGCGGTATTTAAAAAACACAAAAATCGGCGTTAAAAATACGAACTGGTATACAATTGGTACACGTTTTCAGTGTGAGAGTGTCTGCCCGTCCCATGCCCCGACGGCCGGCATGCACTGACGGCAGCCACCCACGTTACGGAACGCGCCATGTCCATCAAGTCCAAGCAGTTGCTGTGGTTTTTTGCGTTTTTTCTCGTCTTTGAGCTGAATATCTATCTGTCGAACGACATGATCATGCCGGCGATGCTGGGCATCGTCGACGAGTTCCAGGCGGAGAAAAAGTTCGTTCCGCTGTCCCTGAGCCTGTATCTGCTGGGCGGCAGTTCGCTGCAGATTTTCCTGGGCCCGCTGGCCGACTGCATCGGCAAGCGCAAGCTGGTATTGACCGGCAATGCCCTGTTTCTGCTGGCCACCTTGGCCGTGCCATTGACCGCCTCGATCGAGCAATTTCTTGCCGTGCGCTTCATCCAGGGCATGGGTTGCTGCTTCATCTTTGTCGGTTATGCCATGATCCATGAACTGTTCGACGACATGGCCGCCGTCAAGCTCAGCAGTATTTTGTCGAGCACCACCATCCTCGCGCCCCTGGCCGGGCCCATCCTCGGCAGCGCCATCATCAGCCGGCTGGACTGGCGCTACGTGTTTTTCCTCTCGGGCCTGCTGGCGCTGCTGTCCCTGCTGGGCCTGTTCAAGACCATGCCGCGCACGGCGCCCACGGTCACGCGCCTGGACCTTGCCGCAGTCGTGCGCAGCTATGCCGCCATTTTCAGCAACGGACGCTTCATGTTCGGCATGTTCACGGCCGGGCTGGCCACCGTGCCCCTGACTGCCTGGATCGGTTTTTCGCCCATCTTCGTGCTGCAGGACATGGGCGCGTCCTACGCCACGTATATCGCGCTGCAATGCGTGATTTTGTCGGGCTTCGTCCTCAGCAGCATCGCCATCCAGCGTTTGCGCCAGGATTTCCCGTTCGTAGCGCTGCTGCGCCTGGGCGGGCTGATCGCGGCGGCCGGCATGCTGGGCGCCGGCGCGGGCCGCCATCACGTCGATGTGTTTGCGGCCTGCATGTTTGTCTATTCCATCGGCTTCGGCCTGTTCAACGGCGCCCTGATCCGCAGCGCGATCACGGCCAGCAAGGAGTCGATGACCTTGACGACGGCCGCCATGAGCTTGCTGTACTGCATCTATCTGTCCGCCTGGCTGCAACTGTACAACGTGCTGTGCCAGCGCTTCGGCTATGCGCTGGAAACGTATGCGCTGCTGAATATCCCCGTCATCGTGCTCATCACGGCCTGCCTGCTGCTGTTTACGCGGGGCATGGCGGGGCGCCGGGAAAGCGGGGTGCGGCTGGCCCGGCACTGATGGCGCAACGCTGCGCATGTTCTCGACCTTGTTTTACCTCCTGCGACGTTTATTGACACTCTCCTGCGGAAAATGGTGCGCCCATGAAAATAGATGACCTGGCCTCAAAACACGATCAAGCAAAGATTTTCAACCTGGAATACGAGTTCCGCATCAACCGTCTGAAACTCGATTACATCACCCTGGCCGATGTGCGGCCCCCCGGCATCGATCTGGAACAACTGGCCGCGCAACATCTGGCGGGCATTGCCGACCTGCGCAGCTTCGTCGCCCTGAACTTCAACCATTTCAATGCGGCAAACTGTTCCTCGCTCAGCTGCATCCCCACGCGCGCGCTCGGCGACGACGAGCGCTACCTGCACCGCATCTGGATGGGCGGACCGCTGCCGGCCATCGCTTCCGAGGCGATCGGGCAGTGGGGCGCGGCGCTCGACGACGTGCGGCACCACGGCGGCGCGCCGTATGTCTCCATCCTGTGGGTGTGGGATGCGCAGCAGCTGCGCAATGACGAGCGCTTCAGCCCCACGGGCGGCGCCGGGCGCTACACGATAGGCCGATACGCGATCGGCGGCACGACCCTGCACATCAACTCGCTGCGCGCGCTGGCGCTCGATTTTGCGCCGGCCCGCTTCGACGTTCTCGATACCCTGCATGCGCAGCGCTATTTCGCCACCCTGTCCGATTATTTCCGCATCCTCATCATGTGCGAATACGGCGGCATGTACATGGATGTCGATACGATACCGCATAATCCGGCGACGATTTTTCTGATGAAGCCGGAAGTGCCCGACTATTTCCAGCGCGGGGGCGATGACAGCGAAGAGCGCCGGCATGTCAGCTGGATGAATCTGTTTCTCGATGAAACGGGCATGCTGATCGCCAAGAAGAACGACGCCGCGCTGCGCGTGATCCAGCGCAATGTGAACCTCGCGTATGCGGGCATCGATGCGCAGATTCCCCGTTCCTGCCCGCAATTCGAGGCGCGGCTGTTCGGCCAGTTCTATGCGGAATGGAAGAAAAACCTGGGCGTGACCCTGCTCAGCCATGCCGAGTTCTACCAGCGTTATTGCGTGCTGTATGACGGCGTGCGCGAAGCGGTGGCGGGCGGCATCCGCGGCATGCGTTTGCTGGACGATATCATTACCGGCATGCACATTCCCCTGAGCGACGAGGAGCGGCGCGCGTATGCGCGCTGCGTGGCGCGGCTCGACGAGATCGGCTGGCGGCTCGACGATCCTTTGCGCCTGCCCGACATCGTCGACGTGTTCGACATCGAGGAAGTGCCGCGCATGGCGTATGCGGCCCAGCTGCGGGCGGACATTGATCACTTCCACTATTACTCGGTGCTCTCAAGCGATCCGCAGCTCGACCGCGTAAATGACGTCTTTTGCCGCTACCTGCTGGCCCACCGTTCGCAGCATATTGCCGCCGGCAATTTCTGGCGCCCCACCGTCGGCCGCCACGGCAGCCGCATGCCGGCCGTCAGCGAGGCCGCGCCGCCAGGCGACGAGGCGCAGGCGGGCTTGCTGTCGCATGCGCCGCTCAAGCTGGTGGCGGGCGAACTGCTGGGCGACGAGGCGAAGAACCGCATGGCCAAATTGCTGTTTGCCACCAGCTACCTCGAATACTGCTCGTTCGGCAATAAACTCAATCTGCAATTCGTCGAATTGCAGCGGCGGCAAAACATCGACCCGTATCTGGCGCACATCCACGGCCTGCATGACGAGGACGAGCGCTTCATCGGCTTTTTCACGGCCGCGACGATGGACGAGTTCCAGGCTTGCGGCGCCGTGTCATATTACCGCGACGATATGAAGGCGCTCGACGATGCGTATGACGCCTTCGTGCTTGCGCATGCGCGCGCCGACGACTGTTTCGTCAGCAGCCTGGCCATCGACGAGAAATACCGGGGCCAGGGCCTGTTCCGGCAAATGTTCCATGAAATCCGCGACCTGGCCAGCCGCAAGGGCTGTGCGCGCATCACCCTGACGGTGTGGGAAAAGAGCGAAGCGCTGCAAGTGTATCTGCACAAGGGTTTTCGCAGCGTGGGCACCTTCGACTATGCCTACAGCCTGTTCTATGACCGGCTGCATTTCCTCGTGTATGACGGCAACTGAGGAAGGCAGGGGAGCGGGGCGGCCGGCAGCCGCCCCGCGAGGAAGCTTACAAAGCCAGGAAGGCCAGGCCCGCCACGGCCGTCGGCAGCAGGGCGCCGGCCAGCAGGCCGACGGCGCCGATCGATTCATCCTTGAAGCCGCGGCGCAGCAGGGCCACGCCGGCCGGGTTCGGCGCATTGGCGATGACGGTCAGGCCGCCGCCGGCCACGGCGCCCGCCATCAGCATGTATTTCGCTTCGTCCGTCATGCCGACGATCAGCGAACCGAGGTAAGTCAGGGCCGCATTGTCCGTGATCGCCGTCAAGCCCAGGGCGCCGAAGAACAGAGCCAGCGGTTTCAGGCTCGAAACGATGGGCTGCAGCCACCATTGCTGCATGCCGCCCAGTACCACCAGGCCGCCGAGGAAGAAGCCGACCAATAAACCTTCCTTCAGGATCAGCGGGCTTTGATAACGCTCATACGCCTGCACGAAGCCGAGGAAGAACAGGAACAGGCCGATGAACAGCACCGGATGGTGTGCCAGGGTGACGACGCCGGCCAGCACGATCATGTGCACCAGGCTGACGGCCAGCGGTACTTTCGGCGCTTCGGTTTCACCGGCTTTCGGCTTGATGTCGGAGGTATTGCTGTGCAGATATTTGCGCAGCAATATGCTCACGCCCGTGGCATTGACCAGCACGGCGATGGTGGCCTTCCAGCCGAAATGGCTGGCCATGTAGGCGCTATCCCAGTTCCACGTGGTGGCCACCATCAGCACGGGCGGCGCCGCATACGAGGTGAGGGTGCCGCCGATGGAAACGTTGACGAACAGCACGCCCAAGGCGCCGTATTTCAGCCATTCAGGGATACCCGGGCGGAAGATTTGCGGCGCCAGCATCAGCGCGGCCAGGGTCATGGCGGCCGGTTCCGTGATCAGGGAACCGGTCAGAGGCACGAGCGCCAGGCCCAGCCAGACGAGGGCCAGTTCCGTGCGCAGCGGCATCACGCGCGCCACGCCTTTCAACAGGCGCTGCACGGCGTCGAGCACGGGGCGCGAGGCGGCCACCACCATGACGACGAAGACGAACAGCGGTTCCGTGTAATGGCGCGACTCGGCATACTCGATGGCCGCATCGCTGCCCGAGACGAAGGCCATGATGATGATCAGGATGAAGGCCCAGAAGCCGAACACGACTTCCACTTCGCCCAGCAAGTGCAGCAGGCCCGCATGGCGGGGGTGGCGCCGCGATAATGTTTCAAACGACTTGGCGGCGAAAGTGTGGATGAGCGCAAGGCCGAAGACGACGGCGCTGATGAGTTGGATGGTGGTCAAATGCGTTTCCTTATGGACGGAGGAAGCCGCCCGGTGCATTGCCGAGCGGTAAGGAGAGTGCTTATGGTACAGCAATCGATGCCAGAAACGGGGTTTTTCGGACATGGCGGAGCGGCCTGCGGGCAGGCGCTGCGCAGATAAGCCTTGCCAAAAGCTGGGCTGGATAGTACTGTATATGTATACAGTATTTATCTTTCTAGCCCATGATGCAACATTCCCAATTGATGGCGTCGCCGGAAGCCTTGCACCCGTCTTTATGGCGCGCATCGCAGCTGGGCCAGGGCGCCACGCGTTGCCTGGACACGGGCTTTGCCGCCTTGTCCGCGCAGTTGCCCGGCGGTGGCTGGCCCAGCGGCAGCCTCATCGATCTGCTGGTGCAGCAGCCGGGCAGCGGCGAATTGCGGCTGCTGGCGCCCGCGCTGGCGCAGCTGCCGGGCTTGCCCATCGTGCTGCTGCAGCCGCCCCATCCGCCGCAGGCGCTGGCCCTGGCCGCGCAGGGCCTGGCGCCGTCGCAGCTGCTGTGGCTCAGAAGCGCCGGCAGCAAGGATGCCTTGTGGGCGGCGGAGAACATCTTGCGCAGCGGCACATGCGGCGCCCTGCTGTTCTGGCAATCGCACGTGCGCGCCGACAGCCTGCGCCGGCTGCACCTGGCGGCGCAGTCGGGCAACACCCTGTTCTGCATGCTGCGCCCCTTGCACGGCGCGCAGGATGCGTCGCCCGCGCCGCTGCGCCTGTCCGTGCGTCCGGCCGCCGGCGGCATCGAGATCGGCTTCATCAAGCGCCGGGGACCGCAGCGCGACGCACCCCTGTTCCTGCCCCTGCAACCTCCTTCATTATTGCTACGCCATGCGACTCTGGATCGGCCTGTGCCTGCCCCGGCTTCCGCTCGAAGTGTTTTGCCCGCGCTGGTCGGCTGACAGCCTCGGCGTGGTGCTGGAGCAGGAGCAAGTGATGGCCGTGTCGCCGCTGGCGCGGGCCGCCGGCGTCAAGCCCGGCATGCGCCGCGCGGGCGCGCTGATGCTGGCGCCGCAGGCCCGCCTGCACGAGCGTTCGCCCGAACTGGAAGCGCAGGCCCTGCAGGCGGTGGCGCTGGCGCTGCTGCAATATTCGCCGCTGGTGGCGCAGGGCGAGGAAGCGACCCTGCTGGTCGACGCGGGCGCCAGCCTGCGCCTGTTCGGCGGCGTGCGCGCCCTGTGCCGGCACATAGCGGCCAGCTTGCGCGCACTGGGCTACACGGCCCAGCTGTCGTGCGCCCCCACGGCGCGCGGCGCCTGGCTGCTGGCGCGCGCCGCGACGCGCCGGTGCCGGACACTGAGCATGGCCAGCCTGGTACGCCGGCTCGATGGCTTGCCGTGCGCCCTGCTGCCGCCCGCGCGCCCCTGGCTCGACTGGCTTGATGGCATCGGCTGCCGCACCCTGGGGCAACTGCGCCACTTGCCCCGCCCCGGCTTGCAGCGCCGTTGCGGCGGGGCCTTGCTGGACATGCTCGACGACGCGCATGGCCACAGCACGGAACTGTTCGTATGGATCGAGGCGCCGCCCACGTTTCGCGCCAGCCTGGAACTGTTCGACCGCGTCGAGCACGCCGACGCGCTGCTGTTCGGCGCGCGCCGCCTGCTGCAGCAAATGACGGGCTGGCTGTGCGCGCGGCAATTCGCCGTCGAGCGCATCCAATTACTGCTGGCGCACGAGCGGGGCAGGGTGGCGCGCCCGCCCACCGTCATCGACCTGGCGCTGGGCGAGGCCGTCTGGCGCGACGAACACCTGGTGCGCCTGCTCAAGGAACGCCTGGCGCAGCTGGCGCTGGAGGCGCCCGTGATCGGCCTGACCCTGGAAGCGCTGCAGGTGCAGCCGATGGCGCCGCCCAGCGAGAGTCTGTTCCCCGAGCCGGGCGGCACGCCGCAGGAGCGCCAGCGCCTGCTGGAATTGCTGGTGGCGCGCCTGGGGAGCGAGAATGTCTTGCAGGCGGCGCCGCGCGCCGATTACCGCCCCGAGGCGGCCAACCAGTGGCTGCCGCTGCCGGCCAGGGCCAGCGGAAAAAGCGCGCCACCGGACTTGCCGCCCGGCTTGTCCGGCATGCCCCGTCCCGGCTGGCTGCTGGCCCAGCCCATCGCCCTGTTGATGCGCGAGCACCGGCCCTTCTATGGCTCGCCCTTGAAAATGGTGTCCGTCGCCGAGCGCATCGAAGCAGGCTGGTGGGGCCAGTCGCAGGCGCGCGATTATTTTATTGCCGAAGGCCGCGACCACGCTCATTACTGGGTCTACCGCGAACGCATCGCCGGCAGCGGAGAAGATGCCGCGCCGCGCTGGTTTTTGCATGGTCTGTTTGGCTGAAGGCGCTGTCCTGCTGAAACTGCCATGCTTGGCTATACTTGCTTTCTTGCGCCGCGTCTTTAATTGAAATGAAGGATATCCATGACACAGCTTTCCGACTTCCCCATCACCCAAAAATGGCCTGCCCGGCATCCTGAACGTTTGCAGCTGTATTCGCTGCCGACGCCGAACGGCATCAAGGTCTCGATCCTGCTGGAAGAGCTGGGCCTGGCGTACGAGCCGCACCTGGTCAGCTTCGAGCAGAACGACCAGACGTCGCCCGCCTTCCTGTCCCTCAATCCCAACAACAAGATTCCCGCCATCCTCGACCCGAACGGTCCCGACGGCAAGCCGCTGGCCCTGTTCGAGTCGGGCGCCATCCTGCTGTACCTGGCCGAAAAGACGGGCAAGTTCCTGCCGCAGGACGCGGGCCTGCGCTACGAAACCATTCAATGGCTGATGTTCCAGATGGGCGGTATCGGCCCCATGTTCGGCCAGGTGGGCTTCTTCCACAAATTCGCCGGCAAGGAATACGAAGACAAGCGTCCGCTGGAGCGCTATCTGGGCGAAGCGAAGCGTTTGCTGGGCGTGCTCGAGCAGCGCCTGCAGGGCCGCGACTGGATCATGGGCAGCCAGTACACGATTGCCGACATCGCCATCTTCCCGTGGGTGCGCTGCCTCGTGGGCTTCTATGGCGCGGGCGAGCTCGTCGGGTTTAATCATTTCCCGAACGTGCAGCGCGCGCTGGACGCGTTCCTGGCCAGGCCAGCCGTTGCCAGGGGCGTGGATATTCCCAAGCGTGCTTAAAACAGGCAGTGGCCGGGCGGCGCTACAATGCGCCATCGGCCGCCCTGCGCGGCAGCTTTGATCTGAGACAATGAAATCCACCCGGCAAGATTTTCCCGGCGCCCACGGCCATGTGCTGGCGGCGCGCCTCGACGCGCCCGACGGAGCCATCCGCGCCTACGCGCTGTTCGCCCACTGTTTTACTTGCGGCAAGGACGTGCTGGCCGCGCGGCGCATCGCGCAAGGCTTGACGCAGCACGGCATCGCCGTGCTGCGCTTCGACTTCACGGGACTGGGCGCCAGCGAGGGCGAGTTCGCCGCCACGAATTTCTCGTCGAACGTGGACGATTTGATCGCCGCCGCCGATTTTCTGCGGGCAAAACATGCTGCGCCACAATTGCTGATCGGCCACAGCCTGGGCGGCGCCGCCGTGCTGGCGGCCGCCGCGCAAGTGCCGGAAGCGAAGGCCGTGGTAACTCTGGCCGCACCGAGCACGCCCGCCTACGTGACGCGCATGTTCAGCGACCACCTGGAGACCATCGCCGCCGAGGGCGAGGCGCTGGTGCAGCTGGAAGGGCGGCCGTTCCGCATCCGCCAGCAATTCGTCGACGATGCGGGCAGCCACAGTTTAAAGGAGCACATCGCCGGCCTGCGCCGCGCCCTGCTGGTGATGCACGCGCCGAACGACACGACGGTGAGCCTGTCGAACGCGATGGATATTTTCACGGCCGCCAAGCACCCGAAAAGTTTCGTTTCGCTCGACGATGCCGACCACTTGTTGACGGGACGCGATGACGCGGCCTATGTGGCCAACGTCATCGCCGCCTGGAGCGCGCGCTATATCAACTAAGCTGGACTAAGCGGTTGCCCATGAAAAACGCCGCGGCAGCAAAGGCTGGCGCGGCGCAGATGGTGTCGATCTGGTCGAATAAACTGAATGCCTGAAAAATGCCCAGGGCTAGGCGCCTTGCCGAAGGCAGTACGAATGTACGACGAGGCATGGCAACAACGCCATGGGCTTTTTGCAGGCGTTCAGTCCTCGTCGAACTCGGCCGAGAGATCCTTCCATCCCTTGCTGGCAGCAAAGGCCGAAAATTCCTCGGGCGCTTCCAGGACGATCAGTTTCTTGTCTTGCAAGCCCAGGTCGCCGTGGCCGAAGTCGGGGCCCACGTAGCCGAGGCTGCGCAGGCGGGCCAGGATGTGGCCGACCAGGGTCTTGTCCTTGTAGGCGCCCGCTTCGAGCGGGGCGGCGAAATCGACATAGACGTCGATGATGCCGTAGCCTTCGTCGAAGATGCGGATGGCCTTGATGTCGTGGGCACGGCCGGAGCCGTCGGTGGCCTTGAAGGGGCCGCTGAGCTGGATGTCGGTGTCATTGTTCATGCCGCCAGCATACACCAAAAGCCGGCCCCGCATGGAGCGCGCGGCGCAAAATCCCCCCGTGTTATCCCCGCCTCAGCGCGCCTGCAGGATGGCCGACAGGCGGTCGCGCGTGCCGGCGATGCGCTCGAGCTGCGGGTAGCGCAAGCCGCCGTGGTAGTCGAGCGCCACCGTCTGGAATTGTTTGCCCTTTTTGACCAGCAGGTTGATCGGCTGCGGGCTGGCCTTGGCCGCCTGGATGGCCGCCTTCAGCAGCTTGGGCGTGTAAGCCGTGCCATTCACGGCGAGCAAGGTCGTGTTGCCCGACAAGCCCGCCTGGAAGGCGGGGCCGTCCCATAGCAGCTTGCCCAGCTTGCCGTCCTTGTCGATCGTCAAGCCCAGCGAATAGCTCAGGTCCGTGCTCTCGCTGCGCTCTTCATTGGCTTTCAGGAAGGGCGTGGGCGTGTCGCGGTAGACCAGCTTCCAGCCGGCGCGCGCCAGGCCATCGAGCGGTGCGCCGGGGCCGTGGCTCTCCAGGCGCGTGCGCAAAAAGGCGGCCCAGTCGTGCGGCTGCACGGCGTTCAGGGCGGCGACCACATCCTCGAAGGTGTAGGGCAGGGGCGTGGTGCCGCCATCCTGCATGCCAAAGAAACTGCGCGCGAAGTCGTCCAGCGAGCGGCGCTCGCCGGACAGTTGCCGGATGGTGGTGTCGACGTCGAGCCAGAGCAGCGCGCCTTCCATGTAGTAATCCTCGTCGCGCTGCCAGCTGCTCCAGGCTATGGGGCGCCGGCCATTGATGATGGGGTCGTTCGTCGTATCCTGCATGGCGCGCCAGCTGCGCCCGGGCATGACGTCGTAATGGGCCGCCGTCGCGGCGAACAGCTCGCGCATATTGGCCGGCGCCACCAGGCCGGAACGGGCCGCCAGCACATTGCCCCAGTACTGCGTCTGGCCTTCGTAGACCCACAGCAGGCTGTTTTGCAGCGGCGTGTTGAAATCCGGCGTGTCCTGGCCGGCGGGGCGGCGGAACTTGCCGTTCCACGAGTGCACCAGTTCGTGCGGCAGCAGCACGCGCTGCGCCTCGTTCTTGTCCCACTCGCTGAAATAGCCGGGCTTGACGCCGTTTTCGCTCGATTGCATGTGTTCGCGGCCGATGCCGCCGAACTCGTCGCTCAAGGCCAGCAGGAAATCATAGTGGCGGTAGTGGCGCGCGCCGAATAATTTGTAGGCTTGCTGCAGCATGGCCCGGTGTTGTTCGACTTGCTGCGGCGTCGCTTCCAGGCTGTCGGCGCTGTCGGCCATCACGTTCAGCAGCACGGGCACCTTGGCGCCAGGGTCGAGGTCGATGCGCTCGACATGGCGGCCGGCAAAGACGGGCGAGTCGACCAGGGTGTCGAGGTCCAGCGGCTCGAAATCGACTTGCTGGCTGGCCGGCGTGGCCGCCCGCGCGCGCACTTCCAGGGCGCTGGCAAATTCCCAGCCGGCCGGCAGGGTCAACGATGGCTGCACGAGGATGTCGCGCGCGGCGCGCCCGGCCGGATACAGTGTCATCGCATGCCATTGCACGCCCAGCATGGCGCTTGTCATGGTGATGCGGCCCTGGCTCGCGTCGACGGGCGAGAGGAACTGGTATTGCGCTTCCACGGCCGTGGCGCCGGCCGGCACGTCGAGGTGAAAGGCGAACATGTTGACGGGGTCGCGCCGCCATTCCAGGGGCTGGCCGTTGGCGGATAGGCGCAGGCCGGCCAGCTGGTTCAGCGGGCCGCTGGGGCCGTGGTTGCCCGGCACCCATTGCGGATACAGCAAGGTCAGCTTGCCGGGCGCGGCGGGAATGCGTGCGCGGATGCTGAACAGTTGCTGCGCCACATTGCTGGCATCGACGTGCAGCTCGATAGGCGGGGGAGGGAGCGTGGCGGCCTGGGCCGTAGCGGAAAGGAACAGGGCAAGCGACAGGCGGATACGGGACATGGGTGGCGGCGGGAGGGCAAAGGCCGAGTCTAGCATTCTGTAAAAATTTCTTACAAATTTGTGGCCGTCTGGGGCGTTTTTCGCCAATTTCAAGGCCTTGAAAGAGCGTTGGCAGGCCGTATATCGGTAGCAAGCGGATGCTCACGGTGAGGTCCGCTCCTCTTATCGCTTCATTTGAAAAGGATATTTATCATGCGTACTTTTGACCTTGCTCCTCTGTATCGTTCCGCCATTGGCTTCGACCGTCTGGCACAGCTGCTCAACGAACAGCGCGCCGATGCGCAACCCAGCTATCCACCTTATAACATCGAACTGGTGTCGGAAGATAAATACCGGATCGTGATGGCACTGGCCGGCTTCTCGCGCGAAGAAATCGACATCATCACCGAACGCGACTCGCTGCACGTCACGGGCCGCAAGCAGAAAGATGGCGTCGAGCGTACTTTCTTGCACCGCGGCATCGCTGCCCGCGACTTCGAACAGCGTTTCCAGCTGGCCAACCACGTGAAGGTCACGGGCGCCACGTTTGAAAACGGCATGCTGACCATCGACCTGGTGCGTGAAGTGCCGGAAGCGCTGAAGCCGCGCAAGATCGAGATCGGCGGCAGCCCCGGCGCCACTGTCAGCGCACTGGAACAGCGCCAGGCAGCGTAAGCTGAACTGATCCCGGCGCCATGCGCCGGGCTGGCAGGAGGATATATCTTCTTTCCATGCAGTAAAATACTGGCCGGTTGATCCGGCCAGTGTCACGTCCGGAGCCCATTCGGCCTCCATTGCGGGCTTCCATTGATCGCCACGCGGCACGCACAATTAAACCCCGCTTAAAGGCGCAAATGCCTGTTTCCAAATGGAAAAATGTTAAGCACCGCCTAAGACTCGTGGCCCACTATTGCATACATCAAAATCTCATTGAATGAGGAGCAATTCATGGAACAGCAAACGAATACCGCATCCCTGAAAATCAAACGCACCGTAGCCGCGCTGGCCGCGATCGGTGTGCTGGGCGCCGGCGGCGCCATGGTGGTGCATCAGAACAATGCCGGCGCGAATGCCGCCGCTGCCGGCGCACCCGCCGCCCCCGTGGCCGCCGCCGCGCCTGCCGCCGCCGCGCCGCTGGTGGCCTTGCCCGACTTTAGCCAGATCGCCGCGCGCAACAGCCCGGCCGTCGTCAATATCAGCGTCACTGGCAGCACCAAGGTGGCTTACGACCCCTCGGCCCAGGCCGGCAATGACGACTTCGGCAACGACCCCTTCTTCGAATTTTTCCGCCGCTTCCAGGGTCCGCAAGGCGGGCAGCGGGGCGGGCGCGACGTGCCCACGCATGGCCTCGGTTCCGGCTTCATCGTCAGCCCGGACGGCGTCATCATGACCAACGCCCACGTGGTGCGCGATGCGCGCGAAGTGACCGTCAAGCTCAACGACCGCCGCGAATTCCGCGCCAAGGTGCTCGGCACCGATCCGAAGACCGATATCGCCGTGCTGAAGATCGACGCCAACAACCTGCCCGTCGTGCCGCTCGGCCATTCGAGCGACCTGAAAGTGGGCGAGTGGGTGCTGGCCATCGGTTCTCCTTATGGTTTCGACAGCACGGTGACGGCCGGCGTCGTCAGCGCCAAGGGCCGCTCCCTGCCCGACGACAGCAATGTGCCGTTCATCCAGACGGACGTGGCGGTCAACCCAGGCAATTCGGGCGGCCCCCTGTTCAACACGCGCGGCGAAGTGGTCGGCATCAATTCGCAGATCTACAGCCAGACGGGCGGCTTCCAGGGCCTGTCGTTCGCCATCCCGATCGACCTGGCCGGCCGCATCAAGGACCAGATCGTGGCCACGGGCAAGGCCAGCCACGCCAAGCTGGGCGTGACGGTGCAGGAGGTCAACCAGGGCTTTGCGGACTCGTTCAAGCTGGCCACGCCGGAAGGCGCGCTGGTGGCCAACGTCGAACGGGGCAGCCCGGCCGACAAGGCGGGCCTGAAATCGGGCGACGTGGTGCGCAAGGTGAATGGCCAGCGCATCATCGGCTCGGCCGACTTGCCGGCGCTGGTGGGGACGTCCTTGCCAGGCGATAAGATCAGCATGGATGTCTGGCGTGACGGCAAGATCGTCAGCCTGACGGCAACCCTGGGCAATGCGGCCGACAAGGTGGCCGAAGTGGCCAAGAGCGACAGCGCCGCCGGCAAGGTAAAACTGGGGCTGGCCCTGCGTCCGTTACAATCGGATGAAAAACGCGAGGCGGGCATCAGCGCCGGCCTGCTGGTGGAAGACGCGGGCGGCGCCGCCGCGAATGCCGGGGTGCAGCCGGGCGACGTGTTATTGTCGGTCAATGGCCGCCCCGTCAACACGGTCGAGCAGGTGCGCGACGTGGTGGAAAAATCCGCCAAGTCGGTGGCCTTGCTGATACAGCGGGGACCGGACAAGATCTTCATCCCCGTGCGTTTGGGTTGAACACGAGAGTAACGAGATAGAGAGAGGCAAGCCATGCGCTTATTGCTGGTAGAAGACGATACGATGATCGGCGAGGTGGTGCTCGACTTGCTGCGCGCCGAGCATTACGCGGTGGACTGGGTCAAGGATGGCGACATGGCCGACACGGCCCTGCAGACGCAGACCTACGACCTGGTGCTGCTGGACCTGGGCTTGCCGCGCAAGGATGGCCTCGACGTGCTGCGCTCGATGCGCTTGCGCAAGCTCGACACACCGGTCCTCGTCGCCACGGCGCGCGACGCCGTCGAGCAGCGCATCGCCGGCCTGGACGCGGGCGCCGACGATTACGTATTGAAACCGTATGACCTCGACGAACTGCTGGCGCGCATCCGCGCCTTGCTGCGGCGCGCTTCGGGGCGGCCGGAACCGGTCTTCGAGCACCAGGGCGTGTCCATCAATCCGCTGACGCGCGAAGTGATCGCCGAAGGCCACCCCGTCAATTTGTCGGCGCGCGAATGGGCCGTGCTCGAAGCGCTGATCGCGCGCCCCGGCATCGTGCTGTCGCGCGCGCAGCTGGAAGAAAAGCTGTACAGCTGGAAGGATGAAGTCAACAGCAATGCCGTGGAAGTGTACATCCACGGCCTGCGCAAGAAGCTGGGCAGCGACTTGATCCAGAACGTGCGCGGCCTCGGCTACATGGTGCCCAAGGCATGAGGATGAAGGTCACGGTGACGCACTCGCTGCGCGGCCGCCTGCTGTGGTTCTTGCTGGCGGCTATCATCATGGCGGCCCTGGCGCAGGCGTCGATCGCCTACCGCAGCGCCCTGTACGACGCCGACCAGATTTTTGATTACCACATGCAGCAGATGGCCCTGTCGCTGCGCTCCGGCGCGCCGTTGGCCAACCACGCGCAAGCCTTGCCTGCCGACCCCGTCAACAACGACATGGTGGTGCAGGTGTGGACGCCCGACGGCGTGCAGGTATTCCGCTCGATCACGCGCGCGGAACTGCCGCAGCGCGCCGTGCTGGGCTTTTCGAACGTGAAGGCGAACGGCACCACCTACCGCATCTTTTCCGTGCAAACCAGTTCCCAGACCGTGCAGATCGCCCAGGACATGGCCGTGCGCAAGCGCATGGCCGGCAGCCTGGCGCTGCGCACGGTGGGCCCCATCGCGCTGATGGCGCCGATCTTGATGCTGGTCGTGTGGTGGGTCGTCAGCGGTTCGCTGGCGCCCGTCTCGCGCGTGCGCAAGCAGGTGGCGGCGCGCCAGGCGGACGACCTGTCGCCCGTCTCGGAAGCGGGCTTGCCCGACGAAGTGCGGCCCCTGGTGCATGAGCTCAATCTCTTGTTCGGGCGCGTGAAAACGGCGTTCGACGCGCAGCAGCATTTCGTCGCCGACGCCGCGCATGAATTGCGCACGCCGCTGGCGGCCCTGAAACTGCAGGTGTTGAGCCTGGAGCGGGCCGAATCGCAGGAAAAGCGCAGCCTGGCGATCAGTCGCGTGAGCGCCGGCATCGAGCGGGCCACGCGCCTGGTCGAGCAGCTGCTGGTGCTGGCGCGCCAGGAAGCGAGCGCTGCCAGCGGCGACCAGCTGCAGGCCGTGGACTTGAACGACGTCGTCAAGCGCGCGCTGGGCGACATGGCCGGCATCGCGCAGGCGCGCAAGATCGACCTGGGCCTGCACCACATGGATGCGGCCAGCGTCGCCGGCCAGGCCGATGCGCTCAACATCATGCTGCGCAACCTGGTCGACAACGCCATCAAGTACACGCCGCAGGGCGGCACGGTCGACATCGACCTGCGCGCCAGCCCCGTCGGCGTGACGTTATCGGTGGAAGACAGCGGTCCCGGCATCCCGCCCGAGGAGCGCGAGCGCGTCTTCAGCCGTTTCTACCGCGTGCCCGGTACGGATGCCAACGGCAGCGGTCTGGGGCTGGCCATCATCAAGGCCATCGCCGAACGCCATGGCGCGCGCCTGGTGCTGGACAAGTCCGAGCGCCTGGGCGGCCTGTGCGTGCGCGTGGAATTTCCGCAAGCCGTGAAATGAACGTTTTGAGCATGATCTTTGGCATGTTGCATTGACGCGCGCGCCGCTGGCATATATTGTCTGCGCAATAAGCAATCAAGCAAACGGAGCGCAGCATGCAGAAGATCGGCTTTTCAGGCACCCTCGACCCCATCACCAACGGCCATATGTGGGTGATCGGCGAAGCGCGTTCGCTCGCCGACGAGGTGATCGTGTTCCTGTCGCAAAACCCCGCCAAGAAGCCGCAATTTCCCGCCGAAGACCGCAAGCGCATCATCGAACAGAGCGCGCGCGAGTGCGGCTGGGACAATGTGCAGGTGGTCATCGTCAAGGGCGACTACACGGCGCGCGCGGCGAAAAAGCACGGCTGCGACTACCTGATCCGTGGCATCCGCACGACGGCCGATTTCGACTATGAAAACCTGATCCAGCAAACCAATGTGGACGTGCTGCAGGGGGCCAAGACGATCTTCGTCATGCCGCCGCGCGACCTCGGGTCCGTCAGCTCCAGCTTCGTCAAGGCGCTGGAAGGGCCCGTCGGCTGGAACTGGACCATGAAAAAATTCGTTCCCGGCCCGGCCTACCAGGCGTGGATACTCGACTGCCTGCGCAAGGAGTGGGAAGCGCTGTGGAACTATACGACCGCCGCGCAAGCCGACATCGCACTGGCGGACCACTGGTTCGCCCACCTGACGGGGCCGCAGGCGTATGGCGGCGCGGACCGTCATTATCACAACCTCGACCACCTGGTGCACGGCCTGGCCGAGATCCGCGTGTGGGCCGACAATACCTATGCGCCCAAGCGCGACAGCGCATTGGTCAAGAAGGCATTCTGGTTCCACGACGCCGTCTACAGCCACGACGACGACGCACTGTATTCGAGCGAAGAGGCGAGCGCCCAGCTGTGGCTGGCCAGCGGCCTCGATGCGGGCGACAATCTTGATGTGGCGCAATTGATACGCGCCACCGACCACTTCCAGGGGCCCGGCATCAGTCACGCGCTGAAGGACGCCATGCTCAGCGCCGACCTGGCCATCCTCGGGCAGGACGACGAGGTGTATCAGGCCTACACGCAAGCCATCGGAAGAGAATACGCGCACGTGGACCCCGCGCGTTTCAACGAGCAGCGGGGCCTGGCCCTGCAGCACCTGTGCGCCAAGGCGCAGGCGGGCCAGTTGTTTGGCGATGCGTATTTCGCCGACCAGTACAACGAGCGGGCGATAGCCAACATGCAGAAGGAGATGGCGGCGCTGGCGGGCGCCTGAATTTAACGGCGGCTGGCCGCCGCATGCAGCAGCGCATCCTCGAGCCGGTCATTGCCCCAGAATAATTCACCGTCACTGATGAAGCTGGGGGCGCCGAACAGCTTGAGCGCTTGTGCCTGCTCAGTCTGGCGGCGCAGGCGCAGCTTGTTGTCCTGTGTCAAAGCCAGCGCCAGGATGGCGCGTGCATCGAGGCCCAGTTCCTGCAAAGCCTCGCTGACGGCCTCGGTGTTGTCAATCTCGCGGTCCTGCACGAAATTCATCGTCATCATGCGGCGCGCAAAGGGCGCAATCCAGCCCTGGTCCGCGCCGATCAGCGCCACGCGCATGGGCAGCAGGGCCGTGCGGGGAAAGGCGCCCGGTTGCCGCCATGGCAAGCCGTACTTTTCGCACTGGCGCGCCATGTCGCGCCACATGTAATCGCCCTTGAGTTTTTGCAGGATGAAGGGCGACGTCTCCCAGCCCAGCGCCTTGAAGACGATGCCCAGCAGGAAGGGTTTCCAGATCACATCGACCTGCTTTTCGCGCGCCAGCGCTTCGATGCGCATGGCGCTCAGGTAGCTGTAGTTGCTGCCGAAATCGAACCAGAATTCCAGTGCCGCCATGGTATCGCTCCCGGGTCAGACGGCAGCCGCTTTGCCGCGCGCCGCGTGCAGTTTCCTGAAGCTGTCGATCAGGCGCTGGTGCCGGTCGAGGCCTTCCAGCTGCATGCTGGTTGGCGTCAGGCCGAAGAAACGCACGCTGCCGTCCACCGAACCGAGCACCGCGTCCATGCGTTCGTTGCCAAACATGCGGCGGAAATTGACGACGTAGTCGTCCAGTTCCAGCTCCTCATCGAGTTCCACTTCCAGCACCACGTTCATGGCCTGGTAAAACAGTTTGCGCTCGAGCGTGTTGTCGTTGTACTGCAAAAAGGTTTCCACCAGCTCTTTCGCCTCTTCGAATTGCTGCAAGGCGAGATGAATCAGCAGCTTCAATTCCAGGGTCGTCAGCTGGCCCCACACCGTGTTTTCGTCAAACTCGATGCCGATCAGGGTGGCGATGTCGCCGTACTCGTCGAGCTCGCTGTTTTCCAGGCGGTCGAGTAGGTCTTCCAGGCTGGCATCGTCCAGCTTATGCAAGTTCAGGATGTCGGCGCGGAACAGCAGCGCCTTGTTGGTGTTGTCCCAGATTAAATCCTCGACCGGATACACCTCGGAATAACCGGGCACGAGGATGCGGCAGGCGGTGGCGCCCAGCTGGTCATAGACGGCCGTGTACACTTCCTTGCCCATGCCGGCGAGGATGCCGAACAGGGTCGCCGCTTCCTCGGCATTCGAGTTTTCGCCGTGGCCGGAAAAATCCCACTCGACAAAATCGTAATCGGCCTTGGCGCTGAAGAAGCGCCACGAGACGATGCCGCTCGAATCGATGAAGTGTTCGACGAAGTTGTTCGGCTCGGTGACGGCTTCGCTGGCAAACGTCGGCTGCGGCAAGTCGTTCAAGCCTTCGAAGCTGCGGCCCTGCAGCAATTCCGTCAGGCTGCGCTCGAGCGCCACTTCCAGGCTCGGGTGCGCGCCAAACGAGGCAAACACGCCGCCCGTGCGCGGGTTCATCAGGGTGACGCACATCACCGGGTACACGCCGCCCAGCGACGCATCTTTCACCAGCACGGGGAAACCCTGTTCTTCCAGCCCCTGTATGCCGGCCAGGATGCCCGGGTATTTCGCCAGCACGTCCTGCGGCACGTCGGGCAGGGCGATCTCGCCTTCGATGATTTCGCGCTTGACGGCCCGCTCGAAAATTTCCGACAGACATTGCACCTGTGCTTCGACCAACGTATTACCGGCGCTCATGCCATTGCTGACGTAGAGGTTTTCGATCAGGTTCGACGGGAAATACACGACCTCGCCGTCGGAATGGCGCACATACGGCAGCGAGCAGATGCCGCGCTCGGCATTGCCGGAGTTGGTGTCGATCAGGTGCGAGCCGCGCAGCTCGCCATCGGGATTGTAGATGTCGAGGCAGTAGGCGTCGAGAATCTCCTTCGGCAGCGCATCCTTGCGGCCCGGCTTGAACCAGCGCTCGTTCGGATAATGCACGAATGGCGCGTTGGCGATGTCCTCGCCCCAGAACGACCCGGCGTAGAAATGGTTGTTGCTGAGGCGCTCGATATACTCGCCCAGGGCCGACGCCAGCGCGCTTTCCTTGGTCGCGCCCTTGCCGTTGGTAAAGCACATGGGCGAGTGCGCGTCGCGGATATGCAGCGACCACACGTTCGGAATGATGTTGCGCCACGAGGCGATTTCAATCTTGATGCCCAGGCCCGCCAGCAGGCCCGACATATTGGCGATGGTCTGTTCCAGCGGCAAATCCTTGCCGACGATATAGGTGCTCGCGCCCGGGGCGGGATTCAGGGCCAGCAAGGCCTGGGCATCGGCGTCCAGGTTCTCGACTTCTTCAATGACGAACTCGGGACCCGTTTGCACCACTTTTTTCACCGTGCAACGGTCGATCGAGCGCAGAATGCCTTGGCGGTCCTTGGCCGAGATATCGGCCGGCAACTCGACCTGGATCTTGAATATCTGCTGGTAGCGGTTTTCCGGATCGACGATATTGTTTTGCGACAGACGGATATTTTCCGTGGAAATATTGCGCGTATCGCAATACAACTTGACGAAGTAGGCCGCGCACAGTGCCGATGATGCCAAAAAGTAATCGAACGGACCTGGCGCCGAGCCATCGCCCTTGTAGCGGATGGGCTGGTCGGCGATGACCGTAAAATCGTCGAACTTGGCTTCGAGACGCAGCTTGTCGAGAAAGTTGACTTTAATTTCCATGAGGTAATCCAATACTGTGCTTATGAGTTGCCGCTATTATCCGTGCTTTCCGCCGCAGGGCAAAGATTGTTCACCGCGGCCGTGCTGGCGGGGAGCCGCAAGACCAGGCCGGCAGGGCAGGCAAGGGGCAAGCTCTCCCATGAAGCGGACGGATAAATGTGCGAGGCGATCTGACTGGACATGCGAATAACATTAATGAGACACGGCGAGCCCCGACTCGCCAAAGGGCGCTGGATAGCGCCGCTGCAAATGGGACAGTGGATTAATCTCTACAATCAATCGATCATCAAAGAAGGTGGCATCCCTGCGCAGTGCGCTGCGGCAGCGCTTTCCGCGTCGACCATCGTGGCCAGCACGGCACCCAGGGCATGCTCATCGGCTAGGGCATTGGGTGACTTGCCATTCATGCAAGAGGCGATTTTCTCTGAAGCAGGGTTGCCCTTTGCACTCTGGAAGGCCCCTTGGCTGCCGGCTGAAGCCTGGGCAGCGATTTTTCGCCTGCTCTGGTTGTTCGGTTATGCGCGCGGATCGGACTCGTTGCAGACAACCCGGCGGCGCGCCAGGGCCGCCGCCGAGCGGCTGGTTGCGCTTGCCGCCAGGGGGCCCGTGCTGCTGGTCGGGCATGGCATCATGAATCGATTGATCGGCAAGGAGTTGCAGGCCTTGGGTTGGCTTGCCCGCAACAGGCAAGGCAGCCGGTACTGGAGCATGGGAGTGTATGAGCTGTGAAAACCTGTGACGAATGCGGCAGCCGATACCGTGACGACGCCGAAGGCATGGTCAGCCTGTGTCCCGAATGCGCCTCGGTCATCTATGGCTTGCCACGGTGCGAGCACGTGTTCGAGGCAGGCAGATGCCGGAAATGCTTGTGGGATGGCCGGAAAAGTGACTTTGTGCGAAAACTGGAGCAGCAGGTGCGTTGACGCGATATCCGTGTGTGTGGGGGCAGCGTCCATCGGCGGTTACCGGTGTTTTCGTGACAATGCATGAGTTTTCCGGATTGATAATTGGCTATCTTTCATGGGGGCTGCCTGCAGCCACTGCTGGACGGTTGACGGCATCTGAATCTCCTGCCAGTGACCGCTCCGTCACTTTCGCTTTGCCTAACTTGATGCAAGGATGAGCTGATGCAATTATCCAATTATCTTTTCTTTACTACCACTTGCGAACAAGCCTTGGCGTTCTACACGCAATGCGGGCTGGGCAAGATAAGCGATGTCTTGCGCTTTGGCGTGGATGGCATGCCGGTCCATCATGAAGCCATGCGCGGAAAAATCATGCATGCCCGATTTGAAGGACCAGGCGTGTTGTTTTTTGCTTCTGACAATGACGATGCCGAGCCTATGCGAGGGTCCGCACATATTTTGCAAATGCATGACAGGCAGTTAACGAAACAGCTATTTGACAAGCTGGCGTATCAAGGCGTGGTGACGACACCGCTCGCCATCCAGGTATGGGGCGATTATTACGGTAAATTGACGGACCAGTTCGGGGTGCAGTGGATGCTGAACTGTTCGGCCTAACTAAAAAAACAGCGGCTGCCCATGCCGGCGCAGCCGCTGTTTCTTCAGGCGGACACGGCGATCAGAACTTCACCCACAGCCGGCCGAAATACGAGGCGCCGTTCAGGCCGAATTGCACGCTGTCGTATTTGAAGCCGTTGTCCGTCTCGTCCGCGTTTTGCGTCGTGGGTTTGACGTTGAAGATGTTGTTGCCGCCAAAGGTCAGCTTGGTGTTTTTGTTGATGCTGTAGGTGAAGCTCAGGTCGGCCGAGGTCTTGGCCGCGTAGTGGGCGTTCGGCACGCCGTTGGCCGTGCCGCTGAAGGTGCCCAGGGTTTGCGGGCCAAAGTAGATGATGCGCAGATCCGACTCCAGCTTGCCCGTGATGTAGTCGAAGCCCAGGGTGGCTTTCGAACGGGGGCCACCCTGTTCGATGAACAGGCGTTCGCGCTCGGACAGCAAAACATCTTCGAAGCCCGTCAGCGAGGCGGGCGTCTTGACCTTCGTCACTTCCGTTTTGCTCAAATTCAAGGCCAGGAAGGTGTTCAAGCGGTTGCCGGCCAGCTCGCCCTTGTGCGACGCCGTCAGGTCCAGCCCGCGCGTGCGCGTGTCGACGGAATTGACGAAAAATTGCGCTTCCGTCACGCCCAGCAGGGCCAGGCGTGCCGCCAGGTCCGGGTAGTTGCCGGCATTGAAGCGGCCCGACAGCACGATGCGGTCCTTGATCTTGATGTTGTACAGGTCGGCCGTCACGGAAATGGCTTGCGTCGGCGTCCAGGTGGTGCCCAGCGTAAAACTGGTGGATTTTTCTTCCTTCAGCTTGGGGATGCCGGCCGCGTTGGCGACGGCGCCGCCGTTCGGTGCCAGCACCACGTCGGTGGCGACGCCGCTGACGAAGTCGGTGAAGGTGGATGAGAAATATACCTGCTGCAGCGACGGCGCGCGGAAGCCCGTGCTGGCCGAGCCGCGCAGCAGCACGTCGGGCGCCACTTTATAGCTGGCGGCCAGCTTGCCCGTCACGGTGGAGCCGAAATCGCTGAATTTTTCATAGCGCAGGGCGGCCTGGGTTTTCAGACGTTCCGTCCAGTCCAGTTCCACGTCGCCATACGCGGCGATGCTGTGGCGCCTGGCCTTGGTGACGTCGCTGGGCTGGAAGCCGGGAAAGCCCTGGCTGCGGCCATTGCCGCCCACGCCGACGCCGTCGGCGTCGATGTAGGAGCCCGGTTCGCCGGCCATGATCTTGTATTCCTCGCTGCGGTATTCGGCGCCGAAGGCCACGTTCATGCCGCGCATCACCGTGTCGTAGTAGCGGCTGAAATCGGCGTTGCTGGTCAGCTGCTGGAACGAGAAGCCGCCCGCGTCAAAGCTGCTGGCGCTGACGCCCTTGCCGCCGTTCATCAGGTCGAGGTTGGCGATCGAGGCGTTCAGGGTATGGCTGATGTCGTAGCGCATCTTGTTATAGCCATAGGTTTGCGAAAAGTCCGCATGCCATTCGCCGATCTGGCTGCGGTGGCCGATGGTGGCGTACTGGTCGTCGATCTTGCCGTTGATGAAGGGGACGAAACCGTCCGGATACATGGCGGCCGAATTGCGCGCAGGGATATCGTCGCTGCCGATGCCGCCGCGGCCGAACGCGGCGCTGGACGCGTCGCGCGTCTGCGCGCCGGCCGTGAAGTACAGCTTGCCCGTGCCGCTGGTGGCGTAGTCGCCATTGATGTACACGGTCTTGTTCTTGGACTTGGTGTCGCCGATGATGCGCATGCTGTCCGCGTCGGCCCGGTTCGAGCGGCCCCGGTCCAGGTATTCGCCCGTGATGGCCAGGGTGCCCTTGTCGCCCAGCGCGATGCCGCAGTAGGCGGAGGTCATGTAATTCTTGCCGTCGCCTGCGGAATACTGGCTGTAGCCGGCGACCGCTTCGCAGCCCAGGCTTTTCTTCAGTTCGATGTCGATCACGCCGGCAATGGCGTCCGAGCCGTACTGGGCGGCGGCGCCGTCGCGCAGCACTTGCACGTTCTTGATCGCCAGCAAAGGAATCGCATTCATGTCCGTGCCCGTGTTGCCGCGGTTGCGGGCGCCGAACAGGTTGACCAGGGCCGTCGTGTGGCGCCGCTTGCCATTTACCAGCACCAGGGTCTGGTCGGAGCCGAGGCCGCGCAGGGCGGCCGAATCGATCAGGTCGGCCCCGTCGGCGCCCGTCTGGCGCGTGGAATTGAACGAGGGCGAGATGTATTGCAGCGATTGCGCCAGGTCGAACTGGCCGCCTTGCTCCGCCACCCTGGAAATCGGAATGATATCGACCGGCACCATCGTATCGGTGGCGGAACTGGCGACCCGGCGCGAGCCGACCACGCTGACCGTTTGCACGGGGCCTTCCGTGGCGGCCGCTTCCGTGGACTGGGCCATGGCGGCGGGACTGAAGGCGGCCAGGGCGGCGCTGCCGTACAGGCTGATGAGGACTGCTTTACGCAAGGTGGTGAGGGTCGGCACGCAGTATCTCCAAGTGGCTGATGAGCAAGATTCGTGACTTGATTCTAGTGCCATCATTTCAGCATTCACCAGCGATACTTTGTTTTGTTATTACAAATTTGCTGTAACTGTTGTTTCCTGGTTGATTCTCTTTTCGCCGCCGCCCGGCTTGCCTTGTACTGGTGCGCGACGCCCCGTTCAGGTGCTGCGTTGCACCATGCCGCCCACCCAGATCGCCTGCGCGCTGTATTGCACCTCAATCAGACACGGCTGCTGCATCACGTGGCCCTGATGCAGACGCAGCGACTGTTGCCTATGCGCTGACAGCGCGCCGGCCGCCACGCCCGTGGCGCTGTCTTCGCGCGCCGGGTCGAGGTGATTGAAGTTGCGCCCTTCATATTCATGCTCGCCCGTGCGGCAATACGCATAGCAGCCGTTGACCTGATGCAAGGCGCTCCAGTCGGCGATCAGTTCCAGGTTCGGCCGCAGCGCGCGCAAGGTGGTGCGGTCAGCCACTTCCAGCAGCAGCTTCGGGCTGCCGACCGAGGCGACCACGGGCGGCGACAGCAAGTGCATGTGCTGGCCCATCAGTTCCGACGGCACATATTTTTCCAGCACGACGACCGGTGCCGGCTGCGGCGCCAGGCCGATGAAGAATCCTTCCGCGCGGCGCTTCAGCTGCAAGGCTTGCCCGCGCATGGCCGTACTCACCGTCAGCGCCACCGGGGCGCCGGGCGCCGTCAGCAGTACATGCGCGGCCGCCAGGGTGGCGTGCAGGCACAGGGGACTGCGCGTGTGCGGATAAAAATAGTCGAGCACGATGCCGCCGTCCGCCTGCCGGTCGAGGAAGACGCAGGCGCCGACCTGGCGTTCGCGCGCGAAGGTCTGGCGCGCCGTTTCGCTGCTGCCGTCGTTTTCCACAACCAGCGCCGCATTGCCGCCACCGGGGGCGGTGCCGAAACATTTTAATAAGTGGACGATCATGGCGGGCAAGGAGCAAGGTAAAACATCAGCATAACCGAGAAGCCGTACTCCAGATGAGTATAATATACTGTGTTTATATACAGTATTGAGGTGGATCATGTGGGGCGCCGTCTTACCCGAGTATGCTGAGTTGTACTGCCTGAGCAATTTCAGCTTCCTGCATGGGGCTTCGCATGCGGAAGAGCTGGTCGCGCGCTCCGTGCAGCTCGGTTACAAGGCGCTGGCCATCACGGACGAGTGTTCGCTGGCCGGTGTCGTGCGCGCCCATGCGGTGGCCAAGCGGGCCGGTTTTCCCCTGATTATCGGCGCGCATTTTCATTTGACGCAGGCCGACGGCAGCCCGGCGCTGTCCCTGCTGGCGCTGGTGCGCGATATTGACGGTTACGGCAACTTGTCGGAATTGATCACCATGGCGCGCACGCGGGCGGCCAAGGGGCGCTATCTGCTGACACCCGATGATTTCGCCGCGCCTGCGGCGGAGTTTGCCCATTTACAGGGCTTGCCGGGCTGTCTGATGATCTTGCTGCCCGGCTATCCGGCCCAGGCGGAAACGGTGCGCGCGCAGGGCGCGTGGATGGCGTCTACCTTTGGCCGCGAGCGCAGCTGGATCGGCCTGAACCTGCTGCAGCGGGCGCAGGATGACGCCCACCGCGGCGCCGTGCAGGAGGCGGCGCAGGCGCTGGGCTTGTCCGTGGCGGCCGTCGGCCATGTGTGCATGCACGTGCGGTCGCGCAAGCCCCTGCTCGACACCCTGTGCGCGATACGCGTGGGTAAGCCCGTGGGCGAGTGCGGCTATGCGCTGGCGCAAAACGCGGAGCAGCATCTGCGCGCGCGCTTGCGCCTGGCCAATGTGTATCCACCGCAAGCGCTGGCGGAAACCGTGCGCATCGCCAAGCTGTGCACATTTTCCCTCGACAGCCTGCGCTATGACTATCCCGTCGAGCTGGTGCCGCACGGCCACACGACGGCGACGTATCTGCGCGAAGAAACGTATGCGGGCGCGCGCATGCGCTTTCCGCTCGGTATTCCGGCCAACGTGCAGGAACAGATCGAGCAGGAGCTGGAGCTGATCCGGGATCTTTCCTACGAAGCGTATTTTTTGACCGTCTACGACATCGTGCGCTTTGCGCGCTCGCAAAACATCCTGTGCCAGGGCCGGGGATCGGCCGCCAATTCGGCCGTCTGCTATTGCCTGCACATCACGGAAGTGGACCCCGCGCGCGGCAATTGCCTGGTCGGACGTTTCATGTCGCGCGAGCGCAACGAGCCGCCCGACATCGACGTCGATTTCGAGCACCAGCGGCGTGAAGAGGTCATCCAATATATCTACGGCAAATATGGGCGCGAACGGGCCGCGCTGGCCGCCGTGGTGATCAGCTACCGGCCGAAGAGCGCCTTGCGCGACAGCGGCCGGGCGCTGGGAATCGACCTGGCCATCGTGGAAAAAGTGGCCAAGGCGCATCGCTGGTTCGACGGCAAGCGCGATCTGCTGGAGCGCCTGGCCGAATGCGGACTCGACCCGGAAGCGGCATTGTCGCAGCAGTGGGCGGGCCTGGCGCAGCAGCTGCTGGGCTTTCCCCGCCATCTGTCGCAGCATCCGGGCGGCTTTGTCATCGCGCAGGGAAAATTGTCGCGCCTGGTGCCGATCGAAAACGCGACCATGGCCGAACGCAGCGTCATCGAGTGGGACAAGAATGATCTGGAAGAGCTGGGCTTGATGAAGGTCGACGTGCTGGCGCTGGGCATGCTGTCGGCTTTGCGCCGCGCGCTGGAACTGGTCGGTGCGCGGCGCGGCGAGGAATTTCGTTTGCAGGATATTCCCCGCGAAGACCCCGCCACCTACGACATGATGTGCCAGGCGGACACCATCGGCGTATTCCAGATCGAGTCGCGCGCGCAGATGAGCATGCTGCCCCGCTTGCGTCCCCGAGAATTCTACGACCTCGTCATCGAGGTGGCGCTCGTGCGCCCCGGCCCCATCCAGGGGGGCATGGTGCATCCCTATTTGCAGCGGCGCCAGAAAAAGGAGGAGGTTGAGTATCCCAAGGGCCTGGAAAAGGCGCTGGGGCGCACCCTCGGCATCCCGATCTTCCAGGAGCAGGTGATGCAGGTGGCCATCATCGCCGCCGATTTCACGCCCGGCGAAGCGGACCAGTTGCGGCGCGCCATGGCGGCCTGGAAACGCAAGGGCGGCATGAACAATTACAAGGAACGCATCGTCGAAACGATGGTCAAAAATCAGTATGGCCGCGAGTTTGCCAATGCCATTTTCAGCCAGATCGAGGGCTTCGGCGAATACGGCTTTCCCGAGTCGCACGCGGCCAGTTTCGCCCTGCTGACCTACGCCAGTTCCTGGCTGAAATGCCATGAACCGGCCGCCTTCCTGTGCGCCTTGCTCAACAGCCAGCCCATGGGCTTTTACAGCCCCTCGCAACTGGTGCAGGATGGCCGCCGCCATGGCGTGCAGGTGCTGCCCGTCGACGTGGCCGTCAGCGGCTGGGAAGCGGAATTGGACGAAGGGAACGGTGATGGACCCGCCGTGCGCCTGGGCTTGAACAGCCTGTTTGGCATGCGCGCGGAGGCCGCTCAACGCATCGAGGATGCGCGCGCCATCGCCGCCTTTGTCGATGTGGCCGACCTGGCCCGGCGTGGCGGCCTGGACCGCCATGACTTGCAGGTGCTCGCTGCCGGCAACGCGCTGCATGCACTGGCCGGGCACCGGCGCGAAGCCCTGTGGCAGGCGGCCGGCGCCGTGCCGGACAGGGATTTATTGCGTTCCACCACACAAGAGGAAGACTTGCCCATGCTGGCCGCGCCGACGGAAGGCGAGAGCATCGTCAGCGACTACCGCGCGCAAGGCCTGACCCTGGGCCGCCACCCGCTGGCGCTGCTGCGCAGGCAATTGCTGGAACAGCGTTTCATGCCGGCGTCCACGCTGATGGCGTACACGAGCGGGCAAGTGGCGCGCGCCTGCGGCATCGTCACCGTGCGCCAGCGTCCAGGCACGGCCAAGGGCGTGATCTTCATGACACTGGAAGACGAGACGGGCACGGTCAACGTCATCGTCTGGCCCGACCTGGTGGAAAGCCAGCGGCGAGAAGTGCTGAGCGCGCCATTGCTGGGCGTGTACGGCGTGTGGCAAAGGGAGGGCATCGTGCGCAACCTGGTGGCCAAGCACCTGGTCGATATGTCGCACTTGCTGGGGCGCTTGAGGACCAGCAGCCGCGATTTCTGTTGAGAGTTGCCGGCGGGGAGGCAGGCGTGGCATTATTTGAATATGACAACATTACCCGAACCGACACTGCGTCCCGCCCTGGTCGCCGACGCGCCCGCCATCGTCGCCCTGATCGACGACCTGATGCCCTTTTTGACCCTGCACCCGGACGGCGCGGGGGCGGAAAAGTTCATCGAGAACTGCCGCCAGCCCGCCATCGAAGGCTATCTGTCGCAGCCCAATTACGCCTACCAGCTCGCGCATATCGACGGCGAGCTGGCCGGCGTGGTGGCCATGCGCGACAACACGCACCTGTTCCACATGTTCGTGCCGCGCGCCCTGCACCGGCGCGGCATGGCGCGCCGTTTGTGGCAGGCGGCCCGCGACGCGTCGCTGGCCAGGGGCGATGTGACGGCCTTTACCGTCAATTCCTCGGCCTACGCCTTGCCCCTGTACGAAAGCCTGGGCTTTGTCGCCACGGGACCGAAGGTGGAGACGGGCGGGATTGCTTTCGTGCCGATGCGCATGGATTTATAAAAATAACCCAACGGCAAGGGCCGGGGTCAGATCCGGCGGGGGTGTTTTTCCCAGTGGGAAAAATGCCGATCCCGAAGGGAGCGACCTACCATCTGACAATCTTCCCCGGATTCATGAGGTTCTTCGGATCCAGCGCGTGTTTCACGGCGCGCATGGTGTCGATGGCGCCCTCGCCATGTTCTTCCACGAGGAAAGCCATCTTGTGCATGCCCACGCCGTGTTCTCCTGTGCAGGTGCCGTCCATGCCGATGGCGCGCGTGACCATGTCGCTGTTGACCTTTTCGGCACGCGCGATGTCGGCCGGGTCGGCGGGGTCGACCAGCATCTGCACGTGGAAATTGCCGTCGCCCACGTGGCCGATGATGGCATAGACCAGGCCCTGCGCCTCGCAATCGGCCTTGGTGGCGAGGATGCATTCGGCCAGGCGCGAAATCGGCACGCAGCAGTCGGTGGAAATGGCGCGGCTGCCGGGGCGCATCTGCAGCAGCGCGAAATACGCGTTGTGGCGCGCGGCCCACAGGCGCGAACGCTCTTCGGGGCGGCTGGCCCATTCGAAATCGCTGGCGCCGTGTTCCGCCGTGATGGCTTGCACCAATTGCGCCTGCTCGGCCACGCCGCCCGGCGTACCGTGGAATTCAAACAGCAGCAGCGGCTTTTCCGGCAGCGCCATCTTGTCGTAGGCATTGATGGCTTTGACGCCATTTTCATCGAGAAACTCGACCCGCGCCACAGGAATACCCATCTGGATGGTCTGGATCACGGCGCTGACGGCTTCGCCCGTGCCGGGAAACGAACACACGGCCGCCGAGATCGCTTCCGGCAGCGGATACAGTTTGACGGTCACTTCCGTGATGATGCCCAGGGTGCCTTCGCTGCCGACAAATAAACGCGTCAGGTCGTAGCCGGCCGACGATTTTTTCGCCCTGGTCCCCGTCTTGATGATGCGCCCGTCGGCCGTCACCACCGTCAGGGCCAGCACGTTTTCGCGCATGGTACCGTAGCGCACGGCGTTCGTGCCCGAGGCGCGCGTGGCCGCCATGCCGCCCAAGGACGCATTGGCGCCCGGGTCGATGGGGAAGAACAGGCCCGTGTCGCGGATTTCTTCATTGAGCTGCTTGCGCGTCACCCCCGCCTGCACGGTGGCCGTCAAGTCTTCAGCATGCACGGCGACCATGTGATTCATTTGCGACAGATCAATCGTCACGCCGCCATGCAGGGCCAGCACGTGGCCTTCGAGCGAAGTGCCGCTGCCATAGGCGATGACGGGCACGTCGTGCGCACTGCACAGCTTGACGGCGGCCGCCACTTCCTCGGTGGAATGGGCGAAGATGACGGCATCGGGCAGCATGGGGGGATAGCTGGACTCGTCGCGGCCATGGTGTTCGCGCATGGCTTGCGTCATGGAAAAGCGGTCGGCAAAGATCAGGGAAATTACGGCAGCAAGAGATACGGGCAGCGGTTTTTTCAGTACCGCCAACTGGTCAGTTTGATTCACGCAAGTCCTCCGTTTTTTTTATTCTACTCCGCGTCCCGCGGATTTCACCGAAGCACTATTTTTGCCAGTTGTAAAAATCCGCAGGGTGCTTGTGCATAGGTTGTAAATGAGAATCATTTCCATTAGAATGCCCGCCAGTAGTTATTTTGCAATGCGTGCTTAATCCGAAAGGCCATGCCCATGAGATTCCCCCTGTCCCTCGCCGCCGTCCTGCCCGTCTGCGTGCTGGCCCTGAGCGCCTGCGGCAGCGTCGCTCCGCTGAGTACCACGACTGCCGCATCCGCTACTGTGCAGGACGTGCGCCAGCTGGGCGAGATCGTCGACCTGCGCAGCGGCCAGCGCTTGACTGCCGAGCAATTGCTGGCCCAACTGGCCGCCGCGCCGAGGGTCATCGTGGGCGAGCAGCATGACCAGCTCAGCCATCATCGGATCGAGCAATGGCTGCTGCAGCAATTGCAGGCCCAGCGCCCGCAAGGCAGCGTGCTGCTGGAAATGCTGAACCCGGATCAGCAAGCCAGGGTGGACAAGGTCAAGCCCTGGCTGCAGACGGACCCCGTCGTGCGCCCCGAGCACGTGGCCGAGCTGCTGGCCTGGCAGCCGGGCTGGAAGTGGGCGCAATATGGCGACCTGGTGATGACCGTGATGCGCGCGCCGTATCCCGTCTGGTCGGCCAACCTGGACCGCAGCGAGATCAAGCAACTGTTTGCCGACAAGCCGGCCGTGCAGGGCAAGCACTCGAACCTGGCCAACGATGGCAAGGTGCATGCGAAGCTGAAAGACATCATCCGCGTCATGCATGACAACCAGATCGACGAACCGCGCCTGGCCGCCATGCTGTCGGTGCAGCAGCAGCGCGACCGCCGCATGGCCGAGCGCCTGCTGGCCGCGCCCGCGCCCGCCGTGCTGATCGCCGGTGCCTACCATGCGCACAAGGACCTGGGCGTGCCGCTGCACGTGCAGGACTTGAGGGGCGGCCCCGCGCCGCTGGTGCTGGTGCTGGCGCAGCAGGGTGCCACGGTGCCGGCGCCGCAGGCGGATTTTGTGTGGTACACGCCGGTGGCGGCACCCGCCGTCGCCAGCGCCAAGTAATCCGTTGTCACTCCGCCGGGCGTTCAGCCCGGCACTCCGCCCCAGCAAGCGTCTTCGCAGCAGCCAGGTAGTTTTTCCGATTTTTTTTGCATGCGCATGCGCGCCGTTGGCGCAGCCATGCCTGTTACCTGTTGAAGCTCCCATGCGTATCCTCTGTATCAAAGCCGCCGGCGGCGGCGTGTTTCTTTCCATCGTTCATGTCGGCGCGCAAGCGTCCGCCTTAGCGCACGATATGTCGCCGTTGGGCATGTTCTTCGCCGCCGACCAGATCGTCAAAAGTGTGCTCATCGGCTTGCTGCTCGCCGCGCTGGCCACCTGGGTGGTCTTGCTGGTGAAGGGCGCCGGCTTGTTGCAAGCGCGGCGCGCGGCGGCGCAAGCCGTCGCCATGCTGAAGACGGCCACGTCCTTGCCGGACGCGGCCGTCAAAGTGGAGGGCGCAGGCAGCAATTCGCTGGCGCAGCAGCTGCTGGCCGAGGTGCAGCAGGAACTGAGTCTGTCGCATGCCAGCGCGCCGGCGGCGGCCCTGAAGGAGCGGGCCGGCTTCCGCCAGGAACAGTTCATTGCGCAGCAGGTACGCGCCATGACGCAAGGCATTGGCTTGCTGGCCAGCATAGGCGCCGTGGCGCCCTTCGTCGGCCTGTTCGGCACCGTGTGGGGCATCATGAACAGTTTTATCGGCATCGCCGTCAGCCAGAGCACGAATCTGGCCACCGTCGCGCCCGGTATCGCGGAAGCCTTGCTGGCCACCGCCTTGGGCCTGGTGGCGGCGATACCCGCCGTCGTCATCTACAATGTCTTGAGTCGTGGCATCAATCAATACAAGGCGCAGCTGCGCGCCGCCTCGGCGCAAGTGCTGCTGATGCTGAGCCGCGACCTCGACGTGCGCAAGCAGGCCTGAGCCATGGCCAGCCTTTTCCCTTCGCAGGACGACGACACGGCCGACATGCCGGAATTGAGCGAGATCAATGTCACGCCCTTCATCGACGTGATGCTGGTGCTGCTGATCATCTTCATGGTGGTCTCGCCGCTGGCCACCGTCGATCTGAAGATCGACTTGCCGGCCGCCACGGCCCAGCCCGAGCCGCGTCCCGACAAACCGCTGTTTATCTCGCTGAAAGCGGACCGCAGCCTGTACCTGGGCGAGTCGCCCGTGGCGCGCGGGAAGCTGGGCAGTTCGCTTGACGCACAGACGGGCGGCGACCGCCAGCGCACCCTGTTTTTCCAGGCCGACAGGCAAGCCGCGTATGAAGACGTGCTGGGCGTGATGGACGCCTTACGCCAGGCCGGCTACCTGAAAGTGGCCCTGGTGGGCCGGGAGGGCGGGTGAATCCGCGTCCGATATTCAACTGGGGCATCGCCACGTCGCTGGTGTCGGCTACCGCGCTGTCGCTGCTGCTGTGGGCGGCCTGGCAACCCGTCGCCGTCGCGCCCGCGCAGCCGCCCGCCAGCGTGATGGTCGTATTTGCCGCGCAAGCGATGTCGCCGGAGGCACAACAGGCTGCTGCGGCAGGGGCGCGCCAGTCGGCCGCGTCCAGCGCAGCCCAACCGAAAAAGAGTACGAACAGACAAGAAGCGCTGCCCGTACTGGCGCGTGCCGCCGCGCCGCACATCGTCGCGGCGGAAAAAGAAGCGAAGGCAGAAGCCAGTCCGTCGCCTGATCCCGGCAAGGATGCCGCCAGGGAAGCTGCCGTGCCCGCGCAGGCCAGCAGCAGCACCATGCCGGCGCCCGCCGCCGTGCGCGGTCCGCAGGCGGCACCGTTCGACAGCGACACGCCGCCCGCCAGCGCGGCGCCGGCCAGCTGGCAAAGCAGGGTGCTCAGCCACCTGGCGCATTTCAAGCGCTATCCGGGCGACGCGCGCCAGCGCAAACGGGCCGGCGCCGCCTGGGTGCGCTTCCAGGTCGACCGCGACGGCAAGCTGCTGGCCAGCGAACTGCTCACCTCGTCGGGCACGGTGCTGCTCGACCGCGAAGCGCTGCAAGTGATCGAGCGCGCGCAACCGCTGCCGCCGCCGCCCGACAGCGTCCTGCACCAGGGCACGGTGACCGTCACCTTGCCGGTGTCGTTCAAGCTCGACGCCAAGAGCGGCCACGGCACCAGCTGAATTTTTCAATCACATAAGAAATCGAGGGTGTATGCATATCAAGACAATGACGCAGGCCGTGGGCATCTGCATGGCCTTGCTGGCGCAGCAGGGATGGGCACAACAGGCACAAGAGAGTGGCAAGGTCGCGTTTTCGCCGCTGAACGTATCGGGTGAAACGGTTCCGGCGGAACAGCAGGCGCTGGAAAAACCGGGCGCCGTCAGCGCGCGCGGCGCGGACACGCGCTTGCAGAGCGTGGACCAGATCGTGCGCAGCATGCCGGGCACGTTTACCCAGATCGATCCGGCGCAGGGTGCCGTCAGCGTCAACATCCGCGGCCTGTCGGGCCTGGGGCGCGTCAACATGATGGTCGATGGCGTGAGCCAGAATTACTATGGCAGCGCACCCTCGTCCGTGTCGCACGGCGGCGTACCCAGCAGCCAGTTCGGTGCCTTGATCGATCCAAACTTCATCATCGGCGTGGATGTGTCACGCGGCAATGTCGTCGGCGGCGATGGCGTCAATGCGCTGGCCGGCAGCGCCAACTTCCGCACCATCGGCGTCGATGACGTGGTCTTCGCCGGCGAAAAGGTGGGCGCGCGCACGAAGATGTCGACAGGGAATAACGGCGTGGGACGCAGCGCCATGCTGGCCGTGGGCATGAAAAAAAACGCCTTCGATGGCGGCAGCGTGGGCTTCATGGCCGCCACCAGCGCGAGCGTGATCGGCAACAACTACACGAATGCGAAGGGCGTCAACAGCGAGGAGTTCGGTTTCGGCTACAACCGTTATTACAAGCAAAAACCCAAGTCGCAACTGCTCAAGCTGGATCTCAAACTGAGCGACTTCCATGCGCTGGAACTGTCGGCGCGCGATTACCGCAATACGTTCACGCGCCGCGATATCCAGAGCGATGATTACTATGTGAAATATCACTACACGCCGTTTTCGGAATTGATCGATCTCAATGTGGTGGCCAGCAGCAGCCGCGGCAAGCAGAAATACATGCCCGAGGCGTTGACCAATTTCATCAACACGAATGCGGCCAACCGCGCCGATGCCATTGACATCAACAACACGAGCAGCTTCAGGCTGGCCGGCGGCGACGCGCTGGTGACGGTGGGCGGCAAGCTCATGCGCAATCAATACAGCAAACACGTGGAAAGCCTCGTCGACGACCCGGACAACCTGGATGCGAACCGGCAATCGATTGAAAACAATACGTTTGGTCCCGCCGGCAAGCAAAAGATCGACAGCCTGTATGCGGGCTTACAGTACAACCGCGGCATCTATCAGCTCAATGCGGGCCTGAATTACACGCGTTTCGAATTGACGGGCCACAAGCCGGCCTGCGATGAGCGCGTGAAATGTTTCCCGCAAGGGGAGAGCAATATCGCGCTGAAGGAACACGGCATCAATCCATCCCTATTGCTGTCGGCCCAGGTTGCGCCGTGGTTCCAGCCGTTTGCCAGCGCCGAGCGCACGATGCGCGGGCCGAATCCGCAGGAAGTGTTTTTCTCGAATGACGGCGGGGCCTCGATGAACCCGTTTCTGAAGGGCGAGAAAGCGACGACCTATCAGCTGGGCTTCAATTCCAGCCTGCACGGTTTGCTGAGTGCCAACGATGCGCTCAACTTCAAGGCGCTGTATTTCAAGAGCAAGATTGATGGCTATATCACCAGCCAGTCTTTCCTCGTGTGCGACAAGGGGCGCAAATGCAATATCGCGGAAGTGCTTGCCACGGACTGGGAGACGGTCGATGAGTACGTGACCAACATGTATATCTACATCAACTCGTCCACGCCCGTGCGCACGCGCGGCTGGGAACTGGAAGCGCAGTACCAGCTGGGGCCGGCGTATGCGCGCCTGTCGTACACGCGTGACAAGACCAGCCAGCCCACCTCGATCGCCAGCGCGTGGTTTGGCGCGGCCGACATCAGCGAGCTGCCCAGCACCTATTACAACCTCGACGTGGGCACGCGTTTGCTGGACAATAAAATGGAGATCGGCGCCATCCTCAAGCACACGGGATCGAACCGCCGGCTGTCGCCGGACAATGAAGCCGATGAAGCGACGGGCGAAGTGCTGAAGGTGGACAATCCGAAGATCCCGGCCGTGGTCGACTTGTATGCGAGCTGGCAGGTGTCGAAAAACCTGTTCTTGCGCCTGTCCGTGCAGAACGCCATGAACAAGGATTTTTCGGAAGCGCTGAACCGCCTGAACTCGATGCCGTCGCAGTCGCAGGACAACACGCCGCTGAGCACGGCGCGGGGCAGGACCTATGTGGCAGGGCTGGAGTACCGGTTCTAGTTTTTGAGCAAAGCTGCGACGCCTGACAAAACTGTAGCGAGCGGAGGTGATTTGTGGCCGAGAAGCGCAGCTGTGCTATAGCACAGTGAGCATCGCCGGCCGCAAAGCGCACCGCGCAGTAAGTTTTGTCAGGTGTTATCAACGCGGCGTGGTGCCGTAGTAGCTATGGATCGACGTCGCCCATGCCTGGTCCGCCATGTTCGGCCAGTTATCCGTATCGAAGCCGGGCGCGTTTTCGATGCGTTCCTTGTCGACGTTCAAGGTGAAGCGCTTGTTGACGGTGTCGAGCAGCAGCGCTTCCCAGGGCACGGCGAACAGCTTTTCGCCGATGGTGAAGACACCGCCGTGCGACATGACGGCATAGGCGATTTTGCCGCTGCGCATGTCAATCATGATTTCCTTGATTTCGCCCAGGTGTTCATCCTTGGCGTTGTGTACATGGTCGCCGATCAGGGTGTCGGCACCCATCAGCTCAGGGCCGGGGCCTTTGTGGCCGCGGTTGACATACATGCCGTAGGCGTCGCGTTCTTCGTAGCTCATGATAGACCTCCTGTTGAAAAATTCCAGTCTGGCGCCAGGGCGCGGCAGGGTCTGTTCGCTCGCCCACACAAAGTATGGAATTGGAAATATTTCAATTCTTGCTATCGGGTAATTTTGTTGTGCGTAGACAGCAGGAGGGGGACGGATAGTCGGTATTTGGCGCAAATTTCCGCGCGCGGGGGGCGACGCAGGCGGGCTTTAGTGTATAATTTCAATTTCCCGCACGTGCCGTTCGGCACCATCTGCAATGACCAAATTTGTCTTCGTCACTGGTGGCGTTGTGTCTTCCCTTGGAAAAGGGATTGCCGCCGCCTCCCTCGCCGCGATCCTCGAATCGCGCGGCCTTAAAGTCACCATGCTCAAGCTCGACCCGTACATCAACGTCGATCCTGGCACGATGAGCCCTATGCAACACGGTGAAGTTTTCGTCACCGATGACGGGGCCGAAACCGACCTCGACCTCGGTCACTACGAGCGCTTCATCTCCACCCGCATGAAAAAGGTGAATAACTTCACCACCGGCCAGATCTATGAATCGGTGATCCGCAAGGAACGCCGGGGCGAGTATCTGGGCAAGACCGTGCAGGTGATTCCGCATATCACCAATGAAATCCAGGATTACATCCGCCGTGGCGCCGAAGGCTACGACGTGGCCCTGTGCGAAATCGGCGGCACCGTCGGCGATATCGAATCCTTGCCATTCCTGGAAGCGGCGCGTCAGCTGAGCCTGCGCGCCGGCCGCAAGAACACGGCTTTCGTCCACCTGACTCTGGTGCCTTACATCGCCTCGGCCGGTGAGCTGAAGACCAAACCGACCCAGCACTCGGTGCAAAAGCTGCGCGAAATCGGCATCTTGCCGAATGCGCTGCTGTGCCGCGCCGACCGCGCCATCCCGGAAGACGAGCGCGCGAAAATCTCGCTGTTCTCGAACATCGAGGAAGACGCCGTCATTTCCGTGTGGGACGTCGACACCATCTACAAAGTGCCGCAGATGCTGCACGACCAGGGCCTCGACAAGATCATCTGCGATGCGCTGGACCTCGATCCCGCACCGGCCGACCTGTCGATCTGGAGCAAGCTGATCTACACGATGGAGCACCCGAAGGCGGAAGTGACCGTCGGCATGGTCGGCAAGTATGTCGAGCTGACCGAGTCGTACAAGTCGCTGATCGAAGCGCTGCGCCACGCCGGCATCCACACGGAAAGCCGCGTCAACATCGAGTACATCGATTCGGAAGAAATCGAAACGACCGGTTGCGAGAACCTGGCCAAGTACGATGCCATCCTGGTACCGGGCGGCTTCGGCAAGCGCGGCGTGGAAGGCAAGATCAAGGCGGCCCAGTTTGCTCGTGAGCACAAGATCCCTTACCTGGGCATCTGCCTGGGCATGCAAGTGGCCCTGATCGAATACGCGCGCAACAAGGCTGGCATGCCGAACGCGAATTCGACCGAGTTCGACCTTGATACGGATCAACCTGTCGTTGCACTGATCAATGAGTGGCAAAACCACGATGGTAAAGTCGAGTTGCGCGATGAAAACTCGGACCTGGGCGGTACCATGCGCCTGGGCGCGCAGACCTGCGCCGTCAATCCGGGCACCCTCGCCGCCGAGATCTACGGCAGCGTGGTGACCGAGCGTCACCGCCATCGCTACGAAGCCAATAATCACTACCTGGCCCGTGTCGAAGCGGCTGGCCTGATCGTTTCGGCCCGCACGCCGAGCGAAGATTTGTGCGAAATCATGGAATTGCCACGCACGGGTGAGAATGCCCATCCATGGTATATGGGCGTGCAATACCATCCCGAGTTCAAGTCGACGCCACGCACCGGCCATCCGTTGTTTACCTCGTTCATCAAGGCAGCGCTGGCGCACAAAGAAGCCAACGCCGCTGCGCAATAACGCGGTCGATTGCGACAGTATTACCCGTAAGACAGCTCCCGGCCAGATGGTTCCCGCCGGGAGTTTCTTTGCCCCCTTTGTGCAATTGCGCATCAGAACGCAGTGTGCAGCCCCTGTTACGCTTAACTTTGGAGAATGACATGAGTGCTATTGTTGATATTATCGGTCGCGAAATCCTGGACTCGCGCGGTAACCCGACCGTCGAATGCGATGTGTTGCTGGAATCGGGCGTGATGGGCCGTGCGGCCGTGCCGTCGGGTGCCTCGACCGGTTCGCGCGAAGCCGTGGAATTGCGCGATGGCGACGCCAAGCGCTACTTCGGCAAGGGCGTGCTGCAAGCATGCGAAAACATCAATACCGAAATCTCCGAAGCCATCATGGGTCTGGACGCCAATGAACAGGCTTTCCTGGACCGTACCCTGATCGACCTGGACGGCACGGAAAACAAATCGCGCCTGGGCGCCAATGCCATCCTGGCCGTCTCGATGGCCGTTGCCAAGGCTGCCGCCGAAGAAGCGGGCTTGCCGCTGTACCGCTATTTCGGCGGTTCGGGCGCCATGCAGATGCCAGTGCCGATGATGAACGTCATCAACGGCGGCGCGCACGCCGACAACAACCTGGACATCCAGGAATTCATGATCATTCCCGTGGGCGCTCCGTCGTTCAAGGAAGCCGTCCGCTACGGCGCGGAAGTGTTCCACACGCTGAAAAAGATCCTGCACAAGAAGGGTCTGAACACCAACGTGGGCGACGAAGGCGGTTTCGCGCCATCCCTGGCCAACCATGAAGAAGCCATCAAGCTGATCATCCAGGCCATCGAAGAAGCGGGCTACGAGCCAGGCACGCAGATCGCCATCGGTCTCGATTGCGCCGCGTCCGAGTTCTACAAGAACGGCAAGTACGAAATGGAAGGCGAAGGCCTGAGCCTGACGGCCACCGAGTTCACCAACCTGCTGGCGACCTGGTGCGACAAGTACCCGATCATCTCGATCGAAGACGCGATGCACGAAGGCGACTGGGACGGCTGGGCGATCCTCACCAAGGAACTGGGCAAGAAAGTGCAACTGGTCGGCGACGACCTGTATGTCACCAACACCAAGATCCTGAAAGAAGGCATCGCGAAAGGCATCGCCAACTCGATCCTGATCAAGATCAACCAGATCGGCACCCTGACGGAAACCTTCGCCGCCATCGAAATGGCCAAGCGCGCCGGCTACACGGCCGTCATTTCGCACCGCTCGGGCGAAACGGAAGATTCGACCATCGCCGATATCGCCGTTGCCACGAACGCCCTGCAGATCAAGACCGGCTCGATGTCGCGTTCGGACCGCATGGCCAAGTACAACCAGCTGCTGCGTATCGAGGAAGACCTGGGCGACATCGCCAGCTACCCCGGCCGCGATGCGTTCTATAATCTGAAGTAAGCTGATGTAAAACCCACTGGCCGGCCGGAGAAATCCGGCCGGTTTGTTAACCGACTACCCCATGCGCCTGATTACGCTCGCCCTGGCAGCCCTGCTGCTGCTGATCCAATTTCCCCTCTGGCTGGGTAAAGGCGGCTGGCTGCGCGTTGCCGACATGGAAGCGCAGGTGGCGGTGGCCAATAAAAAGAATATGGAATTGAAGGCGCGAAATGCCAAGCTCGAATCCGAAGTGCGCGACCTGAAAGATGGGACGGGCGCCGTCGAGGAGCGTGCCCGCTATGAGCTGGGCATGGTCAAACAGAATGAGATTTTCGTGCAGATCGTGCGCAAGGGACAAACCCCGCCACTGCTGGAAACGCCGGTGGACGCCGCGGCGCCACATTAAGATAGTAGGACTTCCCGCTTGCCAGCCTGGGCCGATTGCCAGGCTGACATATCACAGCTTTATTACTACCTGATACTTCTTACTTTCTCCTGCTATACACGACTGCCTTGCTGCTTGCTGATCAGAAACGGGCCTTGCCGGTCGAGATCAGGTAGAAATGGATGCCGGTAACGACGACGGCGACGGCGATCAGTGCGGTTTCGAGGAACATCATAAAAATCCTTGTGAGTAAATAGTTAGCTTAAAAAACGTCCAGTGCCAGGCGCCAAGCCGAAGACAGTACGAACGTACGGCAAGGCGCAGGCAACGCACTTTTGGACAGGCGTTTAGTCAGCATAAAAAAACGTCCAGTGCCAGGCGCCAAGCCGAAGACAGTACGAACGTACGGCAAGGCGCAGGCAACGCACTTTTGGACAGGCGTTTAGTCAGCATAAAAAAACGTCCAGKGCCAGGCGCCAAGCCGAAGACAGTACGAACGTACGGCAAGGCGCAGGCAACGCACTTTTGGACAGGCGTTTAGTCAGCATAAAAAAACGTCCAGGGCCAGGCGCCAAGCCGAAGACAGTACGAACGTACGGCGAGGCGCAGGCAACGCCGCCCTGGGCGTTTTTTTAGCCGCGCGAAGCGAGGAAGCGCAGTTCGGCTGCCAAGTTCGGCATCAGGTGCTCGTAACGGGTCGCTTCCGAGTTCAGCAGGGCGATGTCGCGCTTGCTTGGGCGCACATAGCGCTCGTCGTCGGCGCTGGTCGTTGCGGTGGCGATGACTTCTTTCTGGGCCAGCTGGCTGTACGGCTTGGAAGCGAGCAGGGCGCCCAGGAAGGCGCGCGTGGCGCGGCCCAGGTTGCTGAAGTAGTTGTCGTTGTCGTTGCTGTAGGTGTTGGTAAAAGTGGACATATGCCCTCCATGAATGGTCTGTTGTTGCATTGCACAATAATGGAGTTGGCGATATATGTCTAATTTCAAATTCCAATTTCAGAAATTCAAGAAACGAATAATAAGGGCGTAGCCGCTGGCCACGCCCTGAAAAAGAATTTGTTACCAAATGTTTATCCGGCGGCGATGCGTCCCAGACCCGGATCGTCGCTGAAAAAGCCGTCCAGTCCCGTCTCGATGTAACGCCGCATTTCCGCCACGGAACCGGCTTCGTTGCGCGCATTTTCGCCATTGCCATCGCGGAAGTCGGCCGCCAGGAAACGGTTTTCCGGGCGGAAGGTCCACGTGTGCAACAGCAAGCCGGCCTGGTGCGCATCATCGACGATGGAAGTGGGCTTGGCCAGGCGCTGGTCGGCGCCCAGCCCGATGATTCCTCGCGTTGGCGGCGCCACCACGTCCGCGTAGGCAGCGATGTCGCGCAGGCCGGCCGGCGTCGTCATCTGCCCGAACGTCAGCTTGCCGCCGGCCTTGACGACATCCATCGGGCGCACGTCGCCGCCCACCACCAGCTGCATCAGGCGCACGTTGGCGCGCCGTCCCAGCTTCTCGCGCAAGTACTTCAAATTCGCCACTTCGAAGGACTGGATTTCGATCGGCGCGCGGCGCGTGTATTCGTGCGCCAGCATGGTCGACAAGAAACGGTCTTCCAGCGCCAGGCCCGCATCGCGGAAATAGGTCGAGCTTTTCAGCTCGGGCACGAGGCCGATGACGCGTCCGCTGGCAGCTGATTGCGCTGCAACAAAATCGATGATTTCTTCCCACGTGGGGATCTGGAATTGGCCATCGTACAAAGTGTTGCCGGTGCGGACTTTCGGCAGCCGTTCGATGGCGCGCAGGGTTTTCAGTTCCGCCAGGGTGAAGTCGTCGACGAACCAGCCTTCGTGCCATTCGCCGTCAACCATCTTCTTGCCGCGCCGGCTGGCAAACTCGGGCCGGCGCGCCACATCGGTGGTATCGATCAAATTGCTTTCGTGGCGCGCCACGAGGATGCCGTCGCGCGTGGCGACCAGGTCCGGCTCGACGTAATCGGCACCATCGGCAATGGCCTTGGCGTACGACGCCAAGGTATGTTCGGGGCGCAGGGCGCTGGCGCCCCGGTGGGCGAACACGAGCGGACGGGCCGGGGGCGTGGCCAGCAGGCCGGCGGCAAAGCCGGGCGCGGCGGCCAGGGCCAGGCCGCCCACGGCCGCCTGGACGAAGTGGCGGCGCGAAAAGTGCCGTTGCGGCAGCACAGGGGCGATATGCGGCGCGCGCATCAGAAGTCCGCCGTCAAGGTCAGGAAGCCCTGGCGCGGGGCGATGGGGAAGGTGTTGTAGGTCTTGTCGGCCGCGCCCACGACTACGTTCAGCGCACCTTCGCGGTTGGCCAGGTTGCTGACGTTGAGTCTCCAGCGCGGATTTTTCAGCCAGCTCGCCATGGCCGGCAGCTTGCCCGACACGCCCAGGCCCATCAGGAAATAGCTGGGGACCGACAAATCGTTGGTGTACGTCGCGTAGCGCTTGCCCACATAGTCTCCGATCAGTTGCACTTCGATATCGCCAAACGTGGCGGAAGCGACGAACTTGTTCAGCCATTCCGGCGAACCGGGCACGTTCTTGCCAGCGGTCAAGACCAGCGCGGCGCCATTGTTGTAATTGTCCGCGTACTGCGAGCGGTTGTACGACAGGGCATTGTAGAACGAAAAATTGTTGCCGAAGTGTACAGTGCCGGCGATATCGATGCCGTCCGTGCGCACGCTGCCCACGTTGGCCAGCACGGGGTTGCCGCCGATGATGGAGGAAATCACGGGTGTCGGGCTGATCTGCAGCAAGCGGTTGCTGAAATCGACGTGATAGACGTTGACCTGGCCATCGATGGCCGTGATGGCGCCCAGGTTCAGCGGATGGCTGCCGCGCACGCCCACTTCATAGGTGAGCGCCGTTTCCGGCTTGGCGTCGCGCTTGAACAAATCAAAAGCGGCCTGGCTTGACAAGCTCCATGGCGAGGCGCCGCCGCCGCCGTAGGTGACGAACTGGCGCATGTTTTTCTGGATATTGAAGTACAGCTGGTCTTGCGGCGTGACATCCCAGCGCGCGCCCACTTGCGGCAAGAACCATTTTTTCGTATTGATGGTGCCGACCGGCAAGGCCGTCGAGCCGCCCGCGATGGCGCCCAGGGCCGGCTGCACGGGGAATTGGCCATCGGCAAATTGCAGGCTGGATTTGAAGCCGGCCTGCAGCGCGATATCGGGACGGATGCGCCATTCATCCTGCAAGTGCAGCTGCACCACCTTGTTGTCGATCTCGCTGCCGTACTGCGTGATCAGAGGATTGCTGGGGCGGTCATAGGGCGACGTCGGCTTGTTGACGTCGAGCGCATACCAGCGGCGGTAGGCGGACGAGCGGTTCTGTTCCAGCCACAGGCCCGCTTCCACCTGGTGCGCGCCGAGCTCCTTGCGCACGGTGGAAATGAAGCCGCCGCGCTTGATGTCGTATTCCGTCGTGCGCACGGCGTAGCCGGAGTTGCCGAACACCTGTTTCAGGTTCTGCTTCGGGTAGTACACGCTGAACAGGCCCGGCAAGCCGGCCACGCCGATGGGGCCGGCCACCACGCCCGCGCCGTCATCCTTGTGGTAATACACCTGGTTGGACCAGGTCATGCCTTCGGACAAGTTGGCGTCGAACTTGGCGTAGGCCAGGTAATCGGTGCGCTGCGCATCGCTGTAGTAATTGCGGTAATTGTTGCCGTCGGCGGCAGGCGTGGCGCCCGTGGGCGACAGGTAATTGAGGGCCGCCTTGAAGTCCGGATACAGGAAGGGGCGCGTGTACGGTGCGCTCGTTTCGCCCGCCACGTGCACGGTGCTGTCTTCGTTCGGCTCGATCTTGTCCGAGTAATTGAAGAACAGGGTCAGCTTGCCCGCCTCGCCGCGGTTGACGTATTTGGCATTGAACTGGTCGCCGCCCTGGCGCGCATCGAAATCCCAGGCGCGCGCCTCATGGTGCAGGATGGAGAAATAGGCGCTGCTGCCATCGCCGAAGGCACCCGTGTCATAGCGGGCAAAGGTGCGCGAGGTGCGGTGGCTGCCCACCGTCTGCTGCAGGCTGGCGCCTTGCGTGGCCAGCGGATCGCTGGAATAGGTTTCGATGGTGCCGCCCAGGTTGCTGGTCGAGGCCGTCGCCAGGTCGCCCGCGCCCGAGGACAGCACGACGCTGCGCACGTTTTCGCTGATGACGGCGCGCTGCGGCGACAGGCCGTTGTAGTTGCCATACTGCTGGTCGCCCAGCGGCACGCCATCCATGGTGTAGCCGAGTTGCTGGCCGGAAAAACCGTGCACGAACAGCGACAGGTTCTGCTCGTTGTTGCCCCAAGGATCGGCCGTCTGGAAGCTGACGCCAGGTAAGGTTTGCAGGGCTTTCAGGGGATTCGTGCCGGGCAGGATTTTCTGAATTTCATTCTTGCTCAGGGCAACCGAGGAGCGCGTCTTGCGCGAGGAAATCTCCACGGTGGCCATCGGTGCGTTGTCGTCGGCAGCCGGGGCCGTAGCGGCGGCCATGTCGGTAGTGGCGGATGCCACGGCGGCGGCCACGGCCGTTTGCGCCAGGGCAGGCAAACTCAAGCCTGCGGCGCAGGCGCCCAGCAAAACATGGAAGGAATGGCGGCGCAGGGCCAGCGTCAAGTGGGAGTTCATCATCAGCCTGTGGAAAGTATTGGATGGAATACAAGCTGCGCAGCGTAACGGCGCTGCGTGACGGGCTGATGACGAACTGATGACGGAACGATGACAGCAGAGACAATTGCGCCGCCTCAAGGGCGGCGCGGTGGGTGCGTGACGAAACTGTAATAGTTAGTTGATGCTGGCTGCGGGCGGAATCAGGACTTCCGCCGGCGCATCCGTGATGAACAGCTGCGCGCAATCGACCTTGTCGAAGTCGTAGTGCTGGCCGCAGAAATCGCAATTCACGCCAACATGGCCGATTTCTTCCAGGGTGCTGTTGACTTCTTCCTCGCCCAGCATCTTGAGCATATTGCCCACTTTTTCACGCGTGCAAGTGCAGTGGAAGCTCGGGTGCAGCGGGTCGAAGACGCGGATCGTTTCTTCCCAGAACAAGCGCTGCATCAGGGTGTCGATGTCGGTGGACAGGATTTCCGCCTCTTTCAGGGTCGATGCCAGCATCACGGCGCGGTTCCACGTGTCGAGCGCGTCTTCTTCGGAGACGGGCGTCGCTTCGGCCTTGCCGCCATGGTGGGGCAGCTTTTGCAGCAGCAGGCCGCGCGAGACGGTGTCATCGGTGGCCAGCCACAAACGCGTGTCCAGCTGTTCCGAACGCAGCATGTAGTTTTCGATCACGGTCGCCATGTCGTCGCCGTCCAGCGGCACGATGCCCTGGTACGGCTGCTGGCCCGGCACCTTGTCGGCCGGGTCCAGGGTGATGATGAAGCGGCCCTTGCCCGTGGCGTTGAGCAGTTGCGGCACGGTGGCGCCGTCGGCAATGGCGGCGTCCGGGTCCAGCTTGGCCGTGGCGCGCAGGCGCAGTTCGGAATCGCATTCGACCACCATCAGGCGCACGGGACCGTCACCATGGATTTGCATGATGATGGAGCCGTTGAATTTCAGGTTGGCCGACAGCAGGGCGGCGGCGGCCACCATTTCGCCCAGCACTTTTTTCACGGCCGTCGGGTAGGCGTGGCGCGACACCACTTCCTGCCAGGTGGTCGAGACGTCGATGAACTGGCCGCGCACGGCGGCATTGTCGAAAATAAATTTTTGCAGGGTATCCTGGCCGGTGGCGGCGCTGACGGCACCCGTGATTTCAGTCGTCATTCTTTTATCCAATCTTCTTGAGTTGCGTATTAAATAGCTGGCCGCGCTGCACATAGTTCACGGCGTTGCCTTGTAGCCTGGTGATATTGTCCGCCGTCAGGGTCCGCACGGCTTTCGCCGGTGAGCCGAGGATCAGCATATTGTCGGGAAATTCCTTGCCTTCCGTGACCAGGGCGCCCGCGCCGACCAGGCAGTTTTTGCCGATCTTCGCGCCGTTCAGGATCACGGCCTGGATGCCGACCAGGGCGCCGTCGCCGATGGTGCAGCCATGCAGCATCGCCTGGTGGCCGATGGTCACGTTCCGGCCGATGTCCAGCGGGTAGCCCGGGTCCGTGTGCAGCACGGCGCCTTCCTGCACATTGCTGTTGGCGCCCACGGTGATGCGCTCGTTGTCGCCGCGAATCGTGGCGCCGAACCAGACGGAGGTATTCGCTTCCAGCGTCACCTTGCCGATCACGTTGGCCGTATCGGCAACAAAAGCGGAAGCATCAATCTGCGGCGCATGGTCGCCCAATTGGTAGAGTGTCATCGTTAGCCTGTGGCGGTGGTGGAAGCGCCGGGCGCGGCCGGACGCGAAAGTTTTGCGCTATTTTACGCTGTTGCATGGCAAGTCCGAGCGCCGACCGTTAATCCGGTATAATTATCGAACGGTCGTACTTTTATGTCCATCCTATCTACAGGTACAGCATGTGGCGCCATCTGCGCCACTTTCAAGGCAGGCAATCAGATGAAACCCATGAAACTTTCCCGTTCCGAATTCATCAGCATCCGCGGCGCCCGCACGCATGTGCGCCACTGGGGCCGCGACGGCGCGCCCATCCTGTTCATGGTGCACGGCTGGATGGACGTGGCCGCCTCGTTCCAGTTCGTCGTCGACGAGCTGGCGGGCGACTGGCACGTGATCGCGCCCGACTGGCGCGGCTTTGGCCTGAGCGACTACACGCAGTCCGACACCTACTGGTTCCCGGACTACCTGGCCGACCTCGACGCCATGCTGCTGCACTATTCGCCGGACGCACCCGTCAATCTGCTCGGTCACAGCATGGGCGCCAACGTGGCCGGCCTGTACGCGGGCGTGCGTCCGGAACGCATCAGCCGCTTCATCAATCTGGAAGGCTTCGGCATGATGGCAACGAAGCCGGAGCAGGCGCCGGGCCGCTACGCCAAGTGGCTGGACGAATTGCGCGAGCCGCCCGCCATGCGCAGCTATCCTTCGCAGCGCGCCGTGGCCGAGCGCCTGCAAAAGACCAATCCGCGCTTGCCGGACGCGCGCGCGGCCTTCCTGGCCGAACACTGGTCGGCGCAGAATGAGGCGGGCGAGTGGGACATCCTCGGCGACCCCCAGCACAAGCGGGTCAATCCTATCCTGTATCAGGTGGAAGAGGTGATGGCGTGCTGGCGCCGCATCACGGCTCCCGTGCTGTGGGTGGAAGCCGATGACACGAATATGTGGCAATGGATGGGGCCAAAGGAGCAGGCGCGCATCGAAATCGACCGGCGTTTGGCCTGTATCAAGGATGTGCGCTGCGAGATGATGGCGGATGCCGGTCACATGCTGCACCATGATCAACCGGCGGAGCTGGCGCGCCTGGTGGAGGAATTCCTCGCCGGATCGTGACGCGGGCGCTCTGCGCTTTTGCCAAGCAGCGTACAATGAAAACTTCTTCCATGCTGAGCCCGTGCAGGGTATTGTTTTCACATGCTTAAAGTCGACCTGCATTGTCATTCGAATATCTCCGACGGCGTGCTTGCGCCTGCCGCCGTGGCTGCGTACGCTTGCCGCGCCGGCGTGGACGTATGGGCGCTGACGGACCACGATGAGGTGTCCGGCGTCGCCGCCGCGCGCGCGGCCGCGCTGGACCTGGGCATGCGCTTCGTGGCCGGCGTGGAAATTTCCATTACCTGGGCCGGCGAAACCGTGCACATCGTGGGCTTGCAAGTCGATGAAAACAATCCGGGCCTCGTGCAGGGCTTGCACCAGACGCGTTCGGGGCGCGACGCGCGCGGCCGCGAAATCGCCCGCCAGCTGGACCTGGCCGGCATCCCCGACGCCTACGAAGGGGCCTTGAAATTCGTCGGCAACCCGGATCTGATGTCGCGCACGCACTTCGCCCGCTACATCGTGGAAACGGGCAAATGCGCGAACATTCCCGACGTGTTCAAGAAATATCTGTCGGAAGGCAAGCCCGGTTACGTCGAGCACCGCTGGGCCACACTGGCCGAAGCCGTGGGCTGGATACGCGGCGCGGGCGGCGTGGCCGTCATCGCCCATCCTGGCCGCTACCGCTTCAGCGACATGGCGCAAGGCGTGCTGTTCGATGAATTCAAGCAACTCGGCGGCGCGGCCATCGAAGTCGTCACGGGCAGCCACAGCCCGGACCAGTATCCGGAATACGCGCAGCTGGCCAATGCCTACGGCTTCCTTGCCTCGCGCGGCACGGACTTCCATGCGCCGGGCGAGTCGCGCGTGGATTTTGCCAAGTTGCCGCCGCTGCCGGCCAACGTGACCCCGATCTGGCACGACTGGTTTTAGCTGACAGCCGGGCAAATCTGCTGCGCGGCGCGCTTTGCGGCCGGCGATGCTCGCTGTACCTTGGTACAGCTGCGCTTCTCGGCCACAAATCACTGCCGCTCGCGACGATTTTCCTGGCTGCCGATGCGCCGCCGCGCCGCCAGAGTCGCTTGAAATCTGAGTTCGCGTCTATATCTTTTTGTTATTCTTGTCATGCATCGACATCCGGAGCCAACGCCCATGAAACGTATCGTCCTTTTTATCGCAACCAACCTGGCCGTGATGCTGGTGCTGTCGCTCGTGCTCAGCTTGCTGGGCGTGGGCAATCCGGCGCGCGGCAGTACCCTGAACCTGGGCAGCCTGATGGTGTTCTCGCTGGTGGTGGGTTTTACAGGCTCGATCTTTTCGCTGTTGATCAGCAAGCCCATGGCCAAGTGGAGCACGGGCGCGCGCGTGATCGACAACCCGACCTCGTCGACGGAATTGTGGCTGGTCAATACCGTGCGCGCACTGTCCGAGCGGGCCGGCATCGGCATGCCGGAAGTGGCCGTCTATGAAGGCGACGCGAATGCCTTCGCCACGGGCGCCTTCAAGAATTCGGCGCTGGTGGCCGTCTCCACGGGCTTGCTGCAAAGCATGAACCGCGATGAAGTCGAAGCCGTTCTGGGCCACGAGATCGCCCACGTCGCCAATGGCGACATGGTAACGCTCACCCTGATCCAGGGCGTGGTGAATACCTTTGTCGTCTTCATGGCCCGCGTGGTGGGCTTCTTTGTCGATAATGTGTTGCTGAAAAATAACAACCGCGAAGGCGGCGGACGTGGCATCGGTTACTTTGTGACCGTGATGGTGTGCGAAGTGCTCTTCGGCTTGCTCGCTTCCATCATCGTCGCCTGGTTCTCGCGCCAGCGCGAATTCCGCGCCGACGCCGGTTCGGCCAAGCTGCTGGGCAGTCCGACGCCGATGATGCATGCGCTGGCGCGCCTGGGCGGCGTGCAGCCGGGCGAGCTGCCGCAATCGATGCAGGCGCTGGGCATCAGCGGCGGCAATGGTGGCTGGGGCGCGCTGTTCGCCACGCATCCGCCCATCGAACAACGTATCGCCGCGCTGCGCAGCGTACAATAATGCTAACTTAACAAGCTGGTTCGCCAGAACGCTTACACATGAGTCAATTTTTTCATATTCACCCTGAGAATCCGCAATTGCGCCTGATCAAGCAGGCGGCGCAGATCATCCAGTCCGGCGGCGTCGTGGCCTTGCCCACGGATTCCTGCTACGCGCTGGTGTGCCAGCTCGACGACAAGGGCGCCGTCGAGCGCCTGCGCCGCATCCGCGGCGTGGATGAAAAGCACCATCTGACCTTGCTGTGCCGCGACTTGAGCGAGCTGGGCGTGTATGCCAGAGTCGACAACCGCCAGTTCCGCCTGCTCAAGGCGGCTACGCCGGGCGCCTACACCTTCATCCTGGAAGCGACCAAGGAAGTGCCGCGCCGCCTCAGCCATCCTTCGCGCAAGACCATCGGCCTGCGCGTGCCGCAGCACCGCATCGTGCAATGCCTGCTGGAAGAGCTGGGCCAGCCGCTGCTGGGCGCGACCTTGACCTTGCCTGGCGACGAGGAGAGCCTGACGGATGCCGACACCATCCGCGAGCGCCTGGAAAAGCTGGTCGACCTGATCATCGACGGCGGCGTTTGCGCGCACGGCCCCAGCACCGTGATCGACCTGACGGGGCCGGAGCCGGAAGTGGTGCGCGTGGGACGCGGCGACCCGGCCGTGCTGGGTTTGTAGAGGGGCATGGCGCGGCGGTTGCGGCGCCGCTCTTCACCTATTCTTAATGACAACATAAGCAAGGACGGTGGGCGCCTCTGTTAAAATCGGCGTCATGAATGATATCAATGTGACGGTACAGACGGTCGCGGTGTATCTGGTGCCCGTGCTGTTTGCGATCTCCCTGCATGAAGCTGCGCACGGCTACACGGCCAGGTATTTTGGCGATCCGACGGCTTCGAACGAGGGTCGGCTGAGCCTCAATCCCATCCGGCACATCGATCTTTTCGGCACGATCCTGCTGCCCTTGACCCTGTATTGGGCGATCGGCGTGCCGTTCGGCTATGCCAAGCCGGTGCCTGTCGATTTCAGCCGCCTGCGCAATCCGAAGAAGCAGATGGCCTGGGTGGCGCTGGCAGGGCCGATGGCCAACCTGGCCATGGCGTTTGGCTGGATGATTGCGCATGTCTTGCTGGACACGGTATCGCACGGTTTTGCCATGCGCGACTACCTTGATAAGGTGAGCCTGGCTGGCGTGGCGGTCAACGTGGTCATGTTCTGTTTTAACCTGATACCCGTGCCACCCCTCGACGGCGGGCGCATCGTCGCCGGCATGCTGCCCGACAGCCTGTCGAGGAAGTACGCCAGCATTGACCGCTATACGCCGTTCATTTTCGCTCTGCTGATTTTTCTGAGCTATAAGGGCTACCTGGGCCTGGCGTTGAGCGGCGTGCTCCAGAAGGCGGTGGAGCTCCTGTACGCGATGACCTTGCCGCTACGTATGCTGCTGGGTTGATGCGTCCTAAAGAGCAATTAACTGATGGAAGTACCGATGCAAGTAACTGAACCAACAATAGAAACCGAAGCGATTTCGGGCTGGCTGCGCCGCTGGGCGCCCCTGATCCCGGGCGGCGAAGTGCTGGACCTGGCCTGCGGCGCAGGCCGCCATGCGCGCCACCTGGTGAGCCTGGGCCACCCGGTGCTCGCGCTCGACCATGATCCGGAAATGCTGGAAAAGGCGGCCGGTACGGGTATCACCACTTCGCTGGTGGACCTGGAGGCGCCGGGCGCGGCCTGGCCATTCGCTCCCGGCCGCTTTGCCGGCATCGTCGTCACCAATTATCTGCACCGGCCGTTGCTGGAAGCGATGATTGCCAGCCTGGCGCCCGATGGCCTGCTGCTGTATGAAACGTTTGCCGAGGGTAATGAGCAGTTCGGCAAGCCATCGAATCCGAAATTCCTGCTCAAGGAAGGTGAAATGCTGACCTGGGCCGTGCAGCAGGGCTTGCGTGTGGTAGCGTATGAAGATGGGCGCGTGGAACAGCCAAAAGCTGCTCTGGTGCAACGAATTTGTGCCGTCCGGCCGGATTTTCCACGGTTGGCAGCCTTGCTGCCGACGTTTTGAGCGGCCATACTATGTCAGAATGCACCACAGGCGCGGGCTATCCGCTACAATCGTTGTTTTATTTATCGGCGCTATAAACTTACTATGATCAAGGGCAGCATTGTAGCAATCGTCACCCCGATGCACGCAGACGGCAGTCTGGACTTTCCAGGTCTGCGCAAGCTGATCGACTGGCATATCGCCGAGGGTACGGACGGCATCGTCATCGTTGGCACAACGGGCGAATCGGCAACAGTCAGCGTGGAGGAACACTGCGAACTGATCCAGTTGACCGTCGAACATGCCAAGGGACGCATTCCTATCATCGCCGGCGCCGGTGGCAACTCCACGGCCGAGGCCATCAAACTGACGCGTTACGCGAAAGAAGCGGGTGCCGATGCTGTCTTGCAAGTGGTGCCGTACTACAACCGTCCTACCCAGGAAGGCATGTACCAGCACTTCAAGGCCATCGCCGAAGCCGTCGATATCCCCGTCATCCTGTACAACGTGCCGGGCCGCACGGTTGCCGACATGAGCAACGAGACCATCGTGCGCCTGTCCGCCATCCCGAATATCGTTGGCGTGAAAGATGCGACCGGCAATATCGGCCGCGGCATCGACCTGCTGCGCCTGGTGCCGGCCGATTTCGCCGTGTACTCGGGCGACGATCCGACGGCCATGGCGCTGATGTTCTGCGGCGGCCACGGCAACATTTCCGTGACGGCCAACGTCGCGCCGCGCGCCATGCACGAACTGTGCGTCGCGGCCATGGCGGGCGAGCGTGCCACGGCGATCGCCATCAATAACAAAGTTTTCCCTCTGCACCAGAAATTGTTTGTCGAGCCCAACCCGGTGCCCGTCAAATGGGCGATGGCCGAAATGGGCCTGATGCCTGCCGGCATACGCTTGCCACTGGTGCCGCTGGCTGAAAATTGCCATGCCACCGTGCGCGATGCCTTGCGCGACGCCGGCGTCCTGTCTTAAGGCCGAACTTCAAGCCCGGACTTGACCAGTCCGGACCTTCCCTGATTCCAGCTGCTACTTAGCTTCTTATCCAGTTACGACATGACTAATTGCAAGAAAAACCAATCGGCGCCTGCCACCATCGCCGTCCGCGGCATCGTCATCGGCGCCGTCGCAGCCAGCCTCGCGGGCTGCGGTATGATCAGTTCGGTAGTCGGCGGCGACAAGGTCGACTACAAGTCGGTCAAGAAAGCCGGCACCCTGGACGTGCCGCCTGACCTGACGCAATTGCAGCAGGACAACCGCTACTCCCTGCCCGATGCGAAAAACGGCGTGGCCACGGCTTCCGGCTACAACGCGCAGCGCAATGCCACGGCCGGTACCCCGGTCGTCGTGGGCGCCGACGGTGTGGTCGGCGTGGTGCCGGTCACGGCAGGCGGCGTGAAGGTCGAGCGCGCGGGCAACCAGCGCTGGCTGGTCGTCAAGCAGTCGCCCGAGGTGCTGTGGCCGCAGCTCAAGCAGTTCTGGGAAGATTCGGGCTTTACCATTGCCGTCGACCAGCCGACGGCTGGCATCATGGAAACCGAGTGGAATGAAAACCGCGCCAAGGTGCCGCAAGACTTTATTCGCAGCACCATCGGCAAGGCCTTCGATTCCCTGTACTCGACCGGTGAAAAAGACAAGTTCCGTACCCGCGTGGAGCGTCTGGCCGATGGCTCGACCGAGATCTATATCAGCCACCGCGGCGTGGAAGAGGTCGTCACGGGCCGCGACAAGGAAACCACCACCTGGACCGCTCGCCCGAACGATCCGGGCCTGGAAGCGCAATTCCTGGCCAAGCTGATGACGCGCCTGGGCGCGGCCAGCGACGATGCGCAAGCGAAGACGGCCGTCGATGCCGCCATCGTGCAGCCGCAGCACGCCAAGCTGGTGGGCGACGCCGCCACGCCGGCACGCGCCATCGAAGTCGATGAAGGGTTCGACCGCGCCTGGCGCCGCGTCGGCCTGGCGCTGGACCGCGTTGGCTTCACCGTGGAAGACCGCGACCGCACGCAAGGCACGTATTTCGTGCGCTACGTCGATCCGGACGCGGTCAAGAAAGATGGCTTCTTCTCGAAACTGTTCAGCTGGGGCTCGTCGTCCGACAAGGACAAGGAAGCGCAGCGCTACCGCGTCCTGGTCAAGGCCGGCGCTGGCTCGTCCAGCCGGGTCAGCATCCTCAGCAACGAAGGCCAGCCGGATACCTCGCCAGTGGCCGAGAAGATCCTGGGTCTGCTGAACGATCAGTTGAAATAATCGCTGCGGCGGCGGCAGGTTTCAATACCTGCCGCGTGTGAAAAAGGCTGGCCCGGGAAACCGGGCCAGCCTTTTTTATCGCCCGCGTCGTGCCTTATATCCTGTGGATAAAAAGCCGGACGCAAAAAAGCCGGCCCTAAGGCCGGCTTTCTTTAGTGCAGGGTGCTAAATTACTTAGCAGCCGATGCAGCAGCCGAAGCAGCCGAAGCAGCGTCGGTAGCGGCCGAAGCGGCAGCCGAAGCAGCAGCAGCAGCGTCGGTAGCGGCCGAAGCAGCAGCGTCAGCAGCAGCAGCTGGAGCAGCTTCAACTGCTGGTGCTGGTGCTGGGGTTTCAACTACTGGTGCTGGTGCAGGAGCTTCTTCTTTTTTGCTGCAAGCAGCCAGAGCAACAACCATCAGGGAGGCGATCAGCAGGGATTTTTTCATTTGTTTTCCTTAATTATTTCAAAAAATAAATCAATATTGTTGCGATGAATAATTACCGGTAATTATCGCTCGTTAGGTCGTCTTCGAAGGCTTTTCGTACCAGGTGGTGCCTGCCAGACAACGGAAACTTCCTAACCGAATATTATAGCGATTTTTGGTGCGTCGCAATAGGAGCAAGAGGCAAATTCGCAACTATTTTGTGATATCGCAATATTTGCCGAAGCAAATTGCAAGCAAGTGTAAGCGATTTGCGAAAGCGCGACAAAACGATATAAAAATAATATGTTTCATTGCGCTGGCGCAGAAGCTGTCATTTTACCTACTGTAATACCACTTTGCTACGACACGCTCATTCAAGCCAGTTCGATCCAGCCATCCTGATACCAGGTATACAAAGCATCCATCACGTCATCGGACGCCTGGGCCACGGCGGCGCCATCGAGGGCGCGTTCGTTGGCCAGGGCTTCCAGGGCCGTTTTGTCGGCCTTGCCAATGGCAAACGATTCGCCATTGATGAAGACATTCTTGCCACGATACAGCATCAAGGTCTTGCGCGACAACACGATCCCCTTTTTCTGCGCGGCGTCCGCGAAGCGGCCTACCGTCAGCGGCTTGGACAGCGGCGTGAAAAACACATTGTGCTTCGGTTCCGACAGGTGCTCGCCCAGGAAAATAGTCACGTCTTCTTCCGTGAAGCGTACCTTGTTCATTTCTTCGGCGATAGTGCTGAGCATTTCACGGGGGATTTCCGCCGGCTTGCCCGACGCTTTCAGGTCGGGATCGCTGTAAATGCCCGGCAAGTCGATCGAATCGGCCATGAATTGCAGGAAAGCCTCGCCCAGTTCCTGGAACGATGGCGAGCGGAAACCGATCGAATACGTCTGGCAGTCGCCGATGGCCACGCCGTCGTGCGCGTAGTGGGGCGGCAAATACAGCATGTCGCCCGGTTCCAAGGTGAATTCTTCGTCGGGCGTGAAGTTGCTGAGGATTTTCAGCGGCAAGCCGTCGATCAGGCTCAGGTCCTTCTGCGCGCCGATGCGCCAATGGCGCTTGCCCTGGCCTTGCAGCAGGAACACGTCATAGGAATCGAAATGCGGGCCCACGCCGCCGCCATCGGTGGCGAAGCTGACCATCAGGTCGTCCAGGCGCGCGTCGGGCAGGAAGCGGAACTGGCGCAGCAGGGCGTCGGCCTTGGCGCTGTGCAGGTTGGCGCCCTGCACCAGCAAGGTCCACTCCTTCTGTTTCAGCGAGGGCAGGCTGCTCAAAGGACCTTGCTGCATGTTCCAGTGGCCATCCGCATGGCTGACCAGGCGCGATTCGACGTGGTCGAGGGTAGCCAGCTCGGCCAGGGCCTTGACATCGAACAGCGCCTTGAAGCCAGGCACGGCTTGACGGATCAACAAGGGTTTTTTATGCCAGTAGTCGCGCAGGAATTGCGCCGGCGTAATATCGCCGAGGAGAGTTAATTTTTTCATGCGCCCATTATAACAACCGGAAATGCAGGAATGCGCCTGCCGTTGGCGGCGTGAAGGTATAATTTGCCAGCTTATACAATGAAAGGAAGCATAATGAAGATTGCCAAAAATACGGTCGTGACTGTCAACTACAAACTGTCAGACGCGCAAGACAATCTGATCGAAGACGGCCGTCAACCGATGGTCTACCTGCACGGTGATTATGAAAACACCCTGCCGAAGATCGAAGAAGAACTCGACGGCAAGGAAGTCGGCTATTCCAACACGATCCAGATCGAACCGGATGATGCTTTCGGTGAATACGATCCAGCCCTGGTGAAGGTTGAGCCGCGCAATCGCCTGCCTGAGCCGCTGGAAGTGGGCATGCAATTCGAAGGCATGCCGGAAAGCGACTCGCCTGACGAAGAAGCGATGATCTTCACGGTCACCGATATCGCCGACGACAAAGTCGTACTGGACGGCAACCATCCACTGGCCGGCATCGCGCTGCGCTTCTCGCTGACCGTCGCTGACGTGCGCGCCGCCACCGACGAAGAAATCGCCCACGGCCACGTGCATGGCGCACACGGCCATGACCATGGCGATGATGAAGATGAAGGCGAAGAGGGCGATCACTTTCGCACCCACCCTATTCACTGAGGACACCTGACCAAACCTGCTGCGCGCAGCGGGGCGCGGCCGGCGATGCTCACCGTACTTTAAGTACGGTTGCGCTTCTCGGCCACGCCGCGCAGCTGCTCGCGACGGTTTTGTCAGGCGTCGTGACGCTGGTGGGTAACACCCGACCAAACCTGCTGCGCGGCGCGCTTTGCGGCCGGCGATGCTCACCGTACTAGAGTACGGTTGCGCTTCTCGGCCACAAATCACTGCCGCTCGCGACGGTTTTGTCAGGCGTCGTGACGCTGGTGGATTGAATGAATAAAGGCCGACTTCGTCGGCCTTATTTTTTATCTGCGCACGGTCGACGCCCTGGTGCGCGCCTGCGCCGATGGGCGGGTGGCGCGTTGGCGCACCTCAAAGAATGGCGTCTTGCCGGGCCGTACGGCGATGGCGGACCAGTCGTTGTCGATGCTGACGTGGCCCAGGTTGCCTTTCCAGCTGATTTTTGGCGCGCCAGCGCTGGCCGCGGCCTTCTTGCTTTTACCTTCCTTGCCGTCCGCGTCGGTTTCGCGCTGCGTATCGACCAACAACACCTTGCCGCTGAACTTTTTCGCCAGGCTACGGATCTGCTTGCGCGGTCCGGCAAAGCCATCCTGTTTGATGTTGTAGCTGAAGCTGGGCAGCAGCGAATTGTCGTCTTCTTCGAGCACGCCCACGTCGCCATCGGAAAACAGCACGATGCCGTCGAGTTTCTTGCGCTGCGCCATGGCGAACAAGCGCTGCAGCCAGGAGCGGTTGGCCACCAGGCGGTCTTCGAATTCGCTGTTGCGTCCCGCTTCTGGCAGGAAATGGTTGTTATTCGCGGGCAGGTTAATGGTGGCAAACAGCACGCCGCCGTATTCCCAGTGGGCGTTTTCCGCATAGCTGCGAAATTTCGCCGTCGATGACAGCCGCGACAGGGTCAGCTTGCGCTGGCCCAGGCTCTGGTCGTCGGCGAAATACACGTCGCGCAAGCGGTTCAGGCGTTCGATGGCGTTGATGCGGCCGCGCGAATTGCGGCAGTTGGCCCAGTCGCTGGCCGACAGCGAGACGATCAGCGGCGGGCCGCTGGCGTCGAGCAAGTCCTTGCGCTGGCTGTACAGCTTGTCGCTGCACGATTCGCTGGCGGCCTTGATGCCGGTGGCCACGACGAAGGACGCGTTGAAGGCGCTGGTGTCCGCGATGGCTTTTTTCAGGGGACCGTCGTCGGGTCCCGCGTTGAAGGAATGGCCCAGCACGGCGAACTCGAAGCCGGCCTGGTCGCCCGGGGCGGCCAGCGCCGCTTGCCAGGGCAGGCAGGCGACCAGCACGCTGGCGGCCAGCAGGCGGATCGTGCCGCGCCGGATCGTCATGCGGCGGCCAGCCGTTTCAACTGATACAGCTGCTCCAGCGCATCGCGCGGCGTGAGCGCATCGGGATCGAGGTCGGCGATGGCGTCGAGCAAGGCTTGCTGCGCCGCGTTCAGCGCGGCCAGCGGCGCCGCCGCTGCCTCTTCTTCCTCCTGCGCATACGGATCGGCGGAGGGCAGCGAGAACAGGTCGCGCTGCGGCGTGGCGTCGAGCGCCTGCGCTTCCAGGCGCGCCAGGTGCTTGCGCGCCGCCTTGATCACGGGCTGCGGCACGCCGGCCAGTTGCGCCACCTGCAAGCCGTAGCTTTGCGAGGCGGGACCGGCCTGCACGGCGTGCAGGAAGACGATGCTGTCCTTGTGCTCGACGGCGGACAGGTGCACGTTGGCGGCGCTCGGGTGGCTTTCCGGCAGTTGCGTCAGCTCAAAGTAATGCGTGGCGAACAGGGTGAAACTGCGGCTGCTGTCGATCAAATGGCGCGCGATGGCCCAGGCCAGGGCCAGGCCGTCGAAGGTCGAGGTGCCGCGGCCCACTTCATCCATCAGCACCAGCGAATGCTCGGTGGCGCCGTTCAGGATGGCCGCCGATTCCGTCATTTCGACCATGAAGGTCGAACGTCCGCCCGCCAGGTCGTCGGTGGCGCCGATACGTGTAAAAATGCGGTCGATGGGGCCGATGGTGGCGGACGCGGCCGGCACGTAGCTGCCCACATAGGCCAGCAGGGTGATGAGTGCCACCTGGCGCATGAAGGTCGATTTACCGCCCATGTTCGGACCGGTAATCAGCAGCAGCCGGCGCTCGTTGACGAGGCGGCAGTCGTTGGCGATGAAGCGCTCGATCTGCTTTTCCACCACCGGGTGGCGGCCTTCGACGATGTTGATGCACGGTTCGTCGACCAGTTGCGGCGCCGTCCAGTTGTGCTGCTGCGCATGTTCTGTCAGCGCATTCAGGGTGTCGAGCTGGGCCAGGCCCTGCGAAATCGTCTGCAAGGTGCCGATGTGCGGCGCCAGGTCGGCCAGCAGCAGGTCGTACAGCATTTTTTCGCGCACCAGGGCCTTGTCCTGCGCCGACAGGGCCTTGTCTTCGAACACCTTCAATTCCGGCGTGATGTAGCGCTCGGCGTTTTTCAGGGTCTGGCGGCGGCGGTAGTCGTCCGGCACCTTGTCCGTCTGGCCGTGCGTGACTTCAATATAGAAGCCGTGCACCTTGTTGTATTCGACGCGCAGGTTGGCGATGCCCGTGCGTGCGCGTTCGCGCGTTTCCAGGTCGAGCAGGAACTGGCCCGCGTTTTCCGACAGCGCGCGCAATTCATCGAGTTCCGCGTCGAAGCCGGTGGCGAACACGCCGCCGTCGCGCACCATGGCGGCCGGTTCCTGCGCCACGGCGCGCACCAGCAAGTCCAGGCAGGCAACAGGCGTGGCCAGCGCAGTATGGATGGCGGTCAACAAACCGCTTTCGCCGCCCTGGCCAGGACCATAGCAACGCACGACGTCGCCGCGCAGGGCCGGCAGTTGCAGCAGGCCATCGCGCAGGGCGGCCAGGTCGCGCGGACGCGCCGACAGCAGCGCGATGCGCGTGGTGATGCGTTCGATATCGGGCACTTGCGCCAGCGTCGCGGCGAGCGGGCCGGCCGCTTCGCTTTGCGCCAGCGCGGCAATCGCTTCATGGCGCGAACGCGCCACGTTCTGGTCGCGCCGCGCATGGTGCAGCCAGTGGCGCAGCATGCGCGAACCCATGGCCGTGCGGCAATGATCCAGCAGGGAGAACAAGGTCGGCGATTCCTGGCCGCGGATGGTTTCCGTCAATTCCAGGTTGCGCCGCGTAGCCGCGTCCAGGCCGATGAATTCGCTTTCCGTTTCCGTGATCAAAGAGCGCACGTGCTGCAAGCCGCGTCCCTGCGTCGATTGCGCATAGCGCAGCAGCGCGCCGGCCGCGCCGAACGCGGCGCCGAGGCCGTCGGCGCCAAAGCCCGTCAAGGTCGCCACGCCCAGCTGGTCGAGCAGGGCCTTGTGGCCGCCGACCACGTCGAAATGCCAGTCCGGCACGCGGTTCACATGCGTGCCCGCGTAGTCATCGAACAGGTTGCCATTGTCGCCGCTGAGAATTTCGGCCGGCACGATGCGTTCCAGCTCCTGTTGCAGGCGCACGGCCACGGTGGACGCATCGCCGGAAAACTCCATCAGCTTCAAGGCACCGCTGGCCAGCGACAGCCAGGCCAGGCCCGTCGTCACTGTCTTGCGCTGCGTGATGCTGCACATGGCCAGCAGCGGGCGCTCCGCCTTTTCCGGCAGCAAGTCCGCATCCGTCAGGGTGCCGGGCGTGACGACGCGCATGACCTTGCGCTCGACCGGACCCTTGCTGGTGGCCGGGTCGCCGATCTGTTCGCAGATGGCCACCGACTCGCCCAGCTTGACCAGCTTGGCCAGGTAGCCGTCGAGCGAATGAAACGGCACGCCGCACATTTTAATCGGGTTGCCACTGGCCACGCCGCGCGCCGTCAGGGTAATGCCCAGCAGGCGCGCCGCTTTTTCCGCGTCCTCGAAAAACAGCTCGTAGAAATCGCCCATGCGGTAGAAGACCAGCATCGTCGGGTGATTTTCCTTGATGGCCATATATTGCTGCATCATGGGCGTAAGTTTTTCAGCGGAATTTTTCTTTGCCGCGGCGGCGTTGATTTCTTTTGGGACGGTGGTCATGTGTTCTTTGTCGTTGGTCCGGCGGCAGGAAACGCATGCCTGCCGGGCTGTGTGTGGTGCTGTGTGCGTGCCAGGCTGCGCCAGAGGGCGGAGCTTGGGTTCAAGGCCGTCATTTTACCGCTTTCGGCGGGCGGGGCGGCGTATTGCGTGCGCCGGTGAGCAAGCAGCATGTTGCGGCACTGCCGTTGAGCCGTCAGGCAAGCGGAATTGCCTTGGTGGCCCCGGGTGGCAGGCAATAGGGCAGCGTGGCAGGGAGGGCACGGTCAAAGATCAAGGTCGTTTATGCATTGCTGCCATGAACCGCGGTTTGCGCGCTTGCGACTGCGGATGCGCAGTTCCCCCTGTCTGATTCAGCAGGCATGCTTCGAGGAGACTTCGAGGAGAAAGTACAGACATCCTGGCCTGGACAAGGTGTTGCCGGGCCGGGATGGAATACTGGCAGCCTTACAGGCTGCCGTTGCCTCCGACTGAGCTTTCCGGGTCGAAGGAGAACACGCGCAGCTCTGGCTGGACGTCTTCGCCTCGCATGATTCGTACGGTCATGACAAACGACAACTCCCAGCGGCCGCTTGCGTAACCCACGTCCAGGTTGTGTTTCCATTCCTGGCGAATATGGTGCAGGTTCGGCCGTTCTGGTTCACCCAGTAGTTGCTGGATTTCGAAGTCCAGCGGTAGCTGATAGGTGGCGCCAACGGCTTGCAAAAATGGCGATGGTGGAGAATAAATAGTCGGTACTTTAGGACCGATCTGCGTCAATTGAGGTACCGTAATGATGCAGCAGTCGACGATCTGGAACGAGGTGAAGCCACTGTCTTTGGAGCCGCAGCAAGTAACGTCGAGATAGACATGCTGGCCCTTCTGGAAGTGCACACCGCCCATGTAGGGGCCATGGCGAGGATCGGCCGTACCGTCGCACGAGGTGAAACTGTAGTCGAGCTGGTTGGTAATCTGATCTGCATCAAAATGCACGGATAACTTCATCCAAGGGCTTACAGGCGTCATTTTTTACTGTCACTTTCCAGGTTAATAAGAAGTTGTTGATAGCGAGCATCACGCCGCAGGTTCAAAAGATCGGGGGCGGATTCGATCAGGTTGCGTGGGTAGCCAAGTTTGCTGGCCGTGAGCAAGGCATCAAGCGCCTCGCTACGGTTGCCGATCAGTTCATGCGTAAGGGCGGCGCGAAATTGCACATCCGCTACTTGTGGCGCCAAGCTGAGCGCATGCCGTACTCCTGTAAGCGCCTGTTGCTTTTCCTCTGCATAGGCCTGATAGAGCGCCATTCGTGAATTCAGTGTGATGTCGTTTGGCATTCGTTTAAGCATCGGCTGTATCAGGGCGATGGCACGCCGATACGATTGTTTTGATGCCTGCACTTGGGCGGGGACCCAGCGTTGGGCGTCGGCCAGATTAGCCCACAATAAATAGATGCCAGGCCCGCCTTTTCGTTCCGATACGGCACTCTCAAACGCTTGGACTGCGCCCAGATAATCACCTTTTGCAAATAGGGATGTACCCAGATTTGAATAGAGTTCCCAGTAGGGGCTGATTTGCAGTCCTTGTTGCAGCACTTGCAAGGCCTCGTCATCGCGATTCTGGCGTAGCAGGGCTGCATTCAGGTAGGCGTAGGTAGCGGGGGAGCGTGGGTTCATGCGTATGCTTTGACGGAAAGCTTGTTCCGCACCAACATAATCGCCTTTCTTGTAGTGCATGTAACCGAGCAATGTAATGAGCAAGTACTCCTGCGGATGGGCAAGGATGGCCTGGTCTAATACTTGCTTGGCCTGCTCAAACTTGTAACTGACGATATGTAGGCGTGCCTTGCCGTACAGTGCCAAGAAATTATTTGGTTCCAGATTCAATGAAATACTTGCTTCGCGCAGCGCATCCTCATTCTTGCCATGGTATTCGTGAACCCAGGCTTGGGCCACGTGGGCCAGTGCCAGTTGGTCATCTGCAGCCAGTGCCTGTTTCGCATTAACTTCCGCCCGCTGTAGCCACGTCTCATCGCGGCCATCGCCCAGGTAGCGTAAAGCCGAAGCAATGGATAGTCCTGCGGCAGCACTCGCATTGCTCGGATTATGCTGTAGCACGGCAGTAAACTGCTCAATGGGTACTTTTTGGCTGCTGTCGAGGTCAAATGCTCGTAATGCAGCCATGCCAGCCTTCATCGCAGCCATTTCCGAAAACTGCGCTGTGGAGTAATGACCACGCAAAGCTGCAAGCAGAGTAGGGCCTTGCCACGCTGCCAGAGCCAGTATAGCAACGGCGCCAGCGGCCACCGCAGCGCGCTTGACAGGCACCTGCAGGCGGATCGCAATCGAGGCTGGCGGCTTGGCGGGAACCGTCTCGGAGGCTAGTGCTGGAGCCTGCACCGCCAGTGTCCTCTGCGCCCCGATCGCCTCGCGCACATCGCGCATGGTGCGCGGCCGCTGGGCCGGGTCGTGCGCCGTCATCGCGCGCACGAGGGCGTTGATGGCGGGCGGCACGGTTTCCGGCAGGTCGGGCCACGGCTCCGTCGCCTGCATGTGGGCGGCGGCCAGGGCCAAGCCGTTCAGGTGGGCAAAGTGGCGCTGGCCGGCCAGCATTTCGTACAGCATGGCGCCCAAGGCGTACACGTCGCCGCGCGTGTCGGGCAGGCGGCCCATCAGGCGCTCGGGCGCCATGTAGGCGATCGTGCCCTGCAAATCGCACAGTGTGGTCGTTTGCGTCGCTTGCGGGTCGATGTGGCGCGCCAGGCCGAAGTCGAGGATGCGCACCTTGCCATTTGCTTCCAGCATCAGGTTCGACGGTTTCAAATCGCCGTGCACGAGGTCCATCGCGTGCGCCTCGTCCATCGCGTCGGCGATCTGGTAAGCGATGTCGAGCGCAGACTGCAGGTCAGCCTTGCCGCTGTGCATGAATTGACCCAGGGTCTGGCCTTCGACCAATTCCATGACGATAGACTGGCTCGTGCCCTGGCCCTCGATGGCGAAGATGCGCACGAAGGCCGCATGCCTGAGCGAGGCGGCCAGGCGCGCTTCATTGATGAGTTTTTCGGGATGCAGCACATCGGCTTGCGGCTTCAGGCGCTTGAGCGCCACGCTGCGGCACAGCTTGGCATCCCAGGCTTCGAACACATGGCCGAAACCGCCTTCGCCCAGCAAGCGGCGCACTTCATAGTGCCCGCTGATCGTGTCGTCTTGCGACGGGGGCTGACGCAGGGAGTCGAGCAGTTCCATATACCTTGGCTTCAGAGTGCATCAAGGTGCGCATCAGGCATCGGAGAGGGAATTGCGATGGCTGTGTGCGCAAAATGATTGATTTTGAGTAACTTCCTGATTTAAAACGATTGTTTCGAATAAGTCAATTGGTATTGACAAGGAGTGAACAAAAGTGCAGCTGGATGGCGATTGATTTTTCGGCGGCGGGCATGCTGTCAATATGCCGGAACGCGATGATGACTGGCTCATGGCGCCCGATATGGTGTGCGTGTGTGCGCGGCGCCGCACAGCACAGTGCCATTGTTGGCGTGCCCCTCGCGCTGGACGGGCACCGGAGCCGCTGCGGCGCCAGCCTGATGTCGACCGTGGGCAACAGCCGGCGCGGTTAGCCCAGGCAAGCGTCGATGGCCGTGCCCAGCTTGTCGACGATTTCATCGACGTGGCTGGCGTCGATGATGTAGGGCGGCGCCAGCAGGATGTGGTCGCCGTGCAGGCCGTCGATGGTGCCGCCCATGGGATAGCACATCAGTCCGTTGTGCATGGCTTGCGCCTTGATGCGCGCGTGCAGGCGGCGGGCCGGGTCGAACGGCTGCTTGCCGGCGCGTTCCTGCACCAGTTCCAGGCCCAGGAACAGGCCGCGGCCGCGGATGTCGCCCACGTGCGGGTGCTCGCCGAAACGCGCCTGCAGCCGCTGCTTGAGCAAGCCGCCCATGGCGCGCACGTTGGCCAATAAACCGCGCTCTTCGATCTGCCGCTGCACGGCCAGGGCGGCGGCGCACGCCGTGGCGTGGCCGATATACGTGTGGCCGTGCTGGAAGAAGCCCGTGCCGGCGCGGATGGTCTCGCGGATGTCTTTCGACACCATCACGGCGCCGATGGGCTGGTAGCCGGCGCCCAGGCCCTTGGCAATGCAGATCAGGTCGGCCGTGATGGCTTCCTGCTCGCAGGCGAACAGGCTGCCCGTGCGCCCCATGCCGCACATGACTTCATCGAGGATCAGCAGGATGCCGTGGCGCTGGCAGATGGCGCGCATGTGCGCAAAATAGCCGGCGACGGCGGGCAGGGCGCCGGCCGTGGCGCCGACGACAGGTTCGGCGATGAAGGCCATGACGTTCTCCGCGCCCAGTGCGGCGATATTGTCTTCCAGCTCCTGGCCCAGGCGCGCCACGTAGCCGGCATCCGTTTCATGCGCCTGCTGCTCGCGCCAGGCATAGCAGGGCGATACGTGGGTCACTCCGATCAGCAATGGCTCGAACTGCTGGCGGCGCCAGGCGTTGCCGCCCGTGGCCAGCGCGCCCAAGGTGTTGCCGTGATAGCTCTGGCGGCGGGCGATGACGTGGCGGCGCTGGGGCTGGCCCCGCTCGACGAAATACTGGCGCGTCAGTTTCAGCGCGCTTTCCACCGCTTCCGAGCCGCCGGAGACGAAATACACGCTGTCGATGCCGTCTGGCGCCCGCGCGACGAGGAAATCGGCCAACTGCTCCATCGGTTCGCTGGTGAAAAACGAGCTGTGCGCGTACGCCATCGTGGCAATCTGCCGCTGCACGGCGGCGGCCACGGCCGCATCCGAATGGCCGAGGCAGGAGACGGCCGCGCCGCCGCAGGCGTCCAGGTAGCGCTTGCCGTCCGCGTCGATCAGGTAAGGCCCATCGCCGCCCACGGCGACAGGGTAGGTGGCGGTCAGGCTGCGGTGGAAGACATGACTCATAGCATCGCTTTCTTATCGGCAAAGGGGGAATGGCCGATTATAGGATGCGTGGAGCTGTATTGCAACGATTGATGTATTTGTATTTAATTTACACCATTTGATGTTTTTGCATAGGCGCCCAGCGCCCTCAGCTGGCTTTCCGCCGCGCCGATGGCCGCGACAGCATCGGGTCCCGCGCGCGCCACCAGCAATTCCACCAGGCTTTCCACGGCCGCGACGCCGGCCACGATGGAGGGGAAGAACGAGGGGCTGTCGACGGCGATGACGATGCTGGCATCGGCTTGCAGGGCCAGCGGCGACATGGCGCTGTCGCTGATGGCGACCACCTGGCAGCCGGCATGGCGCGCCGCCTGCGCCACCAGCAGCGCTTCGCTCGAATACGGCGCGAAGCTGATGACGACGACGGCTTCGCCCGCCTGCAGGGCGCGCAAGTCCATTTCCAGGGTGCCGCCCTGGCCGCTCAGCAGCTGCACGCTGGGGCGCAGCAAGCGGTACAGGTAGTGCAGGGTGTAGGCGATGGGGTGGGCGGCGCGAAAGCCCGCCACGTGCACGCGGGGGGCCGCCTGCAGCAGGCTGGCGGCCGCCTCCAGGGCGGCGTGGTTGTCGCTTTCCGTGGCGGCCAGGTTGCGCTGCTGCACCGCGAACACTTCGGTGACCAGGCTGCCTTGCTTGCCGGCCAGCGCGCCCGCCTTTGCCGCATAGCCGGCAGGTCCCGCGCGCAGGCGTTCGACGAAGATGGCTTTCAGTTCCGGCCAGCCGGCAAAGCCCAGCTGCTGCGCCAGGCGCACCAGGGCAGCCGACTGGACTTGCGCGCGCGCGGCGATGCTGCGCATCGATGACACGGCCACTTCGTCAGGATGGTCGGCCAGGTAGCGGGCGCCGGCCTGGAATTGCGGGCTCAGTTCCGCATGGCGCGCCTTGATCAGGTCCATCAGTGCCGCATAGGAATCGTGGGGTGTCGCTGCCTGCATCGCCGTGCCTCATTTAGTCGGTTGCGGCGATGGTACAGGATTCGTCAGCGCGCCGGTAGCGGCAGGGCGGCCGTGCGCGGACGCAGGCGGGCAAACAGGTGCGGCCCGGCCGGCTGGCGGCGCGGTCCCGTCGTCAGCACGCGCAGGGCGGTGGGCAGCGGCACGTCGTGGCAGTGCAGGAACAGGGCGGCGGCGCCCGTGCCGGCCATTTCCTGCAAGGCCAGCGCATGTTCGACCAGCGTCGCCGTGCGCATGTCGAGCCGCATCGGGATGTCGGGTTGAAATAACTGTATATCGACGTGCCGTGCATCGCGCATGTTGTCCCCGCCGGGTTCGCTGGTCAAGCTGCCAGCATAAAAGCGCCCCGGCGCCGCCACTTTGCGCCAAATCACTTCCTCTGTCGGATAAATTCTTCAATGCAAAAAAAACGCCAACCGTTGCCGGCTGGCGCTGAAACTCCTCAAGGAAGAAGACATGTATTCCAACGACGTATCGACGCCTGACAAAACCATCGCGAGCGGCGGTGATTTGTGGCCGAGAAGCGCAGCGGCACTGTCGTGCCGTGAGCATCGCCGGCCGCAAAGCGCGCCGCGCAGCCGGTTTGCTCAGGTGTCCATCACAAGCTCCAGCGTACGGATAAACCGACAACCTTGTCATAGCGCCGCACATCGCGCACATAGTCCGGCGTGTCGTGGTAGTCGCGGTAGGTCGAATCGAGCAGGTTGTTCGCGTCCAGCGTCACCGTGGTGTGCGCATTGAGCTTGTACGAGACCGACGCGTCCAGGGTTTTGGTTGGCGCCACGGTCAGGTGGATGCCCTTGCCGCGGTAGTTGTAGTCGTCGACGTACTTGTCGCGCCAGCTGTAGGCCAGGCGCGCCGACCACGGTCCCTGCTCGTACAGGCCGACGATATTGGCCGACCATTTCGACATGCCCGTGAACGGGTGCGCGCTGCCATTGAGTTCTTCCAGCTCGCCCGTCATGTAGGTGGCGTTGGCCTGCAGGCCCAGGCCGCTCATCCAGCCGGGCAGCTTGTCGTAGAACTGCTGGTAGGCCATTTCCATGCCTTGCAGGTGGCCCTTCGAGGTGTTGCGCGGACGCGTGATATCGTACTCGATACCGCCGTACGTTTCCTTGGCAGAACCGGACAGGATGTAATTCTTGAAGTTGTGGCGGAACACGGTGGCCGTGACGGAACCCGTCTGGGCGAAATACCATTCCAGCGCGGCGTCGAGGTTCTTGCCTTCCACGGGCTTGAGGTCGGGATTGCCGCCGCTGCCCGTCGGGCGCACCATTTCCAGGCTTTGCCCCAGGCTTACGCCAGGATTGAAGTCGGCGAAGTTCGGGCGCTGCACGGCCTTGCCGGCGGTCAGGCGGGCAATCAGGTCCTGGCGCAGCAGGGCTTTCAGGGTCAGGCTGGGCAGTACGTCCGTATCGGACGTCTTCACGCGCACCGGCGTGACGATGCCGTTTTGCGAGGAATTGCCTTGCAAGTCCTGCTTGGTCTGCACCACGCGCACGCCCACGGTGCCATCGACCGGCACCTGCGCCAGCTCAAAGCCGATGCGCGCCTTGCCGTAGACGGCATTGGTTTTTTCCACATCCTTGTAGTGGGTCATCGGATCGTCCGGGCTGCGTTCGCTGCTGCCCGTAAACAGCTGGCGCAGCGCGGCCGTGTTGTTGAGCATGAAGTCGCGGCATGGCGTGAGCCAGCTTTGCAGGCCGAAGTTGCCCGTGTTGTCGTGCGAGGCGCACGCCAGGCCGGGTATCGCGTCCGCAGTCATGGTCGACGTCAACCCGCCCTGGCCATTTTTTTCGCGGATCGATTCGGCCTTGCGTTTGGCCAGGCGCACGCCGCCCGAGAATTCGCGGAAGAAGCCCGTGCTGTCCATGTCGTAGGTGATGTCGCCGCGCCAGTCCGTCGAGCTGCCTTCGTCGTGGTTGTGGTTATCGTAGAAACCGAGCAGCGTATAGTTCTTCGGGTCCAGCATGTTGTAGCCGGGGTAGCTGATCTGCGCGCCGCCGTTGACGTTGGTGCTTCCGATCACGCTGGTCGGATGGGCAAGAAAGTCGAGGATGGGAAATTCGCGCTCGAAGTTGCTCACCGTGCGCGCCAGTTCCGTGGTCGCGCGCAGCTGCTGCGTGATGTCCCAGCGCGCGCCGATGGCGCCTTGCGAACCGATCGAGCGGTCGCGCCGCGCCTGGGTTGAACCCAGCGTGAACGGCGACCATGGGCCGTCGATCTTGCCCACCGTGGCCGCCTGGCTGGTGCCGGGGATCAGGGTGATGTCCGGGTTCTGGCCCCAGGGCAGCGAACCGACGAAGAACTGGCTGTCGAACGCATGCTTGATCAGGGTCGACATGCCTTCCGCATACACTTCCACCTGCGAGTTCGGGCGCCACTGGAAGGCGGCATTCGCCGCGTAGCGCTTGCGGTCGCCCACGGTCGGGATCATGCCGACGGAGTCGGGGCCCGTGATATTGCCCGCTTCGGGGCGCTTGACGGGTTCGGCGTTCCAGATCGTCTCGTCATAGTATTTGCTGCGCTGGTAGGACAGACCGAGCAGGGCGCCGAATTCGCCGTATGGGGTCTTCCAGCGGTTCGAGACCATGCCGCTGACGTTCGGGTCCGTCGAGCCCGACTTGTCGCGGTGCTCGGCGCGCACATTGCCCGATGCGGTAAAACCCTTGAAATCGAAGGGGCGGTTGGTGCGCACATCGACCACGCCGGCCGTGCCGCCTTCGACCATGTCGGCACCCTGCGATTTATATACGTCCACGCGCTGCAGCATCGCCGTCGGGATGTCGGCCAGGTACAGGCTGCGGCCCACGGAGGTGAACATTTCGCGGCCGTTGAGCAGGGTCACGACGCCGGGCAAGCCGCGGATGATGACGGAACCGGCTTCGCCGCCTTCGCGGCGGATCTGCACGCCCGTCACGCGGCCGAGGATTTCTGCCACGTTCTTGTCGGGGAATTTGCCGATTTCATCGGCGACGATGGAGTCGACCACCTGGTCGTTGTTTTTCTTGATCATCTGCGCGCTTTGCGCCGCGCGGCGCACGCCCGTGACGGCGACGACGGCGATGCCGCTGTCGGCTGGCGCTGCCGCCGGCACCGTTTCTTCCACTGGTATTTCCACGGCGGGCGCCTGTTGCGCCCAGACGGAAGCGCTGCTCAGCAGGCCTGCGCCGGCCAGCGCGGCCACCGTGGCCTTCAAGGTCAGCCGTGTGTTTTGCCGGGACGTGCGGGTACCCGTTGCCATCGATTGCTTCATCTTGTCTCCACCTGTATTTTAGTTATGTTGAGAACGCTGCGGCAGTCGCCGCCGGAGCTGAAACTTGCTCAGGAAGCATGGTAGGGGGAATGACTTTGCCCCACAAATGACTTCTTTTTCGAACTCCATATCAATTCCGGTATCCCTGCTGCATTCATGCGCGCTGGCGGCAAGCGCTGGCCTGCCTTGCCGCCGCATGCACAGAAAAATAGTTTTGTATTTTGCGCGGGCGGCTGCGTTGAAGCAGTGATGCAGCGGCACCAAGGATGGGCGCGGCCATCACTCTCATTGAAAGGAAATTCCATGTCTACCCACACCAACGCCACCGACTTCCTGCTCCAGTACCTGACGGCCGAGGGCTACCAGGCGCGGACGGACGGCGACGGCGATATTGTTTTCCGTTTCGAAGGCATGGGCTATGTCTTGTGCTTTGACGCCGATGATGGGCAATTTGGCAAACTGCTGCTGCCGAATGTGTGGTCTATCGATAGTCCGGAAGAGTTGCTGCGCGTGCGTGCCGCGCTCGATGAAGTCAACCGCCGCGTCAAGCTGGTGAAGGGCCATGTGCAGCGCGGCCAGGTGTGGTTCTGCATCGAGATGCTGCTGCTCGAGCAGCAGCACTGGACGCATTTCCTGGCGCGCGCCACGCGCGCGATGGCGCACGCGGCGTCGCTGTTTGCCAGCGAGATGCGGGCCGGCGCGCTGGCTGCGCAGGCGATCGAAAAAGCCGGCGCCGACTGACGGACAGGTATGAAAAAAAGGGCGACCCGCAGGCCGCCCCGTGCGCAGTGATGCAGCGCTTACGCTTCGGCGACGCGCTTGGCGATGTGCGCCAGCGCTTCTTCCACCTGGTCGATCAGGATCAGGCACAGATCGCCTTCGTTCAAACGCGCCAGGGCCTTGTCGATGGCGACGAATTCGCCGTTGATTTCATCGATATGGCTGGTGCGCTTGGCGCCGTTCAGGCCCTGGCGCAGCAAGGCCACCACTTCGCCGTCGGCGCGGCCGCGCTGGCACTGGTCCTGGTACAGCAGCACGTCGTCGAAGGCGGCGCCGAGAATTTCCGTCTGCTGGCGGATGTCTTCGTCGCGGCGGTCGCCGGCGCCGCTGATGACCACCGAGCGGCGCTTGGCCGGCATGCTCTCGACAGCCTGCACCAGCGCCAGGATGGCGTCCGGATTGTGGCCGTAGTCGGCGATCAGGGTGGCGCCCTTGTAATCGAAGACGTTGAAGCGGCCCGGCGCATTGTCGGCTTCATTGGCAAAGGTTTTCAGGCCCAGCGCGATGGTTTTCCAGTCCAGGCCCACGGCCCAGGCGGCGGCCAGCGACGCCATGACGTTGTCGACCTGGAAGCCGATGGCGCCGTTGCGCGTGATGGGCACCTGCGACAGGGCGATTTCGTGGCGTTCCTTGCCCTGCGCCGCGACCAGCTTGCCGTCTTCCACGTACACGACGCGGTTGCCCTGCGCGCGGTGCGTGGCCATTACGGGATGCGTCTTGTCGGCGGCGAAGAAGGTCACCGTTCCACTGCAATTTTTGGCCATGCGGGCCACGGCCGGATCGGTGGCGTTCAGCACGGCCACGCCGCTGTCGGACACGTTCTGCACGATCACGCGCTTCAATACCGCCAGGTCTTCCACGGTGGTGATGTAGTTCAGGCCCAGGTGGTCGCCCGCGCCGATATTCGTCACCACGGCAACCTGGCAGCGATCAAAAGCCAGGCCTTCGCGCAGCATGCCGCCGCGCGCCGTCTCGAACACGGCCGCGTCCACGTCCGGGTGCAGCAGCACGTTGCGCGCGCTGCGCGGGCCGCTGCAGTCGCCGCTGTCGATCTGGCGTCCTTCGATGTACACGCCATCCGTATTCGTCATGCCGGTGCGCAGGCCGGAGGTGGTCAGCAGGTGGGCGATCAAGCGCACGGTGGTGGTCTTGCCGTTGGTGCCGGTGACGGCGACAACGGGAATGCGGCCATCGTCGCCCTCGGAGAACATGGCGGCGATGATGGCTTCGCCGACGGGGCGCGGCTTGCCGAACGACGGCGCCAGGTGCATGCGCAGACCCGGCGCGGCGTTCACTTCGACGATGCCGGCGTTCTGTTCTTCCAGCGGTTTCAGGATGCTGTCGGAAACGACGTCCACGCCGCAGATATCCAGGCCCACCATGTGCGCGGCGGCGACGGCGCGCGCCGCCACTTCCGGATGCACGTCGACAGTGACGTCGGTGGCCGAGCCGCCCGTTGACAGGTTGGCGTTATTGCGCAGGATGACGCGCTGGCCCACGGGCGGCACGGATTCGGCCACGTAGCCCTGTTTGGCCAGACTGGCCAGGGCGATGTCGTCGAAGCGGATTTTCGTCAGCGAGGTGGCGTGGCCGCTGCCGCGGCGCGGGTCCAGGTTGACCTGGTCGACCAGTTCGCGCACCGTGTGCTGGCCATCGCCCACCACTTGCGGCGGGTCGCGGCGGGCCGCTGCCACCATCTTGTTGCCGATGACGAGCAAGCGGAAATCGTGGCCCGGCAGATAGCGTTCGACGAGGATGTCGTCGCGGAATTCCTGCGCCGCGAGGAAGCCGGCCGTCAGCTGCTCGCGCGTGGTGACATTGACGGTGACGCCCTTGCCCTGGTTGCCATCCTTCGGCTTGACGACGACGGGCAGGCCGATCTCGCAGGCGGCGGCCCAGGCGTCGTCCGCGTCGATGGCGACGCGGCCTTGCGGCACGGGTACGCCGGCCGAATCGAGCAGTTTTTTCGTCAGTTCCTTGTCCTGCGCGATGGCTTCGGCAATCGCGCTGGTGCCGTCCATTTCGGCGGCCTGGATCTTGCGCTGCTTGCTGCCCCAGCCGAACGTCACCAGGCTGCCTTCGGTCAGGCGGCGGAACGGGATGTTGCGCGCCACGGCGGCGTTGACGATGGCGCCCGTCGATGGACCGAGGCGCACGTCTTCATCGAGTTCCTGCAGCTGGTGCAGGGCGCCGGCCAGGTCGAACGGCGCGTCGTCGAGCGCGGCGCGGCACAGTTGCTGCGCCAGTTCCAGGGCCAGGCGGCCGACGGCTTCTTCCGAGTATTCGACGACGACCTGGAAGATGCCCGTTTCCAGGGTCGGCGTGGTGCGGCTGAAGGTGACGGGACAGCCGGCTTGCGCCTGCAGGCCCAGCGCCGCCAGTTCCAGCACCTGCGCCATCGGCGCGGCGTTGTAATTGCCCAGCGGTTGCAGCGGGCTCAGTTGCGGAAAGAGGGCGCGCAGGCGGGCTTCGAAGCCGGGCAGCTGGGCGATGTCGAGTTCCTGCGTGGTGCAGGAAACAATGGCTTCCACGGCGGTGTCGTGGCTCCAGAGGTTAGGGCCCCGCAAGGCCCGTACGCGAGATACTTCCATAATTAAACCGTAATCCTGTTGTGTTCTTGTGGGCCCGGCCGTAGCCGGGCTTTTACGTCAAATTAAACCGTAGCGAGCGGATGGGAGTTGTGGCCGAGACGCGGAGCTGTGCGGATGCACAGTGAGCATCGGAGGCCGCAAATCGCGACGCGCAGTAGGTTTGGTTTGACGTCTCTGGTTTTCAGTTCCCGATGCAGCCGGGGGCCGCGTCAAAGGTGCGCAAGCCTGCGCAAATCAGGTCGACGGGCAGGTTCAGGGCCCAGGCGGCAGCCGCGACGGCCAGCACGCTGTCGACATTGCCGGCCGTGGCCGGTTTCAGCAGGTCCAGGCACAGCAAGACCGTTTCGATGCCGCCTTCGGCCAGCACGATGTGGTTGCCGCGCACGAACACGGCGCGCTGGCCGGCGGCCAGTTGCGTCGCGATGGCCGGCAAGCCGCCATCCTGCGCATACAGGGTCACCGTGCCGTCGCACAGTTCGGCCAGTTCCAGCACGTGCGCGTTGGCGGCATTGAGCACGGCCACGCCGGTCGGCACGACCACGTCGACCTGGCTGCGCACGGCCTTGTACAGGCCCGCTTCGTCGAGCACGTCGAAATCCTTGACGCTCTCGAGGCTGCCCATGTCGGTGACGATGCCGACCTGACATTTATCATAAGCCAGGCCTTCGGCCAGGATCATGCGCGGATTGCTCTCGAACAGGGCCGTCTGCACGGTGCGGTTGAGCAGCAGGCGCTGGCCCGCGTCCCAGTTCACGCAATCGCTGCTGACGACGCGGCGCTGGTCCAGATACATGCCTTCGCTGCAGACGGCGCCCGTGTGCAGGCCCGACAGGTTGAGCAGTTTGCACAGCATGCGCACGATCAGGCTGGCGCCGCGCGTGCCCGTCACGCCGATCAGCGGAATGCGGCCCGTTTCCTCGGGCGCGAACAGGTGGTCGACGATGGCCGCGCCGACGGGGCGGGGCTGGCCCACGCCCGGCTTGATGTGCGCCAGCAGGCCGGGGCTGGCATTGACTTCGATGATGGCGCCGCGCTGCTCTTCGAGCGGACGCGTGATGTCGGTGGTGACCAGGTCGATGCCGGCGATGTCCAGGCCGACGACGCGCGCGGCCAGCAGGGCCGCATGCACGACGGACGGGTGCACGTCGTCGGTGACGTCGATGGCGACGTTGCCGTTCGGCTGGATCAGCACTTTCTGGCCGGCCTGCGGCACGGACAGGGCGGTCATGCCCTGGCGCTGCAGTTCGAGGATGATTTCGCCCGATTCATGCGGCTTGACGGTGCCGAGCGGGAAATCCTCGCCTTCGCCGCGGCGCGGGTCGATATTGATCTGCGTATTGACCAGTTCCAGCACGGTCGACACGCCGTCGCCGTCGACCCACAAGGATTCGCCCTTGGCGGCCGCGATCAGCTTGTTGCCGACCACGAGCAGGCGGTGCTCGTCGCCCGTGATGAAGCTTTCCACCAGCACGGCCGAGCTGTCGCCCTTGCGCGCGGCCAGTTCGTAGGCTGCCTTCACGTCGCTTTCGGTCATCAGGTTCAGCGACACGCCGCGGCCGTGGTTGCCGTCGTACGGCTTGACGACGACGGGCACGCCGATGTCCTGCGCTTCTTCCCAGGCCGCTTCGGCGCTGCGCACCAGGCTGCCTTCAGGCACGCGCACGCCGCACGATTTGAGCAGGAATTTGGTGAGATCCTTGTCGCTGGCGATGCCTTCGGCAATCGCGCTGGTACGGTCCGTTTCGGCCGTCCAGATGCGGCGCTGCGCGGCGCCGTGGCCCAGCTGCACCAGGTTGCCGTCGTTCAGGCGCAAGGAAGGGATGCTGCGCTCGGTGGCCGCATCGACGATGCTGGCCGTGCTCGGGCCCAGGCAACGCGAATCGACCATGTCGCGCAGCGGCGCCAATGCCGCTTCCAGGTCGTAGGCTTCATCGTTGATGGCGGCCATCAGCAGTTCGCGTGCGGCGGCCAGGGCGGCGCGGCCCACATGCTCTTCGCGCGTGCGGAAGGCCATCTTGTAGACGCCGCGCTGGCTGGTCGAGCGCGTCTGGCCGAAGCCCGTGCGCATGCCGGCCAGGTTTTGCAGTTCCAGTACCACGTGTTCGAGGATATGAGCCGACCATGTGCCTTCGCGCAGGCGCTCGAAAAAGCCGCCCCGTTCTCCCACGCCGCAGCGGTGCTCGATCATGCCTGGCAGCCACGCCACCAGGCGCTCGTACAGGCCGGGCAGGGTATTCGATGGATAGTCTTCCAGTTCGCCGATGTCGACCCAGGCTTCAATCACCGGGCGGTAAGTCCAGATGTTGGGGCCGCGCAAGTGGGTGACGCGGACGAATTCGATGTTCTTCTTCTTGATCATGTAAGTGGTTTCTTGATAACAAGCCAGGCGTCTGGGCGCCAGATACTTTATGTTGGCTTTACAGAGTCTTTTCAGGCTCGTGCTTGGTTCTTTATCCCGGGTATGCGCAGTGTGCCACTTTTAGCGGCCTCTTGTCGCGTTTGCTTCTCGTATTCTGCTGGTGTTGTCATTCTAATTGTTACTAATTGTTGCCATACTTGTTATAAAGTTACCGACTCCGGGCTAAGCTGGAGCATTTGCGCAACAGCGGGCTGTTGTATACTTGCCCCTGTACGATGGACGCGCCTTTTTTTGCTCCGTTTTGCCATCATTCATTACCTGCAGGCATCCATTCGATACAATACAGGAAATTGCCACTGGTGCATCCACCTCGCCATCGCGCAGTACACAAACATTGATCGGGCGACTGCCCCATCCCCCAAATCCCGCCCTGAAGGGCTTGGCCTCGAGCCGGAGTATGCTTTACGATGACAACTGAACTGAGTGTTCCTGCAACAACTATTCCCCCCACTTCGCCGTCGGCGACCGTGCCGGAAACCTGGCTGGCGGAAGTGGAAAGCAAGCTTTCTCCAGGGGAGAACGTTTTAAGTAGCGTTGAGGTTGACCTCGATGCGCGATTACGTTTCACAAAAGGCATAATTGTTGTCACAGAGAAGCGTTTGCTGGCCCGCGCGCCGGGCGACAAAGAGTGGAAACATTGGTCTTTCCGCCACGGATTGCGCCTGACTCACCATGACCACGCCGGTGTCGGCCACCTGGAACTGTTCGACGACCACGGCCGCCTGGCGTCGTGGCGCTTTACTTTGGGCCAGAACCTGCATGCGATCCGCGTGCTGGAACAGTTCGTCGAACGCCTCGACAGCCACCTGACGGGCCAGCCCGTGCTGGAAGCGGAGCAGGAAGTCTGTCCCAGCTGCAAAGCGCCTCTGGAGCCGGAGCAGGAAGAGTGTCCGATCTGCGCCAAGGTGCTGCATACGCCGCCATCGACCTGGACCCTGTTCCGCCTGTGGCGCTTCGCCCACCCCTACCGTGGCCAGCTGGCCCTGGGATTCATTTTGATGCTGCTGAGCACGGCCGCGCACATGATTCCGCCCTACCTGACGGCGCCGCTGATGGACAACGTGCTGATCCCGTATCAGAACGGCAAGCATATCGACCCGTGGCTGGTGGTCTACTACATGAGCGGCTTGCTCGGTTCGGCCCTGCTGGCCTGGCTGCTGGGCTGGGGCAAGACGTATGTGCTGGCCCTGGTATCCGAACGCATGGGCGCCGATTTGCGCTCGGCCACGTATGAACACCTGATGAAGCTGTCGCTGGAATTCTTTGGCGGCAAGCGCACGGGCGATCTGATGGCGCGCATCGGCAGCGGCAGCGACCGCATCTGCGTCTTCCTCTCGCTGCATTTGCTCGATTTCGCGTCCGACGTGCTGATGATCATCATGACGGGCGTCATTTTGTGGTCGATGAACCCGTGGCTGGCCATCATGACCCTGGCGCCGCTGCCCTTCATCGCCTGGATGATCCACCTGGTGCGCGACCGTTTGCGCACGGGCTTTGAAAAGATCGACCGCGTGTGGAGCGAAGTGACCAACGTGCTGGCCGATACGATACCCGGCATCCGCGTGGTGAAAGCGTTTGCGCAGGAAAAACGCGAAGCGGCCCGCTTCCGCGACGCCAACGCGCACAACCTGGCCGTCAACGATAAATTGAACAAGGTCTGGTCGCTGTTTTCGCCGACCGTTTCCTTCCTGACGGAGATGGGTTTGCTGGTCATCTGGTGCTTCGGCATCTGGCAGCTGTCGCGCGGCGAAATCACCGTCGGCGTGCTGACCGCCTTCATCGCCTACAGCACGCGCTTCTACGGCCGCCTCGATTCGATGAGCCGCATCGTCTCCGTGACGCAGAAATCGGCATCGGCCGCCAAGCGCATCTTCGACATCCTCGACCACGTGTCGAGCGTGCCGGAACCGGCGCAACCGGTGAAACTGGAGAAGATCGAAGGCAGGATCGATTTGCGCGAAGTCGGTTTCCGCTATGGCAACCGGGCCGTCAACCGCGGCATCACCCTGAACATCAAGGCGGGCGAGATGATCGGCCTGGTGGGCCACAGCGGTTCGGGCAAGAGCACCCTGGTCAACCTGATCTGCCGTTTCTATGACGTCTCGGAAGGGGCGATCCTGCTCGACGGCGTCGACATCCGCTCGTTTGCCGTGTCCGACTACCGCCGCAACATCGGCCTGGTGCTGCAGGAGCCGTTCCTGTTCTTCGGCACCATCGCGGAAAATATCGCCTACGGCAAGCCGCACGCGACGCGCCAGGAGATCATCGCCGCCGCGCGCGCCGCGCATGCGCACGAATTCATCCTGCGCCTGCCGCAGGGCTACGATTCGATGGTGGGCGAGCGTGGCCAGGGCTTGTCGGGCGGCGAACGCCAGCGCATCTCGATCGCCCGCGCGCTGCTGATCGACCCGCGCATCCTGATCATGGATGAAGCCACATCGTCGGTCGATTCGGAAACGGAAAAGGAAATCCAGAAGGCGCTGGACAACCTGGTGCAGGGCCGCACGACGATCGCCATCGCGCACCGCCTGTCGACGCTGCACCGGGCCGACCGCCTGGTGGTGCTGGACCGCGGCCAGGTGGTCGAAGTGGGCAGTCACGATGAATTGATGGCGAAAGAGGGCGCCTATTTCCGCCTCTACGAAGCACAGGCGCGCAACAACGAACTCGCCCTGGATGACAAGGAATAAGCATGGCCAGTACAACTTTTACATTGCACCGCGACCCTTTCGGCAAGCTGGTGATGACGGATGCCCACGGCCAGGTCTTCGAAGGCGTGGCGCCCGTGCGTGCCTTCCCCATCCAGTCGCCCGGCGAAGGCATTTCGCTGGTGCTGGGCGACGGCAAGGAAGTGGCGTGGATCGACCGCCTCGACGCCTTGCCGGAGCCGGCGCGCAGCCTGCTGCAGGAAGAGCTGGAAGGGCGCGAATTCATGCCCGAGATATCGCGCGTGAAAAGCGTCTCCAGCTTCGCCACGCCATGCACCTGGTACGTCGACACGGACCGCGGCGAGACGCAGTTCGTGCTCAAGGGCGAGGAAGACATCCGCCGCATCGGCGCCGCGTCGCTGCTGATCGCCGACAACCACGGCATCCACTTCTTGATCCGCGACATGTTCAACATCGACAAGACGACGAAAAAGATACTCGACCGCTTTTTGTAGTATTTAAATAGACTGCCTGAGCGAGAGCATCAATGACCGGAATTTGGGCGTTGATACTTTTTTGGGGCTCATGTGCCGCCAAGTGTGACTAAAACGCTGCCCGCTGCTGCGGCCGCTCGTGCATACAAGTGCGAGCATGCGCGGATTGTTTCGCAAGTTGAGTATTGATAAATATCAAAGGTGTGCAAGATATAAGTGCAAAATGTGCATTCCGCCGCATGAGGTGGAAGCGATTTTCTGAAAAATAATCACGGCGGCTGGATTCTGTTTATGCGGAGTCCAGCCTTTTTTACGATATCGCTTTGTTAGCGAGCGGTGTTTCACTGATGTGCATCGAAGTAGGCAGACACAAAAAAAGACGAAAAAAAATTTTTTCATGATACATTTCAATTTTGAATTAAGTATCAATTCATTAAAGTTGTGCGTGATACATCTTCCCGGGTCATGCAAAAAGTGCTGTTTTCGTGTTCTATGCCCCCAGCGAATGGTGGCCCGAATCCATGAAATTTTCAACGTGAGGAAATTGAATGAAGAAATATGCTTTGTTATCTTGTCTGCTCATTGCCGGCAGTGCGCATGCTACGTGGGTGCCGCGGGTGACTGCCACCACATACATCGCCACGGTCCATTATGCGGGTGGTAGTATCTCCTATGCCGAGAAGCAGGCTGAGCGAGGACCTCTCACCAGATTTGCAGACCAGGTTACCGGCGGGCCCTATAGTGTGGAAACGACGCTGAACACGTTTTTGAAACAGCAGGCGACTAATAATGGCGTGCAGTTTTACTCCGGAAAAGTGACGGGCAGTCTGCTCTTCACGCTGGCACCGGCCGCGGATGGTACCGTCGGTATTACCGTGCAGGCGCCGCGTTATCAAACTCTGATGGGTTATTCCGGCAAGAGATATGGCATTAGTTTTCGCTGCACTAATACTGCCGCCATCGATAATTTCACCATCAATGCCCAGCTGGGATCTCCACAAGGCGCAGGCCAAATATTGCCAGGAACTGGTGTGTCCGGAAATCCATCGTCATCGACAGATTGTGATTCCAATCTCAGCTGGATATTGCCGGTGATCGGGGACTATATCGTAAACCTGGGCAGCTCCAAGATTGATGGCGCCATCATCTCTGGCTTGAACCAGGCCATTGCAGGTGTCGCGATTCCATTTTTCAAGCCTGATCAGAACTATCTAACTGCGTTAAGCAATTTGATCGCACGAGATAAGGTAGTGGTTTTGCCTGGCGGAGGAAGTTTTCCTATCGGTCAATATATCCAGGATAATCTGGCTTATTTGTTGGCGAACAGTAAAATCACCATGCAGATAGACAAAGGCGTTATCTTGTCCGATTTGACTGATGAGACCAAGTGGTCCGCTACCGCCAATCTCGTGAAATTGACGCTGACCTCGCCAGCCATTTCATTTTCTGTGGATTTGCAGGAGCAAGACGATTTGCAGTGGATTTGGGATAAGAAGTGCGGCGGCAGGTATGGAACCGATTGCAATATTCCATGATCTCATCGTAGCGTTAGACCGTGCCGCGATGATATTGGACGATGGTTGCATTCTATGCAAGCGATGCGCCGTGATGTGTCGTGAAGCCTGCCAACGTGCGTGAGCGGGAATTTTTTCGGTCGCACGCGGTGTCTGGCATTCATTGTCGTTGCCATCATTCTGCGACTAAGAAGCTGTCGTTTGTGCGACGGACCTTGTTTTCGCTAAGCGACATGCAAAAGCCGTGCAAACTTAGTCGGCAACTGTGATGACGCGAGGATTGAAAATCCTTGTGCCGGCGGTCCGATTCCGCTCCAGGCCGCCAGGAATAAAACGCCACCTACGGGTGGCGTTTTCTTTTTTCACACAGCGCCGTCCACTCTCCGGAAAAACCATACACGTGACTTTTTTCTGCCGCCGCTAAATCCATTGTGCGAGAATGCCCATCCCCCTTCGATGGTGCGCATGACGACCAAACTCGCCGCAATCGTGACTGGAATGACACTCGTGCTGGCCGCTTGCAAGCCCGCGGCCACCGCGCCTGCGCATGACATTCCTGCGGCCATGCGCCAGACCGCGACCACCCTGCTGCAGTCCCAATTGCTGCACGCGACCTCGATTGCTGTCGTGTATCGCGGCAAGGAATTCATACTGCATCAAGGCGAGCTGGAGACCGGCAAAGCCAATCCGCCGGACGATACGACGCTGTATGAAATCGGCTCGGTCAGCAAAACGTTTGCCGGCCTGCTGCTGGCGAGCGCCGTGCTCGATGGGAAGGCGGCGCTCGACGATCCCATACAAAAATATCTGCCGACCGCGTACCCGAACCTGCAGTCGCAGGGNCCCCTGCTGCAATCGACATTGCTGCATGCGACCTCGATTGCTGTCGTGTATCGCGGCCAGGAATTCATACTGCATCAAGGCGAGCTGGAGACGGGCAAAGCCAATGCGCCGAACGATACGACGCTGTATGAAATCGGCTCGGTCAGCAAAACGTTTGCCGGCCTGCTGCTGGCGAGCGCCGTGCTCGATGGGAAGGCGGCGCTCGACGATCCCATACAAAAATATCTGCCGACCGCGTACCCGAACCTGCAGTCGCAGGGGCAGTCAGTGCGACTGCGCCATTTGATCACGCACACCAGCACCATGCCGGGCATGCTGCCATTGCAGGTGAACACCATCTTGCAGGATTTCACGGCACACGCCACGCCGGCGAAGCTCAATGCCGCCTATGCCCACTACGGCCAACGGCAATTCTGGCCCTGTCCTTGTATTGAAAATCCTTGTGCCGCGGGTCTGATGCTAGCCCTGGCCGCCAGCAACATGCCTGAATGTGCTGGCGAGGTGCCTGCTCACTCACCGTGGCGGTTTTGGTCTTCCTAAAACCGCTGCCTGCAGCATTTTTTCATCCGCATGACATCCGTGCTGAACAAAAAAAAGCCGCCCGGCAAGGGCGGCTGGCATTGGTGAAGGTGGCGCTTACTGGAACGCCACCTCGGCAAAACTGCGCAATTTGCGGCTGTGCAGCCGGTCCACGCCCTGGCGGCGCAGCAGTTCCACGGCGCGGATGCCGATGCGCAGGTGCTGGTCGACGCGCTCGCGGTAAAAATGGTTGGCCATGCCGGGCAGTTTGATTTCGCCGTGCAGCGGCTTGTCGCTCACGCACAGCAGGGTGCCGTAGGGGACGCGGAAACGGAAGCCGTTGGCGGCGATCGTCGCGCTTTCCATGTCCAGCGCGATGGCGCGGCTCTGGCTGAAGCGGCGCTCCGGCGTGCGCTGCGGCAGCAGTTCCCAGTTGCGGTTATCCGTGCTGGCCACGGTCCCCGTGCGCATGATGTGCTTTAAATCATGCCCCGTCAGCTGGGTGATTTCCGCCACGGCCGTTTGCAGCGCCTGCTGGATTTCGGCCAGCGGCGGGATCGGCACCCACAGCGGCAAGTCTTCGTCGAGCACGTGGTCTTCGCGCACATACGCATGCGCCAGCACGTAGTCGCCCAGGCTTTGCGTGGTGCGCAGGCCCGCGCAATGGCCGAGCATCAGCCACGCGTGCGGGCGCAGCACGGCGATATGGTCGGTGATGGTTTTCGCGTTGGCCGGTCCCACGCCGATATTGACCATGGTGATGCCGCTGCCGTCGGCGCGCAGCAGGTGGTAGGCGGGCATCTGCGGCAAACGCGGCGGCGCGGCGCCCAGCGCATCCTCGCTCTCGACCGTCTGGCCCACACGGCGCGTGACCACGTTGCCCGGTTCGACGAAGGCGACGTAGCCGTCGTCGTCCGAGGGCGCGGCCGCATCGGGCGCGCGGTCCATCATGGCGTGGCCCAGGCGGATGAATTCGTCGATGTAGAACTGGTAATTGGTAAACAGGACGAAGTTCTGGAAATGCTGCGGCGAGGTGCCGCTGTAATGGCGCAGACGCTGCAGCGAGTAATCGACGCGCGGTCCCGTGAACAGCGACAGCGGCTGCGCTTCGCCGTGCGCCGGTTCGTGCGTGCCGTTGGCAATGCCGTCGTCCATGGCCGACAGGTCGGGCAGGTCGAACAGGTCGCGCATGGCCAGGCGGCGGCCCGCATCCATATTGCCTTCGATATGGTCATGCTCGGCGAACGAGAAATGCACGGGGATGGGCTGGGCGCTGACGCCCACTTCCAGCAGGACCTTCTGGCCGCTGTTATGGTTTTTCAGCAGCAGGGTAAACTGGTCCAGGTAGTAATCGCCGAACAGGTCGGGGCGCGTCAGCGTGGTTTCAAACACGCCGGGGCCGGCGACAAAACCGTAGGCCAGCGGCGAGTCGGCGCGCGCCACGGTGTCGGTCTGGATGCGCACGAAGGGGTAGCAGGCGCGCACCCGTTCGTGCATGTCTTCGCCGGCGACAAAGCGCTGCAACGCGTCGCGCAAGTGTTCGATGCTGCTGCGGTAAATGGCTTGCACCTGTTCCAACGCCAGGCGGGGATCGTCGAAGCGGGAGGAGGCGATGAAGGGGGGCGTAAGCAAGCGGATTCTCCTGGTAGCGGTTCGTGCATACCATTGTAAGGCAGCCGGGCAACTCATGTTGCCGCTCGTGTGGGCGCAGGCCGGGCCGCTTGACGAATTCAAATAGAATCTGTATTCTATTTGAATGGTCAGACTTGCCAAATTCAACGAAAACAACTTCATCGACAGCGCCATCGCCGTCGCCGCCCAGTGCGGCGTGGGCGCCGTGTCGATGGCCGCCATCGCCGTCAAGGCCGGTGCGCCCATCGGTTCCGTGTACCACCGCTTCGATTCGCGCAACGCCATCCTGGCGCGCGCCTGGCTGCGCGTGAAAAGCGACTTCCGCGAGGAGGTGGCCAGCCGCTGGCTGGGCGGCGACACCTGGGCCGGCGTGCACGGCTTGCTGGACTGGTGCCGGCGCAAGCCCGTGTACGCGCGCTTCCTGCTGCAATGCGCGGACAGTCCGGATTTCAGCGGTGGCCTCAGCGAGGAGTTGCTGGCCGCCGTCGAAGAGGAACAGGCGGCGCTCGACGCCTGCTTTGTGCGCTGCGCCGAAGCCATGCCTGCCACCACGGAGCTGGACATCGGTCACATGCTGCTCAAATTCGTGCTGATCGACGCGCCCGTGGCCGTCGTCAAGCCTTACCTGACCCAGGAGCGGCCGATACCTGCCAGCGTCGATGCCATGCTGCGCGCCTCGCACGACGCCGTGCGCGGCTGGGCGACCCAAACCATCACACACTGACAAAGAAAAGAATCCCCATGCGTTATTCCACCCAGCTTGAACACGGCAAGAAAATCCCCCTGCACGACGAAGAAGGTTTCATCGGCATGCGCGCCGCCGGCCGCATCGCCGCCGACACGCTCGACTACATCGCTCCTTTCGTCAAACCGGGCGTGTCGACGGCCAAACTCGACGCCCTGTGCGAGGAATTCATGCGCGCCGCCGGCGCCATCCCCGGCACCATCGACTACCATGGCTACAAGCACGCCAGCTGCATCTCCGTCAATCACGTGGTCACGCACGGCATCCCGTCCGAAACCAAGATCCTGAAAGTGGGCGACATCCTCAACATCGACGTGACGCCGAAATTCAACGGCTGGTTCGGCGACACCAGCCGCACCTTCAAGGTGGGCGCCGTCTCCATCCTGGCCAACCGCCTCGTCAACACGGCGTATGAAGCCATGATGGCCGGCATCCACACCGTGCGTCCCGGTGCCACTCTGGGCGACGTGGGCGCCGCCATCGAGGCGGTGGCCAAGGCGCAGGGCTTTTCCTCGGTGCGCGATTTCTGCGGCCATGGCGTGGGCCAGGTCTTCCACGACACGCCGCAAGTGCTGCACTATGGCCGCGCCGGCACGGGCATCGTGCTCGAACCGGGCATGATTTTTACGATCGAGCCGATGCTCAACGTGGGCAGCTACCAGGTCAAGGTCTTGCCCGACAAATGGACGACGGTGACGAAGGACCGCTCGCTGTCGGCGCAGTTCGAGCATTCGCTGGCCGTGACGGAAACGGGTTTTGAAATCTTTACCCTGACCGGTTCGACCGAGCCGCTGGTTTGAGCATGGATGCGGCCAGTGCCAGCTTGACGCAGCGCCTGCTGAACAAACACCGGCGCGACGCGGAAGACGCGCTGCAGCAGGTGGCGCTGGCCGTGCTGCAGCAGGAGGGCATCCGCGACGACAGCGTGCTGCGTTCTGAGCGCATCGCGGCCCTGGCGCCGCCCGTCGCCGGCGTGGTGATGCTGGCCGAGTGGCTGGCCTACGTGGACTGGGAAGGCTTCGACAGCGCCCTGTACGCGAATATCGACGCGGTGGCGGCGTTCGTCGCCGGTGAATTGGCACTGCCCGGCGCGGCCGCCAATCTGCTGCAAACGCGCGATGCGGCCGTGTTTGAAGCGCAGCGCCCCGCGCTGGCCGCTGCGGCCTTGCTGTTCATCGAACGCCACATCGCGCTCTTTCCCAGATAGCGGCCTGCGTCTTACAATGGCGGCAAGCACTGTTGCCCCATTTTGAAGACTCCCGCATGAGCGATTTTCCCGAAGATATCTACACCGAGCCGTCCGCCGACGTGCATACCCTGAACAACCTGGGCCCATTGACCGGCATGGCCGGCATCTGGACGGGCACGCGCGGCCTGGACGTCAAGCCGAAAGCGGACGGTCCGCGCAAGCAGGCCTTCGTCGAGCGCATCGAGCTGCAGCCGATCGACCCCGTCACCAATGGCCCGCAACTGTTCTACGGCTTGCGCTACTACATCCACATCACCAAGCCGGACCAGGTCAAAACGTATCATGAGCAGGTCGGCTATTGGCTGTGGGAGCCGGCCACGGGCGCCGTGATCCAGACCCTGGCCATCCCGCGCGGCCAGATCGCCATGGCCTCGGGCACGGCGGCGGCGGACGCCACCAGCTTCGAACTGGTGGCCAAGCGCGATTCGACGGCCTACGGCATCTGCTCGAACCCTTTCCTCGAACACGCGTTCACCACCGTCGAATACCGCATCAAGGTCGACATCCACGCCGACGGCACCTGGGGCTACGACGAAGACACGGTCATGCTCATTCGCGGCAAGGATGAACCGTTCCACCATACGGACCGCAACCTGCTGACGAAGATCGGCGAGCCGACGCCGAATCCGATGGCGCTACAGGCGCTGGCGGCAGCCTAAAAATCGGAAGCGGCGGTTCTTGCCGCCGCTCTGCTGGAGCGCCTGAAAAATGCTCAGGGCTAGGCGCGTTGCCGCAGGCAGTACGAACGTACGGCCAGGCAACGCAACAACGCCCTGGGCTTTTTCTCAGGTGCTCCTTAAGGCTGTCCCTGGGCCACGGCCTTGATCGCGCGTTCCTCGCCCATGGCGGCGGCGATCTTCCAGCGCTGCATGGCGCTGGCGCGGTCGGGGCGTTTTAAGCCCGCGCCTTCCCAGTCCATCAGCCCCAGGTTATAGATGTCGCCCGCGCTGCCCTTGTCGGCGGCCAGGGTGAACCATTTGCGCGCTTCCTTGTGGTTGACGGGGATCTGGTAGCCGCGCACGTTGTACAGGCCCAGCAGATGCATGGCTTGCGCATTGCCCTTGTTGGCTGCCTGTTTCAGCAGGTCGAGCCCGCGCGCCATGTTGCGCGGCTCCTGCCAGCCTTCGGCCAGCATCACGCCCTTCGCCGTCAAGGCATAACTGTCGTTCTTCAGCAGGCCCTTGCCGATCAGGGGCTTGGCGGCCACCTGGCGCGCTGCGCGCTGCTGCGCCGTCGGCGCCGTGACGGGGCCGGGCTTGCCTTCGCCCATCAGCAGCATCCAGCCATATAGTCCATACGCGCCCGCATCGCCCTTGCCGACCAGGCTTTCCAGCATGGCCAGCGCCTGCACCTTGTCGCCATTTTCATACAGTTTGACGGCTCTGGCGGCACTTGCGTCCGGCGGCACGACGGCCGGCGCGTGTGGCGTCACCGGCACCGAGGCCATGGCCGCCTCCTGCGGCGGAGCAGCGGGGCGCACGCGCACGGGCAAGCCATAGCTGGCGGCCAGCACGGCCAGGCTGGCGGGCGCGAGGATCAGCACTTGCGCCAGCTGGTTGCGGCGGCCCTTGCCGGCGATGCCCATGGCGCGCTCGGCCTGCTGCTCGCCGCCCAGCGCTTCGCTCAGCACGGCTTTGACCTTGCGGTTGAACAGCCAGTAGCCGGCGCCCGTGACGAGCAGGCCGGCGACGGCGGCGGCCCCGCGCCCGGCGAAGAACCAGGCGGCGATGGCGGCGGCCAGCGCGGCCAGCGCGCTTTTCCACCAGAATTGCTTGGCCAGCCGCGTGTAGACCTGGCGCAGCGCACCGAGCACGCAGGTGCGCACATTGTTTGCATACTCGGCGGAGACGACGTCGACGTGCGCATGGTCCGCGTCGCCGCTGAGGACCGACTCGATCACGTCCGCATTCAGCTCCGAGGCGGCCACGTCGCGCAGCGGCGTGAGCAAGCCTTGCACGTGGGCCGAGAACAGGCCGTCATCCAAGCTGCCGGCCAGCGCATCGCTGAGCGCCTTGAGGTCGCCGCGCAGCAGCTTTTCCACGATGTCGTCCAGGGTCAGCCAGCGCAAGTCCGTGCCATACGCCACCAGGTGGTGTTTTTCGGCGTTGCACGCGGCGTCCAGGCGCACGATGCGCAGCTTGCCGGCATACAGGGCGTCGACTTCCTGCGGCTGGTCTTCATTGTAAATGCTCACTTTTGCCAAGCTGAGGCTGCTGGCAATGGCCGCCAGTGAGTGCACGCTCTCCTTGTCGCGGATGCGGCGCGCGTCGTCGGGCGCCTGCTTGGGCAGGCTGACGCTGTAGCCGGGCGCCACGTGCACGTCGATCCAGGCCGCCGTGCCCACCTTGCCGGAACCGTCGCAGGGGTTGCAGCGCAGGTCGCCCACGCCGCTGCAGGTACGGCACGTCACCTTGCCGCTGGCGCGGCAGGTGCCGCAATTGATGTTGCCGGAACCGTGGCAGGTGTTGCAACTGACCTTGCCGAAACTGCAATGGTAGCAAGAGCGGTATTCGGTGCGGTACTGGGGCCGCGTTTCGCTGTGGTAGCTCGTATGGGAGCTGCCGTTGCTGTAGGTGGTAGTGGGTACTTGCACCGTGATGTAATCGGTGACTTGCTCGGCCACCGTGCCGCTGCCGCTGCAATACGAGCACGACACCTTGCCGCTGCCGTAGCAGCCGTAACCGTCGCAGCTGACGGTGCGCCCGCCGTGGCAGTTCCAGCACGTTTCCGTTGTCGCGCCGTGGCAGGTGTGGCAGCTGACGCGGCCGTGGCCGGAACAGGGGCTGCAGGTATCGAGGTGCCAGTACTTGACGGCGTGCGGCAGGTAGACGCCCGCCTCGACGCCGTTGTAGGCATGGCCCGCCTGGCACAGGGCGGCGTCGAGCTTGGACGCCGCGCGGCGCAGCCGTTCCTTCTCTTGCGCGTGAGCGAGCGCTCCCACCTCGTGCGAGGCGCCCCGGCAGTCGTTGCCCGCCGGCGCGAAATAGCCGTTGATGACGCGCTGCTCGAAGCGCGCCTCGAGCGCATAGTTTGCCTGCAAGGAAAACTCCTGCAGCACGTCTTCCTCGTCCAGCGGCGTGATGTCCTGCGGCTCGAACCGCGTCTTGTCCTGCACCAGGGTGCGCAGCTTGCCCAATACGGTGGGAATGTCTTCCTTGCCGAGCTTGACGGGTGCTGGCGCCGTGACGGCAGTCTCTGTCACCTGCGGCGCATCCTCGCCGCCTGGGGTTTCATGGGCCGTCTCGGTGCTGGGGTTCATGCGCGTCCTTTTGCTCTCTGGAAAGATGTTTGAATTTTAGCATCCTCATATGACAAAGCATGACAAGGCGGACCCGCTTTTTCAGCGCAGGCCGCGGCGGAACTGGTCCGGCGTGCCGCCGCTCTGGCGGCGGAACATGGCGATGAAGGCGGAGGCCGTGCTGTAACCCAGTTCCAGCGCGATCGCCTGCACGGTGTCGCCCCGTTCCAGCAGGGGCAGGGCCGCCAGGAAGCGCTGGCGCTGGCGCCATTCGCCGAAGGGCATGCCCAGCTCGCGCTGGCAGCGGCGCGCCAGCGTGCGCTCGGTCACGTGCAAGTGCGCGGCCCAGTCGGCCAGTGAGCGATTACTTCCCGGCTCCGCCTGCAGCGCGGCCAAGAGCGCCGCGATGACGGGATCGTCGCTGCCGGGCAGGTAGTTGCGGCTGCACGGCGCCAGCTGCAGCTGGTCGACCAGCACCTGCGCCAGGCGCCGGTCGGCTTCGGTGGCGGGCGTGGTGACGTTCCTTTCGGCGAAGTCGGCCAGGATGGCTTTCAGCAAGGGACTCAGGACCAGCGCGCACGGCTGCGCCGGCAGCTGCGCGCACAGGCTGGCATCGATGTAGGCCGAATGAAACACGACATCCTGGCGGATATAGCCGTCGTGCAGGGTTTCTGGCGGTATCCACACGGCGTACTGGGGCGGCGACAGGTAGCGTTGGCCAGCCACCATGATTTCCATCACGCCCGTGCTGCAATACGTGAGCTGGCCCCAGGGATGGCTCTGGTAATCGAATTGCTGGTGCGCGCGATAGTCGTCGAGACGAAAGTACACGGGGTAGGGCAGGGCGTCGGACACGGCGGGGAAATGCTGGTTGCTGGCCATCTTGTCCTGTTCTTCGCATCGTTTGTCCGGTATGCATTATATCCATGGAATCGGACCATGCGAAAATGGCGGTATTGAAAATTGGAGTTCTTCGCATGCAAACCAGGCACTACCTGTTTCCCGTGATCGCCGTGCTGATCTGGGCCATCAATACCATCGTCAGCAAGCTGGCTGTCGGCGTGATCGATCCGGCCGCCATCTCGTTCTACCGCTGGCTGCTGGCCGGCGTGCTGCTGGCGCTCGTGTTTGCCCGTCCCGTGTGGAAGCAGCGGTCCGTGGTAACACCGTATCTGGGCAAACTGTTCGTGCTGGGCATGTTAGGCATGGTCATGTACCAGTGCCTCGCCTACATCGCCGCGCAAACGACGACGGCCACCAACATGGGTATCCTCGCGTCGATGATGCCGCTGCTGGCCGTGGGCCTGTCCGTGCTGGTATTGAAAGAGGCGCCTACCGTGGGCGGCGTGTTTGGCGGCATCGTGTCCTTGCTGGGACTCGGCTATTTGCTCAGCCATGGCGACCCGGCCGCCCTGATCTCCCATGGCGCGGCCTTGGGCGACGCCCTGATGCTGCTGGCCTGCCTGTCGTATGCCGGTTACGGCGTGCTGCTCAAGCGCTGGAAGATTCCCCTGAATAACTGGCACTCATTGTTGATCCAGGTCTGGTGCGCCGTGCCCGTGCTGTTTGTGTATTACCTGAGCCAGTCCGCGCCGCCCGTCACCGGCGCCGGCTTGCCGCTGGTGCTGTTTGCCGGCATCCCCGCGTCCATCATCGCGCCGTTTTTATGGATGCATGGCTTGGCCAAACTGGGCCCCAGCCGCGCCACCACCTTGATGAATCTGCTGCCCGTGTTCACCGTCATCATCGCCATGCTGTTTCTCGGTGAAACCTTGCACAGCTATGATGTGATCGGCGGCGGCGTCACCTTGCTGGGCGTGGTGATGGTGCAAACCCTGAAGCGTCCCCTGCGCCGCGCCATCGCCTAGTTTTTTTGCTATGCTGGTGTTTTACGCAAGGAGCCATCATGCCGGACATCGATACCCTGTTGAGTGAACTGGAAGCCTTCGGTAGCAGCAACGATGCGGCGCACACGGAACGCGCCAGCCGCATGCTCAACATCACGCGCGACACGGGCGAATTACTGGCCGTGCTCGTGCATGCGCGCGGCGCCCGCCGGCTGCTGGAAATCGGCACTTCGAACGGCTACTCGACCCTGTGGCTGGCGCGCGCGGCGCAGGCGCTGGGCGGCAGCGTGGTGACGGTGGAAAAGGCGCAGGACAAGTTCGACATGGCGCACGACAACTTTGTGCGCGCGCAATTGCAGGGCGTGATCGGGCAACTGCTGGCGGACGCGGGCGACGTGCTGCGCGATGCGGGCGACGGCGCCTACGATTTCATCTTCCTCGATTCCGCGCGCCAGCAATACGCGCAGTGGTGGCCGCAGCTGGACCGCGTGCTGGCGGCCGGCGGCGTGCTGGTGGTCGACAACGCCAGTTCGCACTATGCGGACATGGCGGAGTTCCTTGACGCCATCGGCGCCGACAGCCGCTATACGACGTGCCTGGCGACTGTCGGCAAGGGCGAATTCATCGCCGTCAAGGCGGGCAATTAATTACGCTGCGACGATAGCCGCTTCCAGCACGCGCACCAGCGATTCGACACCTTGCGCGTCGACCTCGTCGAAACGGCCGGTCAAGGGACTGTCGAGGTCGAACACGCCGATGATCTGGCCGTGCGCAAACACGGGCACGACCAGTTCCGAACGTGAATTGACGTCGCAGGCAATGTGGCCGGGAAAAGCGTGCACGTCCTGCACGACGATGGACTTGCCTTCGACCACCGTGGTGCCGCATACGCCGCGGCCCTTCTTGATGCGGATGCAGGCCGGCTTGCCCTGGAACGGTCCCAGCACCAGTTCCTCGCCTTTCAGAAAGTAGAACCCGGCCCAGTTCAAACCTGGCATGGTATTGAAGACCAGCGAGCTGAAGTTGGCCGTATTGGCGATGAAGTCGGTTTCGCCCGACAGCAAGCCTTGCAGCTGCGAACGCAGGTCCGCATACATGGCTTGCTTGGCGGCGGGGGTATCGGTGGCGTAGGCGGCGTCGCTGAGGGTAAACGTCATGGTCGTGGTGGGGCGCGAAATGGGGAAGGCGTCATGGTAGCGCGTCTGGCGCATCCGCGTGCGGCCCTCATTTTTGCAGGTGTTCCTGCGCCAGCCGGCGCAGCAGGGGCAGGGCCGCATGGCCGTGCTCTTCCCGCCAGGCCAGGCCGATGCCGGCCGCCAGTTCCTCGCCCTCCAGCAATGGCCGGTAGGCCACGCCGGCAAGGCGCAATGCGCGGAACGAATCGGCCAGCAGCGCCATGCCCTTGCCGGCGGCCACGTCGCCGAGCAGCACATGGTGGTCGGGCGCCTCGCGCAGGAAGGCGGGCGCGAAGCCATGGCGGCGAAACACCTGCTGGCAATGGTCGAAGAAGGCGGGCTGGCGCGCCCGTTCGAACCAGTAAATCGATTCTGCCGCGATGTCGGTCAGGCTGAGCTTGCGCTTCTTCGCCAGCCGGTGCCCTGCGGGCAGGGCCAGCATCATGGGCTGGCGCGCCAGCGGCTGCACGGCCAGTTCGAAGGTGGCGCTGGGCAAGGCCAACAGGGCCGCATCGAGCTGGCCCTTGCGCACGGCCGCGACCAGGCGCGGCGAGGGCGCGGCCGTCAGTTCCAGGCGGATATTGCCCAGTTGCGCCTCCAGCGCCGCGACCAGCGGACGGAACAGGCCGGCCGCCACGGAGCTCGTCAGGCCCAGGCGCAGGCGTGCCGGGGCGGCATCGCTCTGCAGCGACGCTTGCGCCGCGTCCAGCGAAGCGAGGATGTGCAGCGCCTGCGGCAGCAGCGTGCGGCCCGCCTGCGTCAGGGCCACGCCCTGCGTGTCGCGCTCGAACAATCGCGCGCCCAGCTTGTCCTCCAATGTCTTGATGGCGCGCGACAGGGGCGGCTGGGTCATGTGCAATTGCTCGGCCGCCTGGCGGAAATTCAGGCAGCGGGCGACGGCGCAAAACAGGGTCAGGGCATGGGTGTCGAGGGCTCTCATACCAGAAAGGTATCACGAAATTGCGCATTCCCTTGCCGGCCGGCGCGGCGCAGACTGGCCGCTTTGACACTGAAGGGAGATCAACATGCAACTGCAACAACGACGGATCGGTCATAGCGGCTTGAACAGCTCGGCACTGGGCCTGGGCTGCATGGGCATGTCGGAATTCTATGGCGCCACGGACGAGGCGCAATCGATGGCCACGCTGGAAGCGGCCCTGGCGGCGGGCGTGACCCTGTTCGACACGGCCGACGCCTACGGTTTCGGCCACAACGAGCAATTGCTGGGGCGCTTTTTGGCGCGCCACCCGGGCCAGGCCCTGGTCGCCACCAAGTGCGGCCTGGCGCGCGAGGAGGGCAGCTATGCGCGCCGCATCGACAATTCTCCCGCCTACATCCGGCAGGCATGCGAGGCGTCGCTGGCGCGCCTGGGCGTGGAGAGCATCGACCTGTTCTACCTGCACCGCCTGAACCTGGACACGCCTTTGGCCGAGTCGATGGGGGCGCTGGCGCAACTGCGGCAAGAGGGCAAGATCCGCGCCGTGGGCCTGTGCGAGGTGAGCGCCGCCACCTTGCGGCGCGCAGCGGCCATCTGCCCCGTGGCGGCCGTGCAGAGCGAATACTCACTGTGGACGCGCGAACCGGAGCAGGGCGTGCTGGCCGCCTGCCGCGAGGTGGGCGCCAGTTTCTTTGCCTACAGCCCGCTGGGACGCGGTTTTCTGACGGGCGCCATCGCCGATGCGACCAGTCTCGACGCGGGGGATTTTCGCCACTTCAACCCCCGTTTTGCCACCGAGAACCTGGCGCATAACCAGGCCATCGTCGCGCAGGTCAGGGACATCGCGCGCGCCAAAGGCTGCACGCCGGCCCAGCTGGCGCTGGCCTGGCTGCTGGCGCAAGGCGACGACATCATTCCCATCCCCGGCACCAAGCGCATCGCCTACCTGCACGACAACCTTGGCGCGCTGGCCGTGCGGCTGGACGGGGCGGAGCTGGCGGCGATGAACGCGGCCTTTCCCCTGGGCATGGCGTCGGGCGCGCGCTATACGGAGGAAGGCATGAAGGGCGTGGATGCCTGAAAAAGTGGCTCCAGCGTACGCCAGCGTACCTAACTGACGCTTTTCCTGCGGGATAATCGGTGACGATCTGCTAGCATTTGGTAGGTTGCACCGTGTTCAACGGTCAGGTATCCGATGAGGTGGATGTTGTTAGATGACGATATTTTCGATATAGAACTGAAATTATTGCTTGAGGGAATATTGCTGCGGTATCAGCACGATTTCCGCGATTATTCCGTGGCGTCCCTGCGCCGGCGCATGCGCCAGGCCATGGAGCGCTTCGGCTGCGCCAGCCTGTCGCAATTGCAGGACCGCATCTTGCACGAGCCGGCCATGTTTGCGCAGATGCTGCAATTTTTTACGGTGCAGGTGAGCGAGATGTTCCGCGATCCCGCGTATTTCCGCGCCTTGCGCGAAAAAGTCGTGCCCATCCTGCACACTTATCCGTCGATCAAGATTTGGGTCGCCGGCTGCAGCAGCGGCGAAGAGGTGTGGTCGCTGGCCATCTTGCTGGAAGAAGAGGGCTTGCTCGAGCGCAGCATGATCTACGCGACCGACATCAACGTCGAAGCGCTGGCCGCCGCGGAAGCGGGCATCTATCCGGTCGAGCGCATCGCCCAGTTCAGCGAGAATTACCAGCTGGCGGGCGGCAAGCGCTCGCTGTCCGACTATTACACGGCCGCCTACAAGGGCGCCATCTTTGACCGGCGCTTGCGGCGCCAGTTCGTTTTTGCCGACCACAGCCTGGCGACGGACAGCGTGTTTTCGGAGGTGCACATGGTTTCCTGCCGTAACGTGATGATTTATTTCAATAAAGATTTGCAGGACCGCAGCCTGGGCCTGTTCCACGAAGCGCTGGTGAACCGGGGCTTCCTGGGCCTGGGCATGAAGGAAAGCCTGCATTTCAGCCGCCATGCGGACAGCTTTAACGAGCTGAGCCCGGCCGAACGCATCTTCCAGCGTGCCTGACATGCTACCGAGCTCCGCCGTCGCGCCGCCGCCGTCCGGCCTGCGCCTGATCGCCATGGGCGCTTCAGCCGGCGGCGTGGAGGCGCTGGGCATCGTGCTGCGCGCCTTGCCCGCCACCTGCCGCGCGGCCGTGGTGGTGGTGCTGCACCTGGCGCCGGGCCGCTCGAGCCAGTTGCCGCAGCTGTACGCGGAACGTTGCCAGCTGCCCTTGCGCGAAGCGCAGGACAAGGAGCCGCTGCAGCCCGGCGTCGTGTATTTCGCGCCGCCCGACTACCACCTGCAAGTCGAGCCCGATGGCTGTTTTTCCCTGTCGCAGGAAGCGCCCGTGTATTTTTCGCGCCCATCGATCGATGTCTTGCTGGAAACGGCCGCGTATGCCTACCGGCGCGCCATGCTGGCCATCATCCTGACAGGCGCCTCGGCCGACGGCGCGGCGGGCCTGGCGCGCGTGCGGCAGTTGGGCGGCAGCGCCTGGGTGCAAGACCCGCAGCGGGCCAGTTGTGGCATCATGCCGGCCGCCGCGCTCAAGCTGGCCGGCGCCGACCGCGTACTCGATTTGCCGCAAATGGCCGCCAGCCTGGCATTGCTCGGCGATGGAGAACACAAGTGAATGGGAATAGTGTAGTGCGTGTAATATATGTGAGAATTGAAACAATGTTTATGTCCATATCGAAATACGATGGCGTCTTGCCGTTGCGATGCCTGAAGATGATTCCGTGACCGCCCCTATTCATATCCTCGTCGTTGACGACATCGCGCAAAACCTGGTCGCCGCCGAAGCCGTGCTGGCACGGCCCGGCATTGTTATCCTGAAGGCAAACTCTGGCGCGGAAGCGCTGGAATTGCTGTTGACGCATGAAGTGGCGCTGGCCCTGATCGACGTGCAAATGCCGCAGATGGATGGCTTCGAGCTGGCCGAGCTGATACGCGGCAGCGAGCGCACGCGCAGCATCCCGCTGATTTTCCTCACGGCCGCGTCGCGCGAGCCGAGCTACAGTTTCCGCGGCTACGAGGCGGGCGCCGTCGACTTTCTCTACAAGCCCATCGATGTGAAAGCCTTGCAAAGCAAGGTGGCGGTGCTGGTCCAGCTACACCAGCAGAAACGCGAATTGTCGGCCCAGCTCGACGAACTCAAGCACGCTCTGCACCTGAATGAACTGTTCACGGCCGTGCTGGGCCACGACTTGCGCACGCCCTTGTCGGTGGTGATGAACGGCGCCATGCTGTTGCCGATGATGAGCGACCACCCGAAGGTGATCGTCACGGCGCAGCGCATCGAAAGCAGCGCCAAGCGCATGGCGCGCATGGTCGACCAGTTGCTGGACCTGGCGCGCATCCGTTCCGGCACGATGGAGTTGCGCGGCAGCATGCACGACTACCTGGCGCTGGCGCGCGCCATTGTCGAGGAATGCGAGACCGCCGGTCAGGCGCCGCTGGTCGAAGTCAGCAGCGTGGGCGAGCTGCACGGGCAATGCGACGCGGGCCTGCTGTCGCAAGTCATCTCGAATCTGTTAAACAATGCCATCACGCATGGCGAGCCGGGCGCGCCCGTGCAACTGGCCCTCGACGGACGGGACGCCGGCAGTATTGAATTGCGCATCGCCAATCGTGGCGTCATTCCCGCCACCTTGCTGCCGACCCTGTTCGAACCGTTCCAGCAGGCGGGCGAGAAGCGCCGGACTGGGCAGGGCCTGGGACTGGGCCTGTACACGGCAAACATGTTCGTCAAGGCTCATGGTGGCACGCTCGAACTCAGTTCGACGGCAGCGCAGGGCACGCTGGCGACCGTGCGCATTCCGCGCCAGTGCCAGGTGTGCGTGCAAGCGGGACTGGCGCCATGAGCGGGCCAGCCTGGCCGCGCGGCGGCGGCGGCATGGGGGAACTGGTGCGCCAGCGCGACTGGTCCGCCACCAGCCTGGGCGCCGTCGATGGCTGGCCCGCCAATTTGCGCACCAGCGTCGACATCGTGCTCAATTCGCCCATGGCGATGGTGCTGATGTGGGGCCCGCAGCACGTCATGATTTACAACGACGACTACATCCAGATCGCAGGCGAGCGCCATCCGGCGGCGCTGGGCGGTACGGTGCCGGGCATCTGGCCCGAAATCTGGGACTGGAACGCGCGCATCCTCGAAGCGGGATTGCGCGGCGAGACGCAGGTGCACCGCGAATGCTGTTTGCCGCTGTTGCGCGGCGGACAGCGCACGGACGTCTGTTTCGACTTGTTCTACACGCCCGTACATGGCGCCGGCGGCCAGGTGGACGGCGTGCTGTGCACGGCGCTGGAATTGACGGCGCGCATGGAGGAGGGGCGCCAGCTGAGGCTGGCCACGGCCGAACTGGGCGAACTCAATACCACCTTGCAAGCCGAGAGCGAGGCCGTGCGCGCGGCCAACCGCCGCCTGGGCGAGGAGCGCGCGCTGCTGCGTGCCCTGTTCCAGCAGGCGCCGAGTTTCATGGCCCTGCTGCGCGGCCCGCAGCACGTGTTCGAGCTGGCGAATGAACATTATCTGCGCCTGGTCGGTCATCGAGATCTGCTGGGCAAGACAGTCGAAGCGGCCTTGCCTGAAGTCAAGGAACAAGGTTTCATCGAGCTGCTCGACCAGGTCTACCGCACGGGCGAACCTTACGAGGGGCGCCAGGTGAAGGTGGACTTGCAGGCGGCGGACGGGCAGACGGGCCAGCGCCAGATCGACTTCGTCTACCAGCCCATCAAGGATGAAGAGGGCGTGGTGACGGGCATCCTCGTTGAAGGCATCGACGTGACCGAGCGCATGGAAGGCGAGGAGCGGCTGCGCCTGGCCCAGCAGGCGGGCGGCATCGGCACCTTCGAATGGTTCCCCGAGACGGGCGCGATGGTGGTGTCGCCCACCTTCCGCCGCCTGTGGGGCATTGCCGACGAGGTGGAAGTGACGGAACGCCTGCTGGTGAGCCTGGTCGATGCGCGCGACCAGCAAAAGGTCGGACCAAGCAAACTTGACGTCGCGCCCAATCCCCTCGAATACGTCGAGTACCGCATCCGCCGTCCCGCCGATGGCGCGCTGCGCTGGATCGCGCGCCAGGGCGAGGTGGTGGCCGGCCGCTTGCCGGGCCAGCGCCGCTACGTGGGCGTGTCGTTCGACGTGACGGAGCGGCGCCAGATCGAGGATGAACTGAACGCCAGCCAGGAGCGCATGGCGGCCATTTTCGGCCAGGCTTCCGTGGGCTTGTCCGAGCTGGGCCTCGATGGCAGTTTCCTGCGCGTTAACGGCGCCCTGTGCTGCATGCTGGGGCGTTCCGCCGAAGAACTGCTGAGCCTGAACATGAACGACATCATGCATCCGGCGGACGTCCCAGGCAACAACGTGCTGTTCCAGCGTCTGGTGGAAACGGGCGAGTCGTTTTCGCTGGAAAAGCGCTACCTGAAGCCCGACGGCACGCAAGTGTGGGTGTCGAGCAATGTCAGCCGCCTCGTCGATGAGCAGGGTCATACGCGTTCCCTGATCGCCGTCAAGACGGACATCACGGACCGGCGCCGCGTGGAAAAAGCGCTGCATGAATTGAACGAAACGCTCGAGCACCGGGTCGAACAGGAAGTCGGCGAGCGCACCAAGGCCGAAGACGCCTTGCGCCAGGCGCAAAAGATGGAGGCCGTGGGCCAGTTGACGGGCGGCATCGCGCACGATTTCAATAATGTGCTGCAAATTATTTCCGGCAATTTGCACTTGCTGCAGCATCTGGCGGGCACGGATGGCCTTATGCGCCAGCGCCTGGACACGGCGATTGCCGCCGTCGAGCGGGGCGCCAAATTGTCGTCGCACCTGCTGGCCTTTGCGCGGCGTCAACCGTTGAAACCCGTGGTGGCCGATCTGGCCCGCGTGGTGCGCAACATGGATGCGCTGCTGCGGCGCGCGCTGGGCGAAGCGATCGACATCGTGCTGGTGGGCGGCGGCGGGCTGTGGAATACCCTGATCGACCGCAGCCAGATCGAGAACGTCATCCTCAACCTGGCCATCAATGCGCGCGACGCCATGGATGGCGTGGGCAAGCTGACCATCGAGCTGGGCAACGTCGTGCTCGACGAACAGTATGTGCACAACCTGGTCGACGTGCCGGCGGGCCAGTACGTGATGCTGTCGGTGACGGACACGGGCCGCGGCATGAGCGGCGCCGTGCTGCAGCGGGCGTTCGAGCCGTTTTTCACCACCAAGCCGGAAGGCGCGGGCACGGGCCTGGGCCTGTCGATGGCGTATGGCTTCGTCACGCAAAGCCGCGGCCATATCCGCATTTACAGTGAACCTGGCGTGGGCACGGGAGTCAAAATCTATTTGCCCCGATCCCTGATGGCCGAAGCGGACGAGGAACTGGAATTGAGCGGCGTCGTCACGGGCGGCACGGAAACCGTGCTGGTAGTGGAAGACGATGTGGGCGTGCGCACCACCGTGGTCGATATGCTGGGCGCGCTGGGCTACAAGGTGCTCAAGGCCGAGGATGGCGAAAGCGCGCTGGCCGTGCTGCATAGCGGCGCGCAGATCGACTTGCTGTTTACGGACGTGATCATGCCCGGTCCCGTCAGCAGCACGGAGATGGCGCGCCAGGCGCGCGAGTTGCAGCCCGATATCGCCGTCTTGTTTACGTCGGGCTACGCGCAGGATGTCATCGTGCATGAGGGGCGTCTCGACGCGGGAGTGGAATTGCTCAGCAAGCCGTATCGGCGCGAAGAGCTGGCGCGCAAGCTGCGTCATGTACTGGCCAACCGCCAGCAGCAAATGCGTGCGCGTCAGTTTGAACGGTCCGGCGCGCCGGTGGCCGGCATCCTGCCGGCCGGCAGTGCGGCGGCCAGCGTGCTGGGAAGTGACACGCCGGGACTGGACTTGACGGGCCATGCTCCGGAACCGCAGGGGGACATGCCGACATCGATGAAAATACTTGTGGTGGAAGACAACCTCGATTCGCAGCTGATGGTGTGCGAACTGGTGGGCATGCTGGGCCATACGGTCAGCGGCGTGTCCGATGGCGAGGCGGCGTGGAAATTGCTCAACGAGCAAGACTTCGATATCCTGTTTACGGATGTCAGCCTGCCCGGCATGTCCGGCATCGCACTGGCACGCATGGTGTTGCGCGATAAACCGGCCATGCGCATCATCTTTTCCACCGGCTATGGCAAGGAATCGATGGATGAGCTGGGTTTTTCCGCCAGCGTCTTGCGCAAGCCCTATGATTTGATGGAGTTGCAAGCGGCACTCGACCAACCTTGACGGGCACGCGCCGCTTCGGCCCGCCCGTCTCACACTAGAGGTAAGGCATGACCCCTGAACTGACGATGCTGGCTTGTACCTTGGTGCTGGCGCTGGTGCAAATCCTGCTGCCGGCGCTGTTCCGCACGCGCGAAACGGGCACGGCCTATAACGTGAGCGCGCGTGACGGCGACGGACCGCCCGTGGGCAAGATCACGGGCCGCCTGCGGCGGGCCCAGGCGAACCTGTTTGAAACCCTGCCCCTGTTCGCCGCCGCCGTGCTGATCGCCCACGTGACGGCGCAGGAAAGCGCGCTCACGCTCTACGGCGCCGCCCTGTACCTGGCCGCGCGCGTGCTGTACCTGCCCCTGTACGCGTTTGGCGTACCCGTCGTGCGCACCCTCGTATGGTGCGTGTCGATTGCCGGGCTGCTGATGCTGTTCTGGGCCATCCTGTTCGCTTCCTGAATTCCTACGCTGGCTGTAGCAGCCGTCCTATGGTCGAACGCCAGACCCGGCCGTAAAGTGGCGGCAAGCTGGCAATTGGCGCCGGCATGTCAGGGACCGGACCACGATGGCGACTACCATTTCTGCAGTGAACGAAGCGGGCAGCGCCCGCCAGCGCAAGATCCAGCGTCTGCTGCGCTCCGTGTTTGGCGTGGCGCGGCTGCGCGCGGGCCAGCAGGACGTCATCGAGAGCGTGCTGGCCGGGCGCGACACCCTGGCCATCATGCCCACGGGCAGCGGCAAGTCGCTGTGCTACCAGCTGCCCGCCGCTCTGTTGCCCGGCGCCACCGTGGTGGTGTCCCCGCTGATTTCTCTGATGAAGGACCAGCTGGAAAAGCTGCACGAACTGGGCATCACGGCCGTGCAGCTCAACAGCAGCCTGTCGCGCGCCGAGGAAGACGACGCCATCGCCCGCATCGCCCAGGGCGGCAGACTCATCATCTTTTGCACGCCGGAACGCCTCACCAATACCGCCTTCCTGTCCCTGCTGGCCGGCGCGCCGCCCAGCCTGGTCGTCATCGATGAAGCCCATTGCATTTCGCAGTGGGGCCATGACTTCCGTCCCGCCTACCTGGAAATCGCGGCCGCCCTGCGCGCGCTGGGCCGCCCGCCCGTGCTGGCGTTGACGGCCACGGCCACCGGGGAAGTAATGGACGATATCGATACGCAACTCGAAGCGCGCAAGCTGAATGTCATCAATACGGGCATCTACCGCGCCAATTTGCGCTACCGCGTGATCCAGGTCACGAATGCGGGAGAAAAACAGGACGAAGTCCTGCGCCTGCTGCGCGAGACGCCGGGCGTGGGCATCGTGTACGCGGCCACCGTCAAGGCCGTCGAAGACCTGGCGGCGCGGCTGGAAGAGTTGGGCGAGAGCGTCATTTGCTACCACGGCAAGCTGGCGGCGCGCGAGCGCAAGCACAACCAGGACTTGTTCATGAATGGCGAGCGCCGCATCATGGTGGCCACCAACGCCTTTGGCATGGGCATCGACAAGCCCGACACGCGCTTCGTCATTCACTTGCAGGTGCCGGCCAACCTGGAAGCGTACTACCAGGAATCGGGTCGCGCAGGGCGCGACGGCTTGCCTGCCGACTGCACCTTGCTGTACTTCCAGGAAGACAAGCGGGTCCAGCAATTTTTTCTGGCGAAGCATTACCCCACGGCCGAGGAACTGGCCGCCATCGTGGCGGCAGCGCAAGAATTGCCGGCCACGTTTACTTTTGCCGCGCTGTCAGCGGGCTTGCCCGATTTTTCCGACGGCCACCTGAAGGTGTGCCTGAAACTGCTGAAAGACGGCAAGCTGCTGCGCCAGGACCGCAAGCTGGGCTACAGCCTGAAAGCGCCCTCGGCCAGCTCGCCCTCGTATGCGCAACTGGCGCAGATCTATGTCGACAAGCAGGAGCGCGACAAGCAAGCGCTCGAGCAGATGGTGGCGTATGCGCAAAGCGGCTTGTGCCGCTGGAAACTGCTGCTCGATTACTTTGGCGATGCCGGCGATTTCGAGCGTTGCTGCAGCTGCGACAATTGCCTGTCGCCGCCCGCGCTGGCCGCGCCCATTTCCCTCGACGAGTTGCCCCCGGTCCCGTCCCAAGCGCCATCGCCACCGCCAGCGCCGCAGATCGCCGTCGGCAGCCGCGTGCGCGTGCCCCGTTACCAGATCGGCACCGTGCTGTCGGTGGCGGGCGACCAGGTCACGATTGCTTTTCCGGAAAACACCACGCGCACCTTCATGGCCGAGTTTGTCGCACCGGCGTGAACCCAGTGTGCGCTGTCTGACAGATGATCTGGCGCAAGCGCGCTAGAATCAGTCCATTCCAACGCGTGTTAACGCAGGGGGCAGGGCATGGCAGACATGGTAGTGGTGCGCAAGGAAGGCTTGTACTGTGTGCCGGGTCAGTTCTATATCGACCCGTGGCGCCCCGTTGAGCGCGCCATCATCACGCATGCGCACGCCGACCATGCGCGGGTCGGGCACCGGCATTACCTGTGCGCCGCGCCCGGCGAGCAAGTGCTGCGCGCGCGCCTGGGCCCCGTGTCCATCCAGGGCCTCGCGTATGGCGACAGCATTGACCACCACGGCGTGCGAGTGTCTCTGCATCCGGCCGGCCACGTGCTCGGTTCGGCCCAGGTGCGCATGGAAGTGGGCGGCGAAGTGTGGGTGGCGTCGGGCGACTACAAGCTGCAACCCGACCCCACGTGTGTACCGTTCGAGCCCGTGCGCTGCGACACCTTCATCACGGAATCGACGTTCGGCCTGCCCATCTACCGCTGGCAGGCGCCGCAGGAAATTAATGATGAAATCAACCAGTGGTGGCGCAGGAATGCGGCCGAGGGGCGCACCAGCGTGCTGTTCTGCTATGCCTTCGGCAAGGCGCAGCGCATCCTGGCCGGCCTCGATGCCAGCATCGGCCCCATCATCTGCCATGGCGCGGCGCAAGCCCTGACGCAGGTCTACCGCGAGTCGGGCGTGGCCTTGCCCGCCACCGTGATGGTGAGCGAGTTGGCGGACAAGGCCGCCCTGAAGACGGCGATGGTGATCGCGCCGCCGTCGGCCGCCGGTTCGCCGTGGATGAAGCGCTTCGGCGACTACAGCGATGCGTTTGCCAGCGGCTGGATGCTGCTGCGCGGCGCGCGCCGGCGGCGCGGCGTGGACCGGGGTTTCGTGCTGTCCGACCACGCCGACTGGCCCGGCCTGATGCAGGCGATCACGGCCACGCAGGCCGAACGCATCATCGTCACGCACGGATCGATTCCCGTGATGGTGCGCTGGCTGCGGCAGAACGGCTGGCAGGCGGGCGGCTTCGAGACGGAATATGGCGATGACGAGGCCGATGACGGTGCGCCGGCCGCATCCGCGGCGGCGGAGGACGTCAGCCATGCGTGACTTTGCCCGGCTGTACGCGGAACTCGACGAGACGACCTCCACCAGCCGCAAGCTGGCGGCGCTGCAAGCGTATTTTCGCGGCGCCTCGCCCGAGAACGCGGCCTGGGCCGTGTATTTCCTGGCCGGCGGCAAGCCGCGCCAGGCCGTGCCCACCAAATTGCTGCGCGAATACGCGACCGAACGCGCGGGCCTCGATGCCTGGCTGTTCGACGAGGCCTATCACGCCGTGGGCGACCTGGCCGAAACCATCGCCCTGATCCTGCCCGCGCCCGTCAAACGCAGCGACATCGGCCTGGCCGAGTGGGTCGAGCGGCGCATCGCGCCGTTGCGTGGCGCGGCGCCCGAGGCCATCCGCGCCGCTCTGCTGGCCTACTGGGACGAGCTGGAAACGCGCGAACGCTTCCTGTTGATCAAGCTGATCGGCGGCGGCTTTCGCGTGGGCGTGTCGAAGCTGCTGGTGACGCGCGCGCTGGCGTCGATTGCCGCCGTCGACAGCAAGCTGATCGCCCAGCGCCTGATGGGTTGGACCGATGGCAAGGTCAGCCCCACGGGCGCGGGATTTTTGCAACTGATCGCCGCGCAGTCGGAGGGCGAACATGCGCTGCGCGGCGGCCAGCCGTATCCGTTTTTCCTGGCCCATCCTTTGCAGGCGGCGCCGGAAACGCTGGGCGGCGTCGCCAACTGGCTGGTCGAATGGAAATATGACGGCATGCGTGCCCAGCTGCTGCGCCGCGACGGCGTGAACTGGCTGTGGTCGCGCGGCGAGGAATTGATCACCGAGCGCTTTCCCGAACTGGCGCAGCTGGCCTTGCCCGAGGGTACCGTGCTCGATGGCGAAATCCTCATCTGGCAGCCGGGCGATGTGCCGGCGCCATTTGCCGATTTGCAACAACGCATGGGCCGCAAAACCGTTTCGCCCAAGTTGCTGGCCGAGCTGCCCGCCGTGCTGGTGGCCTACGACGTGCTGGAACTCGATGGCGTGGACGTCCGCCAGCTGCCCCAGCTCGAGCGCCGCGCGCTGCTGGAGACCGTGGTGGCCGGCGTGCACGCTCCCGCGCTGCGCCTGTCGCCGCGCATCGAAGCGGCAGGCTGGGACGCGCTGGCCGCCATCCGCATGGAGTCGCGCGCGCGCGGCGTGGAAGGCTTGATGCTCAAGGCCGCGTCGGCCGCGTATGGCGTGGGCCGCACGAAAGACGTGGGCACGTGGTGGAAATGGAAGATCGATCCATATGCCATTGACGCCGTGCTGATCTACGCCCAGGCGGGCCACGGCCGGCGCGCGTCGCTGTACACGGACTATACGTTCGCCGTGTGGGATGAAGTGGAGGAGGGCGAGCGCAAGCTGGTGCCGTTCGCCAAGGCGTATTCGGGCTTGACCGATGCGGAGATCGCGCAAGTCGATGCGGCCATCCGCAAGACGACGATCGAAAAATTCGGCCCCGTGCGCAGCGTGCAGCCGACGATGGTGTTCGAGATCGGCTTCGAAGGCATCGCCGCGTCCAGCCGCCACAAGGCGGGCATCGCCGTGCGCTTTCCCCGCATCCTGCGCCGACGTGCAGACAAGACAGTCGCCGACGCCGACTCCCTGGCTACCCTGAAGGCCATGCTGGCGAGCGCCGCATGAGCAGGTGATGAGCAAAAGCGCGCTGGCGCAGCGCATCGATGCCTGGTTCACGGGGCGTGGCTGGACGATCTTTCCATTCCAGCGCGCCGTCTGGCGGGCTGGCGCGCAGGGACAATCGGGCCTGCTGCACGCGAGCACGGGGTCCGGCAAGACGTATGCCGTCTGGTTCGGCGCCTTGCTGCGCGCCGAGCGCCAGGCGCGCACGAGCAGGAAGCAGGGCTTGCGCGTGCTGTGGATCACGCCCATGCGGGCACTGGCGGCCGACACCGTGCGCGCGCTGCAGGCGTCCGGCGAAACGCTGGCGCCCGGCTGGCGCATCGAAGCGCGCACGGGCGATACGAGTGCCGCGCAGCGGGCGCGGCAGGCGAAAGCGTGGCCCGAGGTGCTCGTCACGACGCCGGAAAGCCTGTCCCTGATGCTGAGCCAGGCGGACGCGCAGGAACGCTTCAGCCTGCTGGAAACGGTGATCGTCGACGAGTGGCACGAATTGATGGGCAGCAAGCGCGGCGTGCAGGTGCAGCTGGCCCTGGCCCGTTTGCGCCGCTGGCAGGACAAGCTGATGACGTGGGGCTTGTCGGCCACCCTGGGCAATCTGCGGCAGGCGCAGGATGTCTTGCTGGGCGAGGAAAACACCGGCGTGCTGGTGGAAGGCAAAGTCAAAAAGCGCATCCTCGTCGACAGTCTGATTCCTGTGAACCCCACGCGCTTTCCCTGGGGCGGGCATTTGGGCATCCAGATGCTGCAGCCTTTGATTACCGAGATCGAGGGCAGCGCCACCACCCTGGTATTCACCAACACGCGTTCGCAGGCCGAGCTGTGGTACCAGCATTTGCTCGATGCGCGCCCCGACTGGGCGGGCCTGATCGCCCTGCACCACGGTTCGCTGGACCGCGAAGTGCGCGAATGGGTCGAGCAGCACCTGAAGACGGGCGAGCTGAAGGCCGTCGTGTGCACGTCCAGCCTGGACCTGGGCGTCGATTTCCTGCCCGTCGAACGGGTGCTGCAGGTGGGCAGCGCGAAAGGCATCGCGCGCCTGGTGCAGCGGGCGGGGCGCAGCGGCCACGCGCCGGGGCGCATGTCGCGCGTCACCCTGGTGCCCACCAACAGCCTGGAATTGCTGGAAGCGGCCGCCGCCCGCGCCGCCCTGGCGCAGGGCCACCTGGAAGCGCGGCCCGTGCCGGACAAGCCGCTCGACGTGCTGGTGCAGCACCTGGTGACGATCGCGCTGGGCGGCGGTTTCGACTCGCCGGCGCTGTACGCGGAAGTGCGCGCGGCCTGGTCGTATCGCCAGCTGACATCGGACGAGTGGCAATGGGCGCTCGATTTCGTCGCGCGCGGCGGGCAAAGCCTGACCGTGTACCCGGAATACCGCAGAGTGCTGCCTGACGATGCAGGCATCTACCGCGTGCCGGACGTGGCGCTGGCGCGGCGCCACCGCATGAGCATCGGCACCATCGTCTCGGAAGCGGCGATCCAGGTCAAATTCCTCGGCGGGGGACGGATCGGCAGCATCGAGGAATCGTTCATCGCCCGCCTGAAGCAGGGCGACCATTTTCTGTTTGGCGGGCGCATCCTGGAATTCGTGCGCGTGCACGAGATGACGGCCTACGTGCGGCGCGCCACGGGCAGCCGCGGTGCCGTGCCGCGCTGGCAGGGCGGCAAGATGCCGCTGTCGTCGGAACTGGCGCACGCCGTGCTGGACCAGCTGCAGCTGGCGCAGGAGGGCCGTGCCAGCGGGCCGGAAATGCGCGCACTGGCGCCGCTGCTGGCGATCCAGCAGAAATGGTCCAGCCTGCCCACGCGCGCCAGTTTGCTGCTCGAAACCTTGTCCAGCCGCGAAGGCCGGCACCTGTTCGTGTATCCGTTCGCGGGCCGCTCCGTGCACCTGGGCCTGGCGTCCCTGCTGGCGTATCGCATCGCGCGCGTGCAGCCGGCCACCTTGTCGATCGCCGTCAACGATTACGGCTTTGAATTGCTGGGCGCGGACGATATCGATTTTGCGCCGCTGCTGACGGCCGCCAGCGGTGCCGATCTTCCCCTGTTCAGCACGGACAACCTGCTGGAAGACGTGCTGGCCAGCCTGAACGCGACGGAGTTGTCGCAGCGGCGCTTCCGTGAAATCGCCCGCATCGCCGGTCTCGTGTTCCAGGGCTATCCGGGCCAGCCGAAAAGCGCGCGCCAGCTGCAGGCGTCGTCCTCGCTGTTTTTTGAAGTGTTCCGCAAGCACGACGCGGCCAATTTGCTGCTCACGCAGGCGCAGCGCGAAGTGCTGGAGCAGGAACTGGAACTGACGCGCCTGCGCACCACCTTGCGCGAGCTGCATGGACGCAGCATCTGCCTGCAAGCGCTGGAGCGCGCCTCGCCATTTGCCTTCGGCCTGATGGTCGAGCGTTTCCGCGAACAGCTGACGACGGAAAAACTGTCGGACCGGGTGGCGCGGCTGGTGCTGGCGCTGGAAAAGGCGGCCGCATGAAGGGACAGGAGCAAGCGCACTGCGCGGTGGAACTGGATGGCGAGCTGGTCTGGCTGCTGGCGCACAAGGCCGGGTACTGGCCGGCGCGCAGGATACTGATCATTGCCGACATCCATTTCGGCAAGGCGGCCGCGTTTCGCGCGCTCGGGGTGCCCGTGCCGCGCGGCACCACCACGCAAAACCTGCTGGCGCTCGACGCCTTGCTGGCCAGTTACGCCTGCGAGGAAATCGTCTTTCTCGGCGATTTTCTGCATGCGCGCGCCGCCCATGCCCCCGCCACCTTGGCGGCCATGCTGGCCTGGCGCACGCGCCATCCCGACGTGCGCCTGACGGTGGTGCGCGGCAACCACGACGCGCATGCGGGCGATCCGGCCGCCGCGCTGGGCATCCGCATGGTCGATGAACCGCATCAGGTGGGCAAGCTGTCGTTCTGCCATCACCCGGACACCGTGGCGTCCGGCTATGTGCTGGCCGGCCACGTGCATCCCGTGTTTCACTTGCGCGCGGACAGGGGCGGCTTGCGCCTGCCGTGTTTCCTGCTGGGCCGCGAGCGCGCCATCCTGCCCTCGTTTGGCGCCTTTACGGGCGGCCATGCGGTGCGGCCAGGCGCAGGCGAGCGCGTCTACGTGACGGCGGACGCGGCGATTTTTCCGCTGCCCGCTAACTGCTGAGTGTCTGGTACTTTTGGTGGAAAACTAAAAGTAACTGCGCTACCGTGGGCGGGACTCATCCTACATGCGCTCTTGCCATCCTCCTATTTCTTGTGCCCCATGCGCGCACTAAGATGACGATTCCCTTGCCATGCGAGGGGGAAGAATTGCATGGTTTGCATTGTTTTTTGCATTGTTTCTGATTCCATCGATCAAGGAGATCATCATGGCCACATCGAGCGACAATAAACAGCAAGGTAGTAAAACCAGTAGCGGTAGCAGCGGCGGCAGCGGCGGCAACAAGCAAAGCGATACCAGCAAACGGGGTTTCGCTTCCATGGACCCTGCCCAGCAGCGTGAAATCGCCAGCGAGGGCGGACGTGCCGCGCACGAAAAAGGCACGGCGCATGAGTTCACGTCGGAAGAGGCGCGCCGCGCAGGCAGCCAAAGCCACAAGAACGATGCCAACCGGCAAAGCGCCTCCAGCTCCAGCGGTTCGCGCGACAATGCCAGCATGAACCAGGAAGGCAACCGCGACAGTGGCAACAAGCAAAGCGGCGGGTCCGGTTCCAGCTCCGGGTCGCGCAACAAGTAGCGCTAGCTGAGTAGCAAGTCGCAAGTGGCCCTGGCCAGCGGGAAGCAGGCACGCCGCCGGTCAGGGCCACGCTTATTTGGCTGCCGCAAAATTTTGATGCAATGCAGCAGGCATGGACTATGATGAAATAGCTGCGCCGGCCACGGTCCACGCGCAGTCAACGCAGTCAAATCGCACTCACGATCAGGGAGAAGATGATGGGCAACTCCACTACGCCGCAAGCCGGCAATAGCCAGGGCGGCACGCCGTCCACGGCTGGCAGCAAGCAAAGCACGGGCGACTCGGGCGAGAACTTTGTATTGGTCGATAGCGGGCAGGGCCTCGATATCGGCGACGATCTGTTTTCCATCGGCGAGGTGCGGCGCGCCGACCGCTTGCCCCACCACCAGTCAGGCTCCGCCGGGCAGAGCCGGCAGAGCGCTGACGATGCGCCTGATACGACGGGCAGTACCGGCGTCTGATCTGGCCGCCTATCTTTCTTCGCTCTCAAACCACCCGCGCTGGGCCAGTTGCAAGACGTGTTCGCGCACGTCCGCTGGCCATTCCTGTACGCACGCGAGAAACGCTGCTTGCTTGCCAGCGAACAGGGCGCGGCTCGCTTCCTCGAAGCCTGGCGCATCGCCGGCCAGCGCACTCATGACCTTATAGGCCGCTTCGCGCGCATGGCGCTGTTCATCGTGCGCCTTGTTGCCGCGCTGCGCGTGTTCCACCAGTTTGCGCAAGGCCACGGAAGCGCCGCCCGGCTGTGTCGCCAGCCATTCCCAGTGACGGGGCAGCAAGGTGATTTCGCGCGCCACGACGCCCAGCTTCGGCCGGCCGGCCGTGCGCGCAGGGGCGGGAGCGTCGTCCTGCGGCGCCGGCGTTGCTGCGCGAGGCAGGCGCTGCAGCACCTCGGCCAGGCTACCGTGCAGGTTCAGGTCGACCTGGCTGCCGCTGGCATCGTCGAAAATCAGGATCTGCGCATCGGGATCGCGCGTCACCAGTTCCTTCAGTGTGTGCGCCACGGCATGCAATGTGCCTGCGGCCACTTTGCGTGGGCCGGCAAAGGCGGTCAGTTGGGTGGGGGCGTGCATAGCTTGCTCCAATGAGTCCCTATGCAGTTAATTTTACCCGGGTTAAATGGAAAGTCAATATCACCCGGGTAAAATGGGGCAAGCCTGCTACAGATCGACCCGGCCGTGTTCGCCCATGTCCTTCGGCGGCTCGCCCGTGATCGCGGCCTTGGCCATTTCATAGAATTGCATCATCTTGCTGGCGCTGCTATCCCAATACTCGGCCGACTGGATCGTCACCTTGATCAGCGACAGTTTCGGATCGTCGAGTCCGCCCGGGAACCAGGCTTTGACCAGCGGATTCCACAACTCCTCCGCCTTGGCGCGGTCCTTCAGCAGCTGCGCGTGGCCGCAGACGGACACGTACAGGCTGTCGCCCGTGTCGACGAAGCTGACATTGACTTGCGGGTTGTTCGCCAAGTCGCGCGTATAGCTGGCCTCGTCGGAAACAAAGAACCAGATCTGTCCCTCGTTATCGACCTGTTGCTGCGTCAACGGCCGGCTGGTGAGGATGCGCATGTCGTCGCTGGTGGTCAGCATGCCGAATTTGACGTCCTTGATCTTGGCCGCGATGCTGGCCAGTTGTTCGCTGGAATACGATTGCATGGGTGCTCCCTTGTTGGTTGTCCTGAACAACCAGCATAGGCGCTTGCTGCATGCGGCTCTGTACGGCAGCTTACGTAGCTGGGGAGCTTTGTTTCAAAGCTGTTACAAAACGCCGGCCCGGCGGGGCGCCCCATGTCTTGACTTAATAAATGATAATCATTATCATTTGTTTGAAAATATCGGCATGCACTTTGATTGAAGGATGGGAATGAAGCACACTGACTTGTCGCGCCAGCTGGCCCGCTCCTTGCCGGGAGCGGGCTATGGGTAAGGCGGGCGCCGCGGACAAGGCCAGGAACAATGCCAGTCGCGCCGTCTGGCTGAAGAACTTGCATCAATGGCACTGGATCAGCTCGGCGCTTTGCCTGCTGGGCATGTTTTTGTTCGCCATCACCGGCATCACCCTGAACCACGCCGGCCAGATCGAGGCCAAGCCGTCGATCACGCGCCAGCAGGCGCAGTTGCCGGCACCGCTCATCAAGGAACTGGCCGCGTATGCCGCCGGGCATGACGGCGCCAACGCACCGATGCCGGCCGCCGCCGAAACCTGGCTCAAGCAGCAGTGGTCGCTCAATGCGGGCGGGCGTGCCGCCGAATGGTCGATCGACGAAGTCTACCTGCCCCTGCCCAGGGCGGGCGGCGACGCCTGGGTGCGCATCGGCCTGGAAGACGGGGCCGCCGAATATGAATTGACGGACCGGGGCTGGGTGTCCTGGCTCAACGACGTGCACAAGGGCCGCAACACGGGCGTGGCCTGGAGCTGGTTCATCGACATCTTTGCCGGCGCCTGCATCGTGTTTTGCCTGACGGGGCTATTGATTTTGAACTTCCACGCGGCCAACCGGCCATTTACCTGGCCGATGGTTGGCCTCGGTATTCTGATACCTTGCGCGATCGCCTTGTTGTTTATCCACTGATCGTTTTTATTTTTCCTTTTTACAGGCACACCATGAAATTACGCTACTCCCTGGCGCTTGGCCTTCCCCTGATCGGTACGTCGGCGATGGCTGCCGACTTGTCCCTCAAGATTGAAATTCCGCAACTGAACGTGGCGGAATACCACCGCCCCTACGTGGCGGCGTGGCTGGAAACGGCCGATCAAAAGGTCGTTGGCAATCTGGCTGTGCTGTATGACGTGAAAAAGAAGGACAAGGCGGGCGAGAAATGGCTGAAGGATATGCGTCAATGGTGGCGCAAGAGCGGCCGCGACCTGACCATGCCCGTGGACGGCGTCAGCGGCGCCACGCGCGCGCCGGGCGAGCATACGCTGACTTTCCCTGGCGCCAAGGCCTTGCTCGACAAGCTGCCGGCCGGCGAATACCAGGTGGTGGTGGAGGCGGCGCGCGAAGCGGGCGGACGCGAACTGGTGCGTGTGCCGTTCCAGTGGCCGCTGAAATCGGCCCAGTCCGTTCCTGGCAAGGGCAAGGAAGAACTCGGCAATGTCGTCGTCCAACTCAAACCTTAAGGCGCCTCTACCATGTTGAAGCAACTGAATAAACCGCTGATCGCCCTGGCGCTGGCCGGCCTGGCCATGAACGCCCATGCCCACCGGGGCTGGATGGTGCCGTCGAGCACGATGGTGGAAAGCAAGGACGCCTGGGTGACGGTGGATGCCGCCGTCTCCGATGGCCTGTTCGAGATCGACCACCAGCCGTTGCGCCTGGATGCGCTGCAAGTGACCGGCCCGGATGGCGCGAAAGTGACGCCGGCGAATACGGTCACGGGCCGCTTGCGCAGCGTGTTCGATGTGAAGATGGAAAAGCCGGGCACGTACAAGGCTGCCATCGTGTCGCAGAATGTGATGGCCAGCTACAAGCTCAACGGCGAGCAGAAACGCTTCCGCGGCAACGAAGAGACGTTCAAGAAAGACGTGCCGGCCGATGCGCAAGACGTAAAAGTCACGCGCACGGCAAGCCGTCTGGAAACCTTCTTCAGCAATGGCGAAACCAGCACGGAAGTGTTCAAGCCGACGGGCGTGGGCCTGGAATTCGTGCCCGTCACCCATCCGAACGACTTGCGCGCGGGCGAAAAAGCCACATGGCGCTTCCTGGTCGATGGCAAGCCGGCGGCCAACCAGGCCTTCAGTCTGGTGCCGGGCGGCGTGCGCTACCGTGGCGTGCTGGGGGAAATCCGCCAGAGCACCGATGCCAAGGGCGAGATCACGTTCACCTTGCCCGCGGCCGGCATGTATTACCTGAGCAGCACCTGGCCAGCGGCCGCACCGGCCGTGGCCGGCCAGCCGCCGGCCATGCCCGAGCGCCGCATGACGTACGCGGCCACCGTGGAAGTGCTGCCGCAGTAAGCGGCGGCCCCTACGCGAGAGCTTCGATGCGCCGGGTCCTGCTGCCGCAGCATATTTCCGACCAGGTCGCGCCGCCCGGCGCCGCGATCCGGGATCTGCGCGGCATGACGATGGGCACCAGCTGGTCGGTGCGCCTGCTGGAGTCCGCCATGCCGGGACGCGCGGGCAGCGCCGACTTGCAGCTGGGCTTGCAGCAGCAGCTCGATATTGTCGTCGCGCAAATGAGCCACTGGAGCGACGAGTCCGATCTGGGCCGCTTCAACCGCGCCGAGCCCGGCAGCTGGCACAGTCTGTCCGCCGCGTTTTGCGAGGTGCTGGGCTTTGCCATGCACGTGGCGCACGCGTCGGGCGGCGCCTACGATCCGTGCGCGGGCGCCCTCGTTAACCTGTGGGGCTTCGGTCCGCGCAAGCGCTACGACGAGCCCGGTTTTCTTCCTCCCAAGCACGATACAGTGGCCCTGCTGCTGGCACAGCGCCAGCGCCGCCGCCTGGAACTGGACCTGCCGGCCCGCCGCGCGCGCCAGCCGGGTGGCTTGCAGCTCGATTTGTCGGCCATTGCCAAGGGCTATGGCGTGGACCGCCTGGCCCGCTACCTCGACAGCCAGGGCATCGGCCATTACCTGGTCGAAGTGGGCGGCGAGCTGCGCGGCGCTGGCAGCAAGCCCGACGGCCAGCCCTGGTGGGTCATGCTGGAACAGGTCGATGGCGCCGATGCGGATCAGCATCCGGCGGAAATGCTGCTGGCGCTGCACGGCCTGTCCGTGGCGACGTCGGGCGACTACCGGCGTTTCTTTCAGGATGGCACGGCGCGCTTTTCGCACACGATCGATCCGCGCAGCGGCATGCCGATCGCCAATCAACTCGCTTCCGTCACGGTCGTGCACGAGCAATGCATGGCGGCCGACGCGTGGTCGACGGCCCTGACCGTGCTCGGTGTCGAAGCCGGCATGGCGCTGGCCGAAGAGCAGGGCCTGGCCGCGCGCTTCCTGCAGCGCGACGGCCTCGGCTTTCAAGAAACGCTGAGCAGCCATATGCTGGCCATGCTCGACGAATGAACGATTATCTTCCATGATTTTTACGCACGATACGACGCGGCTGGCCTTGCTGGCCGCCCTGTCCCTCAGTTATGCGGGCGTGTGCCTGGCGCCCTGGCTGCGCGCGCGCGCCAGGCGCCGCGCATCCGCCGCCGCCAAGGCGGCGCTGGCAAACAGTCCCGCCTGGCTGGTGACATATGCAAGCCAGACGGGCAATGCCGAGGAACTGGCCACGCAAACGGCGCAGAGCCTGCAACTGGCCGGCATCCCCGTGCGCCTGTGCGCGCTGGCCGAAGTCATGGCCGTTGATCTGCAACAAGCGGAGCGGGCCTTGTTCCTGGTCAGCACCTATGGAGAAGGCGATGCGCCCGACAATGCGGCCGCCTTCATGGGCCGCCTGATGACGGGCGAGCTGGCGCTGCCGCAATTGCATTACGCGGTGCTGGCCCTGGGCGACCGCAGCTATGGCCAGTTCTGCGGCTTCGGCCGCGCGCTCGATGCCTGGCTGGCGGCGCAGGGCGCCTCGCGCCTGTTCGAGCGCATTGAAGTCGACCGCAGCGCCGGCGCCGCCATCGAGCAATGGTTCCAGCACCTGAGCCACCTGGCCGGCACCAGCGACGCGCCCGACTGGAGCGCGCCCGCCTTTGGCGACTGGCGCCTGACGCAGCGGCGCCACCTTAACCCCGGCAGCGCCGGCGGCGCCATCTATCACGTGGAACTGGCGCCCGTGGCCGGCAGCTTGCCTGACTGGCAGTCGGGCGACCTGGTGCAGGTGACGGCGCCCGCCGATCCATCCCAGCCACGCGAATATTCGATCGCCTCGATTCCGCGCGATGGCGGCGTGCACTTGCTGGTGCGCCAGCATGCGCATCCCGACGGCAGCCTGGGCCTGGCCTCGGGCTGGCTCACGGCGCAGGCCGCTGTCGGCGACGTGGTGCAGCTGCGCCTGCGCCAGCACCGGCGTTTCCGTCTGGAAGACAATGCCCGGCGCCCTTTGATTTTGATCGGCAACGGCAGCGGTATCGCCGGCTTGCGCGGGCATTTGAAAAGCCGCGTGCTGGCAGGGCAGCGGCGCAACTGGCTGATCTTTGGCGAGCGCAACCTGGCCCACGATTTTCATTATCGCGAAGAGATTGAAGGCTGGCATGCCAGCGGCGATTTGCCGCGCCTGGACCTGGCGTTTTCGCGCGACCAGGCCGAGCGGACCTACGTGCAGGACCGCCTGCGCGGCAATGCCGATGAAGTCAGGCTGTGGCTGGAGCAGGGCGCGGCCATCTATATTTGCGGCAGCCTGGCCGGCATGGCGGGCGGCGTCGACCAGGCCCTGCAGGAGATACTGGGCCGGCCCGCGCTCGACGCGCTGGCGGCCCAAGGGCGCTACCGGCGCGACGTGTATTAATGCGGCAGGGATTGCTTAGGGCTGGAGCGCGGCCAGCGGCGCCGTGTCCATTTCTTCGCTCACTTCCTGCAAGCCGCGCGCCAGGCTGGAGATGCTGGGGTTGTCGATGAAGACGCAGCGCTTGCCCGTGCGCTTGCAATAATCCTTCACGCGCCAGTAGGCGCTGTGGCTGATGCAGCCCGTCTGGCATATCACCAGGTCGGCCGCCGCCAGGCTCGAGTCGAGCAGGTTGGCATTGTCTTCCAGGCCGCCGTCGTGGTGGGCGAACTGCGCGCCGACCCGCTCGATCAGGGCGCGGTAGGTGGCGACATTGCCGCTGCGCCCGCCCACGCACAAGACGCTTTGATCGACGAGGCGGATCGGCATTTTCAGCTTGCCGCCGGTCGGCACTTCCAGCTTGGTAGCCGGTGGCGGCAAGGCGGCGGCCTGGCGCGGCTGGGCCTGTTTCAATTCCGCGATTTGCTGGCGCAATTCCTTTTCGCGCTCATCCATTTGCGCCAGGCGTTCGACCAGGCGCGTGCGCGAGTCCAGCGCCGGGATGGCGGCCTGCAATTGCGCCAGTTCCGCGCGCAAGCCGTCGATCACGCTATCCTTGCCGATGGCTTCGGCACGCGTGCGCAGCAGCACGGCTTCCTGGCGTTCCAGTTCGCCCGTTTTTTCCGTCAGTGCGGCCTGGCTGCGCTGTTGCAGCTTGGCCAGTTCTTGCGTCAGGCGTGCGTTTTCTTCCTGCAAGGCTGTAAATTTGCCCATGTCGGCGCGCACGCAGGCGCCGGCCTGGTGCTGGATCATGTGCAGGTCGCGGCACATCTGCTCTTCCAGCTCGGCGTCGCAGCGCGGGTGCGTCAGGCCGGCCCAGAAAGCGCCCGACACGTCGCCGTTGGCGACGGCCGTGCGCCACAGTTGCGCTACCTGTTCCGTGGTCTTGGCGCCGCGAAAGCGCAGGATCACGGGAGCGTAGCGGCGTTCGAGTTCTTTTTGCAGTGCTTCGGACAGGCGGTTGCGCGCGCCGCATTCCGTCACGGCGCCCACGTGCACTTCGTAGTCATCGGCCAGCACGCGTCCGCCCGTCATCTTGCCCACCAGTTTGCGCAGGTAGCCCAAGGGCAAGCCCACGCCAACCAGCGGGCAATGGCAGGTATGCGACAGTTCCCACAACCGCCGGCGGCGCGAAGCGAGTGCGGCCGTTTCCGTGTCGGCGTGGGCGCAATTGCTGATGACGGGCAGGGACTGGTCTTTGTCACACATGGCGATATCCTGTTGGGCGGTGGTGCAGCAGTTGAAGAGAAATAGAAATTATTGCGGCAGCGGCGAGGCAGGACGCCTGGCGTTCAGCAGGCGTGCCGCGCGCTCGAACAAGGTGGTCTTCGGCGGCGCGGGGCGGTGCAGCGCCACCAGGGTGGCCCATTGCTGCGACAGTTGCTGGCAAGTCGCTTGCAACACGGGACCCAGGCCGGGCGAAGCCGATAGCACTTGCAGATGGCGTTCGATGACTGCGGCCAGTTTCTCGCAAGGACTGCCCGCATGGTAGTGCGACATCAGGTGCAGCACGGCCGACAGCAGTAATTCAGGCTGCTGGCCTTGCGGGGAAGGAAACATCGGGGAAGATCGGTCGTTCGCCATCAAACACTCCTGTGCGGTGGTTTGGCTGGCTGCGCGCACGGGGCGCGACTGGCTGGCGAGCGTGGTGACTGGTTGCCGTGCTGCTTCAGGCAGTCAGGATCAGCTTGTTCAATTGGGTGACGCGCAGGCGATAGATCTTGCCGCTGTGCTCAATCTCCACTTCGCGGCCCTGCTGCAGCAGCGCTTCGCTGGTGATGCGGCGCGCCGGCTGGGCCATGCTGACGGGAGGACGGACGTGGGCGGTAGCGGCATCCTGGATCAAGGCTGGTTTTGAGCTTTGCATGTTGGGCTTTCTTTATCTCAGTTGAGAATGATTCGTATTTGCATTATTGTTGAATGTGGCCCGAAAAGCAAGGCTTATTTGTGCGAAATCCGCGCTTTTTTGCGCTGGGATGGCAGCGTGAAGAATGGCGCTGCGCGAAGGCGGCCACTGTTGCGGCTGGAAGGGGAGCGGCAGCAAAAAAGACCCGGCAAGGCGGTGCGCGCCTTGGTCGGGTCAAGCCTGTGCCAAGCTGGAAGAAATCGGGATGGCGTTAAATCGTGGCCAGCAATTGCGCCGAGGCGGCCGCGGCGGCGGTGGTGTCGGCCTTGAGCTTGGCGGCAGCCAGCTGCTTGGCGCGCGAGCGCGAGGGGGGCAGGCGGCGCAGGGTTTTCAGGGCGTCCGGATCCTTGATGCCGATGGTGCGCTGGTCAACCGAGATCAGGCCGATTTCATTGAAGGCGGACAAAGTGCGGCTCACCGTTTCCAGGGTCAGGCCCAGGTAGCTGCCGATTTCGTGGCGCGTCATGCGCAGATTGAACAGCTTGCTCGAATAGCCCATCTGCGCGAAGCGGTCGGCCAGCGAGACGAGGAAGCGCGCTACGCGGGCTTCGGCGCTCAAGGCGCCCAGCATGCCGATCATCGCCTGTTCGCGCACCAGTTCGCGGCTCATCACGCCGTACATGACGTTTTCCAGTTCCAGGTGAACACGTCCCAGCGCCGTCAGCTTCTTGAACGGCAACAGGATCAGGTCGCAATCGGACAGGGCCACCGCTTCCGAGGAGTAGTGGCGCGAGTGGATGCCGTCGACGCCCAGCATGTCGCCCTTCATGGGAAAGCTCAGTACCTGTTCATTGCCGAATTCGTCGATGAGCACGGTTTTCAGGAAGCCCGAATTGACGATGTACAAGGTGTCGAACGGTTGGCCGATGGTATGCACGCGCTGGCCCGTCTTGAATTGCACGTGCTGGAACAGCAGTTCGTCGGCGGCGATGGTGCAGGCGCTGGAGATATGCAGCAGATCGCATACCTCCTTCAGGTTCGACCATAGCCGCCCCTGGCGCTGGCGCCCTGCTTCCATCGGGGAAGAGGGGGCCAGCGATGGGGCGGCGGCGCGGGTTTCGGGCGTTTGCGTGGACAGCATGTTCATCTCCTGGTGACAGGTAGTTCAGAGTTGAATGACAGGGTGCGCAGGACGGCGGGCAGGGAAGGGGCGGCGCGCGTCCAGGCTGATAAAGCTCAATTCGCTGACGACTTGCTGTGTGATGAAATAACTTCCCAGCAACTTGATTACTGGTTTCAGTATGCCAACAACCATATGCAATTAATATCAGCAGTGGCTGAATATGGCAGTAGGAGCTGTGGTAGGTGACGTAGGATTGTTCCTACGGTTGACGCGCGGGCGCGCGTCGCCGGGCTTAGGTCTTGAAGGGGGAGAGCAGGCGGTGCGCCACGGCGTACTGCACCATTTCGGACAGCGAACTCATGCCCATTTTTTGCATGATGCGCGTCTTGTGCGTACTCACCGTCTTCACGCTCAGGTGCAGGTTGTTGGCGATTTCCGTGATCGACTTGCCCGCCACCAGCAGGGAAAAGACTTCGAACTCGCGGTCCGATAACTGTTTGTGCAGCAAGCTTTCATTCGGCATCATGATGTTGAGCACGAGCTGCTCGGCCACCTCGGCGCTGATGTAGGGGCGCCCCGACGCCACCTTGTGAATGGCGCCCACGAGCTGGGTGCCCGCGCTTTCCTTGGTCAGATAGCCTTGCGCGCCGGCGCGGATGGCGCGCACCGCATATTGTTCTTCCTCGTGCATGGTGAGGATCAGGATGGCCAGCTTGGGCGCCTCGCTGCGGATTTGCCGGATCAGGTCGACGCCGCTGCGGCCCGGCATCGACAGGTCGAGCAGCAGCAGGTCAAAGCCGCCCTGGCGCACCTGATTGAGTACTTCAAAGCCGTCGATGGCTTCACCCACGATATCGATATCCGGCGCGCCGTCAAGGATGCGCTTCAAGCCTTCTCGCATGATGGTGTGGTCGTCGGCAATCACAATACGTATCATAGGCGGGCAATCTGGATGCGTGAAATCTGCTCTGTCCGTCACCGGACAATCAAATGTTAAAAAACTAGAAACGTTGTCATTTTAACCGAAGCGGCCGCATTGTGCTTTTCTGCATATGTCGGCAACGGCGGCCCCGGTGGTCATGTGACCTCTTATTCGGACGGGGGTTCCTTGATCAGCCTATGCACGAGCACGGGCAATTTCGAGTGCGACAGCACTTTATTGGTCACGCTGCCCAACAGCAATTGCCCCCAGCCGCTGCGGCCATGCGAACCCATGAAGATCAGATCGCAATGCTGCAATTGCGCCACTTCCACGATCTTCAGGGCCGGGCTGTCGGAAAAGGCCGTCAGGCCCGTCGCGTTCAGGCCGCGCTTGGCGGCCGCGTCGAGGATGGGCTGCCAGTGGTCGGCGCCGGCCTTGCGCATGGCGGTGCGGTATTCCTCCTCGCTGGGATAGCTTGGCGGAATGATTTCGATGTACACCGGGTACTGGTACTCGGGCGCCACGTACAAGGCAAGGATGTCGGCGTGCATCTGTTCGGCAAAGGCAACGCCGGCGCAGGCCGTCAGGTTGGAGACGGTGGAGCCATCCGTGGCGATCAGAATTTTCTTATACATGGCAGGTCCTTTGGCGGTGACTGAGCGCGCGCAACACCTCTTATTGTAGACGCGGCGGCAGCATTGTATTCATGCAAAGACTTGATAATTATCAATACAACTGCACCTTCAGTATAGACAACATTGGCAGAAAGATCGTGTTTAGCTGCAATGATGTCCATGTGGCGCTGTTGCGCAGACGCCCGGAAGCAGGATTTCTTCTGCTGTGCGTGGTCTTGCACGCACGCCAATGGTAGTATTTCAAAATACAACAGCTGGAACACATATTTCCTTGTGGAAAAGCTCTTGTGGACCAGCTTTGCACCAGGAAGCGCGTTTTGAGATTTACCAACAGGGCGGCGCCCTGCTACACTCGCACCATCGCAGCGGTATTGCCTCAAATCATCTTAATCGAGAAATTGCGGGTATCAGTCTGTAAAACGCACAGTTCAGGCGGAATTTTGACAAATTATGGAGAAGCAGGGATATGACCAACGCCGCTGATGATTTCGACGCATTATTCGATGAAGTATCGGCGCAAAGCGCGGCCGCGGCTCAGCCCGCGCCCGCCGCCGCGCCTGCGCCCGCCGCCGCCGTGATTGCGGACGACGATTTCGACGCGCTGTTCGACTCGGTGTCGGCCAGCGCCACCGTGCCGGCAGCCGCCGCGCCAGTGGCCGCCGAAGCGGAAGCGCTGCCTGTGGCCAGCGCCGAGGCGTCTGGCGACGCGGCCGATCCCGTCGACCAGTCCGACAAGCCGATGTTCGAGCGCCTGGGCGGCATCGTGCGCCTGCTGCACGATTCGCTGCGCGAACTGGGCTACGACAAGGCGCTGACGGAAGCGTCGTCGCAGATCGTCGACGCCCAGGACCGCCTGGAATACGTCGCCACCCTGACCGAACAGGCCGCCAACAAGGTACTGAACACGCTCGACGAAGGCATGCCGGCGCAAGATGTGCTGTCGAAGAAAGCCAAGGACATGGACGGCCGCTGGACGGCGCTGTTCGACGGCAAGCTGAGCCTGGAAGAGTTCAAGGCCCTGGCCGGCGATTCGCGCCAGTTCGCGCAGGCCGTTGCCGAAGCGACGGAAGCGGAGAAAGCGCGCTTGCTGGAAATCATGATGGCGCAGGACTTCCAGGACATCACGGGCCAGCTGATCAAAAAAGTGGTCAACATCACCAAGACCGTGGAAAACGAACTGGCCCAGCTGCTGCGCGACAACGCGCCGGCCGAGGTGCGCGAGAAACTGGCGCAAAAGCCGGTGCCGCTGATGCAGGGCCCGTCCGTGCCGTCGGTGGCGCTGGACCAGGATAATGTTGACGACCTTCTTGCGGATTTGGGATTCTAATGGACGATATGCTCAAGGATTTCGTCGTTGAGGCGATGGATCTTGCGGTTAATGTTGAAGAGCACTTGTTGCGCCTCGAGCGCGATCCTGACAACAAGGAAACACTGAATGCCGTGTTTCGTTCCTTCCACACGATCAAGGGTGGTGCCGGCTTCATGGGCTTGCCCGCGCTGGTGGCGGCCTGCCACCTGACGGAAAACCTGTTCGACGCCTTGCGCACGGGCGCCGCGCCAGTCACCCCCATCGCCATCGAGGCGGCGCTGCAAGCGTCCGGTTTCGTCGCCGATCAGCTGACGGAACTGGCCAACGGTGCCGCGCCGGAAAGCTTGCCGGCCATGCCGGAAGAGCTGGAACACATCCTGACGAACGCCATCGAAGGCAAGGGCATGGACGCGCCGGCGCCTGCTGCCGCCGTCGTGGCCGAAGTGGCCGTGGCCGAAGTCGTGGTGGCGGCGCCTGCCGCTGCCGTGCCCACTGCCAGCGCCGATGGCCTGGACTGGGAGGGCATGTACAACGCCGTCGTGCCGGCCGGTAGCCAGATCGCTGCCGCAGCGGTGTCCGCCGTCGCCGCTGCCCCTGCCGTCGTGGCCGCTGCTCCTGCGCCCGCCGCTGCCGCTGCCGCCAAGCCGGCCGCCAAGGCCTGGGATGGTGCCGAACGCCGCGAAGAACGTCCGGAAGTGCGCCATGCCGCGCCCGTCAAGGAAGACAGCATCCGCGTCGACGCCGTCAAGCTCGACGCGCTGCTGGAAGTGGCCGGCGAATCCGTGCAGGCCGCCAACCAGGCTGCCGTGCTGCTCGAGCGCTTGCTGCAATTCAAATTTGAAGGCCAGGCCGCCACCTTGATGGCGACCCTGGCGGAAACCCTGGAGCGCGCCTCGCGCTACTCGACGGAACTGCAGCGGGCCACTTTGGCCACGCGCATGCAGCCTGTCGGCCGCCTGTTCCAGAAATTCCCGCGCCTGGTGCGCGAACTGGCGAAAGACCTGGGCAAGGATGTCGAACTGACCATCGAAGGCGCGGAGACGGAAGTCGACCGCGTCGTCGTGGACAGCCTGTACGATCCGCTCGTGCACATGCTGCGCAACTCGCTCGACCATGGCGTCGAATCGCCGGAAGCGCGCCTGGCCGCCGGCAAGCCCGCCAAATCGTATATTTCGCTCAAAGCCTGGCAGGAAGCGAACAGCGTCATGATCGTGCTGCAGGATGACGGCAAGGGCATGGACCCGGTCTTCTTGCGCAGCAAGGCCCAGCAAAAGGGCTTGATCAGCGAAAACGCCCAGTTGAGCAACGACGAATGCTTCCAGCTGGTATTCCTGCCGGGCTTCTCGACCAAGGAAGTGGCGTCCAGCGTTTCCGGGCGCGGCGTGGGCATGGACGTGGTGAAAACAGCCGTGGAGAAAAACCGCGGCGCCATCCACATCGAATCCATGCTGGGCAAGGGCACGAAGTTCGCCATCCGCCTGCCGATCGAACTGTCGATCGTGCCGACCATGCTCGTGTCGACCTCGGGCGCCGCGCTGGCGCTGCCGATGGCGGTGGTGCAGCGCGTCGTCGAATTGCCGGAAACCTTCATGGAAGTGGGCGGCGCGCCCGTGCTGAAAGACCAGGGCCGTCCATTGCCCGTGCGGTCGCTGGCCGGCGCCCTGGGCTACGAATCGTGCAGCGAGCGCGTCGGCATCGTCGTCGCCGCGCCACAGCCGTATATTCTGGCCGTCGCAGCCGTCGATGGCACGGCCGACCTGGTGATCAAACCGATGACGGCCATCACCGTGGAAGGCATCACGGGTACGGCCCGTTCGGCAGAAGGCGAACTGGTGCTGGTGGTGGGACTGTCCTTCCTGATGGATGGCTGCCGCGGCACGGTACGCATGGCGGCCTGACCGATTGCATTTCTTAAAAAAGCCCGCGGCAGCCCTCCTGCCGCGGGCTTTTTTCATGCACCGTCGGGGCGCAGCGTACCGCCTTCGAGCCAGCGCTGCACGCGCAGTATTTCTTCGGCGCGGCCCGCTTCGTCCTTTGGGGGCGGCAAATAGATGTCGGGTTGAATACCGGCCAGGTCCACCTGCAAATGCGGCAAGCGGGCCGAGCGCGAGGTGGCGTATTGCAGGTGGCGCTGGCCCGACGGCAAGACGTGCAGGCGCATGTTCGAATAGTCGAGTGCGCCATAGCTGTTGCGGCCGATCAATTTCACATGAAAGCTTTGCCGCGTCGCCAGCAGGAATTCTTCGCAGGAACTGGCGCAGTCGCGGTCGACCAGCACCGCCACGCGCGCCGGCCGGCGCGGCTCCGGCGTATCTGCGCGCGCATAGCTGACGGTGCCGCCACTTTGCTGCGGCGCGTATTGTCCCGGCTTGACGGTGCGCATCTGCGCCACGGCCTGGGCCGCGAAGGCCGCGCACGCCTGGTCGCCGGGCGCCAGCTGCGCGCAGACTTTTTCCTGGCCTTCGATATTGGCCGGCGTGGCTAGCCATTCGGCGCCCATGGTGAGCATTTCGCCTGAACTGATCCAGGACAATAGCGGCGCATACGTGCTGTCACTGCCGCCGCCGTTGCGGCGCACGTCGAGTATCCAGTTGGGGCGAGCCGCCAGCGTCCCACGATGAGTCTCGAGCAGGCTGGCCAGGGCGGCGCGGTAGCTGCCGTGAAAGCTGGGCAAGGTCAGGAGCACAGTCGAGTCCGATAATATCCGCAGCGCCGGTTCTTTCGATGGCGCCACCTGTCCCTGCGCGGCGGGGCGGGCCGGCGCCGGTTTGGCGATATCGACCGCGCTGCCCGGCTTCACGTGCAAATGGCCCTTGCGCCACGTGCGCGCATAGTTTTCCAGGATCGCATCGCACGCCTTGCCGTCGGCCGCACCAGCGGCGGCCTTGGTGGCCGTGGCCAGCGCCAGGTCGAAATATGTCTGTCCCTTTTGCTCCAGGTGGGCGCGCGCGCCCGTGTCGTTTTCCAGCAGGAAGGGCGCGATGGCGCGCAAGTCCTGTACGCAGGTTTCTCCCGGCGTGGCCGCCGCCGCATGGGCGCCGGCCAAGGGGAGGGCCGACAGGGTCAGGGCGGCCAGCGCCAGCAAGTTCAGTGTCATCGAGGTTCCCGGATGTGGTGGCGCGGCTGCGCCGGTCATTATTGTCGAAATACAATACATGAAAGATTAAAGAAAAAATATCGATTTCTGGCCGCGCCGTGGCTCGTTCGGCAGCCTGCCGGCAGATGAGGGCGCCGTGTCGCCGATATGCCGATATCGGCAATTTCCAGCTCATATCCAATAAGGTTGCCAAACTTTGTATCGCCAATCCCACGCTTTTACCTGTTTCGGTTCTGTGTCGTCCAATATATGGCATAATCCTTGTGGATCACCGTATGACCTGGTATCACTTGATCACTTACTACAGGCTGTGGCAACGCTGCATAAATCATGATGAAGACGCTTTACGACAAACTCTGGGAATCCCACGTTGTGCGGGCCGAAGATGATGGCACGACAATTTTGTACATCGACCGGCACCTGCTGCACGAAGTCACCAGCCCGCAAGCTTTCGACGGCCTCAGCGTGGCGGGACGCCAGCCGTGGCGCATTTCCGCCAACCTGGCCGTGGCCGACCATAACGTGCCCACCACCAGCCGGGTCGACGGCATTGCCGACCCGGTCTCGCGCCTGCAGGTGGAAACCCTGGACAAGAACGCCAGGCACTACGGCTTGACCTATTTCAACATGAACGACAAGCGCCAGGGCATCGTGCACGTGATCGGCCCCGAGCAGGGCGCGACCCTGCCCGGCATGACGGTGGTCTGCGGCGACTCGCACACCTCCACGCACGGCGCGTTCGGCGCGCTGGCGCACGGCATCGGCACGTCCGAAGTGGAACATGTGCTGGCCACGCAGACCTTGCTGCAAAAGAAATCGAAATCCATGCTGGTGCAGGTCGACGGCGCTCTGCCGGCCGGCGTGACGGCGAAAGATATCGTGCTGGCCATCATCGGCAAGATCGGCACGGCCGGCGGCACCGGCTACTGCATCGAGTTCGGCGGCTCGGCCATCCGCGCCCTGTCGATGGAAGGCCGCATGACGGTGTGCAATATGGCCATCGAGGCGGGCGCGCGCGCCGGCATCATTGGCGTCGACGATACCACCATCAATTACGTCAAGGGCCGTCCGTTTTCGCCGGCCGGTCCGCACTGGGAGCGCGCCGTCGCCTATTGGCGCACCCTGCATTCGGACCCGGGCGCCCGCTTCGACCTCGTCGTCACGCTCAACGCGCAAGAGATCGAACCGCAAGTGACGTGGGGCACCTCGCCCGAGATGGTGACCGGCATCGATGGCCGCGTACCGGACCCGGACAATGAGAAAGACAGCGTCAAGCGCGACGCCATCGAAAAGGCCCTGGTCTATATGGCGCTGAAGCCGAACACGCCGATCTCGGACATCCGCATCGACAAGGTCTTCATCGGCTCCTGCACCAATTCGCGCATCGAGGATTTGCGCGCGGCCGCCGCCGTGGTGCGCGGCAAGTACCGCGCCTCGAACGTCACCCTGGCGCTGGTCGTGCCCGGTTCCGGCCTGGTGAAAGACCAGGCCGAGCGCGAAGGCCTGGACCGCATCTTCAAGGATGCTGGCTTCGAGTGGCGCGAGCCGGGCTGCTCGATGTGCCTGGCCATGAATGCGGACCGCCTGGAACCGGGCGAACGCTGCGCCTCGACCTCGAACCGCAACTTCGAAGGCCGGCAAGGGCAGGGCGGGCGTACCCACCTGGTGTCGCCCGCGATGGCGGCGGCGGCGGGCATTGCCGGCCACTTTGTCGACGTGCGGGCCATGCGATGACGGCAGGGACTGGCGCCGCTGGTTTACACTAGCGTTCCCGGTCCCTTATTTACTATCAAGAAATCATCATGAAAAAACTCTTCGCCCTCCTCATCGCCACCGTCATCTTGTCCGGCTGCAACACCGTCTCCGGCATCGGCCGCGATGTGCAGAAAGTCGGCCAGGTTGTCACTGGCGCCGGCGGAAAATAAACCGCGACGTGCCGGCGCCCCGCGCCGCGCGTCTTACCGAGTAGAAACAGCATGGATAAATTTACGATTTACGAAGGCCTGGTCGCCCCGCTGGACCGCGCCAACGTCGACACCGACGCGATTATCCCGAAGCAATTCCTGAAATCGATCCACCGCAGCGGCTTCGGCCCCAACCTGTTCGACGAATGGCGCTACCTCGACCATGGCGAACCGGGCCAGGACAACAGCCGCCGCCCGCTGAACCCCGGGTTCGTGCTCAACGAGCCGCGCTACCAGGGTGCTTCGATCTTGCTTACGCGCAAGAACTTCGGCTGCGGCTCCTCGCGCGAGCACGCGCCGTGGGCGCTGGACCAGTACGGTTTCCGCGCCATCATCGCGCCCTCGTTTGCCGACATCTTCTTCAACAACTGCTACAAGAACGGCTTGCTGCCCATCGTGCTGTCGGAAAGCCAGGTCGAGCACCTGTTCAATGAAGTCAAGGCTTTCCCCGGCTACAAGCTGGTGGTGGACCTGGAGCAGCAATGCGTGCGCACCAGCAATGGTTCCGTCTCGTACACGTTCGAGATCGATGCCTTCCGCAAATATTGCCTGATGAATGGGCTCGACGATATCGGCCTGACCCTGCGCCACGCCGACGAAATCCGCGCCTTCGAAGAACGCCACTTGAATAGCCAGCCGTGGCTGGCCAACGTCATCTAAAGATCATTCCATGAAAATTGCAATCTTACCCGGCGACGGTATCGGTCCTGAAATCGTCGCGCAAGCCGTCAAGGTCTTGAATGTGCTGGGCGAATCGTTCGAGCTGGAAAGCGCGCCCGTGGGCGGCGCCGGCTATGCGGCCCATGGCCATCCTTTGCCGGAAGGCACCCTGGCGCTGGCGAAAGCGGCCGATGCCGTGCTGTTCGGCGCCGTGGGCGACTACAAATACGACAACCTCGAGCGCCAGTTCCGTCCCGAGCAAGCCATTTTGGGCTTGCGCAAGAACCTGGGCCTGTTCGCCAACCTGCGTCCGGCCATTTTGTACCCGGAACTGGCGGGCGCCTCGACCCTGAAGCCGGAAGTGGTGTCCGGCCTGGATATTTTGATCATCCGCGAATTGACGGGCGACATCTATTTCGGCCAGCCGCGCGGCGTGCGCGAATGCCCGGACGGCCCGTTCAAGGGCCAGCGCGAGGGTTTTGACACCATGCGCTATGCGGAAGGCGAAATCCGCCGCATCGCCCACGTGGCGTTCCAGGCCGCGCAAAAGCGCGACAAGCGCCTCACCAGCGTGGACAAGGCGAACGTGCTGGAAACCTTCCAGTTCTGGAAAGACATCGTCATCGACGTGCACAAGGAATATCCGGACGTGGCGCTCGATCACATGTATGTCGACAACGCGGCCATGCAGCTGGTGCGGGCGCCGAAGAAATTCGACGTCATGGTGACCGGTAACATGTTCGGCGACATCTTGTCGGATGCGGCCGCCATGCTGACGGGCTCGATCGGCATGCTGCCGTCGGCCTCGCTCGATGCCAACAACAAGGGCTTGTACGAGCCATCGCACGGCTCGGCGCCCGATATCGCCGGCAAGGGCATCGCCAATCCGCTGGCGACGATTTTGTCGGCCGCCATGATGCTGCGCTATTCGCTGAACCGCGCAGAGCAGGCAAGCCGCATCGAGGGGGCCGTCAAGCAAGTGCTGGCGCAGGGGCTGCGTACGGCCGACATCCACGAAGCGGGCACGACTTTGGTCGGTACCGAGGCGATGGGTGATGCAGTTGTAAAAGCGCTGGGATAAAATAGTCTAATGACGGCAGTCGCCGTCTCATCTTGAGGAATGGTAATGAAATTAGTTGGCTTGGTAGGTTGGCGCGGTATGGTCGGTTCGGTCCTGATGCAGCGCATGCAGGAAGAGGGCGATTTCGCCCACATCGAACCGGTGTTTTTCACGACGTCGAACACGGGCGGCGCGGCGCCGGCCATGGCGAAGAATGAAACCATCCTCAAGGATGCCAACAACATCGCCGAACTGTCCAAGTGCGACATCATCATTTCCTGCCAGGGCGGCGACTACACCAGCGCCGTCTTCCCGCAGCTGCGCGCCAGCGGCTGGGACGGTTACTGGATCGATGCGGCCTCGACCTTGCGCATGGAAAAAGACGCCGTCATCGTGCTCGACCCCGTCAACCTGCACGTCATCAAGGATGCGCTGGGCAAGGGCGTCAAGAACTACATCGGCGGCAATTGCACCGTCTCCTGCATGATGATGGGCCTGGGCGGCCTGTTCCAGCACGATCTGATCGACTGGATGACGTCGATGACCTACCAGGCGGCCTCGGGCGGCGGCGCACAGCACATGCGCGAACTGCTGACGCAATTTGGCACCATCAACAGCTCCGTCAAGGCGCTGCTGGACAACCCGGCTTCCGCCATCCTGGAAATCGACCGCCAGGTGCTGGCCACCCAGCACGGTTATTCCCCGGACGAAATCAAGCAGTTCGGCGCGCCGCTGGCCGGCAACCTGATCCCGTGGATCGACAAGGACCTGGGCAACGGCCAGTCGAAGGAAGAGTGGAAGGCGGGCGCGGAAACGAACAAGATCCTGGGCCGCGGCATCGATTTCGGCAGCAAGGAAATTCCCGTCGACGGCCTGTGCGTGCGCATCGGCGCCATGCGCTGCCATTCCCAGGCACTGACCATCAAGCTGAAGAAAGACGTGCCGCTCGACGAGATCAACGAAATTATCGCCAGCAACAATCAATGGGTGAAATTCGTGCCGAACACGCGCGAAGCGTCCGTGCGCGACCTGTCGCCGGCGGCCGTCACGGGCAGCCTGACGATACCCGTCGGCCGCGTGCGCAAGATGAGCATGGGCGGCGAATACCTGTCCGCCTTCACCGTGGGCGACCAGTTGCTGTGGGGCGCGGCCGAGCCGCTTCGCCGCATGCTGCGTATTTTGTTGGATGCGTAACAGCAAGCAATTGGCAATCAATCGCTGATCAAGATCAAGCCGGGGCTGTTTTCCCGGCTTTTTTTTCGCCCTGAGCCCGTCAAGGCTCAACCATGCGGAGCTTGCATAGCTCTGGGCATGATGATATGTTGATACCTCTGGAAAAGTAACAGTTTTCCCATGTCAACTAAGATGCCGCCAACTATGCCTGTACACACTCGTCCCCGGGTCGCCTCCCTTGCCATTAAAACACTCAGCAGCGCTGTCGCCTGTGCGGTGTTGTTGTCACCGACGGCATCCGCAGCCGAGCTGGGCAAGATCACCGTGCTGTCCGCCGCCGGTCAGCCGCTGCGCGCCGAGGTCGAATTATCGGCCATCAAACCAGGCGAGGCAGCGAGCCTGCTGGCCAAGCTGGCGCCGCCGGAGGCCTATCGCCAGGCCAACGTGGAATTCAATCCCGCGTTGAACGCCTTGACGTTTGCCGTGGAAAATCGCAATGGCAAGCCCTTCATCCGTATCAGCTCGGCGCAGCCGGTGGCCGAGCCCATGGTGGATCTTTTGCTGGAACTGAGCGGCAAGAGCGGGCGCCAGGTGCGCGAATACGCGTTCGTGCTCGACACGCCGGAAGCGCGCCAGACGCGCGGCGCGCAAGTGACGGCGCCGGCCGAACCGGGCAAAGGCAAGGCGGCCGCCGATGCCGCTCCAGCTGCGGCGAAAAAACCGGCCGGCGAATACAAGGTCAAGACGGGCGATACCCTGAGCCGCATCGCCAGCGAACTGAAGCCTTCGGGCGTGTCGCTCGACATGATGCTCGTCGCCCTGTACCGCGCCAATCCCGACGCCTTCAAGGGCGAGAACATGAACCGCATGCAGGCTGGACGCATCCTGGCCGTGCCGGGCGCGGACGCCGTGCGCGCCACCGGTGCGGCCGAAGCGAAGGGCATCGTGACGGCGCACGCCATCGATTTCGAAGCCTACCGCAACAAGCTGGCAGGTCAGGTGTCGCAAAGCAAGCCGGCCAAGGCCGCGCAAGCGACGCAAAGCACGGCCGGCAAGATCGGACCTACCCGCGTGCAGGAAAAGCCGACGGCCGTGAGCGAGTCGCAAGACAAGCTGAAACTGTCGAAGGCGGAGCCGGCGGCCAAGTCGGCCGGCAAGAGCGCCGTCGCCAGCGAGGAAGACAAGATCGCCAAGGCGAAACAGGTCGATGAAGCGGCCGCGCGCGTCAAGGAGCTGGAAAAGAACGTCAGCGACCTGGAAAAGTTGATGGCCGTCAAGAGCAAGGCCATGGCCGACAAGAGCGCCCCGGCGCCCGCCAAGCCGGCCGAGACCGCTGCCAGCGCACCCGCCAGCGCGCCGGCCGAGGCGCAGCCGCCCGTACCCAAGGCCAAACCGGTGCCGCTGGTGAAAAAACCATCGCCGCTGGAGCCGACGATTACCGACAAGATCAATGATCACCTGGGTGCCATCGGCATCGGCATCGCCGCGCTGCTGGCGGCCGTGGCCGCACTGGTGGTCGCGCGGCGCCGCAAGGAGGCGCCGCCGCCAGCCCAGGGCGATATCGCCCCCGTGGTCGAGCCGGAACCGGAAGCGCCCGTGACGCCGCCGTCCGGCCTGGCGCCGGAAGATCAGCAGTCCGAAGCGAGCAATCACCTGTTCGGTACGGGCGCGGCCGCTGCCGGCGTGGCCGCCGCGGCGGGCGCCAGCATGCTCGATGCGAATGAAACGGACCCCGTCGCCGAAGCGGACGTGTATATCGCTTACGGCCGCGATGGTCAGGCGGAAGATATCCTCAAGGAAGCCTTGCGCATCCACCCGGAACGCCATGCGGCCCGCCTGAAGCTGCTGGAAATCTATTCGGCCCGCAACGACATGCGCGCGTTTGAAGATCAGGCCAGCGAGCTCTACAGTCTGACGCGTGGACAGGGTGAGGAGTGGCCGCAGGCGGCCGCGCTGGGGCTGGCGCTCGATCCCACGAATCCCCTGTATGGCGATACGGAAGACGACGCCGTTGTCAGCCTGAGCAAGGGTGCCGGCGGCGACGTGCATGGCCACAGCATGGACTTGCCCGACGATTTGTCGACGCCCGCGCCCGCTCCGCTGGCCGACCTGGCGCCGGCCGAGCCGGTGTCCTCCGTGACGGCCCGCGATGCGCGCGACCCCCTCGATTTTGACCTCGACAGCCTCGATTTCGAACCCGTTTCCACCAGCGAGCCGATCGTCATGCCGGGGCCGGACAGCACGCCGCCATCCCCGGCGCACGATGCGCAGTATGATGCCAGCATGGATTTCGGCCTCGATCTGGAACCGCCGGCCGGTCCCGTCAATGGCGTGGGCGCCGGTTTGACGCCATTGCCTGATCCGTTGAAGGAGGTCGACCTGGCCCATTTCGACCTCGATGAACCGGTGGCGCCCGCTGCCGCGCCCGTCGCGGCGGCCGAGCCGTCCCTCGACAGTCTGTTCGACGATGCGCAAGCGCCCGCCACCTTGCCGGAAGCCATCCCACCGGCACAGGAATTCGACCTGTCCGGCATCGACCTGGACCTCAACGATGGCAAGACGGCCAGCGTCGGCGTGGACGACCCGTTGTCGGCCATCCACATGGAAATGGATACCAAGCTGGACCTGGCGATCGCATACCAGGAAATCGGCGACAAGGAAGGGGCGCGCGAGCTGATCGATGAGGTCATCAAGGGCGGCAGCGAAGAGCAGGTCGCCAAGGCGAATACCATGAGAGCTTTGCTGAGCTAGCAATGCCCGCCGGTGCGGCAGGCTGCCGCGCCGGTATAATGCTTCGATGCAAAATATTACGACAGCAACGCCATTGAAGCGTATCGTCCTCGGCCTGCAGTACGACGGCACGGCCTGGCATGGATACCAGAAACAGGAAGACGGGCAAACGGTGCAGGACCAGCTGGAAAACGCGCTGGAACAGTTCGCCCGCGTGCGCCTGGCCACCACCTGCGCCGGCCGCACGGATACGGGCGTGCATGCGCTCGAGCAAGTCGTGCATTTCGATACGGAACTGAACCGCGACGTGCACTCGTGGGTACGCGGCGTCAATGCCTTCCTGCCGAAATCGATCGTCGTGCGCTGGGCCAAGGAACTTGACGGCGATCCGACGGTCAATGACTTCTTTCACGCCCGTTTCAGCGCCCGTGCGCGCACCTATCATTATGTGTTGTACAACAACGCCACCCGTTCGCCGCTGGTGGAAGGACGCGCCGGCTTCTTTTTCCGTCCGCTGGACGTGGAACTGATGCGCCAGGCCGTGCAACCGCTGCTGGGCTGGCATGATTTCACGGCCTTCCGCGCCGCGCAATGCCAGGCCAAGTCGCCCGTCAAGCTCATGCACGACATCCGTATCGAGCGGCGCGGCGACTGCGTGATTTTTACGATTACGGCCAATGCCTTCCTGCACCACATGGTGCGCAACCTGGTCGGTTCGCTCGTCTACATCGGCACGGGGCGCGAAAAGCCCGACTGGCTCGGGCATTTGCTGGAGAGTAAAGACCGCCACGCGGCGGCGCCCACCTTCATGCCGGACGGCCTGTACCTGGCGCAGATCGATTACGATCCGAAATGGGAGCTGCCGCAAGACAGCAGCAGCGCCTTGCCCTGGTTTTGATCTGCATCAACAAAGGATGAACATGCCACGCACACGCATCAAGATCTGCGGCCTGACCAGAGTCGAAGACATCCACGCCGTCGTGGCGGCGGGCGCCGACGCCGTCGGCTTCGTGTTTTATCCGAAAAGCCCCCGTTACGTCACGCCGGCACAGGCGGCCGGACTGATCGCCGCCATGCCGCCCTACGTGACGACCGTGGGCCTGTTCGTCAACGCCACGCTGGACGAAGTGCGGGCCACCCGGGCCGTGGCGCCCTTGTCGCTGCTGCAATTTCACGGCGACGAGACGCCCGAGCACAGCGCCGCGCTCGCCGGCGCCGTGAATACGCCGTTTACGCAAGTGTTTCGCGTCAAACCCGACACCAGCTTTGAAGATTTGCTAGAATACGAGCAGCGCTATCGCGCCGCCAGTCCCTTGTTTTCCAGCCTCTTGCTCGATACTTATGTGGATGCGTATGGCGGTGCAGGAAAGGTATTCGATTGGTCCCTCATTCCAGAAGAACTCGCGCCTCGGGTCGTTTTAAGTGGTGGCTTGAGCGTACAAAACGCGACTGACGCAGTGGTGCGCGTGCGCCCTTACGCCGTCGACATCAGCAGTGGTGTCGAAGCGTCCAAGGGCATCAAGGACGCATCCAAAATCCGCGCGTTCATCGCCGCGGTCCAGGATGCCGATGCCATCATTGCCAGAGGAAACCACCATGACTGACCATACCACTTCGCCCGGCGCTGCCGCCGCATTGTTCCACGCCACCGATTACGCTTTTCCCGACCTGCGCGGCCACTTCGGCCCGTACGGCGGCTCCTTCGTTGCCGAAACGCTCACGCACGCCTTGGCCGAGCTGAAAGACGCCTACGCGCGCTACAGCGCCGATCCGGAGTTCCTCGAAGAATTCCGCTACGAGCTGAAACACTTCGTCGGCCGCCCGTCGCCGATCTACCACGCCAAGCGCTGGTCCGAGATGGCCGGCGGCGCGCAAATCTATTTCAAGCGCGAAGACTTGAACCACACGGGCGCGCACAAGATCAACAACGTGATCGGCCAGGCCCTGCTGGCCAAGCGCATGGGCAAGCCGCGCATCATCGCCGAGACGGGCGCCGGCCAGCATGGCGTGGCCACGGCCACCATCTGCGCGCGCTTCGGCCTCGAATGCGTGGTCTACATGGGCAGCGAAGATGTCAAGCGCCAGGCGCAGAACGTGTACCGCATGAAACTGCTGGGCGCGACCGTCGTGCCCGTCGAATCCGGTTCCAAGACCCTCAAGGATGCGTTGAACGAAGCCATGCGCGACTGGGTCACCAACATTGAAAACACCTTTTATATCATCGGCACCGTGGCCGGTCCCCATCCGTATCCGATGATGGTGCGCGACTTCCAGTCCGTGATCGGCGAGGAATGCCTGGTGCAGATGCCGGAAATGACGGGCCGTCAGCCCGACTACGTGCTGGCCTGCATCGGCGGCGGCTCGAACGCCATGGGCATCTTTTACCCGTACATCGACCAGAAGGATGTCAAGCTGATCGGCGTGGAAGCGGCCGGCGAAGGACTCGACACGGGCAGGCACTCGGCCTCGCTGACGGCCGGCTTCCCGGGCGTGCTGCACGGCAACCGCACCTATCTGCTGCAGGATGACAACGGCCAGATCATCGAGACGCATTCCGTCTCTGCCGGCCTCGACTATCCGGGCGTGGGTCCGGAACATGCGTGGTTGAAAGATTCCGGCCGCGCGCAATACGTGTCGATCACGGACGAGGAGGCGCTGCAAGCCTTCCATGACTGCTGTCATATCGAAGGCATCATTCCGGCCTTGGAATCGTCGCACGCGCTGGCCTACGCGGCCAAGCTGGCGGCCACCTTGCCGAAAGATCAAATTGTACTGGCCAACCTGTCGGGCCGTGGCGACAAGGACATGCATACCGTGGCGGAACGCATGGGATTGAATTTCAGTTAAACAACTGCCAATCCCGATAACGCGTAGGTCGGATTAGCGCATGGCGCGTAATCCGACATTCCCCACCGATAAAGAAAGCTCACCATGTCCCGTATCGCCGCCACCTTCGCCAATTTAAAATCCAGCAACAAGACCGGCCTGGTCACCTTCATTACCGCCGGCGACCCCGGCCCCGACGCCACCGTGCCCCTGATGCACGCGCTCGTCGAGGGCGGCGCCGACATACTGGAGCTGGGCGTACCGTTTTCCGACCCCATGGCCGAAGGCCCCGTCATCCAGCGCGCCTGCGAACGCGCCCTGAAATTCAACGTCGGCATCCACGACGTGTTCGGCTATGTGCGCGCATTCCGTGCAACGAACCAGACGACGCCCGTGGTGCTGATGGGCTATGCCAATCCCATCGAGCGCATCGGCAGTGCCGCCTTCATTGCGGCAGCGCAAGCGGCCGGCGCCGACGGCGCCATCGTCGTCGACTATCCGCCCGAAGAGTGCGAGGAGTTCGGCGCCGCCATGCGCGCAGCGGGCCTCGACCTGATTTTTCTTTTGGCGCCCACGTCGACCGAAGAGCGTATCGCGCAAGTGGCCAAGGTTGGCGGCGGCTTCAGCTATTACGTGTCGCTCAAGGGCGTCACGGGCGCCGGTAACATTGATACGGAACAGGTGGCGGAACGCCTCGCGGCCATCCGCCAGCATGTAAAATTGCCCATCGGCGTGGGCTTCGGCATCCGCGATGGCGCCACGGCCAAGGCCGTGGCCAAGGTGGCCGATGCTGTCGTGATCGGCAGCCGCATCATCCAGGAGATAGAAAATGCACCCGAAGGCGGTGCCGTGGACGCCGTGCGCAGCTTTACGGCAGGCATCCGCGCCGCACTGGACGCCTGAGCAAGCTTGCCGTTTACACAATATGCGGTGACGGCAAAGTTCGACAGCCCGGCGATAAACGGCTACACTTCGGCCACTGATTTGCCTGTTATTGTGCAATAGATAAAATTTTTGGTGGCGCCCCGCGGGGCGTCGCCGTTGACCGTCTGCCGGGGGCGTCCACCGACGCTACCCCTACAAGGGCCCAAGGAGAAAATATGAGTTGGTTGGAAAAACTGCTGCCACCGCGCATCCAGCGTTCTGATGCCGCCGCGCGCAAGACCATGCCGGAAGGCCTGTGGGTCAAGTGCCCGTCGTGCGAAGCCGTGCTGTACCGTACGGACCTGGAATCGAATCTGCACGTGTGCCCGAAATGCGATCACCACATGCGCATCCGCGCGCGCGAACGCCTCGACAGCCTGCTCGACGCGGGCGGCCGCTATGAAATCGGCCAGGAAATCCTGCCCGTCGATACCCTGAAGTTCAAGGACAGCAAGAAATACCCGGACCGCCTGAAGTCCGCCATGGAAGCGACGGGCGAGACGGATGCGATGGTCGTCATGGGCGGCGCCATCATGAGCCTGCCGGTGGTCGTGGCGTGCTTCGAATTCGAATTCATGGGCGGCTCGATGGGTTCCGTGGTCGGCGAGCGCTTCGTGCGCGGCGCGCAGATCGCGCTGGAACAGAAAGTGCCGTTCATTTGCATCACCGCCACCGGTGGCGCGCGCATGCAGGAAGGCTTGCTGTCGCTGATGCAGATGGCGAAAACCACGGCCATGCTGACCAAGCTGTCCGAAAAGAAATTGCCATTCATCAGCGTGCTGACCGACCCGACCATGGGTGGCGTGTCCGCCTCGTTCGCCTTCATGGGCGACGTGGTCATCGCCGAACCGAAAGCGCTGATCGGCTTTGCCGGCCCGCGCGTGATTGAAAACACCGTGCGCGAAAAACTGCCGGAAGGCTTCCAGCGCGCCGAGTTCCTCGTCACCAAGGGCGCCGTCGACATGATCGTCGACCGCCGCCAGATGCGCGAAGAAATCGCCCGTCTGCTGGCCTTGTTGCAAAACCAGGCTGTGGAAGTCTTGGCGTAACGCCAACGTAACAGGCCGGGCGGTGTCCTGCGGACCCGCCTGGTTGCCGCGCAACACCGTCTCCGCGCCTCGCGCACTGTCTCCTCATCAAGAAGTCTCCCATGCACAAGTTCCCCACCACCTTGCCGGAATGGCTCGCCATGCTGGAAACCCGCCATTCGGAAACCCAGATCAACATGGGCCTGGACCGCGTGCAAGCCGTCAAGGCGCGCATGCAGCTCGCTTTTACTTGCCCCGTGATCATGGTGGCGGGCACGAATGGCAAGGGTTCCACCTGCGCCATGCTGGAATCCGTGCTGTTGCGTGCCGGCTACAAAGTGGGCTTGTACATCAAGCCGCACTTTCTCGATTTTAACGAGCGCGCGCGCGTGCTGGGCGAGATGGCCAGCGACGAGCAGCTCGTCGCCAGTTTCAACGCAGTCGAAGCCGTGCGCGGCGACACGCCGCTCACGTATTTCGAGTTCACCACCCTGGCGATTTTGCATCTGCTGTCGCAAGCCAACTTGGACGTGGCCATCCTGGAAGTGGGCCTGGGCGGGCGCCTGGACGCCGTCAACGTGATCGACGCGGACGTGGCCATCGTTACCAGCGTCGATATCGACCACACGGATTACCTGGGCGACACGCGCGAAGCGATCGGTTTTGAAAAGGCCGGCATCTTCCGTCCAGGCAAGGCCGCCATCTGCAGCGACCCCGTGCCGCCGCAGTCGTTGATCGACCATGCCGAGGCCATCGGCGCCGACCTGTGGCTGATGGGCCGCGATTTCAATTATGCGGGCGACAAGCAGCAGTGGAACTACGGCGGGCGCGAGCAGCGCCGCAATTCGCTGGCCTACCCGAGCTTGCGCGGCGCCAACCAGATCCTCAATGCGACGGCCGTGCTGGCCGCGCTGGAAGTGCTGAAACTGAAGCTGCCCGTGGGCGCGCAGGAAGTGCGCACGGGCCTCGTGACGGTGGAGCTGCCGGGCCGCTTCCAGGTCTTGCCTGGCCGCCCCAGCGTGATCCTCGACGTGGCGCACAACCCCCACGCCGCGTCGGCGCTGAACCAGAACCTGGGCAATATGGGTTTCCACCCGTACACCTATGCCGTGTTCGGTTCCATGCTTGACAAGGATATCGATGGCGTCCTCGCCGCCATGAGTGAACACGTCGACCACTGGTGCCTGACGGGCCTGCCTTCGCCGCGTGCGGCCACGGCTTCCGAACTGGCCGCCAAGGTGCAGATCATGCTCGAAGATAAGCCCGACAGCAGCGAACATACTGTGTCTATTTTCGATGATCCGGCACAAGCTTTTGCAAATGCAATGAGCCGGGCCGGTGAGAATGATAGAATTGTGGTCTTTGGTTCTTTCCTCACCGTTGCAGGCGTGATGAAGGCCCGAAAATCCTCACTTCACTGAAACGCACTCGACTGAAAATCACGCATGGGCTTGTTCTCGAAACTGTTTAAAAACAAGCAAGAATCCTCTGGCGAAGACAGCGGCTTTTATGTCCCTGGCGAAGCACAGTCGCCGACCCGCAAGCGCGCCGCCAACACCTCCGGTGGCGGCGGATCGCGCCGTGGCGGCAAGGAAGCACCGGATCCGGTCTTGCCTGAAAAAAAGCGCGCACGCCGTCGCCTGGTCGGGGCCGTCGCCCTGGCCCTGGGCGTCGCCGTCGGCTTGCCGATGCTGCTCGATTCGGAGCCGAAAGCACCGTTTAACGATATCGCCATCGACATTCCGTCGAAGGAAAAGGCTGCGCCTGCGCCGGCGCCTGTGCCGGCCGTCCCGGCCCAGGCTGCGTCGAATGGCCTGGACCAGTCCGAGGAAATCGTCGACGCGCCGCTGCCGCCCGCGGCCAGGCCGGCACAGGCAACGGCGCCCGTGCTGGCCGCCGCCCAGCCAGCTCCCGTCAAGCCGGCCTATGTGGAACCGAAACCCGAGCCCAAGCCTGAAGCGAAGCCCGAACCGAAACCGGTCAAGGCGGAGCCCAAGCCTGAACCGAAGCATGAAACCAAGCCCGAGCCGAAACACGAGTCCAAGCCTGAGCCCAAGCATGAAGTAAAACCGGAAGCCAAGCCCGAAGTGAAACCTGCCAAGCCGGCGCAATCGGCCGACGATGCCGCGCGCGCGCTGGCTATCCTGGAAGGCAAGCCGCAAGAGAAGGCGCAGGACAAGGCCCACGATGCCGGCGGCGGCAAGTTCGTGGTGCAGGTGGCGGCGCTGGCGACGCAGGACAAGGTCGACGAATTGCAGGACAAATTGCGCGAAGCGGGCATCAAGTCGTACACGCAGAAAGTCTCCAGTCCGGCGGGCGAGCGCATCCGCGTGCGCGTGGGGCCGTTCGGCAGCCGCGAAGACGCGGAAAAGACGCGCGCCAAGTTGCAAAAGCTGGGCCTGGGCGGCTCGCTGGTGCCGGCGTGATGTTGCAAGGCTGAACGGGCGTGACGATCTTCGATTACCTGGTGCTGTTCGTGCTGGTGACGTCCGTGCTGATCAGCATGATGCGCGGCCTGGTCAAGGAAATACTGTCCCTGGTCAGCTGGATCGTCGCGTTCGTCATCGCCAACGCGTATGGCGCCACCCTGGCGAAATTCCTGCCGGAAGCCGTGCCGGGTGAAGCCATCCGTTTGTTGCTGGCCTTCGTGGTGCTGTTCATCGGCGTGCGCATTTTGATGGGATTGCTGTCCATGACGGTCGACGCGCTGGTCAAGGTGACAGGTCTGAGTCTGGCCGACCGCACCCTGGGCAGCCTGTTCGGCGTGGCGCGGGGCCTTGTGATCGTGCTGACCGCCGTCATCTTGTGTGGCATGACGTCCATCCCGCAGCAGCCATTCTGGAAAAACGCGCAGCTCAGCCCGCTCGCGGAGCAGGGCGCGCGCGCCATCAAGCCTTATCTGCCTGCCGCTTACGCGCAGCATGTGAAATTTTGAATTTTTTTTAAAATCAGTAGCACAGTTTAGGAGCACACCATGTGTGGCATCGTCGGCGTCGTTTCCCATCAACCTGTCAATCAATTGCTCTATGATGCATTGTTGCTTCTGCAACATCGCGGTCAGGACGCGGCAGGGATTGCGACCAATCACAGCAGTATGTTTTCCATGCACAAGGCCAACGGCCTCGTACGTGACGTCTTCCGTACGCGTAACATGCGTTCGCTGCAAGGCAACTCGGGCATCGGTCATTGCCGCTACCCGACGGCTGGTTCGTCGAGCGAAGAGGAAGCGCAGCCGTTTTATGTGAATGCGCCGTTCGGCATCACCCTGGCGCACAATGGCAACCTGACCAACTGGGAACAGTTGAAGCTGGAAATGTTCAAGAACGACCGCCGCCACATCAATACCGACTCCGATTCGGAAGTGTTGCTCAACGTGCTGGCGCATGAAATCCAGGAAGCGACGACGGGCCTGAACCTGGACCCGGAAGCCATCTTCAAGGCCGTGACCGTGCTGAACCGTCGCGTCAAGGGCGGCTATGCGGCCGTCGCGCAAATCGCCGGCGTGGGCTTGCTGGCCTTCCGCGACCCGCACGGCATCCGCCCGCTGTGCCTGGGCATCAATGAAACGGAGCAGGGTCCCGAATACCTGATCGCGTCCGAATCCGTGGCCCTGGAAGGCATGGGCTTCCGCTTCGTGCGCGACATCGGTCCCGGCGAAGCCGTCTTCATCGATGCCGACAAGAAATTGCACAGCGCCCAGTGCGCCGACAATGCCAGCTTGAACCCGTGCGTGTTCGAATTCGTCTACCTGGCCCGTCCCGACTCCGTCATCGACGGCGCCTCCGTGTACGCCACGCGCCTGAAAATGGGCGAATACCTGGCCGAGAAGATCCGTGCCGAATTGCCTGGCGTGCATATCGACGTGGTCATGCCGATTCCCGATTCCTCGCGTCCGGCCGCCATCCAGCTGGCCATGGCGCTGAACATCGAATACCGCGAAGGCTTCATCAAGAACCGCTACATCGGCCGCACGTTTATTATGCCGGGCCAGGCGGCGCGCAAGAAATCCGTGCGCCAGAAGCTCAACGCGATCCCGTCCGAATTCAAGGATAAGGTGGTCTTGCTGGTCGACGATTCCATCGTGCGCGGCACCACCAGCCGTGAAATCGTACAGATGGCGCGCGAAGCGGGCGCGACGAAAGTCATCTTCGCCTCGGCCGCGCCGCCGGTGATCTACCCGAACGTGTACGGCATCGACATGCCGACGCGCGACGAGTTGATCGCCTATGGCCGCACGACGGAAGAAGTGTGCCGCGAAATCACGGCCGATTACCTGGTCTACCAGGATATCGGCGCGCTGAAGCAGGCGATCGCCGACGTCAACCCGGCCCTGACCAACTTTGAGGCTTCGTGCTTCGACGGCGTCTACGTGACGGGCGACGTGTCGCAGGAATATCTGGACCGCCTGGAATATGCGCGCCACCATCCAAAGGCGGCAGCGCCCGAAGATACGCCGCGTTCCCAGCTGAACCTGAACCTGGCAACGACAGAAGCGTAATTATCTTGCCCGGCTAGCGCCGGGCTTTTTTTGCTCCGCGATCATGAACGATAAAAAAAACTACGGCTTTACCACCACCATCCTGCATAACGACCGCCGCAAGGGCATCGAGCATGGTTCGCTGCACAAGCCCGTGCACACTTCCGTCGCCTTTGGTTACGCCGATGCACACCAGCTCGCTTCCGTGTTCCAGGGCAAGGAGCCGGGCTTCCGCTACGGCCGCCAGGGCAACCCCACCGTGTCCGCGCTGGAAGACAAGGTCAACAAGATGGAAGGCGGCGTGGCGACTTTGTGCTTCGCCACCGGCATGGGCGCCATCGGCGCCGTGGTGCAGTCGCTGTTGCGCGCGGGCGACCATGTCGTGTCGTCGGCCTTTTTGTTCGGCAACACCAACAGCCTGTGGCAAACGGTGACGGGGCAGGGCATCGGCGTGTCCTTCGTCGACGCGACGGAGGTGGCCAACGTGGCCGCCGCCATCACGCCGCAAACGCGCATCGTGTTCGTGGAAACCATCGCCAATCCGCGCACGCAGATCGCCGACCTGAAAAAAATCGGCGACCTGTGCCGCGAAAAGGGCATTCTGTACATCGTCGACAACACGATGACGACGCCGTATTTGTTCCGCCCGAAAGCCGTGGGCGCGGGCCTGGTGGTCAATGCCTTGACGAAATCCATCGGCGGACACGGCAATGCATTGGGCGGCAGCTTGACGGACACGGGCGTGTTCGACTGGACGCAGTATCCGAACATCTTCGAGAACTACAAGAAGGCGGCGCCCGCGCAGTGGGGCATCGCGCAAATCCGCGCCAAGGCCTTGCGCGACTTCGGCGCCTCATTGGGCCCGGAGGCGGCGCACCATATCGCCGTCGGCGCGGAAACCATGGCCTTGCGCATGGACCGCACCTGCTCGAACGCCCTGGCGCTGGCCACCATGCTTGCCGCCGACCCGCGCGTGGCGGCCGTGCACTATCCGGGCTTGGCGTCGCACCCGCAGCACGCGCTGGCGACGGACTTGTTCCGCAGCTATGGTTCGCTGTTCAGCTTTGAATTGAAGGACGGCATCGACTGCTTCGATTTCCTCAATCGTTTGAACCTGGCCATTCCCGCGAGCAACCTCGGCGACACGCGCACCCTGGTCATTCCCGTCGCCCATACGATCTTCTACGAGATGGGCGCCGAGCGGCGCGCCAGCATGGGCATTGCCGAGTCCTTGATCCGCGTCTCCGTCGGTATCGAGGATGAGGTGGATTTGCTCGAGGATTTCCGCCAGGCACTCGATGTATAAGTAGCCGGACAAATGAAAAGGGCCGCGACAGTCATGTTGTCGCGGCCCTTTTTTTGCGCTGCAGGCTTAATGCCAGCTGCGCATGAGTCCGACGGCCAGGCCTTCCAGGGCAAACTCGTCTTCCGGCGACACGGTAATGACCTTGAAGTCCGGGTTTTCCGGGAACAGTTCGATGACGGAACCCGTCTTCTTGTAGCGCTTGACCGTGACTTCGTCGCCGATGCGGGCGACGACGATCTGGCCATTCTTGGCGCTGTCGACCTTTTTGACGGCCAGTAAATCGCCATCCATGATGCCGGCGTCGCGCATGGACCAGCCGCGCACCTTCAGCAGGAAGTCGGGCTTGGCCGAAAACAGGGCCGGGTCCACGTTGTAGCTCGCTTCCAGGTTTTCCTGGGCCAGGATGGGCGAACCGGCGGCCACCCTGCCGATCAGGGGTAGCGACATCAGCAGCGCCGCCGGCACTTTCGATGGCGGCGCTTCGGCCGCCGCGCCGATCAGGCGGATGCCGCGCGAGGTGCCGGGCGAAATCTCGATCGCGCCCTTGCGCGCCAGGGCCTGCAAATGCTCTTCGGCCGCATTGGCCGATTTGAAACCCAGTTCATTGGCGATTTCGGCACGGGTGGGAGGAAAGCCCGTGTTTTCAATCGCGTCCTTGATCAGGTTCAGGATTTGTTCTTGTCGTGCTGTCAGCTTGATCATGAGCGGTGGGTGCATACTGAAATGCTGTCTATATGAACAGTCTGTATTTTTGTACAGTATCGTCCACTATGCAAGGGGATTTCCGTGTTTTCGGCGAATTTCGCAAGAAATACTTGTCCACGGGCGGAAAGCGCGGTGGCGCGCGGCCTTTTCGGGGGCTGGTGGAAGGAATGATTGAAACGTTTGCAAAAGGCGGTTATAATCTTCGGCTGACCTTCCCACACCCGTCTTGACGCCGGGGTGGGCGATTATCAATCCGACCTGAAGGAGTTTGCATGCGTCATTATGAAATAGTCTTTATCGTCCATCCGGACCAAAGCGAGCAAGTGCCCGCGATGATCGAACGCTACAAAGCCAGCGTAACCACCCGCGGCGGTTCGGTTCACCGTGTGGAAGATTGGGGCCGCCGTCAAATGGCTTACTCGATCCAAAAGCTGCCTAAAGCACACTACATCTGCCTGAACATCGAATGCGACAACGAGACCCTGGTCGAGTTGGAAACAGCATTCAAATTCAATGATGCCGTGTTGCGTCACCTGACCGTTAAAATGAAGAAAGCCGAAACAGCTCCTTCGCCGATGATGAAATCGGTACAACGCGAAGACGCGGCCAAAAGCCACCGCACCGAAGCACCAGCAGCCGCTCCAGCCGCAGCCGCTTAATTCTTGACCAGGATCGTGCGCTGAACCAGCTACAAGTTACCGCCATCATTGCCGAGCGTGAAATATTGCGCTATACCCCGGCAGGGCTGCCGATTGTGAATGCAGTATTGCAACACAGTTCGCAGCAGATGGAAGCAGGGATTGCCCGTTTGACCGAGTTTGATGTTGCCGCGCTAGCCGCTGGCGAAATTTCAGGCCGGTTCAGCCAGGCAAGCTTGAGCGGGGTGTATCAGTTCACGGGTTTCCTGGCAAGGAAGAGCCGCAACAGCAAGAGTTTGGTGTTTCACATCATTGATTTTAGTGCAGTCATTCCCGACTAGCGCATTTTAGATACAGGAGCCTGACATGGCATTCGGTAAAAAGTTCGACAAAAATAAGCTCAAGCTTAAAGAAAAACGCAAACAGCAAAACCCTTTGTTCAAACGTAAGAAGTTCTGCCGCTTCACGGCAGCTCACGTTGAGCAAGTCGACTACAAAGACGTCGACACGCTGAAAGACTTCGTCCAGGAAAACGGCAAGATCATGCCAGCACGCCTGACCGGTACCAAAGCGCACTACCAGCGCCAAGTCGACACCGCAATCAAGCGCGCTCGCTTCCTCGCGCTGCTGCCATACACCGATCTGCACCACGCTTAATCGGTCAGATATTCCTGGAGAAGAACTATGCAAATCATTCTGTTAGAAAAAGTTGTAAACGTCGGTAACCTCGGCGAAGTCGTCAAAGTCAAAGACGGTTACGCACGTAACTTCCTGATCCCGCAACGCCTGGCACGTCGTGCTACGGCAACCGCTGTGGCTGAATTCGAAGTCAAGCGCGCCGAACTGGAAAAAGCTGCTGCCGCCAAACTGGCCGCATCGCAAGCCCAGGGCGAAAAACTGAGCGGCCTGACCGTTCAAGTGGCTCAAAAAGCTGGCGTCGATGGCCGTCTGTTCGGTTCCGTCACCAACTTCGACATCGCTGAAGCGCTGACCAAGCAAGGTTTTGCTGTTGAAAAAGCACAAATCCGCATGCCTACCGGCCCGCTGAAGATCGTTGGCGAGCACAACGTTTCGGTTGCTCTGCACACCGACGTGGTCGTGGAAGTTGTTATCGCTGTCGTTCCAGACGCGAACGCGTAATCGTCTGCGGGCCTGGCCCGCAAGCGCTGCCGCACTATGAAAAGCCGGGTTCGCCCGGCTTTTTTGTGGCCTTTTTTTCGTGTATTTTTCGCTGATTTTCAGCCCTTTTTTTTTGCCCTGACGCCGAAGCGGGTATAATTCGCGCCATGAACGCCCCCTCTGATCCGCAACTGGATTCCCTCCGTATTCCGCCGCATTCGATCGAAGCAGAACAATCCGTTATCGGTGGTCTGCTGCGCGACAATGCCGCATATGACCGCATCGCCGACTTCATGCATGCGGAGGATTTCTATCGCTATGACCATCGCATCATCTTCGAGCAAATCGTCAAGATGGTGAACGCTTCCAAGCCAGCCGATGTCATTACTGTTTTTGAAACCCTGACCCAGCTCGGCAAGGCCGAGGACGTGGGCGGACTCGCTTACCTGAACGCCATGGCGCAAAACACGCCATCGGCCGCGAACATCCGGCGCTATGCCGAGATCGTGCGCGACCGCGGCGTGCTGCGCAAGCTCATCACCGTCGCCGACGATATCTCCGGCACGGCCTTCAGCCCGCAAGGCAAGGAAGTCAAGCAGATGCTTGACGAGGCCGAGTCGAAGATTTTCGCCATCGCCGAAGAAGGCGCGCGCGGCGCCCAGGGCTGGACCGCCATCCAGCCCCTGCTGACGCAAGTGGTCGAGCGCATCGACGAACTGTACAGCCGCGACAACCAGAGTGAAATCACGGGCGTGCCCACCGGTTTCATCGACCTCGACCGCATGACCTCGGGTCTGCAGCCGGGCGACCTGGTGATCGTGGCGGGCCGTCCATCGATGGGCAAGACGGCGTTTTCCGTCAACATCGGCGAGAACGTGGCCATCGACAGCGGCTTGCCCGTGGCCGTGTTCTCGATGGAGATGGGCGGCGCCCAGCTGGCCATGCGTATGCTCGGCTCCGTCGGGCAGCTCGACCAGCACCGTTTGCGCACGGGCCGCCTGAACGACGAAGACTGGCCGCGCCTGACGAATGCGATCCAGAAGATGAACGACGCGCAGTTGTACATCGATGAAACGCCGGCGCTCAACTCGATCGAATTGCGCGCCCGCTCGCGCCGCCTGTCGCGCCAGTGCGGCAAGCTGGGCCTGATCATTGTCGATTACTTGCAGCTGATGTCGGCCAATACCCCGGGCGACAACCGCGCCACGGAGATTTCCGAAATTTCGCGCGGCTTGAAAGGCCTGGCGAAGGAACTCGGTTGTCCCGTGATCGCGCTGTCCCAGCTGAACCGCTCGCTGGAACAACGTCCTAACAAGCGTCCCGTGATGTCCGACTTGCGCGAATCGGGCGCTATTGAGCAGGATGCCGACGTGATCCTGTTCATTTACCGCGACGAGGTGTATAACCCCGACTCGCCGGACAAAGGGACGGCCGAAATCATCATCGGTAAACAGCGTAACGGCCCAATCGGCAGCATCCGCCTCACCTTCATGGGGCAGTACACCAAATTTGGCAATTACAGTGGTGGCCTGGCGCTTTACCAAGGCGACTAAGACTCAGCAGCACTGGCAATTCCATTGGCCGCCCCCTCATACGGGGCGGCTTTCTGTAGTAAATAACACGACTCAATGCTTAACGGAGAATGACATGTTTGGACGCTTGATGCCCACTGAGGGCAAGTTTTTTGAATTGTTTAACCAGCACGCGGAACTGTGCGTCAAGGGCGCGAAAGAGATGCTCGGCCTGATGACCAATTTCGACGACCTGGAAAACCGCGTGCATGCGATCGAAAGCATCGAGAAACAGGCGGACAAAGTTACCTACGCCACCGTGGAAATGCTGCACAAGACCTTCATCACGCCGATCGACCGCGATGACATCCATCAGCTGATCACGCGCCAAGACGACATCCTCGACCTGCTGGAAGATGCGGCGCAAACCGTCTCGCTGTACGACCTGAAAGCCGTCACGCCGGAAGCCAAGCGCCTGGCCGAACTGGTGCTGGCCTGTACCGAAAAAGTGCGCGACGCCGTCGCCATGTTGCACAATATGGACAACTCGCGCAAGATCGTCGCCATCTGCGAAGAGATCGACCGCCTGGAATCGGACGCCGACCACGTGATGCGCGCCGCCATGTCCAAGCTGTTCCGCGACGAGCCGGACGTGCGCAACCTGATCAAGCTGAAAGCGATCTACGAAATTCTGGAAACCGTGACCGACCGTTGCGAAGACGTGTCCAATATTATCGAAGGCATCATCGTCGAAAACGCGTAAGCGTTGGGCCTGTCCTGAACCAGAATCAGAAAAGAAACTATAATGACCATACAAATCAGCATCTACGTGCTAGGCCTGTTGATCGTCCTGGCGCTGCTGTTTGACTTCATGAACGGCTTCCACGACGCCGCCAACGCGATTGCCACGGTGGTCTCGACGGGCGTATTGAAACCGCAGACCGCGGTTGCCATGGCCGCCACGTTCAACTTCGTCGCCATCTTCGTGTTCCACCAGCTGACCGTGGCCGCCACGGTGGGCAAGGGCACCATCGATCCGGCCGTGATCGACCAGTACGTGATCTTCGGCGCGCTGATGGGCGCCATCTTCTGGAATTTGTTTACCTGGTACTACGGCATTCCCTCGTCGTCCTCGCACGCCCTGATCGGCGGCCTGGTGGGCGCCGCCGTCGCCAAGTCGGGCACGGGCGCGCTGGTTGCTGCCGGCCTGTGGAAAACCGTGGCCTTCATCGTCATCGCGCCCGTGCTGGGCTTCGTCTTCGGCTCCATCATGATGCTGCTCGTGTCGTGGATCTTCGTGCGTTCGACGCCGCGCAAGGTCGACAAGTGGTTCCGCCGTTTGCAACTGGCATCGGCGGCCGCCTACAGCCTGGGTCACGGCGGCAACGATGCGCAAAAAACCATCGGCATCATCTGGATGCTGCTGATCGCCGCCGGCTACTCCAGCGCGGCCGACCAGATGCCGCCGATGTGGGTCATCATCTCGTGCTACACGGCGATCAGCTTCGGCACGCTGTTCGGCGGCTGGCGCATCGTCAAGACCATGGGCCAGAAGATCACCAAGCTCAAACCGGTCGGCGGCTTCTGCGCCGAAACGGGCGGCGCGATCACCCTGTTCGTCTCGACGGCGCTGGGCATTCCCGTGTCGACCACGCACACGATCACGGGCGCCATCGTCGGCGTCGGCTCGGCGCAAAAAATGTCGGCCGTGCGCTGGGGCGTGGCGGGCAATATCGTCTGGGCCTGGATCTTCACGATTCCCGCTTCGGCCTTCGTCGCAGCAGTGGCCTGGTGGATTGGCCACCACATCATGTAAGGCGGCCTTGGGCCAATTGGGCACATTCAAAAAAGGAACCGCAAGGTTCCTTTTTTTTATGCGCCGGCCAGTTCCACCGTCAGCCCCTCGCTGGCGAGGAACACCTGCAGGCCGGCCAGGCGGCTCGCATAGCGGCCCATCACGTCGGCAAACACGGCTTCGAGCTGCTCGTCGCTGCGGGTCGGTTCGTGGTGGGTACAGTACAGGCGCCGCGCGCCGCAGCGCAGGGCCAGGTCGAAGGCGGCGTCGAAGGTGCCGTGGCCCCAGCCCTGCTTGCCCGGGTATTCTTCGCGCGTGTACGAGCAATCCATGATCAGCGCATCGACGCCGGCGACCAGCGCATCGATGCCGGCCTGGCGCTGCGCATTGCGCGCCGCGCAGGCCGCATGCTCGGCGTGACCGGGCGGATGCAGGTTGTAGAACGGTTCATGGTCGCCGCTGAAAAACAGCGCGGCGCCGCCGCAGTCGATGCGGTAGCCGAGGTTGACCACAGGATGGTTCATTTCCGCGCCGCGCACGCGCGCGCCACCCACGTCGACGGCTTCTCCCGGTGCCAGCGTGCGGTACTCGATGCCGGCCGCCATGGCCGCTTCGCTGACGGGGAAATAGCTGCTTTGCAGCTGCACCGCCATCACGTGCTCGATACCGCGGCCGGCGGCCGCATCGTGGGCACCGTACAAGCGCATGCGGTTGCCGGCCACGAACAGGGGCGAGAACATGGGCAGGCCATGGATGTGATCCCAGTGGCTGTGCGTGATGAAGACGTGCGCGTCGACGGGCTGGCCCGGCGGCAGCTGCTGCGCCAGCGCGAAGATGCCGCTGCCGGCATCGAGAATGATCAGGCTGTCGTTGTCCGTGCGCACTTCGATGCACGTGGTGTTGCCGCCATAGCGCGCCGTGCGCGGGCCGGGAGAGGGGATGGAGCCGCGCACGCCCCTGAACGTGAATTTCATTCAGTACCTTGTTATAGTGTAATTATTGTTGATTCTATTCTAATTAATGAGATTGGCGGCAACATTTATGCGTGTTGCGATACGGAAAGTAATTTCATTTTGTTGTGACTAAGTAATGTACAGTGCGCAGGGTCGCCGTTACACTGGCGCTTGCCGACGTCCCCTTTTTTTGCTTGCCCATTACCTGATTGCCACCAATATGCCTCAGCTGCACCCTGAGAAAATCGCCCACAGACTGGAGCAATTGACCGAACTCAGCGTCGCGCTCGGCCACGGCCTCGGCGGTGAAGGGCGCGACATTGGCGCGCTGCTGCAGCGCATCGTGCTGCTGGCGAAAAGCATGAGCGGCGCCGACGGCGCCACCCTGTACCGGCCCGCGCTTGAGGGGCGCCAGCTGGCGTTCGATATCAGCGTCAACGACAGCCTGGGCATCGCGCAGGGGGCGGACATGGGTTTGCCGGGCGTTCCCCTGTTCGATGGCGCCGGCCAGCCCAACCTGGCGTCGGTGGCCGCGTATGCGGCGAACATGCGCCGCAGCGTGAATATCGCCGACGTCTACCGCGACGAGGTCTTCAATTTTTCCGGCATGCGCGAGTTTGACCGCCACCATGGCTACCACACGCAATCGATCCTGACGGTGCCCATGAGCGATCACGAGGGCGACTTGATCGGCGTGCTGCAGCTGGTCAATGCCAAGGATGGCGAGACGGGCCAGGTGCGCGCCTTTTCCTCCACCGACCAGCGCTTCATCGAGGCGCTGGCCGCGCAGGCGGGCGTGGCGCTGACGAATCAGCTGCTCATCTCTCAGCTGGAAGAGCTGCTCGAATCGCTCGTTACCCTGATCAATATCGGCATCGATGAAAAGTCGCCGTACACGGGACGGCATTGCCAGTTCGTGCCCGAGCTGACGATGTTGCTGGCCGACGCCGCGCATGCGACGCAAACGGGGCCGCTGGCCGATTTCCGGCTCAGCGACAACGAGCGCAAGCAGCTGTGGCTGGCCGGCCTGCTGCACGATTGCGGCAAGATCACCACACCCGTGCACGTGGTCGACAAGGCCACCAAACTGGAAACCATCTTCGACCGCATCGCCCTGATCGACACGCGCTACGAAGTGCTGCTGCGCGACGCCGAGATCGCCGCCCTGCGCCAGCAGGCGGCGCAGCCGCAGCAGAAGGACGCCATCGCCCGCGCGCTGGAGCAGGAGCAGGCGGCGCTGCGCGAGGAACGCGACTTCATCCGCACGGTTAACATCGGCGGTGAAAGCATGGCGCAGGCCGACCAGGAAAGGGTGCGGCAGATCGCCCGCCGGCGCTGGCGCGCGGCCGACGGCGAGCTGCGCGATTTTCTCGATGCCGACGAGACGGAAAACCTGACCATCCGCGCCGGCACCCTGACGGCGGCCGAGCGGGCCATCGTCAACAACCATATCAGCGTGTCGATCCGCATGCTCGAAGCGCTGCCGTGGCCCAAGCACCTGCAGAAGGTGCCCGAATATGCGGGCGGCCATCACGAGCGCATGGATGGCAAGGGCTATCCGCGCGGGCTGACGAAAGAGCAGATGTCGGTGCCGGCGCGGCTGATGGCGATTGCCGACATTTTCGAGGCGCTGACGGCGCGCGACCGGCCCTACAAAAAGGGCAAGTCGCTGTCCGAATCGCTGCGCATCCTCGGCAATTTCAGCCTGAACGGCCATATCGACCCGGAGCTGTTCGACGTTTTCATCCGCAGCAAGGTCTATCTGACCTTCGCTGAAAAGCACATGCATCCGAGCCAGATCGATGCCGTCGACGAGGCGGCCATTCCGGGCTATATCCCTTGAAGCTGTCGCTGGCCTGGCGCAAGCATGGGGCGCGGTCGCTGCTGGGTGTAGTCTTGACCGTGGCGGCGGCCGTGCTGTGCCTGGCCGGCAACGACACGATGGCGCGGCTTGACGCCATGCTGGGCGACTGGCGCATGCGCTTTGATGCGCCGCAGCTCGACCGCCGCATCGTCATCGTCGACATCGACGAGCAAAGCCTGGCCCGCGTGGGCCGTTTTCCCTGGAGCCGCGACGTGCAGGCGAGCCTGGTGCGCCAGCTCACCGGCCATTACGGCGTGGCCGCGCTGGGCTTCGATATTGCGTTTCCCGAAGCGGACACCAGTTCCGGCTACGCCGTGCTGCAAGGCCTGGCGCGCGGCGAACTGGCGGGCGTGGCCGGCTTGCCGGCGCAGCTGGAAAAGCTGCGCCCGGCGATGGATTACGACGGCCTGTTTGCCGAGGCCATGCGCGGCCAGCCCGTTGTGCTCGGCTATAGCGTCTCGGAGCGGCAAAGGAAGGGCGTGCTGCCCAGGCCCGCCTTTACCGTCGCCGATTTGAACGGGCGCACGGTCACGGCCTACGTGGCGCGCGGCTACGAAGCCAATATCGCCCCCTTGCAGGCGGCCGCGCAGGGTGCTGGCATCTTCACGGCGCTGACCGATGCCGACGGCGTCGTGCGTTCCTCGACCCTGTTGCAGCGCATCGGCGACGGCTATTATCCTTCGCTGTCGCTGGCCACCGTCGCCGTCTACCTGCAGGCGCGCGCCATCGCTCCCCGTTTCACGGGCACGGCCGATACCCTGTCGGCGCGCGAACTGGCCAGCGGCGGCCTCGAACACATCATGCTGTTCACGCCGCGCGGCGCGCTGGCGATCCCTGTCGGCGAAGCCTTGACGACCACGGTGCAGTACCGCGGCGCGGGCGGCCCCGATGGCGGCGCCTTCCGCTACGTGTCGGCTGCCGACGTGCTGGCCGGTACGGTGCCGGCCGCGCTGCTCAAGGGCACCATCGTGCTGGTGGGTACCACGGCGCCCGGCTTGAACGATATCCGCGCCACGCCCGTGAATGCCGAATATCCGGGGGTGGAGGTGCACGCCAACCTGATCAAGTCCATGCTCGACGGGCGCTTCAAGGCGCGGCCCGACTACGCGCTGGCGCTCGAACTGGTGCAGATCGTGCTGTCTGGCCTGCTGCTGGCGGGCGCCCTGGCCGTGCTGCCGCCGGCCGGCGTGATGCTGGCCAGCGTGGCCGCGCTGGCCGCCGCCATCGGCATCAACCTGTACCTGTACGCCGTGCACGACCTGGTGCTGGGCGGCGCCGTGCTGTTGCTGCTGATCCTTGCGCTGTTCATCGCCAACCTGGCGTGGGGTTACTTTTTCGAGGTGCGCAAGGGACGCGCGCTGGTGGCCCGTTTCGGCGAGTACGTGGCGCCCGAGCTGGTGGCCGAGATGGCCGACGATCCGCGCCGCTACACGATGGAAGGCGAGAACCGCGAACTGACGGTGCTGTTTGCCGACGTGCGCGGTTTCACGGCCATCTCCGAGCAGCTGGCCCCGGCCGCGCTGCGCGAATACATCAACGCCTACCTGACGGCCATGTCGGAAGATATCCGCGACAGCCATGGCGGCACGCTGGACAAATACATCGGCGACGCCGTGATGGCGTTCTGGGGCGCGCCCGTCGCCTTTGGCGATCATGCCGGCCGGGCCGTGGCCAGCGCCCTGCTGATGCAGCAAAGCGCGGCGCGGCTGAACCGGCAGTTTTGCGCGCGCGGCTGGCCGGCGCTGCGCATCGGCATCGGCATCAATACGGGGCCCATGCATGTGGGCGACATGGGCTCGCGCATTCGCCGCGCCTATACCGTGATGGGCGACAGCGTCAACCTGGCCGCGCGCCTGGAAGGCGCCAGCAAGCTGTATGGCGTGGGCATCGTGGTGGGCGAGGTCACGCGCGCGGCGGCCCCGGATTTTCTGTACCGCGAGCTCGACCGGATCCGGGTGCTGGGCAAGCAGGAAGCGGTGGCCATCTTCGAGCCGCGCTGCCTGCTGGCCGGCGCCGCAGCGGCCGAACTGGCGCAGCTCGAGCGCTGGCACGCGGTGCTGGCCCGGCTGCGCGCGCGCGACTGGGCGCAGGCAGGTACGCAGCTGGCCCATTTGCAGGCGGACTTTCCCGACGATGGCCTGTACCGGCTGTACGCGGCGCGCCTGGAGCAGTACCGCAACGCGCCACCGCCATTGGACTGGGATGGCGTGACAGAATTGCACAGCAAATAGCCCGCCATTCGCCGGAAAAGGCAAGCGATTGCGGCATTTTTCATCAGCGCGTGCGCATTGTTTGTTGCATCGCGATAAAAATCAGGGGGAAATGTTAGAAATTTCTGACTGGAAACTAAAAGCCGTCTAAAATTTGTCTTCAATCCATTGCCGGACATGCTGGCGCCTGCGGGCCGCGCGCTTGTCTGGTTACTCAAGAAATCCTTCACATGACATATCGTTTGGTGCACCTGCTTGCGGGTTCCGCGCTGCTGTTCGCCGTCGGCGCCGCCGGCGCCGCTGTTTCCATGGATGACGCCGCACCTGCCGCGCAGGACGACGGCGTCTCGCGCTTCGAGATCCGCCGCTTCGACGTCCAGGGCAATACCCTGCTCACGTCCGCGCAGGTGCAAGCCTTGCTGGCGCCCTTTACGGGAGCGCAGCGCGATTTTTCCGACATCGCCCGCGCCGTCGAGGCGCTGGAGGGGGCTTACCGCGAGCGCGGTTACAGCGCCGTGCAGGTGCAATTGCCCGAGCAGGAACTGGAGCGGGGCGTGGTGCGCCTGAACGTGCTGCAAACGCCGCTGGGCAAGCTTGCCATCAGCGGCAATGCCTACGTCGACGAGGCCAACGTGCGGCGCGCCCTGCCGTCTCTTCGCACAGGCGAGACGCCGAACTTGCCGGCCCTGTCGCAAAGCCTGAAACTGGCGAATGAAAACCCGGCGCGCAAGCTCGAAGTGCGCCTGCAAGCCGACGAGCCTGCCGGCGCCATCGACGCCATCGTCACGGTGGCCGATGACAAGCCCTGGAAAGCCATGCTCAACGTGGACAATACGGGCAATGCGCAGACGGGCAAGACGCACGTGGGCGTGGTGCTGCAGCATGCGAATCTGTTCGGCCTCGATCATGTGGCCAGCCTGCAATACACGAGCAGCCTGGAAAAGCCGGACAAGGTGGGCGTGTATGGTGCCGGCTACCACTTGCCGCTGTATGCGCTGGGCGACTCGATGGATTTTTTCGCCAGCTATTCGAACGTCGATTCGGGCAGCGTCTCGGCCGGCATTTTCGACCTGGCCGTCAGCGGCCAGGGCAGCATGGCCGGCATCCGCTACAACCAGAACTTTGCCCGCAGCGGCGATTTCGAACCCAAGCTCGTGTACGGCATCGACTACAAGGCTTACCGCAACAGCGTGCAACTGTTCGGCATGGAGCTGGGCGCCGACGTCACCGTGCATCCGCTCAGCGTCAGCTACATCGGCAACTGGACCCTGCCCACGGGCGAGACCAGCGTGGCGGTCACCTTCGCGCACAATATCCCTGGTGGCAAGCATGGCGCGCAAGCCGATTTCGACCGCGTGCGCGCGCACGCCAAGGCGGCCTACAACACGGTGCGCCTGAGCGCCAGTTCGGGACGCGTGCTGGCCGGCGACTGGCAGTGGCGCGCGCTCGTCAACGCGCAAGTCACGCCCGACGCGCTGGTGCCGGGCGAGCAGTTCGGCGCCGGCGGCGCCGCGTCCGTGCGCGGCTTTGCCGAGCGCGAGGTATCGAACGATTCGGGCGTCAACCTGAACCTGGAGCTGTACACGCCGAACTGGTGCGGCCAGGCGCTCGGCTACCAGTGCCGCGCGCTGGCGTTCTATGACACGGCCTGGCTGCGCCGCAACCATGCGCTGCCCGGCGAAAGCGCGTCGCAAGGCATCGGCAGCGGCGGCCTCGGCTTGCGTTTGCTGCTGAGCCGCTACGCCAATCTGCAACTCGATTACGCCCATGTCGTCAATGGCGGCGACACGGGACAGCGGGGCGCCAACCGCCTGCATTTCCGCCTCGCCTTGGCCTACTAGCATCAGGATGAACACCATGCACAACCACGTCCAGCACGCCTCCGCTTTCATCCTGACGTCCGCGTTTTCGTCACCCCTTGCGCCGCCCTTGCGCCGCACGGCGCTGGCGCTGCTGCTGGCCGGCTGCTTCGGCGCCGCGCAGGCCAACCCTGCCTTGCCGCAGGTGGTCAACGGACAGGCCACGTTCAGCCAGCAGGGCAACATCTTTTCGATCACGAACACGCCCAATACCATCATCAACTGGCAGAGTTTTTCCATCCATGCGGGTGAAATCACGCGCTTCATCCAGCAAAACGGCAATAGCGCCGTACTGAACCGCATTACGGGACAAGACCCCAGCAAGATACTGGGCGCGCTCGAATCGAACGGCAAGGTCTTCCTGATCAACCCGAACGGCATCGTTTTCGGCCAGGGGGCGAAAGTCGACGTGAACGGGCTGGTCGCTTCCAGCCTGGGCATGTCGAATGAGGATTTCCTGGCCGGCAAGCGCCAGTTCACGGCCGGCGGCGTGGCCGGCGGCGTCAGCAATGCGGGCCTGATTAACGCGGGCAAGGGCGGGCAAGTGCTGCTGATCGCGCCGAACGTGGAAAACACGGGCATCATCACGGCACCGAATGGCGAAGTGATCCTGGCGGCCGGGCGCAGCGTGCAGCTGGCCGACCCCGGCAATCCGCAATTGCGCGTGCTGGTCTCTGCACCCGCCGACCAGGCGCTGAACCTGGGCCAGATCATCGCCCAGGGCGGCAGCATCGGCATGGCCGGCGCGCTGCTCAGCCAGCGCGGCGTGCTCAACGCGAATAGCGCCGTCGTCGGCGAGAATGGCAGGATCGTGCTCAAGGCCAGCGGCAAGGCGCTGCTCGAAGCGGGCAGCGTCACCAGCGCCACAGGCGCGGCAGGCAAGGGCGGCCAGATCCAGGTGCTGGGCGAGCAAGTGGGTTTGCTGGGCAATGCAAAGGTCGACGCCAGCGGCGCCACGGGCGGCGGCACGGTCTTGCTGGGCGGTGATTACCAGGGCAAGAACGCGGCCGTGCAAAATGCGCGGCAAGTACTCGTCGGCAAGGATGCCAGCGTTGCTGCCGATGCGATTGTCAGCGGCAACGGCGGCAAGGTCATCGCCTGGGGCAATGAATCGGCCCAGGTGCATGGCAGCATTTCCGCGCGCGGCGGCGCGCAAGGCGGCGACGGCGGCTTCGTGGAAACGTCCGGCCATTATCTGGCCGTCGACGGCATCCGCGTCAATACCGGCGCGGCGCGCGGCAAGCGCGGCAACTGGCTGCTCGATCCGTATGACATCAATGTGGTGGCCGGCACGGGCGGCCAGCTGGGCGACGTGGACGAGTTCGCCGACACGCCTGCCAGCGGCAGCACCAACATCGGCGCCGACGTCATTTCCGGCGCCAGCAGCGATGTCATGCTGCAGGCTACGCATCGCATCAATTTCAACAGCGCCATCAACATGACGCACCTCGGTACGGGCTTGACCGCGATGGCGGGCGAGACCATCAACGTCAACTCATCGATTACCACCAATGGCGGAAGCGTCACCTTGCTGGCCAACAATGCCGCCAGCGGCACGCCATATGGCGCCGGCTCGAATGTCAATCTGGCTGCGCCGATCACGACGAATGGCGGCAGCGTCGTCCTTTCCGGCGCCGGCGTGGGCGGTGCCGGCGTAGTCAATGTCGGTAGCGGCAATCTGAGCCTGGCCAGCAATCTTGAGAATGGCGCAATCGACCTGACGGGCAGCGGCGACCAGTTGCTGGGCAGCGGTAGCGCGGGACAAACGGTGACGCTGCAGGCGGATAATATCGGCATCAACGGCAGGGTCAATTTCGGCGGCCCGGCGGGCGGGGCGAATGTCATCATCAAGCCCCTGAGCAGTGCGCGCGGCATCGACCTGGGCACCAAGTCGGGCGCGGTCCTGGGGTTGACGAAGGCGGAGCTGGCCGGCATCTCGGCGGCGTCGCTGACCATCGGCGACGGCACGAACACGGGTGGCTTGCACATCTCGGATGCGCTCGCCAGAACCGGCGATCTGCACCTCAATTCCGGTTCCGCCATCACGGCCACGGCTGCCGTGACGGTGGACGGCAGTTTCGTGCTGGACGGCGGCAGCTGGGTACAAAACGGCGCTAGCTTGCCAGGCTTTGGCGCCAGAAACTTCACCATCGGCAGCGGCGCCAGTTTCTTGCGCGTGGTCGGCGGCGACGGTGCCGCCACACCTTATCTGCTCGCCGATATCTATGGCTTGCAAGGCATCGCCAGCCTCGGTCTGGGCAACAGCTATCGCCTGGCCGGCAATATCGACGCCAGCGGCACGGCGAACTGGAACGATGGCCAGGGCTTTGTGCCGATCGCCGGCAGCGGCGGCGGATTTTCCGGCGTGTTCGATGGCGGCGGATTTACGCTCAGCAATTTGAAAGTCGACCGCAGCCTGGTGCCTGGCCTGGCGGCAGGCCTGTTTGGCACCGTGCAGGGCGGCACCTTGCGCAACCTGACCCTGAGCGGCGGCAGCATCACCGGCAGGACGAACGTGGGCGCGCTGGCTGGCGAGGTCGTCAGCGGTACTATATCCGGCGTGAACAGCAGCGTCGCCGTCAGCGGCCAGCGCAATGTCGGCGGCCTGGTGGGCAGCAACGGCGGCGCCATCACGCTGTCGGCCAGCAGCGGCGCCGTCACCGGCGTCAATGCCGACAACGGCGGCGCCATCGGCGGCCTGGCGGGATCGAATGCGTCCGGCGCCAGCATCGCGACCTCGTACGCCACCGGCATGGTGACGGGCGCGCGCGAGATGATCGGCGGCCTGGTCGGCAACAACCAGGGCGCGCTGAGCCAGTCTTATGCCACCGGCAATGTCACGGGCGCGCGCAGCATCGGCGGCCTGGTGGGCTTGAACGGCGGCAGCATCGACGATGCATATGCCAGCGGCGCCGTGGGCCGCGCCATTACTGCCGATCCCATCCTGTCCATGGAAAACATGGGCGGGCTGGTCGGTGAAAGCACGGGCAGCGTCAGCCATGTCTTCAGCAGCGGCGCCGTGAGCGGCGACGGCTACGCGGCCGTGGGCGCGGTGGCCGGCCGCGTGTCCGCCGGTTCCCCGTTCAGCTATGGTTTTTTCAATTATGAAACATCGCTGGTGCAAACCGGTGGCGGCGGTTCCAGCGGCCGCAGCACGGCGCAGATGCGGCAGCAGGGCAGCTTCAGCGACTACAATTTCAGCAGCGTGTGGCGTATCTACGAAGGCTACACGACGCCGATGCTGAAGGCGTTCCTCAAGCCGCTGCAAGTGAACCTCTCGGGCAATGCCACGGGCAAGGTCTACGATGGCCAGCTGGCCGCCTTCCTCGGGTCGATCGGCTATGTGGGATTGATCGACGGTGATGTGGGCGTGAATGGCAGCCTCGGCTACGGCGGCAACGCGCGCAATGTGGGCAGCTATGCCGCGACGGGCCTGTGGTCGACCAAGTACGACATCACCATGGGCGGCACGACGACTTTCGCCATCACGCCGCGCACCCTCAACGTGCAATTTAACGGCGTCAACAAGGTCTATGACGGCACGACGGGCGCCACGCTGGGTTTCGGCGATGATCGTGTGGCCGGCGACCGCCTGGACCTGTCGGCTCTGGCCAGCTTCAGCGACAAGAATGCGGGCGCGGGCAAGACGGTATTCGTGACGAACCTGGGCCTGGGCGGCGCCGATGCGGGTAATTACCTGCTGACCTCGACGGGCGGCACGACGCAGGCAACGATTGCGCAAAAACAATTGTCGACCTGGGTGGGCAGCGGCAGCGGCTTGTGGAGCGATGCGGCCAACTGGGACGGCGGCGTGGTGCCGGAAGGGGCGAACGTGCTGGCTGTCGACTTTGGCAACAGCAAGGGCATCGTCACCTACAGCGCGGCGGCCGGCAACACCATCCTGAAAAACCTGAACTCGGCAACGGGTTTGCTGCTGACGGGCGGCAGCCTGACCCTCGGTGATGGCGTACCGGACCGTTCCCTGCTGGCCAGCCTGGAAATCAGCGGCGGCAGCTTGCAGCTGAACGGCAGCCTGTCGGCGGACCGCTACGCGCAAGGCGGTGGCGTGCTGAGCGGCAACGGTAACTTGCTCGTCGCCAACAGTTTTAATCAGACCGCCGGCGCCATCCGCCTGGCGGGCCAGCTGGCCATCACGCAAGCGGCTGGCGACTTGCGCTTCGCCAGCCTGGCGGCGAACGATGTACAGCTGAGCGCCCTGAACGGCGCCATCGGCCAGGACGGTGCGGTGCTCGCCGGCAACCTGACCGCGCAGGCGCGCGACGGCATCGTGCTGAATCATGCGGGCAATCAGGTCAGCAGTTTTACCGCCAGCAATCGTGCCGCGGGCGGCATTGCGCTGAACAATACGTCGGCGCCGGGCGCCTTGGCCCTGGGAACGCTGACCACGGGCGCGGGCAATATCGCCATCGACAATACGGGCGGCGTCACGGCCGGCAATATCGATGCGAATGGCGGCAACGTCAGCGTGACGGCGCACAGCCCCGTTACCGTCAACGGCAGGATCGCGGGCCATGACATTGCGCTCAAGGCCAGCACGGACGTGCTGCTGGGCGATGGCGCGCAACTGGCAGCGGCGCGCGACATCAGCCTGGCGGCGGGACGCGACATCAGTATCAAGGGCAACTCCCGCGTAGCCAGCGGCGGCAATTTTACCGCCAGCGCAGAAGGCAATGTGCTGTTTGCGGACACGGCCAGTTTCACTTTGCCGGCCGCTGCCAGCATGAGCGTGCTGGCGAAAACGGGCAGCATCACGGGCACGCAGGGCGTGCGTATCAATCGCCAGCGCACCAGCGTCGGCTTGCAGACGCCGAATGGCGCGGTAAGCATGGCGGACACCATTTTCCTGCCCGCCACGACCGTCGAACAGCCCGTGATCGACGCCGCCACGAGCGCGGCCATCAATGACGCCTTGCGCATTATCAAGCAGGCCGACTATGCCAACGTTCCGCTCGCTTCCAAACCGCCAGGCAAGCCTGATGACAAGGTGAGGGACGACAAGGATGTTGCCGCCTCCACAGATAACTCAACAGGACTTACAAAAAATGAAACTGCTAAAAAAATGTACTGCAATTAAGGTCTTGCTGTGGGTGGCCCTGACGTGCGTGGGCGCCCACGCCTGGGCCGGGCAGGTAGCCGGTATCGTCATGCAATTGAGCGGTCCGCTGATGGCGAAAAAGGCCGATGGCAAGGTGAAATTGCTGGCCATCAAGTCCGAAGTGGAGCAAGGCGATACCTTGCTGACGGAAAAGGACACCTATGCCTTGATCAAGCTGATCGACAATAGCGAAATCACCCTGAAGCCGAATACCAGTTTCGTGATCGAGCAGTTCAGCTACGCGGCCGAGCAGCCCGATGGCGACCATGCCATCTTCAGCTTGCTCAAGGGGGGCTTGCGCTCCGTCACTGGCCTGCTGGGCAAGCGCAACAAGGAGCGCTTCGAGATGAAGACGCCGGCGGCCACCATCGGCATCCGCGGCACGACCTTTGTCGCCAGCTACGTCACTTCACCGGCAGCGGGGCTGCCAACGGCGCCGCCATCGGCAGGGGCAGCGCTGGCGCCCGGCCTGTACGTGCAGGTGCTCGATGGCCTGATTCATGTGACGAATCCAGCGGGTACGAGTAATTTTGCCGCCGGCCAGTTCGGCTTCACGCCCAACTTCCAGCAGCCGCCCGTGATTCTGCCCGTCAATCCCGGCATCAAGTTCGCGCCGCCGCCGTCCTTTTCTGCGCCATTGCCGGGCCCGGGCAGCGCGGCTGGCGGCGCCAAGCCGGCCACCATCGACTGCGTGGTGCGCTGAGCTGTTATCGACAAGTCCGGCACACGCGACAAATAGCGCTTGACCTTCCCATCGTTGGATAGCAGATCCTGATTGCATTAGTTAATCTTTCGCACAGGATCTGCCATGAACCAGACCGCACTCGCTTCCTCCCCTTCCAGTTCTCCCCCTCCCGCCAGCGCGCATGCGCAGGCGCTGGCCATCGAAGGCATGAGCTGCGCCTCGTGCGTGGGCCGCGTGGAAAAAGCCCTGGCCGCCGTGCCGGGCGTGACCCAGGCCAGCGTCAACCTGGCCACGGAAGTGGCCAAAATCAGTTCCGATACGCCGGTTCCCCTGGCCGCCTTGCAGGCGGCCGTGGAAAAGGCCGGCTACACGGTGGCGCAGCGCGAAATCGACCTGAACATCGCCGGCATGACGTGCGCCTCCTGCGTCGGCAGGGTCGAGAAAGCCTTGCTGAAAGTGCCGGGCGTGCTGGCCGCCAGCGTCAACCTGGCCACGGAAAGCGCGCGCATCAAGGTGACGGGCGGCTTGGACGCGGGTGCTTTGGTCGCCGCCATCGACAAGGCCGGCTATGCCGCCACGGTGCCCGCCGCCAGCCAGGCCAGCGCGCCCGTGGCCGCGCCCAACCGCGACGGCCTGAAAGTGGCGTTCGCGGCCGTGCTGGCCTTCCCCTTGATGCTGCCCATGCTGCTCGAATGGGCCGGCATCCATCTGATGCTGCCCGGCGCTCTGCAATTCGCGCTGGCCACGCCCGTACAGTTTTACTTTGGCGCGCGCTTCTACAAGGCGGGCTGGAAGGCGGCCCGTGCCGGCAGCGGCAATATGGATCTGCTGGTGGCGCTGGGCACGAGCGCCGCGTATGGCTTGTCCGTCTATCAGTGGCTGACGGCGGGCGAAATGCTGCCGCACCTGTACTTTGAAGCGTCGGCTGTCGTCATCACCCTGGTGCTGCTGGGCAAATGGCTGGAAAGCCGCGCCAAGCGCCAGACGGCCTCGGCCATCCGCGCGCTGCAGGTCTTGCGTCCGGAATCGGCCCGGGTGCGCCGCGACGGCGTCGAGATCGACTTGCCCGTGGAACAGGTGAAAACGGGCGACCTGGTGGTGATACGCCCCGGCGAACGGGTGGCCGTCGATGGCGTGGTGGTGGAAGGTGCCAGCCAGATCAACGAGTCGCTGATCACCGGGGAAAGCTTGCCGGTCGATAAGCATCCTGGCGACAAGGTGACTGGCGGCGCCATCAATGCCGATGGCCTGCTGCTGGTACGCACGCAAGCCGTGGGCGGCGAGACGACCCTGTCGCGCATCATCCGCCTGGTGGAAGATGCGCAGGCGGCCAAGGCGCCGATCCAGCATCTGGTCGACAAGGTCAGCGCCATCTTCGTGCCCGTGGTGCTGCTGCTGGCGCTGCTGACCATGCTGGGCTGGTGGTTCGCTACCGGCGAGCTGGAGAACGCCATCATCAATGCCGTGGCCGTGCTGGTCATCGCCTGCCCGTGCGCGCTGGGCCTGGCGACGCCGACGGCCATCATGGCCGGCACGGGCGTGGCCGCCCGCTACGGCATTTTGATCAAGGATGCGGAAGCGCTGGAAGTGGCGCACGCCGTTAATACCGTCGTGTTCGACAAGACGGGTACCTTGACGGTGGGGAAACCGGCGCTGGCGGGCCTGCATGCGCACGGCATCGACGAGGCCCGGCTGTTGCAGCTGGCGGCCAGCATCCAGCGTGGCAGCGAGCACAGCCTGGCTACGGCCGTGCTGGATGCTGCCAGCGCGCGCCACATCGAACCCTTGCCGGCCACGGCCCTGTCGGCCTTGCCGGGCCGCGGCCTGGCGGCGCAGGTCGACGGCCTGGATCTGAAACTGGGCAGCACGCGGCTGATGCAGGAGTTACACGTGGATATGGCGCCGCTGGCGGCGCAGGCCTTGTCGCTGGAAAACACGGGCAACACGATCTCGTGGCTGGCTTCGGGAACGGAACTGCTGGGCCTGTTCGCCTTCAGCGACCAGGTCAAGCCGAACGCGCGGGCAGCCATTGCCCATTTGCATACTCTGGGCATCCGCACGGTGATGCTGACCGGGGATAACCAGGGCAGCGCCGATGCCGTCGGCACGCTGCTGGGCATCGATACGGTGGCGGCGAAAATGCTGCCGGCCGATAAAACCGCTAAAATTGTCGCGCTGAAGGGCGAAGGCGCGAAAGTGGCCATGGTGGGCGACGGCATCAACGATGCGCCCGCGCTGGCCGCTGCCGACGTGGGTATCGCCATGTCGACAGGCACGGACGTGGCCATGCATGCGGCAGGCATTACCCTGATGCGCGGCGATCCGGCCCTGGTGGCGGACGCCATCGATATCTCGCGCCGCACTTACGGCAAGATACGGCAGAATCTGTTTTGGGCATTCATTTATAACCTGATCGGCATTCCGCTGGCCGCCTTCGGCCTGCTTAACCCCATGGTGGCGGGCGCGGCGATGGCCTTCAGTTCCGTCAGCGTGATCAGCAATGCCCTGTTGCTGCGCCGCTGGACAGCCCGCAGCGCGCATACCAAGGAGTCATAGGATGAATATCGGCCAGGCGGCAAGCGAGACGGGCGTATCGGCAAAAATGATACGCTACTACGAAAGTATTGCCTTATTAAAACCCAGCGCGCGCAGCGATGCCGGCTACCGTATCTACACGCCGAACGATTTGCACGCCCTGCGTTTTATCAAGCGTGCGCGCGGGCTGGGTTTTTCGCTCGAGCAGATCCGCGAGCTGTTGTCGCTGTGGCAAAACGACCAGCGCGCCAGCGCGGACGTGAAAGGCATCGCCCTGGCCCATGTGGCCGATTTGAACCAGCGCATCGCCGAACTGACGGAAATGCGCGACACCCTGGCCCATCTGGCGCAATCGTGCCATGGCGACGACAAGCCAGATTGTCCCATCCTGCAAAGCCTGGGGCTGGCCAGCGACACGGAAGCGAAGGCTTGCTGCCATTGAGGTAAGCCAACGGAGGTGGTATGGCGTATGAACTGTATTACTGGCCCACGATACAGGGACGCGGCGAATTCATCCGCCTGGCCCTGGAAGAGGCGGATGCTGAGTACCGCGATATCGCCCGTTTGCCTGAGCGCAAGGGGCAAGGCGTTCCCGCCATGCTGGCCTGCCTCGATGGCGACAGCATGCCATATGCGGCCTACGCACCGCCCGTGCTGCGCGACGGCGACGTGCTGATCGGCCAGACCACGAATATCCTCTTGTATCTGGGCCGGCGCCTGGGCCTGGCGCCGCGCGCGGAAAGCGGCCGTCTATGGCTGAACCAGCTGCAATTGACGATGGCCGACTGGCTGACGGAAGTGCACGACACGCACCATCCGCTGTCGATGAATCAATATTATGAGGAACAGAAACCGGCGGCCTTGCTGCGCAGCGCGGATTTTCGCGAAACGCGCCTGCCGAAGTTTCTCGATTATTTCACCCAGGTACTGCTGAATAATCGCAGCCGCGGCCAGTATCTGGTGGGCGCAAAGCTCACGTATGGCGACCTGTCGCTGTTCCAGATGCTGGCTGGCTTGCGTTATGCGTTTCCTCAAGCCATGGCGCGCCTGGCGCCCGAATATCCCTTCCTGTCTGAGCTGCACGATACGGTGGCGGCGCGGCCGAACATCGCCCGCTACCTGAAGTCGAAGCGCAGAATTGCGTTCAATGAGGAAGGTATCTTCCGCCACTACCCCGAGCTGGACGGATAAAAAACAGCCGGCGTAAAGGCCGGCTGTCGTGATGCTGCTGTGGCTGTTACTGCGCGCTGGTAACGGGGTAGCCCGCCTCCACGATGGCGGCGCTGATGGTGCCCAGTGCGCTCGATGATTCCACCGTGACGCGCTTGCTGGCCAGGTCGATCTGCACCTGTGCCGCAGGATCGATCGCCTGCACCGCTTTCGTGACCGAGCCGACGCAATGGCCGCAGCTCATGTTTTCAACTTGTAACTGATACATGGCAAGCACTCCTTGAATGATTAGGTGTGTCCACTGTAAGCCTTGCCCCGGTGGGAAGGTCAAGGGGAAAGCTGGCGTGCGCATCAATTCAGCAGGAAATCGTCCGCTTGCATGGGCGGCGGCACGTTCTCGTCGTGTATGGATTCACGCAAGCTGATTTCGATGGCGCGGCACATGGCCGACAGCGGCAGGTCGTTGGCGTCTTCGCCGAACGGTTCTTCGATCTCGTCGCCCAAGGCATCGAGGCCAAAGAAAGTGTAGGCAACGATGGCGACGACGAAGGGCGTCATGAAGCCGAGCGAGTCGACCAGGCCGAAGGGCAGCAGGAAGCAGTACAGATAGGCTGTGCGGTGCAGCAACAGCGAATACGAGAAGGGGATGGGCGTGCTGCGGATGCGTTCGCACGAAGCGCCCGCCGCTACCATGGCCGAGACCGTGTTATCGATCTGTGCGGTGAGGATGCTGTCGATGCGGCCTTGCCGGACGCAATCGGCCAGGTCGTGGCCCATCTGCAGCATCAGGTAGTCCGATGGATTCGATGCCTGGCAAGCCGCTTCCCATTCGGCCGGGCGCAGCAGCGGCTGCAAGTCGGCCGGGCCGCGCGTGTCGCGCAGCTGGTGGCGCAGGGCGTGGCAAAAGGCGATGGTGCGGTAAATCATGCGCACGCGCACGTCATCGAGGCCCAGCCTGGCGTGGGCCGGCGTGTCGCCGCGTATCATCGTCTGGCACTGGCGCGAGAAATTTCGGCTGCGCAAGACCAGTTCGCCCCACAGCTTGCGCGCTTCCCAATAGCGGTCATAGGCGGCCGTGTTGCGAAAGCCCAGGAAGATGGCCAGCGGCAAGCCGATCAAGGTAAACGGGATGGTTGTGAGGATCACCTTGTGGTCGAACAGGGTGCCGTGGCACCAGGTGACGAGGGTGGCGATCAGGGTATTGACGATCAGCGTGGTGCGGATGCGCGGCAGGACGGAGCCGCGCACCACGAGGAACAACCGTAGCGCCGAAGGACGCTCGCGCACGATCATGCTGCGCTCCTTGCTGGGGGCTGGGCTGGCGGGGAAAGGCGGGCCTGGTGATCGGGATGAAGGGAAGGATGGGGTGGCAATGGCCGGGAACAAAAAGCCCGCGATGTATGCGGGCTGAGCAGGGTGTACATGGGAAGCAGTGTAGGGGAGACGGTTTAAGTATAGGCCGCCGATCCGTTTCCAGCCAATTCACAGTGATAATGGGGATTATTCATTTCATGAATGAATATTTCATTTATAAGTTGCTGTGTGAATTTCAGTGCTGCGCATCCTGCCCTTGCCTGATCTTCTTGCGGTGTGCCGCCTGCCGCTGTTTCAATGCCGTGCTGGTTGTATAGCTGTTGCGAAACCAGGTCGTCTGTTTGTTGTGGCCCGGCCAACCGCAATTGAGCACATTGGCCACATCGGCGCAGTCGCAGGCACAGTCGAGCAGGGGCACGTCGCAGTCGCAATACCCCGCCTGTGCCCGGCGGCGCGCGCTGCGCCGTGCCGGCGGATGCAGCACCAGGTGCTGGCGATGGTGTTCGCCGCAGGCCCGCAAGCGGCGCTGCAACAGCAGCAGTCCCGGACCCAAGCCGTGGCGCGCGATGACCTTGTGGCCGTAGGCGGAGCAGCTGTCGCGTCCCTTCAGCACGCGGTAGGCGCAGGAAAATCCCTTCCATGGCGACAGGTAGCGCTGGTAGGCGCGTATGGTCCACAGGGCCAGGCGCTTGCTACAGGTATCGAACGTGAGAATGATGCCTCCTATGCAACGGTTGTAAAACGGTGCGTCGAGCATACGACAGGTATCCCGAAATGCATAGCGTCGGGCGAGTATAAATTATCGATGTGACAAATGGAGAGAATTGCCCAAGGTGCGTCTGTTAGGCTGAATGAGCTATTTGGAAATATTTCCTAAAGCAAAATACGTCATCCCGATAGCCGCCGCGAGGGGAACGACCAAGCCTGTTTATCCTTCCTGTGAAAGTGATCTGCATGTTTAAAGTTTCCAGCATCTGCCTCGCCACCCTGATCCTGTCGCACACACCTGCCAGCTGGGCCGGCCAGCCAGCGCCTCTGAGCGAGCGGCAGCAGGCGCTGGCCGCGCAAATCGATGCCAGCATCGCTCCCTATTTCAAGTCCACCGAACCGGGCGCCGTCGTCATCGTCGTCAAGGATGGCCAGCCCCTGCTGCGCAAGGCGTATGGCCTGGCCAGCGTAAAGGAGGGCACGCCGCTGGCGCCCGACATGTCGCTGCGCCTGGGATCCATCTCCAAGCAGTTCACGGCCGTCGCCATCCTCCTGCTGGCCGATCAGGGCAAGCTGGCCGTTACTGATGACATCACAAAATTCCTGCCCGACTACCCGACGCAGGGCAAGAGCATCACCATCGGGCAGCTGCTTGCGCACACGTCCGGCATCCACGACTACACGCGGAAGCCGGAATTCGTGCCCAACAGCACGAAAGACCTGAGCGTGGCGCAGATGATCGATTTCTTCAAGAATGATCCCCTCGACTTTGAACCGGGCACGCAGTGGCGTTACAGCAGTTCCGGCTATTTCCTGCTGGGCGCCATCATCGAAAAGGCCTCGGGCCAGCAGTATGCCACCTTCGTGGAGCAGCAGATCTTTGTGCCGCTGGGCATGCATGACACGGCATACGAAGGCCACGAGCGCCGGCCGGCCCGGCGCGCGGCAGGGCATATCCGCTCGGGCGAGGCGTATGTGCCGAACTTGCCCTTGAGCATGACGCAGCCGTATGCGGCCGGCGCGCTCGTCTCCACCGTGGACGACCTGGCGCGCTGGGATGCCGCCATTTCGGACGGCAAGCTGCTCAAGCCGGCCACCTGGCAGCAGGCGTTCACGCAGGCCAGGCTGAACGATGGCAAGGCCACCCGTTCCGGCTTGGGCTGGAAGGTGGGCACCTGGCAAAACACCGCCGTGATCCACCATAGCGGCGGCATCAACGGCTTTGCCACGTATGCGATGCGCTTGCCGCAGGAAAAAGTCTACGTGGCCGTGCTGGAAAACGCGGACACGGGCCTGGTCGACCCTGACGTGGTGGCGCGCAAGGCGGCCGCCGTTGCCGTGGGCCGGCCGTATCCCGAGATCAAGGTCATCACGCTCAAGCCCGCCATCCTCGATGCGTATGCGGGCGTGTATGCCATCAATGACAAGGCCGGCTATACCATCCGCAACTTCGAGGGCAATCTGCTGCTGCAGCGCACGGGCGGTCCCGCGCAACGGATGCTGGCGTATGCGCCGAACGGTTTCCTGATTGAAAACACCTTGACGACAGCCGAGTTCGAAAGGGGGCCGAAGGGCGAGGCGCAGCTGATCCTCAACGATGGCGGCGAATCGAAGTCGGTGCATGAACGGGCCAGCGCCGCCAGGCCGGCGCGCACCGTGGTCGCCATGACGCCGGCGCAATTCGATGTCTACGTGGGCAGGTACGCGCTGGCGCCCGAGGTCTACCTGGAAGTGACGCGCGAAGGCGACAAGTTCTTCGCCCAGGTGACGGGTTTCCGCAAGCTGGCCATGCTGCCGATGAGCGAGACAGCCTTCTTTTCGAATGAAGTCGATGCGGAAGTGCGTTTCAGCAAGGATGCCAGCGGCAAGGCCGACCAGCTGATGCTGCGCCAGGAAGGGCAGGACATGCCGGCCAGACGGGTGAACTGAGCCGTTTGAACTGGCCAGGGAAACACGCGCACATGAAAAAAGCCCCGCCCGCATCGCTGCGGCCGGGGCTTTTCAATGAATGAGGCAGCTGGCGCCGCCCTGTCAACTTACAGCACTTCGCTGGCGTGGTCGGCCAGGCGCGAACGCTCGCCGCGGGCCAGGGTGACGTGGCCGCTGTGGGTCCAGCCCTTGAAGCGGTCGACCACGTAGGTCAGGCCGCTCGAGCCTTCCGTCAGGTACGGCGTGTCGATCTGCGCGATGTTGCCCAGGCACAGGATCTTCGTGCCGGGACCGGCGCGCGTGACCAGAGTCTTGACCTGTTTTGGCGTCAAGTTTTGCGCTTCATCGATGATGAGGAACTTGTTGACGAAGGTGCGGCCGCGCATGAAGTTGAGCGACTTGATCTTGATGCGCGAGCGGATCAGGTCTTGCGTTGCCGCGCGGCCCCATTCGCCGCCATCGGAGTCGGACTTGTTCAGCACTTCCAGGTTGTCGTCGAAGGCGCCCATCCATGGCGACATCTTTTCTTCTTCCGTGCCGGGCAGGAAACCGATGTCTTCGCCGACGGGCACCGTCACGCGGGTGACGATGATTTCATTGTAGAGCTTGGTTTCCAGCACTTGCGCCAGGCCGGCGGCCAGGGCCAGCAGGGTCTTGCCGGTACCGGCCTGGCCCAGCAGGGTGACGAAGTCGCATTCCGGGTTCATCAGCAAGTTCAGCGCGAAGTTCTGCTCGCGGTTGCGTGCCGTCACGCCCCACACATTGTTCTTCGTGTGGCTGAAGTCGCGCAGGGTTTGCAGCACGGCCGTCTTGCCATTGATCTGCTTTACCTGGCCGTAGAATGGCGTTTCGCCGTTTTTCGGTTCCAGGTAGATGAACTGGTTGACCAGCAGCGAGGGAATGAACGGACCCGTCACGCGGTAGAAGGTGGAGCTGTAGCCGTTCTTGCTTTCCTGCCAAGATTCCATGTCCTTGCCATGCTTGTTCCAGAAGTCGTCCGGCAATTGCACGATACCCGAGTACAGCAAGTCCGTGTCTTCCAGCACATGGTCGTTGAAGTAATCTTCGGCCGGCAAGCCCAGGGCGCGCGCCTTGATGCGCATGTTGATGTCTTTCGACACCAGCACGACGGGGCGGCCTTCCTGTTCCGCTTCGAGCGAACGCACGACGGCGAGGATCTGGTTGTCGGCCTTGCCCACTGGCAAGCCTGCCGGCAGGTCGGCGCTTTGCAAGCGTGTCTGGAAGAACAGACGGCCCTTGGCATCCTTGTTGCCCAGCTTGGACAGCAGGATGCCGTGTTCGATGGCATCGTCATCCGTGTTGCTGATCAGGGCGTCGAGCGTGCGCGACACCTGGCGCGCATTGCGCGCCACTTCCGTCATGCCCTTTTTGTGGTTGTCCAGCTCTTCCAGGGTCATCATCGGCAGGTACACATCGTGTTCCTCGAAGCGGAACAGCGACGATGGATCGTGCATCAGCACGTTCGTGTCGAGCACGAACAGCTTGCTGATGCCGCGCTGGTCGGCGGCGCGGCTGGCGGACGACTTGAGCTGCACTTCCACAGGCTTGTGCTTGGCCGGATGCGGCTGCTCTGCCTGCTTGACGGGCTTGATCGGTGTGACCTTGCCTTTTGCCGCCGGCTTGGCTTTCGCCGCAGGCGCAGGTATGGCTGCCGGCGCGGCCGCCACCGGCGCAGGTGCAGGCGCCGGCTTGGCGACCATCAGGGCCGCCACCTGCTTGATCTTCGTGGCCGCATTGCGGACCGGCTTGGCAACTTCGGCGATCGCCGCTTCAATGATCGGTGCAGCCACTTTCTTGGCTGCCGGGGTTTTGGTGGCCGGGCGCGCTGCGCCTGCGGTTGGGTAATCTTGGGTGGCCAGGATGGTGGCTGGCTTGCTCGGTAATTTTGGCAGTGGCATCAGGATCTCAATCAAAAAATTTCTGGAATGAATCGCCCATGGGCAGCCAGCTTCTGGCGGCACTTCTCATGGGGTGGATGCGGGGGAACAACAATGCTACAGGACGAGAAACTGCCGGAAGGCCGGCAGCATGGCCGGTCATGGACGCCATGGGCGGGCTGCAGGCCCGTCTGGCGGAGTGGATGGAGGCGCTTCGTTGACTCAAAATGGCGATAGGTACCGTGAACTGAACTGCGGTTGAACCAGGCTTGCTGGAAGCCGACAACGCGCATTGGATCAACATGGACGATCAATTCAGATGCGCTACGAATTCCAGCACTTCTTCCACGTGAGTTGCGACCTTCACGCCTCTCCATTCTTTCACCAATCGGCCCTGGGCGTCAATCACAAACGTACTGCGCTCGACGCCGCGTACGGTCTTGCCGTACATCTGTTTCATCTTCATGACGTTAAACAGCAGGCAAACGGCTTCGTCCGGGTCGGAAATGAGCTCAAACGGCAGCTCCAGCTTGGCTTTGAAGCTTTCGTGCGAGCGCAGGGAATCGCGGCTGATGCCGTAGATTTCCACACCGGCGGCGACGAATTGCGGATACGCGTCACGGAAGGCGATATTTTCAGTGGTGCAGCCGGGGGTGTTGTCCTTCGGATAGAAAAACAGCACCGTGGCCTTGGCCGGGCGGCCCAGCAACTGAAAGGTTTTGCCGCTGGTCATGGCGGCGCTAAAGTCGGGTATGCTAACGAGGGATTGGCTATCAGCCACAGGTTCTCTCCTGAACGGTGATCATCAGCGCTGGTTTTTAATCTGGCAACGCATCCAGGTGCAACAATACAGCATTCAGGCCGCTTTGCCCTGCACAATCAGGCGTCCCGAACGCCCGGGCAGCTCATCCCAGGTGATGGGGCAAACTGGCAAATCCGTATTTTTGATTTTTTCATAATAATCGCCCATCGCTGCAAACTGGTAGCCCTGGGCTTTCCAGCCAGCCAGCAGTTGTTCGAAAATGGGGGCGAGTTTCTGTCCTTCAAGTTCCGCATGCAAGGTATACACGTGGTCGCGCGGATTGTCCGCCGTCAGTGACAGGATATGCGCGGCAACATTGCCGGTGGTGATCAGCTTGCCGTCGATTTCGCAGCCCAGCAATTCATCCAGGGTGGGCAGGGTGGTGGGCAATTGCACGCAGCGCAGGATGGTGTTGCCGTTGCGCACGCGGTGCGGGCCTTGCGCCGGCTGCGCCATGGCGCCGCGTGCGTCGAGCATGGCGCGGCCATCGGAGGCAAAGCGGTAGCCGGCCGTGTCGTGCTCGACAAAAGCGCTGACATTCATTTGCCAGCCGGCCGCGCCGTGCGTGTGCGGCTTGGCGCCGAACACCTGTTCGTAGCGGTTGGCGGCCTTGCGCATCATGGCGATGGTCCAGGCGGCGTTGCGCTTGGCCACATTGTCTTGCCACAGGGTGTGATCCCAGGTGTGGATGCCGCACTCGAACCCGGCATCGCGCACGGCGCGCAGTTGCGCCGCGCACTGCTTGCCGATATCGGGTCCCGGCAGCAAGGTGCCGTACATCAATGTTTTCAAGCCGTAGTGCTCGACTACCGACGTGCGCGACACCTTGCTGAAAAAGCCGGGCCGCAAGGCGCGCCGCAGGGCCCAGCCCGTATGGTCGGGGCCCAGCGAGAACAGAAAGGTGGCCTTGGCCTGGTGCGCGGCCAGCATGCGCACCAGATTGCCCATGCCTTCACGGGTGCCGCGATAGGTATCGACGTCGATTTTGAGGGTCAGGAACGGCTTGCTCAACATTAATCCATCAGGGCTTTGGCTTGGGCTACCTGGCTGCGGTAGGCGTCGAAAATATTGCGCAGGGAATCGGCCATGGTGGTGGTCGGCGCCCAGCCCAGCTCTTCGCAGGTATTCGTGATTTTCGGCACGCGGTTCTGCACGTCCTGGTAGCCGGCGCCGTAGTAGGCGCCCGAAGTCGTTTCCACGATTTTCACGTGTTTCGCGCCTTCGGCGTATTCCGGATATTCGGCGGCCAGGGTCAGCATCATGCCGGCCAGGTCGCGGATCGAATAGTTATTGGTCGGATTGCCAATGTTGTAGATCTTGCCGCTGGCGATGCCGTTCTTGTTGGCGATGATGCGGATCAGCGCATCGATGCCATCGTCGATATAGGTGAACGCGCGTTTCTGCGCGCCGCCGTCGACCAGCGAAATGTTTTCGCCGCGCACGATGTGGCCGAAGAACTGCGTCACCACGCGCGAGGAGCCTTCTTTCGGCGTGTGGATCGAGTCCAGGCCGGCGCCGATCCAGTTGAACGGACGGAACAGGGTGAAGTTCAGGCCTTCCATGCCGTAGCCCCAGATCACGCGGTCCATCAGCTGCTTGGCGTTCGAATAGATCCAGCGCGGCTTGTTGATCGGGCCGCAGATCAGTTCCGAGTTTTCCGGGTCGAATTCCTCGTCATGGCACATGCCATACACTTCCGAGGTCGATGGGAAGACCAAGTGCTTGCCGTACTTGGCGGCCGAGCGCACGATGGGCAGGTTGGCTTCGAAGTCCAGTTCGAAGACGCGCAGCGGCTGCTTGACGTAGGTCGACGGCGTGGCGATGGCGACCAGCGGCAGGATCACGTCGCATTTCTTGACGTGGTACTCGACCCATTCCTTGTTGATCGTGATGTCGCCTTCGAAGAAGTGCATGCGCGACTTGTAGTTGTCATCGTCCAGCAGTTCCGAGATGCGGTCCGTGTTCATGTCCATGCCGTAGACATGCCAGTCGGTGGTTTCCAGGATGCGCTTGGACAGGTGGTGGCCGATGAAGCCGTTGACGCCTAAGATGAGGACTTTTTTCATGTGAGATTCTCTTGAGTGATATCAGTGTGTGCTGACGCGGGCGGTCAGACTTGCATGCAATTGCTGAGCCGAAATCGGCTCCCCGGCAGCCCTCAGCGCGGAAATGGCCAGCATGCGGCCGTCTCCGCAGACGCCAAAGATGCAATTATCCACTACCGCCAAGCCCGGTGGCAAACTTCCTGCTGAATGCTTGCTTAAACGGGCTTTTTCGATGGTGTAAATAACATTGTTGACTTCGGTGAACGCGCCGGGATACGGGGGCGCGACGGCCCGGTGCAGGTTGTATACCTGCTGCGCGGGTAACTTCCAGTCGATGCGGCCGTCTTCCGGCGTGCGGCCGCCAAAGTAGCCACCCTGGCGCAAATCGTTGAGCTGGCGCGGCGCCGTGCCGTCCAGCAAGGCTGGCAGCACGTTCCACAAGGTTTGCTCCGCCGCCACAGTGACCTTGCCGAACACTTCGAACGCCGTGTCGTCGGGCAGGATGGGCACGGCCGTTTGCGCGACGATGGCGCCGGCATCGGGCTTGACCGTCATTTCATGCAGGGTGGCGCCCGTTTGCGGGGCGCCATGCAGCACGGCCCAGTTGACGGGCGCGCGGCCGCGGAACTGCGGCAGCAGCGAGCCGTGCATATTGTAGGCGGGCGCGACTTCCAGGATGCTGGCCGGCAGCATGTGGCGGTAGTAAAAGCTGAACAGCATGTCCGGCCTGGCCGCCTGCACCTGCGCCAGCAGCTCGGGCGCGCGCGCGTCCGACGGCGTGATGTACGGGATGCCTTCGGCCTGGCACAGGCTGGCGACGGATTCGAACCACAGGTTTTCCGTGGGGCTGTCTTCGTGCGTGACGACGAGGGTGATATCGACGCCGCCGGCCAGCAGCACCTTGATACAGCGCACGCCCACATTGTGGTAGCCGAAGACGACGGCGCGCGGGGCGCCCATCAGCGGCTCACCTGGCGCTTTTCCAGGCGCACGTACGATGGCGCCTCGGCTTCCGCCTGGACCATGCCATCCTGCAAGATGGTTTGCACCACGTAGCGGGGACGGGCGCGCACTTGCTGGAAGATGCGTCCCACGTATTCGCCCACCAGGCCGATGCCGAACAGGATCACGCCCATCAGGAAGAAGGCGATGGCGAACAGGGTGAACACGCCCTGCGCCTCGGCGCCGAACAGGAAGCGGCGCGCCAGCAGATAGATCACCAGCACAGCCGAACTGATTGACAGCAGCATGCCCAGCATCGAGAAGATTTGCAGGGGAATCAGCGAAAAGCCCGTGACGAGGTCGAAATTCAGGCGGATCAGGCTGTACAGCGAATATTTCGACTCGCCAGCCGAGCGTTCCTCGTGCTCGACGGTAATTTCCGTGGGCTTGCGGGCAAACGTGTAGGCGAGGGCCGGCACGAAGGTGTTGACTTCGGCGCACTGGTTGACCAGGTCGATCACATTGCGGCCATACGCGCGCAGCATGTTGCCCTGGTCCGTGATCTTGATGTTGGTGATGCGTTCGCGCAAACGGTTCATCATCTTCGAGGCCAGGGTGCGCCAGGCGGAATCTTGCCGCTTGCGCCGGATCGAGCCCACGTAATCGTAGCCTTCGCGCATCTTCGCCACCAGGTTGCCGATTTCTTCGGGCGGGTTCTGCAGGTCGGCGTCGAGCGTGACCATGATCTGCCCGCGCGAGGCTTCAAAACCGGCCAGGATGGCCATGTGCTGGCCATAATTGCCGTTGAATAAGATCACGCGCGTGACGTCGGGGCGCTGGCGGAACTGTTCCGCCAGGATGGCCACCGAGTTGTCGCGGCTGCCATCATTGATGAAGATGATCTCGTAGCTCGTCTGCAAGGCGTCGAGTGCCGGATACAGGCGGGCGAACAGGCTGGCCAGGCCATCCTGCTCGTTGTAGATCGGAATGATTACGGACAGTTCAGGTTTCATCGGCGCGCTGCTCATTTGATGAGAATGGATTTGACGGTGGCGACGGCGCGTTCCACGTCCTGTGTCGTCATGGCGTAGAACATCGGCAAGGTCACGGTCAGGCGGCCGATCTGTTCCGATACGGGGAACATGCCCTCGGTAAAGCCGCGTTCGCGGTACATGGTAAACAGGTGGATCGGTGCGTAATGATAGCCCGTTCCCACGTTTTGCTGTGCCATCGCCTGCATGAACGCGGCGCGCGTGCCGGGGCCATTGTCGGGCAGGATGATCTGGAACAGATGCCAGTTGCTGTTTTCAAAGTCCTGCACGGGCAGCCGGGCGCCGCTCTGCGCTTCGAAGTCGCTGCCGAACTGCGCGAAATAGTGGCGCGCCAGCGCGCGGCGGTGCGCCGTAATGGCGTCGATATTGGCGAACTGGCCCAGGCCGATGGCGGCCATGATGTCGCTCATGTTGTATTTGCCGCCCAGCACGTCGACGTCGATGCCATCGACGCCGCTGCGCGTGACGCCCTGCAGCCGGTATTTCTCGGCCAGCTTCGCTTCTTCCAGGTTGTTCAGGACGAGGCAGCCGCCTTCGCCCGTGGTGATGTTCTTGTTGGCCTGGAAGCTGAACGAGACGAAGTCGCCAAACGCGCCGATGCGCTTGCCCTTCCAGGTGGAACCGAACGCCTGCGCCGCGTCTTCGACTACCCGCAGCTTGTACTTTTCAGCAATCGCGTACAGGCGGTCCATGTCGACGGGCAGGCCGGACAGGTAGACGGGGATGATGGCTTTCGTACGCGGGGTGATGGCCGCTTCCAGCTTGTCGAGATCGATATTCCGGGTGACGGGATCGATATCGGCGAACACGGGCGTGGCGCCCACTTCGATGATGACGTTGGCCGTCGCGACCCACGACACAGGCGTGGTGATGACTTCGTCGCCAGGGCCTATGCCGGCGATGCGCAGCGCGATTTCCATGGTGCACGTGCCCGAATTGAAGGTGCGCACGGGACGCCCGCCGAAATACTCGGACAGCTGGGCTTCGAATGCCTGCACTTTCGGGCCGCTGGTGATCCAGCCCGAGCGCAGCACCTCGCCGACGGCGGCGATGGTCGCCTCATCGATGGTGGGTTTGGAAAAAGGCAAAAAGGGCAGGGTAGAGGTCATGGTGCGCGGTTCTTGAGTCTGTATGGTGTCAGGGGCCGAGGCTGCCGTACGGTGAAAAGCGGTCGGCAGGCATGGCTATTTTATATCGTCAGTATGGCGGCGCAGCCGGTTCAGCGGTGAAAAAATCATGCCGATGCGGGGGCGGGGCAAGCTGGCCGGGGGCGCGATCCGTGCTGCCTCGCGCCCCAGTTAAACATTATTTGTTGGCAATGACCATGCGGCGCGCGTCCTCGGCAATGACACGCATGGGCACGCCACGTTGTTGCAATTCCTTGTAGCGGTCCAGGCTGATAATGGCCATGTCGCGCACGCCTGCGTTGGCATCGTTCGTCCATTGCGTGATGAAAGGCTCGATGTTCGGGATCGACAGTTCCGGCTGCTGTTTCAGGCCAAACGTGAATTCATCCCAGTAATCGACGAGGATCACGGGCCGCTGCAGATAATAGGTCAGCGACTGTTCGTAGATGCCGACCGAATAGAGCTTGGTGTCGGCCGTCAGTTCGGCCTGGATCTGCGGCAGCATGTCGGTGCCTGCGCGGTTCTGGCCATACAGTTCGGAGCCGGCCAGGATGCAGTGCGTGGCCAGGAAGCCGGCACCGGCGATCGTCAGCACCGTCATGTCGCGGCGCAGTTGGCGCGCATGCAGCAAGGCCAGGGCGCCGCCGGCCAGGGCGAAGAAACCGGCCGCCATCAGCCATGGCTGGTAGCCTTTCAATGCGATCAGTGCTGCCGGATCGCGCGCGCTGGCCTTGCTGAACGCGATCGGTCCGCCGATCAGGATGGCCGCGCCCAGCACGCACAGCAGGCCGGCGGCGAACAGGCGCTGGCGGCGCGACGCCGATTCCAGGTACAGCGCCACCAGCAATGCCAGCGCCGGGAAGATGGGCACGATATAGCCGGGCAGCTTCGAGGTCGAATAGCTGAAGAAGAAGAAAATGAAGACGGCCCAGACCAGCAGCATCAATCGGGGCTGGAAGGCGCCTTCCTGGCGCTGGAAGGCGGCGGCCAGGCTTTGCGGCAGCAGCCCTATCCACGGCAGGATGCCGGGAATGAGCAGCACCAGGAAGTAGTACCAGGCGCCTTCGCGCTTGTGGCCCTTCATCAGGAAGCGCTGGAAATGCTCATGGATGAAGAAGAAATGCGGTTGCTCCGGATTGCGCAGGGCGACCAGCACGAACCACGGCGTGGCGATGGCCAGGAACACCAGCAAGCCCTTGACCAGGTGCAAACGCGTCCAGATGCGCCAGTCGCGTGCGCACAGCGAATACAGCACCAGCACGGCGCCCGGCAGCACGATGCCGATCAGGCCCTTGGCCAGCACGGCCAGCGCCATGGCGGCCCAGCAGGCCAGCATCCAGTTGCGCCGCTCCGTCGCCGTGGCGTCGTCGCGCTGGGCGATCAGCAAGCTGCCCAGGGTCAGGGTCATCATGCCCGACAGGCCCATGTCCAGCGAATTGATCTGGCCGGAAGCGAGCCAGAACAGGCTCGACGCCAGCACCAGGCCCGCATACAGGCCCACGCGCGGGCCGAAGACCTTCTTGCCCGCGTACGCCGTCATGCACACGCCGATGATGCCGCACAGGCCGGTCCACAAACGGGCCTGCCACTCGCCCAGGCCGAAGGCGGCGAAGGTCAGCGCATTCATCCACGTTTGCAGCGGCGGTTTTTCAAAATACTTGATGCCGTTCAGGCGCGTGGTGACCCAGTCGCCCGTGACGAACATTTCGCGCGCCATCTCGGCGTAGCGGCCCTCGTCGGGCGGCACCAGGGTACGCACGCCCAGCGCGTACAGGGTGACGACGATGAAGATGCCCAGCAGGGACCACATCAGCACCCGCGACGAGTGCAGTTCGTTGACATTGATTTTCATGCGGCCTTGCCTGCGGCCGGGGCCAGGATCAGGGCCAGGGTGACCTTGCGGCCTTCGCCCATGAGGATATTGTAGGTGCGGCAGGCAGCCTGGCTATCCATGCATTCGACGCCGATGCGGCGCATGGTCAGCGCGGCCGTCAGCTTCGGGTGCACGAAGCGCTGGCGCTCGCCCGTGCCGAGAATGACCACGTCGGGCGCATCGGCCAGGATCTGCGCGAAATGCGCCTCGCTCAGCTGCTCGAAACTGTCGACTTCCCACGCGCGCGGCGGCGTTTCCGGCATGACGATCAGGCTGTAGTTGTATGGCTGGGCATTGATCTCGACGCCGTTTTCGTCATAGCCGGTGACAGTCTGGTATTGTTGGGTGCTGCTGGCGTGGAGTTTCATGGCGATATCGGGGCTGGTCGTGTCGGTTGATCGGTACGCGCGCGGCCAAACTGGGTGCCGCGGCCAAGGGCGTAAGCATGCCATAAATGACAGAAAAGAGCGACTGAAAAGCAATTTCCTTTCCAAATTGCAATGTTCTGCGCCACAGTGGCGCTGCATGCTGGCGCCATGGTAATGCTGCAAGATTAAGGGAAGATGAAGATGGCGCCCGCCCGATAGTCGTCCGGATGCGCCGGCGTGGCAGAATCGGCGTCAAATGCTGCAGTTCGCCATGTTTAATTTGATAAAATGGCCTGTTTTCGGCGAGAATGGTTGTTTTCGCCTTGCAGTCTTTCGCATCGCAGTTTCACGGGTTCATAGTTCTGGCGCGGCGGCCACGCTGCAAGCTCAAGTCTCCGCGCCGCATCACGACAGGGATTTATTTTGCGACCGATTCAGAAATCGAATAAATTGGCGGACGTCTGCTACGACATCCGCGGCCCGGTCCTGGAAAAATCCAGGCAAATGGAAGAAGAAGGCCACAAGATCACCAAGCTCAATATCGGCAATCTGGCCGTATTCGGCTTCGATCCGCCCGACGAGATCGTGCGCGACATGATGCTCAATCTGCAGAACGCGGCCGGCTATACGGATTCGAAAGGCATGTTTGCGCCGCGCAAGGCCGTCATGCACTACACGCAGGGCAAGAATATCGCCGGCGTGACCATCGATGACATTTACCTGGGCAATGGCGCTTCCGAACTGATCGTCATGTCGATGAACGCCCTGCTCAACAGTGGCGACGAAGTGCTGGTGCCGGCGCCCGATTATCCGCTGTGGACGGCCGCCGTCAGCCTGTCGGGCGGCAATCCCGTGCACTATGTGTGCGATGAACAGAACGAGTGGTATCCCGACATCGAGGACATGCGCCGCAAGATCACGCCGCAAACAAAAGCCATCGTCGTCATCAACCCGAACAACCCGACGGGCGCGCTGTATCCGGTGTCCGTGCTGCTGCAGATCGTCGAACTGGCGCGCCAGCACCAACTGATCATTTTCGCCGACGAGATCTACGACAAGGTGCTGTACGACGAAGCCGAGCACGTGTCGATCGCCTCGCTGGCCGACGACGTGCTGTTCATTACCATGAACGGCCTGTCGAAGAATTACCGCTCCTGCGGCTACCGTTCCGGCTGGATGGTGGTCTCGGGCGAAAAGCGCCACGCCAAAGATTACATCGAGGGCCTCAACATGCTGGCCTCGATGCGGCTATGCGCCAACGCGCCGGGGCAGTTTGCCATCCAGACGGCGCTTGGCGGCTACCAGAGCATACAAGACCTGGTGGGGCCCGGCGGGCGCCTGTTGAAACAGCGCGACCTGGCGCACAAGCTGCTGACCGATATTCCGGGCGTCACCTGTGTCAAGCCGAAGGCCGCGCTGTACATGTTCCCGCGCCTGGACCCGGAGATCTACCCGATCGCCGACGACCAGCAGTTTGCCTATGAATTACTGGCCGAAGCGAAGGTCCTGATCGTGCAGGGCACGGGCTTCAACTGGATCGCGCCCGACCATTTCCGTGTCGTCTTCCTGCCCAACTCCGATGACCTGACCGAGGCCATGGGGCGCATTGCGCGCTTCCTCGAAGGCTACCGCAAGCGTCACGGCCGGGGCTGAACCGGCCAGCAGCAATACCGATCAACCTGGCGCCGCACTGTGCGGCGCCACTTAATGAGCAGTCAGGTACAACTATGAAATCCATCAAGATCGGCCTGCTGGGCCTGGGCAATGTCGGCTTCGGCACGTTCAGCGTCCTGCAGCGCAACCAGGAAGAAATCAAGCGCCGCGCGGGCCGCGGCATTGACGTCGTCGCCGTCGCCGTGCGCGACGTGGCGCGCGCCGAAGCGCTGGTCGCCGGCGGCTGCAAGGTCGTCAATGACCCGCACCTGATCGTCAACGATCCCGAGATCGACATCGTCGTCGAACTGATCGGCGGCTACGACCTGTCGAAAACCCTGGTGATGCAGGCCATCGCCAACGGCAAGCACGTGGTCACGGCCAACAAGGCCCTGCTGGCCGTGCACGGCAACGAAATCTTCGCCGCCGCCCAGGACAAGGGCGTGATGGTGGCCTTCGAAGCGGCCGTCGCCGGCGGCATCCCCATCATCAAGGCGCTGCGCGAAGGCTTGACGGCCAACCGCATCGAATGGATCGCCGGCATCATCAACGGCACCACCAATTTCATCCTGTCCGAAATGCGCGACAAGGGGCTGGACTTTGCCACGGTGCTGAAACAGGCGCAGGAACTCGGTTACGCGGAAGCCGACCCCACCTTCGACATCGAAGGCGTCGACGCCGCGCACAAGGCCACCATCATGTCGGCCATCGCCTTCGGCATCCCGGTGCAGTTCGACAAGGCCTACGTGGAAGGCATCAGCAACCTCAATGCCGTCGACATCCGCTATGCCGAGCAGCTGGGCTACCGCATCAAGCTGCTGGGCATCACCAAGCGCGCCATCGTCAATGGCGTGGAAGGCATCGAGCTGCGCGTGCATCCGACCCTGATCCCGGCCAAGCGCCTGATCGCCAACGTGGAAGGCGCGATGAACGCGGTGCTGGTGCACGGCGACGCCGTCGGCGCCAGCCTGTACTCGGGCCGCGGCGCGGGCGCCGAGCCGACCGCCTCGTCGGTGATCGCCGACCTGGTCGATATCACCCGCCTGGCCACGGCCGACCCGGAACACCGCGTGCCGCACCTGGCCTTCCAGCCGAACGCGATGACCAACATTGAAATATTGCCGATGTCGGAAATCACCACCAGCTACTACCTGCGCATGCATGTGGCCGACCAGCCGGGCGTGCTGGCCGACCTGACGCGCATCCTGGCCGAGCGCGGCATCTCGATCGACGCCATGCTGCAAAAAGAGCCGGCCGAGGGCGAGACGCACACGGACATCATCATGCTGACGCACCAGACGCAGGAAAAGAACGTCACGGCCGCCATCGAGAAAATGGAAGCCTTGCACAGCGTGGTGGGCACGGTCACCAAGATCCGCCTGGAAAACCTGAGCTGATTTTCACCTGGCTGCATGCAAAACGGCGCCCGCGGGCGCCGTTTTTTGATGGGCAGACTGTCTTACAGCTGCGGCACGTCGGGCGCACCGACCGGGCCGACATCCATGCCGTCATAGCTGGCCAGCTGGTTTTCCTGGGCAAACGCCATCAGTTCGCCATTGCGTGCATGCAGGCTGTCGACGCCATGCACTTCGGCTTTTTCCACGTGCAGCACCCACACGGGCGCGGCGGCCGGGTCGTCCAGTTCGGGCTGGTACAGTTCCACCGGGCGGTAGCCCTGCAGCGCCAGCAAGGTGGCGGCCTGCTCCAGCGGCTCGGAAGTGGGGTTGGTGAAGTAATAGCCCCACAGCAGCGGCTGGGATAAATCCCACGGCGCGTTTTCGGCGATATTGGCAAACAGTTCGGTTACGTCTTCTTTGGTCATCATGGCGGGATCTTTCGGTCGATTTCAGGGCGCGATCTTAACATCGGCGCCCGTGACGCGCCACGCGCCCATAAAAAAAACCGGCTGTGCAGCCGGTTTTTTTATCCGCCATTAAAACGGCGGGATGCTGATTCACGCACGCGTGAATCAGCACTTGAATTAGAACTTGTAACGCAGGCCGATCGACAGCAGGTCGGCTTTCAATTTGTCGCCGCCTTCGCTTGCTACCTTGCCGAAGTTTTCATATTCAGCAACAGCCGACAGGTTTTTGTTGATGTTGTAAGCGGCGCCGATGCCAAAGATGGCGGAGGTTTTGTTTTTCGAATTGCTTTCACGGAAATTCAATTCGCTGATAGTGATTTTGGCGCGGTTTTGCGCAACGCCAGCCTTGGCGAACAACGAGAACTGTTCGTTCAGTGGCAGGGTGCCGGTCGCGGCGACGTAGAATGCGTGGTTTTTCGCTTCCAGTTTCGTGCCGTCGATGGTGCGGTCTACTTTGCCGAGGTCGACATAGCCAGCTTCCGCGCCGAAGTTTTGCGTGAAGTTGTAGCCAGCGTAGGCTTTGTAGCCGGTATCGCTTTTCTTGCTCGAACCTTCTTGATCGATGGACAGCTTCATTTCCGAACGGCCGACGTTAGCGCCGATGTAGGCGCCTTCGGCTTGGGCGAACAATGGGAATGCCAGGGCGGCGCCGACGACTGCTGCGAACAATTGCTTTTTCATATTAATCCTAGATAATTAATGCGGAGAGACTGCCTCGCCGCTTAATGGGAACCGAATTGTATAGGGATGAATATGTTTATGTAAGGCAATTATTTAAAAAATATTACAAATAATGTACTTGTTGTTTTGGTGCAACATTTAATATTGAAGACATATCTGTCTGGCGCCTCATGCGGCGCCGCTGAAATGCACGCTGACTTTCAAGCCGTGCCCATTGGTCGCCGTCGCCAGTTCCAGCCTGGCGCCATGCAGGGCGGCGATGTCGCGCACGATGGCCAGGCCCAGTCCCGCGCCGCCCGGGTTGCTCTCGAGCGCCGTGCCGACGCGGTAAAACGGCGTAAACACGCGCTCGCGTTCGGCTGGCGGGATGCCGGCGCCGCTGTCTTCCACTTCCAGCACCGTTTCACGGCCATCGCTGTCCTTGTCCGGCGCGCGCACGCGCAGGATCACGCTGCCGCCATGCGGGGTGTAGCGCAGGGCGTTGTCGACCAGGTTGGCCACCAGTTCATGCAGCAGCAGGGCCTGGCCATGCACGGGCGCTTCGTCGGGCGCTTCCAGCGACAGGTCAATATTTTTGGCGACGGCGGCCATGGCCATTTCCAGTCCCACCTGCTGCGCCACGTCGCGCAGCGCGACGGTGTCCATCGCCAGATTTTCGCCGCCATGCTCGATGCGCGCCAGGGTCAGGAGGCGGTTGGCCAGCAGCACGGTCGAATCGGTGGTGGCGGCGATTGAGCGCACGATGTCGCGCAGGGCGGCGATGTCCGGCGGCGCGCCCGCCTGGCGGTCGCACTCGCGCACGGCCAGTTCGGCCTGGGTTTTCAGCACCGTCAACGGCGTGCGCAGCTGGTGCGAGGCGTCGGCGATGAAGCGGCGCTGGCTGGCGATCAACTGCTGCAGGCGCGACATGGAACCGTTCATGGCGCTCACCAGCGGACGCATTTCCTTGTGCACGAGGGCGGGATCGACGTCGGACAGGTCGGACAGGGTGCGCGTCTCGACTTCCATCTTCAAGCGCATCAGCGGGCGCAGCACCAGGCGCACGGCAAACCACACGAGGGCGCCCATCACCAGCACCATCGCCGCCTGCCAGATCAGGGTGTCGAACAGGATCTGGTTCGACAGGCCGCGCCGCGCGTCCAGCGTTTCGGCCACCTGGATCAGGGCGATGCCGCGCATCGAGTCGTCGTACACGGGCTGCAGCAGGGCGGCGATGCGGATCGGCTTGCCGTGGTAGTCGGCGTGGTAGAAGCGCACCAGTGCCGGATAATTCTGCGAACGGGGTACGTTTTTCGGCACGGGCGGCAAGTCGCCATAGCCCGACACCATTTCGCCGTTGATGCCCGTGACCTTGTAATAGATGCGGCCCAGGGTATCGGTCTCGAAGCTGTCGAGCGCCACATAGGGCACTTCGGCCACGACCTTGCCGTTGACGATGGAGACGCGCTCGGCCAGCGCCCGCGTCGACGCCAGCAAGGAGCGGTCGTAGGCCATGTCGGCCGCGTCGAGCGCGTTGCGGTAGACAAAAACGGCATCGAGCAGCACCAGCATCACCAGCGGGATGAGCAGCCAGCGCAGCAGCTGGCTGCGCAGGCTGCCCAGCGGCCGGCCCTGCGCCCAGCGCCGGCGCAGGCGCTCGAACAGGGGCAGGCGCGGCGTGACGGCGCTCATTTTGGCGTGGCCGGCGCCATCGCGCTGCGCGGCTGCAGCAGGTAGCCGATGCCGCGCAGGGTGGTGATGACAGCGCCGTCGGGAGAGCCGCTTTCCACGCCGTTTTCCAGTTTCTTGCGGACGCGGTGGATATACAGTTCGATGGCGTCCAGGTTGGCGTCGTCGGCCAGCGCGAACACTTCGTCGAACAGCTTTTCCTTCGACACGGCGCGCCCCGAGCGCGTGATCAGCGCTTCGAGCACGGCATGTTCGCGCGGCGTCAGGGCCAGCGCCGCACCACCATAGCTGAACATGCGCGTGACGGTATCGAAACTCAGGGCGCCGCAGCTGTGCACCAGCGCTTCGTTGCCCTGGCTGCGGCGCAGCAGGGCTTTCACGCGCGCTTCCAGTTCGGCCAGTTCGAACGGCTTGGCCATGTAGTCGTCCGCGCCCAGGTTCAGGCCCTGCACCTTGTCATCGAGGCCGCCGCGCGCCGTGAGTATCATGACGGGAGTCTTGCCGCGCGTGCCGCCGCGCGCGCGCAGGCGGCGCAGCACGTCCAGGCCATCCATCTTCGGCAGGGAGAGGTCGAGCAGCACCAGGGAATATTCCTGCGTATGCAGCAGGGCGTCGGCATCGGCGCCGTTGTGGGCGGTCTCCACCGTCAGGTGCGCGTCGCGCAGGGCCTTTGCCAGCCAGTGCGACAGCTCCAGATGGTCTTCCACTAATAATATGCGCATGGTCTCCGCCATTCGTTTGAATTGGTGCAGTGTAAGCCTCTCGGCACGCCGCCGACAGGGGCCGCAATGAATTTGTTGGTATTGCCTGTGGCTGGCCGGCGACACCTGTCAGTCTGAAAGCGAATTGAAAGGATCACGATCATATAGTGTGATCCTGATTCATGAAATTGATCAGGCATATCACTAATAACTATATCTGAGGGAGACACTCTACATGAAGAAAACCGCATTCTCGCTGGCCGCCGTGGCGGTCCTCGCCGCCGCTGGCAGCGCCCAGGCCCAGTCGAACGTCACCCTGTACGGCCGCCTGGACGCCGGCATCAGCAACACCAGCAACGCCGGTCCGAACAAAAGCTCGATGACGCAGGTGAGCTCCGGCGGCATGAACACCTCGCGCTGGGGCATCCTGGGCAGCGAAGACCTGGGCGGCGGCCTGAAAGCCGTCTTCAATCTGGAAGGCGGCATCCTGGTCGACACGGGCGCGGCCGACGGCGCGCTGTTCAAGCGCCAGGCCAATGTGGGCCTGGAAGGCGCGTTTGGCCGCGTCGTGCTGGGACGCTCGTTTACCACCGTGTACGACTTCGTGCTGCCGTTCGATCCGATGGCGTATGCGCCGTTCTACTCGTGGGCCACCTCGGGCAACGCGACGGGCCCGAGCAAATACGGCATGACGACGGCCTTCGACAACATGGTCAAGTACTCGGGCAAGACGGGCGACTTCAGCTACGGCGCCTCGTACGGCTTCGGCGAACAGTCGACGGGCACTTCGGACAGCGCCAAGCTGTCGACGGCCGTTACCTACAAGACGGGTCCTGTCAGCCTGCTGGCCACGTATGAACAGGTGAACGGCAATGCCATCGCCGGCGGCGCGCGCGACAAGACCACCGTGTACCACCTGGGCGCCATGTACGACGACGGCCCGTGGAAAGTGCAGGCGGCGGCGCGCGACTACAAGCTCGATCCGGCAGCGGCCGGCAAGGCCGACGTGCGCGGCACCCTGTACTGGGGCGGCGTCAGCTACAAGACCACGCCGGTCATCACCCTGACGGGCGTGATCTACTACCAGGACGTGAAGAACGTGGCCGCCAATACGGATGCCGATCCGATCATGTACGTGGCGCGCGTGCGCTATGCGCTGTCCAAGCGCACCGACCTGTACGTGGCTGGCGCCTATGCCAAGGCCAAGCACAACCAGCTGGTCAGCCTGTCGCGCGACGATGCCGGTTTCGGCGACACGCAGCGCGGCCTGATCGCCGGCATCCAGCACCGCTTCTAAGGCATGACGATGCCGCGCACCGCGTTCCTGTCGCTGCTGCTGTTGTCTGCGCTGGTGCCCGCGCCGGCAACAGCGGCCGCGCCTGAAGTCGATTGCGTGGTGCCGTCCAAGCCGGGAGGCGCCATGGACCTGACCTGCAAGCTGGCGCAGAAAGGGCTGCTGCAGCCCGATCCGGCGGCGGCGGCGCCGTTCGCGTCCTCGGTGCGCATCAGCTATCTGCCCGGCGGCATCGGCGCGGTGGCGTGGCGTTCGATGGGCTCGCAGCGCCGGCGTGCCGAAGCCAACACCCTGGTGGTGTTTTCGGGCGGCTCGCTGCTGAACCTGGCGCAAGGCAAGTTCGGCAACGCCAAGACGGGCGACGTGCGCTGGGTGGCGGCGCTGGGCGCCGACTACGGCATGATCGCCGTGCGCAGCGACTCTCCCTACAAGAGCCTGGCCGACCTGATCGCCGCGCTCAAGCGCCACCCCGACAAGGTGCTGATCGGCGTCTCCGGCACCATCGGCAGCCAGGACTGGCTGAAGATGGCGCTGGTGGCGCGCCATGCCGGCATCGACCCGAAAGTGCTGCGCTTCGTGGCGCTGGAAGGCGGCGGCGAGATCTTCACGGCGATGCAGGCTGATTACGTGCAGGTGATGTCGGGCGACACGTCGGAAGCGACCCTGAATGCAGGCGACAGCCATGCGCGCGTGCTGGCGGTGCTGTCGGAAAAGCGCCTGCCCGGCGTGCTGGCTGGCGTACCGACGGCGCGCGAGCAGGGCATCGACGTGGTCTGGCCCATCATCCGCGGCGTGTGGATGGGGCCACAGGTGCCGGAAGCGGATTACCGGCGCTGGGTGGCCAGTTTTGAACGCGCCATGGCCACGCCGCAGTTTGCCCAGTGGCGCACGCAGGCGGGCATGTATCCGTTCGCGCTGACGGGCGACAAATTGACGCAGTACGTGAACCAGGCGGTCGAACGCTATTCCAGGCAGGCTGCCGAACTGGGCCTGATGCGCTGAAGCCAATAGCAAACCATACAACAATCACAGACGGAGACAAACCATGCAAACCAAGACCATACTCGCCATCGCCCTGGCAGCCGCTTTCGCGGGTACCGCCGGCGCCGCCTTCGCCCAGGTGCCGGCAGGTTATCCGGCCGACTACCAGAAGATCATCGACGCGGCCAAGAAGGAAGGCAAGGTGGTGATCTACAGCGCCACCGACAGCAAGGCCGCCGCGCCGCTGATCAAGGATTTCAGCGCGCTGTATCCGGGCATCTCGGTTGAATACAACGACATGAATTCGACAGAAGTGTACAACCGCTTCATTTCCGAAGTGGCCGCCGGCGGCAACACGGCCGACGTGATGTGGTCGTCGGCGATGGACTTGCAGATGCGCCTGGCCTCCGACGGCTACGCCCTGAAATACAAGTCGGTCGAAGCGGCGAAGATCCCCGGCTGGGCCATGTGGGACGACCAGGCTTACGGCACCACGTTCGAGCCGGCCGCCATCGTCTACAACAAGCGATTGCTCGATCCGAAGGAAGTGCCGAAGAATCACGACGACTTCGTCAAGCTGATCGCCACGCCGAAATTCAAGGACAAGGTCACCACCTACGACATCGAAAAATCGGGCGTTGGCTTCATGTTCATGGCGCAGGATGCGAAGGAATATCCGCAGTTCCTGGCCCTGGAAAACGCGTTCGGCACGGCCAAGGTGCGCGTGCAGTCGTCGACGGGCACCATGATGGAACGCATTTCGTCCGGTGAAAACCTGATCGGCTACAACGTGCTCGGCTCCTACGCCCTGGTGCGCGCCAAGACCGATCCGTCGATCGGCGTGGTGCTGCCCAAGGATTACACGCTGATCCTGTCGCGCGTGCAGTTCATCAACAAGAACGCGAAGAACGTCAATGCCAGCAAGCTGTGGCTCGATTACATTCTGTCGCACCGCGGCCAGACCATCATCGCCAACGGTGCCAAGCTGTTCGCCATCCGCGCCGACGTCACGGGCGAAACGACATCGGCGGAACTGATCAAGGAAATCGGCGCGGCCAACGTCAAGCCGATTCCCGTGCACCCGATCATCCTGCAATTTTTGGGACCTGCCAAGCGCATGGCGTTCCTGAAGCAGTGGAAAGAGACCGCCGGCAAGAAGTAAAAATAGCCAATGCCGTCTTGGCCGCCCGCGAGCCTGGCTTGCGGGCGCATGCCGCACCCTTCATTCATTGGATTCATCATGCAAACTGCTATCTTGCCGCTGCCTGCACGGTCGCGCTCTCCCTTGTCGCGCCTGAACTGGCCGCGCGGCGTGGTCGTGGCGATCACGCTGGTCGCCATCTTCCTGCCGCTGTTCCTGATTTTTTACCAGAGCTTTTTGAACGCGCCGTTTTTCATGCCCATGCGCGAATTTGGCTTTGATTCCTACCGTTTCATCTTCGATGATCCCGATTTCGCCATGGCCTTCAAGAATGGCCTGATGCTGGCCCTGGGCCTGACCGTGATCGCCGTGCCGCTGGGCGGCATGCTGGCCTTTTTGATGGTGCGCACGGATTTGCCGGGCCGCGGCTGGGTGGCGCCCATGCTGCTGGTGCCGATCTTTGTGTCGCCGATGGTGATGGGCTTCGGCTACGTCGTCTCGATGGGACCCGTGGGCTTTTACTCGATCTGGGCCAAGGAGCTGCTCGGCTTCGTGCCCTGGAATATTTACTCCTTCACCAGCATCGTCATCATCGCCGGCCTGACGCACGTGCCGCACGTCTACCTGTACGCCTCCTCGGCCCTGAAAAGCCTGGGCTCGGACGTCGAGGAAGCGGCCCGCGTGGCCGGCGCCTCGCCGATCCAGGTGATGCTCAATGTCTCGCTGCCGATGATCATGCCGGCCCTGGCGTATGCGGGCGTGCTGGTGTTCTTCCTCGGCTTCGAGGTGTTCGGCCTGGTGCTGGTGCTCGGCGATCCGGAAGGCCACCTGGTGCTGCCGACCTATCTGTACAAACTGACCAACAAGCTCGGTACGCCGTCGTATCACCTGATGGCCGCCGTCGCCGTGTGCCTGGTGATGGTGACCATGCCGCTGGTGATGATACAGCGCTGGCTGCTCAAGTCCGCCAACAAGTATGTGTCGATCAAGGGCAAGGGCGCGCGCAGCAAGGCCATGCCGCTGGGCCGCTGGAAGTGGCTGGCGTTTGCCTTGCTGGCCGGCTGGCTGATCTTCACCATCATCCTGCCGTTGACGGGCATCGTGCTGCGCTCCTTCGTGCAGTACTGGGGCGAGGGCGTGCACCTGGCCGACGTATTGACCTTGCAGCATTTCCGCGACATTTTCGACCAGCCTTCGCTGGTGCGCGGCATCGTCAACACCATCCTGATCGGCGTCGTCGGCGGCGCGCTGGCCGTCGGCTGCTACAGCTTCATCGCGCTGGCCATGCACCGCAAGCAGGACGGCATCACGCGCCTGCTCGATTACAGCGTGCTGGTGCCGCGCGCCGTGCCGGGCCTGCTGGCCGGCCTGTCGTTCCTGTGGGTCTTCCTGTTCGTGCCGGCCTGGCTCGACGGCATATTGAAAGGCATGGACAACGGCGTGGCGCTGTGGCTGAGCGGCCATGTGATTCCCGTGCTGCGCGAAGTGCGCTCGACGATTTTCGCCCTGTGGCTCGCGTATTCGGTGGTGTGGATGGCCTACGGCATGCGCCTCATTTCCACGGCGCTGCTGCAAGTGGGGCCGGAGCTGGAAGAGGCGGCGCGCGCCGTTGGCGCCAGCCGCGGCCAGGTGACGCGCGACGTGACCCTGCCGCTGATCAAATACGGCTTGCTGGGCGCCTGGCTGATGGTGTTCCTGATCTTCGAGCGCGAATATTCGACGGGCGTGTATCTGCTCTCGCCGGGCACGGAAGTGATCGGCGCCATGCTGGTGTCGCTGTGGGCGGGCGGCTCGACCGACCTGGTGGCGGCGCTGTCCTTCATCAATATCACCCTGGTGGCCATCGGCCTGGGCATCGCCTTGCGTTTTGGCGTGAAACTCCATAATTAATAGAAGACTGAGACCACATCATGAATGAATTGACCGTCAATGAATTGCACCTGGACTATGGCACGGGCGCTGCCGCCAACCAGATCCTGAAGGGTGTCTCGATGCACCTGAAAAAAGGCGAAGTGGTCGCCCTGCTGGGGCCTTCGGGCAGCGGCAAGACCACCTTGCTGCGCGCCGTGGCCGGGCTGGAAAGCCCGAAGGCGGGCACCATCGAAATCGGTCCGCGCAATGTCTTCGACGGCGCCAGACACTTCGAGATGCCGGCCGAGCAGCGCAACCTGGGGCTGGTGTTCCAGTCGTATGCGCTGTGGCCGCACAAGACCGTGTTCGACAACGTCGCCTATGGCCTCAAATTGCGCAAGATGGGCAGCACGGAAATCGCCGCGCGCATCAAGGAAGTGTTGACGCAGCTGGGCCTGGGGCACCTGGGCGAACGCTATCCGCACCAGCTGTCCGGCGGCCAGCAGCAGCGCGTGGCGATCGCCCGCGCGCTGGTGTACAACCCGCCCGTGATCCTGCTCGACGAACCGCTGTCGAACCTGGACGCCAAGCTGCGCGAAGAAGCGCGCGCCTTCCTGCGCGAACTGATCGTGCGCCTGGGTCTGTCGGCCCTGATGGTGACGCATGACCAGGGCGAGGCGATGGCCATTTCCGACCGCATCCTGCTGCTCAATAACGGCAAGATCGAGCAGCAGGGCACGCCGCAAAGCATGTATGAAACGCCGGACACCCTGTTTACGGCCGAATTCATGGGCAGTAACAACCGCCTGCCCGGCAAGGTGGTGCAGCGCGACGGCAGCGCCGTGCGCCTGCTGGTCGACGGCGCTTCCATGCAGGGCGTGGCGCGCGGCGCCAACGTGGGCACGGAAGTGACGACCATGGTGCGCGTCGAGGAAGTGAAGATCAGCGCCACGCAGGTGGACAACGCCATCGAACTGCCGCTGCTGACTTGCATGTACCTGGGTGACCGCTGGGAATGCCTGTTCGAGCGGGGCGGCGCCGAGAACATCAGCCTGCGCGCGTATTCGCGCCACAAGCTCGAAGCGGGCAAGTACTGGCTGCACATGCCGGCCGATAAGCTCTGGGTGTTTTAACGGTGCCGTGGTGGCCGCGCTGGCGCGCCTTTGCTGCCGCGCTGGCCGCCGGGCTGGCGGGCGCCGCCATCTGCCTGTGGCTGCACACGCCGTTGCCGTGGATGATCGGCCCCCTGTTTGCCACGGCCGCCCTGCGCCTGGCAGGGCGCGAACTGGCTTGCCCCGTGCGCGTGCGCGAGGCGGGCCAGTGGGCCATCGGCACGGCCCTGGGCCTGTATTTCACGGCGCCCGTGCTGGCCGTCCTCATTCTCTATATGCCGTGGATCGCCGGCACCGTGCTGTTCGCGCTGGCGCTGGGGGCGTCCGGCGCCATGCTGCTGCGGCGCCTTTCCGGCGTCGACCGCGCCACCGCCTTCTTTGCCATGGCCGTCGGCGGCGCGTCCGAGATGGCGGTGCAGAGCGAGCGCCATGGCGCCGACGTGGGCAAGGTCGCCGCCGCGCACAGCCTGCGCATGATGCTGGTGGTGGCGACCATTCCCTTCGGCGTGCGCTACTGGGGCAGCCATGGCCTGGCAGCGGGGCATGAAAGCTTCGTGCCGGGTGCCGCGCTGGTCGACTATGGCGGGCTGGCTCTGCTGGTCTGCATCACGGTACTGGCGGCCCTCGCCTTGAAACGGGGCCAGTTGCCGAATGCCTGGGTCATCGGCCCGCTGCTGGCCGCGCTGCTGCTGACGGCGTGCGGCATCCATCTGTCGCGCCTGCCCGAATGGATGCTGCGCGCGGGCCAGCTGTTCATCGGCATCGCCCTGGGCACGCGCTTCAGCCCCGCCTTCCTGCATGCCGCGCCCCGCTACCTGGCCGGCGTTGCCCTGTGCAGTGTCCTGATGCTGCTGCTGGCGGCCGCCTTCGGACTGGGCTTGGCGCACTGGCTGGGCATCCATCCGGGCACGGCCATCCTGGCCACCTCGCCCGGCGGCATCGCCGAGATGTCGCTGACGGCCAGGACCCTGCACCTGGGCGTGCCCATCGTCACGGCCTTCCACGTGGCGCGCATGGTGGTACTGGTATTGCTGACCGGGCCGCTGTTCCGGCTGCTGCAGCGTCCTTAGTTCCGCACGACGATTTCCTGCACCTGCGGCTCGCGCTGGCGCATGAAGCGCACGATGGAGTCGACGGTGACGACGTCGATCTGGCGCGTCATGCGGCGCTCGAACGGGTGATCGTCAAAGGCGATATTGGCGCGGAACATGCGCGCGCCCAGGCGCGTGGCGGCGGGGATGCTCAGCGTTTGCGGCGCGTAGCTGGCGCTGCGCAGCCAGCCTTGCGCTTCGGCGCGCGTTTCGATCTTGCCAGGCTCGTTGCTGGCGGCGGCCAGGGTTTCCAGCACCCATTGGTTTGAGTTCTGGTACTTGGTGGAAAACGGGTAGGCCAGCATATTGTAGTGCGCCTCATGCAAGCGCTTGGGCGTGTTGCTGGCCAGCAGGCGTGCCAGTTGCTGCTGCGTATCCTGGCCGGGAATCAGGATCATGCTTTCATACATGAACACATCATCCATGAAGAAATTGCCCAAGCCTTCGTTGTACAGCGACGACTGCGCCGTGCCGCATTCATTGAGTTCATGCACCACCAGCCAGCGCCCCTTCGGGTGGTCGCGCCAGGCCAGCGCCATGTGCGAATAGCGCAAATTGTATTTCGACAGGTCCTGCCCGGCGCGCGCGATCAGCGCCACCTGCGCGCCCGAGGCGTCGAGCGCCTGCAGGGTCTTTTGCGCCAGGTCCATCGATTTGACGAGGGTGGTCGCATCCGTTTGCTTTTCCTCGCACGAGCGCCCCGCATGGGCGGCACCGGCCAGGGCCAGGCTGAGAACAATGACGGTCAGGCGTTTCATGGGGTTCACGCTTTCGAATGGTGGAGGATGGCATTGCCGGCCGCGTTCGGCACATAGGCGATGGCTTTGCCCGACAGCATCAGCATGTGGCCCGTCGAGACGGCCACTACCTTGACTACCGTGCCGGCCGCCAGCGACAGGCCTTGCATGGCCTTCTGGCTCAGCTTGACGGAAGCCGTGGCGGCGGACGATGCGCCCTTGGCCGCGCTTTTGAGCACGAGCACGCTGCCGTCGGCCACGTCTTCCACCTTGTCGATGACGATTTCACCGGCGGCGGCCAGCACCGACATGGAGCCGACCAGGACGATGGCCGAGGCCATGCTGGCGTTGTCGGAGGCGTTGGTGGTATCGGAGTTGGCCTGGGCCAGCGGCGCCATGGCGGCGGCGCACAGCAGGGTCATGGCGAGTAGGTGTTTCATGGAGGTCCTGTTGTCGGTATTACGCTTTGGAGTGGTGCAGCAGCGCCTTGCCCAGTTCGTTCGGAATGAAGGCGATGGCCTTGCCGGAAAGAACCAGCATATGGCCGGTGGACAGCGCCACCACATTGACCACGGTGCCGGCCGCCAGCGACAGGCCCTTGGCCGCTTGCGTGCTCATCTGGATGGACGCGCCGCCCGCTTCGGAGGCGCCTTTCAGCACGATGACGATGCCTTCGCCCACTGTTTCCACGCTGGCAACGACGACCTGGCCGGAGGCGACCAGCATGGACATGGACCCGGCGACGACGATGGCGGAACCCTGGCTGAGGTTTTGCGAGCCTTTCGACAGGTTCTCCGAGGCGGCGGCGTGGACCAGGCCGGGGGCGGCCACGCAGAGCGTCAGCAGCGACAGGGACAGGCAGAGGGGCAGCAGGCGTTTCATGTGTTTCTCCTTCAAGTGTGCCAAGTGGCAACGCCATCATTGTAGACTGTGGGCAATTGGTCAATGAAAACGCTACTCGTAGCGGGCAGGCATACCGCAGGTAGCGTATTGCGCTACTTTTTTGCCGCTGGAACCGATGCTATTTTTATAAAGGAAGTGCATGCCGCAAACCCACGCACTGATTGAGGCCCTGAAACGCCTGTTGAAGGCGCGCGCCGTCACGTATGCCGAGCTGGCGCAGCGCATCGGCGTGTCCGAAGCCAGCGTCAAGCGGATGTTTTCGCAGAAGCAATTTACCCTGCAGCGGCTGGACCAGATATTGGTCGCCGTCGGCAGCGATTTCCAGCAGCTGGCGCTGGCCGTGCAGTCAGCCCAGGCCGCGCCCACCCTGATCACGGGACTGACGTATGCGCAGGAAAAGGAAATCATCGAAGACACCCGGCTGTTCGTGGTGGCCGTCTCCGCCCTGAACCTGTTGCCGCTGGAACAGATCGTCGCCATCTACGACATCAGCGAAGCGCAAGCGGTGAAATACCTGCTGCGCCTGGATAAAATCGGTTTCCTGGAACTGCTGCCGAATAACCGGGTCAAACTGCTGGTGGCGCGCACCTTCGCCTGGATACCGAATGGCCCGATCCACACATATTTCAAAAAGGAAGCCTATGGCGACTATCTGAATTCGCAATTCGATGGTGAAACGGAACTGCTGCGCCTGGTGAACGTGATGCTGTCGAAGAAATCCACGGCAGCCTTGCTGGAGCGTTTGAAGCAAGTCGCGGTGGAATTTTCGCAGCAGCACCAGGAAGACGCGCGTCTGCCTGGCGACGAGCGTCTGGCCATCAGCTTCATGCTGGCGGCGCGTCCCTGGATGCCGCAGACGTTCAAGGCGTTGCTGCGGCAGTGAGGCAGCAATGGCGCGGCCAAGCGGCTAATGTTCCTGCTTGTCCGTACTGCCTTGTTCCTCTTTCATCTGCGTCAGCAGGCGCCAGGCAAAAAAGCCCAGCACGCCCACGCCCAGCAGCAGTGCCGCCCACAGTGCGGCCAGGCGCCACGGCACCCCGTCCTTGGTGGCGCGTGGAGGGGCCTGCGCGCCAGCGTTGGGCTGGAGCGGGCCGGCGCTGGCCGTCTTGAGCGCCAGCAATTCGTCTGCCTTGAAGCCGGGCGCCACCTGCGACAGCGGCTGCGCGACGGCGGCGGCGTTGCTGTTGCCGAATGCCAGCTGATAGGGCGGCTTGCCGCTGGTCAGGAAGACGACAGTGGCGGGTGTCCAGCCCAGGCGCACAGCGGGTGCATTGCCGGCCGAGAGCGGGTGTTCCGTGGATGTCTGCAGTACCCATTCTCCGGTCTGCGTCACGGGCATGGCCAGGTCGCCCGAGATCCGTTCCTTGCCATCGAGGCCGATGCGGTAAAACGTCGTGCTCAGCAGGGGATCGAAATACGCGCCTTGCGCTGGACGTGCCTGCTGGCGCAGGTGCAGCCGATGCCGGGGAACATAGCTGTTCTGGCGATACACGCCCAGGGTCACGGGCAGCACCGTATTGGTCTGCGTCAATTGCAGGGCGATGCTGTTGGCGGGAATGGCGAGGGGCGTGGCGTAGCGCCATTCATTGTCCTGCTTGCCGGGCACGCCTTGCAGCACGACGCTGGCGCGCGGCGCGGCGATGTCCGTTTCGCTGACGGCTTGCGCCGTGATCGCCGCGAAGGCCAGCGGTTCGCCCGCTTGCCAGCTCAGGCGTGCATAGCGAAATGCGCGCGGCGCAAAGGCGATGCTGTCGTTGGCCAGGGTTTGCGTGTCGCTGTTGCTGAGCCAATTCAGGGTGGTGGTGCCGATGGCGTCCCATTGCTTCAGGTCGTCGCTCACTTCCAGCAGCACTTGCGCACTGTAATTGTCCGTGCGGGCCGGCGGCGTGAAGCGCAGGGCGGCGATACGCTTGTCTTGCGCCTGCTTGCCCAGGTCGAGGATCAGCGCCTGCAGTGCGGCCGTGGCCGCTGCCGTGCCGGCGCGCGTGCTGACCGACAACAGCCGGCCATCGTCGGCTGTGCGGATATCGATGCCTTGCAATCCATCGCCAGTTGCCGGCGTGCCCGTCACGGGGAAGATATGGGCGGGAATGTTCGTGCGCTGCGTGGCCGATTGCGCGGGCGGTGCACCGATGGCATAGGCGAGGCGCTTGCCGTCGGCGTCGAACAGGCGCAGGTCGGCCAGGCTGGCCGAGCTGGCGTGCAGGTAGACTTCCCTGGGCAACGATAGCTGGACGATGCCCGCGCCGGCCGGCGACTGGATGGGCATGCTCCAGCGATAGTCCTGCGGCCGGTCCTGGCCGGGCGCGGCCAGCGCGGCGCCTGCCAGCAGCAGGCTGCAACAGATGAATATGGGTTTCATGCGGCTCCCGGTTGCGGTTCGGCTGGCGCTGCTGCGGCAGCCTTGGGGAAAGGCGCCAGGTAGCCGATCACAACCATCAGCAAGCCCACGCCCACGAAAGAGATGATGCGTTCGATGCCGCCCACGTTCGACAGGTCGATCAGGAACAGTTTCACAACAACCAGTCCCAGCAGCACGGCGCCCATGCTCCATTGCTGGCGTCGCTGCTGACGGGCCGCATGGCGCATCAGCAGCAGGGCCGTGACGCTCCACACGAGCGACAGCATCGCTTGCACGAACTGCGAGGCAAGCATGGCGTCAAACGTGTAGGGCACGCCGAGGTAGTGCGACACCGTGCGCAGCAGCATCAGGTTGAACCAGCCATACAGCAAGCACGCGGCCACGACGGGCAAGCGCGCCTGCCACAGGGACGGCAGCGGGATCTGACCGGCAGGGAATAAACGGTAGCTGGCAACGGCCAGCAGCACGGCAAAGCCCGTGCTCAGGTCCAGCGGATTGAGCAGCGGCAAGTAGGGCAGCGGTGCCATGGAACCGTCGTCGAGCAGATTCCAGGCGGCGATCAGCAGCAGCGACCACAGCGCGCCCAGCGGTATCAAGGTGCGTTGGTACCACGCGGCAATCGGCGCGACCGGCCAGGCGCCGGCGCGGCAGCGGCGGATCAGCCAGGCCAGTACCAGCATCATGGCCCAGGCCGGCAAGTAGCGGGCCCAGGCGGGGCTGACGCTGTCTTCATGCCGCGCCAGCCAGGTACCGACCTGCATGGCGCCCACGGGCCACAGCATCAGCCATGGCGCGGCCGTGCGCAGCGTATGCAGCAGGCGCAGTGCGCGCACGTCGAGTGGCCAGCCCGCTTGCGGCCAGGCCCGCAGCAGGTATTCGCCGGCCGCCAGTGCGCAGGCCAGCGCCAGCCAGCTCAAACCCGTCGGCAGGTAGTCGCGCACATACAGCGCCAGCAGCAGCTTGGCGCTCCACAGGCCCAGGGCTAGCCAGGCTGCCACGGTCAACCAGCGCAGTTGCGGCCAATCGAGGCGCCGCGCCAGGATGGCGAATACGGGCGTCGTGACGGACACGGCGATCAGGTACAGCGCCAGCCAGTGCTCGCCCGCGTGCGGCTGCATGGTCAGGTCGCCGTCGATCAGGCGCAGCAGCCAGCTGGTGAAGGGCACGAGGATGGCGGCAAACCACAGCAAGCCGCTCCAGACCAGCAGGGGGCGCGCGGCCAAGGCCAGCAGTTCGTCGCCGCCACGCGCGCGCAGCATAAGGAAACGGGCGCTGGCAAAGGCGGCGCCACCCAGCAGCAGTGCGCTGAGGAAGGAGCCGCCGAACAGGCTGGCCGGGTGCTGGTCCCAGGCCCAGCTGGCGTGGCTGAGCATGACCATGCCGGCCAGTATCTGCACGGCCAGCAGCAGCGCGCGCGGCGCATGCCATTGTTCGCGCCGCGCCAGCACCGCCAGCAGGGCCGCCACTGCCAGCGCGCTGAGCGTCAGCAGGTTCAGTTGCGTGGCGGCGTCCGTGCGCAGCAGGATCTCGCTCCAGACACCGCCCAGCAGCCAGACCGTGGCGGCGGTCAGGAACAGCACGGACATGCTGCTCATGAACTCCGGATGCAAGTGGCTGCCATGGCGGCGGAAATTGTAGGCCATCACCAGCGCGGCGGCGGCCAGCAGCGCGCAGCCGAGCCAGATGTTGGCCTGCAGGGCCGATGCCGTATTGAGGTCCTGCATGGCGGTGAGGAAGGCAATCCACGCGGCCCCCTGCACCAGCAGGCCGAAGGCCCAGGCCAGGGTCTGGCGCTGGCGCAAGCCGACCCAGACGATGCCCGCGCCTTCCAGCGCCCAGGCGGCCGACGTCCAGCGGCCATCGAGGGCGAACGGGATGGCCAGGGTGCCGAACACGATGCCCAGCACGAGGAAGGCTTCGGCCAGCAGTTTGAAGCCGTTCCTGCGCCACAGGGTCACGGCTAGTCCCGTGTAGGTCAACCCGGCGGCCAGCGCGGAAAACGCCAGGCCAAATTCAAAGTGCCGGACCAGGCCGTATTGCAGGCCCATGGCCGCCAGCGGCGTGCCGAACACGAGCGTGCCATCCACGTAGTGTTTCAAGCGCGGCGCCTGGCGCGCGCAGTAGGCGATGGCGATGCCGATATAGAACAGCACGAACAGGAGCAAAAACAGTTGCGTCGACAGGTAGTGCTCGGGCGTGTAGCGCAGCAGACCCCAGGTGGTGGCGACGACGAAGGTGAAGCCAAAGCTCAGCACATTCAGGACGCGCCAGGCGCGTTTCAGGGCGATGGCGAAGACGCCCGCGTTGAGCAGCGCGTAATAGCTGAACAGGCCGATATGGTTGCCGCTGCCCGTCGACACGAGCAGGGGCACGGCAAAGCCGCCGACGATGCCGAAGACGGCCAGCCAGACGGCGTTTTGCAGCACGGCCAGCAAACACGTGAACGCCGTCAGCACGAACAGCACGGCAAACGCCAGGCCGGCCGGGATCAGTTCATACAGGCGGAAGGCGCCGAACGTCACCAGCATCAATATCGCCAGCGCCGTGCCCTGCAGCGGCAAGCTGATGCCGGGGCGTTTGATGCGGATGCGCCAGGCCCAGGCCAGCAGGGCGATGTCGGCCAGCGCGATGCCGGCCAGGCGCAACTCGATGGGCAGCGTGACCTGCGCCGACACATACTTGAGCAGGAAGCTGACGCCGAGGAAGAGGATCAGCAAGCCCAGCTTGGCGACCAGATTGCCGGTAAACAGCCAGTTCTTCGCCTTGGCAAACAGGCCATCCGGGCGCGCGATCCAGGAGGGGGTGTTGGCAGCGGCGGGAGCAGGCTTGGCGGGTGCTGGTTTGGCGGGAGCCGGCGCGGCCTTTGCCAGTTCGACCTGCTCGGTCCTGGCCGCTTGCGGCACCGGTGTCGGTGTCGGCGCGGCAGTCGGTACAGGCGCCGGCACAGGCGCCGGCACAACACGCTCCTTGGCGGGCGGGGCAACTGGCGCGTCGGTCTGGCCTTCCAGCGCTTGCAGGCGCTGCTCGATGCCGCTGACTTCCTTGCGCAGGCGCGCCGTCAGCAGCTCCAGATCGGCCACCTTTCTGCGGTACTGCAATGCCAGCACGAAGGCGGTAATCAGCAAGCCTAGGATGAACAGCGTGATCAATCCAAACATGGAGTAGCTTTCCTGGAAGGGCAGGGCGAAGGCGCCCTAAGTATGCGCACATTACCTTATTATCAAGAGACAGGCGATTTCTGTTGTGTCAGGGCAAGTACCGGGGACGGCGTCAGGAAGACATGGCCAGCATGGCGTGGCAGGCGCTTTTCCGTATTGACGCCAAGCAATATGACGACATTCAGATTGTCGCGCGCAAGATAGTGCTGTATTTTAGCCATTCCTTAATTGCCGGTTCCCCATGCCATGAGTCAAAGCAGCCAGTTTTCCTTATTGTCGCAGCGCCGTTTCGGGCCTTTCTTCTGGACCCAGTTCTTTGGCGCCTTCAACGACAATCTGTTCAAGACGGCCCTGATGGTGATCCTCGCCTACGATGCGCTGAGCTGGACCACGCTCGACCCGTCCACCATCACCAATCTGATACCCGGCCTATTCATCCTGCCCTACGTCGTGTTTTCGGCCACGGCGGGCCAGCTGGCGGATAAATTCGAAAAGGCGGGCCTGGCCCGCTTCGTCAAATGGATGGAGCTGGCCATCATGGCCGTGGCGGCCGCCGGCTGGATGACGCATACCCTGTGGCTGCTGGTGGCCGCCGTGGTCGGCATGGGCGTGCATTCGACCCTGTTCGGCCCCGTCAAGTATGCGTATCTGCCGCAGCAGCTGAAACCCGAGGAATTGGTCGGCGGCAATGGCCTGATCGAGATGGGGACGTTTGTCGGTATCTTGTTGGGTGAAATTCTCGGCGCCGTGCTGATCGTGCACAAGCCGCTGGGCGTGGAACTGGTGGCCGGCGCGACGATCGCCGTGGCCGTCTTCGGCCTGATCGCCAGCTACCGCGTGCCGCGCACGCCGGCGCCGGAGCCGGACTTGAAGGTGAGTCTGAACTTCGTCGCCGAATCGTTGCGCAACCTGAATTTTTCGCGCAAGAACCGCCCCGTCTTCCTGGCCATGCTGGGCAACTCCTGGTTCTGGTTTTACGGCGCCCTGATCCTGGCCCAGTTCCCCGTGTATTCGAAGGATTTCCTGCATGGCGACCACAGCGTGTTCGTGCTGCTGCTGACCGTGTTTTCCGTCGGCATCGGCACGGGTTCCCTGCTGTGCGAGCGCCTTTCCGGCCACAAGATCGAAATCGGCCTGGTGCCGTTCGGCTCCATCGGCCTGTCGCTGTTCGGCATCGACCTGTATTTCGCCAGCAATGCGTATGTCAACACGCAGGTGGTCGATGCGCTGGCGTTTGTGGGCCAGGCGGGCGTGCCGCGCATCCTGATCGATATCGTCATGATCGGCGTGTTCGGCGGTTTCTTCATCGTGCCCCTGTTCGCCCTGATCCAGACGCGCTGCGACCCGAAACACATTTCGCGCACGATCGCCGGCATGAATATCCTCAACGCGCTGTTCATGGTGGCGGCGGCCGGCGTGGCCATCGTGCTGCTGGGCAAAGGTTTCACCATCCCGCAGTTGTTCTTCGTCACGGCGATTCTGAATGCGCTGGTGGCCGCCTACATCTTTTCGCTGGTGCCGGAATTTCTCATGCGCTTCCTGGCGTGGATACTCATCCAGACCGTGCACCGCGTGAAAGTCGTTGATGGCGAGCGCATTCCCGCGGAAGGGGCGGCCGTGCTGGTGTGCAACCACGTCAGCTATGTGGACGCCATCGTCATCATGGCTGCCAGCCCGCGCCCCATCCGCTTCGTCATGGACCACCGCATCTTCAAGATGCCGCTGATGGGCTGGATTTTCCGCACGGCCAAGGCGATTCCCATCGCGCCGGCCAAGGAAGACCCCTTCCTCATGGAAAAGGCCTTCATCGATATCGCGCAAGCGCTGCATGAAGGCGAGCTGGTGTGCATCTTCCCCGAAGGCAAGCTGACGCGCACGGGCCAGATCAGCGAATTCAAGGGCGGCATTGCCAAGATCGTCGAGCGCAGCAAGGTGCCCGTGATTCCGCTGGCGCTGCGCGGCTTGTGGGGGCATTTGCTGAGCCATCGCAACGGCCATTTGTTCGAACGCGCCTTCAAGGCGGGCTTGCGCTCGCGTCTGTCGCTGGCCGTGGGCATGCCCGTGGCGCCCGAGGCGGCCACGCCGGAATTGCTGCAGCAAAAGGTGCAGGAATTGCGCGGCAAATGGAAATAAACGCTATGGCGTTTGCGTAACCGTCCCTTCCTGCCGCGCCAGGTGCGCGCGCAGCAGGGCGGCGATGGCGTCGAAATCCACGGGTTTCGTCAGATGATGGTCGAAACCGGCTTGCTCCGTGCGTACGCGCGCCTCGCCCTGGCCCCAGCCCGTCAAGGCGATCATCAGCACATCGCGCCCGTGCGCACGCTGGCGGATCTGGCGCGCCGCTTCGTAGCCATCCATGTCTGGCATGCCCAGATCCATCACGACCAGTTGCGGCCATATCTCATCGACGGCTGCCAGCGCCTGCGCGCCGCCATACGCGACCTGGGCGGCATAGCCCTCGAGCTGGAACAGGCTTTGCAAGGAATCGGCCGCGTCGCGGTTGTCATCGACCACCAGCACTGGCACGGGCTGGCCCGCGCTGGCATCCGGCTCGCTGCCGGCGGCGGGTGGCGCGGCGGGCGGGGCACCACCGGCGCTGGCCGGCAAGGTGACGATGAAGCGGCTGCCGCGTCCGGGGCCGTCGCTGTAGGCCTCGATGCTGCCGCCATGCATTTCGGCAAATTGGCGCGCCAGGCTCAGGCCGATGCCCAGGCCGCTGGTCATCTGGCCGGCCACCGTGCGTCCCTGTTCGAACATGGAAAAGATGCGCGCGATGGCGTCCGGGTCGATGCCGATGCCATTGTCTTCGATGATCACCTGCAACTGGCCCTGCGCCAGGCACGCCGTCATTTGGATGAGCCCGCCGTCCGGCGTGAACTTCACGGCATTCGAGACGATATTGGCAAAGATCTGCACCACCCTGGCATAGTCGGCGTGCAATGTCACGGCATGCGGCGGCATGGCGAGGGTGATGCGGATGTGCCGGCTGCTGGCCGCTGGCTGGCATAGTTCGATGACATGCTCGAGCACTTGCTGTAACTCAAACTCCTTGCGCTGCAGCAGGACCTTGCCGCTGGTGATGCGCGCCACGTCGAGCAAGTCGTCCACCAGCCGCGTCAGGTGCGTCACCTGGCGCTCGATCACGTCGCTGACCTTGCCGACCTGCGCCGATGCGGGGAACAGGTGCTTGAGCAAGGCTACCGACGACTTGATGGGCGCCAGCGGATTGCGCAATTCATGCCCGAGGCTGGCAATGAATTCGTCCTTGCGCCGCTGCGTCTCGCGCAACTGGTACTGGCGCTGGCGCGCGCGCAGCATGGCGTGCGCCGAGGTGATCAGGGTCAGGATGTGCACGGGGCGTTCCAGCAGGGTCAGGTTGCCCAGGGTGGAGATAGCTTGCCGCACGGGCAGGGAATCGAGTCCCGCGTGCGTCAGCAGGATGATGGGCAAGTCGGACCAGTCCGGCTGCTGCCGGGCATGGGCGTCGAGCACGGAGTAGACGCCAGCATGCAGCGCCTCTTCCACCGTCAGCACGCCGCCGGCGCCCAGCGCCAGTTGCTCGGCCAGTTCGCCGGGCGAGCGGCAGGCGTGGCTGGCGATGGCGCTGCCCGCCAATACCGTGCCGGCCAGGACGGCATCCTGGCCGGCAGGCGCGTAGATGAGGATGCGCTGCTCCATGGCATTCCTAGGGGAAAGGCGTGCCGCCGATGGTGGGCAAGCCCGACAGGATGCCGTGAAAGCCGGCCAGGGCCGGGCCGATGCGGATGCCCTGCGGGCTGATCTCGAAACGGCGAATGCTGCGCTCGTGCGCGCTGTCGCGTTTCTTGAAGACGGAAATGGCTTGCCGCACCTCGCCTTCCGTTTCGTAGTAGCGCAGCATGATGACGCTGTCGGCCAGGTAGCTGGCGTCGGCCGCCGTCGTCATCGCGGTGCCCAGCATGTTTTGCTGCACGCCGACGAGCAGGGTGGCCACGCCGTGCTGGCTCAGGTAATTGAGCAGTTCATGCAGGTAGGTGCTCTGGAAGCGTTCATCGGGCACGGCATGCATGTAGCCGTTCAGGCTGTCGATGACGAGCACCTTGGCGCCCCGCTGCGCCGCGTCGACCACGGCCTGGGCGAATTCGCCCGGCGTCAGTTCGGCCGGATCGATCTGCTGTGCGCTCAGCAAACCCGTGTCGAGCGCCTCCTGCAGGCGCATGCCCACGCTGTCGGCCCGGCTCAGGAGCTTGCTGCGCGCTTCCTCGAACAGGAACATGGCGCACGGTTCGCCGCGCTTTGTTGCCGCGTGCACGAATTGCGCCGCCAGGGTGGACTTGCCGCTGCCGGCGGGGCCGGAAAGGAGGGTGCTCATGCCTTCTTCCAGGCCGCCGCCTATCATGGCGTCGAGTTCAGGCACGCCGCTCGACAGGCGCCGGTGGCCGCCATCGCGGCGCGTGTCGGCCGCCACCAGGCGCGGATAGACGACCAGGCCGTCGCGGGCGATCTTGTAGTCGTGCGTGCCGCTGCGAAACGGCACGCCGCGGTATTTCACCACGCGCACGCGGCGCCGGTCATTGCCGTAGTCCTGGTTTTGCAGTTCCAGCGAGATCACGCAATGGGCCACGCTGCGCACTTGCAAGCCGTCGTCGAGCGCGGAACGGTCGTCGATCAGCAAAGTGGTGCAGTGCCGGCTGGCCAGGTATTGTTTCAAGGCCACGACCTGGCGCCGGTAGCGCAGGGGGTTTTCCGCCAGCAGCTGCAGTTCGGACAGCGAATCGAGCACGAGGCGGGCCGGGCGGTGTTTTTCGATGGCGGCCAGGATGCGCTGGTTGGTCGAGGCCAGTTCGATTTCCGACGGGTGGAAGATCGTGTACTGGCGCTCGGGGTCGAGGATATCGTCGCTGGGCGCCACTTCTTCGATGGCGATGCCGGCCAGGTCCCAGCCGTGCGACAGGGCGGCGGCGCGCAATTCGATCTCGGATTCGGCCAGGGCGAGATACAGCACGGACTCGCCGCTGCGCGCGCCCTCGGCCAGAAATTGTAGCGCCAGGGTGGTCTTGCCTGTGCCGGGCACGCCTTCGAGCAGGTACAGGCGCTCGGCCAGCAGGCCGCCCGTCAGTATGGTATCGAGGCCGGGGATGCCCGTCGACAGCAGTGGCGGCGCGTCCAGGCCGCCCGCGCCATCGTCTTGCGCCATTCCTTGCGCCTGTGCTGTCGTCATCGCGTCCTCGCTTCGCCACGCTGTGGTCAATATAGTAGCGCGTCCGCCGCAGCATGTCTTTTCGATACCATTGGTAAATAATTACTGCGTCGTGCCTGCCGCCAGGGTGCGCTGTTGCGTCCGTCTCGATCTGTTCAGCAAAGAAATCTTGACCCTGCTAAAGTAATCACTCATTCCAACTTTCCCGCTTTGCCGTTTTGCCACCGCCAGCCTGTTTTTCGAAGGATTCTGCTGGTGCGCCACTGCTGTTGTTGTCACCATTAAATTGCATCATTAGCAACATTAAGCGCTTATAGGTTACTTTGTTTCAATTGTAACGATGCTTGACGATTTTAGAATGATCGTTCATTCTTTGATCTGCGTTAATAAATTTAGTCATTTCTAACGACACTAGCCAGCTTCTTTTTCAGAAAGTCCAAGATGCAACCAACCTTTTCCCTGACGTCGCCGCGTACGAGCGGCGCTATTGCCGTTCTGTGCGCCACTGTAATCATGGCCGGCTGCAGTAAAAAACAGGAAGCACCTCACGCGCAGCAAGCGCCGCAGGTGGTCGTGTTTACTGTTAATCCGGCCGCGTTGCCGATGAGCGCCGAATTGCCCGGCCGCACGAATGCCTACCAGGTCGCCGATGTGCGTCCGCAAGTGGGCGGTTTGATCCAGAAGCGCCTGTTCGTCGAAGGTAGCGATGTGAAAGCGGGCACGGCCCTGTATCAAATCGATTCCGCCACTTACCAGGCCGCCGCCAATTCGGCCAAGGCCGCGCTGTCGAAAGCCAAGGCCAACCTGCTGACGGCCGGTCCGAAAGCGTCGCGCTACAAGGAACTGGTGGCCATCGAAGGCGTGAGCCGCCAGGAATACGATGATGCCGTCGCCGCCTTCGAGCAAGCCAAGGCAGATGTCGAGTCCGCCACCGCGGCGCTGGAAACGGCGAACATCAACCTGCGCTACAGCACCGTGACGGCGCCGATCAGCGGCCGCACCAGCCGCTCGAGCGTGACGGCCGGCGCGCTGGTCACGGCAGGTCAGGCCGAAGCGCTGACCACCGTGCAGCAGCTCGACCCGATCTATGTCGACGTGACCCAGTCGAGCACCGACCTGCTGCGCCTGAAACGCCAGATGGCCGACGGCTCGCTGAAAAAAGTGGGCGAAGGCCAGGCCAAGGTCGATTTGATCTTGCCGGACGGCAGCAAGTACGGCGAATCGGGCAAGCTGCAGTTTGCCGGCGTGACGGTCGATCCGACCACGGGCAATGTGATCTTGCGCGCGCTGTTCCCGAACCCGAAAGGTGAATTGCTGCCAGGCATGTACGTGCGCGCGCAGCTGGAAACGGGCGTGGACGAGAAAGCCATCACCGTGCCGCAAGTGGGCGTGACGCGCAACCAGAAGGGCCAGGCCACCGCCATGATACTGAACAAGGAAAACAAGGTCGAGCAGCGCGTGCTGACCACCAGCGGTACCGTCGGCACCAACTGGCTGGTGACCTCCGGCCTGGCCGCAGGCGACCGCGTGATCGTGGAAGGCTTGCAAAAAGTCAAGCCAGGCGCCCCAGCCGTTGCCGTGCCGGCCAAGGCCGAAGCTGCGCCAGCGCCAGCGCCCGCCGCTGCCGCTTCTGCCGCCGCATCGGCTGCCAGCGCCCACTAATCCAGGAGAATATTAATGGCCCGTTTTTTCATTGACCGCCCGATTTTTGCCTGGGTGGTCGCGATCGTCATCATGCTTGCCGGCGTGATTTCGATCCTCAGCCTGCCGATCGCGCAGTACCCGAGCATCGCCCCGCCGTCGATTTCGATCAGCGGCTCCTACCCTGGCGCCTCCGCCAAGACCGTGGAAGATGCGGTCACCCAGGTCATCGAACAAAAGATGAAGGGGATCGACGGCTTGCGCTATATGTCCTCGTCGAGCGATGCCACCGGCGGCATCAGCATTACGCTGACGTTTACCAGCGGCACCAATCCCGATATCGCCCAGGTGCAGGTACAGAACAAGCTGCAGCTGGCCACGCCGCTGCTGCCGACGGCTGTCACGCAACAGGGTCTCGTCGTGTCGAAAGCCACGAAGAACTTCCTGATGGTGTTCGGCTTCATTTCCGAAAACGGCAAGATGGACCAGACCGACTTGAGCGACTATGTGGCCGCCAACGTCGTCGATCCGCTCAGCCGCGTGCCGGGCGTGGGCGATGTGACCCTGTTTGGTTCGCAGTACGCCATGCGTATCTGGCTCGACCCGGCCAAGCTGCAAAGTTTCAACCTGACCCCGGCGGACGTGATCACGGCCGTGCAGGCGCAGAATGCGGAAGTGTCGGCCGGTGAACTGGGCGGCACGCCGTCCGTCAAGGGCCAGCAGCTGAACGCCACCGTGTCGGCGCAAAGCCGCTTGCAGACGGCGGAGCAGTTCGGCGCCATCTTGCTGAAAACCACGACCAACGGCGCCATGGTGTACCTGAAGGACGTGGCCAGCATGGAACTGGGCCGCGAGAACTACAACACCGTGGCCCGCTACAACGGCCATGCGGCCACCGGCGTGGCGATCAAGCTGGCGACGGGCGCCAATGCGCTCGATACGGCCAATGCGGCGAAAGCCATGCTGGGCAATCTGAGCAAGCAATTCCCTGAAGGCATGAGCTACCAGGTGGCGTTCGACACCACCCCGTTCGTGAAACTGTCGATCGAGGAAGTGGTCAAGACCCTGGTCGAAGCGGTGATCCTGGTATTCCTGGTGATGTATCTGTTCCTGCAGAACTTCCGCGCCACCCTGATCCCGACCATGGCCGTGCCGGTCGTGCTGCTCGGTACCTTCGGCATCCTGAATGCGTTTGGCTATTCGATCAACACCCTGACCATGTTCGCCATGGTGCTGGCCATCGGCCTGCTGGTCGACGATGCGATCGTGGTGGTGGAAAACGTCGAGCGCGTGATGAGCGAAGAGGGCTTGTCGCCGCTGGAAGCGACGCGCAAGTCGATGACGCAGATCACGGGCGCGCTGGTCGGTATCGCCATGGTGCTGTCGGCCGTGTTCGTGCCGATGGCCTTCTTCGGCGGTTCGACGGGCGTGATTTACCGCCAGTTCTCGATCACGATCGTCTCATCGATGGTGCTGTCCGTCGTCGTCGCGCTGGTGTTTACGCCGGCCCTGTGCGCCACCTTGCTCAAGCCGGTCGAAAAAGGCCATCACGCCAGCAACAAGGGCTTCTTCGGCTGGTTCAACCGCAGCTTCGACCGCAGCAGCACCAAGTACCAGGGCATGGTCGGCGCGATGATCACGCACCGCGCCCGTTCGATGCTGCTGTACGTGCTGTTGCTGGCCGGCCTGGTGTTCATCTTCATGCGCCTGCCGACCTCGTTCCTGCCGGAAGAAGACCAGGGCATCCTGTTTACGCAGATTCAATTGCCGACGGGCGCCACGCAAGAGCGCACCCTGAAAGTGATCGAGCAGGTCGAAGACCACTTCATGAACAGCGAGAAAGACAACGTCGCTTCCGTGTTTGCCGTCGCCGGTTTCAGCTTCGGCGGTAACGGTCAGAATACGGGTATCGCCTTCGTGCGCCTGAAAGACTGGTCGCTGCGCAAGGACGTGGCGCAGAAAGCGCCGGCCGTGGCCGGCCGCGCCATGGGCAAGTTGTTGCAGATCAAGGATGCGATGGTGTTTACGTTCGCCCCGCCTGCCGTGCTGGAACTGGGTAACGCCACCGGTTTTGACATGCAGCTGCAGGATATCGGCGGTGTCGGCCATGACGCCCTGATGGCGGCGCGTAACCAGTTGCTGGGCATGGCGTCGCAGAATCCGGCCATGGTCGGCGTGCGCCCGAACGGCCAGGAAGATACGCCGCAGTACAAGATCGACATCGACCAGCAGAAAGCTACCGCGCTGGGCTTGCAGATCTCGGAAATCAACCGCGTGCTGAGCGTGGGCTGGGGTAGTTCGTATGTGAACGACTTCCTCGACCGTGGCCGCGTGAAGAAAGTCTTCATGCAAGGCAATGCCGAATCGCGCATGCTGCCGGAAGACTTGAACAAGTGGTTCGTGCGCAACACGGCTGGCCAGATGGTGCCGTTCTCGGCCTTCGCCACCGGCAAGTGGATTTATGCCTCGCCACGCCTGGAACGCTACAACGGCTTGCCGTCGGTAGAGATCCTCGGTACGCCGGCGCCGGGCCAAAGCACGGGCGCCGCCATGAACGCGATGGAAGAGATGGTGGCCAAGCTGCCGCCAGGCATCGGTTTCAGCTGGACCGGCGTGTCGCTGGAAGAGCGCGAATCCGGTTCGCAGACGCCGCAGCTGTATGCGCTGTCGCTGCTGATCGTCTTCCTGTGCCTGGCCGCGCTGTATGAAAGCTGGTCGATTCCGTTCTCGGTGCTGCTGGTCGTGCCGCTGGGCGTGATCGGTGCCGTGCTGGGAACCTGGTTCTTCGGCCTGTCGAACGACGTGTACTTCCAGGTGGGCTTGCTCACGGTGGTGGGCCTGTCGGCGAAGAACGCGATTCTGATCGTCGAGTTTGCCAAGGAAATGCAGGAATCGGGCATGTCGCTGCTGGACGCGACCTTGCATGCGGTGCGTCTGCGTCTGCGTCCGATCCTGATGACCTCGATTGCCTTCGGCCTGGGCGTGTTGCCACTGGCTATTTCCAGCGGCGCCGGTTCCGGCAGCCAGAACGCCATCGGTATCGGCGTGCTGGGCGGTATGTTGACGGCCACGTTCCTCGGTATCTTCTTCGTGCCGGTGTTCTTCGTGCTGGTGCGCGGCTTCTTCTCGAAGCCGGGCGCGCCCGCCACGCCGGCGACGCCTGGTTCGCCAGCCGTCACGCTTTCCAAGGATGCACATTAATATGAAAAAATCACTACTCTCCATGGCGGCACTGGCCTTGCTGGCCGGTTGCAGCCTGGCTCCCACGTACGAGCGTCCGGCAGCGCCGGCGCCCACGGCGTGGCCGACGGGCCCTTCCTACAAGGCCGACGCGGCCGCCGCCGACGCCAAGCCGGTGGCGGACGTCGCCTGGCGCGAGTTCTTTGCCGATGCGCGCCTGCGCCAGGTACTGGAACTGGCGCTGGCCAACAACCGCGACCTGCGCGTTTCGATCCTCAACATCGAGAAGGCGCGCGCCACGTATGGCATCGAACGCGCCGCGCTGATCCCGACCCTGTCGGCGTCGGGCGGCCAGTCGGCCACGCGCATCTCGAAAAACCAGAGCCCCACGGGCGAAGCGTCCATCAATCGCCAGTACACGGCGAACCTGGGCGTGTCGGCCTACGAGCTGGACTTCTTCGGCCGCGTGCGCAGCCTGTCCGACAGCGCGCTGGAGCAATATCTGGGCACGGAAGAAGCACGCCGCGCCCAGCAGATCAGCCTGGTGGCCGAAGTGGCCAGCACCTATCTGAACCTGGTGGCCGACCAGCAGCGCCTGCGCGTGGCGCAGGACACCCTGAAGAGCCAGCAGTCGTCGTATGACCTGGCCGTGCGCCGCTTCAGTGCCGGTGCGACTTCCGGTCTGGACAAGTACGATGCCCAGACCAGTGTCGAGTCGGCCCGTTCCGACGTGGCGGTCTACACGAGCCAGGTGGCGCTTGACCAGAACGCGCTGGCCTTGCTGGTGGGCAGCCCCGTGCCGGCCGACTTGCTGCCGCAAGGCGAGTTCGGCGCCGTGACGGCCCTGGCGGACATTCCGTCCGGCGTGCCGTCGGACGTGCTGCAACGCCGTCCCGACGTGCTGGCGGCCGAGCGCACCTTGCGCGCCGCGAATGCCAACATCGGCGCGGCGCGCGCGGCTTTCTTCCCGCGCATCTCGCTGACGGCCACGGCCGGTTCGGTCAGCGACAACCTGTCGGGCCTGTTCAAGGGCGGCAGCGGCACCTGGAGTTTCCTGCCGCAGATCAGTTTGCCGATCTTCGATGGCGGCGTGAACCGCGCCAACCTCGATATCGCCAAGGTGCAGCGTGAAATCTCCGTGGCGCAATACGAAAAGGCGATCCAGGTCGCTTTCCGCGAAGTGTCCGATGCGCTGGCCCAGCGCGGCACCATCGACGAGCGCCTGCAATCGCAGGTCTCGCTGGTCGAGGCGTCGACGAAGAGCTACACCATCCACGACGCGCGTTACAAGCAGGGCGCCGAGTCCTACCTGAACGCCCTGGTGGCCCAGCGCGCGCTGTACACGGCGCAGCAAAGCCTGATCACGGCGCGCCTGGCCAAATCGACCAACCTGGTCACCTTGTACAAGGTGCTGGGCGGCGGTTGGCAGCCTGAGCAGACAGCCGTCGCGGCGGCTGGCGGCGCCCAATAATCACGGGGACGCCGACGCCGGCCTTGCCTTTGCCCCGCAAGGGCAGGGCCGGCGCGCTACTGGAAAAGTCATGAACCAAGTTGAAAAGAAGCATCCGGATCCCGAGCGCGCCAACACGCGGCGCAAGCAGGTGCTCGATGCGGCCGAAAGCTGCTTCAGCCGCCGCGGTTTCCACGGCGCCAGCATGGCCGAGATATCGAAGGCGGCCGGCATGAGCGCGGGCCACATCTATAATTATTTTGACAGCAAGGATGCGATCATCGCCGCCTTCGTCATGCAGAATACGGAGCGGGTGTCTAACCTGATGCAGGACCTGGCGCAGCGCGACGACCCGCTGCAGGCGGTGATCGACAATGCGGGCGAGCATGTGCTCGAAGCGCTGGACCCGACCACGTGGATGATGCCACTGGAAATTTTTGCCGAAGCGTCGCGCAATCCGGTGATCGCGGAAATGCTGCAATGCGCGGACCGGCGCTCACGCCAGTTATTCCTCTCCATCATCCGCGACGCGCGCATCAAGCGCGGCCTGCCGGCTGACGAGGAGATGCTGCAAGGTCGCCTCGACGCCCTGGTGGCGCTGTACCAGGGCTTGCCCGTGCGCTTCATTCACCAGCCGGACGTGAAGGTCGAACCGCTGATCGCGGGCTTTCGCATCGTCCTGACGGCGCTGCTGCTGAGCGAATAGGGCGCTGGAGCGGGGCAGGCAAAAAAGTTTGCGCAGATCGACATGAATCGCGTGCAAAGCATGGCAAAAACCTAAAAGCGTCTGCTATAATTCCCACCTCGTCGGGGCGTAGCGCAGCCTGGTAGCGTACATGCATGGGGTGCATGGGGTCGGAAGTTCGAATCTTCTCGCCCCGACCATTAGATTCAAGGAGTTACAGCGCAAGCTGTATAGAAACCCAGTACTGTATATTATACGTTTGTATAATATCGGTGCTGGGTTTTTCCGTTTATATGACGTATGATTTTCGTTGCGGCATGCCGATGTGCGCTATGGTCAGAAGCGGACGTTGCGTTAGAGCTGCGCGCGGCCATGATTGACTCGACAGATATGTGCAACAAGCAAGTAACGATAGATCTTGCCTACGCGAAGAATGCTTTGTTCCTTCGTCAATCCGTTGCGGTCGCTTTTGGCGTGCCAATCGATAGGGAAATAACTTGGGTCTTCCTTCAAGATATGCTCGGTAATGCCAGCGAGTGTGCATTGCCTGCGCGGGTGTTAGTCTGTGGCCTGCCAAGTGTTAGCGGCGCGATTGGCGATGAGATTCGAATGCTCCGCACCTTTCTCCGCGCGCTTGCGACAACGCGAAACATCGAAGTTCAGATTGTTTTGCACGATTAAACATGTAGTGCTCTCCCCCTGTTCTGGGGCGACAGTTGCCGTACGCCGTATGGCTGAGATCGGCCAGGAACAGTCATTCGCGTTGATGTGACAATACCTCGCTTTTCCCGCTTGCTAAGTCGTTATGCTCATGGGCCGCTAGCGGCCTATTGTGTTGAAGAAGTCGAGCGGCAACAATGTCAAGAGGTCTCAGCCCCCCAGGCAGTCGGTGATCGTTCGATGGTGGCGGTTTTGACCAGTCCAGGCTGGCAGGATTTCTATCTAAATGCCGACGTACCCGCGTTTTTCAACACAAGGCCGGGAGCGCACGTTGCATAGGCATGCGCTGCTGCTTGCCTGCCTTGACGGGCAAGAACACAATCGTCTTCAACGATTCTGATTTCAAGTCGATTTTGCGTCGAATTTTCCCCGGCTACTTTCAGCGAGGCTAACTACCGCAAGAGCGGCCGCCCGATAGAATAGAGGCTGTTTAATTCAGGGCATGCAGTCGCCCATGGCTAAATATGGAATCAATGACAGTGATGGCAGCAAAGTGGAAGAACCAGCAGGTGCGTAGCTACAATGGCCTCCTTTGCAGCAATGGTGATATCTACGACGTGCACGAAACCGGAATGGCCGGATTACGTGAAAAACAGGAACTTGGCGGTTGGCTCAATGTCGCGATTCTGGCGCAAGAAGAGCTGTATGGTGGACAGTACATAGTTAAGTGCGGAGAGGCTGCGGAACACGGCTCAATCGGCGTAGTTGTTTTGGAATCGCTGCAAAATCAGGCACCTGTTTGGACGTTTGTTTCGGATCAATCCAATCCATTTGATCAAATAACAATCAAGGGCGGCTTGGTTTTGGTGCTGTCAACGTCAGGCGCCGTGTTACGGTTTGGTGCGCCAATGAGGGAGGCAAGGCTTCTGCTTCCGGGTACTTCGATCCATGGTTCTAACGACGGACGCTTGTAAAGTGAGACGCTGCGCGTCCGCTATGCTTAGCAGTCACTGCTGATGCCGGGCGAACGCAACATCGCGCTTTCAGTCGGAATCCACGCGTCGCTCAATGATGGGCAGCCGCACGCCCTTGAGCGCTATGGGGCAGTCATCCAGCGCGGAGACTGTTTGAGTTGCCGGCGTCCCTGGAAACAGTGTTGCTTACCTAGGCGTGGTATCTGCGCCCGCAGAGCGCCTGTTGGAAAAGCTCGAGCATTTGAAGGCCAGCGCTCGGGCGGAAGTCGAGCATCCGTTCCATGTCGTCAAGAACGTGTTCCGTCATCGTAAAACGCGTTACCGCGGCCTGGCCAAAAATACGGCGCAGCTGTTGACGTTGTTCGCCTTCTCCAGTCTTGTACTGGCCGGTCTGCTTTTTAAGATCACTGAATCTCGTAGTCCTTCTTGACGACAGAAAGGCGCGAACCAGTCGCGTCAAATCGTCCGGCAATGCGCTTGATCGACGTGCTGTTGGCCCCTTCGCGCGCCAATGTCGCTAAAAAATGGATTGATCAGCGCTTCCCTAAGCTGTTCTTCTCAATGCATTTACCGACAGGCACCTGGCGGCTTGCCGATGACGCGCTTAAAAGCGCGACTGAACGCGGCTTGAGATGTATAGCCAAGGCGTCGGGCGACGACGTCGATGGACACTCTTTCGTGAGTGAGCAATTGTCTGGCAAGGCGCATTCTCAATTCCGTGGCATAGCGTAGGGGCGGCACTCCGATGGTGGTTTCAAAGCGTCGTGCGAAGACAGAGCGGGAGATATGACACTCCGCAGCCAACTGTGCAACTGTCCATTCACGACCAGGCTGGCGGTGCAGCGCCAATATGGCGCGAGCGAGGCGCGGATCACGCAAGGCGGCGAGCAGACCAGAAGCGTTTTCACAGCCGCATTCAATCCAGCCGCGCACGATCATTGCTGCCGCGACCTCCGCCAGGCGAGCCAGAATGCCTGCAAAGCCAATACGGCCGGCACAGATTTCACGCTTCATTGAATCAAGAACAGGCAGTAAGCCAGGATAGTCTTGCGCTTGCGTGTCTGCCACCATGACGTTTGGCATCAGCTTGCCGATCCCTTGCATCCCGCCGAGATCGAATTCCATGCAGCCGTAAAAAATAACAGCACTGGGCACGGCGTGCGTACTGGGACATGTGTCTACTCCGCTAACGGATTCACCCAGGGGCGCGGCATCGAACTTTTCGATATCCTGAAATGCAATACCCGCATCCGATAGAAGCTGATGTCTCCTGCCGTGAGGCATGAACACCGCGCTACCGGCGGACAGCTTATGCAACGCACCGTCATCGGTACATATGAAGGCAGTGCCAACGGCCAGGAAGTGGAAGTAGGCGTGGCTTGGCTTGTCTTCAAAGCCTAGGCCGAACTCTGGACCGGTCTGGATACGGCGGTACTGGACTCCACGCAGGCGCATACCTGTCAATAGTTCACTGACGAGATTAGATAGTGGAAAAATGTGATTTTGCTTGCCCATTTTAGGTGTTTCGATCAAAACATTCGGACTTGTCATCATAGATCATCCCAGATTTTAGCTCTAGACTTTCGACTCCGATTGTTTTAGGGATGTAGAGATGAACAATGATGTTTTTGCTACCGAGCAAATGCCCAACGCAAACGATGTGTCTGTTTTAGAGCCAGCGGCAGCGGCATGGATGGCAGTGTTTTCACTGGCAATGGGGGTTTTTGGTTTGCTGACGGCGGAGTACCTGCCAGCCAGTCTATTGACGCCGATGGCCTTCGATCTTGGCGTATCGGAGGCACTAGCTGGTCAGGCCGTGACGGTGACGGCCGTAGTGGCCATGATCGCCGGGCTGCTGGTGCCACGTCTAACGCGTAATTTTGATCGGCGTGTCGTCTTGTTAGCTTTCACAGTGCTGATGATCGCCTCCAACTTCCTGGTGGCGTTGTCCTCAAGCTTGACAGTGTTGTTGGTGATGCGCATTCTTCTGGGCGTCGCCTTGGGAGGCTTTTGGAGCATGGCGGCGGCCGTGGCCATGCGACTGGTGCCAGCAAGGCTGGTGCCGCGAGCGCTATCCATCATATTCAGCGGCATCGCCATCGGGACGGTCGTTTCCGTACCGTTGGGCAGCTACTTAGGGGGGGTATATGGCTGGCGCAGTGCATTTATAGCAGCCGCGGGTGTCGGAGGACTAACACTGTTGTTTCAGCTGTTCACGCTGCCCCGCATGGCGCCGCGCACGAGGATGCGCACCACATCGGTACTGCGATTGCTCCGTCGCCCGGGGATTGGAATCGGGATGTTGGGCTGCGTACTTGCCCATACCGGGCAATATGCATTGTTCACCTATATTCGGCCCGCTCTTGAAAGCGTTGTCCATATAGATGTAAACGGTTTGTCTCTGATGCTCCTGGGTTTTGGTGTCGCCAACTTCGTCGGCACGCTGCTGGCCGGATGGCTAATGGAGCGTAGCCTGCGTGCTACTTTAGTGCTCATGCCCGCGCTGGTAGGCTTGGTGGCATTCGGCATGATCTTACTGCCAGTCCAAGAAACAGGCCTGATGTTTTTGGTCGCTCTGTGGGGCCTGGCGTTCGGCGGCGTACCTGTCGCCTGGTCCAACTGGGTAGCCCGTGCCGTCCCTGACCAAGCGGAGACAGCTGGTGGCATGGTCGTCGCTGCGGTGCAATCTTCAATAGCTGCCGGCGCTGCATTGGGTGGCATTATGTTCGGGTTTGGTGGAGTGAAAGGCGTTTTCATGATTGCTGGCGTTGTGATGCTGTTCGCCGCTCTCGTTATCGCTTTAAGAGTTCGCGTGGAACTGCCGCAGCACGGTGCGACCGCTGCCCCAGTGCTGCACGGTTGAACGTAAGCCACATCCGAATTTTCAATATTGGGCTTACGTCAGCCGAAAATTTTGCCACTATTCGTCACTTCGGTATGCTGGGCATGACGAAAATGTCCATTCCTACAATGGATTGACAGTATTTATTACTGGAAACGCCCGATGCACTGTATCGGGCGTTTTGCACTTCCGGGCCGTATGCTGTCGTTCCTGGTTGTGGATCCGCGCCGATTGCGCCACCGGATCGGTCTTTTTCTTTTCTGTCCGCCGTCGCCATGCGGGCATGCATCATCTGCCATGCAGTTCATCCCTCCTTTCCACCCTCCTGTGCCCCGATTTTCGTCCCCCGTCGCTGTCATCAACCCGGCAACACGGCTTTGACCTATGATTTGCTGGCACATGCACAATGATGATGTTTTCCTTCATCCCACAACCATGAGGTATCCATGATTCGCTATGTCCTGCCTGCCCTGTTGTTCGCCAGCGCCCTGCCGGCGCATGCCCAAGCCCCTGTCAAGGAAACGCCGCTGATCGAGCGCACCAAGCTGTTCGGCAATCCCAGCAAGTCCGGTGGCAAGTTCAGTCCCGATGGACGGTGGATGTCCTGGATCGCGCCGCGCGATGGCGTGCTCAATGTGTGGGTGGCGCCGGTCGGCGACTTGGCGCAGGCGCGGCCGCTGACGGACGAAAAGGTACGTCCCATCCGCGGCAGCTTCTGGTCGCCCGATTCGACTACTCTGCTGTTTATCCAGGACAAGGGGGGCGACGAGAATTTTCTGCTGTACGGCGTGAACGTGCTGACCGGCAAGCAGGTCAATTACACGCCGTTCGAGAAGACCCGCGTGCGCATCGTCCAGATCAGCAGCAAGGTCAAGGACCGCATCCTCGTCGGCATCAATAACCGCGACGCGCGCTGGCACGACGTGTACAGCCTGGACCTGGCCAGCGGCAAGCTGACCCTGGTGCAGCAGAACGATGGCTATGGCGGCTACCTGGCCGATGAATTGCTCAATGTGCGCATCGCCAGCAAGGCGCGCGCCGATGGCGGCATGCAGTACTTCCGCCTGACGGACGGCAAGGTCGAGAGCACGCCGCTGACCGAAGTGGGCCTGGAAGACTCGCAGACCACGGCGCCGCTGGCGTTTACGGTCGATGGCAAGACCTTGTACTGGACCGATTCGCGCGGCCGCAATACCTCGGCGCTGCTGGCGCAGGACGTGGCCAGCGGCAAGACCACGCTCATGGCGCAAGATCCGCGCGCCGACATCGCCGATGCGCTGTACGACACGCGCACGGGCCGGGTACAGGCTTATACGGTCAATTACCTGCAGCAGGAATATTTGCCGCTGGCGGATGACCTGAAAGCCGACCTGGCTTTCCTGAAGAAACATACCCAGGGCCAGTTCACGGTGACGTCGCGCACGGATGCCGACGATAAATGGCTGGTGAATGTCGATGCCGTCACGGCGCCCCCATCGAACTGGCTGTACGAGCGCAAGACCAAAAAGCTTACGCGGCTGTACGTGACGCGTCCGGAACTGGACGGCGCGCCGCTGGTGCCCATGTATCCGCAGCAAATCAAGGCGCGCGATGGCCTGAACCTGGTGTCTTACCTGACCTTGCCGCAGGCGTCGAAGGCGGACGCCGGCGGCAAGGCCACGCAGGCGGTGCCGATGGTGTTGCTGGTGCACGGCGGCCCGTGGGCGCGCGACACCTATGGCTACAACGGCTACCACCAATGGCTGGCCAACCGTGGCTATGCCGTGCTGTCGGTGAACTTCCGCGGCTCGACGGGCTTCGGCAAGCAGTTCATTTCGGCCGGCGACCTGCAGTGGGGCCGCAAGATGCATGACGACTTGCTCGACGCCGTGCAATGGGCGGTGCGGAGCGGCGTGACGAGCGCCGACAAGGTCGCCATCATGGGCGGCTCCTACGGCGGCTACGCCACCCTGGCCGGCATGGCGTTCACGCCGACAACGTTTGCCTGCGGCGTCGATATCGTCGGTCCGTCCAACCTGTTTACCCTGCTGCAAACCATCCCGCCGTACTGGGAAGCGGGCAAGCAGCAGTTCTACAAGCGCATGGGCGACCCGACCACGGAAGAGGGCAGGGCGCTGCTCAAGGAGCGCTCGCCGCTGAACTTTGCGCAGAATATCCAGCGCCCGCTGCTGATCGGCCAGGGAGCGAACGACCCGCGCGTCAACGTGGCTGAATCGGACCAGATCGTGGCGGCCATGGCCGCGAAGAATATTCCCGTCACGTATGTGCTGTTCCCCGACGAGGGCCATGGCTTTGCCCGCCCCGTCAACAATATCGCCTTTAATGCCGTGACGGAGAACTTCCTGGGGCAATGCCTGGCGGGCCGCGCCGAGCCGATCGGCGCCACCCTGAAGGCATCCACCGCGCAGGTCAAGCATGGCGCCGAGTTTGCGCCTGGCCTGGAGCAGGCGCTGCGCTGAAGCGCAAGGATGGCGGGTCCGGCAGGCGCGTCAAGGCGATGCCAGTCCCGCCACCGGCCCGCCCATGGCGCCGGCTGCTCGCACTGGCATGGGCATGCGGGGTGGGCCGCATGTCACAGCGCCCACGGATGGTCTTCCGCGCCGGCGACGATGCCGCCCAGCAGGGCTTGGTCGCGTTCGGCATGGCTCTGGCGCAGGAAGACGGGCAGGTCGGCCGCCAGGCGCGCGAAATGGGCATCGCGGCACAGGGGGCCGGCGCCCAGCGCGCGCGTGGCCAGGTGCAGCACCACGGTCGCCGCGTCTTCCACGGCCAGGCGCAGGCGCAGCGCCAGGGCCATCGCATCGCTTTGCGGGTGCCGGTCGATCTCGGCGGCGCCTTCGCGCAGCAGGGCGGCCACGGCGCGCAGCGTGCAGTCGATCTGCCCCAGCTGCGCCAGACGCACGGGATCGGGCGCGGCGTGCTGCGCACGCGCATGCAGGTGGCTGGCGATGGCGCAGGCGGCGCCATACCAGGCGGCCGCGATGCCGGCGCTGCCATGCCAGTAGCCGGGCCGCTCCAGGTAGGCGCCTGGCGCGCCGACGGGCAAGGCGCGCGCGGCGGAAAAGGTCACGTCGACGCTGGCGCAGGCGCGCATGCCGACGGCTTGCCAGCCTTCGTCCGTCACGTGCACGCCAGGCTGCGACAGGTCTACGGTGGCCAGGCAAGCCTGGTTATCGTCGTTCCAGCAGCTGATCAAGGCATGACTGAGGCCCTGCGCGCCGGCACACCAGGCCTTGCGTCCGTCGAGCACATGGCGGCCATCAGCCGCCTTCCGCAAGCGCACGCGCGCGTCCGGCGGGTCCGCGCACCAGACGCCCCAGCTGCTGCCGGCCGGCACGCCCGGGCCGCCGAGTTCCGCCAGGACGGCCAGCGCATCGGTATGGCTTTCATACAGCTTGAACAGGGAGAGGTCGATGGCGGCGATGGCGGCCAGCATTTGCCAGCGCCGCAGGGTGGCGCCGTGGCCGGGCAGGGGCAGCTGGTCCAGGCCCGCATCGCGCAGGCGCCGCAAGCCGTCGATGGGGAAAAAAGCGCTGTCCTGAGGCTGCAGCAGGGTGGCCAGCGCGGCGGCGGACGGCAGGGAGAAAGCGTTGTGCGACATGGCAAGCTCCTTTGTTACAGGATAGCTTTCTGTTTTTGCAATGTCTGTCCGATTCTACACCTACCCTCGCTGACGGGCCCGAGGCCATGAAGCTGCAGGGCCATGGATCCCGCAGCAAGTCATTCGCTTATTTTTTTACGTACAGCATGTCTGGCACATAACTGGTGCCGTTATGCGAGAAGGTGTAGAGATTGTTGTCGCGCAATAGGATGCCGCCTTTGATGGTTTGCGCCGGGAGCGTGCCTTCGTCGAGCAGGCAAGTGGAGCCGCCTTCATATTCGATGCACCATTGCTGTTTGCCATCTTTCTTCACGTATTGCACGCCGGGCCCCGTGACGTTGAAGCTATAGGCGGGGATGGACAGGTTCAGTTTGTCGATGCGCACGTTGCTCGCGGCGCCATTTTCCGTCAGTTTGACGAGAACGTCGGCCACGCCATCCGGTGTCGCTGTGATTTTCGCGGTCATGGTTTCCGTGCCCAGCAAGGTGCCGCTGCAGCCGGTCTTGAGATAGGTTTCGGTGGTGGAGGTCAGCTCCATCGCGCCGCTGCCGTCGGTTTTGGCCGCGACGACCATGGTCTGGCGTTCATGCTCGTCGCATGGCGCTTGCCAGGTGCCAACGTAGGAGGCCAGCGTCGAGCCGGCATTGACATTGCCCGCGTCACTGCTGCCGCCACCGCCGCCGCAGCCAGCCAGCAGTGCGGTGCTTGATGTCAATAATACTGCCACGATTTTTTTCATGCCCCATCCTTTTATGCCGGCAAACATGCGTGCCGTAGACGCGGCAACAGTATAAAAGGATGGATCAGGGGCAATTCTCACCGAATGTATTTGCTACTTGATTTACATCAAGGATAGCTTGCAATGACCAGGCAGGGCAGGTTTAAAACTCTTCCCAGTCATCTCCTGCCGGTGCCTTGGCCGGCGCGTGCTGTGCCGCTTGGGGCTTGGCAACGGTCAGGTGCTTGGCCGGTGATGCCGTCTTTTGCGGCGCGGCGCGTGGTGTTGCCACGGCTGCCGCCGGCGTTGCTGTCGGTGCAGCCTGCCGCACCTGCTCGCCCAGCTTGAACACGCTGACCACCTGGGCCAAATGGCTGGCCTGGTCTTGCAGGCTTTCGGCGGCGGCCGCCGCTTCCTCGACCAGGGCGGCGTTCTGCTGCGTCACGCCATCCATCTGCGCCAGCGCCTGGTTGACCTGGGCGATGCCGTCGCTTTGCTCGTTGGTGGCGACGCTGATGTCGGCCATGATGGCGGTCACCTTGCGCACGCTGTCGACCACCTGTTCCATGGTGGAACCCGCTTCATCGACGAGCTTGCTTCCGGCCGCCACCTTGCCCACGGAATCGTCGATCAGCAGCTTGATTTCCTTGGCCGCCGCCGCCGAACGTTGCGCCAGGTTGCGTACTTCCGTGGCGACGACGGCGAAACCGCGGCCCTGTTCGCCCGCGCGCGCCGCTTCCACGGCCGCATTCAGGGCCAGAATATTCGTCTGGAAGGCGATGCCGTCGATGACTGAAATGATGTCGACGATCTTGTTCGACGAGTCGTTGATCGACGTCATCGTCTCAATCACCTTGCCGACCACTTCGCCGCTCTTTTGCGCCACGCTGGACGCGGACGCGGCCAGTTGATTCGCCTGGCGCGCGTGGTCGGCGTTTTCCTTGACCGTGCCCGTCAATTCTTCCACCGAAGCGGCCGTTTCTTCCAGCGAACTGGCTTGCTGTTCCGTGCGGGCCGACAGGTCGTTATTGCCTTGCGCAATTTCCGCGCTGGCACGGGCCACGTTGTCGGCGCTGGCTTGCACTTGCAGCAGTACGGCGTGGATCTTTTCCACGAAGGCGTTGAAGCCCTTGCCGATCACGGCCAGCTCGTCGGTGCCCTTGACTTCCAGCTTGACGCGCAGGTCGGCGTCGCCGCTCGACAGGTCCGTCATGGTGCGGCCCAGGGTGCGCAGGGGGCGCGTCAGCTGGTTGACGACGAGGATCAAAATACCGGCCGTGGCCGCCGCGCACAGCAGGGCGACGATCAGGGTGTAGATCATCAGATCGCGCGCCGAGGCGATGGCCACGCTTTTCGGGAAATTCAATTCCACGCTCCATGGCGCGATATCGGGGTGGATCTGCAGCGGCTGCAGCAAATGGATGTAGCCCTGGCCGTCTTCATATTCGTACGGCTGGCCCTGGCGCACTTTTTCCAGGCCGGCCGCAGGCACGTCGTCGGCCTTCTTGCCCAGCCGCTCAGGCACGGGATGGCTTGCGTACAGGCCGCCGTTCGAGATCAGGGCCAGCTTGCCGCCCTCGATCACTTTCAGGTCGGACAGGATTTTCGCCAGGCGCGTGAGCATGAAGTCGGCGCTGGCCACCCCCTTGAAGCTGCCATCGATCATGATGGGGGCCACCAGCGAGGCCATCAGGACATTCTTGCCGTCGACGGGGTAGATGTACGGTTCCGTAAAGTAAGTCTTGCCCGTGCGCTTGGGCACGTCATACCAGTCGTTGGCGCCCGGTTTCGGGTCGAAGACGATGGGCTCGACTTGCAGCTTGCCGCCGGCGCCCCGCGTCCAGTAGGGCATGAAGCGGCCGCTGGCGTCGTAATACGGCTTCTGGTTGGCGAAATCGGCATCCTTGCCGTCGAGCGCGTTCGGCTCCCAGGTCACGGCCGCGCCCAGCAAGTCTTCCGAACTGGTCAGGGTCGCCTTGGTCAGTTCATTGATCTGCTCGCGTTGCAGGGGCAGGCTGGCGCTCCTGGTGCCGCGCATGGCGCCGGCCAGGCTGGAAACGCTGGACAGGTTGCTGGCGATGCGCGCCTGCAGCGCGCCGGCCACTTCGCGCGCCGACGTGCGCGCCAGGTCCAGCGCGGCCGCTTCGGCGCTGGCGCTGCTCTTGTAGCCGATCACCGCCGCCGTGACGCCCAGGCTGAGGACGGCGAGCGCGGTGGCGGCGACGCAGATTTTACTGTTCAGTGAGAGTTGCATGATGCTGTTCCTTGATGGGAGGGGTATTGGTGTCACGGGCGTCGCGGGTGGCGCGCCTAGAACGTTTTGCTGATGGCCACGACCAGCGTAGTTGCGGCCGGGTTCGACGTGTCGAACTGGCCGGCCCCATTCGGGATGCCCAGGGTGTAATGGTCGTAGGCGTCGGTGGCGCCCCAGGCGCGCGTCACGGCGGCGCTGGCGCTCCAGCCGCCGTCGAAGGCCCGGGTGACGCCCGCCTTGGCGTCGCGCCAGTTCCAGATGGCATTGCCCGTGCCCGCCACCCGGCCATTGCCGGCGTGCAGGTTCAAGGTCCAGGCATTGCCCAGGTCGACATTCGCGCCCACGTCCAGGTAGCCCGTGCCGCGCGCATTGCTGATGCCGAAGAAGTCGCGTGTGACGGTATGGTTGTACTTGGCGTACAGCATCTTGTAGCTGAGGCCCAGCGACAGTTCGCCATAGTCATACTTGACGCCCGTGGCGCGGTAGACGGCGCCCGGATACTTGTAGTAATACGCGAGCACGCTGTAGCCCAGCTCGCCAACCGTGCCGCTGTAGCCGCCGTACAGATCCCATTCGACGGTCGCATCCTGAATGTAGCGGTCGCTGACGGTGGAAGCCCAGGTGCCGAGCGACCAGCCGCTCGGGTGCGCGTAGTCGGCCCCCGCCTGCAGCGCCGGCTTGCCCCAGGTCTGGCGAAAGCCGCGCGAAATGTATTGCGAGGTAAGGCTGGCATTGGCGCTGAGGGTGGCGGCAGGGCTGTCTGTGCTCTGCGCCTGCACGGGCAGGGCGGCCAGCAGGAAGAGGCAGCCGAGCAAGGATGTTCCAGGAAAATGGTGGTGCGATGGCATGGCAGTCAGCTCCGTATTTGCTGGCAGCGGCCGTCCAGGCACGTTGCCCTGATGGTTGCAATAAAAATGCGGAATGGACTTTTGTGGAGGCAAGGCGGACCCTGCCTGCAGGCTCGCATGAACGGGCAGATATTCTCGCCAAACTTAACTGAAAGGATAGGGGTTGGGACTAGTGGAAGTCAACAAAGTTGCGCTACGGAAAACGTAAGTTGTTGTTTCTCGGCACTTTTTCGTGCGCCTGTCACACTTCCGGTCCGCCACGGCTGGCCGCCTCCTGCAGGCTGGCCAGCAAGCCTGGCAGGGCCGCGTGCAAGGCGGGCAGGCCGCCCGCCGACAGCTCGGCCTGCGTTTCCTCCTGGCCCGAAGGCTGGCCCCAGACGACCTGTGCGCTGAGCCGGGCGCCCGTATCGAGTCCCGTGACGCTGACCAGCAGGGCGACTTCTTCCGGGGCATCATCGGCCACGTCCTCGAGCAGGCAGGAAATGCCGAAATAATAATCCTGGAAGGCGCTGGCCGTGCCGCTGGAAAAGGCGAACACGGAGGCGAGCGCCCGTGGGGCGGCGGCCGCGAGTGGGGGCAGGGCGGCGCGGAACAGGGGCAGCAAGTCGTTTTCCAGCTGGAGCACCAGCGGATGGGTGTGGGCGAGGACGGTCATGGCAGGAAGAAGTCAATGGCGGCGCGCGATGTTAGCAGCTTTCGCCGCCGCTGGGGCCGTGGACTGTGGTCCTACCAGTGGCCTCAGTCGTCATCGCTGGTGACGCGCGTGCGCACGAAATCGATGTGGCTTTGCATGGCCGTGCGCGCTTCCTCGGGCTGGCTGGCGCAGATGGCCTCGCACAGGGTACGGTGCTGTGACAGCAGCTGCAGCGAGGTCGCCTCGTCCTGCTGGCGCAAGCCCGTGCCATTGATGGTGATGTGTTCGCGCAGCATGCCGATGATGCTGGTGTGCAAGTGGAGGAACATGGTGTTGTGCGACGCCTGCGCGATGACTTCATGCAGGCGCGCGTCGGCCTGCGCCTCGCCGTGCTTGTCGTCGCTGGCGCGCGCCTGTTCCAGCTCGGCCAGCAGTGCCATGATCTGCGCGCGCTCGCCGCCGCTGGCCCGCTGCGCGGCAAAGTAGGCCGTCGCCCCTTCCAGCACGCGGCGAAATTCCAGGATGTCGTCGCGCAAGGCGGGGTGGTCGGCCACCAGCTGGCTCCATGGCGACGCCATGCCGGTGCGCAATTGATCCGTCACGAACACGCCGGCGCCGCGCCGGCTGCGCACCAGCCCCCGCGCCGCCAGCCGCTGCACCGCTTCGCGCACGGTGTTGCGCGAGACCTCGTATTGCAGCGCCAGCAGGCGCTCGGCCGGCAATTGCGCGCCCACCGGCAAGCTGCCGTCCAGCAGGGCCGTCTCCAGCCTGCGCATCACCATCTCGACCCTGCCCCGCGTTTGCATGCTTGTCGCCATCGATGTCTTCCGGTGTTGTTTTAAAGTGGTCCGAGCAATTTGAAGTGGCTTGCGGAAGCTGGAATTATGCGTGAACCGGTCATTCTTAACAACACACAGCGGCGCCGCAGCAACACACAGAGCGCCGGGGAGACACACTCATGCAGCCAGACCCGCGCCAGCCACGTCACGCAGTTCGCCATTATCCACCGCCACCACACGAGGTGTACCTGTTCGCCACCTGCCTGGTCGACCTGTTCGTGCCGCAGGCGGGGCTCGACGCGGTGCGCCTGCTGGAGCGGGAAGGTTTGCTGGTGCATTATCCGCGCGGCCAGAGCTGCTGCGGCCAGCCCGCCTACAGCAGCGGCAACCCGGAGCAGGCGCGCGCCGTGGCCCGCGCCCAGCTCGACCTGTTCGCGCAGCCCTGGCCCGTGATCGTGCCGTCCGGTTCCTGCGCCGGCATGATGCGCCACCACTGGCCGCAGCTGTTCCAGGACGACCCCGTCGCCGGCCCGAAGGCGTTGGAGTTGGCCGAGCGCGTATATGAATTGAGCGAATTTCTCGTCTGCGTGCTCAAGCTCGACCTGGCCGGCCTGACCCTGGCGAACCCCGGGCAGGCCGATGAAAACGTGGTGCTGCACACCTCGTGCGGGGCGCGCCGCGAAATGGGCACGCGCACCCACGGCGTGGCCCTGCTCGACGCCTTGCCCGGCGTGACGCGCATCGAACACCAGCGCGAATCGGAATGCTGCGGCTTCGGCGGCACGTTTTCATTGAAGCACCCCGATATTTCCGGCGCCATGGTCAGCGACAAGATCGCCTCGGCCTGCGCCACGGGCTGCGACCGGCTCGTCTCGGCCGACTGCGGCTGCCTGCTCAACATCGGCCACGCCGCGCAGCATCAGGGCGCACCGCTGCCGGTCGAGCACCTGGCCAGCTTTTTGTGGCGCCGCACGGGAGGCGAAGCATGAGCGCCGCCTTGAGCGCCCGCGAACGCATGCTGGGCCGGTTGCGCGCCGCCGCTCCTGCCGCGCCCGAAGCGGTGGATGCCATCGATACGGCCATCGACAATCACTACCAGGCCCGTCGCGCCGCCGCGCCGCTGCCGGCACGGCACAGGATAGCCGCCATGCAGGCCGCCTTGCGCGCTTCGCACGCGGAAGTCGACTGCGTGAGTAACGATGCTTGGCCCGCCCTGCTGGCGCAGCGCCTCGGTGAACATGGCGTACGCCGGCTGCTGATGGATACCGGCAGCGCCGCAGGGCGGGCCTTGCGCACCGCCTTGCCGCCCGAGGTGGAAACGCTGTCCTTTGACCGTCCGCTGGCGCAGTGGAAGGGTGAATTGTTCGACACCGTCGACGCCGGTTTTACCGTCGCCCGTTCCGGCATCGCCGCCACGGGCACCCTGGTCATCGCGCCCGATGTGGCCACGCCGCGCACGGTGTCCTTGGCGCCTCCGCTGCACATCTGCCTCGTGTATGCGAGCAGCCTGCACGTGGACTTGCACGCGGCGGCGCGCGCCGAGCGCTGGGCGGACGGCATGCCGGCCAACCTGGTGCTGGTGTCGGGCCCGTCGAAAACGTCGGATATCCAGCAAACCCTCGCGTATGGCGCGCACGGCCCGCGCTGGCTGTGGGTGCTGATCGTCGATGACTTGTCAGCCCATGAAGGAGGCCAGCCATGAACGCCAAGCCCCTGCAATTCGTCAAGCCGGCCGACTTCCATGCGCGCGCCCGCGCCGCGCTGGACGACCCGAAGCTGCGCCAGAGCTTTCGCGGCGCCATGGATTTTTTACAGGACAAGCGCACGGCCCAATTCCCCGACGGCGACGAGCTGGAACGCCTGCGCGACATCGGCGCAGCCGTGCGCCGGCACGCGCTGGCGCGCCTGCCCGATTTGCTGGTGCAGCTGGAAGAGCGGCTGACGGCGGCCGGCGTGCAGGTGCACTGGGCCGAGGATGGCGAGCAGGCCAACGCCATCATCCACGCCATCGCGCAAAAGGCCCAGGCGACGCGCTTCATCAAGGGCAAGTCGATGGCCAGCGAGGAAATCGAGCTCAATCACTACCTGGAAGCGCGCGGCATGACCTGCCTGGAGTCGGACATGGGCGAATACATCGTCCAGCTGGCAGGTGAAAAGCCGTCGCACATCGTCATGCCGGCCATTCACAAGACCCGCGCCGATATCGCCGGCCTGTTCGCAGAACACATTCCCGACGCGCCCTACACGGAGGACGTCGACAGCCTGATCCAGACGGGGCGGCGCGCCCTGCGCCAGGCCTTCGTCGAGGCCGACATCGGCCTGTCGGGCGTGAACTTCGCGGCGGCCGACACGGGCACCCTGTGGCTGGTGGAAAACGAGGGCAATGGCCGGTTGACGACGTCCGTGCCGGAGGTCCACATCGCCATCATGGGCATGGAAAAAGTGGTGGCCAAGCTGGAGCACATCGTGCCGCTGGCCAGTTTGCTCACGCGTTCGGCCACGGGCCAGGCCATCACCACGTATTTCAACCTGATTTCCGGCCCGCGCCGCGATGGCGAAAAAGATGGACCGCGCGAAGTGCACCTGGTCCTGCTCGACAACGGCCGCAGCCAGGCGTATGCCGACGAGCAGTTGCGCGCCACCCTGCAATGCATACGCTGCGGCGCCTGCATGAACCACTGCCCCGTCTATACGCGCATCGGCGGCCATGCCTACGGCACCACGTATCCGGGGCCGATCGGCAAGATCATCTCGCCCCACTTGCTGGGGCTGGACGCGACGGCGGATCTCGCCACGGCGTCGAGCCTGTGCGGCGCCTGTGGCGAAGTGTGCCCCGTGCGCATCCCGATTCCGCAGCTGCTGGTGCGCCTGCGCACGGAAGCGAACCGCAATCCGCACGAGCAAGTGGCGCATCCGCTGCGCGGGCAGGGGGCCAAGTTCAGCCGCGGCGAAAGCCTGATCTGGCGCTTCTGGAGCGGCGCCTTCGCGCGCCCCGCCAGCTACCGTTTGTTCCGCTGGGCCGCCACGCGCCTGCGGATGCTGACGCCGCGCGCGCAGCTGGGCTGGACGCAGCACCGCAAGCCCTTGACGCCGGCGCCGCGCAGCCTGGCCGACCTGCTCAACGCACGGGGGCAGGAAGAATAGCAACGCCCCGCCATACCGCAAAAAACACGCTGCACACACACAACATCAAAAGCCGTTTTTTCATTCAACCCGCATCCACCGGAGGAGACCCGACATGCAAACCTGGACCCAACTCTATACACCGCTCGGCAGCCTGTGGCTGTCGTCGCTGGCGGCAGCCGTTCCCATCATTTTCTTCTTCATCGCCCTGGCGGCGCTGCGCATCAAGGGCCACGTGGCGGCCGCCGTCACCCTGGCGCTGGCGCTGGCCGTGGCCATCTTCGCGTACGGCATGCCCGTGCCGCAGGCGCTGGCGGCGGCCGGCTACGGTTTCGCGTATGGCTTGTGGCCCATCGCCTGGATCATCGTCACGGCCGTCTTCCTGTATAAAATCGTCGTGAAAACAGGGCAGATCGAGATCATCCGCGCCTCCGTCCTGTCGGTCACGGACGACCAGCGCCTGCAGGTGCTCTTGATCGGCTTTGCCTTCGGCGCCTTCCTGGAAGGGGCGGCCGGTTTCGGCGCGCCCGTGGCGATCACCTCGGCGCTGCTGGTGGGCCTGGGCTTCAACCCGCTGTACGCGGCGGGCCTGTGCCTGATCGCCAATACGGCGCCCGTGGCCTTTGGCGCCATGGGCATTCCCATCATCGTGGCGGGCCAGGTGACGGGCATCGACCCCTTCCTGATCGGCGCCATGGCGGGGCGCCAGTTGCCGCTGCTGTCGCTGCTGGTGCCGTTCTGGCTGGTCTTCATGATGGATGGTGTGCGCGGCGTGCGCGAAGTGTGGCCGGCCGCCCTGGTGACGGGCTTGAGCTTTGCCGTGACCCAGTACTTCACCTCGAACCATATCGGCCCTGAGCTGCCGGACATTACCTCGGCCCTCGTCAGCCTGGTGTCGCTGACCCTGTTCCTGAAAGTGTGGCAGCCGAAGCATGCGAAACTGGCGCATGCCGTCGGCGGCGGCACGGCCGCGCTGTCCGGCTTTGGCGGCGCTGGAAGTGCTGCGGCGGTGCGCGGCGGCGGCAACCGCGCCGCCTCGCCCTACACGACGGCGCAGACCATGCGCGCGTGGGCGCCGTTCGGTTTGTTGACGGCCATCGTCACCGTGTGGAGCCTGCCCGGCTTCAAGGCCCTGTTTGCCGCCGGCGGCGCGTTATCGAGCCTGGTGATCAAGATCCACGTGCCCTACCTCGATAAACTGGTGCTGAAGACCATGCCCATCGTGGCCGAGCCGAAAGCGTATGAAGCCGTGTTCAAGCTCGATCTGCTGTCGGCCGTGGGTACGGCGATCTTGCTGACGGCCGTGCTGGCTATGCTGATGCTGCGCATGAAGCCGCGCGATGGCGCCAAGGCCTTCGTGGAAACCGTGGTGGAATTGCGCCGCCCCGTGCTGTCGATCGGCCTAGTGCTGGCGTTTGCCTTTGTCGCCAATTACTCGGGCATGTCGTCCACCCTGGCCTTGCTGCTGGCCGGCAGCGGCGCCGCCTTCCCGTTCTTCTCGCCGTTCCTGGGCTGGCTGGGCGTCTTCCTGACGGGTTCCGACACGTCCTCGAACGCCTTGTTCTGTTCACTGCAAAACACCACGGCGCACCAGATCGGCGTGTCCGATACCTTGATGGTGGCGGCCAATACGACGGGCGGCGTGACGGCGAAGATGATCTCGCCCCAGTCGATCGCCGTGGCCTGCGCCGCGACCGGCCTGGTGGGCAAGGAATCGGACCTGTTCCGCTTTACCCTGAAGCACAGCCTGTTGTTTGCCGTAATCATCGGCATCATCACCATGCTGCAGGCGTACGTATTCACCGGCATGATCCCGCACTGAGCGATCCGTAGAAGTACGTAGTAAAACTAGATGAATTGATAGTAAAACGTGCAGGTGGTCATGAAAATGACCTGATGCACTGCAGCATAGCGAGCAGGGCCCGGCGCAATGCCGGGTCCGCGGCGATACCCTCCGCATCGAGTCCCGACCCCAGCAGGGGCAGGCTGATACAGGCTTCGTCGATCAGGCGCGCCGACATGGTGCGTACCGTTTCGCGCAGGGCCGCCTGCGCGTGCGTGGCACGCGGCGAGGCGTTCAGCAGCACCAGCGGCTTGTCGATGAATGATTCATTTCCCACCATCCAGTCCAGCGCATTTTTCATGGGGCCGCTTACGCCGTGCGCGTACTCGGGACTGGCCAGGATCAGCACGTCGGCCGCCAGGATGGCGTCGCGCAGGCCCGTCACGGCCGGCAGGCTGTCGGCGTCGAGGTCGGGATTAAACAGGGGTAATTCACCGAGCCCCGGATAGATGCGGATCTCATATTCTGCTGGGGCAAGCTGGGCGATGGCGCGCAGCAGGGCGGTGTTCAGCGAGGCGGCGCGCAGGCTGCCGGCGATGGCGAGGATGGTCATGGGCGTTTGCATCCCGCCTGTATAGCCCATCCTGTGCTCAAGCGCAAGGCGAGCAGGATGGCGCTATCGATGTTGCAACAGCCGTATGGCTGGCTAGTGCGGCACTCTTAACGGCTCAGACCGCTCATCCAGCTTGGCTGCGGGTTGGCACGGGCCAGTTCGCGCATCCGGTATTCCAGATCGTAACGGTCGGTCGATTCGGCCAAGTAGGCTTCTTCGTAAGCGCGTTCGCGGCGGTCGCTGCTTTGGTTCAGCCAGGCGCCGACGCGTTTTGCGGCGTGGACCAGGGTGGCGACGATATTGCTGTTTTGCGTGGTGTGGTAGGTAAATGCGGTAGACATGGCAGACTCCTTATGTGGCGTGCCGCGTTGTGCTGCACTGCAATATAAGTATAGCGATTCCAAGTTATAAGGCTACTTTTGATTTCAAATGTCGGCTATTCATTTTTGAAATAACAGGCGGGAAAGCTGCGCAATACGGGGCTTTAAGGCATAATGCGGGCGCAGGATCGTAGTTTTACTACAAGACGTTTTTGTCCTGGATGTTGTTTTCAGACGCAGCCCGCAGGCGTGCCGCGCCTACGAGACAGTGTTCTGACGAGAAACGGTCGGCCGCGCGCAAGAAGCGCCATGGCTGCCCCCGTTTTGCTGATGGCAGTCATGGTCCACGCTGATATCTGCGTGGCGCTTGCGCGTTCTGGTGCTGCCCGGGTGGAAACGCTTCCATGCCTGGCAAGATCAACTTGGAATTGAAAAATGGAGAAGGTATGGAATACGTAAAGCAAGGCCAGGGCGTACCGTCCGCACAGGCCGGCACGCAAAACAATACAGGCGCCCTGATCATCGTCACGGTGCTGTTTTTCATGTGGGGACTGCTGACCTCGCTCAATGATGTGCTGATTCCCCATCTGCGCTCGATCTACACCCTGACGTATGTGCAGGCGATGCTGGTGCAGTTCTGCTTCTTTGGCGCCTACGCTATCGTCTCGCTGCCCGCCGGCATGCTGATCAAGAAAATCGGCTACCAGCGCGGCGTCGTCGCCGGCCTGCTGATTGCCGCCGCCGGGTGCGCCATGTTCTACCCGGCCTCCACCGGCAGCTATGCGCTGTTCCTGCTGTCCTTCTTCATCCTGGCGGCCGGCATCACCGTGCTGCAGGTGGCGGCCAATCCGTACGTGACGGAACTGGGCGACCCGCAGACGGCGTCGAGCCGTTTGACCCTGACGCAGGCGTTCAACGCGCTGGGCACCACCGTGGCACCTGCGCTGGGCGGCATGCTGATCTTGTCGGGCACCGTGCTGACGGTGCAGCAGTTCGACCTACTGCCGGCGGCCGAGCAGCTCGCCTACCGCGCCAAGGAAGCCGCTTCCGTGCAAGGCCCGTACCTGGTACTGGCCGCCACCCTGGTGATCCTGGCCGTGCTGTTCGCGCTGGCCAAGCTGCCGAAGATTTCGCATGCGGACGATGCTGCCGCCCTGGCGCAGGACGGCAACAAGGTCTCGATCTGGTCGCACCGCCACCTGGTGCTGGGCGCGCTGGCCATCTTCCTGTACGTGGGCGGTGAAGTGAGCATCGGCAGCTTCCTGATCAACTTCCTGGGCGAGAGCCATATCGCCGGCCTCAGCCACGCCGACGCCGCCTATTTCGTCAGCTATTACTGGGGCGGTGCCATGCTGGGCCGCTTCGTCGGCTTTGCCGTGATGCGCTATGTCAGCCCGGGCAAGACCCTGGCCTTCAACGCCGCCGTCGTCATCGCGCTGATCCTCGTTGCCGTGTTCTCCAGCGGCCACACGGCCATGTGGGCATTGATCGCCGTCGGCCTGTTCAACTCCATCATGTTCCCGACCATCTTCAGCATGGCCTTGAACAAGCTGGGCGCGCAAACGGGACAAGGTTCGGGCATCCTGTGCATGGCCATCGTCGGCGGCGCCATCGTGCCGTTCATCCAGGGCTTCCTGGCCGACCACATCAACCTGCAGCTGTCCTTCCTCGTGCCGGCCCTGTGCTACACCTTCATTTTGTACTTCGGCTGGAAATACGCCAGCATGTACAACGACGACGCCAAGTAAGCCGGGCTGTCGCGATCGATCAAAAGGGTGGCCTCGGCCACCCTTTTTTCCGTCAACTCCTCAGTGCGCGAATTGCGTGCCCAGCACGTCCTGGCACACTTCGAGCCAGGCGCGCGCCGCGTGCGACAGATAGCGCCCGCTCCAGACGTGCGCCACCTGCCATGCCAGCTCCGGTTCGACGATGCGCACCGCCTCCAGTGCTTCGCCGGCCAGGCGGTGGATGAACGGCTCTGGCAGCAGGGTCACGCCCAGTCCAGCGGACGCCATCGCCACCAGCCAGTCCCACTGGCCGCTCTGCGCGGCGATGGTTGGCGTGAAGCCCGCTTGCGCGAAATGCTGGCGCAGGCTGCGCGTGAGCGCGAAATCATCTTTGAGTAATACCAGCGGCAGCTCGGCCAGCGCCTTGAAGGGCAATGTCGTGCGGTTTTTCTGGAACGTGCCCGGTTCGGCCAGGGCCCAGATCGGGTAGCTGGCCACTTCCACGGCCACGAGGTCGAGTTCCGGGTCGGCCGGCAGCACCGTCATGCCGATTTCCAGTTCGCCGGCCGCCACCTTGCGTTCGATCTGCTGGCCCGTGTCTTCCTGCAGGGTCAGGCTGATCTGCGGATGGCGCGCGCGGAAGGCTTTTAATACGGGCGTAAACAGCACATTGATCATGGGCGGAATGCCCACCGTCAGGCTGCCGCGCTGCAAGGCCTGGGTATCGCGCACTTCCAGGGTCAGCTGGCGCATGTTTGCCAGCATTTCCTGGCCGTGCTGGTAGACGATGCGGCCCGTGTCCGTCAAGGTCAGCTTGCGCCCGTCGCGCACCAGCAGCTGCGCGCCCACCTCGTCTTCCAGCTGGCGCACCATCTTGCTGATGGTCGACTGGGTCAGGTGCAGCGATTCGGCCGCCTGCGTAAAGCTCGACAGGCGCACGGTTTCGACGAAATAGCGCAGGGAACGGATATCCAAGAGGGAACTCGACTCGGTGCGGCATGAAAATATCGACTGGATGTGGCGAAATTAATTCATGCCATGCATGTAAGCGGGATTTTATACTGAAACCACTTATGGGGTTGGTGTATGACAGCCATCCAGTTTGAGAATATTAAGAAGATCAGGAGCATCACGATGTACGAGGACCGTATCCGCCACCCGGGCTTGCTCAGCAAAATCATGAGCGCCGATGAGGCAGCCAAATTATTCCACAACGGCATGCGTGTCGGCATGAGCGGATTTACCCGTGCCGGCGACGCCAAGGCCTTGCCGCGCGCACTGGCCGAGCGTGCCCTGCAAGACCCGTTGAGCCTGACCCTTATCACGGGCGCCTCGCTGGGCAATGGCAGCGACGGCCTGATGGCCGAGGCGGGCGTGCTGGCGCGCCGCATGCCGTTCCAGGTCGACCCTGTGCTGCGCGGCAAGATCAACAAGGGCGAAGTCATGTTCATCGACCAGCATCTGTCGGAAACGGCTGAGCAGCTGCGCTCGGGCAACCTGGCCGCCGTCGACATCGCCGTCATTGAAGCGACGGCCATCACGGCCGCCGGCGCCATCATCCCGACCATGTCGGTGGGCAACTCCGCCGCCTTCGCCCAGCAGGCGAAGCAAGTCATCATCGAAATCAACCTGTCCACGCCGCTGGCGCTGGAGGGCTTGCACGACATTTATATTCCGCAGACCTTGCCAGGCCGCGAACCGATCCCGCTCACGCGCGTGGATCAGCGCCTGGGCAGCACGGCGATTGCCATCGACCCGGCCCGCATCGCCGCCATTGTCATCACGGATAGCCCCGACAGTCCGTCGAACGCCTTGCCGCCCGACGCGGAGACGCAGGCGATCGCCGGCCACGTCATCGCTTTTTTAGAGGGCGAAGTGGCGGCCGGGCGCATGGGGCCCGAATTGCTGCCGCTGCAGGCGGGCATCGGCACCATCGCCAATGCCGTGCTGCATGGCCTGATCGGCTCGCCCTTCCGCAACATGACCATGTATTCGGAAGTGCTGCAGGACAGCGCCATCGAACTGCTCGATTCGGGCCAGCTGGCATTCGCCTCGGCTTCGTCGATCACGCTGTCGGCTGCCGTGCATCAAAAGCTGATGGACAATATCGACCACTACCGCTCGAAGATCGTGCTGCGTCCGCAAGAGATCAGCAACCATCCAGAGATCGTGCGCCGCCTGGGCATCATCGCCCTGAACACGGCGCTCGAGTTCGATATCTATGGCAACGTCAATTCCACGCACGTGTGCGGCACGCACATGATGAATGGCATCGGCGGCTCGGGCGATTTCGCGCGCAACGGGCAAGTGTCGATGTTCGTGTCGAAATCGGCGGCCAAGGGCGGGCGCATTTCCAGCGTCGTGCCGATGGTCTCGCATGTCGACCATACGGAGCATGACGTCGACGTGCTGGTGACGGAGTGGGGCTATGCGGACTTGCGTGGCCTGGCGCCGCGCGAACGGGCGCCGCTGATCATCGAGCGCTGCACGCATCCCGACTACCGCGACCAATTGCGTGCGTATTACGACGCGGCATGCCAGCGCGGCGGCCACACGCCGCATATCTTGCAAGAAGCGCTGGCGTGGCATGTGCGCTACCAGGAAACGCAGAGCATGCTGGCAGCGCAGTAAGGGAGCGCAGCAAAGGCAAGTAGTAAGGCGCGCAGTAAGGTGCGCGCCAGTGCGGGCATGAAGACAGGGCAGGGCGGTGCGGCACCGCGCCTGCCTTTTTCATTGGCGTTCGGTGCGTCAGTACATATGCAGGGCCTTGGCGCCCAGCCCCAGCAGGGCAAACGTGGTGGTCGCCTGTATGCCCATGAACCACAGGAAGTGGGTGTGCATGTGCTTGCGGATGTCGCCCAGTTCCGTGCGCAGGGCGTGGCAGTCGCCGCGCAGGTCGCCGCGAAACTGCGTCAGGTCGGCACGCAGCAGCTGCGATTCGCCGCGTAATTCCGTGCGCACGTTGTCGAGGCCGTTGCCAAGACGCGTTTCCAGCGTCTTGAACCATTGCCGGTCATGTTCCCGGCCCGTTTCCAGTTTTGTCAGCCGCGCTTCCATACGGACAGCATTGTGCGCGCTTTGCTGTTTGTCAAGCAGGTCCGTGGCATAGGCTTCGTTCATCGCGCCCTCCTTCGCGGGGCCGCGCTGCACCAGCGCAGGCGGCGTCATCCCACTGTCCGCCTTTTTGAGCATGGCGGTTTGTGCTGGATCAAACGTCAGCCAGCCGGTGCAAAGCGCAGGCCGATGCCTGCCGTGACGACGGCCAGCAAGTCGTCGATATGCTGGTGCATTTCCGGATGCGGCGTCCATGGGTCGCCCGCATCCATGACGATGCGCAGCGATACGAGGCCATGCAGCGATTGCCAGAAGATTTGCGTCATCGCGTGCAGCGCTTTCTCGTCGTGGCGGACCAGGCCCGCCTGTGCCAGTTCGCCGAACAGGTGCAGCGCGTAGGCATACGGGTCCTGCTCGATATTGCCGTGTTCTACCGCGACGGCATCGAGCTCCGCATGCGGGCGCAATTCCATGAAGATCAGTGAATACTCGTCGGGGTGCTGGAAGCCGTATTCGATGTAGGCGCGCCCGATCAGGGCGATGCGCTCCCATGGGTCAGTGCTGGCGGCGCAGGCCGTGCGCATGGCGCGCACCAGTTCCAGCAAGTCCTTGTCCATCGCCTGGGCGATCAGGGTGGCCTTGTCGCGGAACAGGGCGTACACGACGGTGGTGGAAAATCCCGCGGCCTCGGCCACCTTGCGGATGGAGACGGCGCGCGCGCCACCCTTTTTGATGAGGTCTTTGACAACGTCGATGATGTGTTCGCGCCGCGCCTGCGCCTCGCGCAACTTTCTTTCCTGAATATTGGTCAACTTCTTGTCCACGACTCTTTCCTGGCGACTCTATGAAAGCAGGAATTATAGGGGCGCGATGGCCCGCTAATGTGTCTGGCATTGTTACAATTCAGTTTTTTGTCCGGTGGATGCGACAGTAGACCGATTTTTCGCGCTTTTGCCCCCCGCTTTTCCATCGATGCCCCGGATTGGTGCATAAATCACCGGGCCAGGCTTTGCGAACGGGGCCAAAGGGCGGAAAATAGCGGGATAGCTTACACTGCGTTTTTTAGCGCGACGGCGGTGGCCCACGAGGCAGCGCCGGAACACTTACATTCGGACGGGATCATTACATGACCATTAAAATCAGCCAGAACTTCGACTCGGGCGCCATCGACGTGGTGAGCGCCGCCAGTGCCGGCGCCATCGACCTGAACTTACGCAAGGATAGCCACGCCGACATTCACCAGTGGTTCCACTTCCGCCTGCAGGGCGCGCGCGGCCAGGCATGCACGATGCGTTTCCTGAACGCGGGCCAGGCCACCTATCCGGCCGGCTATGAAGACTACCAGGCCGTGGCCAGCTACGACAGCGAAAACTGGTTCCGCGTGCCGACGACGTTCGACGGTCAGGTCATGACGATCTCGCACACGCCGGAACTCGACAGCGTGTACTACGCCTACTTCGAGCCGTACTCGTGGGAGCGCCATCTGCGCCTGCTGGGCGAAGTGGCCGAGCATCCGCTGGCGCGCGTATCCGACCTGGGCAGCACGGTCGACGGCCGCGACATGAATATGGTGACCATTGGCAATCCGCAGGCGGAAAAGAAAATCTGGATCATCGCGCGCCAGCATCCGGGCGAATCGATGGCCGAATGGTTCGTCGAAGGCTTGATCGACTCGCTGCTCGACGACGCCAACCCGATCGCGCGCAAGCTCCTGCAGCGCGCCGTGTTTCACATCGTGCCGAACATGAATCCGGACGGCTCCATCCGCGGCAACCTGCGCACGAATGCGGCCGGCGCCAACCTGAACCGCGAATGGATGACGCCATCGCTGGAGTCCAGTCCGGAAGTGCTGTGCGTGAAAAACAAGATCCACGAAACGGGCGTCGACATGTTCTTCGACATCCACGGCGATGAAGCGCTGCCGTATAACTTTGTGGCCGGCAACGAAATGCTGGAAAACTTCACGCCGGCGCAAGCGGCGCACCAGAAAGCCTTCATCGAGCGCTACAAGCAGGCCAGCCCCGATTTCCAGGACAAGTTCGGTTATGCCGCCAGCAAGTACAAGTCGGACATGCTGACCCTGGCGTCGAAATACATCGGCCACCACTTCGGCTGCCTGGCGCTGACCCTGGAAATGCCGTTCAAGGAAAACGCCGACTTGCCCGACCCGGCCGTGGGCTGGAACGGCGCGCGCAGCGCGGCCCTGGGCGCGGCCATGCTGCAGCCTATCCTGCTGTCGCTCGATTGAGCGGCGTTGATCATGGGCGTCGAGATCGAGCGTAAATTCCTGCTGGCCGGCGATGCCTGGCGCGGCCTGGGGCAGGCGGTGCTGCTGCGCCAGGGCTATTTGTCCTCCGCGCGTGAGCGCGTGGTGCGCGTGCGCATCGAAGGCGAGCAGGCGATGCTGACCATCAAGGGCGCGAACGTGGGCGCGACGCGCGGCGAGTGGGAGTATCCGATTCCGCTGGCCGAGGCCGCCGAACTGCTTGACGGCCTGTGCGAACAGCCGCTGATCGAAAAGGTTCGCCACCGCATCGAACACGCGGGCATGGTGTGGGAAGTCGACGAGTTCCTGGGCGCCAATGCGGGCTTGCTGGTGGCCGAGATCGAGCTGGCGTCGGAAGACCAGCCCTTCGACAAGCCAGAGTGGATAGGCGCGGAAGTGTCGGGCGATGCGCGCTACTACAATGCGAACCTGATCCGCCACCCGTTCTCGCAGTGGTGATGGCGCGTTAAGCGTGGCTTGAAATGCAAAAAGGCGGAACCTGAGTTCCGCCTTTCTTTTTTGGCCATCGCTGTTGTCGGATTACGCGCTGCGCGCTAATCCGACCTACGTGCTGTGATATCAGCAAAGGCCGTAGGTCGGATTAGCCGGCACGGCGTAATCCGACAATACCGTTACAGCATCAGTGAAAATGCTCGGTACCCTGCGGCGTATCTTCCGGCATTTCCGCATGCGCCAGCTCGCCAACGGGGTCGGCAAACAGCGGCGCGCCGCAATCGTCGCAATACTCTCCGACAAAACGTTCCGCGTGGCGCTTGATCTGCGTCACGCCGGCGGCGTTCAGGTGCTCGATGATTTCATCGACGGGCGTCTTTTGCTTGTCCAGCGCGGCGATGCCGACCTGGATCAGGCCTTCGATCGGCGTGCCATCCTCGTCTTCCTGGCCGTACAGGGGCCAGACGATGCCGTAGATGACGTCCGGCGCCTGGCGCAGGGTGAAAGCGATGCGGTACTCGTCCACCTGGCCATCGGCCGCTTCTTCGCCGAAGCCGGCGATCACGGCGCGCAGCTCCGACGGCTCGATGGCCAGCGTATGCGTCAGGTAATGCACGGCGGCGCGCACGGAGACGGGACGGATCAGCTTGTCCGCTTCGCGGCAAGCCACGTAATACGCTTCCGGCAGCAGCAGTTCCAGGCCGCAGCCGGGCAGCAGCCGGGCGAAGGTCGGCGTGGCTTGCGTGCGCCATTGTTCCAGGGCGGCGCTGCGCTCGGCGATGAAGTCGAGCTGGCTGGCCGGCGTCTGCCAGCGGAACAGCGGCGCACCAAAGGGCGCCACCACGGCCACCAGCAGGTAGCGCGTGTCGGCCAGGAATGGCGCCGTTTCCGCCTCTTTGCCCGACGGCTTGACGGCCGTGCCTTTCAGGGCGGCCAGGGCCAGCTTCTGCGTCTTGGCATAGGTTTCAACGTGGCTGCGCGGCAACTGGTCGATCGAGTACAGGGTCGGCGCCATGGCCATCTTCGTGCCGTCGGCCAGCAGGTGGGCGGCGAAATGCGCGGACAAGACGCCGTGCGCGTCGCCGGCCATGGGGCCGGAAGCGATGGAAAAGCGCGTCCACGCGAGGACGGGCACGGCCACCAGCAGGGCGTCGTAGCGCACGTCTTCGTGCGTGATGACGGTCGATTCGCTGACGGCTTCAACGCAGTCCATCAGCACGTCGTAGGCGTTCAAGTCTTCCTTGAACAGGCTGCCCAGGGTGTTGTCGATGGTGTCCTGGTGGCCGGTTTTGAGTAATTTCTGGAGCTGCGTATCCAGGCTGTGTTCCCAGGACCGCTCTTCGAGACGGCTCGCTGCCTGTACGATCGCCTGGGCAAAGGTGACCAGGCGCTGGCTGTCGGCAGTCAGTTTATGGGATGAATCTTTGGAAGGACGACGCATAGCGGGATAAGAGTCTCGGAAAGTGAAAAAAATGGATCAGTCAAACAATGATAAACCCTTATAACCGTATTGTAGAGGATTCAGCCGCACGCAATACGTAAGCTGTCCCTAGATCATGCCAATAGTCGAAATTTCAAGTCCGAACGGGGGCCGGGACGAAAAAAAAGCGCCGGTCGGAACCGGCGCTTTTATCTTGCCTCACGGCCAGGCTGATTACTCGGCCAGCAGTTGACGCAGCACGAATGGCAGGATACCTCCATGCTTGTAGTAATCGACTTCGATCGGCGTATCGATGCGCAGCAGGACTTTGACTTCCTGGCTGCTGCCGTCGGCGCGGTGGATCACCAGGGTGGCCAGTTGCTGTGGCTTGATTTCGCCTTCGAGGCCTTTCAGGTCGAAGGTTTCATTGCCGGTGATGCCCAGGGTTTGCACGCTGTCGTCGCCGATGAATTGCAGCGGCAGCACGCCCATGCCGACCAGGTTCGAGCGGTGGATGCGCTCGAACGAACGGGTGATCACGGCTTTCACGCCCAGCAGCTGGGTGCCCTTGGCTGCCCAGTCGCGCGACGAGCCCGTACCGTACTCTTCGCCGCCGAAGACCATGGTTGGCGTGCCTTCAGCAACATATTTCATCGCTGCGTCGTAGATCGACATCTGTTCGCCGGAAGGCTGGTGGATCGTGATGCCGCCTTCGACCGCCGAACCGTCCGCCTTGGCAGGGATCATGCGGTTTTTGATACGCACGTTGGCGAACGTGCCGCGCATCATGATTTCATGGTTGCCGCGACGCGAGCCGTAGGAGTTGAAGTCCGCTTTCAGGACGCCGTTTTCCTTCAGCCACTTGCCTGCAGGACCGTTTTCCTGGATCGAGCCGGCTGGCGAGATGTGGTCGGTGGTGATGGAATCGCCGAACACGCCCAGTGCGCGCGCGCCTTCGATGCCGGTGGCCACGGCCGCTGGCGTCATCGAGAAGTTGTCGAAGAACGGTGGTTCCGCGATGTAGGTCGATTTCGGCCAGTTGTAGACTTGACCGGACACGGTGGTGACTTTTTCCCACAGCTTGCCTGGCGCGCCCTTGACGTCCGCGTAGTTGTCCTTGAACACCTTGGCATTCATGGCGAACTTCATCATGGCCGATACTTCAGCCGAGGTTGGCCAGATGTCGCCCAGGTAGATGTCCTTGCCGCCCTTGCCCTTGCCGACAGGTTCCGTCATCAGGTCGCGCGTCATGTTGCCGGCGATGGCGTAAGCGACGACCAGCGGTGGCGAAGCGAGGAAGTTCGAGCGGATGTTCGGGTGAATGCGCGCTTCGAAGTTGCGGTTGCCCGACAGTACGGCCGACGCGACGATGTCGTGCGTGGCAATCGCTGCGTTCAGCTCAGGCGTCAGGTCGCCCGCATTGCCGATGCAGGTGGTGCAGCCGTAGGCGGTCACGCCGAAGCCCAGTTTTTCCAGGTAGGGCAGCAAGCCGGCAGCGGTCAGGTACTCGGTGACGACGCGCGAGCCGGGAGCCAGCGAGGTCTTGATGTGCGGCGCGACCTTCAGGCCGGCTTCCACGGCTTTCTTGGCCAGCAGGCCGGCGGCCAGCATCACGCTCGGGTTCGAGGTGTTGGTGCACGAAGTGATCGCGGCGATCAGCACGTCGCCGTTCGACACTTTCACGCCGTTCGTCGTTTCGTACACGGCAGCCAGGTCGGCCGGATTCTTGTTGAAGCCGTTTTCGGTCGTTGGCTTGGCGAACAGCTCGGCGAAGTTGGCCTTGACGTTGCCGATTTCGATACGGTCTTGCGGGCGTTTCGGGCCGGCCAGCGACGGAGCGACCGATGCCAGGTCCAGTTCCACCACGCGGGTGTAGTCGATGTCGCCGGCTTTTGGCACGCCGAACAGGTTTTGCGCCTTGAAGTAGCCTTCGAACGCGGCGATTTCAGCCTTGCTGCGGCCGGTGCCCTTGAAGTAGTCGATGGTTGCTTCGTCGACCGGGAAGAAGCCCATGGTCGCGCCGTATTCCGGTGCCATGTTGGCGATCGTCGCGCGGTCGGTCAGGGTCAAGGACTCGGTGCCTTCGCCGAAGAATTCGACGAACTTGCCGACGACTTTCTCTTTGCGCAGCAATTCGGTGATGGTCAGTACCAGGTCGGTGGCGGTGCAGCCTTCGCGCAGCGCGCCCGACAGGTTCACGCCGATGACGTCCGGCGTCAGGAAGTAGACTGGCTGGCCCAGCATGCCGGCTTCCGCCTCGATGCCGCCCACGCCCCAGCCGACCACGCCGATGCCGTTGATCATGGTGGTGTGCGAGTCGGTGCCGACCAGGGTGTCAGGGTAGTACACGTCGCCGGCTTTCTTGCCTGCGTGGTGCACGCCGCGCGCCAGGTATTCCAGATTGACCTGGTGGACGATGCCGAAGCCCGGTGGCACGACGCCGAAGGTGTCGAAGGCCTGCATGCCCCATTTCATGAACTGGTAACGCTCGTTGTTACGCGAGAATTCCAGTTTCATGTTCAGGTCCAGCGCTTTCTTTTCGCGGTAGTGGTCGATGGTCACCGAGTGGTCGACCACCAGGTCGACCGGTACCAGCGGTTCGATCTTCTTGGCGTTGATGCCCATCTTGGCGGCCACGTTGCGCATCGCGGCCAGGTCGGCCAGCAATGGCACGCCGGTGAAGTCTTGCAGCACGACGCGCGCCACTACGAACGGGATCTCGTCGGTGCGCTCGGCGGTCGGGCCCCAGCTCGCCAATTGCTTGACGTGTTCTTCGGTGACTTTTTTGCCGTCGCAGTTGCGCAATACCGATTCGAGCACGATGCGAATCGACACTGGCAGGCGGGAGACATTGATGCCCAGGCTTTTTTCCAGCGCAGGCAGGGAATACAGCTTGCCCTTCTTGCTATCCGAAATATTAAAGTCCTTGAGCGTGTTCAGAGTGTTGCGGGACATGACCTCTCCTTGTTGGGTATCGTCTATTATTGATTATTCAAATTACAAAACATGACTGAGCCCCCGAAGAGGCCCTTGCTACGCACATCAGCCGCCGGTCGCCGGCAGCACGCCCAGCGATGGCGCGGCTTCCACCACGGCCGCCGGCTTGGCTTGCTCCGCATCCTTGCATTCATTGGCCAGCTGGCGGCCCTGCTTGGAGTCGAGCAGCATGCCTTTGGCCGGGATGCCGATCCAGACGAGACCATACAGACGGTTCTCGAAGCGGTTGGCGCCGGTGGTGGTGCCTACGCGGCTCAGGCGGTGCAGGCGCTTCTTCCAGCGCAGGGCGATGTGTTTGTCGTCAGTAGCATTGGTGTAGATGGTAATTTTATTACCAAGTTCACAATTGAAATCGGTGGAGGCCGAGCCTGCCGTGTTCGGCTCATCGGCTTCTTCCTTGTCGGCGACCGACATGGCGAGCGGATGCGCTTCCTTGGCTGCAGCTTTTGCCTTGGCGGCCTTGGCCTTTGGCTTGGCCTTGACGGCCTTGGGATTTGCCTCTGCCGTGGCGGCGAAGCTGGCTGGCGCCAGCGTGAGGGTCATGGCGCCCAGCGCGACGCTGCAGGCAATTGCTAATTTGGAGAGGGACATCGTGTCATTCCTGTCAGTTTTCAGTGGTGCTGGAAGAGGGGGTGTTGAGTAATGCGGCGGCCGCCTCGGGCAGGCCGAGGCCCGCCAGTTTGGCGCGTTGCAAAACGGTCCAATAATATCGGTAGCTGGCGCGGTCGTGCAAGCGGCCATTTTGCGCAATCGGCCCCCAGTTGGCGCGCAGCGCTTCATTGAGGATGTTGCTGGCCTCGTTGACTTCGGACAGGCGCGGCGTGAAGGCCTTGATGATGGGCTTGATCTGGTCCGGGTGGATGCTCCACATGCGCGTGTAGCCGAACTCGGCCGTTGCGCGCTGGGCGTCGTTGGCCACCACGGCCGAATCGCGCACGTCGGTCGTCACGTTGTGCGACGCCACCTTGCCGTGCGCGTGGCAGGCGGCCGCCACTTCGAGCTTGGCGCGCACCACCAGCGGGTGCGTGAATTGGCCCGGCGTGCGCATGGCGGCGGCGGGAATGGCGCCGTAGTGGGCCGAGACGAAATCCATGATGCCGAAGGACAGGCATTCGACCTGGGGCAGGGCGGCGATCGCATAGGCGTCGCGCAGCGCGCCGTGCGTCTCGATCAGGATATGCACGGGCAGGTTGTCGCGGCCGGCGCGGCGCGCGTGCAAGTTGATCAGGTCGATGGCCAGCATGGCGTCCTGCACGCCGGCCACCTTGGGCACGGCGATATAGGCCAGGCGGGACGCGGCCGCGCAGATGATTTCCACGTCGCGCGCGAAAAACGCGCTGTCGACGTCGTGCACGCGCACGCCGATGCGGTTGAACTGGTTGTCGTCGCTGGCCAGCAGGCCGGCGATCATCAGGGCGTGGGATTCTTCATTGCCGGCGCTGGCGCCGTCTTCGCAGTCGAACGTGATGTCGAACAGGGGACCAAGCTCTTGTTGCAAAGCAATCGATTTACGCATCAGCTTTTCAGAGCCGGCGTAGTGGTCGCAAGCGGCGAGCAACAGCGGCTGGCGTTTGCCTTGGAATAAAACCTCGGAAGGGTGCATGCTTAAGGCATTTCTGCAGGTAAAGACTACTTGATAAAACAGCCGCGCCGCGAATCTCGCGGAGCGGCCTTCGTGGCGGGCGGCACGTTTGCGCCGCGCCGCCAGAACTGGACTTAGGCCAGCAGGTGTTTCACGCCTTCGCGCTCTTCGGTCAGTTCTTTCAGGGTCAGGTTGATGCGCTCTTGCGAGAATGCATCGATTTCCAGACCTTGAACGATGGTGTACTCGCCGTTGTCGGTGGTGACCGGGAAGCCGAATACGGTGCCTTCTGGAATGCCATACGAGCCATCCGAAGGCACGCCCATGGTGGTCCACTTGCCGGCCGTGCCCAGCATCCAGTCATGGATGTGGTCGATGGCGGCGTTCGCTGCCGACGCTGCCGACGACAGGCCGCGCGCTTCGATGATGGCCGCGCCGCGCTTGCCGACGGTTGGCAGGAACACGTTGGCGTTCCATTCCTGGTCGTTGATCAGATCCTTGACAGCCTTGCCGTTCACGGTGGCGAAGCGGTAGTCGGCGTACATCGTTGGCGAGTGGTTGCCCCAGACGGTCAGCTTCTCGATGTCTTTCACGGCGGTGCCGGTCTTGGCAGCGACTTGCGACAGCGCGCGGTTGTGGTCCAGGCGCAGCATGGCGGTGAAGTTTTTCGCCGGCAGCGACGGCGCCGATTTCATGGCGATGTAGGCGTTGGTGTTGGCAGGGTTGCCGACCACCAGCACTTTGACATTGCGCGAGGCGACGGCGTCGAGCGCCTTGCCTTGTACCGTGAAGATCTGGGCGTTCGCTTCCAGCAGGTCCTTGCGTTCCATGCCTGGGCCGCGTGGACGCGCGCCAACCAGGACGGCCACGTCGACATCCTTGAATGCGGTCAGCGGATCGGAGTGGGCGGTCATTTCCGTCAGCAGCGGGAAGGCGCAGTCGTCGATTTCCATCATCACGCCCTTGAGCGCCTTCTGGGCTTTTTCGTCCGGGATTTCAAGCAGTTGCAAGATGACAGGCTGGTCTTTGCCGAGCATGTCGCCATTGGCGATGCGGAACAACAGGGCGTAGCCGATCTGGCCGGCGGCGCCGGTCACTGCAACACGCATTGGGGTTTTAGCCATGATGAATCTCCAAAAATGGGAAAGAAAACGGGCTTGAAGCTGGGCTTACGCTTATCCGGAAAAACTATAATGATACCAAAACCGGCCCGCGCCACCGAATTGCTGGTGTACGCTGCCGTCACGCTCGTGCTGCACGAAGCCAGAGTGGCTGGCCGACAACATAAAACGCGGGCTCACATGTTTTATCGAGGGCAGTTTAGGCCTCCGATCCCTATCTGTCAATCATATCTTATGTCTTATATAAGACAGATAACCGCGTCTGTTTTACTGGACGCGGGCAGTGATTTGTGTTGAAATGTCGGACTATGAATTCCGCCTCGTCCAATCTGACCAACAATGCCACTGCTGCAAGCGGGGCGGTCAGTCCGACCGCGGGCACCCCGGCCACGCCCGTCGCCGCGGCGGCCAGTACGCCAGTCACCGTGACGGCCGCCAGCAATACCACCGCGTCGGCCGTGCCTGCAGTCACTGCTTCGCCCACCTTCAGTCCCCTGTACCAGCAGATCAAGGCGCTCATCACGCAAAGTCTGCAATCGGGCGAATGGAAACCGGGCGAACTGATTCCCAGCGAGGTCGAGCTGGCCGGTCGCTTCAAGGTCAGCCAGGGCACGGTGCGCAAGGCCATTGATGAACTGGCCGCCGAGAATCTCGTCATGCGCCGCCAGGGCAAGGGCACGTTCGTTTCCACCCACCATGAGGCGCGCGCGCATTTCCGCTTCCTGCGCCTGGTGCCGGATGAAGGCGTGCCGCATTATCCCGAAAGCAAATTCATCGAAGTCAAGCGCGTGCGCGCGCCGGCCGACGTGGCGCGCCTGATGGACCTGAAATCGGGCGACGCCGTCATCTTCATCAAGCGCGTCCAGTATTTCGACGGCGTGCCGACCATCGTCGAGGAGCTGTGGCTGCCCGGCCTGATCTTCAAGGGTCTGACGGCCGAGCGGCTGGTGGAATACAAGGGCCCCATGTACGGCCTGTTCGAAACGGAATTCGGCACGCGCATGATACGCGCGTCCGAACAGATCCGCGCCGTGTGCGCCGACGCGGGCGCCGCGCAACTGTTGAATATCGACCTCGGCACGCCCTTGCTCAGTTCCGAGCGCGTGTCGTTTACCTACGGCGACAAGCCCGTCGAACTGCGCCGGGGCTTGTACCTGACCAGTCGCCATCATTATCAGAATGAACTCAGCTGAAGCGGCGGGGCGCCCGCGGGTGTCCGCACAAGCGGCAAGGCTGAAGTGCATCGCTTGCAAGATGCCTGTCGCAAGGCGGGCTACGGAGACAACGGAAAGCGCAGCGACAGCATGGCCCGCCCCGGCGGGCCGTGTTTTGCCGGCGATTCTGTAATTAAATTACGTGAACTACGGAAAGTAGCGCGGTATTTTGTAGTAAAAAACCATTTTGGTTATATGTAACAATAGATATTGGTATGGGTTGCGAAAATCGGCGAAAATCGCGGCTTCAATATTTAGTTGAAATTCAAAGGGGAGGTTTTTGTTATGTCTGAAGCCGTAAGAGAAGTACCAAAAAAAGAACGGCCGCAATTCCGTAACATTCATGTTACCGAATTGTCGAACTACCGCATGGCTGTCGGCGCCATCGTCTCGATCCTGCATCGCATCAGCGGTTTCATCATTTTCGCCTTGCTGCCATGCATCTTGTACATGCTGGAACTGAGCCTGCGTTCCGAAATGTCCTACGCCTACTTCCAGGGCATCGCCTCGCACTGGTTCGTCAAGCTGATCACCCTGGGTCTGGTCTGGGCCTTCCTGCACCACTTCTGCGCCGGTATCCGTCACCTGTTCATGGATGTGCACGTTGCCATCGAAAAAGATTCGGCCCGCAAGACCGCATCGTCCGTGCTGGTCGTGAGCCTGGTGTTGACGGCTTTGGTCGCTTTGAAACTGTTTGGAGTATTTTAAACATGGCAGACAATAATATCGGACCGAAACGCCTCGTCGTCGGTGCCCATTACGGCTTGCGCGACTGGCTGGCGCAACGCGTCACCGCCATCGTCATGGTGGCTTATGTGGCCATCCTGTTGATTTCTTTCCTGACCGGCAGCAACTTCAGCTATGAAGGCTGGGCTGGTCTGTTCGCACAGCAGTGGTTTAAATTGATCAGCCTGGTGACCTTCGTCGCCCTGTTCTACCACGCATGGGTCGGCGTACGCGACATCTGGATGGACTACGTGAAAAGCGCTGGCCTCCGTCTGACCCTGCAAATTGCCACCATGCTGTGGTTGATCGCTTGTGCCGGCTGGACGGTACAGATACTCTGGAGTGTGTAATCGTGGCAGCATATAAATCTGCAATCCCTACCCGCCGCTTTGATGCGGTCATCGTTGGCGCCGGCGGTTCCGGCATGCGCGCGTCGTTGCAGCTGGCTGAAGCCGGCCTGAACGTCGCAGTTCTGTCGAAAGTCTTCCCGACCCGCTCGCACACCGTGGCGGCGCAGGGCGGTATCGGCGCGTCGCTCGGCAACATGGCCGAAGACAACTGGTTCTGGCACATGTTCGACACCGTCAAGGGCGGCGACTATCTGGGCGACCAGGATGCCATCGAATTCATGTGCCGCGAAGCACCGAAGGTCGTGTACGAACTGGAACATTTCGGCATGCCATTCGACCGCAACCCTGACGGCACCATCTATCAGCGTCCGTTCGGCGGCCACACGGCCCACTTCGGCGAAAAGCCGGTGCAGCGCGCCTGCGCGGCAGCCGACCGTACCGGCCACGCCCTGTTGCACACGCTGTACCAGCGCAATGTGCGCGCGCGTACGCACTTCTTCGTCGAATGGATGGCGCTCGACCTGATCCGTGACGCCGAAGGCGACGTGATCGGTGTCGTCGCGCTGGAAATGGAAACCGGCGAATGCATGATCCTGGAAGCAAAAACGACGGTCATGGCAACGGGCGGCGCAGGCCGCATCTTCGCCGCGTCGACCAACGCCTTCATCAACACCGGCGACGGCATGGGCATGGCGGCACGCGCCGGCCTGCCGCTGCAAGACATGGAATTCTGGCAGTTCCACCCGACCGGCGTGGCCGGCGCGGGCGTATTGATCACCGAAGGCGTGCGCGGCGAAGGCGGCATCCTGATCAATAGCGAAGGCGAGCGCTTCATGGAGCGCTATGCGCCGACGCTGAAGGATCTGGCGCCGCGCGACTTCGTTTCGCGTTCGATGGACCAGGAAATCAAGGAAGGCCGCGGCTGCGGTCCGAACAAGGACCACGTGATGCTGGACCTGCGCCATATCGGCGCCGACACCATCGCCAAGCGCCTGCCGTCGATCCTGGAAATCGGCCACAAGTTCGCCAACGTCGACGCCACCAAGGAACCGATTCCTGTCGTGCCGACGATTCACTACCAGATGGGCGGCATCCCGACGAACATCCACGGCCAGGTCGTCACCCCGACCGGTCCTGAAGGTTCGGCGAAGGTCGTCAACGGCCTGTACGCGATCGGCGAATGCGCCTGCGTTTCGGTGCACGGCGCCAACCGCCTGGGCACGAACTCGCTGCTCGACCTGGTGGTCTTCGGCCGCGCGGCCGGCAACCATATCGTCAACAGCGGCCTGAAAGGCAAGGAAAACAAGCCTTTGCCAGCCGACGCGGCCGACTTTGCCATGGGCCGCTTGCAGCGACTGGAAAACTCGACCGGCACGGAAACCGTGCAGGGCGTGGCGAACGACATCCGCGCAACGATGCAGAAGTACTGCGGCGTGTTCCGTACCGACGAGATGCTGAACAAGGGCGTCGAAGAAATCATGAAGCTCGACGAGCGCCGCAAGCACGTCTCCTTCAAGGATAAATCGATGGTCTTCAACACGGCCCGCGTGGAAGCGCTGGAGCTGGACAACCTGATCGAAACGGCGAAAGCGACCATCGTTTCGGCAGCGGCCCGCAAGGAATCGCGCGGCGCCCACGCCCAGGACGACCATCCGCAACGCGACGACGAGAACTGGATGAAGCACACTCTGTGGTATTCGGAAGGCAACCGACTGGAATACAAGCCGGTCGTGACCAAGCCGCTGACGGTTGATACCTTCAAACCGAAACCACGTACTTTCTAAGGCTATACCATGGCACGCACTCTTAAATTCAAAATCTACCGCTACGATCCTGACCAGGATGCCAAGCCGTACATGCAAGACCTGACGGTCGAACTGAAAGACACCGACAAGATGCTGCTCGACGCGCTGCAGCGCATCAAGGCGGATGTCGATGACTCGCTGGCCCTGCGCCGCTCGTGCCGCGAAGGCGTGTGCGGTTCGGACGCGATGAACATCAACGGCAAGAACGGCCTGGCATGCACCACCAACCTGAACGAACTGTCGGAGCCTATCGTGCTGCGCCCGTTGCCAGGTTTGCCGGTCATCCGCGACCTGATCGTCGACATGACGCAATTTTTCAAGCAGTACGATTCGATCAAGCCTTTCCTGATCAACGATTCGATCCCGCCTGAAAAAGAGCGCCTGCAGTCGCCGGAACAGCGCGAAGAACTCGATGGCCTGTACGAGTGCATCCTGTGCGCATGCTGCTCCACGTCGTGCCCGTCGTTCTGGTGGAATCCGGACAAGTTCGTCGGCCCGGCCGGCCTGCTGCAAGCCTACCGCTTCATCGCCGATTCGCGCGACGAAGCCACCGGCGCGCGTCTGGACAACCTGGAAGACCCGTATCGCCTGTTCCGCTGCCATTCGATCATGAACTGCGTCGACGTCTGCCCGAAAGGGTTGAACCCGAACAAGGCGATCGGCAAGATCAAGGAATTGATGGTCCGCCGCGCGATCTGATCCTCCTGATCGCGTCCGCCGGGCGCCGTTTGCCGGAAGAGGGTATCCTCTCTTGCTTGCAGGCGGCGCCTGCAAAGCAGCACCGTGCCGCAAGGCACACGTAAAGTGGTAAACCAAATGACAGAATCAATTTTGTCCTCGCATCAGGCCGACCCGGCCAACCGCGCCCGCCTGCGCTGGCGTTCACGCCGTGGCCTGCTGGAAAACGACATTATCCTGACCCGTTTTCTCGATGCGTATGAAACCGAATTGACCGATGAAGAAGTTGACGCGCTGACGCGTTTGCTGGATTTGTCGGACAATGCGTTAATGGATCTGGTACTGGCCCGTAAAGAGCCGGAAGGCGAAGTCGATCTGCCGCATGTGCGCGCACTGCTGCAACGACTGCGCATTGCCTAGACGCCTGGGCGATATATTGCAAACGGTGCGAGTGGCGCGCTGTAGCACTGCCGAATGCGGTGCGAATTGCAGCCAGAATTTTTGATTTTAATTTCGACTCACTCCCGAGAAGGAAGAGCCCATGAATATCTCTGACACAAAAGCTACCCTGTCGTTCTCCGATGGCAGCCCATCGCTTGAATTTCCTATCTACAAAGGCACGGTTGGCCCGGACGTCATCGACATCCGCAAGCTGTACGCCGGTAGCGGCAAGTTCACCTACGACCCAGGCTTTATGTCGACGGCCGCCTGCAATTCGTCGATCACCTACATCGACGGCGACAAGGGCGAGCTGCTGTACCGTGGTTACCCGATCGAACAGTTGGCCGTCAACGCCGACTTCATGGAATCGTGCTACCTGCTGCTGAACGGCGAACTGCCGAACGCGGCGCAGAAGGCCAAGTTCGTCGACACCGTCACCAAGCACACGATGGTGCACGAACAGATGCAATTCTTCTTCCGTGGCTTCCGCCGCGACGCGCATCCGATGTCGGTCCTGGTGGGCACCGTCGGTGCGCTGGCATCGTTCTACCATGATTCGCTCGACATCAACGACCCGCGTCACCGCGAAGTGTCGGCCATCCGCCTGATCGCCAAGATGCCGACCCTGGTTGCCATGACCTACAAGTACTCGGTCGGCCAGCCGTTCGTGTACCCGCGCAACGACCTGTCGTACAGCGCCAACTTCATGCACATGATGTTCGCCAACCCATGCGAAGAGTACAAGGTCAACGACGTGCTGGTGCGCGCCCTGGACCGCATCCTGATCCTGCACGCGGACCACGAGCAAAACGCATCGACGTCGACCGTCCGTCTGGCCGGTTCGTCGGGCGCCAACCCGTTCGCCTGTATCGCTGCCGGTATCGCCTGCCTGTGGGGCCCTGCCCACGGCGGCGCCAACGAAGCGGCACTCAACATGCTGAAAGAAATCGGCACCGTCGAGAACATCCCTGCCTTCATCGCGCAAGTCAAGGACAAGAACTCGGGCGTCAAGCTGATGGGCTTTGGCCACCGCGTGTACAAGAACTTCGATCCACGCGCCAAGCTGATGCGTGAAACCTGCTACGAAGTGCTGCAAGAACTGGGTCTGCAAGACGATCCGCTGTTCAAGCTGGCGATGGAACTGGAAAAGATCGCGCTGAACGACGAATACTTCGTGTCGCGCAAACTGTACCCGAACGTCGACTTCTACTCGGGCATCGTGCAATCGGCGCTGGGCATCCCTGTGTCGCTGTTCACCGGTATCTTCGCCATGGCCCGCACCATCGGCTGGATCGCCCAGTGGAACGAAATGATCGCCGATCCGGAACAGAAAATCGGCCGTCCGCGCCAGCTGTTCGTCGGTTCGACCACGCGCGAAGTACTGCCACTGGACAAGCGTTAATCCAGAGCGGTATCGAGCAAACAAAAAAACGGGCTTCGGCCCGTTTTTTTATGCGCGTGTTCGACGCAAGCAGGAGCCGCCGGGCTGTTATGCTCGCACTCTGACCAACAGGAAGCACAACGCGATGAATGAAGAAACCTGCGCCCCGAGCGGCGTGGCCCTCGGTGATACGGCATTTGGCTATACCTTGTCGCTAATCGGCGGCAAATACAAGATGCTGATCCTGTACGCGCTGGCGGAAAATACCGTGCTGCGGCATAACGAACTCAAGCGCCATCTGGGCGGCATCGCCTTCAAGACCCTCAGCGTCGTCCTGAAGGAGCTGGAAGCGGATGCGCTGATCGTCCGCAAGGAATACCCGCAAGTGCCGCCCAAGGTCGAGTATTCCCTCTCGGACAAGGGTGCCTCGCTGATCCCCGTGCTGCATACCTTGTGCGCGTGGGGCGAGCGGCATCAGCCAGTCTGATACGGATGCGCACGCGCAAGCGACTTTTTGCGGCCTTGTAGCTTACTTTTCTTCCTGTATGGGCAGTAAATGTGCGTACTTGTGAAAAGTACTCACAGTGGCTATGCTGGCTCTGCCTTTGAAGGCGCGCGGCCACGTGCGGCGCGCCACGGGGCAGGGCATCGGCTTGCCTGCTTTCCTGAGAAGGCGGCGCCGGTGCGTCCATCTCATTTTCAGGAAAGCAGCATGATGAAAACCCTTGTGATCGTCTTCCATCCCTCCATCGCCACGTCGGTGGCCAACAAGCGCTGGCTGCAGGAGCTGGCGCGGTATCCGGACCGCTACACCATCCACGACGTGCACCAGACCTATCCCGATGGCCATATTGACGTGGCGCGCGAGCAGGCGCTGGTGGCAGCGCATGCCAATGTGGTCTTGCAGTTTCCCGTCTACTGGTTCAACTGCCCGCCCTTGCTGAAACGGTGGCTCGACGAGGTGCTGGCGTATGGCTGGGCCTACGGCACGGGCGGCGACGCCTTCCGGGGGAGAAAAGTGGCGCTGGGCGTCACGTCCGGCATCCGCGAGGAAGACTTTACGCCGCAAGGCAAGTGGAAGGTTACCCTGGCGCAGCTGCTGGCGCCGTTCGATGTCACCCTCGCGTATATCGGCGCCGACAACCGCCGCTTCTTTGCCTTCTATGGCGCGGAAGACGGGCCGAAGGAAACAGGCTATGCCGAGCGGCTGGCGCGCAGCGCGCAAGAGTATGAGCGCTTCCTGGCCGCGCTGTAGGAGCGGCCGGAGCGGCTTCAGTTCAGCGCCGCTTCCAGCTGGCGCAGCGCGACCTGGCGCCCCTCCAGCTGCAGGCTGCTGCCTTCATAGGGCTGGGGCATGACGATGCAGCGCGGCGCGTTGTGCTTGAGGATGCCGCCCCAGTGGGCGACCCTGGCGCCGGCCTGGCGGCGGATCGCTTCGACCGTGGCGCCGCTGGCCAGGATGCGGGCTTGCGGAAAGGCTTGCCGTAGCACGCCCAGGCCGAAATACGCTTGCGGTTCGGCCGCGCTGATATAGATGGTGATCAGGCGCTTGCCGCTGGCGGCGATGGTGTGCGCTAACTGCGCCGCATCGTCGCGCAGGAACTGGGCATTGACGAGGATGGCGTCGGCCACGCCGCTCAGCAGCAGCGAAGTGGACGGTGCGCGGCCCAGTACATCCAGCTGGAAGGTTTCCAGCGTACGGGAGGGAAGGGCGGCGCGTGTGAACATATTATTCTTTCTGCATCAGGTGCTCATGTCGCATATTATCCTTTCGACCAGCCGCGACAAATAGGGTAGATTGCAATACTTAGTTGCATGGATCGGATGAATCAAGGAGTAGCGCATGGACCGTATCACCGCCGCACAAGTATTCGTCGCCATCGCCGAGCGGGGCAGCATGGTGGCCGCCAGCGAGACGCTCGACATGTCGCGCGCCATGGTGACGCGCTACCTGGCCGAGATGGAAGAGTGGGCGGGGGCGCGCCTGTTGCATCGCACCACGCGCCGCCTGAGCCTGACCGATGCGGGCGAGGCCACGCTGGCGCGCTGCCGGCAGATGCTGGAAGTGGCCGGCGCCATGGCCGTCGCTACGCCCGAGGGCCTCGACACGCCGCACGGCCTGCTGCGCATCACCTGCTCGCAATCGCTGGCGCAGACGGCGCTCGCCGGCGCAGTAACCGCTTACCTGCGGCGCTACCCGCGCGCCGCCGTCGACCTGCAGATGGAGAACCGCGCCGTCAACCTAGTGGAGCAGCGCATCGACCTGGCGATCCGCATCACGAACGCGCTCGAACCGAACCTGATCGCGCGCCAGCTGGCCAGCTGCGCCTCGGTGGTGTGCGCCGCACCATCGTACCTGGCGGCGCACGGGACGCCGCGCCGGGCGCAAGACCTGGCCCTGCACAATTGCCTGACCTATACCTACTTCGGCAAGAGCCTGTGGCAATTCACGCACGACGGGGAAGCGCTCACTGTCCCCGTCAGCGGCCGCCTGTCGGCGAATGAATCGCTGGTCCTGCTGGTGGCCACGGTGGCGGGGGCGGGCATCGCCATGCAGCCGCGCTATTCGGCCGCGCCGCTGATCGCCAGCGGGCAGCTGGTGGAGCTGCTGCCCGCCTACCAGCCGCAGGACATGGGCATCTATGGTGTCTACACTTCGCGCCAGCACATGTCGCCGCTGCTGCGCACCATGCTCGACTTTCTGGTGCAGTGGTTTGCCAGCGATCCCGACTGGCTGGCGGCCATCGCGGCGGGGCCGTTGCCGGGCAGACCAGTTGGCCGCAAGCGGCACGCCGGCAGGGCCGCCGATGTGCCGTAAGCACAACAGTGACAGGCTTGCAAGCCCGGGAAAATCAGCAACACAGCTTACATTTGCTTGCCAAATAAAATTCAACTGGCAGTTGTTGCGTTACAATACCGCGTGCTATTCTAAATGACGGTATGCAGAATGCTGGTGCAATAAAAAAGCCCTTCCCCACAACTTGATGTGCAATCCGCTAACCGGTCAGGCCGTGTCGCGGAAGGTTAGATTAACCCGCTAATTCCTCGCGAAGCGCGAAGAAAGGTGAGCAATATATGCAGCAATTAACGACCAACTCCTACCTGTTCGGTGGGAATGCTCCGTACGTGGAAGACCTGTACGAGGCGTATCTGAACAATCCAGGCTCGGTACCCGATAACTGGCGTTCCTACTTCGACGCAATGCAGCACGTGCCTGCCGTCGATGGCACCAACAAGCCTGACGTGGCGCATGCCTCCGTCGTCGCCTCGTTCGCCGAGCGCGCAAAAGCAGGTCCGATCCGCACAGTGACCGCTTCCTTCGATGCTGAAATGGGTCGCAAGCGCGTCGCCGCCACGCAGCTGATCGCCGCCTACCGCTACCTGGGCACGCACTGGGCCAATCTGGATCCGCTGCAGCGCCAGGAACGTCCGATGATCCCGGAACTCGAGCCGAGCTTCTACGGTTTCACCGATGCGGACATGGACACCGTATTCAACATCAGCAATACCTATTTTGGCCCCGAGACCGCCACCCTGCGCGATCTGCTCAACTATCTGCGCGACACCTACACGCGTTCGATCGGCGCCGAATTCATGTACATCTCCGATCCGGCCGAAAAGCGCTGGCTGCAAGAGAAACTGGAATCGATCCGCTCCACCCCGAATTTCACCCCAGAGAAAAAAATCCATATCCTCGACCGCCTGACCGCGGCGGAAGGCCTGGAACGCTATCTGCACACCCGCTACGTGGGCCAGAAGCGCTTCTCCCTGGAAGGCGGCGAAACCTTCATCGCTTCGATGGATGAAACCATCCAGCGCGCCGGCGAAAAAGGCGTGCAGGAAATCGTGATCGGCATGGCCCACCGCGGCCGCCTGAACGTGCTGGTGAACACCCTGGGCAAGGCGCCACAGGAACTGTTCGAAGAATTCGAAGGCAAGCATGGCGACGACCTGCCTGCAGGCGACGTGAAGTACCATCAAGGCTTCTCGTCGGACATCTCGACCGCGGGCGGCCCGGTCCACCTGTCGCTGGCGTTCAACCCGTCGCACCTGGAAATCGTCAACCCCGTGGTCGAAGGTTCCGTCAAGGCCCGCATGGACCGCCGCGGCGACGTGCACGGCGCGCAAGTGCTGCCTATCCTGGTGCACGGCGATGCCGCTTTCGCCGGCCAGGGCGTGGTCATGGAAACGCTGAATCTGGCGCAAACCCGCGGCTACGGCACGGGCGGCACGGTGCATATCGTGATCAACAACCAGATCGGTTTCACCACCTCGGATCCGCGCGACTCGCGCTCGACCCTGTACTGCTCGGACGTCGTCAAGATGATCGAGGCACCGGTCCTGCACATCAACGCCGATGATCCTGAAGCCGTGGTACTGGCGACGCAGATCGCGCTCGACTACCGCATGGAATTCAAGAAGGACATCGTCCTCGACATCATCTGCTACCGCAAGCTTGGCCACAACGAGCAAGATACGCCAGCGCTGACGCAGCCGCTGATGTACAAGCGCATCGGCCAGCATCCAGGCACCCGCAAGCTGTACGCGGACAAGCTGGTGGCGCAAGGCGTGATCCCTGCCGATGGCGGCGACAAGATGGTGGCCGCCTTCCGCGACGCCATGGACGCCGGCAAGCACACCGTCGATCCGGTCATCTCGAACTTCAAGAACAAGTACGCCGTCGACTGGCTGCCGTTCCTGAACAAAAAATGGACCGACTCGGCCGACACCGCCGTGCCGATGACGGAACTGAAACGCCTGGCCGCGCGCATCACCACCGTGCCGGAAGACTTCAAGGTCCACTCGCTGGTGGAAAAAGTCCTGGGCGACCGCGCCACCATGGGCCGCGGCGAAATGAACCTGGACTGGGGCATGGGCGAACACCTGGCCTACGCATCGCTGGTATCGTCCGGCTACGCCATCCGCCTGACGGGCCAGGATGCCGGCCGCGGCACCTTCGTGCACCGCCACGCCGTGCTGCATGACCAGAACCGCGAGCGTTGGGATGCAGGCACCTACATTCCGCTGCAAAACGTATCGGACAACCAGGCGCCGTTCACCGTCATCGACTCGGTGCTGTCGGAAGAAGCCGTACTGGCCTTCGAATACGGCTACTCGACCGCTGAACCGAACACCCTGACGATCTGGGAAGCCCAATTCGGCGACTTCGCCAACGGCGCGCAAGTGGTCATCGACCAGTTCATCAGCTCCGGCGAAGTGAAGTGGGGCCGCGCTTCGGGCCTGGTCATGATGCTGCCGCACGGTTACGAAGGCCAGGGTCCTGAGCACTCGTCCGCGCGTCCCGAGCGTTTCCTGCAGCTGTGCGCAGACAACAATATGCAAGTGGTGCAGCCGACGACGGCTTCGCAGATCTTCCATTTGCTGCGCCGCCAGATGGTGCGCCAGTTCCGCAAGCCGCTGGTCATCCTGACGCCGAAGTCGCTGCTGCGCAACAAGGATGCCGGTTCGCCGCTGACCGACCTGGCCAAGGGCGGTTTCCAGACCGTGATCGGCGAAGTCGACGACAAAATCGACGCCAAGAAAGTCAAGCGCGTGGTCGCCTGCTCGGGCAAGGTCTACTACGACCTGGTCAACGCACGCAAGACCCGCGGCCAGACCGATACGGCCATCGTGCGCCTGGAACAGCTGTATCCGTTCCCGCACAAGTCGTTCGCTGCCGAACTGAAGAAGTTCCCGAACCTGGTCGAAGTCGTCTGGGCGCAGGACGAGCCGCAAAATCAGGGCGCCTGGTTCCAGATCCAGCACAACATCTTCGAAGGCCTGGAGTCGGGTCAGCGTCTGGCCTACGCCGGCCGTCCCGCTTCGGCGTCGCCTGCTGTCGGTTACTATGACAAGCACTACGCCCAGCAAAAAGACCTGCTGGAAACGGCATTCTCGAAGCTGAAGGGTTTTATCCTGACCAAGTAATTGGCTCGATAAGGGGCGCCATGTGTATGCATGGCGCCTGCTCGCAGATATCATGACGGAGCGCCGTCCTTGCTACGCAGGGGCGGCGCCGCAATAACAAAATAAACGGAGTTTTACATGGCACAAATCGAAGTCAAAGTTCCCCAGTTGTCGGAATCGGTTGCGGAAGCGACCCTGCTGGCATGGCACAAGAAAGTCGGCGAAGCAGTTGCGCGCGACGAAAACATGATCGACATCGAAACCGACAAAGTCGTGCTGGAACTGCCTGCGCCTGCCGCCGGCGTGATCGTGCAGATCATCAAGGATAACGGCGCCACCGTCGTTGCCGGCGAAGTCATCGCCATCATCGACACCGACGGCTCGGCCAAGGTCAGCCCGATGGAAGTCTCCGCTGTGCCTGCGCCAGCCCTGGCTGCCGCCGCCCAGGATACCGCCAGCGCTTCGGCACCAGCCGCTGCGACCAAAGGCGATGTCGCCATGCCTGCCGCCGCCAAGATCCTGTCCGAAAAAGGCCTGTCCGCCGGCGACGTCGCCGGTTCGGGCAAAGACGGCCGCGTGACCAAGGGCGACGCCCTGGCCGCTTCCGCCAAGCCAGCTGTCGCGCCGCTGGCGCCAGCCGCTGCCAAGCCGGCCCTGCAGCAAGTGGCCACCCCGTCGGCCGCCAACCTGGGCGACCGTCCGGAAGAGCGCGTGCCAATGAGCCGCCTGCGCGCACGTATCGCCGAGCGCCTGCTGCAATCGCAATCGACGAACGCCATCCTGACCACGTTCAACGAAGTGAACATGCAGCCGGTCATCGACCTGCGCAACAAGTACAAGGACAAGTTCGAGAAAGAGCACGGCGTCAAGTTGGGCTTCATGTCCTTCTTCGTCAAGGCCGCCGTCGCCGCCCTGAAAAAGTACCCGATCATCAATGCCTCCGTTGACGGCAACGATATCGTCTACCACGGCTACTTCGACATCGGTATCGCTGTCGGTTCGCCGCGCGGCCTGGTCGTGCCTATCATCCGCAACGCGGACCAGCTGTCGATCGCCGACATCGAGAAAAAAATCGGTGAATTCGGCGCGAAAGCCAAGGAAGGCAAGCTGACCCTGGACGACCTGACGGGCGGCACGTTCTCGATCTCGAACGGCGGCACCTTCGGCTCCATGCTGTCGACCCCGATCATCAACCCGCCGCAATCGGCCATCCTGGGCGTGCATGCGACCAAGGACCGCGCCGTCGTCGAAAACGGCCAGATCGTGGTGCGTCCGATGAACTACCTGGCCATGTCCTACGACCACCGCATCATCGACGGCCGCGAAGCCGTCCTGGGCCTGGTGGCGATGAAAGAAGCGCTGGAAGATCCTGCACGCCTGCTGCTGGACCTGTAAGCACTGTAGTCCCCCGGCGCAGCCGCCGGGGCAATGTAGCTGATACCCCTTGCCAGAAGACGCAGCTGGCTGATCTCAATGAAAGAGGATTCCTATGAACATCTCTGAAGAAATCAAGCGTCTGCACGAGTTGCACCTGGCGGGCGCCCTGAGCGACGCGGAATTCGCGCAAGCGAAAGCCAAGCTCCTGAGCAATATCAACCTGGACAAGCCGGATAGCACGTCCGGCGCCGCTGCCGGCCATGGTCCGTCGAACGACCTGGTGCAGGAATTCAACCGCCTGCGCCGTTCGCGCGACGACCGCTGGCTCGGCGGCGTGTGCGGCGGCCTGGGCCGCGCTTCCGGCATGGAAGCGTGGATCTGGCGCCTCGTCTTCGTCCTGTTTACATTGACCTTCGGCTTCGGCGTGGCGATTTACCTTCTATTGTGGATTTTCGTACCAGACGAAGAGATTGGAATAACAAAACATGAGTACTAAACAATTTGACGTAGTTGTCATCGGTGCGGGCCCTGGCGGCTACATCGCCGCCATCCGCGCAGCGCAGCTGGGCTTTTCCGTCGCTTGCGTCGACGAGTGGTCGAACGCCAAGGGCGGCGCCGCGCCTGGCGGTACCTGCACCAACGTCGGCTGCATCCCGTCGAAAGCGCTGCTGCAATCGTCCGAGCATTTCGAACACGCGGGCCACAGCTTCGCCGAGCACGGCATCGACGTCGCCGGCCTGAAGCTGAACCTGGGCCAGATGCTCAAGCGCAAGGACACCGTCGTCAAGCAAAACAACGACGGCATCCTGTACCTGTTCAAGAAGAACAAGATCGCCTTCTTCCACGGCCGCGCCGCTTTCGCCGCCGCCGCCGCTGGCGCGTATGAGATCAGCGTGACGGGCGAAGCCAACGAAACGCTGAGCGCCAAGCACGTGGTCATCGCCACGGGGTCGAACGCACGCGAATTGCCGGGCGCGCCATTCGACGAGAAACTGATTCTGTCGAACACGGGCGCACTGGCCATCGACGCCGTACCCGCCAAGCTGGGCGTCATCGGCGCCGGCGTGATTGGCCTGGAAATGGGCAGCGTCTGGCGCCGCCTGGGTGCCGACGTCACCGTGCTGGAAGGCCTGCCGGTCTTCCTGGGCGCCGTCGACGAACAGATCGCCAAGGAAGCGTCGAAGCTGTTTACCAAGCAAGGCTTGAAGATCAACCTTGGTTGCAAGATCGGCGCGATCACGCCGGGCAAGAAAGACGTCACCGTGGAATTCGTGGACGCCAAGGGCGAAGCGCAAAAAGCCGTGTTCGACAAGCTGATCATCTCGATCGGCCGCACGCCGAACACGAACGGCCTGGGCGCCGACAAGGTTGGCCTGCAGCTCGACGAGCGCGGCTTCATCGCCGTCGACGGCGACTGCAAGACCAACCTGCCGAACGTCTGGGCGGTGGGCGACGTCGTGCGCGGCCCGATGCTGGCGCACAAGGCCGAAGAAGAAGGCGTTGCCGTGGCCGAGCGTATCGCCGGCCAGCATGGCCACACCAACTTCAACACGATTCCGTGGGTGATCTACACCTCGCCGGAAATCGCGTGGGTCGGCAAGACCGAGCAAACCCTGAAGGCGGAAGGCATCGCCTACAAGGCCGGCACCTTCCCGTTCATGGCCAACGGCCGTGCGCGCGCGCTGGGCGACACCTCGGGCATGGTGAAATTCCTGGCCGATGCGACGACCGATGAAATCCTCGGCGTGCACATCGTCGGCCCGATGGCGTCCGAACTGATTTCCGAAGCCGTCGTGGCGATGGAATTCAAGGCCTCGGCCGAAGACATCGCGCGCATCTGCCACGCTCACCCATCGCTGTCGGAAGCGACCAAGGAAGCGGCACTGGCGATTGACAAGCGTACCTTGAACTTTTAATTGTAGTTAGTCCAGCAGGGGCGCTCGCGGATTTTTTCCGCCGGCGCCCTTGTGCGTTAAAGCGAATCCCATGAACGTAGAAGAGTTTTACCAGCACGCGTTGCAGAAGCGTGATTTCAAGGCCGATGCCGCCCAGCGGCGCGCGGTCGACCGCCTGCAGCTGTGCTATGACGAGTGGGTGGCCTACAAGGGCCAGCGCTCGAGCACCTTCAAGCGCCTGATCAACCGTCCCGCCGTGCCGAAAGGCGTGTACATGTGGGGCGGGGTGGGGCGCGGCAAATCGTTCTTGATGGACAGTTTTTACTCGGTCGTGCCCCTGGTGCGCAAGACGCGCCTGCACTTCCACGAATTCATGCGCGGCGTGCACCAGCAGCTCGATGAATTGAAAGGCGTGGCCGATCCGCTCGACGAGGTGGCCAAGCGCATCGCCAAGAAATACCGCCTCATCTGTTTCGATGAATTCCACGTCTCGGACATCGCCGACGCGATGATCCTGTACAACCTGCTGTCGGCCCTGTTCGCCAATGGCGTGTCCTTCATCATGACCTCGAATTACGACCCGGACCTGCTGTACCCGGACGGCCTGCACCGCGACCGCATGCTGCCGACCATCGCGCTGCTCAAGGAAAAACTCGACGTGATGAACGTCGACGCCGGCGTCGACTACCGCGGCCGCGCGCTGGAGCAGGTGGAGAGTTACTACACGCCGCTGGGCGCGGACACGGATAGGGCCCTGCGCGACGCCTACACGCGCATCGCCGAGACGGCCGACGAAGATGCGCGCATCCGCATCGAGAGCCGCGAAATCCACTGCCTGCGCCGCGCCGGTGGCATCATCTGGTTCGATTTCGCCACCCTGTGCGGCGGGCCCCGTTCGCAAAATGATTACCTGGAAATCGCCAGCCGCTTCCATACGGTGATATTGTCCGGCATACCGGCCATGTCGGCGGCGCAGTCGTCCGAGGCGCGCCGCTTCACCTGGCTGATCGACGTGTTTTACGACCAGAAAGTCAAGCTGATCATGTCGGCCGAAGTGCCGCCTGATGAGCTGTACACGAACGGCATGCTGGCCAACGAGTTTCACCGCACCGTTTCGCGTATCATCGAGATGCAATCGCGCGAATACATGGAAAAAGAACAGCGCGGCGCGGCCGACGCGATCGTTTGAGGCAGGGATAAGGAACATGATGGCAAATACACTATACAAGCTGGGTGCGGCGCTGGGCCTGGTTCTGGCGTTGTCCGCCTGCGTGCACCAGGGTGCCGCGGCGTTGCATGAGGTCGGCGCACCGCAGGTGCCCGCCACCTTGTCCGTGGAGGAGGCGGACGCCAAGCTGAAGCAGTCGGCCAGCGAACGCGAAGCGGCGGAAAACGAGTTTGCCGCGCGCGAGCTGGAGTGCTATGACAAGTTTTTCGTGAATAATTGCCTCGACAAGGCCAAGGAAAAGCGCCGCCTGATCCTCGTGCGCCTGCGCGCCATCGACGCGGAAGCGAATTATTTCAAGCGCGCCGAGTCCGTGCGCCTGCGCGATATCGACCTGGCCAGGACGCAGGAAAGTGCGCGCCTCGATGCCGAGCAGCGGGCCGCGGCCGTGCCCAAGCCCGTGAAAGTGGTCACGCCCGATCCGGCGCCGCCCAAGCCGCAAGGCAAGAGCGTTGCCGAGCGCGAGGCCGAGCACGCGGCGAAAGTGGCGAAACAAGCGGCCGACGATGCCGCCGAGGCGCCGCGCCGCGCCGCCCGCGAAGCAGCCTATGCGAAGAAACAGGCTGATGCCGTGGCGCGTCAGAAACGCGTGGCCCAGCGCCTGGCCGAGCGCCAGGCCGAAGCCGATGCCAAGGCCGCCAAGGCAGCCGCCGCTGCCAGCGCGCCGGCGGCTGCCGCGCCTGTGCCGCCGGTCAAATAACACCGCCGCGCAGGGGGACGCCGGAAATGGCGTGCCCTAACGCGCGCGGCAGGTTAAACTATGCACCATGGCTGCCTGCGCGCGCCGCGCCGGTTTCCCAACACTGTTACCAACACTGCCTGGAACGCAACACATGAGCGATGCACAGCAAATAGAGCGGCGCCTGATTGAACTCAACGTGGAGCACCGCGACCTCGATGCCGTCATCGAGTTGCTGATACTCGATGGCCACCATGACGAGCTGCAACTGCGCCGCCTGAAAAAGCGCAAATTGCAATTGAAGGATCACATCACCTTGCTGAAAATGCAGTTGGTGCCCGACGTTCCCGCCTGAGGGGCGCCAGTAGCGTCCAGTCCAGCCTTCACTTAAGTATATTTTGACCGATCACAATTTATTGCCAGTAAACCCGGATGGCCAGCCGACCGATCTGCAAGCGACTCCGCCGGCCGAACCACAGGCGGCGCCTGGCAAGCATGATGCCGACATCGAGCGCCTGTTTGGCGCCGGCGGCCCGCTCGGTCCGGCCGTGGGCAGCTACAAGCCGCGCCGTTCGCAAACGGAAATGGCCAAGGCCATCGCCAGCGCCATCGACAGCCAGACGACCCTGATCGCCGAGGCGGGCACGGGCACCGGCAAGACCTTCGCCTATCTGGTGCCGGCCCTGATGTGGGGCGGCAAGACCATCGTTTCCACCGGCACGAAAAACTTGCAGGATCAATTGTTCCTGCGCGATATCCCGACCGTGCGCGCCGCGCTGCAGGCGCCCGTCTCCGTCGCCCTGCTGAAAGGTCGCTCGAACTACGTCTGTCATTACCACCTGGAACGCACCCTGCAGAACGGGCGCATGACCTCGCGCGACGACGTGGGGCATCTGCGCGAAATTTCGCGCTTCATCAAGATGACCAGCTCCGGCGACAAGGCCGAACTGGCCAAGGTGCCGGAAAACGCCATGATCTGGAACCTGGTGACGTCCACGCGCGACACCTGCATGGGCGCCGAGTGCCAGTATTACCAGGATTGCTTCGTCATGAAGGCCCGCAAGGAAGCGCAGCAGGCCGACGTGGTGGTGGTCAACCACCATTTGTTCTTTGCCGACGTGGCCCTGAAAGACACGGGCGTGGCCGAATTGCTGCCTTCGGCCAATACCATCATCTTCGATGAGGCACACCAGCTGCCCGATACGGCAACCTTGTTCTTCGGTAACACGGTGTCGACCTCGCAAATCCTGGAACTGTGCCGCGACGTGCTTGCCGAGGGACTCGCGCACGCGCGCGGCATCGATTGGGCCAAGACCGTGACGGTGGTGGAAAAGGCGGCGCGCGACCTGCGCCTGACGTTCCCGCAGGATATCGTGCGCCTGTCGCTGCCGCAGATCGCCCCGTCGAGCGACTTTTTCCCTGCGCTCGACACGCTCAAGGATGAGCTTGACGGCATGGTGGCCGTGCTGGAAACCCAGGCGGAACGGGCGGAAACGCTGGAGCAGTGCAGGGTGCGCGGCGTCGAGCTGGCGCAGCAATTGAGCGGCTGGAAGTTCGATCCGAAGGCGAAAGTGGCGGCCGGTGAAGAGGCCGTGTTCTGGGTGGAAGCGTTTTCCAGTTCCCTGCAGTTGCACAAAACGCCATTGTCGATCGCGCCGATCTTCAACAACCAGCGCGAAGGCACGCCGCGCAGCTGGATTTTCACGTCCGCCACCCTGGCCGTGAAAAACGATTTCAAGCATTTTTCCGAGCAGATGGGCTTGACGGGCGAACCGTCGCATACGTGGCCGAGTCCGTTCGACTATGGCCAGCAGGGTTTGCTGTTCGTGCCGCAAAACCTGCCGCAGCCGAACTCGCTCGGCTACACGGATGCCGTCATCGACTGCGCCTTGCCCATCATCGAGGCGGCGGGCGGGCGCACCTTCTTCCTGTGCACCACCTTGCGCGCCGTGAAGCGGGCCGCCGAGCGTCTGGCCGACGAATTCAGGCAGCGGGGCCTGAACTTCCCCCTGTTCGTGCAGGGAGAGAAGGGCCGTACGGAATTGCTCGACCAGTTCCGCGCCGCCGGCAATGGCGTGCTGATTGGCAGCCAGAGCTTCTGGGAAGGTGTCGACGTGCGCGGCGATGCCTTGTCCCTGGTCATCATCGACAAGCTGCCGTTCGCGCCGCCGGACGACCCGGTGCTGGCCGCCCGCATCGAAGTGATGGAAAAGCAGGGCAAGAATGGTTTCATGCACCATTCGCTGCCGGAAGCCATCATCAACCTGAAGCAGGGCGCGGGCAGACTGATCCGCGACGAGGGCGACCGGGGTGTGCTGATGATCTGCGATCCGCGCCTCATTTCCAAGCCGTACGGCAAGCGCATCTGGCAAAGCCTGCCGCCGTTCAAGCGTACGCGTGACACAAACGAAGTGGTGGAGTTCTTCCGCAACCTGCCGGCCAGGGACGCGTAGGTCCTGCTTGCCGGCGCCATCGGCGCGCCGGCTTATTTCCCTTTGTTATCAAGCGAGTAGCGTTTTTCGCGCGCTGCGTGCCTGCGCGCCGGGCATGCCAGAAAACGGCGCGATCACGCCATTTTCTGGCATTGTGACGCATGTCCAGGACGCCAGACACATCTTTGTGCCAGCGCAAACAGTCTTGTTGCCGGGCAGTCTACAGTGAGCTCATGCCTTGCAGGATGAGGCGCGGCGACGGCAGGGCCGCACGGGGAACAGGGGGATGCCATGGAGATCCGCTACGGCTGTTTCTTGAGTTATGCACACGGCCAATATGCGTTCATGAACAAGTTCAAGAATGACCTCATCGAGGCGCTGGCGTGCTATCTGGAGCCGCACCTCGACCGCGAGGAAGTCCTGTTCATCGACAGCGAGCAACTGGGCGGCGGCGACGATATCGACCAGCGCGTGGCGCGCGCCATGTGCCAGAGCGTCTGCATGATCGTGCTGTACACGCCCAAATATGAAGCGCACGGCTACACGCGGCGCGAATTTGCCGCCATGCAGCTGATCGAACAAGAGCGCCGCGCCTGGTATGAACTGCCCAGCCACCTGATCATCCCCATCATCATGACGCGCCATCCGGACGGCTTGCCGCCGCAAATCACGGAGTCGGGTCTGTACGTCGATTTTTCCGGCTATACGCTGGCCAGCGGCGACCTGAAGTCGAATCCGCAATACCTGCCCGACATCGAACGCATCGTGCAGCGCATCGCCACGCATTACCACTTGCTCAAGCGGTCAACACCGCCCGGCCACGATTGCAGCCGTTTCGTGTTGCCCGATATTCCACCGGAATGGCGCGCCATTCCGCCTCCCCACTTTCCACGTTAATCACGTAAAAGGTCCCGTCATGGAATGCCAACGCCTCTCCCTGCCGCCTTTGAGCGCCCCTGGCGAAGTCGTCACCTTCTATTCCTACAAGGGCGGCACCGGCCGCACCATGGCCCTGTCGAATATCGCCGTCCTGCTGGCGCGCCGGGAAAACGCCAGCGTGCCCGTGCTGATGCTGGACTGGGACATGGAAGCGCCGGGCCTGCACCATTATTTCGAGCAGCACGAGGAGCGGCCGGGCGTGCTCGAGTTCTTCGAGGCGTGCCGCCAGCAGATCGAACGTATCAGTCTGGAAACGGCGGGCGGGCGCGCCTGCGGGCAGGGTACCGGTCGCGAGGACGCGGCGCTGGCCCAGCGCGTGCTCGACGCCATCGACTGGCAGCAGTACGTGGTGCGCGTCGACCAGGGCAGTCCGTTGTACCTGATGCGCGCGGGGCGCTTCGACGCCAGCTACAGTGAGCGTCTGGCGCAGATGCGCTGGGATCAGCTATTCGACAGCTGCCCGGCCCTGTTCCGCTGCTTTGCCGACACCCTGGCCCAGCATTTCCGCTACGTGCTCGTCGATTCGCGCACGGGGCGCACGGACAGCGCCGGCATCTGCACCACCTTGCTGCCGAAAAAGCTGGTGGTGGTCTTCACGCCAAACCGGCAAAGCCTGGAGGGCGTCGACGCGCTCGTCACGCGGGCCATCGAGTACCGGCGCAGCCATGAAGATGAACAGCGCCCGCTGCTCGTGTATCCCTTGCCGTCGCGCATAGAAATGGGCGATGGCGCGCAGCGCGCCGAGTGGCGCCGCGGCGACGTGCACAAGGGCATCGCCGGCTTCCAGCCCATGTTCGAGCGCCTGCTGCGCACGTCCTACGGCTTGCCGCAGATCGCCCTCGACAGCTATTTCGACGAAGTCCAGCTGCAGCAGACGAAAACCTTTGCCTATGGCGAGCAGCTGGCCGTGCGCATCGACCAGGGCGGCGACCGCTTTTCCCTTACGCGCACCTTCGAAGCCTTTTTGCACTGGCTGACGGGCGGCTACTTTCCCTGGCAATCGAGCCGCGAAATCGCCTTGCTGGGCGCCATCAGCGAAGCGCGCCAGGCCTTGCAGCTGGAACCGGGCCGCGCCGTGGCCCTTCCGCTGGCGCGCGATCTGGCCCGTCTGGGCGAGCTGTACCGCAAGGATGGACGCAGCGCGCAGGCGCTCGACGCCTTCCGCCAGAGCGTCGAGATCCGCGTGCGCCTGCTGGGCGAGGAGCATCCCGACAGTCTGGCGTGCAAGAGCGGCATGGCGCGCCTGCTGCGCCAGCTGGGCAAGCTCGATGAAGCGCGCTTCCTGGAAGAAGACGTGCTCGACGTGCGCGAGCGCGTGCTGGGCAGCGAGCATCCCGACACCCTGGCCGCCCGGGCCTGCCTGGCGAAAACCTTGTTGCTGCAGGGCGAGCTGGCGGCGGCGCTGCTGCTGCAGGATACGGTGCTGGCCACCTACGTGCGCCAGCTGGGCGGCGAGCATCCGCTGACCCTGGATGCGATGGATGGCCGCGCCGCCACCTTGCTGCGCATGGGCAGGCTGGCGCAGGCGCGGCAATTGCTGGGCACGGTGGTGGCGGCGCGCGAGCGCCTGTTTGGCGCCGAGCATGGCGATACCTTGCGCAGCAAGCTGGCCCTGGCGCAGGCGCTGGGACGCGAAGGCGACCTGGAGGGCGCACGGCGCCTGCTCGCCGCCGTGCTGCAGGTGCAGGAGCGGCGCCTGGGCGGCGACCATGCGGCGACCCTGTCCACGCGCGACTTGCTGGCCGATATCGTGGCCGGGCAGGGCGACTGGGCCGGCGCGCGCCAGCTGCATGAAGACCAGGTGGCGGCGCGCGAGCGCACGCACGGGCTCGACCATCCGGAAACCTTGATGAGCCAGCGCAAGCTGGCCGAGGCGCTGCTGCGGCGCGGTGAACTCGATGCGGCGCGCAGCGTGCAGGAGCAGGTGCTGGAAGTGCATGCGCGCCTGCTGGGCGAAGACCACCTCGATACCTTGCACAGCAAGAAGCAATTGGCCGGCACCCTGCAGCAGCAGGGCGACAACGAGGCGGCGCGCCTGCTGGAAGACGCCGTGCTCAGCGGCAGTGACCGGCTCTTGAATGCGTCCGTCACGGGGCATGCGGACAGCGTGCTCGACGGTGCGCGGCATTTGCAGGAAACCATCCTGGCCGGCCGCGCCAACGAACAGGATGCGGCCGAGCCGGACACCCTGGCCAGCATGATCTCTATGCTGCAAGGCATGATCGAACGGGAACAGTATGCGCAGGCGGGCGAACTGGCCGAACATTTGAAATCCTGCCTGCTGCGCCCTGGCGTGCCGGGCAAGCTGCGCAGGCGCGGCATGGCGCAGCTGAAAAGAATGTACAAGTTGCAAGGCGACCTGAATGCCTTGCTGGCCTTGCAGGAGGATGAGGTGCAGGCGCTGGAAGGGGCGCTGTCGGAAGCGCGCATCGAGCAGCGCTGAGCTTGCGCGCCAGGTTCACGCGGCGGCACAAAAAATGCTGCCTATCGGCGTGCGGCATGCGCAGTGTGGGCATTGCTTCAGGTAAAATCTCGTTATGAGAATCCTTATCAGTAACGACGACGGCTACCTGGCGCCTGGCCTGGCGGCCCTGGCCGACGCCCTCGCGCCCATTGCCGACATCGTGGTGGTGGCGCCCGACAGCAACCGTTCGGGCGCGTCCAATTCGCTGTCCCTGGACCGGCCCCTGTCCGTGCAGAAGGCCGCCAACGGCTTTTATTTTGTCAACGGCACGCCCACCGACTGCGTGCACGTGGCGCTGACGGGCATGCTCATCGAGCGCCCCGACCTGGTGGTCTCCGGCATCAACAACGGTCCCAACATGGGCGACGACACCCTGTACTCGGGCACCGTGGCGGCGGCTACGGAAGGCTATCTGTTCGGCATTCCCGCCATCGCCTTTTCCCAGTCGCAGTTCGGCTGGGCCAACCTGGACGCGGCTGCCCGCGTGGCGCGGGAAATCGTCGAGCGCCAGTTCGACGCCCTGCAGAAACCGTATTTGCTGAACGTGAATATCCCCGCCATTCCTTACGAGCAATTGCAAGGCATGGCGGCCACGCGCCTGGGCAAGCGCCATTCTGCCGAGCCCGTCATTCGCGCGCTCGACCCGCGTGGCCGTGAAATCTTCTGGATCGGCCCCGCCGGCGCCGCCAAGGAAGGCGGCCCGGGCACGGACTTCCATGCCGTTGAACATGGACAAGTATCGATCACGCCGCTGCAGATCGACCTGACCCATACCACCCAACTCGATGCACTGGCAAAAGGCCTGGCATGACCGCTCACTATGACTGACAAGCCGCGTACCTTCCCCCTTTCCCTCGATTCGCTGGCCGGCAAGCCCGCCAGGCAGGGCGGGGGGCAGTCGCTGGCCCAGTCCAGGATCGCCACGCCGCAGACGGCCACGCAGAATGCGGCGCAAAACGCGGCGCGCGGCGCAGCGCCGCCGTATGGCACGCACGCGGCCATCGCGCCGTCGCGCGCCCAAGCCATCGCCAATGAGCGGGCGCAGCCGGCCGTGGTGTCGCCGCCGCGGCAAAACCCGTTGGTCTCCGAGGCCGTGCGCCGGGCCATGGTGGCCCGCGTGGCGAAGCAGGGCGTCAAGGACCAGGTGGTGCTCGACGCCCTGCAAGCCGTGCCGCGCCATCTGTTCATGGACGAGGCGCTGGCATCGCAGGCGTACATCGACGCCTCCTTGCCGATCGGCCACCACCAGACCATCTCGCAGCCGTATATCGTCGCACGCATGATCGAAGTGATGCGCCAGGGCGGCAGCTTGCAGCGCGTGCTGGAAATCGGCACCGGTTGCGGCTACCAGGCGGCGGTGCTGTCGCTGGTGGCGAAGGAGGTGTATTCGATCGAGCGCATCCGGCCCTTGCACGAGTTGGCGAAGGCCAATTTGCGCCCGTTGCGCGTGTCGAATCTGCGCTTGCAGTACGGAGATGGTATGCTTGGCCTGCCGCAGGCGGCGCCCTTCGACGGGATCATCCTTGCCGCAGCCGGCCTGGAAGTCCCGCAAGCCTTGCTGGAACAGCTGGCGCCCGGCGGGCGTCTGGTTGCGCCGGTGGGGGCTAAATTGCAACACTTACAACTCATTACCCGGGTGGGGAAAACGGAATGGACCAGCCAAACCCTGGAAGATTGCCATTTCGTGCCTTTGCGCCCGGGCACCATATGATCCCCGGATCAGCTAGCAAGCAGGACATACTATTACATGCGAATGATTAAGAAAAGTAACATACTGATATGCAGCGTCACGCTGGCCGCCCTGTTGAGCGGTTGCGGCACCACTGGCGTCCAGGCGCCCGTCGTTGAGCGCCATCCATCGAGCAGCAGCGCCGCCGCCAGCGATCCGCGCGACCGCGATCCGGCCTATTACACGGTCAAGCGTGGCGACACCCTGTTGCGCATCGCCCTCGAGCATGGCCAGAATTACCGCGACCTGGTGGCCTGGAACGACTTGAGCAACCCGAACGACATCAAGGTCGACCAGGTGTTGCGCGTGCTGCCGCCGACTGGCGAGACAGGCGGCGCGCAAACGTCGGCCATCGTGATGCCGCCGTCGACGGAAGTCAAGCCGGCCGCGCCTGCCGTGCCGAAGAAAACGGGCCCGCGCGGCGAGAAGCGCGCGTATTCCGACGCCACCCTGGCCGAGCTGCGCGCCGATGGCGGTACCGGCGAGTCCAAGCCGGCGCCCGCGCCGGCGGCAACTGTCGCCGCCGCACCGGCTGCCGCAGCCTCTGCCGCATCGGCGCCTGGCGACGACAAGATCAGCTGGATGTGGCCTTCCGAAGGCAAGGTCATCGGCACTTTTGACGAAGGCAAGAACAAGGGCGTCGATATTGCCGGCAAGGCCGGCCAGCAAGTGGTGGCAGCAGGCGCGGGAAAAGTCATGTATGCCGGGAGCGGAATCCGTGGTTATGGTAATCTTGTCATCGTGAAGCACAGTAATAGCCTGTTGTCGGCTTATGCGCATAACCGCAGCATCCTGGTGAAGGAAGGGCAGAACGTCAACAAAGGCCAGGCCATCGCTGAAATGGGCGATTCCGATGCCGACCGCGTGAAGCTGCACTTTGAAATCCGCCAGCAGGGCAAGCCTGTCGACCCTTCGAAATTCCTGCCTAACCGTTAGGTAAAGCAATGACACACGCGCCGCACGACCAGCTGGACGATGACCCGGAACTGCCGGAAGACGGGGCAGACGAAGTCGTGACGGACGATGCCGGCGAGCTCGACGGCATTGACGCCGTCGACGCGGGCGAGGGTGGCGAGGTAGCCAGCGTCAGCGTGGTGGTCGAAAGTGTCGATGAACTGAAAAAGGTGCTGGCGGCCGAGCTGTCGACCGATACCACGCAGCACTATCTGAACCAGATCGGCACGCGGCCTCTGCTGACGGCGGCGCAAGAAGTGCATTACGCCACCCTGGCCAAGCAGGGCAATTTCGAAGCCCGGCAAACCATGATCGAGCACAATCTGCGCCTGGTCGTGTCGATCGCCAAGCATTACATCAACCGCGGCGTGGTCTTGCTCGACATGATCGAGGAGGGCAACATCGGTCTGATGCGCGCCATCGACAAGTTCGAGCCCGAGCGCGGTTTCCGCTTCTCTACCTACGCCACCTGGTGGATACGCCAGAGCATCGAGCGCGCCATCATGAACCAGGCGCGCACGGTGCGCCTGCCCGTGCACATGGTGCGCGAACTGAACCAAATCTTGCGCGGCAAATATCATCTGGAAGCCCAGCACCACGACGGCAAGGATGCCACCGCGGAAGACATCGCCCACCTCGTGGGCCGTCCTGTGGAAGAGGTGCAGGATATCCTGGCCCTGTCCGAGCACGCCACGTCGCTCGACGCGCCGCTCGACAACGATCCGCAATCGTCGCTGATGGACATGCTGCCCGGCGCCAGCGAAGACAGCCCCGATGCGCGCGCGGAACACCATGAAATGACGGTGCTGGTGCGCGACTGGCTGACCAAGCTGCCCGACAAGCAGCGCGTCGTCATCATGCGCCGTTTCGGCCTCGACAACGACGATCCGGCCACCCTGGAAACCCTGGCCGAAGAAATGGGCGTGACGCGCGAGCGCGTGCGCCAGATCCAGCAGGAAGCCTTGATCAAGCTCAAACGCGCCATGGCGGCACGCGGCGTCGTGCGCGACTCACTGCTCTAGGACGCCCGGTCCCGGTATTTCCGGGGCCGCATCTGCTATCATACGCCCCGCTCGCGGCGCCTGACCTTTCCCCCATTGTTTGCAAGTTCCAGCGCGGCCCTGCGTCCTGGCCCACTCTTACCTATTGATCGCTATGCAAGAAAATATCCTCGAAATCAAATCGCTCGACATGGACGCCCGTGGCGTTGGCCATATCGAGAACGAAGACGGCTCGCCGGGCAAGGTCGTGTTTGTCGAAGGCGCGCTGCCGGGCGAGCGCGTCAGCTTTGTCACGTTCAAGAAAAAGAAGAACTGGGAAATGGCCCGCATGACGGCGCTGCACCGCGAATCGGCTATGCGCGTGACGCCCAAGTGCAAGCATTTCGACAATTGCGGCGGCTGCTCGATGCAGCACCTGGAACCGTCGGCGCAGGTGGCGATCAAGCAGCGCGTGCTGGAAGACAACCTGTGGCATATCGGCAAGGTGCGTCCGCAAAGCATCATGCGCCCCATGTATGGCCCGACCTGGGGCTACCGCTACCGCGCGCGTCTGTCCGTGCGCCACGTCAAGAAGAAAGACGCCGTGCTGGTGGGCTTCCATGAAAAGAAATCGGCGTTTGTCGCCGACATGGATAGCTGCGAAATCTTGCCGCCGCACATCTCCGCCATGCTGCTGCCGCTGCGTGGATTGATCGCTTCGCTGTCCATCTTCGACCAGATGCCGCAGATCGAACTGGCCGTGGGCGAAGACGTGACCGCCATGGTCCTGCGCATCATGGCGCCGTTGACGGCGGACGATGAAACGAAGCTGAAGGCCTTTGCCGACGAGTATGGCGTGCAATGGTGGCTGCAGGTGAAAGGCCCGGAAACGGCCGTGCCGTTCTATCCGCTGGACAAGCAATTGCACTACCTGCTGCCGGAATTCGGCGTCAAGATGCCGTTCAAGCCCGTCGATTTCACGCAGGTGAACCACCACATCAACCGCGTGCTGGTGTCGAAAGCCCTGCGTTTGCTGGAAGTACAGCCGACGGACCGCGTGGCCGACCTGTTCTGCGGCCTGGGCAATTTTACCTTGCCGCTGGCCACGCAAGGCAGTGAAGTGGTGGGTATCGAAGGCAGCACCACCTTGACGGAGCGGGCGCTGGAAAACGCGCTGGCCAATGGCCTGGCGGAAAAAACCTCGTTCTCGACGCGCAACCTGTTCGAAGTGACGACGGACGACCTGATCGCCTTGGGCCGTTTTGATCGCATCCTCGTCGACCCGCCGCGCGATGGCGCCATGGCCCTGTGCCAGGCGCTGGTCGGCCTGTCGCAAGTGCGTCCGGACCTGCTGCCCAAGCGTATCGTGTACGTCTCGTGCAGCCCGTCGACGCTGGCGCGCGACGCCGGCATCCTGGCGCTGGAAGCGGGTTATGTGCTGAGCAAGGCGGGCGTGGTCAACATGTTCCCCCACACGTCCCATGTGGAGTCGATGGCGGTGTTTGATCTGGCGCAATAAGCATTCAAAATACGGCGGGTGGCCAGGCACGCACCCGCCGTTGCCGCGTTCAGCGGCGCAGCAAGCCGGCGCAATACCACTTACGCCGTATTATAAAACTGGTCTGTCTTTTTCCCGTCCAGCGTCTTTTTTCATCTTCCCTCTGCTGTTTTTTGATTGTCCAGTAGGACAACACGCCGTTCGCATATGCCGCTGCGCTTTTTGCGTGAAGTGGTATTGCGCACTTTGAGGCCACTTCAAAACCACTTGACCGCCTATTTTTTCAGCAGCATGCTGTTCTTGCAACTGCAGAAAACCAAAATCACAGGGTAACTCTTATCGATGCAGAGTGGCATTTCCGCAAACCTGAACAGGAGACAGCGTGGAAAATTTAATACTCAAAAAAACGATCAGGAACATGATGATATGTCTGGCCAGCGGTGGCGTGCTGGCGGCATGCGGCGGTGGCGGCGACGCCGGCGCACCGGCTGGCTCGCAATTGCTGGCGGCCAGCACGGTGGTCGCCTGCGTGCCGTGGCAGGAGGGCGGCACGTATAACGCGGGCACGGTGGTCACTTACCTGGGCGCCAACTACACGGCCCTGGTGACGCAGACTGACCACGTGGGCTCGGGCTGGAACCCCGTCTCCACGCCGAGCCTGTGGAGCGCCGGCGGCATGTGCGACGGCGGAACTACGCCAACTCCTACGCCGACTCCCACCCCCACGCCAACGCCGACACCGACCCCGACGCCGAATCCAACCCCGACACCCACGCCAACGCCAACGCCGACTCCCACCAGCGGCACCTGCGCACTGGCGTGGGCGGCCGGCACGGCTTACAGCGCGGGCGCCACCGTCAGCTATGCGGGTACGAATTACCGCGCCAACTACTGGACGCAGGGCGACAACCCGTCAACCAGCAGCGGCGCCGCCGGCACGGGCAAACCATGGACCAGCCTGGAGATCTGCGGCACCACGCCAACCCCGACACCGACGCCGACTCCAACACCAACACCAACACCAACGCCAACACCGACGCCGACGCCAACGCCGACGCCGACGCCGACGCCGACGCCGACGCCAACGCCAACGCCAACGCCGACCGGCCGCGAAGTCGGTTCCTACTTTGCGCAATGGGGCGTGTATGGCCGCGATTACGAAGTGGCGAACGTGCACACGAGCGGCGTGGCCGACAAGCTGACCTTCATCAACTACGCCTTCGGCAATATCTATCCGAAAAACGGCGGCTACGAATGCGGCATGATCACCAAGACGGAGCCGGGCGCGACGAATCCGAATTCGCCGGACGCGGGCACGGGCGGCGATGCCGAGGCCGACTACATCCGCACGCCGAAGCGCACCGTCGATGGCCAGGCCATTCCTTGGGACGCTCCATTGTCGGGCAACTTCCTGCAGCTGAAAAAGCTGAAGGCGGCGCACCCGAATCTGAAACTGTTCATCTCGCTGGGCGGCTGGAGCTGGTCGAAGAACTTCTCCGTCGGTTCGGCCACCGATGCGCTGCGCAAGCAGATGGTGCGTTCGTGTATCGATATCTACATCAAGGGCAACCTGCCGGTGCAGGGCGGGCGCGGTGGCGTGGGTGCGGCGGCCAACATCTTTGACGGCATCGACATCGACTGGGAATACCCGGTCGGCGGCGGCCAGCCGTACAACACGGTCAGCCCCAACGACAAGCGCAACTTCACCTTGCTGATGGCGGAATTCCGCAGCCAGCTCGATGCGCTCGGCGCCGCCAACGGCAAGCGCTACCTGTTGACGGCCGCTGTCGGTGCGGGCAAGGACAAGATCGACAACACGGAACCGGCCCTGTACTCGCAGTACATGGACTGGATCAACCTGATGACGTACGACTTCCACGGCGGCTGGGAAAACAGTACCAACTTCAACGCCCAGCTGTATGCCGACCCTGCCGATCCGTCGACAGGCATGGCGCGCGAATACGTGGGCGACAAGGCGGTGCAGTACATGATTGCCGCCGGCGTGCCGCGCGACAAGCTGTTGCTGGGCATACCGTTCTATGGCCGCGGCTGGACGGGCGTGGCGCCGGGACCGAACGGCGATGGCCTGTACCAGGCGGCCACGGGCACAGCGCCGGGCACGTACGAGTCGGGCATCGAGGACTATAAAATCCTCGTCGCCAAGGCCGGCACGCGCTACTACCATCCCGTGACCAAGCAGCTGTATCTGTACACGGGGGCGGGCGGCCAATGGTGGAGCTATGATGATCCGACCGTCATCGGCACCAAGGTGAAATACGTCAAGGACCAGGGCTTGCGCGGCGCGTTCTCGTGGGAACTCGATGGCGACGCGAATGGCGTGCTGGCGACCGAGGTGTGGAAGGTGCGCTAACCGTGTGCTAGCGTAGCAGGATGCGGCCGGGCGGCATTGCTGCCCGGCCGCTTGTTCATATAAAAAAGAGGAGACGGGCGATGGCGGCAGTGTCGACATTGGGAGTAAAACATCCGGAACAGGAACTGAGCCGCGAGTGGCGCAGCTGGATCGCGGAAAACCTCATGCTGGGCAGTCACCCGTCGGCGCTGATGCCGGTGCTGCAGCAGGCCGGCATCGCCGAAGGCCTGGCGCGCCGCGAAATCGAGCTGGCGCTGCACAGCCCCTACCTGGCCGGCGCCGTGCGGCTGTCGAACCGCCTGGCCAAGCGCGACTGGGTGATCGACATCCAGCGCAAGCTGAACCAGTTGCGCCCGCCCGAAATTCCACGCCGCGAGAGGCTGTCCTCGCAGGAATTCCTGGACGAATTCTATTCGACCAACCAGCCCGTCATCATCACGGGCATGATGGAGAACTGGCCCGCGATGGCCAAGTGGAGCCCGGCCTACTTCCGCGAACATTTTGCGCAGCGCGAAGTGGAAGTGCAGTTCGGCCGCGAAGCGGACGCGCAGTATGAAATGAACAGCGTGGCGCACAAGCGCAAGATGGCGTTTGGCGAATATGCCAGCCTGGTCGAGGGCAGCGGCGCGACCAACGATTTCTATATGACGGCGAATAACAATTCGCAGAACCGGCAAGCCTTGCGCGAGCTGTGGGACGACATCGGCCAGCTGCCCGAATACCTGGAGCAGAGTGGCGGCCCCACGGGTTTTCTGTGGTTCGGCCCGGCCGGTACGGTGACGCCATTCCACCACGACCTGACGAACAACTTCATGGCGCAGGTCCAGGGGCGCAAGCGGCTGCGCATCATGGCCGCCTGCGAGGTGGCGCGGGTGTATAACCAGCGCCACTGTTTTACGCCCGTCGACGGACGCGCCATCGACTTGCAGCGCTATCCGCTGATGGCCGACGTGCAGGTGCGCGAATGCGTGCTGGCGCCGGGCGAGATCCTGTTTTTGCCCGTCGGCTGCTGGCATTTCGTCGAGGCGCTCGACGTGTCGATGACGGTGGCGTTTACCAACTTCAAATGGGATAACGATTTTTACAGCAAGTATCCGCCGAATCACGACTTTTGATTGTAGGTTCACTTGCCGCGCACAGCCGCCGTACTGGCGGCTTTTTTCATTGTGCGGTGTGCTTCTTGTATAAGACATTTCTATAAAAAAATTTATTCAAATCATTTTTCAGCAATTATTTTGATATGAATTGCCATGATGTTTCATTATCCAGATGGTCATGGCGGGCGGRTAATTTKATGGCTGGCGCGGCGCCCGGCCGCTGAGTGCATTGCCGGCGTGCGCCAGCACCGACAACCATCTGGAGGCGGCAGGGCATGAACACGCAGCAAATGACACAGTTACAGCAAGCACCGGCAAGTAGTACTGAACTCCAGCTCGACACGCGGCTGACCCGCGAAGCGGCCGAGCTGCTGGCACGCGCCGACATCCACCTGAATGGCCGCGCCGCCTGGGACATGCAGCTGCGCAAACCGGGCGTGCCCGAACGGGCTTTCGCCAGCGGCAACCTGGGCCTGGGCGAGGCCTACATGGATGGCGACTGGGATGCGCAGCAGCTCGACGAATTCTTTTGCCATCTGCTGCGCGCCCGGGTGGCCGACGACGTGCGCCCCATGCGTTTGGCCTTCCACGCGCTGTATGCGCGCCTGTTCAACCTGCAGACGGAGCGCCGCGCGTGGATGGTGGGCAAGGAACACTACGACCTGGGCAACGCCTTCTATGCGGCCATGCTCGACCCGCGCATGACCTATACCTGCGGCTACTGGAAGGATGCCGGCAACCTGGCCGAGGCGCAGGAAGCCAAGCTCGATCTGGTCTGCCGCAAGCTGCGGCTGGAACCGGGCATGCGCGTGCTCGACATCGGCTGCGGCTGGGGCAGTTTCATGCGCTATGCGGCGCAAAAATACGGGGTGCAGTGCGTGGGCGTGACGATCTCGCAAGAGCAGGTCGCGTACGCGCGCGGCATGCCGGGCGGAGAAAACCTGGACTTCCGTCTGCAGGATTACCGCGACACCGATGAAAAATTTGACCGCATCGTCAGCATCGGCATGTTCGAGCATGTGGGGCACAAGAATCACCGCACCTTCATGGAAGTGGCGCACCGCTGCCTGGAAGACGACGGCCTGTTCCTGTTGCACACGATCGGCAAGAACAAGCGCGATTCCGCATGCGATCCATGGATCGACAAGTACATTTTCCCGAATGGCGACTTGCCCTCCATCGGCCAGATCGGCGACGCCATCGATGACCTGTTTGTCGCCGAGGACCTGCACAATTTCGGCGCCGACTACGACAAGACCCTGATGGCGTGGCATGCGAATTTTGAACATGCGTGGCCGCGCTTTGCCGCCCGGCTGGGCGAGCGCTTCCACCGCATGTGGTCGTACTATTTGCTGTCCTGCGCGGGCGCCTTCCGCGCGCGCGACCTGCAGCTGTGGCAATGGGTCTTGTCGAAGCAGGGCGTATTGGGTGGCTATGCGCGCGTCAGCTGATATGATGGATTGATGGACATCAATCAAGCGCGTACCTTCCTGGAAGTGGCTTCCTGCGGCAGCTTCATCATGGCGGCCGAACGCATGCACGTGACGCAGACGGCCGTCAGCGCCCGCATCCGCACCCTGGAGCAGCAGCTGGGGCGCCAGCTGTTCGTGCGCAACAAGGCGGGCGCGCGCCTGACGTCGGCCGGCGAGCGCTTCATGCGCCACGCGGCCACCATGGTGCAGGTGTGGGAGCGGGCGCGCCACCAGGTGGCCTTGCCGCCGGGGCGCGACGACGCCGTCAGCATCGGCTGCGAACTGAGCCTGTGGCAGCCGCTGCTCGGCGACTGGCTGATACGCATGAGCCGCGACTGCCCCGAGATTGCCTTGCGCGCCGAAGTCGACAGTCCCGCGCGCCTGCTCGACGCCGTGCACGACGGCTCGCTGGACCTGGCGGTGCTGTACAACCCGCCGCAGCGCCCGGGCCTGGCCAGCGAATTGCTGGCCGAGGAAAAGCTGGTGATGGTGACCACGCGCGCGGATGGACAGATGCAGGCCGATACCTATGTGTATGTCGACTGGGGACCCAGCTTCGCGGCCAACCACCAGGCGGCGTATCCTGAGCTGAGCAGCCCGCCCATCTCCATTTCCCTGGGGCCGCTGGCCCTCGTGTACCTGCTGGAAGTGGGCGGCGCCAGCTACTTTCGCATCGGCAGCGCGCTGCCGTATCTCGACGGGGGCCTCTTGTACCGCGTGCGCGACGCGCCCGAGTTCTCGCATTCCGCCTACGCCGTCTACGCGGCCCAGCGCGACAATCCGACCCTGGACCGCGCCCGCGCCTGCCTGCTCGAGGTGGCGGAGCGAAGCAAGTAGGCTCGACAGACGTAAAAAAGCCGACCCGTGGGTCGGCTTTTATTTTCATGCGCATAAGCGCAGCGCTTAGTCGCGGCTGCCGCCAGCGAAGCCTAAGAGCGACAACAGGCTGGTGAAGATGTTGTACACGTCCAGATAGATGCGCAGGGTGGCCGAGATGTAGTTGGTCTCGCCGCCGTTGATGATTTGCTGCACGTCATACAGGATGTAGGCCGAGAAGATGGCAATGGCGACCATGGAGATCACGATCGACAGTGCCGACAGGCCCAGGAAAATGTTCGCCACCGATGCCAGGATCAGCACGATCACGCCGGCGAACAGCCATTTGCCCATGGCCGAGAAGTCGCGCTTCGACACCGTGGCGATCGTCGCCATCACGGCCAGGATGGTGGCCGTGCCGCCGAATGCCGTCATGATCAGCATGCCGCCGTTCGAGTAGCCGAGCGTGCGCGTCAGGATGGGCGTGAGCATCAGGCCCATGAAGAAGGTAAAGCCCAGCAGGACGGCGACGCCGAGGCCCGAGTTCTTGGTTTTCTCGATCGCGTACATGAAGCCGAATGCGACGGCCATGAAGATGATGAAACCCATGCCGCCGGTCAGCATCGGCAAATGCATTTGCACGCCGATGAAGGCGCCCAGCACGGTCGGTATCATGGACAGTGCCAGCAGCCAGTAAGTGTTGCGCAAGACCTGGTGGCGGACTTGCTGCATGCCCCCCGACAGGTCAAAGGTGCGTTGCATGTTCTGATTCATAGTGCCTCCGTGTTGTCAATTCAAATTACTGCTTTGCCCAAGGATAGCATGGACCCCGGTTTTTACAAAAAAACCAGCTTAAGATTTCATTAAACTCAGGCAAGGGCGGAAGATGCCTACCTGCCTGTCTGGGTGATATGGGGTGGAGTATGGTAAAATCAAAGGTTGATTGAGTTATCAATTTACCGTTTTAAACCTTTCTTTTTATTGGAGTTTTCACACATGGCAATCGAACGCACCCTGTCGATCATCAAACCAGACGCAGTTGCAAAAAACGTAATCGGTCAAATCTACTCGCGTTTTGAAAACGCTGGCCTGAAAATCGTTGCAGCACGCATGACCCAACTGTCGCGCGAACAAGCTGAAGGCTTCTACGCAGCGCACAAAGAGCGCGGCTTCTTCAAAGACCTGGTCGACTTCATGGTTTCCGGTCCCGTCATGATCCAAGCCCTGGAAGGCGAAAACGCCGTTCTGGCCCACCGTGACCTGATGGGCGCGACCGATCCGAAGAAAGCAGAAAAAGGCACGATCCGCGCCGATTTCGCCGATTCGATCGACGCTAACGCCGTACACGGTTCCGACGCTGTCGAAGCTGCTAAAGTGGAAATCGCTTACTTCTTCCCAGAACTGAAGGCTTAATTGCCTTAGATAACGTTATTTCCTGGCGTTATCTGTGAAATAACTTATCACCCCCTGTTCCCGCTGCGCTGTGGTGCTTTGCCCCTGATGCGCGCGGGGACGGATTTTTAGAATAGACAAGATCATGCATACGACGACACTCACCAACTTGCTGGACCTCGATCCCGCGCAACTCATCGCCTACTGCGCCGAGTTGGGAGAGAAACCGTTTCGTGCGAAACAATTGCAGCGTTGGATACACCAGTTCGGCGCCTCCGACTTCGACGCCATGACGGACCTGGCCAAGTCGCTGCGCGACAAACTGGCCACGCGCGCCGAAGTGCGCGCCCCGGCCATCATCAGCGACCACACGTCGGCCGACGGCACGCGCAAGTGGCTGGTCGACGTAGGCAATGGCAATGCCGTGGAAACCGTGTTCATTCCGGAAGACAACCGCGGCACCTTGTGCATCTCGACCCAGGCCGGCTGCGCTGTGAACTGCCGTTTCTGCTCGACGGGCAAGCAAGGCTTCAACCGCAACCTGAGCGTCGGCGAAATCATCGGCCAGCTGTGGATGGCCGAATTCGAATTGCGCCGCACCAAGGGCATCGAACCGGGTCCGAAGGGCGAGCGCCAGATCACCAATGTGGTGATGATGGGCATGGGCGAGCCCCTGCTGAACTTCGAACCGACCGTCACGGCCCTGAAATTGATGCTTGACGACAACGCCTACGGCCTGTCGCGCCGCCGCGTGACCCTGTCGACGTCGGGCGTGGTGCCGATGATGGACAAACTGTCGCAGGAAGTGCCGGTGGCCCTGGCCGTCTCGCTGCACGCCTCGAACGATGCCTTGCGCGACGGGCTGATTCCACTGAACAAGAAATACCCGCTGAAGGAACTGATGGCGGCCTGCAAGCGCTACCTGGAATTCGCGCCGCGCGACTTCATCACGTTTGAATACTGCATGCTCGATGGCGTCAACGACAGCGACGAGCACGCGCGCGAACTGCTGGCGCTGGTGCAAGACCGCGAGTTCGGCGTGAACTGCAAGTTCAACCTGATTCCCTTCAATCCCTTCCCCGAGTCGGGCCTGTTCCGCTCGAAGAACCCGCGCATCAAGGCGTTTGCCCAGGTGCTGATGGATGGCGGCATCGTCACCACCGTGCGCAAGACGCGCGGCGACGATATCGACGCGGCCTGCGGCCAGCTGGCCGGCGAAGTCAAGGATCGCACGCGGGTGCAGGAGCGGATGGAAAAGATGACTGAGTATCAACAGAAATTTGGCGCCAATTTCGGCAAGATCGTGGAGATCCGCTCCTGATGAGGGAAAGCATGGCTTGCCAACGCTCGCTCGCTGTGGCCGCTGTTTGCCTGGCTGTGCTGCTGGTCGGCTGTGCTTCCACCGCAGACAAGGAGCAAGCTGCATCTGTCGAGCAGCGCGCCGCCTTGCGCTTGCAGCTGGCCAGCGCCTATTATATGCAGGATCAGTATGCGGTGGCGTTGGCCGAAGCGGAGCAGGCGGTGCGGCTGCTGCCGGAGAACGCCCAGGTGCGCGGCATGCGCGCCCTGATTCTTGCCGCGTTGCGCCAGCCTGGGGCTGCTGAAAAAGATTTTCTTTACGCATTGCGCCTCGCGCCCCACAATCCCGAGTTGAGCAATAATTATGGCCAGTTTCTGTGCCAGACCGGGCGCGCGGCGCAGTCGCTGGCGTATTTTGATGCCGCACTGCAAGATGTTGCCTATGGCACGCCTGAACTGGCGCTGCATAATGCGGCGGCATGCAGCCTGGTCATGAAAGATTACCCGCGCGCCGCCGAGTACTGGCTCAAGGCGGAGCGCATCGCACCTGGCGCGGCAATCACGTATGCCGGCCTGGTGCGCGTGTATTACCAACAGCAAGACTACCGGCAGGCGGCTGAGTATTGGCAGCGGCTCGGTAAGATAGCAACAATGGAGAGCCAGACGGCCGATGTGCTGTGGCTCGGGATCAAGGTGCAGCATAAGCTCGGGGATGCAGGTGCGGAAGCTGGCCTGGCGGCGCATTTGCGCAGCCACCATTCCGGCTCCCCCGAATATGCTGCTTATCAAAATGGGGCGTTTGATGAGTGAGACAGGGATACCAATGAATTCAGAGTGGGCAGAAACGCCTCAGCAGCAGCCCCAGGGCAATCTTGCGTTGGCAGGCGCACAGTTGAAGGCGCAGCGCGAAGCGCTGGGCTGGCCCGTGGAACAGGTGGCCGACCAGCTCAAGCTGGCGCCGCGCCAGGTGATCGCGCTGGAAGAGGGCGACATGGCGGCCTTGCCGAACGTGGCCGTGGTGCGCGGTTTCGTGCGCGCCTACGCCAAGGTAGTGCGTCTCGACGCAGCCCCGCTGGTGGCCATGATCGAAGTCCATCCGGCGCCGGCGCAAGACCCGGCAGCGCCCGTGCGGCGCGAGATTTCCGCCACGTTCTCGGAATCGCGCTTCCCGTCGATGACGCAGCGTTCGTCGAACCAGACTCCCCTCTGGATCGCCGGCGCCGTGGCCGTCGTCGTGGCGGCCGCCTTTGGTGCCTATAAACTCGGCTACGTGCCGGCCAGCCTGCTGTCCCCGCAGGCCGGGAAGGAAGCGGCGCATGCGGAGGTGGGCCCCGTGGAAACGACCCTGATCAAGCCGGGCCAGGACTTGACGCCCGTGCAGTCGCCGTCCGTGCCCCTGATTTCCGTGCCGCCGCCGCCAGGCAACGATACGCAGACGGGCGCCCCTGCCGCTGCCGCCGCTTCGGCGCCGGCCGCCGCCGCAGTGCCGCCAGCCGCCGTTCCAGCTCCGGCGGCAGCGACGACGGCTGCCGTCACG
>NZ_NEHB01000001.1:414910-544740 GCF_002127655.1 Janthinobacterium sp. GW456P
CCCGTGCCCCTGATTTCCGTGCCGCCGCCGCCAGGCAACGATACGCAGACGGGCGCCCCTGCCGCTGCCGCCGCTTCGGCGCCGGCCGCCGCCGCAGTGCCGCCAGCCGCCGTTCCAGCTCCGGCGGCAGCGACGACGGCTGCCGTCACGCCGCCCGCTGCCGCCGCGGCCCCCGCCGTGGGCGCAAATGCGCTGGTGCTGAAGGTGGAGCAGGATTCCTGGGTCGAGATCCGCCGCCCTGGCAGTTCGCCGCTGATTTCGCGCATGGTCAAGGCGGGCAGCACGGAAACGTTCGATATCACGGGACCGGCCACCCTGGTGGTGGGCAAGCCCGGTGTCGTGCAAGCAACTTTGCGCGGCGCCAAGCTGGATCTGCCGACCGTTGCCGGCGGCACGATTTCCCGTGTCAGCATCAAATAAGTGCAGTAATCGTTCAAGCAAACTCAGAAGATAATATTATGGCTACCTCGAAAACAGCGATCGGCTCCGGCCCGTCCGGCCGGCGCGACAGCCGCAAGGTGCTGATCGCGCACGGCCAGCGCCAGATCTGGGTGGGCGGCGACGCCCCCGTGGTGGTGCAGTCGATGACGAACACGGATACGGCCGACGCCATCGGCACGGCGATCCAGATCAAGGAACTGGCGCGTGCCGGTTCGGAACTGGTGCGCCTGACGGTGGACCGGCCGGAAGCGGCCGCGGCCGTGCCCTACATCCGCGAGCAGCTCGACAAGATGGACATCGATGTGCCGCTGGTGGGCGATTTCCACTATAACGGCCATACGCTGCTCAACGACTACCCCGATTGCGCGCGCGCGCTGTCGAAGTACCGCATCAATCCGGGCAACGTGGGCAAGGGCGCCAAGCGCGATACGCAATTTGCGCAAATGATCGAGGCGGCATGCCGCTACGACAAGCCGGTGCGCATCGGCGTGAACTGGGGCAGCCTGGATCAGGCCTTGCTGGCACGCATCATGGATGAAAACGCGGGCCGCGCCGAGCCATGGCCGGCGCAAGCCGTCATGTACGAGGCGCTGGTGACGTCGGCGATTGAAAACGCCGTGCGCGCCGAAGAGCTGGGCCTGGGGCGCGACAAGATCATTCTGTCGTGCAAAGTGTCGGGCGTGCAGGATTTGATCGCCGTGTACCGCGAACTGGCGCAGCGCTGCGACTATCCGCTGCACCTGGGCCTGACGGAAGCGGGCATGGGCAGCAAGGGCATCGTCGCTTCGACGGCGGCCCTGGCCGTGCTGCTGCAAGAGGGCATCGGCGACACCATCCGCATTTCGCTCACGCCCGAGCCGGGCGGCGACCGCACGCGCGAAGTGATCGTCGGCCAGGAAATCCTGCAAACCATGGGCTTGCGCAAGTTCGCGCCCATGGTCATCGCCTGCCCCGGCTGCGGGCGCACGACGTCGACCACCTTCCAGGAGCTGGCCGACAACATCCAGACGTATCTGCGCGAGCAGATGCCGGAGTGGAAGAAAGCGTATCCGGGCGTGGAAGCGATGAACGTGGCCGTCATGGGTTGCATCGTCAACGGTCCCGGCGAGTCGAAGCATGCGAACATCGGCATCAGCCTGCCCGGCACGGGCGAGTCGCCAGCCGCCCCCGTGTTTGTCGACGGCGAAAAAGTCGTCACCCTGCGCGGCGAACGCATCGTCGAGGAATTCCAGGACATCGTCCTCAATTATGTGAAAAGCCATTACGGCGCCGCAGCCACGGCAACGGCGTAGGTCGGGTAGGTCGGATTAGCGCCACGCGCGTAATCCGACAACTTAGATACAGCAACAAGCAAAGAACAGAAAAGAAGAACACTATGTCCGAAAATAAAAAGCTCGATAAAATCACCGCCGTCAAAGGCATGAACGATATCCTGCCGGCCGACGCCCCGCTGTGGGAGTTGTTTGAAAACACGGCGCAATCCGTGCTGCAAAGCTACGGTTTCCAGCAAATCCGCACGCCGATCGTGGAAGAGACGAAATTGTTCGCGCGCGCTATCGGCGCCGTCACCGATATCGTGGAAAAGGAAATGTATTCGTTCACCGATTCGATGAACGGCGACAATCTGACCCTGCGCCCTGAAGGCACGGCCGGCGTGGTGCGCGCCGTGGTCGAGCACAACCTCGTCTACGAAGGTCCGAAACGCCTGTGGTACAAGGGCCAGATGTTCCGCCACGAGCGCCCGCAAAAGGGCCGCTACCGCCAGTTCCACCAGTTCGGCGTGGAAGCCATCGGTTTTACGGGCCCCGATATCGACGCCGAGATCATCATGCTGTCGCGCCGCCTGTGGGATGACCTGGGCCTGGAAGGCATCCGCCTGGAACTGAACTCGATCGGCGACGCGCAAGAGCGCCTGCGCCACCGCGCCGACCTGATCGCCTACCTGGAAAGCCACAGCGAGCTGCTCGACGAAGAAGCCAAGCGCCGCCTGCACAGCAATCCGCTGCGCATCCTCGACACCAAGAACCCTGCCATGCAGGACCTGGTCAATGGCGCGCCGAAGCTGCTCGACTACCTGGGCGAGGAATCGCTGGCCCACTTCCACGGCGTGCAGAAGATTCTGAACCACAACAATATTCCGTTCACCATCAATCCACGCCTGGTGCGCGGCCTCGATTACTACAACCGCACGGTGTTCGAGTGGGTCAGCGACAAGCTGGGCGCGCAAGGCACGGTGTGCGCGGGCGGCCGCTATGACGGCATGGTGGAAATGTTCGGTGGCAAATCGACGCCCGCCGTCGGCTTCGGCATGGGCGTCGAACGCCTGGTGCTGCTGATGAAGGATGCGGCCGAGCCGGAAGCGCCGGCGCAATGCGACGTCTACCTGGTGCATCAGGGCGAGCAGGCGGGCTTGCAAGCCTTCGTGCTGGCCGAGAGGATTCGCGATGCGGGCCTCGACGTTGTGCTACATTGCGCAGCGAGCAACGGCGGCGGCAGTTTCAAGACGCAAATGAAAAAGGCCGATGCCAGCGGCGCGGCGTTTGCCGTGATCCTGGGCGACGATGAAATCGCCAACCATGTCGCGACGGTGAAAGCCATGCGCGAAGCCGATGCGGGTGCGCAGCAGAGCACGGTGCCGTTCGACGATGTCGTCGATTACGTGGTGGACCAGATCATCGGCGACCACGATTGCGGCCACGACCACGGTCCTGGCGGCCACGTGCATCACCACCACTGATTTGAAGCAAGACCGTACTACCCTCGATCAACTACTCATTCAAACTGACGACCCATGGCATACGATCACGAAGAACAAGAACAACTGGCAACCCTCAAGGCCTGGTGGCAGCGCAATGGCAATCTGACCTCCTGGGTCCTGATCGTGGCGCTGGCCGGTTACAGCGGCTGGGCTGGCTGGCAGTACTACCAGCGCACGCAGGCCGCGCAAGCGGGCCAGCTGTACGACGAACTGCAGAACGCCATCGCCGCCAAGGACACGGCCAAGGTGATGCGCGCGACCAGCGACATGCAATCGCGTTTCAGCGGGACGGCATATGCACAGATGAGCGCCCTGGCCGCGGCCAAGGTGGCGTTCGACGCGAACGACCTGAAAACGGCCAAGACCCAGCTGCAATGGGTGGCCGAGCACGGCACGGAAGAGTACAAGGCCATCGCCAAGCTGCGCCTGGCCGGCGTCCTGCTGGACGAAAAAGCCTACGATGAAGCGCTGAAGGTGCTGGCGACGGCCACCGTGGCGCAATTTGCCGGCGCGGTGGCCGACCGCAAGGGCGACATCCTGGTGGCGCAAAACAAGCTGGCCGATGCCCGCACGGCCTACCTGGCCGCGATCGCCGCGACGGACAAGAACAATCCAGGCCGTCAACTGATCCAGGTCAAACTGGAAGCGATCGGTGGCACGGTACCGGAAGACAAGGCCAAGGCTGACAAGGCCGCCGCCTGACAGGAACACTGATGGTGGTGCGGCCGCGCGGCGTTGCGCGCCGCCTGCCTTGCCCTTACAAGTACAAGAAAAAGGTTGGATAACACTTATGCGTGTCACTGAAAAGCTGGTAGCTGCAAGTCTGTTGGCCCTGATGGCCGGTTGCTCGTCCTGGAACCCGTTCGCCTCGAAAGATCCGAAAGTCGAGCCGGCCAAGCTGGTCGAGTTAAAATCGAGCATTGCCGTGCGCGACGCCTGGAAGTATTCGATCGGCAAGGCCGGCGTGTATGCGTTTGCGCCTGCGCTGGCCGGCAGCAGCCTGTACGTGGTCAGCGCCGATGGCGCGCTGGCGCGCCTGGATGCGGCCAGCGGCCGTGAAACGTGGCGCGTCAAGGCCGGCAGCGACATCACCTCGGGCGCCGGCAGCGATGGCACGGTCGTCGCCGTGGGCGCCGCCAAGGGCGCCGTGCTGGCGTTTGACGCCGATGGCAAGCAGCTGTGGAAGGCGCAGGCGTCCAGCGAAGTATTGACGGCGCCCGTCGTGGGGCAGGGCGTGGTCGTGGTGCGCAGCGTGGACAACCGCATCGTCGGCTTCGACGCCAAGACGGGCGAACGCAAGTGGACGGTGCAGCGCGCCACGCCGGCCTTGACCTTGCGCAATGCGCCGGGCATGGTGCTGGGCGGCGCGAACATCTATGTGGCCCAGCCGGGCGGCAAGCTGCTGGCTCTGACGGCGGCGACCGGTGTGGTACGCTGGGAGATCGTCGTCAGCGAACCGCGCGGCGCTACCGAACTGGAGCGCGTCTCCGACATCGCCGGCACGCCGGTGGTGTTCGAAGGCGAAGTGTGCGCCGTCACGTATCAGGGCAAGGCGGGCTGCTTCGACGCCGCCACGGGCGTGCCGCGCTGGACCAAGCCGATCTCGTCCGATGTGGGCGTGGCCGTCGACCAGCGTTTCGTGTTCGTTGCCGATGACCAGGGCGCCGTGGTGGCGTTCAGCCGCGAAGCCGGCCAGAGCGCCTGGAAGAACGAGGCGCTGGCGCGCCGCCGCCTGTCGACGCCGGCCTCCTACGGCCGCAGCGTCGCCGTCGGCGACTATCAAGGTTATATCCACTTCCTGTCACGGGAAGATGGCGCATTAATAGGTCGTGTCAGCACCGACGGTAGCCCGATTGTTTCGGCTCCCGTCGTTGCCGGTTCGAATTTGATTTTTCAAACCCAATCAGGGACAGTGACCGCTCTCGCGGTCGAGTAATACAATGAAGCCGGTAATTGCACTAGTAGGTCGACCCAATGTTGGGAAATCGACTTTATTCAATCGTCTGACCCGCTCGCGCGATGCGCTGGTGGCGGATTTGCCTGGGTTGACGCGCGATCGTCACTATGGCGAAGGCCGTGTCGGCGAACGTCCCTTCCTGGTCATCGATACGGGTGGTTTCGAACCCGTCGCCAAGGAAGGCATCATGCACCAGATGGCACTGCAGACCAAGCAGGCCGTGGCCGAGGCCGACGTGGTGGTGTTCATCGTGGACGGCCGTCAAGGCCTGACTCCGCATGACAAGACCATCGTCGACTTCCTGCGCAAGAGCGGTCGCCCGGTCTTGTTGGTGGTCAACAAAAGCGAAGGCATGCGCTACACGGCCGTCGTGTCCGAATTCTATGAATTGGGCATGGGCGATCCGTATGCGATCTCGTCGGCGCACGGCGACGGCGTCAACGACCTCGTCGAAGTGATGCTGGACCTGGCGTTCGCGCAGCGTCCGGATGAGCCTGAAGAGCTGGAAAAGACCGACCGCGGCATCAAGATCGCCCTCGTCGGCCGTCCGAACGTGGGCAAGTCGACCCTGATCAACACCCTGCTGGGCGAAGAGCGCGTGATCGCCTTCGACATGCCGGGCACGACGCGCGATTCGATCGAAATCCCGTTCGAACGCGATGGCCAGCAATACACCTTGATCGACACGGCCGGTATCCGCCGCCGCGGCAAGGTGTTTGAAGCGATCGAGAAATTCTCGGTGGTGAAAACCCTGCAGTCGATTTCCGAAGCCAACGTGGTGGTGCTGATGCTCGACGCGCAGCAGGATATTTCGGAGCAGGACGCGCATATCGCCGGCTTCATCCTGGAATCGGGCCGCGCGCTGGTCGTGGCCGTGAATAAATGGGATGGCTTGCAATCGCACCAGCGCGATGAAATCAAGATCGATATCGACCGCAAGCTCGATTTCCTGTCGTTCGCGCAGATGCATTTCATTTCGGCGCTGAAGGGTACCAACATCGGTCCATTGATGAAGTCGCTCAACGCCGCGTACGCGGCCGCCATGTGCGACCTGTCGACGCCGAAGCTGACGCGCGCCCTGATCGAGGCCGTGGAGAAGCAGGAACCGCGCCGCAAGGGCTCGATTCGTCCGAAGCTGCGCTATGCCCACCAGGGCGGCATGAACCCGCCTGTGATCGTTATTCACGGCAATGCGCTCGACGCCGTGGGCGATCCGTACAAGCGTTATCTGGAAAAACATTTCCGCGATACGTTTGCCCTGGTCGGCACGCCGCTGCGCATCGAATTGCGGACGGGTAAAAACCCGTTTGCACGCACGCCAAGCAAGTAATGAGTTAACAGCGGGATTAAGTGCATATTAAGGCGCCGCGGAGATAATGCGGCGCCGGCGGCCAATTCAATGGCTTGTGCATGGAAATAATAAAGTGTTAATGCGCCATGCGCGACAGCGATCGCGAAAACAGGTTACAGTAGCTATGATGCATCTTTCTTTCTTTGAAAGGTGTGAGAGCACTTGAAATCAAGCGAGTCGCCTCCAATTCTTACACAACAACATAAACAACGGAGCTGTTATGAGCAACAAAGGGCAACTGTTACAAGACCCATTCCTCAATGCATTACGCAAAGAGCATGTTCCTGTCTCGATCTACTTGGTCAATGGCATTAAATTGCAGGGCCATATCGAATCGTTCGATCAATATGTCGTATTGCTGCGCAATACGGTGACACAGATGGTGTACAAGCATGCCATCTCGACAGTGGTGCCGGCCCGTGCCGTCAATCTCAATATTGAATCTGAAGCGGAGTAAAGCGTTGAGCTTGACGGCCCAGCGCCTTTCACCCTCCATCGCCCCCGTCCGCGCCAGCGGCGCTGATGCGTTTGCATCGGCGTCGGCGTTCGCCGCAACTCATCAGATGCCATCATGCGCGCGGCACTAGTCGGGGTTGACTTCGGTCACAGCGACTTCGCCGCCAGCATGGAGGAACTCATGCTGTTGTCGCGTTCGGCTGGCGCGGACCCGATTTCCACCATCACGGCCAAGCGTTCCAGCCCCGATTCGGCGTATTTCGTCGGCAGCGGCAAGGCCGACGAAATTGGCGACGTCGTCGTCAACGATGGCCTGGAAATCGTCATCTTCAACCATGCCCTCTCGCCCGCCCAGCAGCGCAATCTGGAAAAGCGCCTGCAGGTGCGCGTGCTCGACCGTACCAGCCTGATCCTCGATATCTTCGCGCAGCGCGCCAAGAGCCACGAGGGCAAGCTGCAAGTCGAGCTGGCCCAGCTGCAGCATCTGGCCACGCGCCTGATCCGCGGCTGGACCCACCTGGAACGGCAAAAGGGCGGTATCGGCTTGCGCGGTCCCGGCGAGACGCAGCTCGAGACCGACCGCCGGCTGATCGGCGAGCGCGTCAAGGCCTTGCGCGCGCGCCTGGAAAAACTGCACAAGCAGCGCGAAACGCAGCGCCGCGCGCGCGGCCGCAATCACACATTCTCGGTGTCCCTGGTCGGCTATACCAATGCCGGCAAGTCGACGCTGTTCAATGCCGTGACCAAGGCCGGCGTGTATGTCGCCGACCAGTTGTTCGCCACCCTCGACACCACCTCGCGCCGGGTTTACCTGGGCCAGGAAGTGGGTAACGTGGTGATTTCCGACACGGTCGGCTTCGTGCGCGAATTGCCGCACCAGCTGGTGGCCGCCTTCCGCGCCACGCTCGAAGAAACCATCCATGCCGATCTGCTGCTGCACGTCGTCGACGCCGCGTCGCCGGTGCGCATGGAGCAGATCGAGCAGGTCAACCTGGTCTTGAAAGAGATCGGCGCCGATCATATTCCGCAAATCCTCGTGTGGAACAAGATCGATGCGGCCGGGCTGGAGCCATCGGTGGAGCGCGACGAATATGCTACGATCAGTCGCGTGTTCGTCAGTGCGCAGAAGGGCAGCGGGCTCGACCTGTTGCGCGACGCGATCGTCGAAATGGCCAGGAAGGCGCCCCGTTCGGCCCACCTGTATCAGAACGACGCAGTACCGCAGGAAGATCAGTTTGACGGTCAGTACGACCAGCACGATGGCGCCGCCCCGGACCAGGACGAAGAGCCTGGCGAGGACGATAGGATTTCCACCCACTCCCAAGTCGGAACACGATAGTTATGCTTGTCTCCCTACTCAAAAAAACAGGCTTGAAGTTGTCCCTGAACGATCCCCGCTGGGGCAATCGCAAGGACGACGGCAAGAAAGCCCAAGAAGGCAAAAAGCCAGGCGAAGGTCCGCCGGACCTCGATCAGTTGTGGCGCGATTTCAATCAGCGCCTGAATGCCTTTTTCGGACAGAAGAACCGTCCGGACAATGGCGGCAATAACAGCGGTGGCGGTGGCCCGCGTCCCGACATGAAGGGCGCCGGCATCACCGCCGGCGTGGTCGGCGTGATCGCCGTCTTCATCTGGCTCGCCAGCGGCGCCTTCATCGTGCAAGAGGGCCAGAGCGGCGTGGTGCTGACGTTTGGCCAATACACGCGCACGGCGCCGGCCGGTTTCAACTGGCGCTGGCCGTATCCGTTCCAGACCGATGAAACCGTCAACGTGTCGCAGGTGCGCACGGTGGAAGTGGGTTACCGCCAGTCGCTGCGCAACAAGCAGACGGGCGAGTCGCTGATGCTGACGGACGATGAAAACATCATCGACATCCAGTTCGCGGTGCAGTACACGCTGAAAGACCCCGTGGAATGGCTGTTTAGCCTGCGCGACCAGGAAGACACCTTGCGCCAGGTCGCCGAGACGGCCATCCGCGAAGTGGTCGGCCGCAGCAAGATGGACTTCGTGCTGTATGAAGGCCGCGAAAAAGTGGCCTTCGACACGCAGAAATTGATGCAGCAGATTCTTGAAGGTTACAAGGCTGGCGTGTTGATTAACAACGTGACGATGCAGGCCGTGCAGCCGCCCGAGCAGGTGCAGGCAGCGTTCGACGATGCCGTCAAGGCCGGCCAGGACCGTGAGCGTCAGAAGAATGAAGGCCAGGCCTACGCCAATGACGTCATTCCAAAAGCGCGCGGCGCGGCATTCCGCCTGGTGCAGGAAGCCGAGGCCTACCGGGCCATGGTGACCGAGAATTCCGAAGGTAATGCCTCGCGCTTCAAACAGGTGCTGGTCGAATACCAGAAGGCGCCGGCCGTCACGCGCGACCGCATGTACCTGGAAACGATGCAGCAAGTGTTCAGCAGTGCCAGCAAGGTCATGGTTGACGCGAAGACGGGCAGCAATCTGCTGTACCTGCCGCTCGACAAGTTGATCGCCCAGCAGGCGGCGTCGGACGCCTCGGCCGCGGCAGCGCGCGCCGCAGCGGCCGCACCCGCAGCCAATACCGTAATGCCACAGGAAGCCATGCAGACAGTAGAAGTCAATTCGCGTCGCGACAGCCGCTCTTCGCGTGAACGGGAGAGCCGCTAATGAACCGTATCGTTGCCGCCCTGATCGCGGGCTTTATCGCGATCATGCTCTTGTCTTCGACCGTGTTTGTGGTCGACGCGCGCAAGTATGCCATCGTCTTCGCCCTCGGTGAAGTCAAGGACGAGATCAGCAAGCCAGGCTTGTACTTCAAGCTGCCGCCGCCGTTCCAGAACGTCATCTACCTGGACAAGCGCATCCTGACGCTGGACACGCCGGAGCCGGAACGCTTCATCACGGCCGAGAAGAAGAACATCCTCGTCGACGCGTACGTGAAGTGGCGCATCGTCAATCCGAAGACCTATTTCCGCAGCTTCGGCGGCGATGAAAGCCGCGCCCGCAACCGCATGTCGCAAATCGTCAAGGCGGCCCTGAACGACGAAATCACCAAGCGCACCGTGCGCGAAGTGATCTCGGGCGAGCGCGGCAAGGTGATGCAGGCGATCAAGGCCAAGGTGGCGGCCGAGGCCGAGGCCATCGGCGTGGGCATCGTCGACGTGCGCCTGAAACGCGTCGACTACGTCGAGCAGATCAACAACTCCGTGTACGAGCGCATGAAGTCCGAGCGCGTGCGCGTGGCGAATGAACTGCGTTCGACCGGTTCGGCCGACTCCGAGAAAATCCGCGCCGACGCCGACAAGCAGCGCACGGTGATCCTGGCCGAAGCGTATCGCGAAGCCGAGAAAATCCGCGGCGAGGGCGACGCCAAGGCATCGCAGATCTACGCGGAAGCGTTTGGCAAGAATCCGGAGTTCTACAAGTTCTACCGCAGCCTGGAAGCCTACCGCGCCACGTTCAAGGACAAGGGCGACGTGATGGTGGTCGATCCGAGCTCGGAATTCTTCAAGTACTTCAAGGGCAACGGCACGGCCGGTCCGGCCAAGAAGTAAGGCAGCATCCAGACCGTCCCGGCCCGCAAGGGCAGGGCGGCAGCAGCGGGGCCGGCGTGAATGCCGGCCCCGTTTTTTTGTGCCTGCCCTGCTGTTGCGGGAAGGCGTAAAATGCGGTGTTTTTAGGGCTGTGCGCCAGCGTTTCGGACAACTTATCCCTAAAGGCCCGTGTTTTCGCGTAAAATATCAGGTTCGGCCTCTTGCCTGGCGCGCCCGCCGCTGCCTCGCATGATGCATTTTTTCAACTTTCTTCCGTATCTCGCTCCCTCATGCCGAATTGGCTTTTGCCCGAAAATATTGCCGATGTTCTGCCGTCGGAAGCGCGCAAGATCGAAGAGCTGCGCCGCCTCATGCTGGATAATTTCCGTCTGTACGGATATGAACTGGTGATGCCGCCGCTGCTCGAGTATCTGGAATCGCTGATGACCGGCGCTGGCAAGGATACCGACCTGCGCACGTTCAAACTGGTCGACCAGCTGTCGGGCCGCATGCTCGGCCTGCGCGCCGACATGACGACGCAAGTGGCGCGCATCGACGCGCATCTGCTCAACCGTGCCACCGTCACCCGCCTGTGCTACGCCGGCAGCGTGCTGCATACCCGTCCGTCGGGCCTGCACGCCACCCGCGAGCCGCTGCAGATCGGCGCCGAAATCTATGGCCATGCGGGCCTGGAAGCGGATGCCGAGATTCAGGAACTGGCGCTCGCCTCGCTGGCACTGGCCGGTTTCGACTCTGTCCGCCTGGATTTGTCGCACGTCGGCCTGTTGCGCGCTATCATTGCGCAAGATGCCGCCGCCGGGCGCGACGAGGCGGCGCTGTACGCCTTGCTGCGTGCGAAAGACGCGCCGGGCCTGCGCACGCTGACCGCCTCCTACGATGCCGTCACGCGCGATGCGCTGCTGGCCTTGCCGAACCTGTACGGCGACATCGACGTGCTGGCGCGTGCGCGCGAAGTGCTGCCGCCGCTGCCGGGTGTGCTCAAGGCGCTGGCCGAACTGGCCGCGCTCGCAGGATCTGCGCTGGGCCGCGCCGAAGTGGCGATCGACCTGGCCGACCTGCGCGGCTACCAATATGAAAGCGGCGCGATGTTTGCGCTGTATGTACCAGGCTTGCCGAACGCGGTTGCGCGCGGCGGCCGTTATGACCACGTCGGCGAAGCGTTCGGCCGGGCACGTCCCGCGACCGGCTTCTCGCTCGATTTGCGCGAACTGGCGCGCCTGTTGCCGACCGCGGAACGCAAGCATTCGATCCGCGCGCCGTGGGGCAGCGCGCCAGAATTGAAGGAAAAAATCGCCGAGTTGCGCAAGGCGGGCGAGGTCGTGATCCAGAGTATGCCGGGTCACAGTAATGAACAAGACGAGTTCGAGTGCGATCGCGTGCTGGTACTTGCCGATAATGGTAGTAGCTGGATTCTTAAAAACTTAGGTTGAGTGATGTCAAAGAAAATTATGGCAAAGAACGTTGTTGTCATCGGCACCCAATGGGGCGATGAAGGTAAAGGCAAGATCGTCGATTGGTTGACCGATCACGCCCAGGGTGTGGTGCGCTTCCAGGGCGGCCACAATGCAGGCCACACGCTGGTCATCGGCGGCGTGAAAACCGCGCTGCAGCTGATCCCGTCGGGCATCATGCGTCCAGGCGTCGCCTGCTACATCGGTAACGGCGTGGTCGTTTCCGTGCCGGACGTGCTGCGCGAAATCGACAAGCTCGAAGCCGTCGGCGTCGAAGTCGCCTCGCGCCTGAAAGTGTCGGACGCGGCCCCTGTGATCCTGCCTTACCACACCGCGATCGACCTGGCGCGTGAAGCCAAGCGTGGCGACGCGAAGATCGGCACCACCGGCAAGGGCATCGGCCCGGCCTACGAAGACAAGGTGGCGCGCCGCGCGATCCGTATCGCCGACCTGCTGAACGAGAAGCGCTTTGCCGAAAAGCTGGCCGAAAACCTCGATTACCACAACTTCGTGCTGGAGCACTACCTGAAGGCACCGAAAGTCGACTATCAGAAGACCCTCGACGACGCGCTGGCCTATGTGCCGCGTCTGCGCCCGATGGTCACCGACGTGTCGAGCGCGCTGTACAAGGCGCACAAGGCCGGCGCGAACCTGCTGTTCGAAGGCGCGCAGGGTTCCCTGCTCGACGTCGACCACGGCACCTACCCGTTCGTCACCTCGTCGAACTGCGTGGCCGGCAATGCCGCCGCCGGTTCGGGCGTGGGCCCGGGCATGCTGCACTACATCATGGGCATCACCAAGGCTTACACGACGCGCGTCGGTTCCGGTCCGTTCCCTTCGGAACTGCCAACGGATGCGGGCGTCGGCCACCACCTGGCGCAAGTCGGCCATGAATTCGGCACCGTGACGGGCCGTGCCCGCCGCTGCGGCTGGTTCGACGCCGCCTTGCTGCGCCGCTCCGTGCAGATCAACGGCGTGACGGGCATGTGCCTGACCAAGCTGGACGTGCTGGACGGTATCGAAACCTTGAAACTGTGCACCGGCTACACCATCGACGGCGTAGCCACGGATATCTTCCCGTCGGGCGCTGAAGAAGCGGCGCGTTGCGTACCCGTGTACGAAGAGATGCCGGGCTGGACGGAAAGCACGGTCGGCGCGAAATCGCTGGCGGCCCTGCCGGCCACGGCGCGCGCTTACATCAAGCGCATCGAAGAACTGGTCGGCGTACCGGTGGACATGGTGTCGACCGGTCCGGATCGTGAAGAAACGATCGTGCTGCGCCACCCATTCGAGTAAGCTGCTGGACACAATCCGCCGCAAGGCGGATTTTTTTAATCACGCTAATAATAAGATTCCACTATCATGACTACCCCTCAATCGAACGATCAACATCTCTGGGTCAACTGGGAAGAATACCACCGCCTGATCGAGCGCCTGGCGCTCAAAGTCTACGAATCGGGCTGGAAATTCGACCAGGTATTGTGCCTGGCGCGCGGCGGCGTGCGTCCCGGCGACGTCTTCTCGCGCATCTTTGATTTGCCGCTGGCCATCCTGTCGACCAGCTCCTACCGCGAAGACAAGGGCACCACCCAGGGCGACCTGGATATCGCCAAGTACATGACCATGACCAAGGGCCCGCTGGCCGGCCGCATCCTGCTGGTCGACGACCTGGCCGACTCGGGCGTCACGCTGGATAAAGTCACGCGTCACCTGAAAGACAACTTCCCGGGCGTGACCGAAGTCAAATCGGCCGTGATCTGGCTCAAGGGCTGCTCCGTCGTTCGTCCCGACTACTTCCTCGACGAACTGCCGCACAATCCGTGGATCCACCAGCCGTTCGAAGACTACGACGGCCTGCGTCCGCACCAGCTGGCCGCGTGGATCAAGAAAGGCGAAGCAGGCAAGTAATTGCGTGCGCGCTTGCAAAAAAAAGACGATCGTGTATCGTCTTTTTTTTCGTCCAAGGAAATGCGATGACCATACTGACGACGGCGCGCCTGCGCCTGGAGCCGATCACCGAGAACCACTACGAGCGCATGCGCACGCTCAATACCGATCCCGAGGTGATGACCTACCTGAACGCGGGCCAGCCCGAGACGGAAGAGGTGACGCGCGCGGCCATCGCCCGCATCACGGGCCGCTGGGCCGAGTGGGGCTATTCGTGGTGGGCGCTGATCCGCCTCGACGATGGCGAGATGGTGGGCATGGCCTGCCTGCAGCATCTCGATGGCGACATCAACAAGCCGCATGAAATCGGCTGGCGCCTGGCGCGCACCGGCTGGGGCCAGGGCTACGCCAGCGAAGCGGCCGTCGCCATCGTCGCGCATGCCTTCGACGTCGTCGGCGCACCGGAAGTGGTGGCCGTGGCGCACCCCGACAACGCCGCCTCGATCAAGGTCATGACGCGCCTGGGCATGCAGTACGTGGGCATGGAACGCCATTACGACCTCGATTGCGTCGTGTACCGCCTGCCGCGCCCATGACGGCAAGGCTGAAACCCCTGAAGCTGGGCCGCAGCTACGGCGTGCGGTTTTCGCCCGACGGCACGCGCCTGGCCGTGCTGGGACGCGACCTGGTCCTGTGGGACGTGGCGAAGCGGAGCAAACTGTGGCGCGGCAAGTTCATCGCGCACATGTCGGGCATGGCCTTCTCGCCTGACGGCAGCCGCCTGGCCATCAAGAGCACGACGGGCCAGCTGGCCGTGGTCGATGCCACGGCCGGGCAATTGCTGTTCAATTTCCAGAACAAGAAGGATGGCGAAGGGTGCGGCCCCGCGTGGTCGCCGTGCGGCCGCTATCTTGCCGACGGCGGCTGGGATGGCCGCCTGCGGGTGCGCGACGCGCAGACGGGCGAGCTGCTTTTCATGCAGAAGCACCCGGGCGAGATGCTGCGCGGCATCTGCGCCATCAATGGCGGGCGGCGCTTGCTGGTCCTGCACGGCGTCAAATCGGTGGACGAAGGGCAGGCGCAGCCGCCTGACTACTGCAGCGTATGGGACTGGCCCCTGCAAGCGGGCGGCGGGCGCATGGTGCTGTCGCTGCCAGGACTGAAGTCGTGCGCGCCATCGCCGGACGGGGAGTGTCTGGCCGTGCTGCATCACGCGGGCGGCGAGGAATTCCTGTCGGTATATGCGCTGGCCGATGGCCGCTTGCTGGCCACGGTGCCGGTGGAAGCGGGCGGCGGCACGGGCGACGCCTTGCGCTGGCTGCCCGACGGCAGCGCGCTGGGACGCATCGGCAAGGGCAAGCTGCTGTTCTACGGCTGGCCCGGCTTGAACGTCCTGGCGCAGAAAGATTTTACGTATCCCTGCGCGCTGGATTTTTTGCCTGGCGCGCCACTGGCCGCCATCGGCTCCTGGGAATCCGGCATGCTGATGGAGTTGAACATTCACAAGGAAACCGCATGATCACCTGTTATTTGCGTTACATCATCGACCCGTATAAATTGCGGGAATTCGAAGCCTACGGCAAGCTGTGGATACCGCTGGTCGAGCGCTTCGGCGGCCAGCATCACGGCTACTTTTTGCCATCGGAAGGCGCCAGCAACGTGGCCCTGGCGATGTTCTCGTTTCCCAGCCTGGCCTTGTACGAGCAGTACCGCAGTGATTCGATGCAGGACGCCGAATGCCAGGCCGCCTTCCGCTATGCCGAGGAGACGCGCTGCATCGTCAGCTATGAGCGCAGTTTTTTCCGCCCCGTGTTTGCCTGAACAGGGTCAATCGCGCTGCGGCGCACCCAGGGGAAAGAGGTGGCGGTACGGGCGGGCTTCCTCCACCGCGCGGGCGAACGAGGGACGGGCCAGCAGGCGCGCGCGGTAGGCGCGCAGCAGGGGCAAGGTGGCGGGAATCGGCTGCGTCCAGTCCGCATAGAACAGCGAGGGAGCGGCGGCGCAGTCGGCCAGGGTAAAGTTTTCGCCCGTCGCCCACGTCTTGCCGGCCAGGTGGCTTTCCAGCCAGGCGTAGGCGAGCTCCAGCTTTTCCGCCGCAAACGTTCGGCCTTCCTCGGTCTTCGCCGGGTCGCCCGTGAGGGCGGCGCCGACCGCATGCTGCACGGGCGTCATGACGTGCAGGTCGAAATAGCGGTCGAGAAAACGCACGTCCAGCGCCTGCATGGCGTCGTGCGGCAGCAGGCGCAGCGGACCGGGATGGGCCAGTTGCAGGTATTCGATGATGATGCTGGTCTCGGCGACGTTGCGCTCGCCATCGACCAGCAGCGGAAACTTGCGCAACGGCCAGCGCGCCAGCCACTGCTGCAGGTGTTCGGGCATATCCGGCGCCAGGCAGCGGAATTCGAACGCAATGGCGTTTTCGTACAGGGCGATGAGCACCTTCTGCGTGTACGAGGAAAAGGGATGGCCGTAGAGGATCAGCGACACGGTAGGATCTCCTGTGCAAGGTTGGCAACACGCGCGTGCTGCAACGATAGTGCAATGACCGGATCAATGCAAGCGGTCCGGAGCATGCTGATGTCGGGCGTGGCATTGCCCGCTACCCCAGTGCCAGGCCTTAATCCGCGGCCTGGAATTCGCTGGCCGAGACGAACAGGTCCCACGAGGCGATGAACAGGGCCGCCACGACGGGGCCGATGACAAAGCCGTTCAGGCCAAACAGGGCCATGCCGCCCACGGTCGACAGCAGCACCACGTAGTCGGGCATCTTGGTGTCCTTGCCGACCAGGATGGGGCGCAGCACGTTGTCGACCAGGCCGATGACGAAGACGCCGAAGGCGGCCAGGCCTGCGCCTTGCCAGATGGCGCCCGTGGCCAGGAAGTAGACGGCCACGGGCGCCCAGATGAGGGCCGCGCCGACGGCCGGCAGCAGCGACAAAAAGGCCATCAGCACGGCCCACAGCAGGGGCGCCGGCACGTCGAGGAACCAGAACGCCAGGCCCCCGAGGGCGCCCTGGGCGATCGCCACGAGGATGTTGCCCTTCACCGTGGCGCGGATCACCGTGGTGAAATTGGTGAACAGGCGCTGCTTGTACTTGCGGCTCAGCGGCACGGCGTTCTTGATGCGGGCCGACAGGGTCGAGCCATCGCGCATGAGGAAAAACAGCAGGTACAGCATGATGCACAGGCTGGTGAGGAATTCAAAGGTGTACAGGCCCACATTGATGGCTTTGACGGCCACCACCTGGCTTACCTGCGTGGCGCCCTCGGCCAGCTTGTCCTGCAGGCTGGCCAGGCTGGTCAGGTTGAAGCGGTCGAGCAGGTTGATCAGCCATTGCGGCAGCACGGCCATGATTTTATTGAAGAACATGGCGACCGTGATTTCGCCCGAACGCACCATTTCCACGACGCTGGCCGCCTGGTTGACGAGCGAGACGGAAATGAGCGACAGCGGCAGGATGACGATGACGATGATCAGCAGCAAGGTCAGCAGCGACGCCAGGCCGGCGCGGCCCCGGGTTTTGCGCAGCAGCCAGCGGTAGACGGGCGCGAACAGGATCGCCAGGATGACGCCCCAGAAGATGGCGCCCGCATACGGCGCCAGTATCCAGCCGAAGCCGATGGTGACGATGCTCAAGAGGAGCAGGAACACTTTCTGGTGCAGCGTGAGGGTAGGCATGGGCGATAGCGCAATGATAAGGGTTGAGTTGCCCCATCATAAGCGAGGCCAAGGGCCGTGCGCCATACAATTGTCGCGCTGCGTGCGCGAGCGCACCCGGCAGGCAGGCCGGCAACGCGGTGGCGGCAATTCCAGTAAGCTGTCGTTCCAGGCGTTCCATTCCGGGCGCCTTTGACTTCCTTTGACTTCAGGAACGCGCGTGCTTGACTCCATTCACTTTTATGAACCTGCGCAGGGCCATGGCCTGCCGCATGATCCCTTCAACGCCATCGTGGGGCCGCGGCCCATCGGCTGGATCGCCTCGCGCAGCGGCGAGGGCGTGCTCAATCTGGCGCCGTACAGCTTTTTCAACGCCTTCAATTACCATCCGCCGCTGATCGGCTTTTCCAGCATCGGCCGCAAGGATACCTTGCGCAATATCGAACAGACGGGGGAATTCGTGTGGAACCTGGCGACCCGTCCGCTGGCCGAGGCGATGAACGCCAGCTGCGCGCCCGCGCCGCCCGAGGTCGACGAATTCGCGCTGGCCGGCCTGACGCCGGCCGCCTCGCGCATCGTGCAGGTGCCGCGCGTGGCCGAAAGTCCCGTGTCCTTCGAATGCCGGCGCACGCAGATCATCGAACTGCAAGGCGCCCATGGCGACGGTGTCGGCAGCTGGCTGGTGCTGGGGGAGGTGGTGGGCGTGCACATCGCGCGCCATCTGTTGACCGATGGCGTGTATGACACGGCCGCCGCCGCGCCGATACTGCGCGGCGGCGGTCCGGCCGATTATTTCGAGATCGGACCGGCCAGCCTGTTCCACATGCGCCGGCCAGCCTGGCCCTGAGACGGGCCCGGGTCAGGCTGGATGGCGCTCCTTGACGATGCCGCGATAGATCAGCCACGTCGCCAGCAGGCTGATGGCGCCGGCGCCCGCCATCCAGTAGCCTGGCGCCGCCTTGTCGCCGGTGCTCTCGATCAGCAGGGTCGACACCAGCGGCGTCAGGCCGCCGAACAGCGCGGTCGCCAGGCTGTAGGCCAGCGAAAAGCCCGTGGTCCTGACGCTGGCCGGGATGATTTCCGTCAGCGCGACGATGGTGGCGCCGTTGTAGCTGCCGTACAGGAAGGACAGCCACAATTCCACCATCAGCATGTGGTCGAAACTGGGATGGGCGACCAGCCAGGACAGGGCCGGGTACGCGGTCAGCATCGTCAGCGCCGCGCACGCGGCCATGATGGGCCAGCGCCCGATGCGGTCGGACAGCGCCCCCATGACGGGCAGCCAGAGGAAGTTCGACAGGCCGATGCACAAGGTGACGAGCAGGCTGTCTTCGGTGCTCAGTTTGAGCACGCTCTTGCCGAAGGTCGGCGTGTAGACGGTGATCAGATAGAACGCCACCGTCGTCAGCACGATCAGCATCGCGCCGCTGACGACCAGCGGCCAGTTGAGGCTGATGGTCTTGAGCATCTGGCGGAACGTCGGATGCGACTTGCGCGTCAGATAGGCCTCGGTCTCCTGCAGCGAACGGCGGATGTAGAACACCACCGGAATGATGGAGCAACCGATGAAGAACGGAATGCGCCAGCCCCAGTCCGCGATGAATTCCTTGCTCAAGGTTTCGTTGAGACAGTAGCCGAGCGCGGCGGAAAAGATGATGGCGACCTGCTGGCTGGCCGATTGCCAACTGACGTAATAGCCCTTGTTGCCGGGTGTCGCCATCTCGGACAGGTAGACCGACACGCCGCCCAGTTCCACGCCGGCGGAGAAGCCTTGCAGCAGGCGTCCGATCAGCACGAGGAGGGGCGCCAGCAAACCGATGGTCGCGTAGCCGGGCACGAAGGCGATCAGCGCCGTGCCGGACGCCATGATGGCCAGGGTCAGCACCAGGCCCTTGCGGCGGCCGATGCGGTCGATATAGCTGCCGAGGATGATGGCGCCCAGCGGCCGCATGAAAAACCCCGCGCCGAAGGTGGCGAACGTCATCATCAGGGCCGCATATTCGCTGGTGGCGGGGAAGAAGGCCTTGGCGATATACGTCGCGTAAAAGCCGAACAGGAAAAAATCGTACATTTCGATGAAGTTCCCGCTCGTCACCCGGATGACGGTGGCGATGCGCGAGGGAGGGCGTGCCTGTGCGCGCGGCGCAGCAGCTTCGGCGATGGGTGCGGCGGTCGATGGAATGGCCATGATTTACCTCGATGAAAGATGAGTGACGTCGCCTAGTGCGCAATTGCGCCGGGCACCGCTTGCAGTCCGGTCGCCTCGATCGCGCCGGCGTTGGCAGGGGCGGCGAGGAAGCGCAGCAAGGCGCGTCCGGCTTCTGGTTCCTTGCCGCCCGGGACCAGCGCCGCCGAGAATTCCGTCATCAGCTGCACTTCCTGCGGCAGCAGGCCAACGATGTCGATGCCCTCGACCGGCAGCAGCTCGCTGCGCTGCTGGCAGCCGAAATCGGCCTCGCCATGCGCGATGATTTCACCGACGGGGGTGGCGGGAATTTTCGCGGCCTTGCCCTGCATCTGCTGCGCGATGTGCAGTGTCTTCATCAGTTGATTCTCGATGTATACACCGCTGGCGCTGTCCGAATAGGCCACCTTGCGCGCCTGCAGGAAAGCGCTGCGCAAGCCCTCGGTGGTGCTGATGTCGGGTTTTTCCGCGCCGTGGCGCACGGCGCAGGCGATCGGCGAATTGGCCAGGACCACCTTGCTGCCGGGGACCAGGCGGCCTTCCAGCATCAGCTTGTCGAGCGCGTCGCCCACCATGATGACGACGTCGATCTGCTCTCCGCGCGCCAGGCGCGCCGGGATCGCATTCCTGGTGGTGCCCATCGACGGTCCCCATTCGGACAGCAGATGGTCGCCACTGGCGCGCTCGTAGGCGGGAGCCAGGTTTTTGTAGGCCTGGGCGAAACCGCCCGAGCTGACCACGCGGATGTCGGCGGCATGCGCCGTGCCGGCGGCAAGCAGGAGCAGCGCCGCAAGAAGGGGCCGCGATGTTCGCGGCAGAGCAGGGTGAAGCATGATGGTGACTCCTGGCGTTAATTTTTTTTGATGTGGCCCGGCCTCAAGCCGGCGCCACGACGGTCGCTGGCGCGCAGTGAGCGCGATTTTTCGGGGGAAGCTGGCGGCTGGCGTGGTCGATGCCGCGGCAGATGGCAGGCGTCGTGCCGCCTGGCGCGCACAACGGCGCGCACGTACAACGAGGTCGCATGGTGTCTCCTTTTGGGTGGTGCCTTCTTGGCGAGGCTCAGCATTAAGGTCCCATCATCGTTGAAATGGCATAATTTGATAATTGCAATTTTTCCGGGGATTAATGCATGTCACGCATCAATTACGACCTTCATGATTTGCAGGCCTTCGTGGCCGTGGCCGAGCGCAACAGCTTTCGCCAGGCCGCGGCCGACCTGTTCCTGTCGCAGCCGGCGCTCAGCCGCCGTATCGAAAAACTCGAGGATGCGCTGGGGGTCAAGCTGTTCGAGCGCACCACGCGGCGCGTGCAGCTGACCAATGTGGGACAGGTGTTCCTGGTGAACGTGCGCGATGCGCTCAATGGCCTGGAAGATGCCGTGCTGGGAGTCGCCGACCTGGCCGCGCACCGCACCGGGACGGTGACGTTCGCCTGCGTGCCTTCGGCCGTGTGGCATTTCCTGCCGGACGTGCTCAAGCGCTTCAGCGCGCAGTTTCCGAAAATCCGCGTGCGCGTGCATGACGAAAGCGCGCAGGACGTGCTCAACCTCGTGCTGGCCGGCGAGGCGGACTTCGGCATCTGCTTTACGGGCGCGGAAAATCCGGAGATCCACTTTCAGCCCATCTATGTCGAGACCTACGTGCTGGCGATGCGGGCCGATCACAGGCTGGCCAGGCGCAAGAAGCTGAGCTGGAAGGATACCGTCGATGAACGCTATATCTCGGTGGCCAAGTCGAGCGGCAACCGCAGCGTGCTCGATGCGGCGCTGGCCGGCGTGGAAAAGCACCCGTGGATCTCGTGCGAGATCAACCACGTGTCAGGCATCCTGGCGCTGGTGGAGTCGGGCCTGGGCGTGGCGGCGGTGCCGGGGCTGTCTATCCTGCCGGAGCGGCAGGGCGCGGTGGTCGGCGTGCCGCTCGTCAATCCCGTTGTGAAGCGGACACTGGGCCTGATCAGCCGCCATCAGCACGTGATGCCGCCCGCGTCGCGCACCCTGTTCGACATGATGAGCGCGAGCATCGGCAAGCAGGGGCGGCGCGCATGAGCGCGGCGCGGTGTGCCGAAGTGCGGCGCTAGGCGGCGCGCGCCAGCTGCGAGCGGCGATAGTCGAGCGGCGTGCTGCCCACCAGTTCCGTAAAACTGCGGCTGAAATGGGCTTGGTCGAAGAAGCCCAGTGCCTGCGCCAGGCTGGCCAGGTCGGGCGCATCGGGCTGCGCCAGGCGCCAGATCGCTTCCTGCAGGCGGTAGCGCTGGATCACCCATTTCGGCGGCACGCCCACGTAATCGCTAAACAGGCGCTGCAGCCGGCGTTCGCCGATGTCCATTCTTGCGCACAGCTGCGCCACGCTGGCCGGGCCGTGGTGGGCCGCCGGCGCAGCAGTCAGCCTGGCGGCCAGCAGGGCGGTCTCATCGACTTGCGGCAGCCTGGCCAGCAGCAGCGCCTGCGCCTGCGCCACCATGGCCGCATCGCCGGCTTGCGCCAGCACCAGCGCCTCGGCTTGCGCGGCCGGCATGCCCAGCAGTCCATCGGCGGCGATGGTTGTGTCGGTGAAGGTGGACAGGGGCTGGGTGATGAACGGGCGCAGGCCGCCCGGCGCGAAACGCACGCCCAGCACCTTGCCGGCGCCCAGCAAAGGCCGGTCGAAGGCGCCGCGCACCACGCCATGAATGGCGGTGCGGCCAAGGTCGAACACCAGGTGGGCATTCGGATACGGCAGCACGCGCTGCGTCTCCGGTGCGCAGCCCCGCCTGTCCCATTCGACCACCCAGAAGTACTCGACGAAGGGCGCCAGCGCGGCCGCTGGCGGGTAGGTCGCTAGCCGTATGCGGCGCGCCGCCGCCTGCGGATCGACGATGCCTTTGGGCGCCTGTCCAGGTGTCTTGAGCAGATTGACCTTGCTGTCGGCTTTATCCAATATTTGTCTCCTGCCCTGCCTTAAGCTGCTACTCTCGCATCGATGGAAAGGGAATCATGAAATCACGCAGCCTGGCGGGCCTGGTGCTGGCCGCATGTTGTCTATCGGTGGCGCCAGCCGGCGCCGCTTCGTCTACAGAGGGGGATCATCGCATGCATGTGCACGCTACGGGAAGTTTTAGCATCACCATGACGCCGTCCGCGGCGCCGCAGCGCGCGGGGCGCACGACCTTGGGCAAAGTACTGCTCGACAAAGTCTATGCCGGCGACCTGGTCGCCACGGCCAAGGGCGAGATGCTCAGCGCCGTCACCGACACCAAAGGCGCGGCCGGTTATGTCGCCATGGAAGCCATCACGGGCGTCCTGCAGGGAAAAGAGGGCAGTTTCGTGGCACAGCATGCGGGCACCATGGCCGATGGCCAGCAGCAGCTGTCCATCGTGATCGTGCCGCATTCCGGCACGGGGCAGCTGACGGGCATCAGCGGCACCCTGGCCATCCGCATTGAGAATGGCCAGCATTTCTACGACATCGATTATTCGCTGCCGGCGCCGTAGGCGGACCAAGGCACGGCCCGCCCACGGCCAGCCGTTTATTTGCCCAGTATCGACGCCACATTGTCGGTGCCGGGGGCGCCGAACAGCTGCTGCTTGAGGATGTGCAGCTGGTCGCGCACCTGCGCCGCCTTTTCGAACTCGAGGTTCTTGGCGTGATCGACCATCAGTTTTTCCAGGCGCTTGATTTCCTTGCTGACCTGCTTCTCGCTCATGGATTCGAACTTGGCCGCTTCCTGCGCCACCTGCAGGGTCTCGCGCGCTTCCTGCGGGCTGTAGACGCCGTCGATCATTTCGCGGATCGATTTTTTCACGCCGATCGGCACGATGTTGTTGGCCGTATTGAAGGCGATCTGCTTCGCGCGGCGGCGTTCCGTTTCGTCGATGGCGCGGCGCATGGAATCCGTGATGCGGTCGCCGTACAGGATCGCCGTGCCGTTCAGGTTGCGCGCGGCGCGGCCGATGGTCTGGATCAGGCTGCGCTCGGAGCGCAAGAAGCCTTCCTTGTCCGCGTCGAGGATGGCGACCAGCGATACTTCCGGCAAGTCCAGGCCTTCGCGCAGCAGGTTGATCCCCACCAGCACGTCGAAGGTGCCCAGGCGCAGGTCGCGCAGGATTTCCACGCGCTCCACCGTTTCGATATCGCTGTGCAGGTAGCGCACCTTGATGCCATGGTCGCCCAGGTATTCCGTCAATTGCTCGGACATGCGCTTGGTCAGCGTCGTCACCAGCACGCGCTCATCCTTCTTGATGCGCTCGACGATTTCCGACATCAGGTCGTCTACCTGGCTGCTGGCGGGGCGCACGATGATTTGCGGGTCAACCAGGCCGGTCGGGCGCACGACCTGTTCGACCACCTGGTCCGAATGGTTCTTTTCGTATTCGGCCGGGGTGGCTGAGACGAACACGGTCTGGCGCATCTTCTGTTCGAATTCCTCGAATTTCAAGGGCCGGTTGTCGAGCGCCGACGGCAGGCGGAAGCCGTAGTCGACCAGGTTGGTCTTGCGCGAACGGTCGCCGTTGTACATGGCGCTCAGCTGGCCCGTCAGCACATGCGACTCGTCGAGGAACATGATGGCGTCGGGCGGCAGGTAGTCGACCAGGGTGGGCGGCGGTTCGCCCGGCAGCGCGCCGGACAGGTGGCGCGAGTAGTTCTCGATGCCCTTGGTAAAACCGATTTCCGCCATCATTTCCAGGTCGAAGCGCGTGCGCTGCTCGAGCCGCTGCTCCTCGATCAGTTTATTTTCCTTGCGGAAGAACTCGAGACGTTCGCGCAGCTCGTCCTTGATGGTTTCGACGGCGCGCAGCACGGTGGAGCGGGGCGTCACGTAATGCGAACCCGGGTACACGGTGAAGCGGGGGATTTTCTGACGCACGCGGCCCGTCAGCGGGTCGAACAGCTGGATCGATTCGATCTCGTCGTCGAACATCTCCAGGCGCACGGCCAGCTCCGCATGCTCGGCGGGGAAGATGTCGATGGTGTCGCCGCGCACGCGGAAGGTGCCGCGGCCGAAATCGACCTCGTTGCGCGTGTACTGCATCTGGATCAGGCGCGCGATGACGTCGCGCTGGGCGACCCTGTCCTTGACGCGCAGGGTCAATATCATCTGGTGGTATTCGTTCGGGTTGCCGATACCGTAGATGGCCGAGACGGTGGCGACAATGATGACGTCGCGCCGTTCCATCAGCGACTTGGTGCACGACAGGCGCATCTGTTCGATATGCTCGTTGATCGACGAGTCCTTTTCGATGAACAGGTCGCGCTGCGGCACGTAGGCTTCGGGCTGGTAGTAATCGTAGTAGCTGACGAAGTATTCGACCGCGTTCTGCGGGAAAAAGTCGCGGAATTCGCTGTACAGCTGCGCCGCCAAGGTCTTGTTGGGCGCGAAGACGATGGCGGGCCGGCCCATGCGCGCGATGACGTTGGCCATGGTGTAGGTCTTGCCGGAACCGGTTACGCCCAGCAGCGTCTGAAAGGTCAGGCCATCGGCGATGCCCTCGGACAATTGGGCGATCGCCGTGGGCTGATCACCGGCCGGAGGGAAGGGCTGGTGCAGCTTGAACGGGGAGTCCGGGAAAGAGATAATTGCGCTTTCCGCCTCGCTGGCGGTAGATAATTCGGGCATGTGAATCAGACCTTTGTTAGAATAGTGCTCTGCTGGCGGCCCTGGCGTTGTATTTTGGGGCGCTGTCTACAACTCCGCTGTGAACCTGCTTCCAATCGAATCCAATCTTATCATGACGAACCCAACTGTTTCTGCCAGTCTGTTTAGCGCCATCGAGATGGCCCCACGCGACCCGATCCTGGGCATCACCGAAGCATTTAACGCGGACCAGAATCCCGCCAAAATCAATCTGGGCGTTGGCGTCTATTATGACGACAACGGCAAAGTGCCTCTGTTAGCTTGCGTACGCAAGGCGGAAGCGATCCTGATCGAACAGGCGGCGCCACGCACCTATCTGCCGATCGAAGGCCTCGCCGCCTACGACAAGGCTGTGCAAGAACTCGTATTTGGCGCCGACAGCGCCGTCATTCAAGAGCGCCGCGCCGTCACCGTGCAAGCCATCGGCGGCACGGGCGCACTGAAGATCGGTGCCGACTTCCTGCAGCGCTTCGCGCCGGGTGCGCAAGTCTACATCAGCGACCCGAGCTGGGAAAACCACCGCGCGCTGTTTGAAAACGCCGGTTTCGTCGTGAATAACTACACCTACTACGATGCCGCCACCCATGGCGTGAACTTCGACGGCATGCTGGCCAGCCTGAACGCCATGCCGGCCGGCTCCATCGTCGTGCTGCACGCCTGCTGCCACAACCCGACCGGCGCCGACCTGAGCGTGGCCCAGTGGGATCAGATCATCAGTGTGGTCACCGCGCGCGGCCTGGTGCCGTTCCTCGACATGGCCTATCAGGGCTTCGCCAACGGCATCGCCGAAGACGGCGCCGTGGTGCGCCGCTTCGCCGACGCGGGCGGCCCGCTGCTGGTGTCGAACTCGTTCTCGAAATCGTTCTCGCTGTATGGCGAGCGCGTGGGCGCCCTGAGCGTCGTCGCCGCCAGCGCCGACGAGGCATCGCGCCTGCTGTCGCAGCTGAAGCGCGTCGTGCGCACCAACTACTCGAACCCGCCTACGCACGGCGGCAAGGTGGTTGCCACCGTCCTGGCCACGCCGGAACTGCGCCAGCTGTGGGAAGAGGAACTGGCCGGCATGCGCGTGCGCATCCGCGAAATGCGCAATGCCTTCGTGGAAAAGCTGAAAGCCAAGGCGCCAGGCCACGACTTCGAATTCGTGCGCCAGCAAATCGGCATGTTCTCGTACTCGGGTCTCACCAAGGAGCAGGTGGCGTCGTTGCGCGAGCAATCGATCTACGCCGTCGACACGGGCCGTATCTGCGTAGCAGCATTGAATTCGCGCAATATCGACATCGTCATTGACGCGATCGCCAAAGTACTTTAATATCTTGCTTCTTCGGCGCTGCATGCAAGTGCGGCGCGGATGGCAGTAGAAAGTCGGCGATGGCCGTGTTTGTGAAGATGCAGTATCCGTCTTGCAAATATGGAACAAGCGACATATAATATTGCCTCTTTTCCCTGATAGCTCAGTTGGTAGAGCGACGGACTGTTAATCCGCAGGTCCCTGGTTCGAGTCCAGGTCGGGGAGCCAGAATTCAGAAGGCCACGTTGAAAAGCGTGGCCTTTTTTGTTTTTGCACTGTCGGCGGGCAGCTGCTGTCCGGGATAGAAATTTCCCTAGGGGAATCTGGACAGGTGCTTGTTTGCCCGTATATAATACGGCCTCTTTTCCCTGATAGCTCAGTTGGTAGAGCGACGGACTGTTAATCCGCAGGTCCCTGGTTCGAGTCCAGGTCGGGGAGCCAGAACATGTAGTTGAAGAAAGCCCAGCCTTCACCGGTTGGGCTTTTTGCGTTTCAGGGCCTGCATGAGGCATCCGTGTCATCACTCTTGATCCCGCGCATAGGCCGCCAGGCACCCGGCGCTATGTTGCAAGTGTTGGGTCGGCAACGATCGTGCTCGTGCATGACGGTCTTGCCGATGGGTCGGGGTGGGAAGGTGTTTGCCTGGCGCTGCGTGACGAGGGTTGCCACGTTGCGGCCGCCTTCGCGGCCGATGTGCCCAGGGATAAGGCCCGCTTCATGGCGGCATCGCAAGTGCCCTGGGGAGTGGCCGCGCTGACCGGCGTGGTCAGCGCGCCAGCGTGGAGGAGCAAGCCCAGCTGGTACCTGGTCGCGACTGAGGATAAGATGATTGCGCCGGCGATGCAACGCGAGAGGTCCGCACGCGCGGCCTCGAAGGTGGTCACAGCCGCCGGCGGTCATGCCAATTTCGCAAGCCCATGCGGTGGCGACGCTGATCTGCAGGGCCGCTGCCAGCAGTGCGCTGGCCAGCCTGTCGGCTTCCGGGAGTGGCGTCCCGCGACGGGGCGTTGTATCAGGACTTCGGCGCCGCATCCAATGTTTTGATGATGGCTTCCTGGAACTGCACCGGTTCATCCTGGTGAATCTGATGCCCGGAATGGTCAAAGAAAAACAGCTCCTTCTTTGGCGCCTTCAATGTCTCAAAATACGCTTGCGTGATCCTGGTCGAGGTCTGGATATCGTTTTTGCCGACGAAGAAATACACGGGGCAGTCAACGCTCTTCAAGGTCCTGGGCAGATCGATGTTCATGACCTCGTTCCAGACTGGCGACCAGGTTTTCGACCATTGAAGAAAGCCCGTCTTGAAGCCCTCGCTCGTGGCAAATTCCTTGCCATCCTTGTAAAAAAGCCATTTCCTTAAATAAAACATGCTTTCATCACTTGCAAACGGGAAACTGACGCTGTCCAGTTCCTGGCTGGCGACGGCATTGTCCTTGAAATGAACTTTCAAGGTTTTCAGCAATTCTTTCTCGCTTTCCAGCTGGCTCACGACAGGATTGGAAGCGAAATAGGCATGCAGCAGTTCCGGATGATGCTTGACGATATAAAAGCCCAGGACGTTTCCCCAGGAACTGCCCAGCAAGTATATTTTTTCCTGCTTGAGCTCTTTTTGTAGAAACGTGATGACCTGGTACGTGTCCTGCTCCATCTGCGCGACGGAAGGCAGGCTTGGCGATGGATTCAGTTTCAGGGTTTTTCCTGCATCGCGCTGATCCCATTGCACAAGCGTAAATCTCTTTTTCAGTATGGCGGTAAACGCATCCGCATTCCTCATCATCGAACTTCCCGGCCCGCCCGATAAAAAGAGTAGAACAGGTTTTTTTGAGTCATCTGTCTTGATTTCCACAAACTGCCTGATGCCGCCGATGTCCGGTGTCAGCAGCGTGTCGATGGCAAGCGCTTGCGCTTTGCCAGCAGAAAATGGCATCAAGGTGAGGAATAGCACTGCCAGTAGCTTTGTCATGGGCTGATATGAATGGTTACTTGCGGGTATAGGGTGTCCATGGGGGATATTATCCGAATAACATGTTGCATATGAAAAATATCTGCAGTGCGTCCGCAGTGGCGCCATGGCGGGCCGCGGCCTGTGTCTTTTCCCGTTTTGCGCTATCCTGAATGCAACCCCATAGGAGAGTTGCCACCATGACCTGTTCCATTCCCCTGCGCCATATCGTCCTCTGTGATTTTCTTGAGGACATCACACCGGCCAAGCATGCCGAGCTGGTCTATGAATTTTCCCAGCTTAAACATCGCATCCCCGGCGTGCTGCAATTCGAATGGGGGCCGAACGTCAGCCCGGAAGGTCTCGATGACGGCTTTACCGATTGCTTCAGTTTGAGCTTTGCCGATACGGGCGCGCGCGACGCATACCTGACCCATCCAGCGCACCAGGCGTTTGTCGAGTTGCTCAAGCCATGGCTGGGCCGCGTACTCGTGTTCGACTATCATCCGCAGGAAAATCCCGGCTGAATGGCGCCGCGCGTAAATTTTTTGGCGTAAATCTGGACATCTGAAAATTTGCGCTATAGAATGCGGCCTCTTTTCCCTGATAGCTCAGTTGGTAGAGCGACGGACTGTTAATCCGCAGGTCCCTGGTTCGAGTCCAGGTCGGGGAGCCAGAACATCAGCAGTATCGAAAAGCCCAGCCCTTAGCGGTTGGGCTTTTTGCATTTCAGGGCCGGCTGGCCCGCGCGTGGCACGGAGCGCCGTGTCATCGGATGTGGTGCGTGAAGCATCCCGGCGCGCGAGTCCTGGCCGGCGGCGCCGGTGTCAGCGATCGTCTCGGCCTGGTCACGCTACGCCAGACAGGTGCGTATCCGAATCGGGCCTGTCCCGCAATCGCCAAATGCAGGCGGTTTGATCCTGCGCAATGATTGATTGTTGCCTTAAAAATATTATTGATTTTTTAATTTTCCAGTTCTATTCTGGCTTTCTCAGGGAAAATAACTTTCTTGAGTAAAACATAAGGGATATTGGATTATGCGTAAGTTGACTGCATTGGCCGGTATGGCCGCACTGATTCTGGCCGCGCCTATGGCGCACGCCACGACTAATTTGCTGAGCAATGGAGGCTTCGAGTCGAGCACGTTTAGCGGACCGTTCACGGAGATACACAGCGGCGCGCATCTGGGCGCCTGGAGCGTCGACAGCGGCAGCATCGACCTTATCAATCAATTATGGCAGCACGCGGAGGGCAACTACAGCCTGGATTTGAATGGCGGTTCTGCCGGACGTATTTCGCAGTCCTTCGGCACCGTGGTGGGACAGCAGTACAACGTCAGTTTCAGCCTGGCCGGTAATGCCGCGGCCGGTGGCAGTCTGAAGCTGGTCGATGCGGGCGTCACCGGCGTGCACACCTTCACTTTTGACAGTACGGGCCGCTCGCATTCCAACATGGGCTGGGTGACTCAAGGTTTCAGCTTTATTGCCACCGCTGCCAACAGCACCCTGTACTTTCAAGGTAGCAGCCAAAACGGCGCGTGGGGTGCGGCACTGGACAACGTATCGGTAACGGCCGTGCCAGAACCGACGACCTATGCCATGCTGGCCGCGGGCCTGGGACTGATGGGCTTGATTGCACGCCGTCGCCGCGCGCCAGGCGCCTGAGAGAGGGTTGTCCAAGGGGCTTGCCTCCAGGGCTGAGCGCTCAGCGTGGCGCAAGCGCATAAAAGCCCGGCCGTGTGCCGGGCTTTTTGCTTTTCATGCCGCGGCGCGAACGCCAGTTCACTTTGCTGCGCGCAAGGCTTCCAGCGCCTCATAGGCTGCCTGTATTCGCTCCGCAATGCCAGGCAGGCTGCTTGCCGCCGGCAGCGGCGCATCGCCTTGGAACGGCGTGCCGTGTCTCGCATGCATGCCGCCGCGTGCGCGCATCGCTTGCCATTGCGCGGCCGTGGGAGCGATGCCCAGGCGGTTCAATAGCTCGTTGAACAGGCTGGCCAGCACCAAGCCCGTATAGCCATCGATATTGCCGGGCGCCAGCCGGTGCGCGGGCAGCGGCAGCTGTGCCGGGTGCAGCATGCCGGGCATCATGCATGCCGGGCATCATTTGCGGACCGCGCTGGCGCTAGTGAGAGGCCAGCACGGCCAGCGGATCGCGGTAGACGAACAGGCAGGGCGTGCTGGGAAACGCTTGCCGCAGCAAGTCCAGGCTGTGGATGTGCCAGCAGTCGAACTTAATGATGAAGTGCGTCTCTTCGTCGGTGCGGCGCTGGCCCAGCGCCAGGATGGTCTGGCGCAGCAGGGCGATGCCGGCGGCCGGGTCGCCGCCGTCGTGATGCAGGCGCAACAGCGAGTCGACGACGGGCGGCTCGGACATGACTATGCATTGCGGCAACGACGCCAGCAGCTGGCTCGGCAAGGTTGAGCCGCAGCGCGAGACGTGGAGGATGAGGGCATCGGGTGCCAGGCAATCGTCGATGCTGGCCAACACCGAGGCGGGCGTGCTGCGGAAGCGGCGCTCCTCGTGCGGCTGGCGCCCCAAGGTATTGACAAAGAAGGAGTCGCTGGAGGCCATTTGTCCCAGGTCGCGCCAGCACATGGTGCCGTGCGCCGGCGTCGCGCCGCGTGCCGCGTACAGCGGATACCAGCCGCGCATTCCCTCGCGCCATGCCACCGTCCCGCCTCTGGCCAGCAAGCGTTCTTGCTGGGCCATGCCAGGCGCGGGGCTCATGGCGCGCACCCGTCCGCCAATGCGGCCAGTTCGCTGGCCAGCGCCAGGCTGGCAGGCAAAGGCGAGAGCCGCAGCTGGGCGATGATGGCCCGCACATTGCCATCGTTGATGCTGGGGGGCGCCATCTTAGGTGGCACCATCGACGGGCATGATGTGGCCGGCTGCCCCGCCGGGCGAGCGCAGCGGCACGCAGCTCCAGCCCTGGTCGTACGCGCCCGTATAGACATGGCTGATCCACTCGCCGGCGGCGAACTGGTCGCTGTCGCGCTGCATGCGCGCCACGTCAAAGTGCAGCGGCAGCTGCAGCCAGGTGCTGGACGGCGTCGGTGCCGGCGCTATGGCGCGCTCCATTCCAGTTGTTCCTGCACCTGTTTTCCCCGCGCAGGCGAAAACCCAGCCGCTGGTACAGCGCGCGCGGCGGTGTTACTTTTATTCAGGGCAAGGTGGATATCGCGCTGCTCCGCGCCCGCTTGCGCCTGCGGGCCGCGCAGCACGGCGCTGCCGGCGCCCTGGCCATGCGCGGCGGGCAGGATGGCGATATCGACCAGGTGCAGCACCTTGTCCTGGCGGTCCAGGATCAGGCGGCCGATGGGCGTGTCGCCGCGCTGCAGCACCAGATACGCGGCGTGCGGATACGCCTGGCGATAGCCGTGGCTTTGCATGCGCTGCTGAATGACGATCGGCTATTCGATGACGGCGGACTCGGCAGGCATCTGGCGTAAGTCGTCGCGCGTGGAGCTGTACAGCGCGGCGCTCCCTGGCCAGCCTGGGTGGCGACACGCTGCAGTTGCGCCAGCTCGTGGAACGCCACTCGCGCCTGTCCATGGACGGGCCGGACGGCTTGCGCGATGGCGAGAGTTTCCTGCCCAGCGGCTGGACCATCTCGCCCGTGCAGGCGGGACTGTGCGCGCAAACCGTACCGCAGCGCCGCCTTCATCCAGGGCCTGGCGCTGGCCGTGCGCGAGCGCCTGGACGTGAGTAACGGGCGGCCCGTGTGCGCGCTGCGGACCGTTTGCCCTGCTGGCCTTGCCCGTGATGGCGCTGCTCGATGCCAGCCAAGTGCGGTTCGCCATCCTCGACGTGCACAAGGAGACCCTGACGTATGCGCGCGAGCTGATTGCTGCCCTGGGCCTGGACGGCCACGTCGCCGAATACATTTGCGCCGACGCGGCCCGCCTGGCGCATTCCTGCCGGCGCCATGCCGGACGTGATCGTGAGCGAAACCATGAATATGGCGCTGGGCAAGGAAGCGCAGGTTGCCACCCCGCGCACTCTGTACGCGCAGGCGCCCGCGGCGGCGCTGCTGCCGGCGTCCCTCAGCGTGCACCTGGGCCTGGACCGGCGCGCCCCGGATGCGCCTGCCCGACGTGCTGGAGCAGGCGCCCCGATCGCTGACGCGCATCCGCGTGCATGGCGACATCGTCTTGGGTGATTCACAATAGTAATACTACATTGGCAGACAATTTACTTCTGTAGGATAATATGGAACCGGTTCCATATGCGCATATGCAATGTAACGCAATCATCGAAGTCAACAAAACAACAAGTCTTGCGGGAGTCTCATGAACTATCCAGGCAGCGAACCATCTGCAACATCCGTTTCATCCCTTCCCCGCATCAGCCGCCGCCACGCCCTGATCGGCCTGGCCGCCTTGCTGGCGCAGGCCGGTTTCTGGAGCAATCCCCTGTCGGCCGCCATGCCGTCTCCGGCCAGCGCGCCGGCTGCCGGACCGGCGCCGGCCACCATGCTGTTCTATAGCTTGTCGCAAACCATCACGGGCCACCGCGATCTGTCCGCCGCGACGGCGGCGCGCATCGAGCAAGCCATGCGCACGAACGTGCCCGGCTTCGCCGAGCGCTTGCCGCAGCTGGGCGCGCTGCTCGTCACGGGCCAGGAAGCCAAGGCCCTGCTGGCGGCCGCCAGCGCCGCCGATGCGAGTCTGCGCGAGCTGGCGCTGGCCATCGTTGCCGCCTGGTACACGGGCACCGTCGCCGGCAATGCGGCGCAGGGCACGCAGTCCATCGTTGTCGCGTATGCGGAAGCCTTGATGTACCGCACGGTGGCCGATGGCCAGGTCGTGCCGACGTATTGCAATTACGGCCCCCTGTGGTGGCTGAAGGCGCCGCCGGCCGTGCGCGTCTCCGCCCCCGTGGCACCGAAACCCGTACCGGCCCCGGCCACTACGGGCACTCCCGAACCGAAAGGCAAGCAAGCAAAATGAAATCACCGCAATTCAAGAGTAATGGCGACGTCGTCGCCGATGTCGTCATCGTCGGCACGGGTGTCGTCGGTGCCATGATGGCCGACCAGCTGGCCGCGCAAGGCCATTCCGTGATCATGCTGGAAGCGGGCCTGCGTATCGAGCGGGGGCAAGCCGTGGAAAACTGGCGCAACATGCCGTTCGAGAACCGCGTCGGCTCCGACTTCCAGGGCCTGTATCCGCAGGCGGAGAATGCGCCTGCACCGCTGTATTTCCCGAAGAATAACTACGTGGAAGTATCGGGTCCCAACGGCAGCAGTTTCCAGCAGGGCTATCTGCGCACGGTGGGCGGCACGACCTGGCATTGGGCCGCGTCGTGCTGGCGCCACTTGCCGTCCGACATGCGCATGAAAAGCGATTACGGCGTCGGGCGCGACTGGGCCATTTCCTACGATGAGCTGGAACCGTACTATTGCCGTGCCGAGCAGGAAATGGGCGTGGCCGGCCCCAACGATCCCGCGCTGCAGTCGCCCAGCGAGCGCAGCGCGCCGTACCCGATGGACATGGTGCCCTGGGGCTATGGCGACAAGCGCTTCGCCGAAGTGGTCAACCCGCACGGCTACCGTTCCGTGCCGATCCCGCAAGGCCGCTCGACGCGCCCATGGCAGGGCCGTCCGACTTGCTGCGGCAATAACAATTGCCAACCGATCTGCCCCATTGGCGCCATGTACAACGGCATCCACCACGTGGAGCGGGCCGAACTGAAGGGCGCTGGCGTGCTGGCCGAGGCTGTCGTCTACCGCATCGATACGGACCACAACAACCGCGTCACGGCCGTGCACTGGTATGACGCCAAGAAACAGTCGCACATGGCGACGGGCAAGGCTTTCGTGATTGCCTGCAATGGCATCGAAACGCCGCGCTTGCTGCTGCTGGCGGCCAACCAGAACAATCCGAATGGCATCGCCAACAGTTCGGATCAAGTCGGCCGCAACATGATGGACCACTCGGGTTTCCACTGTACCTTCCTGGCCAATGAACCGATCTGGACGGGACGTGGCCCCGCGCAGAGCAGCTGCCTGGTAGGCCCGCGCGACGGCGCGTTCCGCGCGCAGTATTCGGCCAACAAGATGATCCTGAATAACATCACCAGAGTCGGGCCGGCTACCCAGCAGTCCTTGAAGCTGGGCCTGGTGGGCAAGGATCTCGACGACGAGATCCGCCGCCGCGCCGCGTTTGGCGTGGACCTGTCGATCAGCCTGGAACCGCTGCCCGAAGCGCACAACCGCTTGACCTTGAGCAAGACGCGCAAGGATCCGCTGGGCCTGGCCTGTCCCGACATCTACTATGACGTGGGCGATTACGTGCGCGATGGCGCGAAGGCCGCGCATGCGCAACTCGAGCACATCGGCAAGCTGTTCGGCGCCGTGGAATTTCATATCACCGACAGCCTGAACGCGAATAACCACATCATGGGCGGCGTCATCATGGGCAGTAACCGTCTTGACTCCGTGGTGGACGGCAATTGCCGCGCCCACGACCATGCCAACCTGTGGCTGCCCGGTGGCGGCGCCATGCCGTCGGCCAGCGTGGTCAACACGACACTCAGCATGGCCGCGCTCGGCTTGCGCGCGGCCGACGATATCGCCCGTACCCTGGCAAGGGAGGCGGCATGATGCGCCGTTTCTTGCTGGGCCTGACCCTGGCGGCCGGCTTGCCGCTGGCCGCGCGTGCTTTACCACCTGTGCCGCCGGCGCCGCCCGTCACCCTGACGCCGGACCGTCCGGCCGCGCCGGCCGCAAGCACACCCGCCAAGCCCGATGCACGCCTGGAACGGGGCCGCTACCTGGCCATCGCGGCCGACTGCATGGCCTGCCATACGGCGGCGGGCGGCAAGCCGTATGCGGGTGGTTACGCCATCGATTCGCCGCTGGGCACGATCTACGCGACGAATATCACGCCATCGAAAAAAGGCGGCATCGGCCACTACACGGAGGCGGACTTTGCGCGCGCGCTGCGCGCAGGCGTGCGCGCCGATGGCAGCCATCTGTATCCGGCCATGCCCTACACCAGCTACGCGCAGCTGACGGATGCGGACGTGGGCGACCTGTATTACTACTTCATGCAGGCAGTCAAGCCCGTCGATGAACCGGCGCGCCAGACGGCGCTGCCATTCCCATTCAATGTGCGTCTGTCGATGCTGGCTTGGAACACCTTGTTTCTCGACAATAAACGCTTCGTGCCCGATCCGGCGAAGAGCGCGCAGATCAACCGCGGCGCCTACCTGGCCGAAGGCCTGGCGCACTGCAGCGCCTGCCATACGCCGCGCAACGCGCTGATGGCGGAAATCGGCAGCCAGACCCTGGCGGGCGCCGCGCTCGGCTCCTGGCATGCGCCGAATATCACGTCGGACAAGGTCAGCGGCATCGGCGCCTGGACGGATGCGGAACTGACGGCTTACCTGAAGACGGGCCACGTGGAAGGCAAGGGGCAGGCGGCGGGCGGCATGGCCGAAGCCATCCAGAACAGCCTGCAATTTTTGCGCGATGACGACGTGGCCGCCATCGTGGCGTGGCTGCGCACGGTGCCGCCCGTGCGCGCGCCGGGCCAGAGCAAGGCCGCCTTCAGCCATGGCAGCGCCGCCAGCGAAGAAGCGGCACTGCGCGGCATGGCCGGCGCCACCGAGCGCCATTCCTTGAATAGCGGCGCCGTGCTGTTTTCCGGCTATTGCGCCAGTTGCCATTCGGCCAGCGGCGCCGGCAGCACGGGGCAAAGTTATCCTGCGCTGTTCCACAACACGGCGACGGGCGGCGCCACGCCGGCCAACCTGGTGTCGGCCATCCTGTTTGGCGTCGAGCGCAAGATCGACGGGGAAGAGCACGAAGCGTTCATGCCCCGTTTCGACCAGCGTTCCTACGTGCAGCCATTGACGGACGAGCAGATCGCCTCGATCGCCAATTACGTGCTGAAACAGTATGGCAATCCGGATGTGTCGGTGACGCCCGCTTATGTTGCGCAGGCGCGCAGCGGCGGCGAGAAGCCCGTGCTGGCGCGTGCTCAGCCGTTCATGCTGCCGGGCGGCATCACCGGCCTCTTGCTGCTGATCGCGCTGTTCGTGTGGCTGCGCCGGCGCCGCCAAGGCAAGGAATAAGCATAGAATCGGCGGCGAATATGAACGTTGGGCGCAACTTGCAGTAAAATGCAGGCTGAAAAATGGTTACGAGCAATCGTAGCCATTTTTTATTCTGGCCCGATCCTGCTTGCGTTCATTTAAAAATTAACAATGTCCCATTCCCTGCATCACCAATTCTTGCGTTTCGCCGCCGTCGGCGCTTCCGGCACGGCCGTGCAATACAGCGTGCTGTGGGGGGGCGTGGAATGGGCTGGCATCAGCGCCGCCTTTGCGTCCGGCATCGGCTACATCCTCGGTTCCGTCGTCAACTACCTGCTCAATTACTTTTTCACGTTTAAAAGCGACAAGGGTCATGGCGAGGCGGCCAGCAAGTATTTCACCTTGCTGGGCATAGGCTGGTGCATCAATACGGGCCTGATGTGGCTGCTCGTGCACCAGCTGGGCTGGTATTACTGGCTGGCGCAGGTGCTGGCGACGGGCATCGGGCTGGTCTGGAATTTCGCGGGCAGCCGCTGGTGGGCCTTCAAGCCGGCCGGCGCGCCGACCAAGTAAATTTTTGCAAGAAAAGAGATGCGCAGTGGCCAAGACCAGGCGCGCGGTTTTACCAAAACAAGGGGTTAATCATGCAGTTCCTGGAACGCTATTTCAAACTGAAGGACAACGGGACCAATGTGCGCACGGAGCTGCTGGCCGGCCTGACCACGTTCCTGACGATGGCCTACATCATCTTCGTCAACCCGAGCATCCTCGGCGACGCGGGCATGCCGAAAGACTCCGTGTTTGTCGCCACCTGCCTGGCGGCCGCCATCGGCACCCTGATCATGGGCCTGTACGCGAACTATCCGATCGCGCTGGCGCCGGGCATGGGCTTGAATGCGTATTTCTCGTACGCGGTGGTGAAGGGCATGGGCATGAGCTGGGAAGTGGCGCTGGGCGCCGTCTTCATTTCCGGCTGCCTGTTCATCCTGGTCAGCCTGTTCAAGATACGCGAGATGATCATCAACAGCATCCCGCCCGCGCTGCGCACGGCGATCACGGTCGGTATCGGCCTGTTCCTGGCGATCATCTCGCTGAAAAGCGCGGGCGTGGTCGTGTCGAACCCGGCCACCATCATCGCCCTGGGCGACTTGCACAAGGCGGCGCCCATCCTGGCCATCCTCGGCTTCTTCATCATCGTCGCGCTGGACCGCCTGAAAGTGCCGGGCGCCATCCTGATCGGCATCCTCACCATCACCGTCGCCAGCTTCTTCTTCGGCGGCAACCAGTTCAACGGCATTGTCTCGGCGCCGCCCGCCATCGAGCCGACCTTGTTCAAGCTCGACATCATGGGCGCATTGTCGATCGGCATCGTCAACGTGGTGCTGGTGTTTTTCCTGGTCGAACTGTTCGATGCGACGGGCACCCTGATGGGCGTGGCCAACCGTGCCGGCTTGCTGAAAGACGGCAAGATGGAACGCATGAACAAGGCCTTGCTGGCCGACAGCACGGCGATCGCCGCCGGCGCCTGCCTGGGGACGTCGAGCACCACCGCCTTCGTGGAAAGCGCAGCCGGCGTGCAGGCGGGCGGACGCACGGGCTTGACGGCCGTCGCCGTCGCGCTGCTGTTCCTGGGCAGCCTGTTCTTCGCCCCGCTGGCGCACACGGTGCCGCCGTACGCGACGGCCCCCGCGCTGCTGTACGTGGCCTGCCTGATGCTGCGCGAACTGACCTTCATCGACTGGGATGACAGCACGGAAAGCATCCCGGCCGCCATCACGGCGCTGATGATGCCGTTTACGTATTCGGTGGCCAGCGGCGTGGCCTTTGGTTTCATCACCTATGCTGTATTGAAACTGTTGACGGGCAAGGGCAAGCAGGTATCGGTGGTGGCCTACATCATCGCCGCCATCTTCCTGTTCAAGTTCATCTACCTGGGAGAATAGCAAGTTTGACGGCAAGCAGTGACAAGGCCGCCCGTGCACCAGCAGGGCGGCCTTTTGCGTTTGGCGCCGCTTACATCAGCAGCGCCGCCACCAGGTCTTTCCTGGTGTCGCCAGCGCTGCCGTCAAAGCGCAAGGCCGCTTCCACATGCGCCAGGTGCTCGACCATCAGGCGCGCCGCCAGATCGGCGTCGCCGCCGCGTGCCGCATCGAGAAAGCGGCCGTGCTCGTCGCACGAGCAGGCCGCCGCGTGGCCCGACTGATACAGCATGGTGATGAGCGAGCTGCGGCCCACCAGTTCGCGCACGATGTCGCGCAGAACGGCGTTGCCGGCGATATCGGCCAGCAAGACGTGGAAGTCGCCCAGCAGTTGCGAGCGCAGCGGCGTCGCTTGCGCCAGCGCCAGGCGTTCCGCTTTCAGGTGCCGATCGAGCATCCGGTAGTCGGCAGGTTTGGCCTGCGCGACGAATTCGCGCGCCAGGGCCGCTTCGATGGTGCGCCGCGCGGCAAAGATGTCGCGCGCTTCCGCTTCACTGGGCTGGCTGACGAAGGCGCCCTTGTCGGGCACCATGCGGATCAGTTTGTCTTTCGAAAGAATCAGCAGGGCGGCGCGGATCTTGGTGCGGCTGACGCCATACAGGCGGCACAGCGCCTCTTCGCGCAGCCGTGTACCGGGCGGCAATTGGCGCGCCACGATGGCGGCCGCCATATGTTCGGCAATTTCCGCCGAGCTGTCGCCGCTGCCGGCCTTGTCTACCAGGGTTGCGCTTGATTCTGTCATGTCGGGCAAGGGCAGTCAGGCTCGGGCAAGGCGAACCTTGCAAGCGCATGTCCGCGCGGCGGCGTGGTTGACGCCCCGCTGTCGGCATGCCGTTGTGCGCCTTGCGTGCCGGCAAGGCATGGCTATTCTACTATCTTGCTTGGCGGCGCGCAGACGGAGCCTGCCGCCTGGCGAGGCATGCTCCCTGGCTGCCTGTTTTGCTGGCCATGCAGCAACCATGTAGTAACGACTGGACATGGGAAATTTTGACGTATATAATGCGGCCTCCTTTCCCTGATAGCTCAGTTGGTAGAGCGACGGACTGTTAATCCGCAGGTCCCTGGTTCGAGTCCAGGTCGGGGAGCCAGAACAAGCAGCAGCAAAGGGCCACGTGGCAACACGTGGCCCTTTTGTCATGTGCGCATGGTTTTCATCCATGCTTGCCATCCCGTCAGTGTAGCAACGGCCTGCGCGATGCCATCCCGCTGGTGGCAGGGGCACGCGCAATGATGCCCGGATCAGGGATCGACAAACACGTCGAAGCGCACCTTGAGCGGGCTGCCCCAGGAGATTTCCACCCAGGCCTTGAAGCCGCCGTTGTAGGGCGCGATGTTATACACGGCCATGCGGGCGGCACCGATGAAACGGTCCTGGGGATTCGCGCCATATTCGCTGATATTGAGGAATACGCGCGAATTGGCGTGCACATTGGCATTGACGAAGTTGACCGAAGGATGCACGCCATTGGCCGTCCACGTATAGTAGGTGGTGAAGGCGGCGGAACTCAGGTTCAAGTCCTGCGCGGCCGCGCCTTGGGCGCTTTGGCCTTCCTGCTCCATCGGCGTATCGGTTTCATCCAGTGCCAGGTTGCTGCCGGTGCGATGTTCTACTTTCATTTCCATGATGTACTCCTGATCGATAGTTTGGACGCCGCGCCTGTCGTCGTGCGGCAAGACGCCCTATCTGTGCTGCCGTGACGGCCAGTGTCACGTCCTGGCTGATAAGGTAGCCGCCTGCTCCATGCTGTTGGAGTAATTCATTCTAGGCGTACACAGGGGCGGAAAGCGCGCTGGGCCGCCGGAAAAGCGGCGTGCGATTGTGCTGGCGCAAACACCTTGCAGGCAGGTGGCGAGATCTTTTCCCCCAGGCTATTTTTACGGGGCCGCCACGCATGCGGCGCAGGACAATGGCACAATAGGCCCAGCCGACCTGCCGATACGGAACCCGTTGCGAGCCTAGCCCATGCCGATACTGAACCTGAGTGCCGAAACCGATATCTATTACGAACTGATCGAAGGCGACCCCGCCAAGCCCTGCCTGGTATTCCTGCACGAAGGACTCGGTTGCTGTGCGATGTGGAAAGATTTTCCCGCGCAGCTATGCCAGGCGACGGGGTGCCGTGGCTTGCTGTATGACCGCCACGGCTATGGGCGGTCTTCGCCGCTGGCGGCGCGGCGCCAGCTCCATTATTTGCACGACTACGCGCTGTGCGAACTGCCGCAAGTACTCGCGGCACTGCTGCCGGGGCAGGACCATTTTCTCGTCGGCCACTCCGATGGCGGCAGCATCGCCCTGATCTATGCGGCACAGCAGCCGCCGCGCCTGCGCGGCATCATTACCGAGGCGGCGCACGTGTTTGTCGAAGGCATCACGCTCGATGGCATCCGCGTGGCGGACGCGGCGTTCGGCGCGGGCAAGCTGCGCGCGCTGGCGAAATACCATGGCGACAAGACGGAAACCATTTTCAAGGCCTGGTCGGACACCTGGCTCAGCTACGGTTTCCAGTTCTGGAACATCGAATACCTGCTGCCTTCCGTCGAATGCCCGGCGCTGGTGGTGCAGGGCAGCGAGGACCAGTACGGCAGCGCGGCCCAGGTCGACACCATCGTGGCGCAGGCCCTCAACGCCATGCCCGCCATGGTCGAGCAGTGCGGGCATACGCCGCACCAGGAGCAGCCGCAGGCATTGCTGGCGCTGATGGAAGGCTTTTTGCAAGGCCGCATGGACGCGGCCGCTCACCCGAAAACTATATGATAGACCACCTCGATCACCTGGTATTGACCACCCGCGACAAACCGGCCTGCATTGATTTCTATACGCGCGTGCTGGGCATGCAGCTGGAAACGTTCGGCGCCGGCCGCCATGCCTTCAAGTTTGGCGCGCAAAAGATCAATCTGCATGAAGCCGGCAAGGAATTCCTGCCCAAGGCGGACCTGCCCACACCCGGCGCGCTCGACCTGTGCTTCATCGCCGCCGTGCCGCTGGACGTGTTCATCGCCCATCTGGCGGCGCTGGACATTGCCATCGAGGAAGGGCCGGTGTCCCGCACGGGCGCCAATTGGCCCATCCGCTCCGTGTATCTGCGCGACCCGGACCGTAACCTGATCGAAGTGTCCGAACGCGCCTGAGGTTTCATGCGGCGCCCTGGCGTTCAATGGCAGGCGGGATCGCTGTCCCAGCGGCCCGAGCAGATGCGCGAACGGCACAGCATGCCTTCGATCAGGCCCAACTGCTGACAGCGCTGCAACAGTTCCGCCGTTTCCTGTTCCTGTCCCGGTTCCTGCCTGCGCAGCACCACGTCGCGCACGGGCGGCGCCATGCCTTCCTGCCGGTGCGCATGCGCGACCATCGCCGTGAGCAAGGCGACGTCGCTGTCGCTGGATGCGGCGGCCGGTTTCGCTCCCTGTGGGCGGGCGGCCGCCTGGCGCGCGGGCGCCAGCGCCTTGGGCGGGGCGCTTGCTGTCGCGGCGACCGCAGCAGACAAGGGCGGCGCCGCCGTATTGACGATGGTGGCCGCCTGCGCCGTGTGCGGCAGCACCGTTGCTGCTGGCGCGGGCGGAATCTCGGTCATGGCTGTGGCGGGCGCCGGCGGCAGGGGTGGCACCTCCGTGTCGTAGGCGAGCACGGCCGTGATCAGCACCGCCAGGCACAGTGCGCCGGCGGCGCCGTAGCGCCAGCCGGGGCGCCAGCGCGGAGCCGGCATGGCTGCGGGCGCGGCGGCGCCGTGCTCGAGCTGCGACAGGATGCCCTTGCCTTCGATGCGCGCGCCTGCCGCGCCCGCCTTGCTCAGCAGGTCAGGACCGTGCGCCTGGCCATCTCCGGTTTTCAGTAAAGACAAAATATCACCTCCGCAATGGATCAAATTCGACTGACCTTGATGTAAACCGCGCTCATGCGGGCCGCGGACGCCTACGATCTAGCGATACCGCCGAGCAATGGATTGCCCGGTCCCGCCGATTCCCGTCACGGAGCGCCCCATGTTTGTCGCCCTGGTCCTGATGTATTTCCTGCTCGCCTGTCTCGCTTGCTGGCTGCTGCTGTTTCCCGGCGGCCGCGCCATCGTGCTGCACACACTCGTCAACCTGGGCTGGCGCATGCAGCGGCGCGCACAAGGGTTGCAGCGGGGCGGCGGCGCGCAGTGGCAGCGCGTGCAGCGGCACACGGGCTCGGGCATGGCACGCGCTAGGCAACTGCTGTGGCGGCATCGCTGGCTGAGCCTGGCAGGAAGCGTGCTCGTCATCGTGCCCCCGCTGCTGGCCTGGCTGTCCAGCGACCGGATCGCCCTGCGCGGCTATGCCGACCAGCAACACGTCATCAATGACCAGGTCAGCGACTTGCTGAAAGGCGAGCAGCTGGTGCCGCCTTTGACCCTGCCGCCGCTGCTGTTTTCCACGGCGGAGGTGACGCAGCTGCGTCCGCTGCTGGGCGGCGCCAGCCGCAACTGGCAATTGCTCGACCACGATTACGCGCAGCGCCTGCTGCTTGTCTTCAAGATCATGAAGGAGATGCATGGCTACGACATGGTCTTGCTGGAAGGCTACCGCAGCCCGGCGCGCCAGGACCAGCTGGCGGCGGCCGGGCCGAACGTGACCAACGCGAGGGCGTTTCAAAGCTATCACCAGTACGGCCTGGCCGCCGATTGCGCATTCTTGCATGAAGGAAAGCTCATCATTTCTGAAAAAAATGCCTGGGCCATGCGCGGCTACCGTTTATATGGCGTGACGGCCGAATCGGTGGGCCTGCGCTGGGGCGGGCGCTGGACCATGATGGATTTTGGCCACACGGAATTGCCGCAACCGCGCGGGCTGGGCAAGTAAGCCGCGCCAGCCATTCTAGCGCCGCGTACCGGCCTGAATTTCACCACTGCAAGCTTACTTGCGCAGCGTCAATGGCACACCGGCGCGTGCCGTGCGCTGGCGCTTGGAACTTGTCGTATGTCAACAAAGGCGCGCCGCATTGCTGTCAGCATGGGCCGAATCCGCCTCGCTGCGCGGCGGCGTTCCTCCTGTTTTGCGACCTCACCCTGGGCTCATCATGCTGCGACGACTCTGGCATTTCCTCACCGACAGCCGCAATCTGACCATCCTCGGCTTCGTGGCGCTGGCCGTGTCCCTGTACCTGGGCGCCGAGGTGCTGGAAGTGGCGCTGATCTGGGCGCTGGCCTTGTTGCTGCTGGCTTTTGTCACGTGGCTGGGCCTGTGGCTGTGGCGCCGGCGCCGCGCGCGGCGCAATGCGCAGGCGCTGGGCCAGGCCATCCTCAACGAGGCCGAGATCGCCGCCGCGCAGGCGGCCTCATCCTCGACGGCCAGCAACACCCAGCAGGGCGAACTCGATGCCGTGCGCACGGGCATGCTGGCCGCCATCGAGACCATCAAGACATCCAAGCTGGGCCTCAAGTCGGGCGCCGCCGCCCTGTACGAATTGCCGTGGTACATGATCATCGGCAATCCGGCCGCCGGAAAGAGCAGCGCCATCCTGCAGTCGGGCCTGCAATTCCCTTTCGCCGACGGCAAGGTCGTGCAAGGCGTGGGCGGCACGCGCAACTGCGACTGGTTTTTTACCACCGACGGCATCGTGCTCGACACGGCGGGGCGCTACTCCGTCGTCGACGAGCACCGGGGCGAGTGGTTCGGCTTTCTCGACCTGCTGAAAAAATACCGGCGCAAGGCGCCCATCAACGGCATCCTCATCGCCGTCAGCATCGCCGAATTGAAGGGCGACCCCGATGTCGGCATGCAACTGGCGCGCAGCCTGCGCAAGCGCGTGCAGGACGTCATCGAGCGCCTGGAAGTGTTCGCGCCCCTGTACATCGTGTTTACCAAGGCGGACCTGATCGCCGGCTTCACGGAGTTTTTCGCGGACGCCGAACGCAGCGAGCGCGAGCGCGTATGGGGCGCCACCATGCCGTATCAGCGCAAGCTGCCCACGGCCGACTTGCTGAGTTTTTTCGACCAGAGTTTCGATGAATTGCACGATGGCTTGACGGAGCTGAGCCTGGCCAACATGGCGCACCGGCAACGCAAGACGATGGCTCCGGGCGTGTTTACGTTTCCGCTGGAATTTGCCGCCATCAAGCCGGCCCTGCGCGCCTTCATCGCCACCCTGTTCGAGGAAAATCCGTTCCAGTTCCAGCCCGTCTTCCGCGGTTTTTACTTTACCAGCGCGCTGCAGGAGGGCGAGCCCGTCAGTGCCTCCTCGCAGCAGGTGGCGCGCCGCTTCGACCTGGCCTTCGCGCCGGCCCCGGCCGCCGTGCCATCGGGCGCGCGCCAGCATGGCTATTTCCTGCTGGAGTTGTTCCGCAAGGTGATTTTTGCTGACAAGCACCTCGTGGCCACCTATGCCAACCGCGCCAGGCTGCGCTTCAAATATGCCGTGTTCTTTGCCGCCACCGTGTCGCTGGGCGCCTGCCTGGGCGGCTGGAGCTGGTCCTACCTGGGCAACCGGCAACTGGTGGCCAACGTCGAGGCCGATCTGAACAAAGTGGTGAAGCTGCAGGAGAAGCGTCTGGACTTGCAGTCGCGCCTGGAAGCGCTCGAAATATTACAGGACCGCATCGAGCAGCTGGAAGCGTACCGGGAGCAAAGGCCGTGGTCCTTGCGCCTGGGCCTGTATCAGGGCGACTTACTTGAGCGCAAGCTGCGCGAGGAATATTTTGCCGGCGCGCGCCAGGTCATGCTCGCCCCCGTGGCGGGCGCGCTGGAAGCCTTGCTGTTCGAGATGAACGCCAGCGCCGACCAGCTGCAGCCCACGGCGCGCACGCCGCAGACGCCAGCCGCCGCGTCGCCTACGGCAGCGCCGCGCAGCGTGCAGTACCAGGCGGCCAGCGCGACGAATGTGGAAGACGCCTACAACGCGCTGAAAACCTATCTGATGCTGGCCGACAAGACGCATGCGGAAAGCAGCCATCTGAACGACCAGATGACGCGTTTCTGGCGCGGCTGGCTGGAGGGCAACCGGGGCGCCATGCCGCGCGAGCAGATGATACGCAGCGCCGAACGGCTGCTGACGTTTTACCTGGCGCAGATCGGCGACCCGTCCTGGCCGCGCATCGAGCAGAAGCTGGCGCTGGTCGACCAGGCGCGCGACAACCTGCGCCGCGTGGTGCGCGGCATGCCGGCGCGCGAGCGCGTGTATGCCGACATCAAGGCGCGCGCCTCGACGCGTTTTCCCGGCATGACGGTGGCGCGCATCGTCGGCGAACAGGATCAGGCCCTGCTGGCGGGCAGCTATGCCGTCTCCGGCGCCTTTACGCGCCAGGCCTGGGATAAGTTCGTCGAGGGCGCGTTTCGCGACGCCGCCAACCGCGAACTGCAAAGCGCCGACTGGGTGCTGAAAAGCGCCTCCACCGACGACCTGACCCTGGAAGGCAGTCCGGAGCAGATCGAGAAAAACCTCGTGGCCATGTACAAGGCCGACTATGCGCGCGAATGGCAAAAATTCGTGCAGGGCGTGGCCGTCGCCGACCTGAAGGGTTTTGACGGCGCCGTGCAGGCGATGAACCGCCTGGGTGACCCGCAGTCGTCGCCGATCGCCAGACTGCTGACGACGATCTACGAGGAAACCTCGTGGGACAACCCGGCGCTGCAAAATGCTCAATTGCGCAAGGCCGAGCGGGGCATCGTCGCCTGGTTCAAGGAAACCGTGCTGCGCCGCGCGCCGTCGCAGCTGACGGGCAGTCCGGGCCTCAATGCGCAGCTCGATCCGGCGCGCCTGGATAAACCCATGGGCCCCGTGGGACGCGAATTTGCCGGCGTGGGCAAGCTGGTGGCGGCCAGGGATAACAATGCCTCGCTGATGCGCGCCTACCTGGAAGCGCTGTCGAAACTGCGCAGCCGTTTGAATTTGCTGAAGAACCAGGGCGACGCGGGGCCGGGCGCGCGCCAGTTCATGCAGCAGACGCTGGAGGGCAGCGGCTCCGAGCTGGCCGACGCCCTGAAACTGGTCGACGAGCAGCTGCTCACGGGGATGAGCGACGCGCAAAAGCAGGCGATACGCCCCATCCTCGTGCGTCCGCTGATGCAGACCTTTGCCGTCATCGTCGCGCCGGCCGAACTCGATATCAACAAGACCTGGGTGGCGCAGGTGTATGAGCCGTTCCAGAAATCGCTGGCCAACAAATATCCGTTTGCGCCCACGGCGCGCATCGAGGCGAGCAACCTGGAGATCGGCCAGTTCTTCGGCCCGGAAGGCCTGGTGGCGAAATTCGTCACGACCTCCATGGGCCCCCTGGTGGTGCGGCGCGGCGACGTGCTGGCGCCGCGCACCTGGGCCGACATGGGCATCAGCCTGTCGCCGCAGGTGGTGGCGCGCTTTCCCGGCTGGATCGCGCCGCTGGGCGCGGGCGGCGTGGCAGCCACTTCGACGGCGGCGCAAACCGTCTTCCAGATCCAGCCGTCGCCCGCACCGGGCACGCTGGAATACACGGTGGAGATCGATGGCCAGCAGCTGCGCTACCGCAACACGCCGGCGCAGTGGACGAACATGGTGCATCCCGGTCCGCAGGGCGCGGCGGGCATGCAAGGGGCGCGCATCACGGCCGTCACCTTCGACGGGCGCACGGTGGAATTGTTCAACGAGCCGGGACAGTTCGGCCTGAAGCGCATGATCGATGCGGCGGCCAAGAAGCGCAAGGATGGCGGCGTGTTCGAACTGCGCTGGGCGCGCGGCGAGGTGGCCGTGGCGGTCGACCTGAAAATCACCAGCAGCGCGGAAACGACGGCGACGGGGGCGGGCGGAACTGCGGCGCTGCAGGAGCAGGGCTTTCGCGGCATGCAGCTGCCCGAGACCATCGTGGGTGCTCCGGCGCCCGTGCCGGTCATCGCCGCGGCAGCGGGAGTGTCGCCATGATGCGCGCGCAGCAGCAGGTGCGCCTCGGCTACTTCGGCAAGATCCCCGCGCGCGGCGATTTCATCAAGGCTTGCGACAATCACGCGCTGGTGCAGCTGCTCGACGACTGGCTGGCGCAGGTCATGACAGCCCTGACGGTGGAACCGCGCTGGAAGCTCAATTACGACGCCTTGCCGCCGCTGCGCTTCGCCTTCGTCGGCACGCGCAGCCGGCGCGCCATCGCCGGGCGCCTCGAAGCGAGCAACGACCAGTCGCTGCGGCGCTTTCCCTTCATGGCCATGGGCGCGCTGGAAATCGACGACGCCGAAGCCTTTGTCGGCTGCAGCCCGCTGGCGCTGGCGCCCCTGTGGCAGCGCGTGGAGCAGCTGTCGCAGGGCATCGTGAGCAGCCCGGAGCCGGGTCCGGCCTTGCTGGCGCTGGCCGGCAACGTGGTGGAAATCGAACCGGCCGCACCGTGCCACACGGCGCGGCTGGCCGCCTTTTTGCAGGCGCAGACCGTGCATGGCCTGCAAGCGATGCTCGCTTCGCCCGCGTTCCCCGTGACGGTGCGCGAATTGCTGCTGGGCCTGGGCCTGCTGCTGCGGCCGGTGCGCCGGAGCGGCTTGCCGCGCCTGGAAAAAAGCCTGGTCCTGCCGTTGCCGCAGGACGCGCAGTTGCGCGAACTGGTGGCCAGCTTCTGGCTGCAACTGATCGCGCCTTTCCTGCGCCAGGCCGATTTCGAACTGGCGCTGTTCTTTTCCCACCTCGACGAGGCGCCCGTGCTGGTGATCGGTTTTTGCGGCGCCGACCCGCATGGCTTGCGCGCGCTGATCGATCCGCAGGCCGGCAGCGAACGGCTGATCGTGTTCGACCAGCTCGACTGGGTCGAGGAGCAGCTGGGACGCGATGCGGCGCTGCGCCGGTTTTCCGCCTGTCTGCAGCAGGAGCAGCTGTCGCTGCGCTCGGCCTGCGCCATGTTCACGGATACTTTTGTTTGAGGGATTGCGATGAAACCAACCGTTATCTTCCTGCTGCTTGCCGCCGCCGTTCCCTGCATCGCCCAGGCGCAGGCGCAAGTGCCGCAGACGCCGATGCCGGGGCAGATCCTCGTCACGGGCACCCTGGCCGACGAGGCGGGCAAGGCGGCCGTGCTGGCTCGCCTGCGCGAACTGTATGGCGCCGAGCGCGTGGTCGACCAGATCGCCATCGGCAATGTGGCCGTGCCGGCCAACTGGAACGGCTACGTGCAAAAGCTGATTGCGCCGAACCTGAAGCTCATTTCACGGGGGCAGATCAGCATAGCCGGCAACAACGTCAGCGTGCGCGGCGAAGTGGCGAACGAGGCGCAGCGCCAGCAGATCGCCAGCGACATCGCCACCAGCCTCAATCCCACCTACATCGTCAACAATGGCTTGCGGGTCAAGGCGCCCGAGGCCGAGCAGGGCTTGCTCGATGCGGCGCTCGATAAACGCATCATCGAATTCGACAGCGGCAAGGCGTCCATCACGCCGGCCGGCCTGGCCATCCTCGACGAGATGGCGGCCGCCATGCTCAAGCTGCGGGGCCGCAAGGTGGAGGTGATCGGCCACACGGACGACACGGGCCTGCGCGCCAGCAACGTGGCCCTGAGCCAGGCGCGCGCCGAAGCCGTGCGCGCCTATCTGTCCGGCAAGGGCATCGCGGCCGATACCGTGCTGGTGTCGGGCCAGGGGCCGGACCGCCCCGTGGCCAGCAACGCCACGGCCGATGGCCGGGCGAGAAACCGGCGCATCGAGTTCCGCATTGCTCAATGATTCGCGCGCAATGATCAGGGGAGTGTGATCGTCAGGTGCGCCGGCCGTGGCGCCAGCTTGACCAGGTCCGCATACGCGGCCAGGGTCGTTTGCGTGCCGCGCGTCAGATGCGTTTTCAGACCGAGGTAGGCGCAGATGGCCAGCAGGGCGAAAAAGCTCGACAGCGCCCACAGCGGCACGTCGCTGCCGCGTTTGTTGACCACCTGATCGGGGCGCTCCGCGCGCGGCGCGAAGCCGCGGCTCTTGCCCTTGATGTGGGCGATCTCGTCGCCCAGGCGCGCCGTCAGGTAGCTGAGTTTTTCGCCGCCGTCGATCGCATACTTGCCCTGGAATCCCAGCAATAAACACATGTGGAAGACCTGCAGCGCCTGCACGCGCATGGCGCCCTTGCCGCGCAAGGCGTCGAGGCGGTCGAAGAAATGTTCGCCGGCCAGCTGGTCGCCGAAGATCAGCAGCTGCAGCGGGCGCCGCTCCCACTGCTTGCGCAGGGTAAAAGGCGAGGCGAGGATGATTTCATCGACGGCCGCGCAGAACGCATACTTGGCCGCCTCGATATCGTCGCCATCGGCGCGGATCTTTTTCGCTTCGCGTTCGAAGTCGCCGAGGAAGGCCGTGATGCGGTCCATGAAGCTTTGCTCGTCGCCGGGCGCCGAACCGTGCTTCAGCATGAACAGCATGTAAAAGCCTTCGTGCATCAGGTCCAGCAGGGCGCTGCCCGCATGCCGGCTGCTGTCTGCCGGGGCGGCACCGCGTGGTCCCAGCAGGGAGGGCGCCGCGCGCCGTTCGATGAGCTGGCTCATGCCGTCACCGCGATCAGTTCCAGCTGCAGGTCGCGTATGCCGGCCGGCACGTAGACGGAAATCGACTGTGCCTTGAGCATCTGCTCGTACAGCGCGCCGCGGTTTTCGATCGCAAAATAATAGGTGTCGGGCCGCACGGGAATGGCCGCCGGCACTTGCGGCGCATGCGACAGCTTCAGGCCTGGCATGGCCGTGAGCACGCATTTTTCCACGTCGTCGGGCGCGCCCACTTTCACCCGCACGGGCACCACCTCCACCAGCTCGATGGCGGGCATGGCGGCGCGTATCGCCAGGTACAAGGTGGTGTGCTGGTCGATCTTGCCCGAATCGAGCTTGCCCAGGTAGTACGATGGCTGGTCTTCCAGCAGGGCGATGGAAAAATACTTCGACGAGATGACGGTATCGAGCAGTTCGCGGATGATGGCGTCGATGGCATCGAAGCAGGCGCCCGGCTGCGCGTGGTCGTAGGCGGGCAGGCTGGCCAGGGTGTAGTGCCTGGAGTAGCTGAGCAAGCCGCCCGCCAGGCCCAGCAGCGCCTCGTACAGGCGCTCCGGATGCAGGGCCGGGTGGCGCACATAGTGCATCAGCGCGGCGGCGGCCGTGCTGACCGTGTGCAGCAGCCAGAACGAGGACACGTCGCCCGAGCGGAACTCGATCACGTTGCGGCTCGGTTCGCGGTGGTGGCCGTGCAGCGCGCTCACCTTCGCCTGCAAGGCGTCGAGCAGGTGTTCCAGCACGCCCTGCAGGCGCGGCGCGCCGGCGATCGCCAGGCTGGGCGCCATGAACGAGGGCACGGGCTCGAAGCCGCCCGATACCGTGCGCCGCAGGGCGATCAGCGGCAGGCAGTCGTAGGAGCCGCGCGCTTCGCTGTCGGGAATCAGGCGCACGGTTTTCTTCAGATACGCCACGTCGGCCACGGCGGACTCCGTAAACAGGTCGGGCGTGGCGCGCATGGCGTGCGCGAAGCGCGTGGCCGCCGGCGTGCCCGCATTTGGCGCCTGCGCCGTGTAATTCATGCCTTCGCGGTTGAGGATGGGCAGGGCCGCGTAATACGTCACTTCCTGCACCGCCGGCGGCAGCGCTTCCAGGTCCACCGGCGGGGGCAGGATATCGCTGCCGGGCGCGCCGTCGCCCAGCGCCTCGAACACTTCACCGTCGCGGAAGATGGCCGACAGGGCCTGCAGGCGCAGGGTGCCCGTCTTCAGCGCCGCCAGGTCCCACTCCATGTGCGCCACGCCCCACAGGTAGGGATGCAGCGCGCTGGCCGTGTGATGCAGGCGCGCTTCGTGATACTGATCCTGGCGCTGGAAATGCTGCGGCCGCAGGAACAGGCCCTCTCCCCACAAGACTTTCGCTGCCATGCCCATCTCGATTCTCCTTGAATGTGTGGCGTGTCTGCTGGTGCTACTGGCAGCGCGGGGCCGACAGCGTGGACGTGCCGCTGATGCTGAGCGCGCACGCATGCAGGCCGACGGTGATGCCGCCGCGTTCCGCGTCGGCGGCGGCAAAGGTGGCGCGCCAGCGCTGTGCCGCAGGCGCGCGGAACAGGGCCACGACGCCGATGAAATACGCTTCCTTGCTGACTTTTTCCTGCACCTCGTAGCGCTGGCCCGGTACCAGCAGCACTTCTTTGACTTCCATCAGGTCGGCGCCCAGCGCCGCTTTTTCGCGCTGGGCGTCGAGGAAGCTGTCGTAAGGCGCCTGCTCGAAGGCGGCGCTCTGGCGCAGCTTGTAGATGCGCGCCACCAACGCCAGCGGCCGGCCGTCGGCATCGGTGTTCAGGCGCTGCGCCGCGTGCAGCCGGATGCTGACATTGCGCGGCGGCTGCTGCGCGTCGGGCAGTTCCGGCGGCGGCTTGGCCACGCCGGCCATTTGCAGCGCCGCGTTGGCCAGGGTGCCGATGGCGCCGCCCGCACAGCCGGTCAGCAGCAACGCTTGCAGCAACACCAGCAGCAGTAGCGCGGTGGCTCGTGCCGGGTGAACCAGGGCGTCAGGTGGCATGGGCGACCTTTGCAAGATGAAGTGTGGAAACAAAAGTGTTGCAGTCATTTAAACGCATGCACGGGCGACCTGCTTGCGTTGGCGCAAGATCAGTCTGCGATCAAGACAATTACTGCGCCAGATCAGGATTCATGTCGTCTTACGCGGCTGTAGCGTGGAACTTCTTCTTTGCTGATTAATCTCAATTTGGTAAAAAATTGCCGATCAATAATAGTCTTCACGCCGCCCATCTTTCCCAGTGGTAGCGTCCTCCACGTGAAGGAGTACCCCCGATGAAGCCAGCCACGATATCGCTCCGTATTGTCTGCCTTGCCAGCGCCTTGCTGCTGGCCGCCTGCGCCACGCCGGACCAGTCGGCGTCCCCCAAACCTGCCGCACCGACCCTGGCGCAAGTGATGAGCGACGCCGATGCGGCGGCGCGCGCGGGCCAGTACGAGCGTGCCATGACCCTGCTTCAGCGCGGCGGCGCGAGCTACCCGGCCGACAAGGCGCCGTGGCTGCAAATGGCGCAAATGAAGTTCGACCGCGGCCAGTACGGCGATGCCATCGGCCATGCGCTTGAAGCGCTGGAGCGCGACCCGGACGACAAGGTGGCCAACAGCATCGTCGCCGTCAGCGGCTTGCGCCTGTCCGGCAAGGCGCTGGCCGATCTGTCGCGGCAAAATAATCTGAATGGTTCGTTGCGCTCGGAAGCGCAGGACCTGGCCAAGCTGCTGCGCGCGAGCATAGGCGAAGACGTACTGGTGCCGCCGGCCAGGCGCCCGCCGGCGGCCGGCAAGCGCGCGGCCGGTTCGAGTACGCCGGCGGCGAAGGGCGCGGCGCAGCAAGGCAGCGCGGCCGACCCGTTCAGCGGCCTGAAATAAACGAGCATCCCCACCATCTCCTTGCAAAGGAAGCGACATGTCCAAGTCCGACAGCGTGCAGAAACGCCTGAAGCAGGTACGCGCGCCGCGCGTGCAAATGACCTATGACGTCGAGATCGGCGACGCGATTGAAAACAAGGAGCTGCCCTTCGTGGTCGGCGTGCTGGGCGACTTTGGCGGCAACCCTGACAGCGAGAAAAAGCGCCTGAAGGACCGCAAGTTCGTTTCCATCGACAGCGCCAATTTCGACGAAGTGCTGTGCGGCGTGGAACCGGTGGCCCGTTTCGCCGTGCCGAACCGTCTCAGCGAGGCGGGCGGCACCTTCGCCGTCGATCTGCACTTCCGCTCGATGGACGACTTCCGCCCGGAATCGGTGGTGCGCCAGGTCGACCCTTTGCGCAAGCTGCTCGAGGCGCGCACCAAGCTGGCCGACCTGCGCAACAAGCTGGCCGGCAACGACAAGCTGGAAGACTTGCTGACGGAAGTGCTGAACAACACGGACAGCCTGGCTACCCTGAAACCGCAGTTCCCAGCGCAGGAGAATTGAGATGAGTACCCAGGCAGAGGCCCTAGCAGTATCCACCGCCGATGCGCCGGCCGCGACCGATTTGCTGGACCAGATCGTCGAGCAAAGCCGCGTCGCCAAGTCCGGCGCTGAACATGCGCGCGCGCGTGACCTGATCTCGGAACTGGTGGCCCAGGTGCTCGACGGCACGGTGCTGATGTCCAGCAGCCTGTCGGCCACCTTGGACGCGCGCGTGGCGGAGATCGACCGCCTGATTTCGGCCCAGCTTAGCGAAATCATGCACGCGGCGCCGTTCCAGCAGCTCGAACAAAGCTGGACGGGGCTGCGCTACCTGGTCGGCAATTCCGACACGGGCACGCGCCTGCAGATCCGCATGTTCAACGCCACCAAGCGCGAACTGGTGAAGGATTTCCAGGCCGCGCTGGAGTTCGACCAGAGCAGCATGTTCAAGAAGGTGTATGAAGAGGAATTCGGCACCTTTGGCGGTGCGCCATTTGCCGCGTTGCTGGGCGACTTCGCCATCTCGCGCCAGCCGGAAGACATGTATTTCGTCGAGCAGATGTCGCACGTCGCCGCCGCCGCGCACGCGCCGTTCATCGCCTCGGCTGCGCCGGAACTGTTTGGCCTGGAAAGTTACGGCGACCTGGGCAAGCCGCGCGATCTGGCCAAGGTGTTCGACACCGTCGAGTACGCGAAATGGAAAGCCTTCCGTGAATCCGAGGATGCGCGCTATGTCGGCCTGACCTTGCCCCGCTTCCTGGGCCGGCTGCCGTTCAATCCCGTCGACGGCACCACGGTCGACGGTTTTAACTTTGTCGAGGAAGTCGATGGCAGCGACCATCACAAATACCTGTGGTGTAACGCCGCGTATGCGTTTGGCAGCAAGCTGACGCGCGCCTTTGCCGATTACGGCTGGTGCGCCGCCATCCGCGGCGTGGAGGGCGGCGGCCTGGTGGACGACCTGCCGACCCACACCTTCAAGACGGACGAGGGAGACGTGGCCCTGAAATGCCCGGCCGAAGTGGCGATCACCGACCGGCGCGAAAAGGAGTTGTCGGACCTGGGCTTCATCTCGCTGGTGCATTGCAAGAACACGGCGTATGCGGCGTTTTTCGGCGCGCAGTCGGCGCAGAAAAGCCGCAAGTACAACAGCGACGCGGCCAATGCGAACGCGGTGCTGTCGTCGCAGCTGCAGTACATCTTCGCCGTCTCGCGCATCGCGCACTACATGAAGGCCATGATGCGCGACAAGATCGGCAGCTTTGCCGCCGCCTCCAGCGTGGAAGACTTTCTGAACCGCTGGCTGATGCAGTACGTGCTGCTCGACGATAACGCCAGCCAGGAACAGAAGGCGCAGTTCCCGCTGCGCGAAGCGTCCGTGCAGGTGCATGAAGTGCCGGGGCGGCCCGGCGTGTACCGCGCCGTGTCGTTCCTGCGGCCGCACTTCCAGCTCGATGAATTATCCGTTTCGCTCCGACTGGTCGCGGAGTTGCCGAAGTCGACCAATTCCTGAGTCACCCATCTTTCAACCAGAGGAGCACACCATGGCAATCGATGTATATCTGCAGATAGACGGCATCAAGGGCGAGTCCACCGATGACAAGCACAAGGACTGGATCGAATGCAAATCGGTCAGCTGGAGCGTCGAGCAGCCGAAGTCCGCCACCGCCTCGACGGGCGGCGGCCACACGGCCGAACGCTGCGAACACAAGGACATCGTCATCTCCAAGCTGGCCGATCTGGCCTCGCCGGTGCTGTTGCAGACCTGCTCGGCCGGCAAGACTATCCCCAAGGCGCGCTTCGAATTCATGCGTGCCGATGGCCAAGGGGAGCGCGTCAAGTACTTTGAGATCGAAATCGAGAACGTATTGATCGGCGCCGTGACGCCGAACGTGGAAGAAGGCGACATCCTCGGTGAACACGTCGGCTTCAAATTCTCGAAAGTGAAGTGGAAATACACGCAGCAAAAAGTGACGGGCGGCGCCGGCGGCAATACCTCGGGCGGCTGGGATCTGGCCGCGAACCGCGTGGCTTGATCATGGTGCGCGGCGCGCGGCGGCCACCTTCGCCCGCGCGCCGCGCCGATTTTTCAGGAGAGCGCATGGACAGTTATGTACCTGGCTTGTTCGACCGCCTGATGGGTGACGGCGGCGGTGCAGCGGGCGGCGTGGCGGTGCGCCTGTCGCTCGAACAATTGAAGGATGCGGTGGCGCGCGACCTCGAAGATCTGCTCAACACGCGTGTGGCTCTGCCGCCCGGCGCGCTCGACGCCTATCCGGAATGCGCGGCCTCCATCGTCAACTATGGCCTCATCGATTTTGCCGGCATGTGCCTGTCCAGCAGCGATGACCGCGCCCGCATCTGCGCCGCGCTGAAGGCGGCCATCGAACGCCATGAACCGCGCCTGCGCAATGTGCGCGCCCGCCTCGAGCGCGAAGCGGGCAGCATCAACCGCGTCGGCTTCGTCATCAGCGGCACCCTGGCCGTGATGGCCGGCGGCGAGGCGGTCAATTTCGACGCCGTGCTGCAGCCGTCGTCGCTGCGCTATTCGATCAACCGCAAGGGAGCCGCCGCATGAGCAATCATTTGAAAACCCTGATCGCCAAACTCAATGACACGGCGCGCACGGCCGCCACCCGCGCCGCCGCCATCTGCGTGGGACTGGGTCAGTACGAAGTCGATGTCGAGCACCTGTTCCTGGCGCTGCTGGAGCAGGAGCGCAGCGATTTCGTCACCATCGCGCGGCGCAGCGAAATCAGCCTGACGGCGCTGGAGGCGGATTTGCGCCGCGAGATCGGCGGCTTCCGCACGGGCAGCGCGCGCACGCCCGTGTTTTCGCGGCACTTGCCGCTGCTGTTCGAACACGCCTGGCTGATCGCTTCGCTGGACACGACGCGGCCAGGGCCCATCCGCAGCCGCCATCTGTTGCTGGCGCTGCTGACGGAGCCGGAACTTTCGCAGCTCGCGTACCGCGGCTCGAAGCTGTTCGCCCGCTTCAGCGTCGAGCAATTGAAGCATCATCCGGACAAGCTGACGGAAGGTTCTGATGAAGAGGAAAACGCGGCAGTGCCGCAGCTTGCCGACCTGTCCGAAGATCCTGCTGCCGCCCTGGCCAGCAAAACCCCGGCGCTGGACCAGTTCACCACCGACCTGACGCAGCTGGCGCGCGACGGCAAGCTCGATCCCGTGATCGGCCGCGAGGCCGAGATACGCCAGGCCGTCGACATCCTGCTGCGCCGGCGGCAGAACAATCCGATACTCACGGGCGAGGCGGGCGTGGGCAAGACGGCCGTGGTGGAAGGCCTGGCCCTGCGCATGGCCGCGGGCGACGTGCCCGAGGTGCTGCAGGGCGCGCACATCCACGCGCTCGACATGGGCTTGCTGCAGGCGGGGGCCAGCGTGAAGGGCGAGTTCGAAAGCCGCCTGAAAAATGTCATCGACGAGGTGGCGAAAAGCCCGCACCCCGTCATTCTCTTCATCGACGAGGCGCACACGATGATCGGCGCCGGCGGCCAGGCGGGGCAGAACGACGCGGCCAATCTGTTGAAACCGGCGCTGGCGCGCGGCGCCCTGCGCACCATCGCCGCCACCACCTGGAGCGAGTACAAAAAGTACTTTGAAAAGGATGCGGCGCTGGCGCGGCGCTTCCAGGTGGTGAAGGTGGAAGAGCCGGGCGAAGACATCGCTTGCGCCATGCTGCGCGCCATGGCGCCGTTGATGGAGCGCCACTTCGGCATCCGCGTGCGCGACGCCGCCATCGTCGAGGCGGTGCGCCTGTCGCACCGCTACATCAGCGGGCGCCAGCTGCCCGACAAGGCCATCAGCGTGCTCGATACGGCGTGCGCCAAGGTGGCGTTGGGCCAGCGCGCCACGCCGGCGCAGCTGGAAAACGCGAACCGGCGGCAGGAACGCATCGGCGCGGAAATCGCCGCCCTGAGCCGCGAGGCGGCCGATGGCGAAGCACCCGACAAGGCGGGCGCCGCACGCCTGGCGCAGCTGCGGCGCGAGCATGACGCAGGACAGGCGCAGATCACGGCGTTGGCGCAGCGCTGGGAGCGCGAAAAAACGCTGGTGGCGCAGATCGGTGACTTGCGCGCGCAGTTGCGCGGCGAGCGGCCGGGCGAGATCGGCGCTGCGCGCCTGCTGGCGCTGAAGGAAGAGCTGGCGGCCCTGCAGGGAGAAGCGCCGCTGTCGCCGCTGGAAGTCGATGCGCAGGTGGTGGCCGGCATCGTCGCCGGCTGGACCGGCATCCCGCTGGGAAAAATGCTCAAGGACGAGATCCGCACGGTGCTGACTCTGGAGGGCGCGCTGCGCGAACGGGTGCTGGGACAGGACCACGTCATCGACGCGGTGGCGCAGCGCGTGCGCACGGCGCGCGCCAGCCTGGACGACCCGAACAAGCCGCAAGCCGTGTTCCTGTTCACGGGGCCGTCCGGCACGGGCAAGACGGAAACGGCGCTGGCGCTGGCCGATCTGCTGTATGGCGGCGAGCGCAAGCTCATTACCATCAACATGAGCGAGTACCAGGAAGCACACAGCGTGGCCGGCCTGAAAGGCTCTCCGCCCGGCTATGTCGGCTATGGCGAAGGCGGTGTGCTGACGGAAGCCGTGCGGCGCCAGCCCTACAGCGTGGTGCTGCTCGATGAGGCGGAAAAGGCCCACCCCGACGTGCTCGAATTGTTCTTCCAGGTGTTCGACAAGGGCGTGCTCGATGACGCGGAAGGACGCGAAGTCGATTTTCGCAACACCATCGTCATCGCCACGTCGAACCTGGGTTCCGGCGCCATGATGGCCGCCTGCATAAACCGGGTTGCGCAAGACTTGCCCACGCCGGCCGCGCTGGAAGAGCTGGTGCGCCCGCAACTGGTGGCGCACTTCAAGCCGGCCCTGCTGGGACGCCTGAAAGTGCTGCCGTTTTATCCCCTGAACGACGCGGTGCTGGCCGAAATCATCGCCCTGAAGCTGGCGAGGATAGGCGCACGCATCGCGCGCAACCACCAGGCGCAGTTCAGTCACGATGCTGGCCTGGTCGACGCCGTGCTGGCGCGCTGCACCGAGGTCGATTCTGGCGCGCGCAATGTCGATCAAATTCTCAACGGCAGCCTGCTGCCGGCGATCGCCGAAGCGGTGCTGGCGCGCATGGCCGCAGGCGAGCCGGTCGCATCGATACGCGTCACTGCAAATAAGCAGGGGCAGTTCAAATACACCATCAAATAACGTCAGCAAGTAACGTCACCCCGCGGAGGGCACCATGTTCAATCTGGAGCAGTTGCTGCACCCCGTCAGCGCCGTCAGTCCCTGCGGCGAAGACATCACCTTCAGCCAGGAGCTCGACGCCATCGCGCGCGCGCGCCAGCACGACGACCCGAGCCTGGACCAGGGCGAGTGGGTGACGGCGCTGAAGGAAGCCGACTGGCCTTTCGTGGCGACGCGCTGCGAACAGTTGATCGCCACGCACAGCAAGGATTTGCGCGTGGCCGTCTGGCTGGCCGAGGCGCACGCGAAAACGCGCCACTTTCGCGGCCTGGGCGACGGCTACGCGCTGCTGGCCGGCCTGTGCGAGCGTTACTGGGATAGCCTGTATCCGCCGGCGGAAGAGGGCGACCAGGAACAGCGCATCGGCAATGTCTTCTGGCTTCTCTCGCGCACGCCGCAGCTGCTGCGCGAGATTCCGCTGACCGAAGGCGCCGACGGCCTGTTTTCGCTGCAAGATTTCGATGCGGCGCGTCAGCGTGCGGCCGCCAGCCTGGCGCCTGGCGCAGCGGAGCAGGGCTGGGGCGATGCGCGCCACGACGAAGGGGTGACCCTGGCGCAGATGGAGGCGGTGCGGCAAAGGAACTCGCGCGCCTTTTCCGACGGCTTGCTGGCCGATGCCCAATACTGCATGCAGTCGCTGCTGGCCTTCGAGCGCAGCGTCGACGCGCGTTTCGGCGTCGATGGCCCGAGTTTTCGCGCCGCGCGCGAAGCGCTGGAAAACGCCATTCATTTTATCGCGCCGCTTTCGCCCGGCGCGGACTTTGCCGATGCGCCGCCGGCCGCTGGCCGGGGCGTCGAGGCGGGAGGAGGCGGGGGCGCCATCGTGCAGCGCCAGCAGGCGCTGGCCCAGCTGCGCCAGGTGGCCGATTTCTTCCGCCGCACGGAACCGCACAGCCCCGTCGCCTACCTGGCCGACAAGGCCGCCAGTTGGGGCGAGCTGCCGCTGCACCTGTGGCTGCGCGCCGTCGTGAAGGACTCAGGCACTCTGGCGCAACTCGACGACATGCTGGGCACGAACAGCGCGAACGGATGATTGGTTTTCGCGCTTCCATGCTACTCTTCCGGCATGTCCAGAATGTTCATCCTGCCTGCCGCGCTATGCCTATTCGTCGCCGCCGGCGCGCGGGCCGAGGGTGCGACGCCGCTGGTGATCTATGGCGACGACGATTATCCGCCGTACTCCTACGTCGAGAACGGCCAGCTGAAAGGCATCTATACGGAGATCGTGCGCGAAGCCGTGCAATCGATGCCGCAGTATGCGGTGCAACTGCGTCCCGTGCCCTGGAAACGGGGCGTGCTGATGTTGCAGACGGGCGAGGCGTTTGCCCTGTATCCGCCGTATTCGTGGCGCAGCGAGCGGCCGTACGTGCGCTATTCCGTGCCGCTGCTGATGGAGCAGTTGGTGGTGCTGTGCAACCAGGAGGTGCTGGCGAAACGCACGCTGCGGCAGTGGCCCGCCGATTACGGCGGCCTGCACATCGGCGTGAACGCTGGTTTTCTGCTGGGCGATGCGAAGCAGACTGCAGCCCTGAAAGCGGCCAATGTCGTGTTCGATACGGCCAAGGGCACGCGCACGAATCTGCTCAAGCTGATACGCGGGCGTATCGATTGCTATGTCAGCGACCGTCTGTCGGCACAGTGGGAATTGCAGCGCATCCGGCGCGAGGGTGCGCCGGGGACGCCGGCGCTGGCGATCCAGGCGATACAGGAAACCGCGCAGCTGGCCAGCCAGCAGGGCCACCTGGGTGTGACGGAGCGCCGGCCCGCCGCCTACCCGTACCGCGATGATTTTATCGAACAATTCAATGCCGCCATCGTGCGCATGCAAACCAGCGGCGCGATCCGCCGCATCGTCGACCACGCGCTGCTACCTGACTGATTCAACCCGATGGAGAAAAACATGAAAAGAATATTATTGCTATGTGTGCTCGTGCTGGCCGGTTGTGTAGGCCGGCCCGAGAATATTGTACCTGTCAGCAATTTCGACACGAAACGCTACCTGGGGAAGTGGTATGAGATTGCGCGCCTCGACCATTCGTTCGAACGGGGCCTGAGCCATGTGACGGCCGATTACAGCCTGCGCCAGGATGGCGGCCTGAAAGTGCTGAACCGCGGCTACAAGGATGCGGACGCGAAGTGGAAGGACGCGGAAGGCAAGGCGTATTTCGTCGATAAGAAAGACGTGGGCTACCTGAAAGTGTCGTTTTTCGGCCCCTTCTATGGTTCCTACATCGTGTTTGATTTGGACCAGCATGATTACAGCTATTCCATGATTAGCGGCCCCGACAAATCCTATTTCTGGTTGCTGTCGCGCACGCCCAGCATGGCCCCCGCCTTGCAGCAGCGCCTGATCGAGAAAGCCCGCAGCCTGGGTTTCGATACATCAAAATTGATCTATGTGAAGCAAAACTGACCTTGCTTGCCTGCCGCCCGTTCGTGGCGGCATAGCCCCTTCTGGCTGTTGCTTTTCTGCATGTTATTTCTTGCAATACCATTCTGATTCACTCACAATCTGCTCCAAAGTGGTGCGCTGCGGTGCGCCGCCATCCCGGTGGCGACGTTACTCTCGCGCCATCGCCCGTGATTGCCGCACGGCAGACGCCTGCTATAGTGATTTGTAGCAGTAAGTCGGTTTCGTGGCGTCTGTGCATTGTTTTCTTCAGATAGGAATCACGCAATGAAAAACCTCAAAATCGGCGTACGTCTCGGTGGCGCTTTTGCCGCCGTCCTGCTCCTGTTGACCAGCCTCACCGTGGTGGGCATCGTGCAGATGCAAAGCGCCAGCAAGGAAACCGATGCGCTCGTCAACGTCAAGGTGCGCAACGAGCGCCTGATCGGCGAATGGACCAAAGTCATCGAGGTCAACGCGGCGCGCACGGCGGCCGCCTGGAAGGTCAGCGATCCCGAACACCAGAAGCAGTTTGAACAGGAAATGGCGGTCTCGTCGGCACGCGCCACGGAAATCCAGAACGCCATCGGCAAGAGCGAGCTGAACACCGAAGAGCAATCGCTGTACCAGGAAGTGCTGAGCACGCGCAAAGCCTATACGGAAGTGCGCAAGAATGTGTTCAAGGCCAAGAATGCGGGCGACCTGGAACTGGGCAAGCGCCTGTACGAAGGCGACATGGCCGTCAAGCGCGACATCTATCTGGCGTCGCTGAAGAAGCTGGAAGTGCTGGAAGCCAGATTACTCGATGAAATGGCAGCGCAAATCCGTTCGCGCTACGAAAACGGCCGTTCGCTGCTGATCTCGCTGGGCGTGGTGGCCATCTTGCTGGGCATTGCCTGCGCCTACTGGATCACGCGCTCGATCACGCGTCCCATCACGCGCGCCGTCGAGGTGGCGCAAGCCGTTTCCGCTGGCGACCTGACCAGCCAAATCGTGGTGGAAAGCCGCGATGAGACGGGGCAATTGATGCACGCGCTGAAAAACATGAACGATAAACTGGTGAGTATCGTCGGCCAGGTGCGCGCCGGTACCGAATCGATCAGCACGGCGTCGAGCGAAATCGCGTCCGGCAACCTGGATTTGTCCTCACGCACGGAAGAGCAGGCCAGTTCGCTGGAAGAGACAGCGTCTTCCATGGAAGAGCTGACTTCCACCGTGAAACTCAACGCCGACAATGCGCGCAGCGCCAATCAGCTGGCCATCGACGCCTCGCAGATCGCCAGCAAGGGCGGGGTGGTGGTGTCCGAGGTGGTCAGCACCATGGGCTCGATCAACGATTCCTCGCGCAAGATCGTCGACATCATCAGCGTCATCGACGCCATCGCCTTCCAGACGAATATCCTGGCCCTGAACGCGGCCGTGGAAGCGGCCCGGGCCGGCGAGCAGGGCCGCGGCTTTGCCGTCGTGGCCTCCGAGGTGCGCAACCTGGCGCAGCGCTCGAGCGCCGCGGCCAAGGAAATCAAGGGCTTGATCGACGATTCCGTGCAAAAGGTCGAGGCCGGTTCGCAATTGGTGGACAAGGCGGGCCGCACCATGGACGAAATCGTGCAAAGCATCAGCCATGTGACGCAGATCATGAATCAGATCACCGACGCCAGCGATGAGCAGCGCACCGGCATCGAACAAGTCAACCAGGCCATTGGGCAGATGGACCAGGTGACGCAGCAAAACGCGGCCCTGGTGGAAGAAGCGGCCGCGGCAGCCGAATCCATGCAGGAACAGGCAGCCAAGCTGGCCGACGTGGTGGGCGTGTTCAAGCTCGATGCTACGCAGCGCTATGTTTCGGCCAGTGCGGCTCCGTCTGTGGCGGCCTCTGCGCCAATCAGCGCCGGCACGCGACCTGGCATGCGGCCCGTCACGCGGCGCGCGCCGGCACCAGCCATGGCCGCGCCCACGCCGGGCAAGGCGGCGCCAGCGGAAGCTGTGCACGCACGCACGCCGAAGGCCCCGGTGGCATCCGGCACCGACGACTGGGAAGAGTTTTAAGCGCAGATTCCCTTTGGCATGGCGTGGGCGCTACAATCGCGGCTTGAAGACAGCCGCGAACGCGCTCCGCCATGACCACCCGCCGTACCTCCAGCTCTATTTCCAGCGCTATCGCCAGCCCTGGCGCCGCATCCTCCTTCCAGGCTGAACCAGCCAAACGCGCACGCTGCCCGGTCTGCCTGCGCGCCGCAGCCAGTTGCATCTGCCGCTGGACCACCCCCGTTGCCCACGCCGTGGAAGTGCTGATCCTCCAGCATCCGCTGGAAGTCCACAACGCCAAAGGCAGTGCCCGCTTGCTGCACCTGAGCCTGCCCAACAGCCGTCTGCTGACGGGCGAACAGTTCGCCCCGGACGCGCTCGCCGAACTGCTGGCTGGCAAGCACAATGTGCTGCTGTACCCGGATACGCCCGGCGACCGTTCGCTGGGCATCGCGCCGCCGCCAGCGCTCGACCCCGCCATCTTGCTCGATCCGGCCCGATTTGCGGCCCAATTGCGGCTGGTGGTGCTGGACGCCACCTGGCGCAAGAGCCGCAAGATGCTGTACCTGAATCCTCCATTGCAACAGCTGCCGCGCCTGCCGCTGCGCGATACCCCCGCTTCCCATTATCTGATCCGCAAGGCGCATGCGCCAGACCAGTTATCGACCCTGGAAGCGACGTGCTATGCTCTGATGCAGTTGGAGCAGGACGCATCCAGTTTCGTTCCCCTGATCACGGCATTTGACGGCTTTGTCGCGCAGCAGTTGAGTTATGTCATGCCACACGGCGAAAAAGCTTGAAACGGCAGTACGGTAGCCCTTGATCTTGCCCGCACAGCGGCATAGTATACTGTATGTATATACAGTTGATGGGGCCGTTCATGAAAGCAATCATTCCAGAGCACGATGACAGCTTCGCCGGGCAAGCCATGTTGCCGCCGCAGTCGCTGAAAGCGCACAAGGGCCGCGGGGCCGTCTCGAACCTGCAAGGGCGCCATGAGACGCATGCGCGCGCCGGTTTCGATGACGGCTGGAGCGTGGGCGGCCTGGACGAGGCGGCCGGGGCGGCGGAGGTACCGGGCTGGAAGACGCAGGTCAGCGACGAGCAGGCGCGCACCATTCTCACGCGCAACGCTTCGCCCGATTTGCCCTTCAACGTGTCGCTGAACCCATACCGGGGTTGCGAACATGGCTGCATTTATTGCTTTGCCCGCCCCACGCACAGCTACCTGGGCCTGTCGCCGGGCCTGGATTTCGAAAGCCGCATCTACGCCAAGGTGAATGCCCCCGAACTGTTGCGGCGCGAACTGGCCAGGCCGTCGTATGTGCCCGAACCGATCGCCCTGGGCGTCAATACCGATGCGTATCAGCCGTGCGAACGCGAGCGGCAGCTGACGCGGCGCGTGCTGGAAGTGCTGCACGAATGCGACCACCCCGTGGCGCTGATCACGAAATCATCGCTGATCGAGCGCGATATCGACATTCTGGCGCCCATGGCGGCCAGGCGCCTGGCTGCCGTGGCCGTCACTGTCACGACGCTGGACCCGGCCATCGCGCGCACCCTGGAGCCGCGCGCGGCCGCCCCGGCGCGGCGCCTGCGCACCATCCGCACCCTGACGGAGGCGGGTATTCCCGTGGGCGTGAGCATCGCGCCCATCATCCCGTTCGTGACGGAGCCGGAAATCGAGCAGTTGCTGGAAGCCGTGCGCGACGCGGGCGCCATCCACGCCCATTACGTGGTGCTGCGCCTGCCGTGGGAAGTGAGCCCCTTGTTCCAGCAGTGGCTGGAAGCGCACTTCCCGGAGCGGGCCCAGCGCGTGATGAACCGGGTGCGCGAAATGCGTGGCGGCAAGGATTACGACAGCGCGTTCGGCGCGCGCATGCGGGGCGAGGGTGTGTGGGCTGACCTTATCCGCCAGCGCTTTGAAAAAGCCGTGCACCGGCTGGGCCTGCACGGCAAGGGCGGCCGTTTCAAGCAGCTCGATTGCACGCAGTTCCGCCGGCCACTGGTGGTGCCGCCGCTGGGCGCAAAAGTAAAGAAAGGCAATGCGGGACAGCTGGATTTGTTTTAAATTAAACCGTCGTCACCGCGGATGCCGCACGGTTGCACTCATGGGCAGCAATGCGGGCGAGGCTGGCCTGCGGCTGGGGCAGGGCTCAGGCTGCATCCGGCTATCTCAGGCGCCGGAGGGCGACGTGGCGCTGTCTTGGGGCGATGTCTGGAGTTGCGCCAGATGTTGCTCGATAGCAAAGACATGCGGATCGCTCTTGCCCAGTTCGCGCAGGGCGCTGGCCAGGTGCAGCAGGTACTCGCTGTTCGGGCCGCTCGGGCCGTTTGACCGGGCGATCTGGCGCGCGATATCGAGTTCCGGGGCGGCACCGAGGAAGGCGGCGTTTTCCTCGTTGGCGATGTACACCAGGCCTTCGACCTTGCTGCCATCGTCGAAAGTGATGTCGGTGGCCAGGCGCAGGTAACCGTTTTTTTCGCGGTGGTCGAGGTGGGCGAAGACTTCGGGCGTGATCAGGTAGGCCATACCGCCGCACACGGCGCCCGCTTGCGGCACGATGGTGGCGACCCGGCCCGGCGCCATCGGCGTGCCCCGGTGGTCGTGCGAACCTTGCCAGAAGCGCCGCGTCCAGCCTTCGATACTGGCGGGGCGCCGTTCGATATAGGGGAAGTCCGCCTTGTAGATCAGCGAGCCATAGCCGAACAGCCACACCTGCTCATGGCCGTCGAATTTGTTCATGCGCTGGTTGATGGCGATGGTGGCGGTGTCGTTGGGTGACAGGGCGGTCTGGTCAGGCTGGGTCATGGTGCAGGCGGAAAAGGGCGATGGCGCCATTATAAGTGGCTGCCCGCCGGGCCGCCGGCCGGCAGGGCATCGCGTGCGCCGTTGCTGCCGCCGACGTTCCACTCGTGCGTCTCGACGAACTGGAATAAAAAGGCCATAAAGCTTTCGGCTGCCGGCGACAGCGAACGCCCCGTCTTCGTGTAGACGAAAAAGCGCCGCGTTAGTTCAGGCTCGTGCAGGGTCCGCATGTGCAATTTGTATAGTTTGACCATCGGTTCCGCGTACGGCAGGCAGACCGTGATGCCCAGCTTGGCGCTGACCATGGCCAGCGCCGTCGTCATGAAGGTCACTTCGTTATAGGGATTGAGCGACAGTTCGCGAAACGCACCGTGCATGTCGCGCAGCAGGCGTTCCGTGAACTGGCCCTGCAGCGAGATGAACGGATAGTCGCCCACGTCGGCCCAGGTGACGCGCTCTTTCCGCTGCAGCGGGTGCCGCTCGGGGAAGACCAGCACGAAGGGCATCTCGAACAGCACTTGCGCGGCGATTTCCGCCGTCGGATCACGCTCGGGGCCGATGCCGAAATCGACTTCGCCGCTGAAGACGCGCGCCGACACGTTTTCCACGGGGCAGTCGACCAGACGCAGCTGCACGTCCGGGTGCGCCTGGCGGTAGGCGGCGATCACTTCCGGCAGCAGGGTGCACGCCATCATCTGCGGCGCGGCGATGCGCACCAGGCCCGTCTTCAGGGCTTTGCGCTGGGCGATGCCGGCCATGGCGCCGTCGAGGTCCTCGATCATCTTTTCAAACAGCGGATACAGTTCGCGGCCGATTTCGGACAACTGCGTCTTGCGCGTGCTGCGCTCGACCACGCGCACGCCCAGCACGCTTTCCAGTTCCTTGATCAAGCCGCTCAGCGCCGATTGCGTCACGTGCAGGTATTCGGCGGCCAGGGTAAAACTGCCGGTCTTGGCCAGCGCCACGAAGGCGCGCATTTGCCGCAGGCTGGGACTCATAAGATAATCCGATAAATCAATGGTTAAAAATTGTTTGTATGATAGCTGTAACTCGATTCTAATGGTGAAAAGCTGAAAAACAGGCCAGCCATCGCGCCCCGGGCGCATCCATTGGAGACAAACACCATGAAGATCAAGCAAATCCACCACGTCGCCTACCGCTGCATCGACGCGAAGAAAACCGTCGAGTGGTACGTCAAGCATTTGAACATGAATTTCGTCCTCGCCATCGCCGAGGACCTGGTGCCGTCGACCAAGGCGCCGGACCCGTACATGCACGTCTTCCTCGACGCGGGCCAGGGCAATGTGCTGGCCTTTTTTGAACTGCCGACGCAGCCGCCGATGGACCGCGACCGCAATACCCCGGCCTGGGTGCAGCACCTGGCGCTGGAAGTGGGCAGCATGGAGGAATTGCTGGCCGCCAAGGAGCGCCTGGTGGCCGCCGGCATCGAGGTGCTGGGCCCCGTGAATCACGCCATCTTCCAGTCGATCTATTTCTTCGATCCGAACGGCCACCGCCTGGAGCTGGCGGCCAACGTGGGCACGCCCGAGATGATGGCCAAACTGGACGCCGTCAAATGGGAAATGCTGGAAGAATGGTCGCAGACGCGCCGCGCGCCGAAGCACGCCGCCTGGATGCATGCGCCGGCCGAAGCCTGAGCGCCGCATAGGGAAAACATCTGAACAATACGCCAAACAAGGAACACACTCCATGAAACTCGCAACCCTGAAAAACGGCAGCCGCGACGGCGCCCTGGTCCTCGTCAGCCGCGACCTGCGCCAGTACCAGCGCGTGGCCGCCATCGCCCCCACCCTGCAGGCGGCGCTCGACAACTGGGACGCCGTGGCGCCGAAACTGGAACAGGCCTACGCCGACCTGAACGCGGGCCAGGCGCCGGACGCGCAGCCGTTTGACGCCAGTCTGTGCCACTCGCCGCTGCCGCGCGCCTACCAGTGGGCCGACGGTTCCGCCTACATCAACCACGTGGAACTGGTGCGCAAGGCGCGCAACGCGGAAGTGCCGGCCTCGTTCTACACGGACCCGCTGATGTACCAGGGCGGCTCCGACAGTTTCATCGGCCCGCGCGACCCCATCTTCGCCCTGTCGGAAGAGTGGGGCATCGACCTGGAGGCGGAGGTGGCGGTGATTACGGGCGACGTGGCCATGGGCGCCAGCGCGGACGACGCGGCGAAAGCGATCCGCCTGGTCATGCTGGTCAACGACGTCTCCTTGCGCAATTTGATCCCGGGCGAACTGGCCAAGGGCTTCGGTTTCTTCCAGTCGAAGGCGGCCAGCGCGTTTTCGCCCGTCGCCGTCACGCCCGATGAACTGGGTGCCGACTGGGCGGACAGCAAGCTGCACCTGCCGCTGCTGGTGGACTTGAACGACAAGCCGTTCGGCAAGCCGAATGCGGGCGAAGACATGACCTTCAATTTTGCGCAACTCGTCGCCCATGCGGCGAAGACGCGCGAACTGGGCGCCGGCAGCATCGTCGGCTCGGGTACCGTGTCGAACAAGCAGGGCAATCTGTTCGGTTCCAGCATCGAAAACGGCGGCGTGGGTTACTGCTGCCTGGCCGAAGTGCGCATGTATGAAACCATCGAACACGGCACGCCAAAGACGGCCTATCTGAAGTTCGGCGACACGGTGCGCATCGAGATGCGCGACGCGGCCGGCGCCAGCATCTTCGGCAGCATCGAGCAGACGGTCGCGCTGTACGCCGGCCGCGCCTGAGGAGGGCGCCCCATGAAGCTGTACACTTATTTTCGCAGTTCGGCCGCCTACCGCGTGCGCATTGCCCTGAACCTGAAGGGCATCGCCTACGACAGCATTCCCGTGCATCTGCTGCAGGACGGCGGCCAGCAGCTGCTGCCGGCCTACCGCGCCGTCAACCCGTCGGCCCTGGTGCCGGCGCTCGATGACGACGGCGCCATCCTGACGCAGTCGCTGGCCATGCTCGAGTACCTCGACGAGACGCGGCCAGCCGTGCCGCTGCTGCCGGTCGATGCGCTGGGACGGGCTCGCGTGCGCGCGCTGGCGCTGGCGATCGCCTGCGACGCGCATCCGCTGACGAATCTGCGCGTCCTGAAATACCTGAAAAACACCCTCGGGCTGTCGGACGAGGCCAAGCAGGAATGGTACCGCCACTGGATGGCCGAAGGGCTGGCGGCTGTGGAAGCGCTGCTGGCGCAGGGCGATCCGGCCGGAACTGGCCTGTTCTGTCATGGCGACAGCCCGACGATGGCCGACTGCTGCCTGGTGCCGCAAGTGTTCAACGCGCAGCGCTTCGCCATCGACCTGGCTCCGTACCCACGCGTGGCGCGCATCCACGCGCATTGCGCCGGCTTGCCCGCCTTTGCCGCCGCCCATCCGTCGCAGCAGCCTGACGCCGAATAGTTCAGGCCGACTCGACCCTGTCCCGTCCGCCGTGCTTGGCGCGGTACAGGGCCTGGTCGGCACGGATCAACAGGTCGGTCAGGCTGTCCGCGTCGCGCCTGTTGGGCGCGGCCGGCTGCGGTACGCTGGCCGTCACGCCGATGCTGATGGTCAGGTTGATCTGCTGGCCGTCATCGCACTCCACCCTCAGGCACGCCGCCGCCATGCGCAGGCGCTCCGCCACTTCCAGCGCCACCGGCAGCGGCGTTTCCGGCATCAGCAGCACGAACTCCTCGCCGCCAAAGCGCGCCGCCGTATCCATGGCCCGCGTCACGCCGCGCAGCACCTGCGCCATGGCGACGATGGCGCGGTCGCCCGCATTGTGGCCATGGCCGTCGTTGATGCGCTTGAAGTAGTCGATGTCGATCATCAGCAGCGACAGCGTGTGGCCAAAGCGCTGGGCGCGTTCGAGTTCCTCGCCCAGCCGCAGGGTCATCATGCGGCGGTTGCCCAGACCTGTCAGCGGATCGGTCGTGGCTTGCTGCTCCAGCCGGGAATTGGCGACCAGCAGTTCCAGGGTGCGCTGCAAGACCCGTTCCTCGAGCACGTCGCGCTCCGCATGCAGGGCCGCCACGCTGGCGCGCCGGCTGCGCTGGGCCAGCAGCAGGGCCGTGATCAGCGCCGCCTGCAGCGCGATCAGCGATAGCCCCGCGATGATCTGCCAGTGATATTGCGCCCAGACTCCCTGCGGCCGGTTCAGAATACGCGCCTCGTCGGGCAGGTTGCGCAAGCCGAAGCGCCGTACCGCGGCATCGTCGAAGATATATGCCTGCATGCCATCCGCGGCCGGTGTTTTGCCTTGCAGGATGCGCGCGATGGTGCGCCCCACTTCTTCTCCGCTGATGACATAACCGCCGGTCACGCCGGGCACGATCATCGATTCCACGCTGGTGAAAATGGGCACGGCGCTGCGCGCAGCCAGGTCGCGCGCCACGGCTGGCGGCGTGGTGCGCTCGCCCAGCACGTCGCGGTAGACGGGCAGCAGATAGATGGCGCTGCCGCTGCCCAGCTCCCCGGTCCGGCGCCGCAGCTCTTCCTGGCTCAGGTGATCCCAGAAATCGATCTGCAGCCGTCCCTGGTAGGGCCGGGTGGCGCTGCGCAGGTCGGCGATCCAGGCCTGGCCCCGCGCGCTGCCATCGCCGACGATGGCGATCTGGCGTAGCCCCGGCAGCACTTGCAGCATGATGGCGATGGCCTTGCCGAAATCGTGGCGCACGTCGAGATTGATGCCGTCGGCGGGTATCCAGTCCTGCCGTCCCTGGTTGACGTAGTAGCGGGGCACGCCGGGAAACAGCTTCGGGTGCTGGCGCAGGAATTGGGCCGCCAGGTAGTTTTCCGTAATGATGGCGTCGAGCTGCACCATCCGGTACTTGGTCTGCAGGTAGGCTTCCAGCCCGGCCACGGCGGGCAGCTCGCCCACGCGCACGGAATCGAGCCGTTCTTCAAAGAGGCCGGGCGTGACGCTCAGGTTCTGGTTGCCCAGTTCCGCGCTCATGCCCCTGTGGATCAGCGTTTGCCACAGCGACGAGGCATCGCTGCCCAGTGAATACAGCACCAGCACTTGCCTGGGCGCCGGATGCGGTGCGTCGGAGGGCGCCGCCGTCTGTGCGTGGCCGGGGAGCGGCACGGCGCAGCATAGCCATAGCAGCAGGCCCGGCCAAAGCCGGCGCGCGGCGTCGCGCCATCGTGTGCGGTCGTGTTCGTGCATGTGGGAGGCAGTTTGTTTAGAACTTGCCCGGACGCAATAAGCGTAGGTGGATAGGAAAATCCGGTAAGCACTATTTCTTGATAAGGCGCAAGTCCCAAGGAAACCAGTCTAGCATTGCCTGGCTCGCTTGGCGCATGGGTATTGCAATTTTCAACAATATTGTTGCGCTATTGGTATTGCTTGGGGGTGTGTCAATGCGACGTAATCGACAAGGTGAGCTTGCCGGTACGCTACAATTTGCGTTTGCCCAAATATTTTACTGACGCGCCATGACCGCTACCACCATTCCTGTCAGCATCACCGATGCCCTGTCCCTGGCGCATGCTTCCTGGCGCCCCATCCTGCTGCGCGGCTTGCACGCCGTGATGGCGGCCGATCCCGCCTACCTGCCGGCGCTGGCCGTCGACGCTTACCTGCCCACGCAGGGCCGGCTGTTCGCCGCCTTTGCCCTGCCGCTGGAGCAGGTGCGCTACGTGCTGGTGGGCGAGGGACCGTATCCGCGCGCCGACAGCGCCACGGGCGTGTGCTTCATGGATGGCGCCGTCGGCAGCCTGTGGTCGGCCACGGGCCTGTCGAAGCCCGTCAACCGCGCCACCTCCCTGCGCAACTTCATGAAGATGCTGCTGGTGGCCGATGGCCGGCTGCAGGGCGGCGACACGTCCGGCGCGGCCATGGCGCCCGTGGCGGCCGCCGCGCTGCAAGCCGGCAGCAGCGTGATCCAGACCCTGCCCGACTTGCAGCGCAAGATGACGGAGCAGGGCTTCCTGCTGCTGAACGCGGCGCTGGTATTCCGCTCCCACGTGCCGCCCGTGCAGGATGCGCGCGGCTGGCTGCCGTTCCTGCAGGTGGTGCTCGAAGCGCTGGCGCAGCCGGGCGGGGCGGTGCCGCCGCAACTGGTGCTGTGGGGCAAGATTGCCGAGCTCATCAAGCGCCTGCCGGTGGCCGCATCCTTGCCGCAGGTGACGGCGGAACATCCGTATAATCTGTCCTTTATCGGCAACAGCGACATGCAGGCCTTGTTTGGCCCGATGCAACTGTTGCGTGCTTGAGCTTGAATCATCGCCGGTCTGGCGGAAGTGCGGGGAATATGCAAATCAGTAACGTGGAAGAATTGAAGGCGTGGATCGCGGCGGGCGGCGAGCCCGACTATCTGTATTTCTGGGGGCACACGCCGGCGCAGCCGCAGGTGCCCGACAAAAGCTGCTTCAGCCAGTGGTTTCCGTCGCCATTCAGCCTCGCCGGCGTGACGTATGCCACGGCCGAGCACTACATGATGGCGCAAAAGGCGGCCCTGTTTGGCGATACTGCCGTGCAGGCGCGCATCGTGGCGGCCGCGCGGCCGTCGGAAGTGAAGAAGCTGGGACGCGAAGTGGCCAATTTTGACGCCAAGGTGTGGGAAGCGGCGCGCGCCGGCATCGTCTTCGATGGCAACTTCGCCAAGTTCTCGCAAAAAGCCGCGCTGCGCAAGTTCTTGCTGGGCACGGGCGAGCGCGTCATCGTCGAAGCCAGTCCCGTCGACCGCATCTGGGGCGTGGGCCTGGCGTCGGACAATCCGCGCATTGGCGACCCCGCCACCTGGGACGGCTTGAACCTGCTGGGTTTTGAACTGATGAAAGTACGCAGCGCTCTCCGCGGATGATAGCGCCTGACCAAACCTGCTGCGCGTCGGCATAGGTGGCTTGCGATGCTCACCGTACTAGAGTACGGTTGCGCTTCTCTGCCACCTCTCCCTTTCGCTCGCGACGGTTTTGTCAGGTGCCGTGAAGCAGGTGATTGTCCATATTGTTGTTTTCCTGATGCCGCCGCGCCTGGCGCGGCCGGCCATGCCCCTGCCAGCCCTGTGGTCATCGCGGGCGCTCTGACAAACCCCGCCGAATTTGTTATACTTGACTAAATCATTCAACTACTCAGGGTTTGAGGAGTTGAAAAACCGCAATATTTTAAACCAGTTGACCAGAGGATGTATGCGTCTGACTACAAAAGGCCGTTTTGCCGTGACTGCGATGATCGATCTTGCCCTGCGCCAGGGCAAGGGACCGGTCACCTTGTCGGGCATCAGCCAGCGCCAGTCGATTTCCCTGTCCTACCTGGAACAGCTGTTCGGCAAGTTGCGCCGCCATGAAATCGTCGAATCGATCCGCGGCCCCGGCGGCGGCTACAGCCTGGCGCGCCGTGCCGACAAGGTGACGGTGGCCGACATCATCATCGCCGTCGACGAGCCGCTCGACGCCACGCAGTGCGGCGGCAAGGAACATTGCCACGGTGCCGACGCGGCCACGGGCGCGCGCTGCATGACGCATGAATTGTGGTCCACACTCAACGAAAAAATGGTCGATTATCTGGATTCTGTGTCCTTGCAGGACCTGGTCGACCAGCAGAGACAAAAGAATGCCGAGCAAAGCGTGATGGTGATGCACCGTAACCACGCCGCCCTCGGTTGAACATAACAAAATACCAAGTTGCTGATTGCAGGAGTTATTGATGAACGCCCCAGAAAAAAACGTAGGCCAAGTGCACTTTGAAACGGCACCGCATTTCCCGATCTACATGGACTACTCGGCCACCACGCCGATCGATCCACGCGTCGCCGACAAGATGATTCCCTATCTGCGCGAGCAGTTCGGCAATCCGGCATCGCGCAGCCACATGTACGGCTGGACGGCGGAGAAAGCCGTGGAAGAGGCACGCGGCCACGTGGCGGCCCTGGTGAACGCCGATCCGCGCGAAATCATCTGGACGTCCGGCGCGACGGAAAGCAACAACCTGGCCATCAAGGGCGCGGCGCAGTTCTACAAGACCAAGGGCAAGCACATCATCACCGTCAAGACCGAGCATAAATCGGTGCTCGACACGGTGCGCGAACTGGAACGCATCGGCTTCGAAGCGACCTACCTGGAACCGCAGGACAACGGCCTGATCACCGTCGAACAGCTGGCCGCGGCCGTGCGCGCGGATACCATCCTCGTGTCGGTGATGCTGGTGAACAACGAAATCGGCGTGATCCAGCCGATCGACGAGATCGGCGCGTTCTGCCGCTCGAAAGGCATCATCTTCCATTGCGACGCCGCGCAAGCGACGGGCAAGGTCGTCATCGACCTGCAAAAGACCAAGGTCGACCTGATGACCTTCACCGCGCATAAAACCTACGGCCCGAAAGGCGTGGGCGCCCTGTACGTGTGCCGCAAGCCGCGCGTGCGCCTGGAAGCGCAGATGCACGGCGGCGGCCATGAGCGCGGCCTGCGCTCGGGCACCTTGCCGACGCACCAGATCGTGGGCATGGGCGAGAGCTTCCGCATCGCCAAGGAAGAAATGGACAGCGAAATCGGCCGCATCAAGTCCTTGCGCGACCGCCTGGCCAAGGGCCTGCAAGAGATCGAAGAAGTCTACATCAACGGCGACATGGACCACCGCGTGCCGCACAACCTGAACGTCAGCTTCAACTACGTTGAAGGCGAGTCGCTGATCATGGCGATCAAGGATATCGCCGTGTCGTCCGGTTCGGCCTGCACCTCGGCCAGCCTGGAACCATCGTACGTGCTGCGCGCCCTGGGCCGCAGCGACGAACTGGCGCACAGCTCGATCCGCTTTACCATCGGCCGCTTCTCGACCGAGGAAGACATCGACTTCGCCGTGAACCTGCTGAAATCGAAAGTACACAAATTGCGCGAACTGTCGCCGCTGTGGGACATGTTCAAGGAAGGGATCGACATCAATTCGATCCAATGGGCGGCACACTAACCAACACGAAGGTCCCGCTCACGGGGCCGGCAAGAATATTAAAGGAGCATCAAAATGGCTTACTCGGACAAAGTACTCGATCACTACGAAAACCCGCGCAACGTGGGCGCTTTCGACAAGGGTGATGAAACCATCGGCACCGGCATGGTGGGCGCGCCCGCCTGCGGCGACGTGATGAAACTGCAGATCAAGGTCGGCGCCGATGGCCTGATCGAAGACGCGAAATTCAAGACCTACGGCTGCGGTTCGGCCATCGCCTCGAGCTCGCTGGTGACGGAATGGGTCAAAGGCAAGACCTTGGATCAGGCGCTGGCCATCAAGAACACGCAGATCGCCGAAGAACTGGCCCTGCCGCCAGTGAAGATTCACTGCTCCATCCTGGCGGAAGACGCCATCAAGGCGGCCGTTCTGGATTACCAGACCCGCCATCCTGTAGCAGCTTAAACGTTGGCAGCCCGCCCCAGCCGCAAGGCCGGGGCAGTTGCGGAGAAATACATGATCACACTGACCGAAAAAGCGGCGAAACACATCAACCGTTATATCGAGCGGCGCGGCAAGGGCATGGGCTTGCGCTTCGGCGTGCGCACCACGGGCTGCTCGGGCTTGGCTTACAAGCTTGAATATGTCGACGAAGCGGCGGCCGAAGACAGCGTCTTCGAATCGCACGGCGTGAAAGTCTTCGTCGACCCGAAAAGCTTGCCTTACATCGACGGCACGGAACTCGATTTCGCGCGCGAAGGCTTGAACGAAGGCTTCAAGTTCCACAATCCGAACGAAAAAGACGCCTGCGGCTGCGGCGAGTCCTTCAGGATTTAAACAGCTGGCAAGACCCCGGTCGGTGCGCTGTACCCATCGATTGCGGTACAGCGACCACCGACCATTATGCAAAACCACTTCGAATTATTCCAGTTGCCGGCGCAGTTCTCGCTCGACATGAGCGCGCTCGACGCGGCCTACCGCGACGTGCAGGGCAAGGTCCACCCGGACCGTTTCATTAACGCCAGCAGCGCTGAAAAGCGCGTGGCGATGCAATGGGCCACGCGCGCCAATGAAGCCTATCAAACCCTGAAAAGCCCGCAAAAACGCGCGCAGTACCTGTGCGAGCTCCATGGCGTCGATTTGCAGACGGAATCGAACACGGCCATGCCGGTCAGCTTCCTGATGCAGCAGATGGAATGGCGCGAAGAGCTGGGCGACGCGCGCGCCGGCAAGGACGCCGACGCGCTCGACGCCTTGGACCGCCAGCTGCGCGGCGAACGCAAGGCCTTGTTGGCGCAGGTGGCGGCCCAGCTCGACGCGGGCGACTATGCGAATGCCGCGCAAAGCGTGCGCGCCCTGATGTTCCTCGACAAGTTCGGCGAGGAAGTCCGTTTTGCCTATGAGGCCATCGAGGCTTGACCAGGCGATCGCTTGACCGGCGTGCCAAGCGCCAGTCTGGCGCGCGTCTTATAATGCGCACCAGGCATCAGCTGCATCACGCAATAAATTAATCGAGGCACGAATACAATGGCACTTCTGCAAATTTCCGAACCAGGCATGTCGACCGCGCCGCACCAGCACCGCCTGGCCGTCGGCATTGACCTTGGCACCACCAATTCCCTGGTCGCGACCGTGCGCAACAGCATTCCCGAGGTGCTCAACGACGACGAAGGGCACTCTTTGCTGCCGTCCGTCGTGCGCTACCTGCCGAACGGCCACGCCAACATCGGCTACAAGGCCCTGTCCGCACAAACCACCGACCCGAAGAACACCATCGTCTCCGTCAAGCGCTTCATGGGCCGCGGCCTGGCCGACATCGCCTACGCGGAAAACCTGCCATACGATTTCCAGGACACGCCTGGCATGGTGCAGCTGAAAACCGTGGCCGGCGTGAAAAGCCCGGTTGAGGTGTCGGCGCAAATCCTCGCCACCCTGCGCCAGCGCGCGGAGGATTCCCTGGGCGACGACCTGGTGGGCGCCGTCATCACTGTGCCCGCCTATTTCGACGATGCGCAGCGCCAGGCGACGAAAGATGCGGCGCAACTGGCTGGCATCAACGTGCTGCGCCTGCTGAGCGAGCCGACCGCAGCCGCCATCGCGTATGGCCTCGATAACGCATCCGAAGGCGTGTACGCCGTGTATGACCTGGGCGGCGGAACCTTCGACATCTCGATCCTGAAGCTGAGCAAGGGCGTCTTCGAAGTGCTGTCCACTGGCGGCGACTCGGCCCTGGGCGGCGACGATTTCGACCGCCGTCTGTTCTGCTGGATCAGCGAGCACGCCAAGCTGGCGCCGCTGTCCGATGAAGACACGGCCATCCTGATGGTGAAGGCGCGCGAAATCAAGGAATTGCTGTCGACCAAGCCGGAAACGACGATCGACGCCAAGCTGAACTCGGGCGAAGAGATCCACCTGCGCATCACGGCGGTTGACTTTGCCGCCATGACGCAGCACCTGGTGGCCAAGACCATGAACGCCATCAAGAAAGCACTGCGCGACGCGAACGTGGATGCGGACGACGTTGACGGCGTGGTGATGGTGGGCGGCGCCACGCGCATGCCGCACGTGCAGCGCGCCGTGAGCGAATTCTTCCACACGACGCCGCACGCGAACATCGACCCGGACAAAGTGGTGGCGCTGGGCGCGGCCATCCAGGCGAACTTGCTGGCCGGTAACCGCGCCGCCGGCGACGACTGGCTGCTGCTGGACGTGATCCCGCTGTCGCTCGGTATCGAAACCATGGGCGGCCTGGTGGAAAAAATCATCCCGCGTAATTCGACGATCCCGTGCGCACGCGCGCAGGAATTCACGACTTTTAAAGATGGCCAGACGGCGCTGGCCGTGCATGTGCTGCAGGGCGAGCGCGAACTGGTCAGCGACTGCCGTTCCTTGGCGCGTTTTGAATTGCGCGGCATTCCGCCGATGGTGGCGGGCGCCGCGCGCATCCGCATCACCTACCAAGTCGACGCGGACGGCTTGCTGTCGGTCTCGGCGCGCGAACTGCGCTCGGGCGTGGAAGCGTCGATCAGCGTCAAGCCGGCGTATGGCCTGGGCGACGACGACATCGCCCGCATGCTGCAGGATTCCTACACCTCGGCCGACACCGACATGGTGGCGCGCGCCTTGCGCGAAGAGCAGGTGGAAGCGGAACGCATCCTGCTGGCCACGCAATCGGCGCTGGACGAAGACGGCGGCTTGCTCGACGACGCGGAACGCGCAGCCGTCGACGGCCTGATGAACAAGGTGCGCGACGCCATCGCGCAATCGCAAAGCGGCGCCATCGACCACCAGGCCTTGAAGCTGGCGATCGAAGCACTGGCCGACGGCACCGAGGATTTCGCCTCGCGCCGCATGGACCGCAGCGTGCGCACGGCCTTGACGGGCAAAACGCTGGACCAGGTCGTTTAAAAATAATTGAACAGCGCGCCGCAGGCACTCGCCGCGGCCGCGCTCCGAATGACAGACTGAAAGAAGAAACCATGCCACAAATCGTTATCCTGCCGCACGCCAAGCTTTGCCCGGACGGCGCCGTCATCGAAGCCCCGGCCGGCAAGTCCATCTGCGACATCCTGCTGGAAAACGACATCGACATCGAGCACGCCTGCGAAAAATCGTGCGCCTGCACCACCTGCCACGTGCTGGTACGCGAAGGCATCGAATCGCTGAACGAAGCGACGGAACTGGAAGAAGACATGCTGGACAAGGCCTGGGGCCTGGAAGCCGTGTCGCGCCTGTCGTGCCAGTCCATCGTGGCCGAGGCCGACCTCGTCGTTGAAATCCCGAAATACACGATCAACCAGGTCAGCGAAGGCAGCCACTAGTATGGCAACTAAGATGAAATGGTCCGACATACACGCGATCGCCGAGGCTTTGTTCGACGCGCATCCGGACATCGATCCCCTGACCGTGCGTTTCACCGACCTGCATAACTGGGTGGTGGCGCTGGACGGCTTCGACGATGACCACACGCGCGGCGGCGAAAAAGTGCTCGAAGCGATACAGATGGCGTGGATCGATGAAGCGCGCTAAGGGCGCGGCACCCGCCGCCACCGCAGCTTCCGCGCCGAAAGATGTCATCACGGCCGCCAGCAACATGCCCGAGATCAAGGATGGCCAGTCGGTCGCCTTGCTGCAGGAATTGCACATCCTGACGCGCGACGGCAAGATGAACCAGGACAGCCGCCGCAAGCTCAAGCAGGTGTACCACCTGACGCAGTTCATCGAGCCGCTGCTGCGCGAAGTGCAGCTCGACCACCCCGGCGTGTCGCTGGTCGACCACGGCGCCGGCAAGTCGTATCTCGGTTTCATCCTGTACGACCTGTTCTTCAAGAACGGCAACGACGGTTCGCACATCTACGGCATCGAAACGCGCGAAGAGCTGGTGCAGCGCTCGCAAGAGCTAGCCGCTAAGTTCAAGTTCCCCGGCATGTCGTTCCTGCCGCTGTCCGTGGCCGAATCGACGGAATCGAACTTGCTGCCGCAGCAGATCGACATCGTCACGGCCCTGCATGCGTGCAACACGGCCACCGATGACGCCATCCACTTCGCCCTGAAGAAAAAGGCGAAGTTCATGGTGCTGGTGCCGTGCTGCCAGGCGGAAGTGGCGTCCGTCCTGAAGAAGAACAAGGGCAAGAGCCTGGGCAAGAACGTCTTGACGGAATTGTGGCGCCATCCGCTGCACACGCGCGAGTTCGGCAGCCAGATCACCAACGTGCTGCGCTGTCTGCAGCTGGAAGCGCACGGCTACCAGGTCAGCGTGACGGAGCTGGTGGGCTGGGAACATTCGATGAAGAATGAACTGATCATCGCCAGTTATAAAAACCTGCCGCGCCAGCGCCCGACCGAGCGCTTGCAGGAAGTGCTGCAGACCCTGGGCCTGGAAGAGATGGGGCACCGTTTCTTTGCCGAAGAGTTGGCGAAGGCGCAAGCCTGATTGTTGGATTACGCGTTCCGCTAATCCAACCTACCACACCCGCCACGACCGCGCAGGTCGGGCAGGTCGGGTAGGTCGGATTAGCGCAGCGTAATCCGACAATCGGCAGCGTAATCAAACAACCACCACACAGCGACAAAAGGCGAGGAGCGGGTCGGTTACAATACCGGCTTTCTCCTCCTCTTGCTTTTTGCGCCTCCCCATGACCACACCAATTGACATGCCCACCGTCCGCCTGGCCAAACGCCTCGCTGAAGACTTGCCCTGCTCACGCCGCGAGGCCGAGCTGTATATCGAGGGCGGCTGGGTGACGGTCGACGGCGTGCTGGTGGAAGAGGCGGGCGCGCGCGTGGCGGACAAGCAGGAAGTGGTGCTGCTGCCAAACGCGACACTCGATGAAATGCCGCCCGTGACCATCCTGCTGCACAAGCCGGCCGGCATCAACGGCGGCGTCGGCAGCGAAGGCAAGCCGGCCTTGAGCTGTTTGCGTCCGGAAGAGATTTTTACGCCGGAGAACGTGGCGCCCAGCTCCGTCACGCGCTTTCTCAAGCGCCACCTGATCGGTCTGACGATCACCAATCCGCTCGACACCATGGCGTCCGGCCTGCTGGTGTTCACGCAGGATTTCCGCGTCGCCCGCAAACTGGTCGATGAAGCGAAAACGGTGGAGCAGGAATTCATCGTGGAAGTGTCGGGCACTATCGCTGAAAACGGCCTGGCGCTGCTGAATCACGGCTTGCCCTTCAATGGCAAGCCTTTACCTCCGATCAAGGTCAGCTGGCAGAACGAGACGCGCCTGCGTTTCGCCCTGAAAAACGTGCAGCCGGGCCAGATCGCCCATATGTGCAAGATGGTCGGACTGGACGTCGTCGGCATGAAGCGCCTGCGCATCGGCCGCATTCCGCTGGGCGCCATGCCCGTGGGGCAATGGCGCTATCTGCAGGGCTACGAACGGTTCTAAAGCTGCGGCGCCACGATGGCGTGGTTTTCCGCAAAGCTTTTCCATAGCCGTTCGGCAATATTCAAGGCGATGGTATCGGCCTTTTCCTGCAAGGCCAGGTTGCCCATGCTCTCGGTCGTGGCAAAAAACAGGGTCAGCCAGCGGCGGAACATGCACGGCGTCAGGTTTTCCATTTGCGCGTGCTGGGCCAGCGGCTTGCCGTGGTAGCGCATGGTGCCGCGTAGCAAGCCTGACCAGAAATCGATCAATGTTGCCAGATGGGCATCCCAATCCTTGACCTCGGCGGCAAAAATGGGGCCCAGCATGGCGTCGTCGCGCGCGGCCGCATAAAAAGTGTGGACGAGGTGCTTGACTTCGTCTTCGCTGCAGACTTCCTCGCGGTAGGGGGCGAAGCGCGTGTGGGGGAGGGGGGCGGTATTCTTCATGGCATGCCATGATCGCAGAGCCCCCGTGGCGCTTCAATGACCCAGGTCAAGCCGCATAAAGCTCAGGCGGCGACTTTCTTCGGTTTCTTGGCGGGGGCCGGCAATTGCACGATCTGCGTGCCCGCCAGCTTGTCGTGCAGGAATTGGCCATTGCCCGTGAACAGGGCCGTGGCCGACCAGACCAGGATGCCCACGCCGATGGCGCCCAGCGCTGTCCAGTGCTGCAAGTCCAGCAAATACGACACCAGCAGGGCCGGCAGCAGCCACATCCATGACAGGATGTAGCGGTACGCGGCCACGCGCAGCGGCACGTGGGCGTGGCCCGGCAGCACGACTTTCAGGCGCCACGTCTTCATGGCCAGGGTTTGCCCTTCGCGGCTCCACTGATGGATGAAATACGCACCCATGACGAGGAAGGCCAGGCATTGGCGCATGTGTTCCGTCAACGGCGTATGCGCGCCCTGCACGGCCAGTTCAAACAGCAGGAAGGGCAGAAACAGCACGGCCAGGGCCAGCAGCGACTCGTACACCATGGAGATCAGGCGGCGCTTGATCGTGGGATGGGTGATGCTGGCGGCAGGCGTGTTATTTGACATTGGTCGGCAGTGGTACGGGCGTGACGGGTGGCGTGACAGGCACGGCGGCGGGGGGCGCGGCAGGATCCGTGAGCGGCACGGCCACCGAAGGCGTGGCGGCGGGCGGCAGGACGGGCGCTGCGGCGGGAGGCGCTGCCGGCATGGCGGGCGGCACGATCACGGGCGGCTTGCTCGTGGTCGAATTGATCGCCGGCACCTTGCCCAGCGGTTTTTTCGGCACGAGTTCCGTCGCCAGCTTTTTCTTTTGATCTTCCGGCAATTGCTGGTATTGCTCCCATTGCGCGGTTTTTTGACCTGGATCAATCTTCTTCGTGCGCGTGTAGTTTTCGCGCACCAAGCGGCGCTGTTCCGGCGTCAGCTTGATCCATTCGCGCATGCGTTCATGCACGCGGATTTGCTCGTCCGGCGTCATCGAGGCAAAGCGGCTGGCGATATCGAGCCATTTCTGCTTGCGCAAGGTTTCCAGCTTGTTCCATTCGCCCGCCAGCGGCTGCAGGGCTTCCTGCTGCGCGCGCGACAGTTTGTTCCACGATGGATTCTCGCTGGCCTTGGGCGGCGTGCCGCCCTTGCCGGCTGTGCGGGGCGAACCGGGCTTGACGGCCGGCGCCGGCGCCACCACGGGCGCTGCCGCCACGGGAGGCGCGGCGGGCGCGGGATGTTGCTGCGCGCCTACCCAAGCGGCGCCCGCCAGGGCGCAGGCGCCCAGGCCGATGCCGCCGGCCAGCCAGCCTTTACGTACGCTCGTGCCTGCCATTTATTGCTCGCGTTTCGTCAGGTAGGCGTTGAAGCCATGGTCCATGTACGCAGACAGCGGCAATTCGTCGGACAGGACGGCCGCGTCGATTTCTGCCAGCTCGGCAATATGTTGTTCCTGCTCAAACCGATAGATGCCCACCAGGCCGCCGACCAGCAGCAGCAGGGGGATGATGACGCTCATGCGGCCCAGCCACGACAGCGGCTCGACGAACAGGCTGCTGGCCACGCCGGCGAACACGTTCTGGCGCACGGCGACGGCGGCGGGCGCGTCCGCCTTCTTGCGCGACAGGGCCTGCTTGCGTGCCGCTGCCAGGCGATCGGCGGTCGATGCGGGCAGGTCGTCGAGTTTTTCGTTCAGTGCATGGCGCACTTTATAAGCGAAATTGAGATCGTCGGTGTTCATAATTTAATTCCCTTGGCTTTCAGCGATTCGGCGAGCGTGTGGGTAGCTCTAGAGCAATGTGTTTTCACGCTACCTTCGGAGCAACCCATCGCTTCCGCTGTTTCAGCCACATCCATGTCCTGCCAATAACGCATGAGGAAGGCTTCGCGTTGACGTGAGGGCAGTTTTTGTACCTCTGCATCAATCAAATCAAGGATTTGCGCGCGTTCGACCTTGTCGGCCGACGATTCGGCGGCGCTGGAGCCCTGTTCCGATTCATACGTGTCAAGTATATCAAAATCTTCATGCTCGTCGCCCGAGGGCTTCATGCCGGAAAACAGGCTGACCCAGGTGTTGCGAACTTTTTCACGGCGGAAATAATCAAGAATGGTGTTCTGCAAGATGCGCTGGAACAGCATCGGCAGCTCGGCGGCCGGCTTGTCGCCATATTTCTCGGCCAGCTTGATCATGGCGTCCTGCACGATGTCGAGGGCCGATTCTTCCTTGCGGACCGCGTAGGCGGCCTGCTTGAAAGCGCGCCGCTCGACATTTTCTAGAAAGTCGGATAATTCTTTGTCTGTTGCCATGCGGTATGGGGATCTTAGCGGCTGCGGGGTGCGGTGGGCGAAATGGGGGCGGGTATGCTTTTTGCAACCCCGTGCATGCTAGCAAAAAATGTGCGTTTCCGCAGGGTTTTTGCACGTTGTGCGAGCAAAAATGCAGCGAGGCCGACATTTTCCTTGACCATAATGGTGCAACGCGATAACGTATGGGACGCTTTGAACACCCCAAAGCCCTATGGTCAGGTCGCGACCGGCACACAAGGCCAGCAGCGGCAAGACGCGCTTTCATTTGTAGGCAGTTTGTTCTAACCCGCGCCACAAGCGCGAGCGGTTCGTACAGGCGCCACAGAAACTCCGGCCAAACGAGTTGCGTTAAGCGTTGTTTTGTAAGGTATCTATGGGTGCCCAAAGAAATTGCGTGACCGCATGAAAAGGGAAGCAGGAGCACTGTTGCGTTAGGCGTACCTCGTCAGGAAAGAACATCCGATCAATCTCCAATGGACCTTGAAAGGAATGTTTCATGAATACCGAAGCAGCAGCAGGACCTATCACCGGCGCAGAAATTGTCGTGCGCTGTCTGGCTGAAGAGGGCGTCGAGCACGTCTTTGGATATCCGGGCGGAGCCGTACTCTACATCTACGACGCCATCTTCCAGCAAAACAAATTCCAGCATGTCCTGGTACGCCACGAGCAGGCCGCGATCCACGCCGCCGATGCCTATTCGCGCAGCTCGAACAAAGTCGGTGTCGCCATCGTCACGTCCGGTCCGGGCGTCACGAATGCCGTCACGGGCCTGTCGACCGCGTACATGGACTCGATTCCCATGGTGGTGATCTCCGGCCAGGTGCCGAGCCACGCCATCGGCCAGGATGCGTTCCAGGAATGCGACACGGTCGGCATCACGCGCCCCGTGGTCAAGCACAACTTCCTCGTCAAGGACGTCAAGGACCTGGCAGCGACGATCAAGAAAGCGTTCTTCATCGCCCGTACCGGCCGTCCGGGACCCGTGCTGGTCGATATCCCCAAGGATATCAGCATGCACAAATGCAACTTCGACTATCCGAAGGAAGTCGAGATGCGTTCCTACCGTCCCGTCGACAAGGGCCATTCGGGCCAGATCCGCAAGGCCGTGCAGCTGCTGCTGCAAGCCGAACGCCCGATGATCTACACGGGCGGCGGCGTCATCCTGGCAAGTGCCTCGGCCGAGCTGAACAAGCTGGTCGACCGCCTGGGTTTCCCGTGCACCAACACCTTGATGGGCCTTGGCGGCTACCGCGCCTCGAGCGAGCAGTATGTCGGCATGCCCGGCATGCACGGCACCTACGAAGCGAACATGGCGATGCAGAATTGCGACGTGCTGATCGCCATCGGCGCCCGTTTCGATGACCGCGTGATCGGCAACCCGAAACATTTCGCCTCGCATCCTCGCAAGATCATCCACGTGGACATCGATCCATCGTCGATTTCCAAGCGCGTCAAGGTCGATATCCCCATCGTCGGCAACGTCAAGGACGTGCTGATCGAGTTCCTCGCGCAACTCGACGCGGCCGAAGCCAAGCCGAACGTCAATGCCTTGAGCAATTGGTGGAAGCAGATCGCCGAATGGCGTGGCCGCGAATGCCTGAAGTATCCGACCTCCGACCTGGTCATCAAGCCGCAAGCGGTGGTGGAAAAAGTGTTCCAGATTACCAAGGGCGACGCCTTCATCACGTCCGACGTGGGCCAGCACCAGATGTGGGCGGCGCAATATTATGGCTTCGACAAGCCGCGCCGCTGGATCAATTCCGGCGGCCTGGGCACCATGGGTGTCGGCTTGCCGTACGCCATGGGCGTGCAGATGGCCAATCCGGACGCCACCGTCGCTTGTATTACCGGCGAAGGCTCGATCCAGATGTGCATCCAGGAGCTCGCCACGTGCAAGCAATACCACCTGACGCCGAAGATCATCATGCTCAACAACCGTTTCCTCGGCATGGTGCGCCAGTGGCAGGAAATCGATTACGGTTCGCGCTATTCCGAGTCGTACATGGATTCGCTGCCCGACTTCGAGAAGCTGGCCGAAGCCTACGGCCACGTGGGCATGAAAATTGAAAAACCGGGCGACGTCGACGGCGCCCTGAAAGAGGCGTTCGGCATGAAAGACAGGCTGGTATTCATGAACTTCATTACCGACCAGTCCGAAAACGTGTGGCCAATGGTGAAAGCCGGCAAAGGCCTGTCCGAAATGATGCTCGGTTCGGAGGATCTGTAATCATGCGCCATATTATTTCTGTCTTGCTGGAAAACGAAGCGGGCGCCCTGTCGCGCGTGGTGGGCCTGTTCTCGGCACGCGGCTACAACATCGAAACATTGACGGTGGCGCCGACGGAAGACTCGACCCTGTCGCGCATGACCATCGTCACCAGCGGTTCGGACGACATCATCGAGCAGATCACCAAGCACCTGAACCGCCTCATCGAGGTAGTCAAGGTGGTGGACCTGACCGAAGGCCAGCATATCGAACGCGAGTTGATGCTGATCAAGGTTCGTGCCGTGGGCAAGGAGCGCGAGRAAATGAAGCGCACCGCCGATATCTTCCGTGGCCGCATCATCGATGTCACCGAAAAGACGTACACGATCGAACTGACCGGCAACAAGGTCAAGCTCGACGCGTTCATCGATTCGATCGACCGCGCCGCCATCCTGGAAACCGTCCGCACCGGTGGTTCCGGCATCGGCCGCGGCGAACGCATCCTCAAAGTATAAAAGCACACAACAGCATTGCGCGGCCCTGGCGCCGCATTTAAAACAACAACGCATCATCAAAATAGATAGGAAATACCATGAAAGTTTTTTACGACAAAGACGCTGACCTCTCCTTGATCAAGGGTAAAAACGTTGCCATCATCGGCTACGGTTCGCAAGGCCACGCGCACGCGCAAAACCTGAACGATTCGGGCGTCAACGTCACCGTCGGCCTGCGCAAGGGCGGCGCTTCGTGGACCAAGGTCGAGCAAGCGGGCCTGAAAGTGGCGGAAGTCAACGACGCCGTGAAAGCGGCCGACGTCATCATGATCTTGCTGCCAGATGAAAACATCGCCCAGGTCTACAACGAAAACATCGCGCCGTTCGCCAAGCAAGGCGCCGTGCTGGCCTTCGCCCACGGCTTCAACGTGCATTACGGCCAAGTCGTGCCACGCGCCGACCTGGACGTGATCATGGTCGCGCCGAAAGCGCCGGGCCACACCGTGCGCGCCACCTACACCCAGGGCGGCGGCGTGCCCCACCTGATCGCCGTGTACCAGGACAAATCGGGCATCGCCCGCGATATCGCCCTGTCGTACGCGTCGGCCAACGGCGGCGGCCGTGCCGGCATCATCGAAACGAACTTCCGTGAAGAAACCGAAACGGACTTGTTCGGCGAACAGGCCGTGCTGTGCGGCGGCGCCGTGGAACTGATCAAGGCCGGCTTCGAGACCCTGACGGAAGCGGGCTACGCGCCGGAAATGGCGTACTTCGAGTGCTTGCACGAACTCAAGCTGATCGTCGACCTGATCTATGAAGGCGGCATCGCCAACATGAACTACTCGATCTCGAACAACGCCGAATACGGCGAATACGTGACCGGTCCTAAGGTCGTGACCTCGGCCACCAAGGATGCGATGCGTCAATGCCTGAAAGACATTCAAACGGGCGAATACGCGAAGAGCTTCATCCTGGAAAACAAGGCAGGCGCCCCGACCCTGATCTCGCGCCGCCGCCTGACGGCCGAGCACCAGATCGAAGAAGTGGGCGCGAAACTGCGCGCCATGATGCCTTGGATCGCCAAGAACAAGATGGTTGACCAGTCGAAAAACTAAGCAGTTGGTGTGCTTCACAAGAAGCCGGCGCAAGCCGGCTTTTTTTGTGCGCAGGCGCCTGGTCAGCCACATCCGTTACAATCAGGGCCCTTCAAAAATACCGCCAGCGCCATGCTTGTTTTTTCTAAAGTGTTTGTCGGGAATCTTCATGTGCTCAAGCGCCCCGTCTCGGTCGCCATCAGCTGCTGGTTCCTGATCATCGGCGCGCTGTGCGCCCTGGCGTCGGCTTACCTCGGCCGCAACGATCCCGCCATGCTGGCGTCGATGGCGCACGGCGCGATTCCCGCCCAGGTGCAGTACGCGATTTTGATCTTCAGTCAGGGCATCACCCTGGTGGCAGCGCTGGCCATGCTGCAAAGGCAGCGTGGCGCGCGCACCGTGTATCTGGCGTGGGGCGTGATCGATACGGTGATCTGCCTGGCGACCGTGCCGCTCAAGATGGATGTCTTGCCTGGCACGCTCACGTTCGTCGTCATCTGCGCCTTCCTGTACAGCCCGAAATCGAATGCCTGGTTTTCGCCGCGCAAGGCAGCCAATGATGCCTGCATGACGCCAGCTTGAGCACGGTTGTTTTCGTACGCACGCTGTTGCCGCGTTTGCTTTACAATTCCGCCCTTCCTTTGCAGTTTCCTGTGGACTGCATCTGTTTCGGTATCTGCCGACCGCAACGCGCATCACCGCTTTTGTAGCACGCCAGGCGCTGGTTATTTAATCGCCTGCGCAATCTGAAGGACCCCTATGACCGACCGTATTACCGCCGCAGTGCCCATGCCGGGCACTGCAGACTCTTCCATTCCCGCGCGACTTCCCATCCTCGCCTTGCTGGCCCTGGCCATGACGGCCTTCCTCGCCCTTCTGTCGGAAACCTTGCCGGCCGGCTTGCTGCCGCAGATTGCCCGGGACCTCGGCATTTCCGAAGTCATGACGGGCCAACTGGTGACCGTGTACGCCATCGGTTCCATTCTGACGGCGATTCCTCTGACGGCCCTGACGAGCGGCTGGCGCCGGCGCAATGTCTTGCTGCTGGCCGTCGTCGGCTTCTTGATCTTCAATACGGCGACGGCTCTGGCGCCTAACTATATCGTCGCTCTGGTCGCGCGCTTCGTCGCAGGCATGGCCGCCGGGCTGGCCTGGGGCCTGATGGCCGGCTATGCGCGCCGCATGGTGTCCGTGGAGCAGCAGGGCAGGGCGATGGCGATCGCCATGATCGGCACGCCGCTGGCCCTGTCGCTGGGCGTGCCGCTGGGTACCCTGATGGGCGGCATGCTGGGCTGGCGCAGCATCTTCGGCATCATGTCCGCCATGGCCGTGGTGCTGGTCGCGTGGGTGCTGCTGGCCGTGCCCGATTATCCGGGGCAAAAGAATGGCGAGCGCCTGTCGATCCGCCAGGTGTTCGTGACGCCGGGCGTGCGGCCGATTCTGGCGGTGATCGTCGCCTGGATGCTGGCGCATAACATTTTATATACCTATATCGCACCGTTCCTGGCGCCGTCCGGCTTGCGTCCCCGCGTCGACCTGGTGCTGCTCGTGTATGGCGTGGGTTCGCTGGCCGGCATCTGGCTGGTCAGCCAGCTGATCGATCGCTGGCTGCGCCCGCTCGTGCTGGGCTGCATCGCCGCCTTTGCCCTCGTGATGGTCGCGCTGGGCCTGGCGATGGATTCCCCCATCGTGATCTATGTCAGCATGGCCATCTGGGGCATCACCTTTGGCGGCGCGGGCACCTTGCTGCAGACGGCATCGGCGGACGCGGCCGGCGACGGCATGGATGTGGCGCAGGCGATGGTGGCGACCATCTGGAACGTGGCCATCGCGGGCGGCGGCCTGGCGGGCGGCATGCTGCTCGACGGCTATGGCGCGGCGTCGTTCCCTTGGGCCATGCTGGCCTTGCTGCTGGTGGCCCTGACCGTCGCCTGGTGCGCGCGCCGCCACAGTTTCAAGCCAGGCCGGCGTAGCGGCGGCGCGGTGCTGGGTCACTAATAACATTGTTATTTTGAATGGCAGTGTGTTGAAATGTGAGCAGATGTGACAGGCAAGCGCATTTTGTGACGATTTGTTAATTTGCGCCACGGGAAGGAACGAGGCGTTAGAATCTACACAGTTTGACAAGTTTCTCAAGAGAAATGGGGTAGTGCAGAGCGCGCCCCATTGCTCCTTGTCAGCCACATTAACTACCTAGGAGTACCCCATGACCGTGATGAAATCCGTCCTTGTTGCCGCCGCAGCCACCGTTGCCCTGAGCGCGCAAGCCCAATCTTTGCCGACTTCCGGCACCCTGGTGGTCGTGCCCGCATTTGGTGAAGTCAAGCATGTCAATGACCAGGTGGTCGCTACGCTGGCCGTCGAAGAACAGGACAAGGACAAGGCTGCCGCCGCGTCGCGAGTCAACCAGAAGATGAACAAGGGTATCGCCATCGTCAAGCAGGCCGATCCTTCCGCCGCGCTGAAATCGTACGGCTACTACACCTATCCCGTGTATCCGGAAGAGCGCCCATTGCCCGCCGGCGCCGTGGCCAAGCCGCGCCTGCCAACGGCCTGGCGCGTGGGCCAGTACCTGGAAGTGACGACGGCCAATCTGGCGTCCCTGCCGAAAACCGTGTCGGCGGCGCAAGGCGTACTGACCCTGAATGGTTTGAATTTCGGCCTGAAGCCGGAAACCATCCGCTTGCTGGACGACCAGCGCATCGCCGCCACCTATAAAAACCTGAACGAGCGCGTGGCCGCCATCGCCAAGGCCATGGGCCGCAACGTCTCGGACGCCGTGCTCGATACGGTGGACTTCGAAGGTTCGGGCAATTACGCCACGGAAAGCCGTCCTGCCGCCGCGCCGATGATGATGCGCAGCGCCAAGATGGCCGAAGACAGCACCGTCGCCGAACCGAGCTTCGAACCGGGCGAAACGACGCTCGACATGCGCGTCGTCGGCAAGGTCAAGTTCAAGTAAGCTGAAGTAAGCTGATTAACGCAGGAAGATTTCCGCGTCAGCATGTTTTAAAAAGATCATGGGGCTGTTGGCCCCATGGTCGTTTTTGCCCCATTATTTTCCAGGAGAACACCATGACCTTCATGAAATCGCTGCTGGCCGCAGCCGCCGCCACCGTTGCCCTGGGCGCACAAGCCCAGGCGTTGCCCGCCTCTGCCACCCTCGGCACCCTCGTGGTGGTGCCCGCCAACGGCGAAGTGGTGCATGCGAACGACCAGGTGACCGTCACCCTGGCCATCGAAGAGCAGGACAAGGGCAAGGCCGCCGCCGCCTCGCGCGTGAACCAAAAGATGAATCAGGGCGTGGCCATCGTCAAGAAGGCCGACCCGCAAGCCGTGCTGAAGACACAGGGTTATTACACGTATGCCGTGTACCCGGAAACGGCGCCCTTGCCGCCGGGCGTCGCCGCCAAACCTCGCGTGCCGACCGGCTGGCGAGTCGGCCAGTATCTGCAGGTAACGACGACCAACCTGGCCGCCTTACCGAAGACCGTTTCCGCAGCGCAAGGCGTGCTGACCCTGAACCGCCTGAACTTCGGCCTGGCGCCCGCCACCGTGCGTAAGCTCGACGACCAGCGCATCGCCGCCGCCTACAAGAACCTCAACGAGCGCGTGGCCGCCATCGCCGGCGCCATGGGCCGCAACGTCAATGACGCCGTGATCGACACCATCGATTTCGAAGGTTCGGGCAACTATGCGCAGCGGGCCAACGTGGCCGGCGCGCGCGCCATGAGCGCCGACGCCATGGCGTATGGCGGCAGCCAGGTGGCTGAACCGAGCTTCGAAGCGGGCGAAACGACCCTCAACATGGGCCTGGTGGCGAAGATCAAGTTCAAATAAGGCGTGTATCGGCGTCAATATTGCCGGCTTGACGCCGCCGCGCTTTTCTTTGGCGGCGGCTCCTCTATAATGACAACATCGGCGGGCGCATGCCTTGACAGTCTTGCGCCTGCCATCTGGCACCGATTCCCGTAGCACACAAAATATGGAACAACATGGCAAACTTCCCCCGTCGTAGAGGCAAGAACGGCACTCCCGCAGCATCCAAAGCGTCCCGCTTCAGCAAATTCGTGCGCCAGCCGGTGACCGATGGCACTGGCAAGAAAACCTTGCGCCGCCGCGGCATCTATCTGTTGCCGAACGCCTTCACGACGGCAGCCTTGTTCTGCGGCTTCTACGCCATCGTCATGGCCATGAACCAGAAATTCGAACACGCGGCCTGGGCCATCTTCATCGCCATGATCCTCGACGGCCTCGACGGACGCATCGCGCGCCTGACGAATACGCAGAGCGAATTCGGCGCCCAGTACGACAGCCTGTCCGACATGGTGTCGTTCGGCGCCGCGCCGGCGCTGGTGATCTACGAATGGTCGCTGCGCGGCATGGGTAAACTGGGCTGGCTGGCCGCCTTCGTGTATTGCGCCGGCGCCGCCCTGCGCCTGGCCCGCTTCAACACGAACATAGCCGTGGTCGACAAGCGCTTCTTCCAGGGCTTGCCCAGCCCGGCGGCGGCGGCCATGGTGGCCGGCTTCATCCTGCTGATGAACGACCTGGAATTCGCCGGTAACCAGCTGGCCTGGGTGTCGTGGACGATCGCTTTGTTTTCCGGCCTGACCATGGTCACCAACGTGCCGTTCTACAGTTTCAAGGATGTGAATTTCCGCAAGTCCGTGCCTTTCATCGTGGTATTCCTGCTGGCATTGTTCTTCGCGCTCATTTCCATCGACCCGCCGAAAGTGCTGTTCCCGATTTTCGTTGCCTATGGCCTGTCCGGCTACGCCGTGTTTTTCTGGCGCATGGCGAAGGGCAAGCCCGTCAGCATCATCCAGACCGACCCCGAGCATTAATGCGGCGAGTCGGTAGCGTCGCCAGTCTTCAGCCAGCCAGGAGCAGCCATGAACACCAGCAACCGACTCGTTATTTTTGACACCACCTTGCGCGACGGCGAGCAATCGCCGGGCGCCTCCATGACGCGCGAGGAAAAGCTGCGCATCGCCAAGCAGCTCGAGCGCATGAAGGTCGACGTGATCGAAGCGGGCTTCGCCGCCGCCTCGCAGGGCGACTTCGAGTCGATACGCGCGATTGCCGGCGCCGTGCGCGAGTCGACCATCTGTTCGCTGTCGCGCGCCAACGACCGCGACATCGCCCGCGCCGCCGAAGCGCTGGAGCCTGCCGAGCGCAGGCGCATCCACACGTTTATCGCCACGTCGCCGCTGCACATGCAGATGAAGCTGCGCATGACGCCCGAGGAAGTCCTGCTGCAGGCGCAGAACGCGGTGCGCTACGCGCGCCAGTTCACGGACGACATCGAATTCAGTCCCGAAGACGGCAGCCGCTCGGACGAGGATTTTCTGTGCCGCGTGCTCGAAGGCGTGATCGCCGAGGGCGCCACCACCATCAATTTCCCCGATACGGTGGGCTACGCCGTGCCGGAAATCTTCGGCGCCACCATCAAGCGCTTGCGCGAACGCATACCGAACTCCGATAAAGCCATCTGGTCCGTGCATTGCCATAACGACCTGGGCCTGGCTGTCGCCAATTCGCTGGCCGGCGTCATGATCGGCGGCGCGCGGCAGATCGAGTGTACCGTCAATGGCCTGGGCGAGCGGGCCGGCAACACGGCGCTGGAAGAAGTGGTGATGGCGCTGCGCACGCGTGCCGCCTATTACAATCTGACGGTGGGCATCGATACGACGCAAATCGTGGCCGCCTCGAAAATGGTGTCGCAGATCACGGGCTTTGCCGTGCAGCCGAACAAGGCCGTCGTCGGCGCGAACGCCTTTGCGCATGCGTCCGGCATCCACCAGGACGGCATTTTAAAGGCGCGCGAGACGTATGAAATCATGCGTGCCGAAGACGTGGGCTGGACCGCCAACAAGATCGTCCTGGGAAAACTGTCGGGCCGCAATGCCTTCAAGCAGCGGCTGCAGGAGCTGGGCATCGCGCTCGAATCCGAAGTGGACGTCAACGCGGCTTTCCTGCGTTTCAAGGAACTGGCCGACCGTAAATCCGAGATTTTCGACGAAGACATCATGGCTCTCGTCAGCGAGGAGCAGCAGGCGCAGGAGAGTGAGCACTACCGTTTCATTTCCCTGGCGCAGCAGTCGACGACGGGCGCCGTGCCCCATGCGCGCGTGGAATTCCTCGTCGGCGGCGAACAGCGCAGCTGCGAAGGGCGGGGCGATGGCCCCGTCGACGCGACCGTCAACGCCATCGAAAGTGCGGCCGCCAGCGGCGCGGAACTGGTCTTGTTCTCCGTCAATGCGATCAGCACGGGCACGCAGTCGCAGGGCGAAGTCACGATGCGTCTGTCGCGCGACGGGCGCATCGTCAACGGCGTGGGCGCCGACCCCGACATCATCGTCGCGTCGGCCAAGGCGTATTTGTCGGCCTTGAACAAGCTGCATGCCAAGGATGAGAGGATTGATCCGCAGCCTTAGGGAGGACGCCTGATTAAACCTGCTGCGCGTCGATATAGGTGGCCTGCGATGCTCACCGTACTAGAGTACGGTTGCGCTTCTTAGCCACCTCTCTCTTCCGCTCGCTACGKTTTTATCAGGCGTCGTTATGCCGGCAATGTTTTACCAAAAAAACCGCCGCTCTTCCTTGGCCGGATCGGGGCCGTTCATCATCATGCGCACGATGCCGTCGTGGTCGAAGTGCACGTGCATCATGGAATCCCAGACGCCCGATTCCTTGTAGCGGTAGGACCAGACATGGAGTTTGGGCAGCGCCAGGTAGGAGGTTTCCGTCGGGCGGCCCAGGATGTGCAGCACGTCCTGCTGGGTCGAGACGCCCACCTTGATGCGGGCAAAGCCCGGCGTGTCGAGCACTTGTTCATAAGAAATGAGCTTGTCGTCGGGACCGAAGCGGGCCATATACGTGTACTGGCCGTACGGGCCCGTGGCGTATTCGAGTTCCGGGCCCGTGGGCAGCTGGTAGATATTGGTCGGCCGGCCCAGGCGCGCTTCCACGGCGGCGCGCGGCTCGCCCGGCTGGGGCGGCGGGACGTTCCAGCTGGCGCAGCCGGCCAGCACGGCAAACAGCAGCGGCGTTGCTAATTTGAGCAGTTTTTTCATGTTTGACCTCCTGAAATGCAGGAAAACCCTATCATGCACCGAGAAAAGCGCGCACGGCAGGATACAGGCGGGCATTTTTCCGATATACTTGCGCGTCTGGTTTGTAGCTAGGGCCAGACTTTTAATAATCGTAGTTCACGGTGGATAGGGTTCAGACTCTGTGCACCGCATGTGAAAGGTTTATCATGACAGTAGAAAACATCAACAAAGCCGCTATCATCGCGGACAACGCACGTGGTCAAAACGACACCGGCTCCCCTGAAGTGCAAGTTGCACTGCTGACAGCTCGTATCAACGAACTGAACGGCCACTTCAAAGCCCACTCGAAAGATCACCACTCCCGCCGCGGCCTGATCATGATGGTCAACCGTCGTAAGAGCCTGTTGTCCTACCTGAAGGCTAAAGACGCTACCCGTTATCGCGACCTGATCGCTAAACTTGGTCTGCGCAAGTAATTTTTGCCGTACAAGGTTTATACAGAAATGCCTGCGCCAGTTCGCTGACGCGGGCATTTTGTCATTTGAATTCCGGATTTATGTCGAGAAGTACAGTATTCTCTACCGATATCATGTTTTAAAAGTAAAGTGGTAAAGGCGGCAACGATGTTTCCGCCGCCTGTGGTGAGGTGAACGACAGCCCCTGAAAATCTGTCGGCAATTAGAAAAGGGATACCCCAATGTTTAACAAAGTTACGAAAACCTTCCAGTACGGTCAACACCAAGTGACCCTGGAAACCGGCGAAATCGCACGTCAGGCATCCGGCGCAGTGCTGGTGTCGATCGAAGATACCGTCGTTCTGGCAACGGTGGTGGCACGCAAAGATGCCAAGCCAGGCCAGGATTTCTTCCCTTTGACGGTTGATTATGTCGAGAAAACTTATGCTGCCGGTAAAATCCCGGGCGGTTTTTTCAAGCGCGAAGGCCGTCCTTCCGAAAAAGAAACACTGACATCCCGTTTGATCGACCGTCCTATCCGTCCGCTGTTCCCGGAAGGCTATCTGAATGAAGTGCAAGTCATCATTCACGTGTTGTCGGTCAACCCGGAAATCGATCCGGACATCGCCGCCATGATCGGCGCTTCCGCTGCCCTGTGCGTGTCGGGCGTGCCTTTCAATGGTCCTATCGGCGCCGCGCGCGTCGGTTACGCCAATGGCCAGTACATCCTGAACCCGACCGTTCAGCAATTGAAAACCTCGCAAATGGACCTGGTGGTCGCCGGTACCGAAACGGCCGTGCTGATGGTCGAATCGGAAGCGCAGCAACTGTCCGAAGAAATCATGCTGGGCGCCGTGGTCTTCGGCCACGACCAGATGAAAGTCGTCATCGACGCGATCCACGATCTGGTGCGCGACGGCGGCAAGCCGGAAGTGGAATGGGCGCCTGCGCCGAAAAACGAAGCACTGATCGCCCGCGTCGCGCATTTCGCCAACGCCAAGATCAATGACGCGTATCAAACCAAGGACAAGCAAGAGCGTACGGCCAAGCTGAAAGCGGCGACGTCGGAAGTGATCGCCGACCTGTCGGCCGAAGCGGCTGCCAACGGCGGCGCGTCGATCGACAGCGCTGAAGTGAACAACATCCTGTTCGACATCGAAGCGAAAATCGTGCGTACGCAAATCCTGGACGGCGAGCCACGCATCGACGGCCGCGACACGCGCACCGTGCGTCCGATCTCGATCCGCACCAGCGTGCTGCCACGCACCCACGGTTCGGCCCTGTTTACGCGCGGCGAAACGCAGGCGCTGGTCGTCGCTACCCTGGGCACTGCCCGCGACAGCCAGAAGATCGATGCGCTGATGGGCGAGTTCACCGATTCGTTCATGTTGCATTACAACATGCCTCCGTTCGCCACCGGCGAAACGGGCCGTGTCGGTACGCCAAAACGCCGCGAAATCGGCCACGGCCGCCTGGCCAAGCGCGCGCTGATCGCCGCCTTGCCAGCAGCTGAAGAGTTCAGCTACTCGGTGCGCCTGGTGTCGGAAATCACGGAATCGAACGGTTCCTCGTCGATGGCATCGGTGTGCGGCGGCTGCCTGGCACTGATGGACGCCGGCGTGCCGATGAAAGAACACGTGGCCGGTATCGCCATGGGCCTGATCAAGGAAGGCGGCAAGTTTGCCGTGCTGTCCGACATCCTGGGCGACGAAGATCACCTGGGCGACATGGACTTCAAGGTAGCCGGTACCCGCAACGGTATCACGGCGCTGCAGATGGACATCAAGATCATGGGCATCACCAAGGAAATCATGCAAGTGGCACTGGCGCAAGCCAAGGAAGGCCGCGAGCACATCCTGGGTGAAATGCAAAAAGCCATGCCGCACGTCAAAACCGAATTGTCCGATTTCGCACCGCGTTTGATCACCATCAAGATCAACCCGGAAAAAATCCGTGACGTGATCGGCAAGGGCGGCGCCGTGATCCGCGCGCTGACTGAAGAGACGGGCACCCAGATCGACATCAGCGACGAAGGCGTGGTCACCATCGCTTCCGTCGACGCGCAAGCGGGCCAGGAAGCCAAGCGCCGCATCGAGGAACTGACCGCTTCCGTCGAAGTGGGCAAGACCTACGAAGGCACCGTGCTGAAACTGCTGGACTTCGGCGCCATCGTGCAAGTCATGCCAGGCAAGGACGGCTTGCTGCACATCTCGCAGATCGCCAACGAGCGCGTCAACGCCGTGGCCGACTACCTGAAAGAAGGCCAGCTGGTGCGCGTCAAAGTGCTGGAAACGGACGACCGCGGCCGCCTGAAGCTGTCGATGAAAGCTGCCGAAGGCAACGAAGCGCCAGCCGCTTAAGTTCGTCTGAGTTAGCCTGAGTGCGGCTTGGTCCGCATGCTCAAAAACCGCCAGCGCGCTAGCCCTGGCGGTTTTTTTATGCGCGTCGTTTGCGTTGTATCGAACGCGGGTGCCGGTTCGTGCATCCACATTGATCCAGCGCGTATCGGCCGCTGCCGCGCCTTGTAGATTCGGAGTGGGATTTTCCCTCGAACGAGTCTTCCAAGGAGATGCAGCATGCGCACATTCCGCGGGCTGGCCGCCGCCTTTCTGCTTGCCGTCGCGCCCGGGGCCTGGGCGCAGCTGGACAACGCAGCCACGCCGGTGCCGCTGCCCATCCCCATTGCCGCCGCGTCCACGGCCATGCCGGCGCAAGACCTCGACGCCTTGCGCGCCGTGCATGCGCGCGAAATCAATGACCTCAGCACCTTCAGGACGGCCGGCTTGCCGCGTGAGGCTATCGACTCCTATCTCGATAGCGGGCCAGGGCAGCAATTCCTGCGCGAACTGCGCGCCGCCGACCCGGCCGCTTCGGCCGACACCATTTATGCGCGGGCCGTCGAGCAGCTCGCGTCCGGCAGCACCTTGCCGGCCCTGCAGCCGATGGCCGCCGCGCTGGTAAAAATCGTGCCGCATGGCCAGAATGTGTCGCCGTATTCGCCGTATTTCACCACCAGCGCGCAATTGCAGCTGGCATCGGGCCGCTGCGCCACCCTGGCCGACTGCTTCGGCTTGCCTTTGAAGAGCGAGGCGCCGCTGTATGATGTGTATCAGATCATGCCCAAGGGCACCGTCAACGTGTTCGTCAGCCAGGTGGCGCCGACGGAAGAGTTGGGCGGGCTGGTGCGGCGCAAGGGCGGGGCGCAGCAGTATTTGCTTCCCAATCGCAGCTTATGGTCGGCACCCGTGCTGATCGGCACGATCAAGAATTGAGGAGAGAAGATGGATCAGCAGCGTTTGCAAGCCCATGCCGCCGAACTGGCGCAGTTGCTGGCGCGCCTGGCGCCCGCCGACGGCGAGGTGGCCGACCTGCGCAGCGCGCTCGAGCCGCTGCTGGCCCTGGCGGGCAGCGGCGCCTTGAGCGCACCGCTGCCATGGGGCGATATCCCGGGCGGGCGCTATTTTACGGAAGGCGGCTTGCGCCAGTACCCTGAACTGGAGCAGGCATTTGCCCGCTTCCGCATTGAAACGACGGGCGGCGAATCGCCGGCCTTGCGCAAGCTGCGCGGCGATATCTGATTGGCAATTGTTCGATTAATGCATGGTATCAATTGTTGTTTATGGGTAATTGATAGTCAGTATTGCTTGACGACAAAATCTTATTCGCCGACCATGGTGCATCCCTCCCGATTTTCTCTTTTTATTGGATGCACCATGTTGTCCTCCCTTAAGGCGCGGCTGATCGCCATCGCCGTTTCCATCGTCGTGCTGGCCATGCTGGCCGTCGCCATCGCCAATTTCTTCACCACCCGCGCAAGCACCCTGGCCGCGCTCGACACGCAGATGCTGCAGTTGTCGCACAGCCATGCGCAAGCCATCGCCGAATGGCTGCGTTCCAAGCAAGCCGTCGTGGGCTCGCTCAAGCAGGGTGCCACGGCGGCCGATCCCTTGCCGGCCCTGAAGGCGGCCGAGCAGGCTGGCACGTTCGACATGGCGTATATCGGTTTTGCCGACAAGCACGCCGTCTTCTCGCAGGAGCGCAAGCGCGCCGCCGACTACGATCCCACGGCACGGCCCTGGTACAAGCTGGCGTCCGAAGTGGGCGGCCCCATCATCACGGCGCCGTATATCGGCGCCAGCACGGGCAAGCTGGTGGTGACGTTTGCCGAGCCGCTGGGCGGCAAGGGCAGCGTGACGGGCGTGATGGCGGCCGACGTGATGATGGATGCGGTGGTGCAAAACGTCGCCTCGATCAAGCCAACGGCATCGAGCTACGCCTTCCTCGTCGACGGCGGCGGCAAGATCATCGCCCACCCGGACGGCAAGCTGACCCTGAAGCCGCTGGCCGAACTGGACCCTGGCCTGAGCGCACAGGCGCTGGCCGATATCGAAAAGAGCGGCGACGGTGCCGCCATCCGCCTGGGCGACCGTAACGGCATCTTGCATGTGAGTAAAGTGCCGGGCAGCGACTGGCTGCTGGCTACCGTGCTCGACCGGGCGGAAGCGACGCAGGCATTGACTTCCATGCTGCGCGCCTCGGTCCTGACGGCCTTGCTGGTGCTGGCCCTGGCCGCCACGGTCTTGAGCGTGCTGGTGGCACGCGCCTTGCGCCGCCTGGGCCTGGTGCGCGATGCGATGGAAGCGATCGCCACGGGAGACGGCGACCTGACCAGCCGCCTCGACGCGGAAGGTTCGGACGAGCTGGCGCAGATCGCCAAGGCGTTTAACTTGTTCGTCGAAAAGATCGCCACCGTGCTGGTGCAGATCCGCAGCATCAGCACCCTGGTGCGCAGCGAATCGGCCGATATTGCCGCCGGCAATGCCGACCTGTCCTCGCGCACGGAAGCGCAGGCGGGCGCGCTGGAAGAAACAGCCAGCTCGATGGATGAGCTGACCTCGACCGTCAAGCAGAATGCGGAAAACGCGCATGCGGCCAACGAGCTGGCCGTGTCCGCCTCGGAAGTGGCGGCCAAGGGCGGCCGCGTGGTGCAGCAGGTGGTGGGCACCATGGCCGGCATCCAGGAAAGCTCGCGCAAGATCGTCGACATCATCGGCGTGATCGACGGCATCGCCTTCCAGACGAATATCCTGGCCCTGAACGCGGCCGTCGAGGCGGCGCGCGCGGGCGAGCAGGGCAGGGGCTTTGCCGTGGTCGCGTCCGAAGTGCGCAACCTGGCGCAACGCTCCGCTGGCGCGGCGAAGGAAATCAAGGAATTGATCGGCGACTCGGTGGAGAAGGTCGATGCGGGCGGCCGCCTCGTCAATGAAGCGGGCCAGACCATGGACCAGGTGGTCGCCTCGGTGCAGCAACTGACGACCATCATGAGCGAGATCACGGTGGCCAGCCGCGAACAGAGCGCCGGCATCGGCGAGATCAATACGGCCGTCACGCACATGGATACCATGACGCAGCAAAACGCGGCCCTCGTCGAGCAAGCGGCGGCCGCCGCGGAAAGCCTGCAGGAGCAGGCCGTGGACCTGGCGCAGGCGGTCGGCATGTTCCGCCTGGGCGATGCTGGCCCTGCCGCGGCACCGGCGCCCGTGACGCGCCTCAAGGCGAAACCGGCCGCGCCGGCTGCCGTGCCGCGCGCGCCGGCCCGCGCGCTGTCGCCGGCCAAGCCCGTCAAGGCGGCCAAGTCCGGCGCCGACGAGTGGGAAGAGTTTTAAGCTGCAAGCGTAGCGATCTGCGCGTTCATCCGCGTTTTTGTCAGGCCAGCCTGCCAAAAGCGCAGTTCGTCGCAATCGGCGTGTCTGGCGGGGGCGGTATGGCTATAGTGACACCATACCGCAAGCCCACTGCCAGAGACCCGAGGAGAACAACATGAACGTCGCTAAAAACATGGAAATCATCGCCGTTGCCGCCGCCATCCTGCTCGGCGCCGGCTGCTACGCCATCGCTCCGGCCGCCCCGGCCCTGCAAGTGGCCAGTTCCACGGCCACCGTGGCTGCGCCGGCAAACAAGGCTGCCATGCAAGTGGTGGTCGTCAAGGCCAAGCGCCTGAACGCCGCCGAAAAAGCCCGTTTCGCATAATTGATTGCCAGTCATTTTCCGCGCTGCTAGAGTGCAAGGCGCGATGCAATGCCGGCCGCCCGACGCGGGCGCCGCAATACATAAAAACAAGATACCGAGGATGCACTACATGAAAAAGATACTGCAACTGGCGCTGCTGTTCCTGGCGACACTGGGCCTGGTGCGCGGCGTGGCCGCCGAGACCCGCTTGCTGGAAATGCGCAACGTCGACGCCCGCGTGGTGCGGGTCAAGCTCGACGGCGTGATGGAGGTGCGCATTCGCCAGGGCAACGTGCCTTCACTGAGCATCACGGCCGACAAGCGCTACATCGCCGACGTCAGCACGGCGCAAAGCGGCGACACCCTGCACATTGAAACGGAAGTGCGCGGCTTCAAGCTCGGCCCTTCGTCGATCCGCGCCGACCTGGTCTTGCCGAACTTGCGCGAACTGAGCTCGGAAGGCTTTGGCAGCACGGACATCACGGGTTTCAAGGGCGAGGAACTGACCCTGTCGCTGGAAGGGGCGGGCAGCATCAAGCTGGTCGGCGACTACCGCAAGCTCAATGCCAGCCTGGGCGGCGTGGGCAGCATGCAACTCTGGATCGGCAACAATGAGCGCGCGGAGCTGGACTTGCAGGGCGCCGGTTCCGTGGTGCTGGGCGGACGCGGACGCCTGCTGAAAGCGAGCCTGGGCGGCCTGGGCAGCCTGAATGCGCAGCAGTTCGAAGTCGATGCCGTCAACCTGGAATTGAGCGGCCTGGGTAATGCTACGGTGAATGCCCATACGAATGCCAAGCTGAACCTGAGTGGACTCGGTTCGGTGGTGGTGTACGGCAAACCGGCCAATCGCGATGTCAGCGTCGAGGGCCTGGGCAAAGTTAGCTGGAAATAAAAGCATCCTGCCGCAGGCCTTCTGCAGGACAAGAACAAGCAGTCAGACCACATCCCATTCCGATGAAAAAACTGATCATTACATTACTCATGCTGTTGACGATACAGCTACCCGCGCGGGCTGGCTTCGCCGAAGGCGCCAGCGCCTACAACAACAAGAATTACGCGCTGGCTTACAAGGAGATATTGCCCCTTGCTAAGACCGGCAATGCCGATGCCCAGCATTTGCTGGGTTTGATGTATTACATGGGGCGGGGCTTGCCGCAGGATTACAAGCAAGCCATGTTCTGGCACCGCAAGGCGGCCGAGCAGGGCAAGGCCGACGCCCAGTACGTGGTGGGCGCCATGTATTACACGGGCAACGCCGTGCTGCAGGACCATAAGCAGGCCGTCGGCTGGTTCCGCAAGGCGGCCGAGCAGAACCATGCCGAGGCGCAGCAGGTGCTGGGCCTGATGTACCGCTATCACATGGGCGGCGTGCAGCAGGACAACGTCATCGCCTACATGTTGTGGAACCTGGCGGCCGCGAATGGCAACGCGAATGCGGCCGACCAGCGCGCCGCCGTGGTGCGCAAGATGACGCATGAGCAGGTCGAGGAAGGGCAGGCCCTGTCGGCCCAATGGAAGCCGGGCACGCCCTTGCCGCGCCAGTCGAAAACGGGCGGTGGCTGAGCGACCGTGTAGCGGCCTGCAAGGGTGGACGGCTTGGCGTACAATCGCCGTTTTCCCTTGAAAGAGTCCCGCCATGCGTGCAGTTGCCATCAGCCAGCCAGGTCCCGCCGACGTTTTGCGGATCGCCGAACGTCCCATGCCGCAATGTAAGGCGGGCGAACTGCTGATCAAGGTGCACGCGGCCGGCATCAACCGCCCCGACGTGCTGCAGCGCCTGGGCAAGTATGCGCCGCCCGCCGGCGCCTCCGACTTGCCTGGCCTGGAAGTGGCGGGCGAAGTCGTCGATGGCGATTTCAGCAACACCGAATTCAAGAAGGGCGACCTGGTCTGCGCGCTGGTGCAGGGCGGTGGCTATGCCGAATACTGCGCCGCACCCGCCGGCCAGTGCCTGCCCTTGCCGAAAGGCTTGACGGCGCTGGAAGGCGCGTCCCTGCCGGAAAACTTCTTTACCGTCTGGAGCAATGTGTTCGACCGCTGCGCGCTGGCCGACGGCGAAACGTTATTGGTGCAGGGCGGCACGTCCGGCATCGGCGTGACGGCCATTCAACTGGCAGCCGCGCTCGGCCACCGCGTGTTCGCCACGGCGGGCAGCGACGAGAAGGCGCGCGCCTGCGAGGCGCTGGGCGCCGAGCGCGGTATCAATTACCGCACGGAAGATTTCGTCGCCGTCGTCAAGGAACTGACCGATGGCAAAGGCGTTGACGTCATCCTCGACATGGTGGGCGGCGACTACCTGCCGCGTGAAATCGATTGCCTGGCCGACGATGGCCGCATCGGCCTGATCGCCGTGCAGGGCGGCACCAGGGCGGAACTGGACCTGGGTGCCTTGCTGCGCCGCCGCCTGAGCGTCAGCGGTTCGACCCTGCGCCCCCGTTCCGTCGCCTTCAAGGCGGCCATCGCAAACCACCTGCGTACGACCGTCTGGCCGCTGATCGAAGCGGGCAAGATCAAGCCCGTGATCTATCAAACTTTCCCGTTGGAAAAGGCCAACGAGGCACATGCCTTGATGGAAGCGAGCACGCACGTGGGCAAGATCATGTTGCAGGTTGCCTGAAACGGAGCACTGCCTGTTTGACCGGCATCGGTGCCGGAGTTAGAATGACGGGTTATTAAGAATTTAGGCTACTATGCGTCGCAAACTCGTCGTCGGAAATTGGAAAATGAACGGCAGTCGCACCTCGAACGCGGTGTTATTGTCTGAAATAGTGGCTGGCCTGCCTGCTTCTGGCGCCGCCAGCGCCGTCTGTGTGCCCGCGCCGTATCTGGCGCAGTGCCAGGCTCAATTGGCAGGCACGGCACTGGGCTGGGGCGCGCAGGATGTGTCCGCGCACGCCGGCGGCGCCTACACGGGCGAAATCTCGGCCGCCATGCTGCAGGATTTTGCCTGCGGCTATGTGGTGATCGGGCATTCCGAGCGCCGCGCCTACCATGGCGAGAGCGATGCGCAAGTGGCGGCCAAGACGGTTGCCGCGCTGGCGGCAGGCATCACGCCTATCGTCTGCATCGGCGAGACCCTGGCGCAGCGCGAAGCGGGTCAGACCGACGCGGTCGTGGCGCAGCAGCTGGGCGCCGTGCTGGCGGCGATTGCGGCCGACGACGTGGCGCAACTGGTGCTCGCTTACGAGCCAGTGTGGGCCATCGGTACGGGCAAGACGGCCACGCCGCAAATGGCGCAGGACGTGCATCAGGTATTGCGCGCCCAGCTGGCGGCAAAGAATGCGGTAGCGGCCGCCGGCGTGCAGATCTTGTACGGCGGCAGCATGAAGCCGGAGAACGCAAAAGAATTGATGGCGATGCCGGATATTGATGGCGGTCTGATCGGTGGAGCGGCATTGAAGGCGGCGGATTTCCTGGCGATTATTCACGCCGCCGATTGAATTAATTTAAACTAAGAATGGAATTGCAATGAACATGATGTTCAATCTGGTAGTGGTAGTACAGGTTATTTCGGCATTGTCGATTATCGCGCTGGTGTTGCTGCAGCACGGCAAGGGCGCCGACATGGGTGCCGCCTTCGGTTCGGGCGCCTCGGGCAGCCTGTTCGGTGCGACGGGTTCGTCGAACTTCATGTCGAAGTCGACCGGCGTTGCCGCCGCGATCTTCTTCGGCGCCACCCTGGCCCTGTCGCTGATGGCCAATCAGCGCGCCACCACGGTGGGCGGCGGCGTGATGGACAAAGTCGTCAAGCCGGTGCCAGTGACCGGCGCGGGCGCGATCCCGACGACGGTGCCTGCGGCAGCGCCGGCGGCCAGCGCTCCGGCAGCGGCGGCACCGGTTGCCAGCACCCCGGCCGGCGCAATTCCGAAGTAATTTTGTATCGACTCGATGCCTCATCGAGAGTAATTCTCATTACGGGCAGATTATTGCTCAATGTTTTAGCAGTGCGGCAGGAAAAAATCGTGGCGCGCTGGAAGATGTAAAAATTTATCGTTTTTATCTGTGTTTTGATGCATTTGTGCATTAACTTTAGCGGCAAAGCAGAGTAGAATACGGGCCTTACCGCCGACGTGGTGAAATTGGTAGACACGCTATCTTGAGGGGGTAGTGGCGCAAGCTGTACGAGTTCGAGTCTCGTCGTCGGCACCAGAAATCAGAAGCCAGCAACGGCGCACGAGCCATGGCTCGTACAAAGTTGCTGGCTTTTTTTACGAGGATGTGTCGTTCGATCCTGGTCTTAGCTTTGATTGGGGTCGTGCGTTAGATACGCTGCAAATGATCGCAGCGTCCTCATTTAACCGATCGTTCAATATAAGCTTATCAATCGTGAACCTCGAAAATTACTTCCCCGTCCTGCTGTTCATTATTATCGGCCTCGGTGTCGGTATCGCTCCCCAGCTCCTGGGGCGCCTGTTAGGTCCTAACAAGCCTGACGCAGCAAAACTCTCCCCGTACGAATGTGGTTTTGAAGCATTCGAAGACGCGCGCATGAAATTCGATGTGCGCTACTATCTGGTCGCAATCCTGTTTATTTTGTTCGATCTGGAAACGGCATTCTTTTTCCCATGGGGCGTTGCAATGCGCGACCTGGGTTGGGCCGGTTTCGTCACGATGATGGTGTTCATCGCTGAATTCGTGGTCGGATTTTGGTACATTTGGAAGAAAGGTGCCCTTGACTGGGAATAAGCCATGGCTATTGAAGGCGTATTAAGCGAAGGTTTCATCACCACCTCGGCCGACAAGCTGATCAACTGGGCGCGCACCGGGTCTATGTTCCCGATGACGTTCGGTCTGGCCTGCTGTGCGGTCGAAATGATGCATGTGGGCGCAGCCCGCTACGATATGGACCGTTTCGGCGTCGTGTTTCGTCCGTCGCCGCGTCAGTCCGACGTCATGATCGTTGCCGGTACCCTGTGCAACAAGATGGCGCCGGCCCTGCGCAAGGTCTACGACCAGATGGCAGAGCCACGCTGGGTCATCTCGATGGGTTCCTGCGCCAATGGCGGCGGGTACTACCATTACTCCTATTCCGTGGTGCGCGGCTGCGACCGTATCGTGCCCGTCGACGTGTATGTGCCTGGCTGTCCGCCGACCGCTGAAGCCTTGCTGTACGGCATCATGCAGTTGCAGAACAAGATCAAGCGTACCAGCACGATCGCACGCTAACCGGGCCGCTTCAGATTATGACAACACATTTAGAAGTATTGCAAAACGCCCTCGGCACTGCCCTGGGCGATCGCGTTAGCACGACGGTTGCGCTGGGCGAAGTCACCTTGCAGGTCAAGGCCGCGGACTACCTGGCCGTGATGCAGACCTTGCGCGACGATCCGAGCCTGCACTTCGAGCAATTGATCGACTTGTGCGGCGTCGACTACTCGACCTATGGAGACGGCAGCTGGGACGGCCTGCGTTTTGCGGCCGTTTCGCACTTGCTGTCGGTCAAGCACAACTGGCGCGTGCGCGTGCGCGTATTCGCGCCCGACGACGACATGCCGCTGCTGCCCTCCGTGGTCGGCATCTGGCGTTCGGTCAACTGGTACGAGCGCGAAGCGTTCGACCTGCTGGGCATCCTCTTCGAAGGCCACAACGACTTGCGCCGCCTGCTGACCGACTACGGTTTCATCGGCCATCCGTTCCGCAAGGATTTCCCCGTCTCCGGCTATGTCGAGATGCGTTACGATCCGGAACAAAAGCGCGTGATTTACCAGCCCGTGACGATCGAGCCGCGGGAAAACGTGCCGCGCGTGATCCGCGAAGAACATTACGGGATGAAATAATGGCTGAGATTAAGAACTACACCCTGAACTTTGGGCCGCAGCATCCGGCCGCGCACGGTGTGCTGCGCCTGGTACTGGAGATGGATGGCGAAGTCATCCAGCGCGCCGACCCGCATATCGGCTTGCTGCACCGCGCCACCGAAAAGCTGGCCGAACAGAAGACCTATCTGCAATCCGTGCCGTACATGGACCGTCTCGACTATGTGTCGATGATGTGCAATGAACACGCGTACGTGATGGCCATCGAAAAGATGCTGGGCCTGGAAGTGCCGCTGCGCGCGCAATACATCCGCGTCATGTTCGACGAGATGACGCGTATCCTGAACCACCTGATGTGGCTCGGTACCCACGCGCTGGACGTCGGCGCCATGGGCCCGTTCCTGTATTGCTTCCGCGACCGCGAAGACTTGTTCGACGCCTACGAGGCAGTGTCGGGCGCGCGCATGCACGCGGCCTACTACCGCCCGGGCGGCGTATACCGCGACCTGCCGGACGCGATGCCGCAGCACAAGGCGTCGATCATCCGCAACGCCAAGGCCATCGGCAAGCTCAATGAAAACCGCCAGGGTTCCCTGCTGGACTTCATCGAAGACTTCGCGCGCCGTTTCCCGAACTCGGTGGACGAGTACGAAACCCTGCTGACCGACAACCGTATCTGGAAACAGCGTACCGTCGGCATCGGCGTGGTCTCGCCGGAAGATGCGCTGGCCATGGGCTTTACGGGCGCCATGTTGCGCGGCTCGGGCGTGCAGTGGGACTTGCGCAAGAAACAGCCGTACGAAGTGTACGACCTGATGGACTTCGACATTCCTATCGGCACCAACGGCGATTGCTACGACCGCTACCTGGTCCGCGTGGAAGAACTGCGCCAGTCGAACCGCATCATCAAGCAATGCGTGGAGTGGCTGCGCAACAATGAAGGTCCTGTCATGACCAGCAACCGCAAGGTGGCGCCTCCGGGCCGCGTCGACATGAAGACCAACATGGAGTCCTTGATTCACCACTTCAAGCTGTTTACGGAAGGTTTCCACGTGCCACCAGGCGAGGCCTACAGCGCCGTGGAACACCCGAAGGGCGAGTTCGGCGTGTACCTGGTGTCCGATGGCGCCAACAAGCCGTACCGCATGAAACTGCGCGCGCCAGACTACGCCCACTTGCAGTCGCTCGACGAGATGGCGCGTGGGCACATGCTTGCCGACGCCGTGACCATCATCGGGACGCAAGATATCGTGTTCGGCAGTATTGACCGCTAAGAGGCAAAAAGTATGTTGTTATCAGAGCAATGCTATAAGAAAATTGACCGCGAGCTGGCCAAGTATCCGGCCGACCAGCGTCAGTCGGCCGTCATGGCCGCGCTGGCCCATGCCCAGGATGAACTGGGCTGGCTGGCGCCGGAAACCATGAAGGAACTGGCCGACTACATCGGCATGCCGGCGATTGCCGTGCAGGAAGTGGCCACGTTCTACAATATGTACAACGTGAAACCCGTGGGCAAGCACAAGATCACCGTGTGCACCAACCTGCCATGCGCCCTGTCGGGCGGCGTGCGCGCTGCAGAGTACCTGAAGCAGAAACTGGGTATCGATTTCCGTGAAACCACCGCAGACGGCCAGTTCACCCTGGTTGAAGGCGAGTGCATGGGTGCTTGCGGCGATGCGCCTGTCTTGCTGGTCAGTAATAAAACCATGTGCAGCTGGATGTCGAACGAGAAGATCGACGCCATGCTGGAGGAACTCAAGAAATGACGTCACTCCACAACCGCCATATCGATCCATTGATCCTGAAGGATCTGGATGGCAAGAACTGGCATTTGCAAGATTATGTGAAGCGCGGCGGCTATTCGGCCCTGCGGCGTATCCTGGAAGAGAAAATCACGCCGGAACAGATCATCGCCGACCTCAAGGCCTCGTCCTTGCGCGGCCGTGGCGGCGCGGGTTTCCCTACCGGCTTGAAGTGGAGCTTCATGCCGCGCCAGTTCCCGGGCCAGAAATACCTCGTCTGCAATACAGATGAAGGCGAGCCGGGCACTTTCAAGGACCGCGACATCATTCGTTACAATCCCCATGCGCTGATCGAAGGCATGGCCATTGGCGCTTACGCGATGGGCATCACCGTGGGCTATAACTACATCCACGGCGAGATCTTCCAGGAATACCTGCGTTTCGAGGAAGCGCTGGAAGAGGCGCGCGCAGCCGGCTTCCTGGGCGACAAGATCATGGGCAGCGAATTCTCGTTCCAGTTGCATGCGCACCATGGTTATGGCGCCTACATCTGCGGCGAAGAAACGGCCCTGCTCGAATCGCTGGAAGGCAAGAAAGGCCAGCCGCGCTTCAAGCCGCCTTTCCCTGCCTCGTTTGGCCTGTACGGCAAGCCGACCACGATCAACAACACGGAAACCTTCGCGGCCGTGCCTTTCGTGCTGAACATCGGTCCAGAGAAATACCTGGCGATGGGCAAGCCGAACAACGGCGGTTCGAAGATCTTCTCGATCTCGGGCGACGTGGAAAAACCGGGCAACTACGAAGTGCCGCTCGGCACCCCGTTTGCGACCCTGCTGGAACTGGCAGGCGGCATGCGCGGTGGCAAAAAGATCAAGGCCGTGATCCCTGGCGGCTCGTCCGCTCCGGTGATCCGCGGCGACATCATGATGCAGACCGACCTGGACTATGACTCGATCGCGAAAGCCGGTTCGATGTTGGGTTCGGGCGCCGTCATCGTGATGGACGAAACACGCTGCATGGTGAAGGCGCTGGAACGCCTGTCCTACTTCTACTTTGAAGAATCGTGCGGCCAGTGTACGCCTTGCCGTGAAGGCACAGGCTGGATGTACCGCATGGTGCACCGCATCGAGCAGGGGCAGGGTCGTCCAGACGACCTGGACATGCTCAACTCGATCGCCGACAACATCCAGGGCCGCACCATTTGCGCGCTGGGCGATGCGGCTGCCATGCCGGTACGGGCCTTCATTAAGAATTTCCGTGAAGAATTTGAATATCATATCGAGCACAAGCATTGCTTAGTGCCCGCATATATCTAAGCTGCGTCAGGTAACGATCACCATGGTTGAAATCGAAATAGACGGCAAAAAAGTCGAAGTCCCTGCTGGTAGCATGGTGATGGACGCCGCCAACAAATTGGGAACCTACATTCCGCACTTCTGCTATCACAAGAAATTGTCGATCGCAGCGAACTGCCGCATGTGCCTGGTCGAAGTGGAAAAGGCGCCCAAGCCTTTGCCCGCTTGTGCGACCCCGGTCAGTGCCGGCATGATCGTGCGTTCCGCCAGCGATAAAGCTGTGCAGGCGCAAAAGTCGGTCATGGAATTCTTGCTGATTAATCACCCGCTCGACTGCCCGATCTGCGATCAGGGCGGCGAATGCCAGTTGCAAGACTTGGCTGTGGGCTACGGCAAGGGCGAATCGCGCTACCAGGAAGACAAGCGCGTCGTCACGCCGAAGGAAGCCGGTCCGCTGGTCTCCATGCAAGAAATGTCGCGCTGCATCCAGTGCACCCGCTGCGTACGCTTTGGCCAGGAAGTGGCCGGCGTGATGGAGCTGGGCATGATCGGCCGCGGCGAACACTCGGAAATCGTGTCCTTCGTCGGCCAGTCGGTCGACTCCGAACTGTCGGGCAACATGATCGACCTGTGCCCGGTCGGCGCACTGACCTCGAAGCCGTTCCGCTACAGCGCCCGTACGTGGGAACTGTCGCGCCGCAAATCGGTCAGCCCGCATGACGGCCTCGGTTCGAACCTGATCGTGCAAGTGAAAGCTGGCAAGGTCAAGCGCGTACTGCCGCTGGAAAACGAAGCCGTCAACGAGTGCTGGATCTCGGACAAGGACCGTTTCTCGTACGAAGCGCTGGACAGTGCCGAACGCCTGACCTCGCCGATGCTGAAACAGGGCAACGAGTGGAAAGAAGTCGATTGGCAGACGGCGCTGGAATACGTGGCGCACGGCCTGAAAAACATCAAGCACGAACATGGCGCCGACGCCATCGCCGCGCTGGCCACCCCGCATTCGACCGTCGAAGAACTGGTCCTGCTGCAAAAAGTGGCCAACGGTCTCGGCAGCGAGAACGTGGACTTCCGCCTGCGCCAGACCGACTTCGCGCTGGACGCCGGCGTGAAGCCATGGCTGGGCATGCCGATCAGCGAATTTGGCCAGATCAAGCGCGCCTTCGTCATCGGCTCCTTCCTGCGCAAGGATCACCCATTGTTGGCCACGCGTTTGCGCGCGTCCGTCAAGGGCGGCGCCAAGCTGTCGATCCTGCACGCCTCCGACGATGACCAGCTGATCACCATCGCCAACAAGATGATTGTCGCACCAAGCGATTGGCTGGCGGCCTTGTCGGAAGTGGTCGTTGCTGTTGCTAAAGCAAAAGAAATCGCCGCGCCAGCCGGTTTTGAAGCGGTGACCGCTTCGGACGTGGCAGTGGCCATCGCCGCCAGCCTGATGGCCGGCGACCACGGCGCCGTGCTGCTGGGTAACGCGGCAACGCAACACCCGCAAGCGTCGCAACTGCATGCTGCCGCGCAATGGATCGCCGAACAGACGGGCGCCAAGCTCGGTTACCTGACGGAAGCGGCCAACACGGTCGGCGCGCACCTGGTCGCCAAGCCGCGCGCCAACGTGCAAGCCCCGTTTGCCGTACCGAAGAAAGCCTACGTGCTGCTGCACGCCGAGCCGGAACTCGATGCCGCCAATCCGCAGGCGGCCCGCGTCGCCCTCGATGGCGCCGACATGGTTGTGGCGATGTCGGCCTTCAAGCACGGCATGGATTATGCCGATGTCCTGCTGCCGATCGCCCCGTTCGCTGAAACCTCGGGTACCTTCGTCAACTGCGAAGGCCGCGCGCAAAGTTTCAACGGCACCGTCAAACCGCTGGCCGACACCCGTCCAGCCTGGAAAGTGCTGCGCGTCCTGGGCAACATCCTGGGCCTGGCCGGTTTCGACTACGACACCTCGGAAGCGATCCGCGACGAAGCGTTCGGCGCCGGCGTGCTTGACCTGTCGGCACAGCTGAACAACATCGCCAAGAACGCACCGGAAGCGGCTTCGTACGCACCGGCTTCGCCAGCGCTGCAACGCATCGCCGACGTGCCGATCTACTTCGCCGACGCGCTGGTACGCCGTTCCGAACCGCTGCTGCGCACGGTCGACGGCGCCGCGCCGCAAGCCCATCTGTCGCCAGCATTGGCCGAGAAGCTGGGCATCAAGGCGGGCGACAAGGTCAAAGTGGCGCAAGGCTCCGGCAGCGCCATCCTGGTGGCGGCACTCCATGCCGGCCTGCCAGCCAATGTGGTCAAAGTGTCGGCGGCGCATGCCTCGACGGCCAGCCTGGGCGGCATGTTCGGTGACATCACAGTTGAAACAGCAGAGGGGAAAATCTGATGGCTCTGCCTGAATTTGTAAACGTCATCAACAGCGGCGGCCAGGAGCTGCTGGGCGGCACGTGGCCGTTCTTCTGGACCCTGATCAAGATCCTGTGCGTGCTGTTGCCGCTGATGGGCCTGGTTGCCTACCTGACCTTGTGGGAACGCAAGCTGATCGGCTGGATCCAGATCCGTGTCGGCCCGAACCGCGTCGGTCCCTTGGGCTTGCTGCAACCGATCGCCGATGCGCTGAAACTCTTGTTCAAAGAGATCATCATCCCGTCCAAGGCCGCCAAGGGCCTGTTCGTGATCGGCCCGATCATGACCATCATGCCGGCTCTGGCCGCCTGGTCGGTCGTGCCCTTCGGTCCGCAAGCCGTGCTGGCCAATGTCAACGCGGGCTTGCTGATGCTGCTGGCGATTACCTCGATGGAAGTCTACGGCATCATCATCGCCGGCTGGGCCTCGAACTCGAAGTACTCGTTCATGGGCGCCATGCGCGCGTCGGCACAGATGATTTCGTATGAAATCCCGATGGGCTTCGTGATGGTCATCGTGCTGATGGTTTCGGGCAGCCTGAACTTCATCGACATCGTCGGCGGCCAGCAGATCGGCTTCTTCGCCGACAAGGGCGTGAACTTCATGTCGTGGAACTGGCTGCCGCTGCTGCCGATGTTCGTCATCTACCTGGTGTCGGGCCTGGCTGAAGCCAACCGCCACCCGTTCGACGTCGTCGAAGGCGAGTCGGAAATCGTGGCCGGCCACATGGTCGAGTACTCGGGCATGGCCTACGCCATGTTCATGCTGGCCGAATACGCCAACATGATCCTGATCGGCGCCCTGGCTTCGATCATGTTCCTCGGTGGCTGGTCCGCACCATTTGCTTTCCTTGAGTTCTGGGGTGGTTTCGGCGGCTTCTTCTGGCTGTTCGCGAAAACCTTCTTCATCGTCTCGGTGTTCATCTGGGTACGCGGTACGTTCCCACGCTACCGTTATGACCAGATCATGCGCCTCGGCTGGAAAGTGTTTATCCCGTTGACGCTGGTCTACCTGGTCTTCGTCGCTGCCTGGATGCAGACATCCTGGAATATTTGGAAGTAAGAGAGTGCATACGAATGGATAAGGTAAAAGATTTCTTCAGCAGCCTCTTGTTAGGCGAGCTGATCAAGGGCATGGCGTTGACAGGCAAGTACATGTTTTCGCGCAAGATCACGGTGCAATTCCCGGAAGAGAAGACACCGATCTCGCCGCGTTTCCGTGGCTTGCACGCGCTGCGCCGCTACCCGAATGGCGAAGAACGTTGCATCGCCTGCAAACTGTGCGAAGCGGTTTGCCCGGCGATGGCCATCACGATCGAATCGGAACAGCGTGACGACGGTTCGCGCCGCACCACGCGTTACGATATCGACTTGACCAAGTGCATCTTCTGCGGTTTCTGCGAAGAGTCCTGCCCGGTCGATTCGATCGTCGAGACGCAAATCCTGGAATACCACGGCGAGAAACGCGGGGATTTGTATTACACGAAAGAGATGTTGCTGGCCGTGGGTGATCGTTATGAAAATGACATCGCCGCCGCGCGCGCCGCCGACGCACCTTATCGCTGATGGATGCGCCGCAGCCCCAAAGCTGTGGCGCGCCCCTCGTTCATCTGTACGTCTATTGGGTTTTTTATGGACTTTAAAACAATTTTGTTTTACGCCTTCGCGCTGATCTTGATTCTGGCAGCGACGCGCGTCATCACGGCCCGTAATCCGGTCCACGCAGTACTGTTCCTGGTACTGTCCTTCTTTTCCGCAGCCGGCATCTGGATGCTGCTGCAAGCTGAATTCCTGGCCATCGTGCTGGTATTGGTGTATGTCGGCGCCGTGATGGTGCTGTTCCTCTTCGTGGTCATGATGCTCGATATCAATATCGACCGCATGCGCGAAGGCTTCTGGGGCTACCTGCCATTGTCGGTGACGGTGGGCGTGATCATCGTGCTGGAAATGGCCGCCGTCCTGTGGCACGGTTTCCGTAACTTTGCGCCGAGCATCGCGCCGGTGAACGTCAACCTGGGCGGCACCAAGGAACTGGGCCTGCTGATTTACACGAAATATGTGTTCGCCTTCGAAATCGCCGCCGTCGTGCTGCTGGTGGCCATCGTTGCCGCGGTCGCACTGACCCTGCGCAAACGCAAGGACACCAAGCACTTTGCTCCAGGCGATGCCGTGCGCGTCAAGCGCAACGACCGCCTGAAGATCATCAAGATGGACGCGGTTGTCGAGCGTCCTGCGGCTGAGCCGGAAGTTAAGGAGGCACCATGACATTATCGCTCACACATTTTCTGGTCCTGGGCGCGATCCTGTTCGCAATCTCGATCGTCGGTATTTTCCTGAACCGCAAGAACATCATCGTATTGCTGATGGCAATCGAATTGATGCTGCTGGCGGTGAATATGAATTTCATCGCGTTTTCCCATTTCATGGGCGACGCGGCCGGTCAGATCTTCGTTTTCTTCATCCTGACGGTTGCCGCCGCTGAGTCGGCTATCGGTCTGGCTATTCTGGTGGTGATGTTCCGTAATCTGGATACCATCAACGTCGAAGACCTGGACAGCCTCAAAGGCTGATGTTTTTCAGACTCGATCTCTCGAATAATAACGATTAAGGTTCATCATGGCGGGGCAACTCCTCAACCCTAACCTCCTTCTTGCCGTACCGCTGGCGCCGCTGGCCGGTGCCGCGATTGCAGGCTTGCTTGGCACCCAGTTCCTGGGTAATTTGGTCGGACGCAAGACGTCGCATACCGCGACGATCCTGGGCGTACTGATTGCGTTCATCCTGTCCGTGCAGACACTGCTGGCAGTGATGGATGGCGCGACATTCAATGGCACGATCTATAACTGGATGACGATCGGCACCCTGAAGATGGAAGTGGGCTTCCAGATCGATTCGCTGTCGGCGATGATGATGTGCGTGGTCACCTTCGTCTCCCTGATGGTGCACATCTACACGATCGGCTACATGAAGGACGACGAAGGCTACAACCGCTTCTTCGCCTACATCTCGCTGTTCACGTTCTCGATGCTGATGCTGGTCATGGCCAACAACTTCCTGCAGCTGTTCTTCGGCTGGGAAGCCGTGGGTCTGGTTTCTTACCTCTTGATCGGTTTCTGGTACCAGCGTCCGACGGCCATCGTCGCCAACATGAAGGCTTTCCTGGTCAACCGCGTGGGCGACTTCGGCTTCATCCTGGGCATCGGCCTGCTGCTGGCATTCGCCGGCACCATGAACTACCAGGAAGTATTCGCCAAGAAAGACGAACTGGCGCTGTTGACGATGCCGGGCACCGACTGGGCCCTGCTGACGGTTGCCTGCATCTGCCTGTTCATCGGCGCGATGGGCAAATCGGCGCAGTTCCCGTTGCACGTGTGGCTGCCTGACTCGATGGAAGGTCCTACCCCGATCTCGGCACTGATCCACGCCGCGACGATGGTGACGGCCGGTATCTTCATGGTCTCGCGCATGTCGCCGCTGTTCGAACTGTCCGACACGGCCCTGTCCTTCATCCTGGTGATCGGTTCCATCACGGCGCTGTTCATGGGCTTCCTGGGCATTATCCAGAACGACATCAAGCGCGTCGTCGCTTACTCGACCCTGTCGCAGCTCGGTTACATGACCGTCGCGCTCGGTTCGTCCGCGTACTCCGTGGCCGTGTTCCACCTGATGACGCACGCGTTCTTCAAGGCACTGCTGTTCCTGGGCGCCGGTTCCGTCATCATCGGCATGCACCATGACCAGGACATCCGCAACATGGGCGGCCTGCGCAAGTACATGCCGATCACCTGGATCACTTCCCTGATCGGTTCGCTGGCCCTGATCGGCACGCCGCTGTTCTCCGGTTTCTACTCGAAAGACAGCATCATCGAAGCCGTCGAAGCGACGCACATCTGGGGCGCAGGCTTTGCCCAGTTCGCCGTACTGGCTGGCGTGTTCGTCACCGCCTTCTACTCGTTCCGCATGTACTTCCTCGTCTTCCATGGCAAGGAACGTTTTGGCCAGGCGCATGCGCACGGTCATGACGACCATCACGCGCCTGCGGCCAAGCATGATGCCCACGCGCATGACGACCACCATGAAGAAGAGGAAGACGACCACGGCCACCATGGCCTGGAACCTGGCCAGAAGCCGCATGAATCGCCGTTCGTCGTGTGGTTCCCGCTGGTGATGCTGGCGATTCCTTCCTTGATCATCGGCTACCTGACGATCGGCCCGATGCTGCATGGCGATTTCTTCAAGGGCGTGATCTTCGTTGGTGAAAACCATCCGGCGATGGAAGAGTTGTCGCATGAATTCCACGGCGCGATGGCGATGGCGCTGCACGGCCTGTCGACGGCACCGTTCTGGCTGGCATTGTCCGGCGTGGTGGCAGCCTACTACTGCTACATGGTCAACCCGCGCGTACCGGCCTGGTTCTTTGCCAAGTTCCACGCGATCCACACCCTGCTGGACAACAAGTACTACATGGACAAGTTCAATGAAGTCGTGTTCGCCGGCGGTGCCCGCTTGCTGGGTAATGGCCTGTGGAACTTCGGTGACAAGAAGCTGATCGATGGCCTGCTGGTCAACGGTAGCGCCAAGGTCGTCGCCTGGCTGTCCTCGCTGTCGCGAGTGCTGCAGACCGGCTACATCTATCACTATGCATTCGTGATGATCCTGGGCGTGCTGGGCTTCCTGATCTATTTCCTGCCATTCTGGCCCGCTAAGTAAGCTGACCTGATAAAAGAATACTGAGAACCATGATGCAGTCTACGATTTCTACATTACCTCCTTACCTGAGTCTGTCGATCTGGGTGCCGATCATTTGCGGCGTCCTGGTCCTGGCTCTCGGCCGTGACAGCAAAGCGGGCTTTACCCGCTGGCTGTCGCTGGCTGGCGCGGTGCTCAGCATGCTGTGCACCTTGCCGCTGATCCAGCATTTCGACAACGCCGCACACGGCATGCAATTCGTCGAAAAAGCACCGTGGATTCAAACCTTCAATATCTGGTATTCGCTGGGTATCGACGGCCTGTCGCTGTGGTTCGTGCCGCTGACGGCGTTCATCACCGTCATCGTCGTCATTTCCGCTTGGCAAGTGATCGAGAAGCGCATCGCCCAGTACATGGGCTCCTTCCTGATCCTGTCCGGTCTGATGATCGGCGTGTTCTGCGCGCTGGACGGCTTGCTGTTCTACTTCTTCTTTGAAGCAACCCTGATCCCGATGTTCATCATCATCGGTATCTGGGGCGGTTCGAACCGCGTGTACGCGTCGTTCAAGTTCTTCCTGTACACCTTCTTCGGTTCGCTGCTGACCCTGGTTGCCATCATCTACCTGCGCAATGCGTCGGGCACCTTCGACATCCTGGCCTGGCATGCGTTCAAGCTGACGATGAACGAACAGATCTTCATCTTCCTGGCCTTCCTGATGGCGTTTGCCGTCAAGGTGCCGATGTTCCCGGTCCACACGTGGTTGCCGGACGTCCACGTGGAAGCGCCGACGGGCGGCTCCGCCGTGCTGGCCGCCATCATGCTGAAACTGGGCGCCTACGGTTTCCTGCGTTTCTCGCTGCCGATCACGCCGGATGCCAGCCACTACCTGTCGGGCTTCATGATCGCCTTGTCGCTGATCGCCGTCATCTACATCGGCCTGGTGGCCCTGGTGCAAACCGACATGAAAAAACTGGTCGCCTATTCGTCGATCGCGCACATGGGCTTTGTGACCCTGGGCTTCTTCATGTTCAACGACATTTCGGTGCAGGGCGGTATCGTGCAGATGGTCTCGCACGGCTTCATCTCTGGCGCGATGTTCCTGTGCATCGGCGTGCTGTATGACCGCATGCATACCCGCAACATCGCCGACTACGGCGGCGTCGTGAACCGCATGCCGAAATTTGCCGCCTTCTTCGTGCTGTTCTCGATGGCCAACTGCGGTCTGCCAGCGACGTCCGGCTTCGTCGGCGAGTTCATGGTGATCCTGGGCGCGGTGAAATTCAACTTCTGGATCGGCTTGCTGGCTGCAACGGCACTGATCTGGGGCGCGGCGTACTCGCTGTGGATGGCCAAGCGCGTGGTGTTCGGCAAGATCAAGAACAAGCACGTGGCCGAACTGACCGACATCAACAAACGTGAATTCTTCATGCTTGCTGTGCTGGCCATCGCCGTGCTCGTGATGGGTCTATACCCAGCCCCGTTCACCGACACGATGCAAACTTCGGTTGCCGACCTGCTGCAGCATGTCGCCATCAGCAAGTTGCCTTAAATAGAAGACCGATAACATGACTAATGCACCTAATCTGGTACCGCTGTACGCGGAAATCTTTCTGCTGATCGCCACGTCGGCGCTCTTGCTGATCGATATGTTCTTGCCTGCGGCGAAGCGTTCGATCACTTACGTGCTGGCCTTGCTGACCCTGGCCGGCTGCGCCTTGCTGACCGTGGGCGACTTCAACGCGGGCACCACCGTCTACACGTTCCATAACATGTTCGTGTCGGACCCGATGTCGCAGCTGCTGAAACTGTTCTCGTACGGTGCCGTGGCGCTGACCCTGATCTACTCGCGTGCCTACGCCACCGACCGCAGCATGCTGTCGGGCAACCTGGGCGGCGAGTTCTATGTGCTGGCCCTGTTTGCACTGCTGGGCCAGATGATCATGATCTCGGCCAACAACTTCCTGATCATCTACCTGGGTCTGGAACTGATGTCGCTGTCGCTGTACGCGCTGATCGCTCTGCGCCGTGACAATGCCAAGGCCACGGAAGCGGCCATGAAATACTTCATCCTGGGCGCGCTGGCTTCCGGTTTCATGTTGTACGGTATCTCGATGCTGTACGGCGCCTCCGGCACGCTGGACCTGGGCGAACTGCGCGTGGCGCTGGAAAATGGCAAGACCAACGGCACCATCATGGTCTTCGGCCTGGTGTTCCTGATTGCCGGCCTGGCCTTCAAACTGGGCGTCGTGCCATTCCATATGTGGGTGCCTGACGTGTATCAAGGTTCGCCGACGGCCGTGACCCTGCTGCTGGGCGCGGCGCCGAAACTGGCCGCCTTCGCCATCACCTTGCGCTTGCTGGCCGAAGGCTTGCTGCCGATGGCGCATGACTGGCAGCAAATGCTGCTGGTGCTGGCCGTGATGTCGCTGGCGATCGGTAACTTCACCGCCATCGCGCAAACGAATCTGAAGCGCATGCTGGCGTACTCGACCATCGCGCAAATGGGCTTCGTGCTGCTGGGCTTGCTGTCCGGTACCGTCGACGCACCGAACAACACGCTGAACGCGGCCGGCGCAGCCACCGCCTACGGCGCCTCGATGTACTACGTCATCACCTACGTGTTCACCACGCTGGGTACCTTTGGCGTGATCATGTTGTTGGCACGTAATGGTTTTGAAGCAGACGAACTGGCCGACTTCAAGGGCCTGGGCAAACGCAGCCCGATCTTCGCGCTGGTGATGACCCTGTTCATGTTCTCGCTGGCCGGCGTGCCGCCACTGATGGGCTTCATGGCCAAGTACTCGGTGCTCGCTTCCGTGCTGGCGACGGGCCAGCTGTGGCTGACGATTGCCGCCGTGCTGTTCTCGCTGATCGGCGCCTTCTACTACTTGCGCGTCGTCAAAATGATGTGGTTCGACGAGCCGGCGGATTCCAACGCGCTGGTGGTGCATGGCGACATGCGCGTGGTGCTGGCCCTGAACGGCGTGTTCGTCCTGGCGCTCGGTGTGATGCCTAACAGCATCCTGGCTGCTTGCGCGACCGCCATCACCAAGACCCTGGCGTCCTGACCGATGGATGTCACCGTCTCGAGCTGGCTGGTGATCGCCCTGGGCATCCTGGGCGCCAACCTGCCTTTCCTGAACGAGAAACTGTTTGCCGCCGTGCCCTTGAAAAAGGCCGCGGCAGCGGAGCAGGGCTGGCGCAAGCCGCTGGCGCTGCGCCTGCTGGAGATGGTGATTCTGTACTTCATCGTCGGCGCCGTGGCGTTCGCGCTCGAAGCGCGCATCGGCAACGGCTTCCCGCAGACGTGGGAGTTCTATGCCATCACCGGCTGCCTGTTCCTGGTGCTGGCTTTCCCAGGCTTTGTCGGACGCTACCTGCGCAAACGCCGTTAGCAACAACGACCGAAAGCGGCGCCTCTGGCGCCGTTTTTTTATTGAATAAAGGAATCCCATGGATACGAATCTGATTGAAACCAAGGTGGACGGCGAGCTCGTCTACCAGGGCGGCTTCCTGCGCGTGCAGCGCGACCGTGTTGCACTGCCGGATGGCAAGATCACGGCGCGCGAGTTCGTTTTGCATCCGGGCGCCGTCGTCATCCTGCCGCTGCTCGACGATGGCACGGTGCTGATGGAACGCCAGTACCGCTATCCGCTGGACCGGGTCTTCATCGAATTCCCGGCCGGCAAGATCGACGCGGGCGAGTCGCACCTGGCGTGCGCCCAGCGCGAGTTGCTGGAAGAAACAGGCTACACGGCCAGCGACTGGCAATTCGTCTCCACCATCCATAACGCCATCGCCTATTCCGATGAACACCTGGAACTGTTTCTGGCGCGCGGACTCGTGGCCGGCGAACGCCAGCTCGACGAGGGCGAATTCCTCGAAACGTTTACGGCCACCGTGCCGCAGCTGCTCGACTGGGTCAGGGATGGCACGATCACGGACGTAAAAACCGTCATCGGCATCTTCTGGCTCGACAAGATTACCAGCGGCGCCTGGCAGCCTGCCTGATTCCGCACATGCGCGCGGCTCTCCTCCTGCTGCTGGCCGGCGGCGCCCTGGACGCGCAGGCGCAGGGGCGCACGCCGTTCCAGGTGCGCTGCGAAGACACGATCAGCAAGACGGTGTCGGTGCTGACGGTGCAGCAGAATGGCTATTCAATCGACACGCATCTGCCATACAAGGCCCTGACGGTGATGAAGGGCACGGCGCGCGCCAACACCTGGGTGCTGGGCTTGACCAAGACGGATTCGCGCGTGGCCATCGCCCTGGCCGGCCCCATGCTGCAAGACCCGGCCAGCGGCTACGAATGCGTGGCGCCGCAGATTACCGTGAGCCTGACGTATGCGCCCGTGGTGATCTATATCGGCCGCGAGTTTGCCCCCGGCACGTGCGCGTATGATGAGATACTCGCGCACGAGCTGCGGCACATGAAAACCTATATGGAGCATTTGCCGCGCGTGGAAAAGACCGTGCGCGCGGCGCTGGCCAGGCGCTTCGAGGCGCGCCCCCTGTATGCGCCCAGCGGCACGGCCAAGGCGGCGCTGGCGCGCGAAATCGACACGGGCTGGTTGCCGTATATCAAGGCCGAAATGCGCAAGGTGGAAATCTTGCAGGCCGCCATCGATTCGCCGCAAGAATATGCGCGCCTGGGCAAGGCGTGCAAGGGCGAGATCCAGAATATCCTGGCGGGCAAGGCCCAGCCCGCCCAGCAGTGACCAGACAAGGAATGGCATGACAGCAGCACCGAATCGCCCCCGTTATTTTGCCCTGATCCCCGCCGCCGGCGTGGGCGCGCGCATGGAGGCGGGCAGTCCCAAGCAGTATTTAGCCATCGCCGGCAAGCCCATGCTGCGCTATGCGCTCGACGCCTTTCTCGCAAGCCCCCTGATCGCGCATACCTATGTCGTCGTCAGTGCCGACGACGGCGTGATCGACACGATTGTGCCGGAGCAGGGCGTGACTGTGCTGCGCTGCGGCGGCGCCACGCGCATGGAAAGCATCCTCAATGGCTTGCACGCCATGCACGGCAGCATCGATGCCCACGACCAGGTGCTGGTGCACGACGCGGCCCGTCCCGGCCTGACGCCGGCGCTGATCGAAAAACTCATTACCGAAGTCGGCGACCACCCGGCCGGCGGCTTGCTGGCCTTGCCCGTGGTCGACACCGTCAAGCGGGCGGCGCCGGGCGCCGTGTCGGCGCAGACGGTGCCGCGCGATCATCTTTGGCTGGCGCAAACGCCGCAAATGTTCAGCTATGCCTTGCTGTACCGGGCCTTGTCCGAAGCGCCCGATCCGCAAGCGATCACCGACGACGCTTCCGCCGTCGAAGCGCTGGGCCTGGCGCCGAAACTGGTCGAGGGCCATCCGCGCAACCTGAAGGTGACCCTGCCGCGCGACATCCACACGGCCGAGCTGTATTTGGCCCATCCTTGACTCCAGAAAGACCTGCATGCACACAACGACTCCCGCACTCCCATTTCGCATCGGCCAGGGCTATGACTGCCACGCGCTGGTGGAGCACCGCGACCTGATCATCGGCGGCGTGAAAATCCCGCATCACCTGGGTTTGCTCGGCCATTCCGACGCGGACGTGCTGCTGCACGCGATTACGGACGCGCTCTTCGGCGCGGCCGCGCTGGGCGACATCGGCCGCCACTTCCCCGACACGGACGCGCAATTCAAGGGCGCCGATTCGCGCACCCTGCTGCGCGAAGCCGTGCGCCGCGTGCAAGCCACCGGTTATATCATCGGCAATATCGACGCCACCATCATCGCCCAGCGCCCGAAGATGGCGCCGCATATCGCCGCCATGTGTGCCAACGTGGCCGAAGACCTGGGTGTGACCGTGGGCCAGGTCAACATCAAGGCCAAGACGAATGAAAAACTCGGCTACCTTGGGCGGGAAGAGGGCATCGCGGCAGAAGCCGTCGCCCTGCTGCTGCGCGCCTGAGACGCCAACCATTGATCGATTAACGACAGGAGTAGCCATGTTCCAGTTACGCCGTACCGGCATCGCGCTTGCACTGGCATTGACTGCCGCGCCAGCGGCCTGGGCCGAACTGCAAGCCACGGGCGAGCCGCCCGCCGCCAAACAGGGCTGGAAGGCCGAGACCGTCGCGCAGGGCGTGCGCCAGCCGTGGGGCATCGCCTGGCTGGGCGAGGGCCGCGCGCTCGTCACCAGCAAGCAGGGGACCTTGCATCTGCTCACTGGCAAGACATTCGAGGACGTGGTGCTGGAAGGCATGCCCAAGGTGTTTACGGGCGGGCAGGGCGGCCTGCTCGATATCGTGCTGCATCCGCAGGATGCGGGCAAGCCGAACCCGCGCGTCTACATGACGGTGTCGACGGGCACGAATGATGCCAATCGCACGACCCTCGTGCGTGGCGTGTTCGACGGCAAGAAGGTGACGGGCATCGAGACCCTGTTCAAGGTCGCCACCGACAAGAGCGGCGGCCAGCATTTCGGTTCGCGCCTGCTGTGGCTGCCGGATGGCACTTTGCTGATGAGCGTGGCCGATGGCGGCAATCCGCCGCTGCGCATCGGCGACCGCCTGGCGCGCGAGCAGGCGCAAAACCTGGCCACGCACCAGGGCTCCATCCTGCGCCTGACGGAAGAGGGCAAACCGGCGCCCGGCAATCCGCTGGCGGCCAAGGGGGCCTTGCCGGAAATCTGGTCGTATGGCCACCGCAACGTGCAGGGCCTGGCGCTCGACCCTGTTTCCGGCCGCGTGTGGGCCACGGAACACGGTCCGTACGGCGGCGACGAGCTGAACCTGGTGGTGGCGGGCGGCAACTATGGCTGGCCCTTGCAAAGCTATGGCGCCGACTACAAGACGCATGAACCGGTCGGCAAGCATGAAGTGGCCGGCATGCTCAATCCGAGCGTGGCCTGGGTGCCGTCGCCGGCGCCGTCGGGGCTGGCCGTCTACACGGGTGACAAGATCGCCGCCTGGCGCGGCAGCATTTTCAGCGGCGGCCTGGCGGCAAAGGACATCCGCCGCATCGCCGTCGATGCGAACGGCAAGGTGACGGGCCAGGACCGCCTGGACATCGGCGCGCGCGTGCGCGACGTGCGCCAGGGGCCGGATGGCTACCTGTATGCGCTGACCGATGAAGACAACGGCCGCCTGCTGCGCATCGTGCCGCGGTAACACGGCCGGCGCCGTCTTCGCTTAAGATGGCGCCTTTATTTCATTCAAGGTGGCGGCATGGCCCGTGATACTTATGCATACCGGCACGTTGCCGTCGAATCGCGCGCGATTCATGGCCGCGTGGAAATCCGCCCCGTGCCGGGCCAGGCCTTCTCTCCCGAACTGGCCGTGCAGTGCTCGCGCCGCCTGGTGGACCTGCGGCGCTATCCGCTGGGCAGCCGCTTTTTACTGTTTGCCAAGCTGACGGACCGCCTGGGCGGCACGCCTTTCCTGTATGCCTATCACGGCGATGCGGACGTGCTGATGACGCCGGCCGAAGTGATGAAATTCCTCGGCGAATTCCGGCGCGGCCGCATCTGATTCCTACGATGCGGTGCAGGCCGCGCCAGCCTTGGCGCTGGCCTGCGGCTTGCCGAACAGCGCGATCGTCAGGGCGCAGCCGAGGGCGAACAGGCCGCCCACCACCATCGCGCTCGACACGCCCAGCCGGTCGACGGCCATGCCGCCGAGCAGGGCGCCCGACGCCAGCGACACTTGCACAATCGCAACGAACAGCGCGCTGCTGCCTTCCATCAGCTCCGGCGCCGCCTTGAACATCCACGTCTGCACGGCGATCGGCATGGCGCCGAAACCGAAACCCCATACAGCCACCAGCAGCATGGCCGTCACCGAATGGCTGCCGAATGCGGCCATGGCCAAGGTGGACAGGCCCAGCACGGCGCCCGTCGCCATCAGCGCGGCCCGTTCGTGGCGGCCTGCCGCCCAGCCGCCCGCGAGGTTGCCGATGAAGCCGGCAGCGCCGTAGACGAGCAGCATGGCGCTGACCGTGCCGGCCGCCAGGTGCGAAATCTGCGTGAGGAAGGGCGCGATATACGTGTAGGCGGCGAACTGGCCCGTGAACAGCATGGCCGTGGCGATCAGGCCCAGCCTGGCCTTGCGGATGCCGAAAATCATCGGCAGCTGGCGCAGGCGGATGGCTTGTGTCGGCGGCAGCTTGGGCAGCAGCAATAGCTGGCCGATGAAGACCAGCACGGCAATGGCGCTGGCCGCGCCGAAGGCGATCCGCCAGCCCACCAGTTCGCCCACCAGCGCGCCGGCCGGCACGCCCGCCACCGTGCCCAGCGAGACGCCGGCGAAGATGATGGACATGGCGCGCGACGCATGCTGCGGCGCCACCAGGCGCGGGCCGATGGCGCTGCCAATGGCCCAGAAACCGCCCACGCCCACGCCCAGCATGGCGCGCCCCAGCAAGATCCAGCCATACGACGGCGCCAGCGCCACCAGCAGGTTCGAGGCGACCAGCAGGGCGGTGAGCGCCAGCAGCACGATGCGGCGGTCCAGTCGGCCCGAGCCGACGGTGACGAAGATGGCGGCAAACGCGGCAACGATGCCGGGCGTGGTGATCATCAGTCCCGCCTGGCCCTTGCTGATGGCCAGTTCGGCGGCCATCGCGGGCAGCAGGCCGACGGGCAGGAATTCGGTGGTGACGAGGGCGAAGGCGCCGATGCCGACGGATAATACCGCCAGCCACGGCGCCACGGTGGTATCGTCGCCAGAGGTGTTGGAAGGTGTGTGCATAGGGTTCCTGAAAAGCCGGGAGGTTTTTAACCGGTCGGTATATAATCAGGGCAGGCGGACAGTGTTGTCAATAATTTTTTACCGAACGGTATGAAACAAGATAAAAAAGAGGAAGTGGGCAAGGCGAAAACGGGGCGGCCGCGCACCTTCGACGCGGACGAGGCGCTCGATTGCGCGATGAAAGTGTTTTGGGAAAAAGGTTACGAAGGCAGTTCCTTGCCGGAACTGACGAAGGCCATGGGCATGAACCGGCCCAGCCTGTATGCCGTCTTCGGCAACAAGGAGCAGCTGTTTCACAAGGCGCTCGAGCGCTACAGCGATACGCGCATGCGGTTTTTCGATGCGGCCCTGGAACAGCCGACGGCGCGCCAGGTGGTGGAAGCCTTGCTGACGCAGTATGTTGACGCGCAAACCATGCCGGACGGCCCGCACGGCTGCATGGGTGTCAATGCGGCGCTCGCCTGCAGCGACGATGCCTTGCCGATCCGCGATGAATTGTTCGCGCGCCGGCTGCGCGGTGAAATCAAATTGCGCGACCGTTTGCGGCGCGCCAAGGAAGAGGGGGATTTGCCGCCCGATTCTTGCCCGGAGCAGCAGGCGCGCTTTGTCGTGACCCTGTCGCAGGGCATGGCCATCCAGGCGGCGGCCGGTGTCTCGCGCGAACAATTGCAGCAAATGGTGGGCTTGCTGCTGCGCAATTGGCCGATGTAGCTACCCGGTCGGGGCGATGGTCTTGGCCAGGTCGCTGGGCGCCTTGCGCCGCCAGGCGGCCGTCAGGGCGGCGGCCAGCATGTCCAGCTCCGCGTCCGCCAGGCACACTGTGATGCCGGCCAGGCGTTCGCCCCACCAGAGTTTTTCGCAGCCGGACGGCGTGATGACGGTGGCGATATGCGCCGCTTCCGCATCGAGCAGTACGTTGATGTGCTCGTCATCGGGCAGGGTGGCAAAGATCTTCCCGCCCACGCGGAAGGCCGGACGGTCGTGGTGTTCTTCCTCGGTGGCGTCGGGAAACGACAGTGCCAGATAGCGTAGTTCTTCCAGGTCGACCATTCCTCTTTCTCCCTCATCGGACAGATAGCAGCGTGACTACATTTTGCCATGCTGTTTCGCCCCGTGGTGCAGCGCCATGCGAAAAGAAATGCGCGCGATGCGACATTGGCGGACTGGTCTGTGGTGCCGCCGCGACACGCCGCGCAACGCGCTTGGCCCCCGCGCCAGAGTAGAACAGGCTGTTTTTCTGCCATTGAGCAGCTTCTTGTTAGAAAAATATCTTTCATGGTTAAAAGAAAAATACTTTTCTTCTAGGGAATTTACGCTAGAATAGCCTCAACGTCTTACCTGACCCGTCAATTGTCTGGCCTTGTTCCGGGAACCCGAACCCTTCCCAGGACGCTTGCAGTGCCGCCATGGCACGCCGCAAGTCCGCGCTGTTAGCGGAAGTTCACGCCCCCGACCGCTCATTCCCGCAATCCCTAGCGCTTTGCCGACACGCCTCAATGCAGCGTGTATTCAGCTCCAGCGCTCTTTGCCGCGCCCACTGAATACTTACTTACTGGATACCATTATGAAAAACTTGCCTAAAATCGCCCTGTCCCTGATCGCTGTCGGTGTGTTTGCCCACGCGAACGCCAGCACCATCACTCTCTCTACCGCTTACTCGAACGCTGGCGCGCAAGCTTCCGCCGCCGCTTACCAGTCCGTGGTGAACGCCGCCGTGGCCACGCCAGGCGCCGGCTATGGCTCGACGACGATTGCCAGCTACGACAACGTCAACAACAGCGGCCTGTTCGGCAGCGGCTCGAACATCGCTTTCAAATCGGTGATCAACTTTGGCGTCAGCGCGGCCGATGCGGGCGCCTGGAGCTTCCGCAGCGGCGTCGACTTCGGCAAGGGCGGCGCCCTGTTCCTCGACGGCGTGGCGCTGGACTTCAAGAGCAATGACATGTGGTGGGCAGGCAACTACAACAATGGCAGCCAGTTCCTCAGCGGTTCGAGCGCCTTGTCGGCGGGTAACCATACCCTGAGCATCTACGGCCTGGAAGGTTGCTGCGATGGCGGCCAGCAAGCGCAGTTCAAGGCGGGCAACAACAATTTCGTCAGCTTCGGCGCCAAGGATGGCTTGATCTCGGCCGTCCCTGAGCCAACCACCTACGCCATGCTGCTGGTCGGCCTGGGCTTGCTGGGCTTTACGGCGCGCCGCAAGCAGGAAGCAAAATTTTAAGCGCAAGTATTAAGCAATAATAAAAAGCCCGCCGGTCTGTCAGGACACGGCGGGCTTTTTGCATGGCGGCGCTTGCATCGTCAATCGCCGCTGTCTTCGTCTTCGTCGGCGCCCTTGGCCGCCTTGCCCCGTTCGGCGTCGACGGCGCGCTGCAGGCGGGCCGCGTCGTGGAAGAAGGCATCCGTCGTGTGATCCGGGCTCAGGCGCAAGGCCGGCGGGTAGATCGCCGACATGTACGCCTCGTCGGCCAGGCGGCCGCTGATCTGCAGGTTGCTCAGCAAAATCAGGGTTGAGCCAAGGATGGCCAGCACGACGGCGACGAGGCCGAAGCGGCGCGGATGCTGCGGCTTGATCGTGCACAAATGGTAGTAGATCATGGCGCAGACGATGACGATGAACATATGCCGTCCGTAGCGCGTCAGCGCTTCCAGCGAGAACGCATACGCCGCCACCTTGCTGCCCAGCTCCCACACTTCCATGGCCAGCAAGCCGCAGCCGATGATGAACAGGTGGCGGCCGAAGCGCGCCACATGGCCGAACAGGCGGTTTGCCACGGCCCAGACCGACGACCACACGAGGCCGCCGGCCAGCGCGGTGGCGATGAGCATCAGGTAGGAAATCGGATCGAAGGCATCGGCATCACTCAACCAGTTGCTGAAGGCGGCCGAAGCGCCGATCATGGCCAGGCCGGCGACGGCCGGGCGCAATCCTTCCCAGTCGTGCCTGGTCGTGTCGCCCAGTTCGGGCGCCACCGGATGGTCGCTGGCGCGCACGCGCAGGCGCGTGTGGCCCAGGCGCACGATGCTGTTGCCGTTCAAGGCCACTTGCAGTTGCCGCTGTCCCCGGTGGATCACGCCATTCTGGCTGCCCAGGTCGCGCAGCAGCAGGCCGCCTGCGCCATCGTCCTCGACAATGGCGTGCTCGGCCGCCGTATGCGGATCGTCGAGGATGAAGTCGTTGTCATAGCCGCGGCCGATGCGGATCGGCAGGGATTCCATCCGCTGGCGCCGCTGCACCTCGCCATTGTCGGCGAGGATTTCAAGGTAATAGGGCGGCTTCATGGCTTGTGGCCGCTTTCCCGCGACAGCGCTTCGAGGAAGGTGCGCGTGACGCGCATGCCGTTGGCGTAGGACACGCCGCGCGCGTCGATGCGGCTTTGCAGGCTCATCAGTGGCTCATCGGTGCTGGCGGCCAGCAGGGCAAAGTCGTACAGGCCCGTAAACTTGCGGTAGGCGCGCACGCACAGCACGGCGCGCAGGGGCAGGGTCTTGTTTTTGACGAACTGTTCCGTGCATTGCGGGCCCGTCAGATTCACGCTCTTGTAGCTGCCGAAACTTTCATTCTTGAACGAGGCGCTGGCCAGCTCGGAAAAGCGCAGCGGGCCCAGTTCGCTGCTGCGCAAGAATTCGTGGCGCATCGACACTTGTCCCGTCTGCAGGGCGCCGGAAATGAAGATGGCCGATTCCATGGCGCAGCTGGTGTTGTCGAGCATATAGGGCTTGTCGGACTTGACGTTGGAGCGGCCCCAGCAGCGCATCTGGTCGGATTCGCGCACGGGCACGCGGTACGGGCCCATGGCTTTCAGGCTCAGCGGCGTGTCGAGCAGGCGCGCCAGCATCACTTCCTGGTGCGCCAGCAGTTGCGCCGTCACCAGCGGCTTGAAGTCCTTCGGCGGCTTGCCTTGCAGGGCCACCTTGGCCAGCAATTGCTGCGCATAGCGGGCCGGCACGAGAAAACTGACGAGTTCGCCGTCGAGGCGTTTCGACACGTTCACGCCCGCGACGTCGCCATTCGCCGTGACGCTGGGGCCGCCGCTCATGCCGGAATTGATCGGTCCCGTAAACATCAGCTGGTCATAGAAGCTGCGCGTGACGACGCCATTGTACGAGCCTTCCGAAATGGCGAAGCCCAGATCCAGCGGGTTGCCCATCGAATACAGGTACTGGCCCTGGGTCAGCGGTGCCAGCGCTTCGGGCATCTTGAAAAAGCCCGTGCCGTGGCGGTTCACGCGCAGCACGGCCAGGTCGTGCAGCACGTCGACGGCCAGCAATTCCACATTGCCGCGCTGGCCGCTGGTGTCGACCCATTCGCCCACATAGGTGTCCGGGTCGAGCGCGAACTGGGATACCACGTGATAGTTGCTCACCACCAGGTCGCCCGTGCCGATCAAGAAACCCGAGCCGACCGACGACTGCGTGCGGCCGTTTTTCAGCAACACGCGCACTTGCAGGATGTCGGCGCGCGCGGCCGTGTACAGTTTTTGCGCGGCCGAGGAGGGCGGCGGCAGGGCCGCATGTTCGGTGGCGGCGGGCGCGGCGGTGGCCGGCGGCGGTTTGGCGGGGGGAGTCGACGCGGTGGCGGCCGCCGCT
>NZ_NEHB01000010.1:0-155928 GCF_002127655.1 Janthinobacterium sp. GW456P
GCGGGCGTCACCGGGCCTTCCGGCGCGTCGCTGGCAGGCGCCGTCAACTGGGCCGACTCGCTCGACGGCAATTCCGTCGGCGGCGGTGGCGGCGGCAAGCGGGGCTCGGGCAAGGGCCGCAGCTTCGGCGGCGGAGGCGGCGCCAGCGGCACCGGTTTGGGCGGCTCGGCGATCAATGCCATGCTCACCACCTGCGCATGATCCTGCCCCAGCGGCACCATGCTGGCATGCGAGGTGAGCCATTCCAGCGCCACGTAATGCAGTGCGCCGATGACCGCGACAAAAATGACGGTGCGGCGGCGCGGTGGCGAAAAGAAGGAGTCAGGCATCATAGGCCGTAGTGTAACGCCTTCCCCCTACTTCCTGCTTCTTGCCCGTGCTCAACTCCCGCTGTTTTATGTAAGAAAATGTTGGCGGCTCTGCGTCAGTTGCACGCTGATATCTGCTACGCTAGGCACATCCACCTACCAGGAGATTTCGCATGGCAAACCCGCAAATGCCCCAAATGCCGGGCGCAGCAGTTGTGACCGACACCCTCGACTTCGTCAAAAACCTGTGGGGCAGCATGAGCGTGCCCGGCATGGGCGTGCCCGGCATCACGGCGCCCACCATGTCGGTGGAAGAGCTAGACAAGAAAATCAACGACCTGAAAGCCGTCGAAGCCTGGCTGAATCTCAACACCAGCATGCTGCGCGGCAGTATCCAGGCACTGGAAGTGCAGCGCGGCACCATCGCCACCCTGAAATCGATGGGCGCGTCCCTGGCTGCGGCCATCACCCAGCCCGGCGCCAGCGAGAAATCCGTGTTTGAATCGGTGCCCTACGCTTCCGCGTTTTTCCAGCAAGCGGCACCCGCAGCGCCGGAACCGAAACCGGCGCCCGCACCGGCGCCGGAACCCGCTGCGGCGGCGCCCAACGATGCCGGCAGCCAGGCGGCAGCCCAGCTGGCCAATCCAAGTGCCTGGTGGAATTTGTTACAAGATCAGTTCAAGCAGGCCGTGTCGACAGCCATGTCGCCCGATGCGGCCAGTTTTGGCGGTGGAGCGGCTGGAGCGGCGGCCAAGCCAGCGGCCAGCAAGTCCGCCAAGCCGGCAGAAGCAAGTACGGCAGCCAAGGCCAAGGCCCCGCTGCGCAAGGCGCCGGCAAAACGCGCGGCACCCAAGTCGAAAGCGCCAGGCAAGGCCTAGCACGTCAAGCTGGCGATATGATCAGGCGATACGATGAATGCGGATCGCCTCGATCTGATTGTCGGCCTGGCGTTTTACGTCACCGATCGTGATCAGGCCTTCGTCGGCCAGCGCCTTGGCGTGCTCGTACGAAGACTGGAATGTTTCCAGCGTGTCTCCCTTGGCGGCCACCGGACGTACCCAGGCAACGGCGCCGACTTTCATTTTTTTGTATACTTCATTGACCACATCACGCATAGTTTCTTCCTTATTGTTGTAGAGCAACTCAAGCGCAGGCGAACCCACGCTGGCCCCTAGTTTATCATCCGGCACGCTCCCGCACGGCTTTTCCCCCTTTTTCCGGCGCTGGCGGCGCTTTTTCCGGTATTACGACAGCCTCTTCCGGCCCGGGCGGGGGCGTCAATTGCACCAGTTGCTCCATCAATTGCGCAAAGCGCTGCTGGCCTGGGGCAATTTTGTCTACATACAACAACACGTCCATCGCCTCGGCCGCCAAGTCCGCCTGGTAGCCGCGCTGCTCCAGGAACGATACGATGATCTGCGCGGAATTGAACAGGATGCGCAAGTTGTTCGGCAGTTTTTCACGCGCCGCGCGCATCCAGGCGACCGCTTCGTTGAGCTTGTCCGTCTTCCACAGCAGCACGCCCTTGTTCATCAAGTCCGACGCTTCCTTGCGCGAGGCGATGATCAGGCTCGTGCCTTCGTCGCCCATCTTCGCCTTGTCGAAGATTTTCTGTACTTCGTCCTGCACCACCTGGTTGTCGTGGTTGTTCTTCACCACATAACACAGCAGGCCGGCCGGCGCATCCTTGACGCCGACGGCGAACAGCAGGGTCGCCAGCTCCATGCAGATGCTTTTCTCGGGCCGCGCCGGGTCTTCTGCCAGCATGGCTTCGAGTTCGTCGCCGCACTTGCGCGCGCGCCGGTAATCGCCCGTTTCGTGGTGCACCATGCCTTCCGTGATCTTCGCGCGCAAGCCGATCTGCTCAGGCGAGAATTCGCGCTGCGCCAGCAGCAGCCATTGCAGCGCCTCCTTGGCATCCTTCTTCAGGCCGCACACGCGCGCCAGTCCCAGGTAGGCGTCCGGCGTCTTCATGACGGAAAACTCGCCGATGGCAATACACTTGCGAAAAGCCTTTTCCGCCATGCTGACATTGCCGATTTTTAGCGCCGCCAGCCCCAGATTGCGCTGGCGCGGCACGGAATTGGGCGACAGGCGCGCCGCCTTTTCCAGCACGCCGCACGCTTCCTCGTGCTGGCCCATCAGCTGGTAGGCGACCGCCATCTGGTCGTAGGCGTCGATGTAGTACTTGTTCTCGACGATCACGCCCTGGAAGATCTGGCGCGCCGCCTCGTGTTCGCCGTTATTCATGCGGATCTTGCCCAGGCCTGCCCTGGCCCAGCTGTAATCGCGCTCGGCCAGCACTTTTTCGTACACGGCGCGGGCCTTTTCCGGCTCGCCGCTTTTCAGCAGCAACGACGCCTTCATGCGCAGCAATTCCAGCTCGTGCAGCTTGTTGACTTCGATCTGCGCATCGCACAACTTGGCCGCGCGCAGATAATCCTTTTCCATGCAGGCCTGGTCGATTTCACGGAACACCTGCTTCTTGTGCCACACGCGGTTCAAGCGTGTCAGCAGCACGCCTTCCGTGATCGGTTTGATCAAATAGGCGTCGGGCTGGTGCTCGGCCGCGCCCATCACCGATTCCACGCTTTTCTCGGCCGACACCATCAGCCACACGCTCGACGGCGCCGTCAGGTTGCGCACGCGCGTCTCTTCCAGCACTTGCTGGCCATTCTTGCCTTCGCCCAGGTTGTAATCGCACAGCACCACGTCGTAGCGCGTCTTGGCCAGCAGCTTCATGGCTTCGCCGCCGCTGGCCGCCTGGTCGATATGGCGCGCGCCCAGGTTGCGCAGCGATTCGCGCAGCAGGATGCGGATGCCGATGAAGTCGTCGACCAGCAGATAATGTTTGTCGGCCCAGTCGGTGCTGCCCGCTTCGGCGGCGGTGGCGTGGCTGTCTGTCGTCATGGCATCCTCGTTCAGGGCAGGCGCAGGATGAAACAGCCGCCGCCCAGGGCGCCGCCATTTTCCAGGGCGATGCTGCCGCTGCTGCCCCGGTGCTTGTGCATCTTTGCCACTTCGCTGGAAAAATACAGGCCCAGGCCCGTGCTGTTGGTGGAAAAATTCACGCCGGTGGCCAGGCCATCCATGGCCGCGCTGCCCGCGTCGAGCAAGGCCTGCGTATAGCCGTCGCCATTGTCTTCCACGCGCAGCTCGAGCATATCGTCGTGCTCCCGCACCGACAGGCGTATCGTATCCCGCGTGTAGCGGATGGCATTGTTGATGGCATGCGCGAGCACGCCGATGACCAGGTCTTCGTCGAGGATCCAGATCAGCTCCGGCGGGCAGGCCGTCTGCAGATGGATGCCTTTCGAGGCCAGCAGAATCTTTTCCTGGTCCACCACCTGGTCGATCACCTGGCTGACCAGTTGCGGCTGCACGTCGAACGGGTAGCCGGGCTTGCCCACTTCCTTGTACAGGGCCAGCAGCTGGATCAGGTTATCGTTGAGGCGCTTGGTCTGGTACAGCATCTGCGCCATCTGCAGGTAGGCGGGGTCGGCCTGCGGTGAGGGCTTGGCCTGCTCGGCCGCCAGCAGCGACTCCAAAGTGCCGCTGACGACGCTGATCGAATTTTTCATGTCGTGCACGGTCGACGCCAGGAACAGGAATAGCTCGGGCGAGCTGTGTTGATCTTCCACCGGATATCTCCTTGGGGCCGCAGCTTGAATATTGCCAAGGATAAATTATACCGCCAGCCTGCGGACGCCAGCCAGCCGCGCGCAAAGTCCGTGATTTGACGCAACAATGGCAAGGGGCTGGCGGCTCAGGCAGCGCGGCGGCGCTCTCGCAGCAGGAAGCGGGCAGGATCGAGCGCCTCGGCCAACTGGCGTTCCAGCGGCAGCGGCTCGCCCTCCAGCTGGCAAGCCAGCAGCTCGGCTGCCAGCGGCGCCCAGATCAGGCCGCGCGAGGCGTAACCGAGCAAGCCGAACAGCCCAGGCCAGCGCGGCACGTCGCGCAGGCGCTCGCAGCGGCCCGGTGTGCCGGGGTCGGGCAAGGCGCCCGCCAGCGGCAGGCGGTCCGCTGCCATGCAGCGAAAGCCCGTGCGCCCGGCCAGCGGCGCCTCGAACGGGGCCACGTCCAGGATGTCTGCGATCTTCGCGATATTTTCTTCCTGGCTAGACGGGCGCAGCTTGGCGTCCGCGTCCGCGTCGTAGCTGGCGCCCACGCAGACGACGCCCTGGTGCGCCGGCGTCATGTAGGCTTCGCGGCAGACGACGAACGGCAGCGACGGCAAGCTGCCTTCGGCCAGATGCGTGACCTGGCCGCGCACGGCGTCGAGCGGCAAGCCGGCCGCCTGTTCGAAATCCACGGCGCCCGTGCCCGCCGCCAGGATGACGGTGGGTGCCGCCGCGATCAGGGCGCCGTCCGCTTCGCGCACCAGCCATTCGCCATCGCCACGTTCCAGGCGCAGGGCGCTGCTGGAAAAGCGCCGCGTGAGCAAGGCGCCGCAGGCGTCCAGCATGGCCGCGCAGACGGAGGCTGGGCGCGCCCAGCCTCCCTGCTCGAACCACCAGGCGCCATCGGGCGCCGGCGCGCCCAGCATGGCGGTCGCCTCGGGCGCTTCCAGCCAGCGGGCGAATGCGCGCGGATACAGGCCGCTGGCGGCGATCTGCCGCTGCACCTGCGCATGCGCGCCGTCGCGCGCCAGATGCAGCACGCCGCATTGCGCACCCTCGATGGCGGCGCCGATGCCGCCCAGGTCTTTCCAGCGGTTCAGCGAGTACAGGTAGGCGGCGCGCACCAGGCGCGTGGCGATATTGTCGTCCTTTGACATCAGTGGCATGAAGATGCCGGCCAGGTTGCCCGACGCTTCGCTGGCCGGCTGCGCGTGGCGCTCGACCAGGGTCACCTTCCAGCCGCGCGCGGCCAGCCGTTCGCAGGCGGCCGCGCCGGCCACGCCCGCGCCGATGACGATGGCGCGCCGCTCGGGCGCCACGGCGCTCACGGACTCTGCGCGTCGCGCACAAAACACGGCGCGCAAACGGCTCTCGTCAAACACAAAGCCATGCTGTTGCAGCGCCGCGCGCTGCGCTTCTTCCAGGTGTACGGCTTGCAGGCGCGCGCCATCGGCCATCAGGCGCGCCAGCACCGGCGTGGCCGCCGGCACCCAGGCCAGGTGCACTTCATCGACGCGCGCCGACAATTGCGCCAGACAGGTATCGGGCTCGCCGATCAGCACATCGAGCGTGACGAGGCCATCGTGCGACACCATGCGGTGCAGGCCCGGCACGCAGGGCGGCCACTGTGCGCGCCACTCCTCGGGCAGGTGGCTGGCGTCGACGGGACGCGGCGCCAGCGCGATGTAATGCAGGCGGCGCCCGCCATGCGCGGCGCAGGCGGCGCGCAGGCGGGCGCCGTCAAAATCCGTGTCGAGCAGGACCAGGGCGCGGCGCATCAGCGCCCCGCGCGGCAAAAGCAGGCGGGCGCGTGGTCGTTGACCATGCCGATGCCCTGCATGTAGGCGTAGATGATGGTCGAGCCGACGAACTTGAAGCCCCGCTTGAGCAAGTCCTTCGACAGTGCGTCGGACAGGGCCGTCTTGGCGGGAAAGGCGCCCGGCTGCCAGCTGTTGACGATGGGCTGGCCGTCGACATATGCCCACAAAAAGCTGTCCAGGATCTGGCCTTCCGCGCGCAGGCGCAAATAGGCTTGCGCATTCGTGATGGCGGCCGCCACCTTCAGGCGGTTGCGCACGATGCCGGGGTCCGCCAGCAGCTGCGCCACCTTGTCCGGGCCATACGCGGCGATCTTTTCCGCATCCCAGTCGTCAAAAGCGGCGCGGTAGGTGTCGCGTTTGTTGAGGATGGTTTCCCAGCTCAGGCCAGCCTGCGCGCCTTCCAGGTTCAGCATCTCGAACAGCCGGCGCTCGTCGTGGCAAGGCACGCCCCATTCCGTGTCGTGATACGCAAGGTAGCGGGGATTGGCCGGATTGGCCCAGGAGCAGCGGATGGTGGTCATGGTCGGGTTCTTGATGTGCGGGTAACCGCCAGTATAGTTTATCGGCCGCGCAGGATGCGTCCCAGTTCCTGCAAGCCGTGCGCCATCTCGGCCGGGGGAATCGCCGCAAAACCCAGCAGCAGCCCGGGCGGCGTGGCGCACTCGGGCCCCGCCGCCGGATCGGCATAGTGGCCCAGCGGACGCAGTTCGATGCCGCGCGCCAGGCCCGCGCGCGCAACCGTTTCTTCATCGTGGCCGGCGCGGAAATACGCGCACAGTTCCAGGCCGCTGTCGGCCGGGCCGCACGCGAGCTGATCGCCCAGTTCGCGCGCCAAGCCGCGCACCAGCAGATCGCGCCGTTCGGCATTGCTGTCGCGCGTGCGGCGGATATGCCGGCCAAAGTGGCCTTCGACGATGAAGTCGGCCAGCGCCATCTGCGGCACGATGGCCGTGTGGCGGTCCATCACGGCCTTGGCCTGCACCAGCGCCTCGGCCAGCGCGGGCGGCGCCACCATGTAACCGAGGCGCAGGCCGGGAAACAGCACCTTCGACAGGGTGCCCACGTAGACCACGCAGCCGGCCCGGTCCAGGCTTTGCAGCGAGGCCAGCGGCGCGCCCGAGTAGCGGTATTCGCTGTCGTAATCGTCTTCCACCAGCCACGCTTTATTGTGCGCGGCCCAGGCCAGCAAGGCCAGGCGGCGGGGCAAGCTCATGCTCATGCCCAGCGGCATCTGGTGCGACGGTGTCACGTAGGCCAGCTTCGCCTGCGGGCAGTACGCCACGCCGTAGGCCACATCCAGCCCCTGCGCATCGACAGGCACGGGAAAGACGCGCGCGCCAGCCGCGCGCAGCGTGCCGCTGGCGCCCCGGTAGCCGGGCGACTCCATCCAGGCGGCGTCGCCAGGCGCCAGCAGGATGGTCGACAGCATGAACAGCGCCTGCTGCGAACCGGAGGTGATGACGATCTGCTGCGGCGTGCACTGGACGCCGCGCGACGCTTTCAGGTACACGCACAGCAGTTCGCGCAGCGGCAGGTAGCCGGCCGGGTCACCGTAGCCGAACTGGTGGTCGGGCCGGCGCCAGCGCCGCGCTTCCAGGCGGTTCCACACGTCAAACGGGAAATGGTCGATGCGCGGCATGCCGACGCGGAAGGCGCGCAACGGACCCCGGTGGAACGCCACCTGGCGCATGGCCGCCACCACGCCCTGCCCGCGCGCCGACAGGGGCCGCAGCAGGCCGGGCTTAGCTGCCGGCGGCACAGGCAGCGGCACCTCGCGGCTGACAAAGGTGCCGCGCCCCACGGCGCCATCAAGGTAGCCTTCGGCCGTCAGCAGCGCATACGCATTGAGCACCGTCTGGCGCGACACGGCCAGCAGGCGGCAAAAATCGCGTGTGGGCGGCAGCTGCATGCCGGGACTCATGCGGCCATCGAGGACGGCCGCCTTGATGGCCGCATACAGCTGGCGGAACAGCGGTTCGCCGGCGCCGCGCTGCAGCGGCAAGGCGGCGATAAGCTGGTGCAGGTGGGAAGCTGGCATAGTATGGCTCTTGAATTGGTAGCTTAAAGATAGCACTTATTGGCTGTTTTAAATAGCCAAGACTGGCGCTAAGATGGCGCATCCCTCTACTTTTGCGGAGCAAGCATGCATCAGTTTTTCGCCACCGTGGCCTGGCAGCGCGACGGCCAGGATTTCGCCAGCCAGCGCTACAGCCGCGGCCATGAATGGCAGTTCGACGGCGGCCTCTCGGTACCGGCCTCGTCGTCGCCCCTGTCCGTGCCGCTGCCCATGTCGGTGGCGGAACATATCGATCCGGAAGAAGCGCTGGTGGCCGCCACGTCGAGCTGCCACATGCTGTTCTTCCTGTCGCTGGCAGCCCAGCGCGGCTACGTCATCGACGATTACCGCGACGATGCCGTCGGCGAACTGGGCAAGAATGCACAAGGCCGCCTGGCCATGACGCGCATCGTGCTGCGTCCGCGCATCGCCTTCGCGGGAACGCCGCCCACGCCAGATGCCTTGGCCGCCCTGCACCACGACGCGCACGAACGCTGCTACATCGCCAATTCGCTGACGGCCGACGTGGTCGTCGAAGGAGCCGCCTGATGTACATGCCCGCCAGCTTCCGCGAAGAGCGCCTCGAGGTGCTGCATGGCCTGATTGACAGTCACCCGCTGGGCGCGCTGGTGCGCCACGGCGCCGATGGCTTGTGCGCCGACCATCTGCCGTTCGAGATCGCCGCGCCCACGCCCGAGGCGCCGTTCGGCATCCTGCGCGCCCACGTGGCGCGCGCCAACCCGCTGTGGCGCGCCGCAGGCGGAAATGACGACTGCATGGTGATCTTCCAGGGGCCGCACGCCTACATTACGCCCGCCTGGTATGCGGAAAAGCAGCGCAGCGGCAAGGAAGTGCCCACCTTCAATTACGCGGTGGTGCATGCGCACGGCCCCCTGCGCGCCATCGATGATGCGGCATGGCTGCTGGGATTGCTGGAGCGGCTGACGGCGCGCCATGAGGCGGATCAAGCCGCACCGTGGAAGGTGGGCGATGCGCCGGCCGACTATATCGACAAAAAACTGAAAGCCATCGTCGGCATCGAGATCGCCCTCACGCGCCTGGAAGGGAAATGGAAGCTGGGGCAGAACCGCAGCATGGGCGACCAGGCCAGCATGGCGCACGGCCTGGCGCTCGACCGCCAAGCCGGCGCGGCGCAAGCGCTGGGAGCGCTGATCGCCGCCAACGTCAAGCCAGCCAGCTGACGGCCGCCGAAAACGTCAGGAACGACAGCGCCGTCGACACCAGGATGATGCGGGCGATGCGCGCCGTGTTGGCCCCGAAGCGCTCGGACAGCAGCGCGACGTTGCTGGCGCTGGGCAGGCACGCCACCAGCACCATGCACGTCAGCGCGAACGGCTCGAGCGGCGCGCCGAGCGCGATGGCCGCGTGGCCGATGCCCCACACCAGCAGCGGATGCAGCAGCAGTTTTTTCAGCGCCACGGGCACATACTCTCCCAGCGGCGCCGGGTCGCTCGTGCTCATCTGCGAACGGGCCAGCACGGCGCCGATGGTAAACAGGGCAACGGGAGAGGCGGCATCGGCCAGCAGGCCCACCGTCTGCGTCAAAGGCTTGGGCAAGGCCAGTTCCAGCCACGACGACAGGGCACCGAGCACGATCGCCCACGGCATCGGGTTGCCCGCCATGCCCTTCATGGCGTTGACGACGGCGGCGCGGCTGCCGTGCGCGCCGCCGCTGCCGATGCGCGACAGGGCGATGCACAGCGAGCTGGTAACGAGCATGTCGACGACGATGGTGACGATGACGGGGCCCGAGGAACGGGGTCCGAGCAAGGTCAATAGCAGGGGCACGCCCATGAAACCCGTGTTCGGGAATGCCGCCACCAGCGCGCCGAAGGCGGCATTGTTCCAGTCGATGCGGTGGCTCAGGGTCATGGCCGTAGTGACGCCCACCATGATCAGGGCGCACAGCAGATAGACGCCGAACACGCTGGCGTCGAGCAGTTGCGCGACGGGCGTGGCGGCGCCGAAGCGGTACAGCATGCACGGCAGCGCGAAGTACAGGACAAAACTGTTCAAGCCGCCGATGGCGGCCAGCGGCAGCAGCGTGCGCCGCACGGCCAGATAGCCGCACAGCACCAGGGCGAAGAAGGGACAGGTGATGGCGAGGATGGTCAGCATGCAGCGCCATTGTAGCGCGCCGCACTGGCCGGCCGCCTGGCGCAAAAAAAGGCCGCTCGCGCGGCCCAAGGAGGTTTCGAAGAAAACGCCGGTGACCGGCTATGGCTTGAGCTGGGCGCGGATCTCGCCGGCCGGGTAGGCCGCGCTGTGCACGTTGACATACAGGTTGCCGGCCTGGTAGCTCGCATACTGGGGCGGCGTCAGCATGGTGTTCGGCGGCACGGCAAACATGCCTTCGGCGGTTTTCACCAGCGGCACGATGACGGGGCCGTTGGCGCCAGCGGGCGCTTCATGGATGTGCGCGACGGTGGCCACCATCCCCGTGTAGCGCACGCCCCCGCTGACGCTGCGGTCTTGGCCGACGCGGATATTGCTGCTGCCGCTGGCCATGCTGGTATTGGCCGGCACTTCCTGCGCGCCCGTCAGGGTGACGTCATGGCCGCCCGGGTGATGCGGGCCATGGGAACAGGCGCCCAGCAGGGCGGCCAGCGCCAGCACGCTGGCGGCGCGGCGTAGATGTTGCGGCAATGTGGTCATCGCAGTACTCCTTTAACGGACATCGGATCACGGATGGCGCCATGCCCGCACAGCCGGGTCTGCGCCGCACTTGAGTTGCATGGTGCGACAGTAACGCCATGCCGTGCAGTCCGTCTTGCTTTGCGACAAACTTGGCGCGCGCCCGCCCCCCAGCCTCAGACCAGATGCCCCTCCGCCACCCAGCCGCGATTGGCGGCTGGCGCCTTCGGCTTGGGCGCGATGCCGCTGCTTTTTTCCGCATCGAGGATGATGCTGCGCATGCTGTCGCTGGCGGCCGGCCCTGGCGCGAACGCGTAATACTCATCATTGATGGGCAAGCCCGTCGTGGCGTCGACCAGCACCGGGTCGGCGGCCAGGCCCGTGTCGCGGCTGGCGATGACGAGGCTGGCGCCTTCGGGCGCGAAGTTTTCATTGCCCCAGGCGATAAACGCCAGCAAGACGGGCTTGAAGGCGCGTCCGGACTTGGTCAGCACATAGTCGTAGCGGGGCGGCTTGGCGCAATACAGGCGGCGCGTCATCAAGCCCCCTTCCACCAGGTCGGCCAGGCGGCGCGTCAGAATGGTGGGCGCGATCTTGAGGCTTTTTTCAAATTCGTCGAAGCGCGTCTTGCCATAAAACGCTTCGCGCAGGATGAGGATGCTCCACCATTCGCCCACCTTGCCCAGGCTGCGCGCAATCGGGCAAGGCAAATTATTAAAGTTGGTATGTTTCATGACCGTCTCCTCACGTTGATCCAACACAACAATTAAAAAACATCTTACGGTTGCCACACGGAAACTTAGTTACTATCGCTTTGCAAGCCGTCTCCTGCCCCGGAGAGGGTTTGAAAATACGTGAAAACTCACACTTTTCTTGCTCCAGTACAATCATGCTCAGTCCAGCTTCTCCCGTCCCGGTGTGCGAAACGGCGTCAGAGAATGTTGTTTCCCGTCCGTTTTTCACCTGATACGCTTACGATGACTCCTTTGAAATTTGCCTCCCTGACAATGTTGCTCGCCCTCTCCCTCTGCCAGACCACCTCCGCCGCCACCGTCTCCTCCGCATCGTTCCAGGCCACCTTCGTCGTCCACGAAGCGTGCACCATCGTCTCGCAGCGCGGTAGCACCCAGGTGCGCTGCCAGCACAACACGCCCTATCTGCTGCTGCAACAGCAGGCGACGCCATCGGACACCGGCCTCATCACCGTCACGTTCTAAAAATAGATCGTTGCCGTCACCGTGTCCTTGTAGTCGCCGGGGCGCGGCGACACCTGCGCCGGCACGCGGCCGTAAATCGTCAGCGGCACGCTGGCGCCCGTGCCCGTGCCTGTCACCATGCTGGTGCCTGACGTGCCATCGCCCCAGAGCGGGCCATCGAGCGTGGACGACAGCAGGTAGCTGACCTTGTCCGTCGTTACAGTGTTTTTCATTTGCCGGTTCGCCACGTTGGCCGCCACGCTGCCGCCGTTCAGGGCGATCTGGTACGCATTGTTGTTCACGCAGCGCACGGACAAGGTGCTGGTGCTGCGCAAGTTGCCCGTCAGGATGGAAGCGTTCGCAAACGCCATCGGACTGGCCGCGATGGTGCAGTCGTTGACAGCCGTGGCATTCACCGTGAAACCGAAGCTGCCGCTGCTGACCGTGCAGCCGAACAGGTTGACGAGGCCATACGTGGTGTAGGTGTACGTGCCCTGGCCCGCAAAGCTCGACGTATACACGGTATTGGCGTTGGCGACCGTGGGCACGGCGGCCAGGGCCGTGCCAGCGGGGATCTTGGCATACACGGTAAAGGTGGTGGAATACGTGCCGGGCGGGGCCAGCAAGCCGGCCGACAAAATGATGCCGAAGGTCGACGGTGCGCCCGCCACGCCGGCGCCGCCCCATATCTTCGCCGTGGCATACGAATTGTCCACGTACACGTTGTATTCCATGCGGTTGCTGCCATTGCCCAGCTTGCGCGGCAGGGCCGAGGTGGAATTCGTGCCCAACCCCAGCGAGATGCACACTTGCGCGTTAGGCGTGAGCAACTGCCCCAGGTTAAGCGACGCAAACAGGCAGCTGAAGGTGCCCGTTGCCTGCGCCACGTAATCGCTGCCGGAAATCGGGCTGACGGCGCCGAAATCGATATTCGTCATGCTCACCGTGCAGGTATCGGCCGCCTGCGCCGCCCCGCCCCAGGCGCATCCCAGCAGCAGGGTCAGGCATGGCAGCAGGCGGCGCATCAGCGGCCTCCCCCGGCGCCGGCGGCAGCGCAGCGCAGCGGCCCGATCACGGGCAAGCCGCCCGCGGCAGGACGCACATAGGCAAAACCGACCGTGCACGCGCTGTCGCCCTCACCGACTTGCAGCTGATTCTGCTCGCGCAGGTCGTCGACGAACACCATGCCGTCAAATCCCATGACCGTCTGCTTGCCGCTTTGCACATGCACCACGGGCAAGCCCGTGGCCAGCGGTTTGCCGTCGGCGCCGTGCACGATGACGGTGGCGGCGCTGTAGCGTTCGACGGGAAAGGCGGCCAGCACGCCAGCCAGTTGTTGCGGCACGACATTCATATTGGTCACGGGCACGCGCGCGTCAACGTCGAGCTCATCCGTGGCGATGCTGATCTGGTTATTGCCATAAGGATTCAAATTCGGCACCAGCAGATAGCCGCCCCTGTCCGTCACGCCGATCTGGCGGTTTTCATGCAGCACGGGAATATTGCCCACACCGCCAGTGGACACCAGCGCAAAACCGTTGCCCACCTGGCGCGCCGCCTCGACATGCCCATCCATCAGCACCAGCGCGCCGGCCGCGCCCAGTGAGGAGGCATTGCCCATGCCGCCGCTTTGCGTGCGCGCATTCACGCGGCCGTCATTGCCCAGGTATTCCACTTGCGCTTGCCGATAGGCATTGCGGCCTACCGTGCCAGCCTGCACATTCCAGCCGACACCGCCGCCAAAGTCCGCCGCGCGCTGCGCGCTGACGCTGCGGCCGCTCTCGCCGTTTTGCCGGCTGCCGCTCGTGCTGATGGCCAGATTGTTGTCGAAGGCCATGCTCACGCCGACATAAAAGCCCCGCCTCTCGCGTTGCCGCAAATCCTGGAACAGGCTGGCGTTCAGGAACAGGCCGTGAAACAGGGTCGCCGAATAGCCCAAGGTGGCCAGCTTCGATGACGGTGCGCCGGGCGTGTGGTAGCCGATATAACTGCTGCTGATACTGCTTCCAGCCGCCAAAGGCAGGCTCACGGTGACGCGGTCCGCCGCGCGCACCACGGGGCTGCCATCACGCGAAGCGAGGTCGCCAAACCCGGCGCTGGCGCGCACGCTGTACGCATCGACGCTGAAGCCTGGCCCCACATATTGGTACCCGGCACCCAGCTGCGCACCGCGGCTGCGGCCGGCGCTGGCCGACAGCGAACCGCTGAGCACGCCCGCCTGACCCAGCCGCACCAGCGCGCCCGCTCCCGCCTGGTACAAGCCGGGCGCCAGTTCCGCATGGCCTTCGATGGTGAAGCTGTCGCTGACGCCATGGCGTCCGGACACGCTGGCAACGAGCTGCCGCTCGTAGCCGAACAGGCGGCGGCCATAGTCGCGCCGCACGGCGCCCGCCTCGACCGAGTAATCGCTCAAGCCGCTGGCCAGCATGCGCGTATCGACATACAGGGGCAGCACGGTCGTCACGCTGCGCCCCAGGGCATCGCGCGTGATGAGGGTGGCTTGTCCCGCGCCATTGATGCCGCCACCTGGTTCAGGACAAACGGACCGCTGGGCACGCTGGCAGCATATTGCTGCACGCCATTCACATACAGGCTCAGCGACGAAGGCACGAGCGCCGTGCCATCGACGGAGGCGACGGGAAAGGTCAGCAGGTCCGGGCGCAGCTGGAAGTTCTTGCGCCACTGCACGCCGCCCACGCGCACGGCGCGGCTCCAGCTGAGCGAGGAGGAAATCAGGTCGCCCACTTGCCACGTTTGCAGGGTCTCGGGGTCGGCATGGCTCCAGAAGGTGTCGAAGCGCATGTACTTGCGCTGGTCCGCCCCCAGGTTCACGGTACCGGTATGGCTGAACACGCCGCTGTCATTGAAATAGCGCACGTCGTTGAAGATGGCGGCGCGCCGTGTCCGGCCCAGTTCCGCATAGGCATCGTAATTGAGCACGGCGCCGGGCGTGACGCGCGACGGCGGCGTCTGCGGCGCAGTACGCGCGTCGATGCGGTACGGCGCGCGCAAGTCGTCCGTCACCTGCAACGACACGCTCTGGCGCGCCGCATCATATTCATAGCTGAGTCCCGGAACCGCATCGAGCGCCACCTCGGTCTGACCGGGCGCGAGCAGGCGCGCCGGGTCCAGCCCCAGCTGCTGCAAGTTCGCCACACTGCTGCGCAAGGTTTTGCCCACCTGGGTAAAACGCAAGATCAGCCCGGTTGAAACAGCATTCACACTTACCTCCAGATACAGTTCATTCGGCGCCGCCGGATCGCTGGGCAAGCTGGCCGGCCCCGGATCGGCACCCGTCACGGCCGCCGCGCCATCGGCCCTGGCCAGCGGCGCCATGACCAGCAACAGCAACGCCGCCAGCGCGCGTTTCATGGTTCACGCCGGTCGCACCGGCCATGGCGGCCATGTTCAAGGTGTCGAATTCTTGGCAATGAGCGCCTTCGCATTCACATTGACCGCAATACTCAACGGCCCATCCAGTTCGGCCTCCCTGGCAACGGGCAGGCGCCATACGCGCATGCGTTCGGCCAGGACATAACCAAACAGCCCCTTGCTGACGGCAAACTCCTTGCCCGCCTGGTTCGTCAACGTCATCGCCCCGATCTGCGCATGGACATTGCCGCTGTTCTTGATACGCAACATCCACTCGCCCCGCTCGCGGAAGACTTGCCAGTCGAGCACTTCCTTGCCCGGCGCAGCGGCCGGCAGCACGAAAACGGGCACCGAATAGCGCAGGCGGATATCGACGCCGCTGCGACCCGCATCATCCTCGCGGCTGATTTCATCGATGAGCACGCGATACGTCTTTTCCTGCGCGACAGGGCCAGCCTGGGCACGCACGAGGCGGATGGTCTGCCGGCTGTTGGCGGCGATTTCGACGATCGGCGGACTCGCCACCAGCTCCTGCGTCGGCGCCAGCACTTCTTCGCCGTCGCGCTGGTCCCAGGCGAACACCCGCACCTGCCCGTAGATGGCCTGGTCGCCGAGATTTTGCAAGTTGATACCCGCGGCATTCTGAGCGGCGCGCAAATTGAGCGTCACCGGCGAAATCTGCAAATTGGCGCCGTTCGCGCCGGCGGCGCAGCAGGCCAGCAGCGCCAGTACGCTTTTCAGCAGCGAAATCGAACCGGCGTTCACGCAGCGCCTGGCTTAAAAGTACACGGTGGCCGTGATGGTCGACTTGTAGGTGTCAGGCGCCGGCGTCGCCTGCGGCGGAATGTTGCCGTACACCGTGATCGGCTGCGAGGCGCCGTTGCCGGTGCCGCCGACGGTATTCGTGCCCTGCGTATCGCCCCACAAGGTGCTGCCGGCCGTCTGGAACAGGTTGAATTGCACCGTCCCCAGGTTGCCGCCCGTGCCGCTCAGATAGCGCGTGGTGCCGCTTGAACCCGTGCCCGTGCCCGCCGTCAAGCCCACGTTGTACGGCGTGGTATTGGTGCAGGTGACATTCACGGTCGTATTGACGTTCACGGCAGTAGCCAGTACGCCCTGACTTTGGCCAAAGTCGAGATTGGCCGCCGCAATGGTGCAATTGGCGATGATTTTCAGGGTCACGTCAAAGGTCGTGGTATTGCTGCCGTTCAGATATACGGCGGCATCGGCGTAGCCAGGCAGGAGGGCCGTAGCGGCAAGGACGACACTGGCGGCAGCGGTCAAGCGGGGTGAAATAACTCGCAACATGATACCTCCTGATGACGGAACATCATTAATGCGCCCATCGGCATGAAGGGCTCGAGGATAGTCACGGTATTGCCGGCGTTTTCTGGGGCACGCAAACCAGGACGACAACATACTTGCGCCGAGAGTCAGGAAACGAGGGACTCCGGCATTGTTTGCAGCATTGGCAAAACAGATTTTTTGGCAATCGACATTGCTTAAAATCAATGCATGAGTGAATTATTGGCGATATGGGAAATCCGCGCTTCTTCTCGCGGAGAAACATCTTTTGAAATACGAGAAAAGCAGAAAAAAAAGAAAAAGCGAGGCATAATAAGCCACAACTTGCTATTTGGTTAAGTCATCCATGCCATGCCATTGACCAGCGAAACCATCAGAAAAAACATCTTGATCGTGGACGATTCCGCGTTCGAGCAGCGCATGCTGATGGAGCTGCTCAGCGAGCAGCCCTACCGCTTCAGCATTGCCTTCAATGGCTACCAGGGCTACCAGCTGGCATTGGCCACGCATCCCGACCTGATCCTGCTCGACGTGCGCATGCCCGAGATGGATGGCTACACGGCGTGCCGTTTGCTCAAGGCCAATCCCGACACGGAACAGATTCCCGTGATCTTTCTCAGCGGTGCCGACGCCGCCAAGGAGCGCGTCATGGGCTTGCAGGTAGGCGGCGTCGATTACATTTCAAAGCCGTTCCTGCCGGAAGAACTGGCCGCGCGTATCCATATCCACCTGGGATTGATGCGTAAAAGCAACAGCACATTACCCGCGGCGACCCCGGTCGGCGACCGGCAGCAACATCCGGACCTCGTGTTCGTCAATGCCGTCAAACAACTCATCCTCGACAACCTGGGCAGCCTGCCCAACCTGTCCGAAATCGCCCGCAGCGTGGGCACCTACCGCGAAAAGCTGACCCTGATGTTCCGCGAGCAAACGGGCATGACGGTCTTCGCCTTCATCCGCGAAGCGCGCATCGCGCGCGGCGTGGAACTGCTGCAGCAGACGGAAATCGACGTGCAGGATGTCGCCCTCCTGATCGGCTTTCACAACGCGGGCAACTTCGCCACGGCCTTCCGCGAACGCATGGGCGTCACGCCCAGCGCCTACCGCCAGCGCCTGCATGAGCAGACGGGAGAGCGGCAGGTGTCAAACGGGCACTGAGGGGCACGCATGCCCCCCGCGCCTTAGAACTTGTAGTTCAGCTTGAGCGACGCGAAGCGCCCGCGCGGATCGGCTTGCGTATAGTCAAAGCCCGACGCCGAGTAATCCCACGGCGCGCGCTTGTTGGCCAGGTTTTGCACGATGAAGGTGACGTTCGCCTTTGGTGTGACTTGCCAGCTGGTCGTCACGTCGAACGTGCTGAAGGCGGCCACCGGTTCATCGAGATGCGTATTTTGCGCATAGCTGCCCACGTAATTCCAGGTCAGCGTGGACGACCATTTGCCCTGTTCCCAGGTGGCCGAGGTGACGCCGCGCCATTTCGGGATGGAGCCGAAATAATTGGTGCCGGCGCCATCGGTGAGCGGTGCGCCGTCCGACAGCGGTTCGGCAAAGCGCAGCACGCGGCTCAGCTGGCCGGCCAGGGTCAGCTTGCCCCAGTCCTTGTCGACGAAGCGCTGGCGCAGGTCCAGGTCGATGCCGGACACTTCGCGCTGTCCCTGGTTGCGGTACTGGCGGTACAGGGTCGTGATGCGGCCATCGGCATCGCGCGTGATCTTTTGCGGCGCCGATGCTTCGTTGGCGAGCGTGGTGGTGGCGCTTTCCGTGCCGATCACGCCATCTTGCCTGATGCGGTAGTAATCGAGGCCGATGCTCGAACTGCTGGTGGGCGAGACCACCACGCCCAGGTTCAGGTTATTCGACCGCTCCGGGCGCAGCGCCGTATTGGCGATGGTAATGGCCGTCACGCCACGCGTCTGCGTGGGCGTGACGGGGTCCTTCGGATCGAGCACGCTGACATAGCTGACGGCCGTGCTTTGCGTGATTTCCGGCAAGGACGGCGCGCGGAAGCCGCGCGACACGGTGCCACGCACCAGCAGCCACGGCGCCGCCTGGTAGCGCGCGCTGGCCTTCGGCGAAAACGCATTGCCGAAATCGCTGTAATGGTCGGCGCGGCCCGCCAGGTTGACGGACAGGTCTTTCACCACCGGGACGTTAAATTCGGCAAACAGGGCCGACACGCTGCGCGAGCCGTTGATGATGTTGATCGCCGGGCGCAGCTCGGTGCCGGACAATACCGCCGTCGAGGTTTGCGAATCCATCTTTTCGCGGCGCCACTGGGCGCCGGCGGCAAAGCCCATCGGACCGGCCGGCAATTGCCACAAGTCTTTCGCGGCCGAGAAATCGACGGTGTCGAGAGTCGACTCGGCCGGGCGCAGGGTCGACAGGCGCAGGCGGTTGCGCACCGCTTCGCTGTTTTGCGACTGGTCGAAGAAGTTATAGCTGCCGTCGGCCAGCACCTGCTGGAAGGCGTAGCGGTTGACGAAGTTCTGCACGGTTTCCTCCAGCTTGCTGCTCGAGTGGCCTACGGCCGCATCCCAGTCCCAGCCCGCCAGGGTGCCCTTGACGCCCGCCAGCGCGCGGTAGAACGTCACCTTGTCCTGTTTCAGGCGCGGCCCCAGGTCGAACAAGGTGGCCGTGAACGGCAGGGGCGTGGCGCCCGGATTGTTCGGATGGCCGACGGGCAGCACGACGGGAATCGTGTCGAGCGCCTGGGTGGCGTTGTTCCACACGCGTGTGGCATTGTTCACCGTCAATGGCGCGCTGAAGGTCTGGTCGGCGCGCGAGTAACTGTGCAGCAGGTCGACATACGCTTCCGTATCCGCATTCAGTTTGAAAGTGGCGCGCGCGGCCGTGTGCACGCGCTGGATGCCGGGAATCAGGGTTTTGTAGGGCGACGGGTTATACGCCAGCACTTGCCCCGTCTTGCCGGGCGTGATGTCGCCATAATTAACCAGCTGCAATGGTCCGCGCACGCCGCCCAGGGTCTTCGTCGGGTCCGTGCCCGCATAGTTGGTGATGGCCCAGCCCAGGCTGCCCCGCTGCTGGTTGCGGAAGTCCGCATCACGCATCCACGCCACATCGCTTTGCTGCAGCTTGTCGCGCTGCTGCGCATCGACCGAGAAGACCAGGCTGTAGCCATCTTCCTCGAGCTTGCCGAAACCCGTCTGCAGCGCCGCGCTCTTTTCATGCTGGCCCGTGCCTTCGGTCGAGCCGCCCCACTGCGCCGTGATGTCCGTGCCTGTGAACTCCTTGTACAGGATGATGTTGACCACGCCGGCCACGGCGTCGGAACCGTAGACGGACGAGGCGCCATCCTTGAGCACCTCGATGCGCTGCACGGCCGCCATCGGCAGGCTGTTCAGGTCGACAAAGGTTTCCTGCAGGTTTTGCGCCGTCGCATAACTGGCCACGCGCTTGCCATTCACTAGGATCAAGGTATTTTTCTGGCCGATGCCGCGCAGCGACAGGCCCGAGGTGCCGGCCGAGAAACTGCCCGTATATTGTTCGTTGTAGCTGTTGCCGCTGTTGGCGGAAATCGAACGCAGCACATCCGACACGCTGGTCTTGCCGCTGGCTTTCAATTCCTTGGCCGTGATGACTTGTACGGCGCTGGCGCCCTCTTTTTCGCTGACGCGGATATTCGATCCGGTGACGTTGACGCGCAGCATTTCCTCTTCGGCGTGGACAAGGGAGGGAAAGGCGGCGGCGATGGCAAGACTGATGGCGAGTGGTTTGAACATGGTTTCCTCTTATTGGGATTGCAGCCTTTTTGCGATAAAAAGGCCGAGCAGGGGCGCGCGGACCGGGTGGGCCAGCGGGCAAACGACAACGAAACGGATGGGAATGACTTAGGGGATGCGTGGCCGGGCACGCACCGGCATCCACTGCGCCATGCATTGCATGGTCAGCTGGTGCCGGACGGCATAAAAACAGGAAGAAAGACTAAAGCGCAACATAAAAGACACCGGTAAGCGGGGAAAGGCCACTATATCCCGGTGTCTTTATGGCGTGAACGAATTAAAAATTGATTGTATATACGATTTGAATCTAAGGACTTGGTCTTTGGCAATATCAGGCGTCGGCCATCGCCTGCGGCGCGGCCGCCGCGCGGCGCGCCTGCACGCTCCACCAGTACCAGGAAATGACGGCATTAACCCAGTAGGCCGCGTACAGCACGGCCGTCAGGTGCAGGCCGCGGCTGTAGTAGAGCGGCACGGCCACGGTGTTGACCAGCAGCCAGAAGGCCCAGGTTTCGATGCGCCGGCTCATCAGCAAAAATTGCGCGATGATGCTGAAGACCAGCACCGCCGAATCGATGAAGGGCGCATAGGCGTTCGTGAAGCGGTGCAGCAGCATGCCGTAGATCGCCACGGAGGCGATGCCGGCCGGCACGACCCAGGCCAGGCTGCGCCGGCCCGTGCGCGTGATCGGCAAGGGTTTGCCGCCCGCGCCGCGCCGCCATTGCAGCCAGCCGATGACGCAGGTGACGATGAAAAACAGCTGCAGCATCACGTCGGCGTACAGGTTAACCTGGAAAAACAGCACGGCGAACAGCACGCAGCCGACCATGCCGATCCACCAGGAATGGATATTATTGCGTCCGGCCAGGATGATGGAGGCAGTCATCAAGACATTGGCGGCGATCTCGAGCGGTGGAGTCAAGCGGATTTCCTTAGAATGAAGGCAGGCCGTCACTATAGCCCATTTGATATCCGCAACCAGCCATGCACTGCTTGACTTTCGTGGCCATTCTGGCAAATTGGCAAGCACTACCACTTGAACCACTGCGGAGATGTTCCATGCGCTTGCGCCACGTGCTGCTTGCGGCAACGCTGCTCGGCAGCGTTTTGCCCGCCCAGGCCTGCCGCATGACGATGGCGCTCGAGCAATGGCCGCCGTACCTGTATCGCGACGCCCAAGGCCGCTATACGGGGCTGGACCTGGAATTGCTGCGCGCCATCTTCAAGGAAGCGCGCTGCACCTTGCTGACCGTGCCGGAACTGCCCACGGCGCGGCGCCAGCTGCTGTTCCAGACAGGCGGACTGGACCTGATGCTGGCCGCGTCCGAAACGCCGGAACGCCAGTCCTATGCCCGCTTTTCCATCTCGTACCGCGATGAAGCCGTCGGCGTCTTCGGCAAGGCCGGCACGCCCGCCGCGCAGCGCCATATCGCCAGCTTCGCGCAACTCGCGCGCGGCAAGGCCACCCTGCTGGCGCCCAAGGTGGGCTGGTATGGGGCAGAGTATGCGGCGGCCCGTGCGGCAATGGAAAAAGACGGCCGCCTGAATACCTTCGGCAGCTTCCAGCAGGGGTTGCGCATGCTCGACGCGGGCCGCGCCGACCTGCTGCTGGGCGACGTGCTGGCCGTGCGCCACGAAGCGCGCCTGCAGGGCGTCGCCTTGACCGCCCTGCCCTTCCTGGCCCTGCGCGCGCCCGTGCACCTGATGCTCAATGCGCGCACGACCAGCGCCGACGACCTGGCGCGCCTGGATACCGCCATCGCGCGCCTGGAGCAGCGCGGCGCGCTGGCGGCGATACGCGCCCGCTACGACGCGCCGTAAGGCGCTCAGCCCTTGCTGGCCGCTTCCAGGATTTCCAGCTTCGTCTCGCGGCCATGCTGTTGCACGCCCTGCGCCTTGTCATAACTTTCGATCAGGGCGCGGTACGGCGGCACGATATGGTCCGTCATGATGGCGGCGAAATCCATCGCATCGGCGCGGTTCCAGGTACTCATCACTTCAGCCAGCACGGCATACGTGTCGATCGCCACGGCGCCCGCCTGCGTGACGCGCGCCATGGTGATGTCGGTGGCCATCTTCGACCAGTTGCCCGACGCGTCGATGATGGCAAACACCTTGTAGCCGGCCGCCAGCGCGCTGATGGTGGGGAAGGCCATGCACACGCTGGTGAGCGTGCCGGCGATCAGCAGGGTCTTGCGGCCCGTCTTTTCGATGGCCTCGACCCAGGCCGGATTGTCCCAGGCATTGATCTGGCCCGTGCGCGCGATGTAGACGGCATCCGGGTTGAAATGGTGGATTTCCGGGATCAGGGGGCCGTTCGGACCGTCGGGCACGGAAGCGGTGGTAAAAGTCGGCATGTTCGCCAGGCGCGACAGCTTGGCGAGCGCCGTGACGTGGCCGCGCAGCACGTGCTGCTCGATGTCGCGCACCAGCTGGAACAAGCCGCTCTGGTGGTCGATCAGCAGCATGACGGCGTCGTCGGGATCTATCATCGGCGGCAAGCCTTGGAAGTTGGCGGGGGTGCTCATGGCGGTCTCCTGAAAAACCATGCCGCGGGATGCGGCATGGGTACTGCATGACATGGCTTACGGCGCGAGGCGGGCGAAGCGGCCGCTGTGGAAATCCTCGAACGCCTGCGCGATTTCCGCTTCGGTGTTCATGACGAAGGGGCCATGCCCGACGATGGGCTCATCGATCGGCTCGCCGCTCAGCAGCAGCACCACGGCGTCGCTGTTCGCCTCGACGGTAATGCTGTCGCCATCGCGCCCGAACAGCGCCATCTGCGCTTCGCGCACCACGCTCTCGCCATTGACCAGCACCGTGCCATGCAGGACGATCAGCGCCGTGCTCCAGCCCCGCGTCACGGGCAGCTGCATCAGCTTGCCCTGGGCCAGGCGCACGTCCCACACCTGCATCGGCGAGAACGTGCGGGCCGGGCCATGCTGGCCCGCGAAGTCGCCGGCGATCACGCGCACGGAGCCTGCGTCGTCCGGCAGCGCCACCGTGGGAATCGTGTCGCTGGCGATGGCCTGGTAGCCGGGCGCCGTCATCTTGTTTTTCGCCGGCAGGTTCACCCACAGCTGCACCATTTCCAGGGTGCCGCCCGACTGCGTGAAGGCAGGCGAGTGAAACTCTTCATGCACGATGCCGGCGCCGGCCGTCATCCATTGCACGTCGCCGGGGCCGATCACGCCGCCCTGGCCCGTCGAATCGCGGTGCGCCACTTCGCCCTGGTAGACGATGGTCACCGTCTCGAAGCCGCGGTGCGGGTGCGAACCGACGCCGGGCGGACGCGTGCCGGGTACGAATTCGGCGGGGCCGGCATAGTCGAGCAGCAGGAAGGGGCTCAGCTGCTTGCCATGGCCGCTGTACGAAAACATCGAGCGCACGGGAAAACCGTCGCCGACCCAGTGCTGGCGCGGTGCGCTGTAGATACCGGTAACTGTGTTCATCTCGATCTCCTTTTGGGGTTTGCATTCCGATGGACACAGCTTACGCTTGCACCGATGGAGGCGGTAGGCGGTAAAATTCGCCATCAGCGTTCCAAAAATAGAACGATCAAGGAGGCGGCATGCAGGACTTGAACGACTTGGCTTACTTTGTGCAGGTGGTCGACCATGGCGGCTTCGCGCCGGCCGGGCGCGCGCTGGGCGTGCCGAAATCAAAACTAAGCCGGCGCATCGCGCTCTTGGAAGAGCGCCTGGGCGCGCGCCTGCTGCAGCGCACGACACGGCATTTTTCCGTCACCGACGTGGGGCAGACGTTTTACGAGCATTGCAAGGCGATGCTGGTGGAAGCGGAGGCGGCGCAGGAAGCGATCGAACTGACGCGGGCCGCGCCGCGCGGCACGGTGCGCCTGTCCTGCCCCATCGCCCTGCTGCATACGCTGGTGGGCCCCATGCTGGCCGGTTTCATGCGCGCGCATCCGCAGGTGACCCTGCTATTGGAAGCGAGCAACCGCCGCGTCGACCTGGTGGCCGAAGGCATCGACGTGGCCATCCGCGTGCGCCCGCCGCCGCTGCCCGACAGCGACCTGGTGCTGCGCGTGCTGGCCGAGCGCAGCCAGTGCATGGTGGGCAGCCCGCTGCTGTTCGCCGGCGCGCCGCTGCCTGCGGCCCCGGCCGACCTGGCCGGCTGGCCCAGCCTGGCCCTGGGCACGCCGCAGCAGCACTACCAGTGGGATTTATATGGCCCGGACGGCGCGCGCGCCCAGCTGCGCCACGTGCCGCGCTTCGTCACGGGCGACATGCTGACCCTGCGCGACGCGGCCGTGGCCGGCGTGGGCGTGGTGCAGCTGCCGACCATGATGATCACCGAACAGGTGGCCGACGGCAGCCTGCTGCCGCTGATGGCGCAGTGGCGGCCGCGGCGCGAAATCATCCACGCCGTCTTCCCGTCGCGGCGCGGCCTGCTGCCGGCCGTGCGCGCGCTGATCGACTACCTGGCGCACAGCTTCGCCGCGCTGGAGGAAGAGTGAGGGTTTTCAGGTACGATGGCGTACTGCCGAATCGCCTGGATACCGCATGCGTTTATTGATACTGTCGGACCTGCACCATGAGCTGTGGCGCGAGGAAGCGCCGCAAGGCGATCTCGCGCTCAGCTGCCCCGACGCCGTGATCCTGGCCGGCGACATCGATACGGGTTCCCGCGCCGTCGCCTGGGCCGCCACCGCGTTTGCGGGACTGCCGGTGCTGTACGTGCATGGCAACCACGAAGGCTATGGCCACCACCTCGACAAGGTGCGCCAGGAACTGCGCGCGGCCTGCGCCAGCACGCAGAACGTGCATTTCCTCGACTGCGGCACGCACATCATCACAGACAAGGCCGGCAACAAGGTGCGCTTCCTGGGCGCCACCCTGTGGACGGATTTCCGTTTGCTGGGCGACGACACGCGCCAGGCGGCCATGCGCGACGCGGAAGCCGTCATGAACGACTACCGGCGCATCCGCCTGGCCAACATGGGCTTTCGCAAGCTGCGCGCGGCCGATACGGCCATGTTCCACGCGCAGCAAAAAGCCTGGCTGGCGCGCGAACTGGCGCAGCCCTTCGACGGCCGCACGGTGGTCATCAGCCACATGGCGCCGTCGCTGCTGTCGGTCGACGATGCCTACGGCAGCGAAGGCTGCCCGCCCGCCTACGCCTCGCGCCTGGACGACCTGGCCGCGCAGGCGGACCTGTGGGTGCATGGCCACCTCCACGTCTCGCGCGACTACCGCATCGGCCCGTGCCGCGTCGTGGCCAACCCCTGCGGCTACAAGACGCGCGGCGGCACGCCGCAAAATCCCCGGTTCAACCCGAACTTCGTCGTCGAACTGCCGTCGTGTTGATTCAGGCGCGCTAATCCTCGGGCTTGAGGCGCCCCGCCAGCCATTGCTGCAGCCGGTACTTGCCGGCCCGGCGCGCCGCGCGCGGCGACGCTTCCGACTGATGCGCGCCGGCGCCGCCGCGCAGCCTGGCGGCCGCCACCAGCGGGTTGCGCGGCTTGGGCGGGATTTTCACTTTAATCTTCATGGCCACTCCTTTCAGCCCTTGATGCAAACGACCTGGTGCAAAATATGCACCACTTCCACCAGGTCGCTCTGATGCGCCATGACGGCGTCGATATTTTTATAAGCGGCGGGGATCTCGTCGATCACGCCGCCATCCTTGCGGCACTCGATGCCGGCCGTCTGCTCGGCCAGGTCGAAGCGGTTGAAGCGGCGCTTCGCCTCGCTGCGGCTCATGCTGCGCCCCGCCCCGTGCGAGCAGGAGCAGAACGATTCCGGCATGCCCTTGCCACGCACGATGAAGCTGCGCGCCCCCATGCTGCCGGGGATGATGCCCAGCTCGCCCTGCCGCGCCGAAATGGCGCCCTTGCGCGTCACATAGACATCCTCATTGCCATGCGTTTCCCGCGAGATGTAGTTGTGGTGGCAGTTGATGGCTTCCCCGTCGAGCCGGAACGGCGGAGCAAACTTCGCCAGCACGTCGAGCACGCGGCGCATCATTTCGCTGCGGTTGAGCAGCGCGTAATCCTGCGCCCAATTCACCGCTTCCACGTAGTCGTCAAATACCGTGGAACCCTCGCTCAGGTACGCCAGGTCCGCGTCCGGCAGCTGCAGCTGGTGGCGCCGCATGTCCTTCTGCGCGGCGGAGATAAAGTAACGGCCGATCACGTTGCCGATGCCGCGCGAACCCGAATGCAGCATGATCCACACCCGCTGCTCCTCGTCGAGGCAGATTTCAATGAAGTGATTGCCGCCTCCCAGGGTGCCGGCCTGGCAAATCCACGTGCGCTCGAACTGGCGCAGCATCTTGGCAATGCCCCGGTGACGCTCGACGATATGCGCCAGCCGGTCGCCGAGGGGCCGCACGGCGCGCGCCTGGCGCGAGCCTTGCACGCGGCTCCATTCATGTTGTTCGAAGCCGACGGGCACTTCCGCTTCGATGGCGCTGCGCAGGCGCGCCAGGTTATCGGGCAGGTCGCTGGCCGTCAGGGTCGTGCGCACGGCGTTCATGCCGCAGCCGATGTCGACGCCAACGGCGGCCGGGATGATGGCGCCGCGCGTGGGAATCACGCTGCCGACGGTAGCGCCGATGCCGGCATGCACGTCTGGCATGGCCGCCACATGCGGATGGACGATGGGCAGGCTGGCGATATGGTGCAGCTGGCGCAGCGCCTGGGCGTCGATATCGTCGGTAAAGATATGCACGGGCACGTGAGCGCCGCGCAGTGTCTGATGAATGGGCATAACGTCTTCCTTGGTATTGTCGTTATGCCGGGGTCGTCCAAAACAAAAAACCCCGGCGAGTTTCCTCACCGGGGTTTTGAAGGACACCGGCTCGGGATCGGCAATGTGCCGATGGCCCCGAGCGTCATGCACGGGGCTAGTGGTAGTACAACTTGCTGCCAGCCTGCTCGAACATGGGTTTTCCTTTCTTTTGTCTGGTTAATCTGAACTGCGGACGATGATTCTGCACCTTATGCTGCAGTGCGTCAACCGCTTTTCATGGCGAAGACGCCAACGTTGTTATTTTGTCGCAGCCGCTTTTTCCTTCGCGATGCGGGCATCGAGCTTGACTTCATTTTTGGCCGCGTAATTGCGGCACGCCTGCGCATCGATGAAAGGATTCGGCGTGACGCCTTCCAGCAATTGCGTCAATTTAAGGTCGCCGCCGGAGTGGTCCGGGTGGGCCGAGATCAAAATATCGCACGGCAGTTTGGCGAAGTCCTGCATGACGCGGCGGAAGGCCGGCGTCAGGTCGCCATGGCGGTCATCGCCCAGATAGTGAAAATCGTCGGCCGCCACCGGCGTGAGGCTGGCGCCGAACACCACGTTCAGGCATTCCGTGCGCTGCGCATCCTCGCACGAGACCCAGGTCCAGCTGGTGCTGCCCGGCGTGTGGCCGGGCGTGTAGCGCGCCGTGATGGTCACCTCGCCCAGTTGCAGGGTTTCGCCATCGGCGATCTCGCGCACGTTTTCCACGGCCGGCATGGGATCGATTTCGCCCGCCTGCGGGTCCATGGCGAGCACCGCGCCCGCGCGCAGCGCCTGCGCGCCGAGCGGGCTGGCGACCACCTGCGCGCCGCTGTCGCGGGCCAGGGCGGCGATGCCGCCCGAATGATCGAAATGCGCTTCCGTATTCAGGATGAACTTGATGTCTTCCAGGCGAAAGCCCAGCTCGAGGATGTGTTCCTTGATGGCGTCCACCGATTGCGGCAACGCGCCATCGATCAGGATCAAGCCGTCGCGCGTATCGATCAGCACCACGCTCAAGCCGCCCACGCCCACGTAATATGTGTCGCCATGAATGCGCGCCGGCTGCTGCGGGCGATTCCACTGCGCCGCGTACGGCGAGGCGATCGGCTGCGTCAGGGGATCGGCGGCAGGTGTGGCCGCATGCGCGGAAAACGGCAGCGCCATGGCGGCCAGCGCGATACTGAGCAAGGTCTTGGGAAGGAAGAAAGGCGGCATGCGGCTCCAGTAATGAGTGTGCGGTAATCGATGCCAAAGAGTAACGTCGCTACCCTCGCGCGGTCAAGCAAGCCATTATCCGCACTTGCGTTACGATAGAGGTCCCTACACTTTCGTGCGCCTTGCCGCCCTATTGCCATGCGTCTGCTGATCCTGTCCGACCTGCACCTGGAAGTCTGGGGTGAAGACACGCCCGCCATCGACCTTGCCGCCAGCCGCCCCGACGTGGTGATCCTCGCCGGCGACATCGACACGGGCAGCAACGCCATCGCCTGGGCCGCGCGCACCTTCGGCGCCCTGCCCGTGCTGTACGTGCATGGCAATCACGAAGGTTATGGCCACCAGCTGGAACACATGCAGGAAGCCGTGCGCGACGCCTGCGCCAGCGCGAATGCGCAGGGCGCCAACATCCGCCTGCTCGACGGCGACGCCGTGACGCTCGATGGCGTGCGCTTCCTCGGCGTCACGCTGTGGACGGATTTTCTGCTGTTCGGCGCCGAGCGCCGGGAGGAAGCCTTGAGCGCGGCGCAAAGCTACATGCCCGACTACAAGCGCATCAGCACGGGCGGCGATGCACCGCGTCTCTTGTGCGCCAGCGACACGGCGCAGCTGCATGCGCAGCACCGCGCCTGGCTGGAACGGCAGCTGGCGCAACCGTTCGATGGCAAGACGGTGGTCATCACGCACATGGCGCCGTCGATGCTGTCGGTGGAAGAGCAATACGCGACGAGCCTGGGCTCGCCCGCCTTCGCCTCGCAGCTGGACGAGCTGGTAGCCCAGGCCGACCTGTGGGTACATGGCCACATGCATGCCTCGCTCGACTACCGCGTCCAGGAGTGCCGGGTCGTCTGCAACCCCTGTGGCTACAAGCGTCCGGACGGCACGCCCGAGAACGAGCGTTACGACACAGGCTATATCGTCGACCTCGCCGGCATGGCTTGATTTTTCCGATAGCGCAGCTGTACCACGCCGCTGGGCAGCTGGCGCGTGTGGTCCAGGCGCCAGTCACTGCGCGGCAAGCTGTCCTCGAACAGGCGCACGCCCTTGCCCAGCACCACGGGCAGCATGGACAAGGTCAGGCTGTCGATGACGCCCTCGCGCAAGCCCGCGCGGGTGACGGCGCCGCCATCGAGATACACGTGGCGGCAACCCTCCTTTGCCAGCCCCTCCAGCACTTCCCGCACGCTGCCTGCGCGGCACTGCTCGCCATGGCGCGGCGCGAAATCGCGGTGGCTCAAGACCACCACGCGCTTGCCCGCATACGGCCACGGCTCGAAGCCCAGCACGGCGTCATACGTGGTGCGGCCGATCAGCAGGGTATCGACCTGCTCCATCAAGGCCGTGTAGCCGGTGGCGTCGGGCGAGTCGGGCGCCAGTTCGGCCAGCCAGGACAGGTCGCCGTTTTCTCCCGCGATACAGCCGTCGATGCTGATGCCGAGAAAGACACTGACAAAAGGCTTTTTCATGGATATTCCTTTAGTTAATTCTACAGTGTAGAATTATGCCCATGAAAAGCCAAAAACTTCAAGATGCGGAATCTCCCGTGCGCCGCGCCGGACGTCCGCGCCGCGTTGCGCCCGCGCTGGACAGCGCCGCCATCCTGCAGGCGGCCCTGACCCTGCTGGAAGAGCAAGGCGAAGCGTTTTCCATGCGCGCGCTGGCGCAGCGGCTGGGCGTCGATGCCATGGCCCTGTATCACTATTACGCGGGAAAAGAGGAATTATTGCTGGCCTTGATGGCGCAGCGATTTGCCGCGCTCGATCCGCGCCAGCCGCCGTTTACGCAACGCCAGGGGCCGCAGCGCCGCCTGTTCGCGCTGTGCGCGCTGTACCTGGAACTGGTCAGCGCCACGCCGTATTTCGTGCGCCTGATGGCACGCGGACTGGTGACGCAAGCCGATGTGGCAGAGCGGTTTACGGCACTGTTCGAGCTGGCCGTGGAAGCCCTCGATCTGGATAAAAAAAGCCGGCTGCGCGGGCGCGATGCGCTCGTCGATTTCCTGCACGGTTATGCGCTGGCGGGCAGGCCCGCCAGCGAGACAGGCTGGCATGCATCGGTCGGCCTGATCCTGGCGGGCATGGCCGCCGGTCACTAGCCGAGCATCAAGCCAGCAGCTTGAGCAGCGCCTGGGCGGCCACTTCCGACGAGGCCGGGTTCTGGCCCGTGACCAGCAAGCCATCGGTGACGGCGTACGGCTGCCAGTCGCCCAGCTTCGAATAAATGCCGCCGTTTTGCTTGAGCATGTCCTCGACGAGGAAAGGCACGATGGCCGTCAAGCCGACGGCGTCTTCCTCGGTATTCGTAAAGCCCGTCACCTGCTTGCCGCGCACCAGCGGCGAGCCGTCGGCCGCCTTCACGTGGCGCAGCACGCCAGGCGCGTGGCAGACGGCGGCAACGGGCTTGCCGGCGGCGATCATCTGCTCGATCAGCGCGATCGAGTGCGGGTCTTCGGCCAGGTCCCACAGCGGGCCATGGCCGCCCGGGTAGAACACGGCGTCGAAGTCGGCCGCCTTCACGTCGGCCAGCTTGCCGGTGTTGGCCAGCACGGCTTGCGCAGCGGCGTCCTGTTTGAAGCGGCGCGTGGCGTCCGTTTGCGAATCGGGTTCGTCGCTTTTCGGGTCCAGCGGCGGCTGGCCGCCGTTGGGCGACACCACCGTCAGCTGCGCGCCCGCTTCCTGCAAGGCATAGTAGGGCGCGGCGAATTCTTCCAGCCAGAAGCCGGTTTTCTTGCCCGTGTCGCCCAGTTGATCGTGCGAGGTCAATACCATCAGGATGTTCATGTTGTTTCCTTTTATGTCAGGGTTACAGTGCTGCTTCGAGGATACGGCGGCTGCGCGCGAGGTCGATATCGCGGTGTTCGCCGAGGGAGGTCATGCCATGTGCTTCCAGTTGCGTCAAAACGGCTTCCACCGCTTCCTGGCCCAGCTGATAGGCCGACAAGCGGGTCGGGATGCCCAGCCCCTCAAAGAAGGCGCGGGTGAGGGCGATGGCGGCGGCGATACGCTCGTCGTCGCTGCCCTGCGTGATGTTCCAGACACGCTCGCCATACTGTAACAACTTGCCGCGTTTCTGCTCGCGCTGCACGTCCAGCAGTGCGGGCAGCACCAGGGCCAGGGTGCGCGCATGGTCGATGTCGTACAGGGCCGTCAGTTCGTGGCCGATCATGTGGGTGGCCCAGTCCTGCGGCACGCCGGCGCCGATCAGGCCATTCAGGGCCAGGGTGGCCGTCCACATCAGGTTGGCGCGGGTGGCGTAATCGTCGGGCGAGGCGAGCGCCTGCGGCGCGATCTCGATCAGGGTCTGCAGCAAGCCTTCGGCAAAGCGGTCCTGCACCTTCGCCTGCACCGGATAGGTCAGATACTGTTCCGTGGTGTGGACAAAGGCGTCGACCAGACCGTTGGCCACCTGCGTGGCCGGCAAGGTAAACGTTTTGCCGGGGTCGAGCACGGAAAACTGCGGGTACAGCAGCGGGTTGCGAAAACTCAGCTTGTCCTGCGTGGCTTTTTTCGTCACCACGCCGCCGCTGTTCATTTCCGACCCTGTGGCCGGCAAGGTCAGTACCGTGCCAAACGGCAGAGCGCGCTGGACGTTGGCACCGCCGCGCTCGGCGATTTCCCACGGTTCGCCGTCGTACAGGGCGGCGGCGGCGACGAACTTGGTGCCGTCGATCACGGAGCCGCCGCCGACGGCCAGCAGGAAGTCCAGCTTCTCGCTGCGCACCTGGGCCACGGCGCGCATCAGGGTTTCATAGCTGGGATTGGGTTCGATGCCGCCAAACTCCTGCACCGTGCGCTGGCCCAGCGCAAGAGCAGCGCGCACTTCGGCCAGGGTGCCCGTCTTTTCCGCGCTGGCGCCGCCGTACAAGATCAGCACGCGCGCATCGTGCGGCACCAGGGTGGACAATTTGGCGACGGTATCAAGACCGAAGACGATACGGGTCGGGTTGTGGAATTCAAAATTCTTCATGCTGCTCCTTTATTATTAGACTGGTCGTCTAGAATGCAGTTCAAAAAAACGCGGACGTCTGTCATCCGCGTACCTGGCGCCCTTATTGATCCGGCGGCAGCTGCAACATGGCCAGGGTCGCGCGCCAGGCCGTTTGCAAGGCGCTGGCGTCGCGCCGCAGCTTGGTCAGCATGGCCGCGCCCAGCCACAGCTGGTACAAGGTGGCGGCCATCTGTGCCGGGTCGGCCACCGATGGCAGCGAATCGTCCACCCTGCCCCGCGCGATGGCCAGGGCCAGCCTGGCGATGATGCGGTGGGTGCCGTCAAGCAACGCCACGCGCATCGGTTCCGACATGTCCGCCACCTCGCTGCTGAGCTTGACCACCAGGCAACGGCAGTCGCAGCCGCTGCCATCGAGGCTGTCGCTGGTCCAGCTGGCCCAATACGCCATCAGCGACTGCGCCGCGTTCTGGCCGGGCTGGCCCAGCACGAGCTCCATTTCGTCCAGGTAGCCGGTGACGTAATCTTCCAGCATCGCTACACCAAACAATTCCTTGGACTGGAAGTAATGGTAGAACGAGCCCTTGGGCACGTCGGCGGCCGACAAAATCTCGTTCAGCCCCACGCCGGCAAAGCCCTTGCGCGTGATGATGGCCTTGCCCTGGTCGATAATGTGCTGGCGCACGTCGGTGTATTCAGCTTTCATGCGAGGCATTGTAGCACAATTAGACCAGTCGTCTAGATTCAATTCAAGCCAGAGAAAAATTCTGGGCTCAGCCCCTCAAGGCCGCTAGCTCAGCGGCTTGGACTCACGGGCGTGGACGTTGAGTCGCGTAAGCTGAGACCGAATTTTTCCGCCGTCCATAACTTGGCGCGGGAATTTTCACGCAAGGCGAAATTATTCAGATTGCCTGGACTTCAGCTAGCCGCCAGATGCGGACAGGTAAACTCGTTTGTAAGGAGCGGCATGATTCTCCGTGAACAGCTCGCTCACTCTCGCGCCAGCCTCTCGGCTCGCTTTACTACTGTTCACGACTCGGATGACAACTCCTCACGCAGGCGCGCTCGGATCAGCCACGCTGGCGCAGCTGAGGTCAGCTTTCATGCTGGTGATCGGTGCCCCGGGCAGGTCGAGCTCACAGTTCTGCTCGCATTGCCATGCTATTGCGGCCGTATAGCCGCAACTGGCAGGCGCGGAGTCCGGAAAGCCCTCGATCGAGCCCTCGTAGCGGTGTACGGCTACGCTCGCGACCTTCCAGGCCCAGATGCGCAACGCGGGCGTCGGATTGAGTTGGCCGATCAGCGTCGCCATGCCGGGCGCCAGTTGATGCGAGCAATAGATGCCAGGCTTGTAGCCGCTTTCGGTCACTGCAGTGGCCCAGGCGCTGACATAGGCTTGCGCGTCTTGGCTCGGGCTGCTGCCGTCTTCCCAGTCGAGAAAAATGTACGACTGCGGAGGGAAGCCCTCTTTGCTCGCGAGCTCGGCGGCCAGCGAACCGTCATTGCTGCCTTGCGGCCCCACGGCATTGTGGGAGCCCGGCCCCGCAGTTTGCTGGCCGACGAAGATGGGCGCCATACCCCAGCCCTGGGCTAACAGCAACTGGCGCTGGCCCATCCAGCTGGTATTGTCGTGGCTTGGTGCAGGCGCGAGGTAATAGCCGCACCATCTGAGATTGGTATTGGCCTTCAGCCATGCAAGTTGGGCGAGGCCTGGGTGGATGTCGGTATCGAATCCTGCGTAGTTGGTCATGGCATTTTCTCTCTGCTTGAGCGCCGAAGGGCGCGAAGATTCGTGAATCGCACGGCGTTTGATTTTCCTGCGGCGCGGGTGGTCTGTGCGCCGAGCAAGATTCGCTCGGCGTTTGACCTTCCTGCGGCGCCAGTGCAGGTCCGGGTTAGCGGGCCGAGCGGGTCTTGATGACGCGTGCCTGGGTGATAACGGCGTTGGACGGAACCACGGTCACCGCCGTCGGATGCGTGCGGTTGTAGGCCGCGTACGCTGCCGAGACATTGCTCGTGAGAGAAGGCTGCAGGCCGTCGACCTGGCCCTGCGTCGGCTGGACGCCATGCTGGTGTCCGTCGGCATACTTCAGCTCATCCGATTTCACGTTTTTACTCACCGGAGCAGCGGCGTAGTATTCGAGCCATACGAAATAGTCAGGCATTTGATTTCCTTTAGAGTGGAGTGGGTCTGAAAAAATCCGGTCATGGGGCCGGAGGGAAAGTGGCCACATCCGTGCTGACCACGCCGAGCAAGATAGGCAAAGTCGATGGGACGGGGCCGATGGTAATGGTCTGGACATCGTCGCTATAGACGGCCCCCTTGCTGCTCGCCGATGCGATCAGCTTCGAGTCGAAGTTAAGGGGGCCGATGCTGACAGAGTCGCCCTGCGGGTCGGACAGGAGCGTCTTCGCGTTCTTGAAGACCTCGCGGTCGTCGAAACGCAGAATGACGGTGGGTTCGAAGGCGATGACGACCTGATAGATGCGGCGCGCGAGAACGCCGCCTGCTGCAAAAAATAAAGCCTTGTCCGTTGGCGAAAGCTGGTCGGCGAACAGCCGCACCGCGGTGTCGCTAAACCATCGGGCGGGCCCGATCATGAAGGTGCCGAGCCCCGTGAACGAGACCTCAAGCGAAAAATTGCTTGAGCCTCTATTGGCAGCGAGCGCCACGGGCCGGTAGTGTTCGACGGCCGCTTGCGCTGAGCTCGGCGGTAAGGCGGGAGGCTGCGCCGTATCGACTGCGAACGCGGACTGCAAGGGAGCGGGGGCGGCCACGACAACCCTGAAAAAGGCGGGCGGTGTTGGCACCTGGGGTGCCACAGCCGGGTCCGGCGATGGCTGCGCGGCCAAGGTACTGACTGACGGCGGCATCAACGCGTGCATCGATGGAGACGATCCAGGCGGATCGCCGATGCGCGAACTGAAGCTGATCACGCCGCCGGCGCGGGTCTGGCCCCTGGCGCTCAAACTCTGCCACTCCTGGTATCGCGTACGAAACCCGGTGTCGAGTTCGTAGGCCGGTAAAAACATGGCCTGCAATCCCTGTGCCGTCCCGCCCTGCCCCGGCGGCAGGTAGCCAGCCGGCGATTGCGTGCCCACTTTCGCGGGCATGTTGAAGCCGGTTTGCGCCGCGCTATTTGCGGCGGCCATATTGGCCTGTGCCATCGCCAGCGCCGGCGATTCTATGCGCTGCAGAAAGAACCCATAGGCGTCGCTCAGGCTCGCTTGGGGCACGAAGTTGGGCGCCGCAGCTGGCACCGTGTCGCCGATGCGGAAGATCTCGGCATTGGCGACTTGCGGGTCGGCGTTCGCGAAATCCGCCATCAGCGTCGTCTGACCGAACGCGAAGTGTTGGCCGGGTCCCAGCCCGCCGGGAAACAGCGTGCTCACGAGAGCCCGGGACCACTCCGACCATGCCACTTCGAGCCCGCCTTCAGGTGTTGTCATGATTGATCTCTCCAACCGGAATGCTACGGAGGGGCCCGCTCGCGCGGGCCTGTGGGGGGCGGACTACCTTAGACCTTGCTACTGACTACGCCGAGAAGCACGGGCATCGTCGACTTAATCGGTCCGATCTTCAGCGATGACGTCGCGTCGTCGTAATGGATCTTGTCCTTCGATGAATCGGCCCCGCCGGAGCCGCTGAAGCTGAACGGACCGACCCCGACGGAGACGCTCGCCTGGGTCTGCCACGAGCTCTTCAGCCGGCTGTAGTCGGCGGCACTGAGCTTCACCGTGATCGTTGGTTCAAAGCCGAGCACCACCTGCGAGGCCCTGCGCGCCAAGGCACCGTCGTCGGAAAAGAAATCCGGTGCACCCGGCTTCAACTTGCCCTTATAGGTCGACAGCAGCGAACCGTTCTGCCACCAGGGACCGGGGGTGATGCCGAAGGCCTTCACGCCCACGAATTCGACGTCGACGCTGAAGTCGGAAGAACTGGCATCCACGCTCACCGACTGCGCGCTCGACGACGACGACGCGCTGGCCGACCAGAAGAAACTGCTCCAGCTCGCCTTGGCCGACGCATTCCAGCCCGATTCCTGGTAGTCGTAGTCGTTGCTGTGCGAATCGAAGTGGAACGTCTCTCCGATCTGGCCGGCCGCGCTCGCCTTCTGCCATTCGGCGTAGGTCGCGGCATAGGCCGTGTCCAGCGAGTACAACGGCACGAACGAAGAGACGCCCTGGGCCGTCGTACTGGTGCTGGCCGCCGCGGCGGCACCGATCACCGCTGCCGTCGATCCCGGTGGAACGTAGGTCGCGGACGTGACCTGCATGTTGTAGCCGTTCTGCTTCATCGGATCTTGGGCGCCGCCATTGATACTGGTGATCTGGCGCGCCAGTTGAACCTGCGCATATCCCGGCCCGTATAACTGGCTGCTCAGCTGGTCGACCTGGGACTGGGCGCCGTCGAGCTGGCTCTTGGCAACAGCTAACTGCGGGTAGTTGGTCAGGACCCAGGATTGGAAGGGCGCGATGGTGTCCCCGACCGACGTGGCGGCCGTCTTCTGGGCCAGGTATTGCGTCACAGCGGCGGTGTATTGGCTGTTGTAGCCGGTCTGTATGGCAACCAGGCCAGGTGTTGCGCCCCCGTCGCCGTTAATTGCGATGTTCAGTTGCGACTGCAGGTTTGGATTGCTGTCGCCGCCGAGATCAATCCAGTCGAGAAATTGCGAGTACGAGGTCAGCAAGCCACTGGGCGCGGGATTGTAGGCGGGGCTGTTGGCAGGAACGATGTCGCCGAGCGCATAGACGCCATAGTTCGTGACACCGGGATCGGTAGCGTTGAGATTGACGGAGCGTGCCACCGACGCGGCCGAGAACACCATGTCTGAGCCAATGCCGCCGGGAAATAGCTTGGACTGCATGGCCTGCATCAACTGCGCCCACATTTTGGATTGATCTACGTTTGCCATCTTGGTTACCTCAAGTTAAGGGTTCGTTTCGGAAGCAGGTTGCATTTGCGGCCTGCCTACGTAATATCCTTTTTAAACTTGAGTGTTACCATTACCGTCGATGACGCGCCATGACCAGACAATAACCCGGCATAGGAACAAGAGTGACAAATTCAACCCGATTCCGGCCTTGGCCGTGGATCGCCAACCCATGCCGACGGCCACGTCATTCAGCCGCCCCAGAGCGAGCCCGGGCCAGAAATGGCGCAGCGTGCGCGCATCGAAGCCTCTTGATCTGGCAGACAGACGGGGAGCAGCTGGTCAATGAGCCATGAATCTGCGCCGTTCACCCCGCGCGAGTCACAGATTTTGCTAGCCATTGCTGGTGGGCTGTCGTGCCGAGATATAGGCACCCGGTTGTCGATCACTGAGTCGACGGTCCGCAAACACCGGAGCAACATGCTCAACAAACTTGGCTTACGCAATGCAGCTGAACTCCTTTCGTACGCCCGAAACGCTGGCTGAATCCGGACGAGCCGAGTCCCCTTGGCAGCAGGCCTTTCTAGGCGAGAACACGAAGTCATGGTTCTCATCATTCAGGGCCGAACGAGCAAGGAAATCGCACGTCTGCTTGGCCTCAGCGTACTGACCGTGCGCAAGCACCGCGAGAATCTCCTTCGTCGAATAGGCTTACGCAGCACTGCCCAGCTGATTGCGCTCACCCTGGGCTCGTAAAAACGGCGTGTGGAGTTGGCAGGTAGCGAGCGCATGGAAGCGACGGCTTCGGCTGATGGTCAGACTTGCTCCAAAAGGTCAATACTTCGGTATCCAAAACGATGTAAATGACTCGGTATTCCAAGCCATGTCACTACGACATTGGGAGTATTGAGTTATCAAAAAGTAAATCGCATTATAAATAATGGACCGCAGACATCGTGTTTGACGGCCGAAAAATTTAGGGATGCATGATGGATAAAGAACCGATTGCAACGGCTGCGTTGCCTTCAAAAGTCGGCCTCACCACGGCAATAGCGCGCACGGGCACCGTTGGGCTTGAGGAGACGAGCGACGCCATGGAGGGCAACGCTACTCGCGGCAAGCCTGGCCAGAGGCGTCCGACGTTTCGCTTTCTGGTAAGCCAGGACGAGGAACACGTACGGCTCGAACTCAGCGTGGAAGGTTCCGCCGTCGACTTGGGAGAACGCGCTCATCATCAAACGCTGCTGATGCTTGCCCGGGAGCGGCGGGGGGACGAGTGTCAAAACGTGATCCCCTCGGAGGCTGGCTGGCGCGACGTGGTGTCGCTGGAGGAGATGCTCGGCATCGACACCCAGCATATCAACACGCACTTGTTCCGGGCACTGCGCCAGCTCTCCCCTGCATTGCGCCAATTGGCGATCGCGTTGGATCTCGTTGAACGCCGACGCGGACAAGTACGTTTCGGGGACGCTGCCTTTGAGGTGGTCGATTGGAAAGGACTTGCGGCATCAAGATCCGACTCCTAATGCGCGATACATGAAAATGCATCTACGTTCAATTGTCTGATTGCTGACAATCCTCCCGCATGCTCATTTCTGTTTTCCAGAGTATCGCTCGCCTGGCGTCGCCGCCAGGCATACTAAGTTGCGAGGATCATCTTTGCACCGTATTGTCGAATGAATTAGAAAAGAGGTCCCGTGAAAGGAACTTCTTTTCAACTTGTGCGAGAAAAATCCCGACTGCTGTGACACTCAACGTCAACGATGGAAGTCTGCCCCCCGGCAGTCAGCTTAGGCGAACTTCTTGAAATCCGGCTTCCTCTTTTCAAAGAAGGCCGTAAACGCTTCCTTCGCCTCGGCGCCGCCCAGCATGGCGCTGAACAGTTTGTTTTCCTCGGCGATGGCAGCCTTCATCGGTTCCATGCGGCTTTGCTTCATCAGGCGCTTGGTGGCGCGGATGGAAGCCGCTGGCAGGGCCACCAGCTTGGCCGCCTGGCCTTGCGCGAAGGTCATCAAGTCGTACAGGGGCACGACTTTCGACACCAGGCCCATTTCCAGCGCTTCGCTGGCCGGGAAGGACTCGCCCAGCATCAGCTTTTCCGCCGCGCGCGGATAACCGGCCAGTTGCGTGAGCAGCAGGCTGGAACCGAATTCCGGGCACAGGCCCAGCTGCGTGAACGGCATCGAGAAGCTGGCATTGTCGGCCGCGTAGACCAGGTCGCAGTGCATCAGCAAGGTGGTGCCGATGCCGATGGCGGGGCCGGAGACGGCCGCCACCACGGGCTTGCTGCTGCCGTACAGAGCGCGCATGAACTGGAACACGGGACGGTCATGGTCGAGCGAGCCATCCTTCGGGCGCGCCGTCTTCATGAAGTCATCGAGGTCGTTACCAGCGGTGAAAATCTCGCGCTTGCCGCAGATCAGGATGGCGCGTACTTCATCGTCCGTCTCGGCCGCCACCAGCGCATCGGCCAGGGTCTGGTACATGGCGCCCGTGATCGCATTCTTGCGTTCCAGGCGGTTGAATTCCAGGGTCAGAATGCCCTCGCTCTTGCTGCACAAAATATCCATGTCGTCTCCAAAAAGATAAAGGGCGCCGGGGTAATCCCGCAGCGCCCTGTTTTATAGCCTTAGTACGTCGAACTTAGACGCGTTCAAAAATTCCGGCGGCGCCCATGCCGGCGCCCACGCACATCGTGACCATGCCGTACTTCTGCTTGGTGCGTTGCAGCGCGTGAATGACGGTGGCGGCGCGGATGGCGCCGGTGGCGCCCAGCGGGTGGCCCAGGGCGATCGCGCCGCCCATCGGGTTCACTTTGGCCGGGTCCAGGCCCAGGTCGCCGATGACGGCCAATGCCTGTGCGGCAAACGCTTCGTTCAGCTCGATCCAGTCTAGCTGGTCCTGCGTGATGCCGGCGGCGGCGCATGCTGCCGGGATGGCGAATTTCGGACCGATGCCCATGATTTCCGGCGGCACGCCGCGCACGGCGAACGAGGAGAATTTCGCCAGCGGAGTCAGGTTATGCTCGCGCAGGATTTTTTCGGAAACGATCAGCAGCGCGCCGGCGCCGTCGGACATCTGCGAGCTGTTGGCGGCCGTGACGGTGCCCTTGGCGGCAAACACGGGTTTCAGTTTTGCCAGCGACTCCATCGACGAATCGGCGCGCGCGCCTTCGTCCGTGTCGACGGTGCGGCGGCTCACGTCCACCTGGCCGGTCGCCAGGTTCGGCGTGCGCGTGATGATTTCCACGGGCGTCGTTTCGGCCTTGAAGAAACCGGCTTGCTGCGCGGCGATGGCGCGGCGATGCGATTCGACGGAAAACGCGTCCTGCTGTTCGCGCGACACTTTCCATTGCTGCGCCACTTTCTCGGCCGTCAGGCCCATGCCGTAGGCCATGCCGATGTTCTCGTCGCTGAACATATCCAGATTCATCGATGGGTGGTGGCCCATCATCGGCACCATCGACATCGACTCGATGCCGCCGGCGATCATGACGTCGGCTTCGCCCACGCGGATGCGGTCGGCCGCCATGGCAATCGCCGTGATGCCCGAAGCGCAGTAGCGGTTGACGGTCACGCCGCCGACGGTTTTCGGCAGGCCGGCCAGCAGCACCGAGTTACGCGCGATGTTGAAGCCCTGCTCCGCTTCCGGGAACGAGCAGCCGATGATGGCATCGGTGATCAGTGCCGGATCCAGGCCGGGCGCTTGCGCCAGGGCCGATTGCAGCACGCGCACCAGCAGGTCGTCCGGGCGGGTATTCTTGAACATGCCGCGCGGCGCCTTGCCGATCGGGGTGCGGGTTGCAGAGACGATGTAGGCGTCTTGAAGTTGTTTGCTCATTTTGTTCTTTCAAAGATGTTGAACGAGGTTCGTGTTCTGTCGAATGTCCGGGTGGCTCAGGTAATCTCTTATCGCTTCTGCGACAGATACCAGTCCACCGTCACCTGTGCCGCCAGCGTGCCTTCGGCGTCGAAAATATCGACCGCCACGGGAAACGCCACCTTGCCGTCCTGCGCCAGCTGCGCCTTCAAGGCAGCCAGGTCGCCAGGCACCCGGCCTTCGGCGCGCGTCGCGCCCCGGGCCACCTTCTGGTAGGCGATGCGCGACTCCTTGGCCACCGGGCGCAAGCCCAGTATCAGCTCGGCGAAGCCGCCAGCCATGGCCGCGCCGGAAGCCGTTTCGGCCAGGGTAAACAAGGCGCCCGCATGCTGCGTGCCCAGGTGATTATGCAGTTTGGGATCGTCCGGCAGCGACACCTTCGCGGTGCCGGCGCCGATCTCGTCGATGCTGATCCCCAGCAGCCGCACGAAGGGCAAGGTGTCCATCATCTGTTGTTTGATACGGTCATACACCATACTTGGCCTCACGCGCAGCAATACTTTAAATACGAGGGACAGGATCGTCATCGACGTTGTGCTTAGTTGCGTACCGGCTTACCGGTCTGCATCATGCCCATGATCCGTTCCTGGGTTTTCGGATGGTTCAACAGCTCCAGGAATGCCTTGCGTTCCATATCCAGCAGCCACTGTTCGCTGACGAAGCTGCCCTGGTCCACATCGCCGCCCGATACGATCTCGGCGATCATCTCGCCCAGCTTGAAATCGTGCGCCGAAATGAAGCCGCCGTCGCGCATGTTGACCAGCTGCGCCTTGATGGTGCCCCAGCCGTAACGGCCCGTGACCTGGATCAGCGAAGGGAGCGCCGGACGGAAGCCCGCGTCGAACATGGCGCGCGCTTCGACCTTGGCCACGTGCAGCAGCTCGTAGGCGTTGAACACGATCACGTCGTCTTCCTTCAGGTAGCCCATTTTCTTCGCTTCCAGCGCCGATTTCGACACGTTGGCGGTGGCCGCATTGGTGAAGCCCGTTTTCAGGAATTGCAGGATGTCGTTGCCCTTGGCTTCCTTGTAGGCGCGCTGCGCCGCTTCCTTCAAGCCGCCGCCGGCTGGAATCAGGCCCACGCCCACTTCCACCAGGCCGATGTAGGACTCGATCGAGGCCACGCGCTTCGAAGCGTGCAGCGCCAGCTCGCAACCGCCGCCCAGTGCCAGGCCGGCGACCGCGGCGATCACCGGCACGTTCGCGTATTTCAGCGACATGAAGGTGTTCTGCAGTTCGGCGATGATCGGATCGACGGCTTTCACGCCGCCTTGCATGAACGCCGGCAGGGCCGATTGCAGGTCGGCGCCGGCCGAGAAGGCGCCGCCTTCGGCTGCGTCGGCGTGCCAGATCACCAGGCCCTTGAAGTTCTTCTCGGCTTCAGCCAGCGCGAGCTTGAGTCCGTTAATCACGCCTTCGCCGATCACGTGCATCTTGGTCTTGAACGAGATGATCAGGACATCGTCGCCCGTATGCCAGACGCGCACGGATTCGTCTTCGAAGACGGTGGTGCCGGCGGTTTTGCCGTCAATGGCGCCGCTACCGAGGACCGGCGCGCGGAACGGCTGGCGGTCGTACACGGCCAGGTTAGAGCGCGGCACGAAGCTGTTCGACACGGCGGAGTACGAACCTTCCGGCGTATGCACGCCGCCTTTTTCAGCGACCGGACCTTCGAAGACCCAGGCAGGCAACGGCGCGTTGCACAGCGCGTGGCCGGCGTCGATGTCTTCCTTGACCCAGTTGGCCACTTGCAGCCAGTTCGATGCCTGCCACGTTTCAAACGGGCCGACGTTCCAGCCGAAGCCCCAGCGCATGGCGAAGTCGATGTCGCGCGCATTGTCGGCCACGGTATCGAGGTGAATGGCGATGTAGTGGAAAGCGTCGCGGAAGATCGCCCACAGGAACTGGCCTTGCGGGTTCGTCGATTCGCGCAGCGCCTTCATCTTCTTGACCGGATCCTTTTCCTTCAGGATGCGGGCGATGATGTCGGCAGCCTTGGCGCCGCCGGCCACGTATTCACCGGTGGCGAAATCGAGGCGTTGAATTTCCTTGCCAACCTTCTTGTAGAAGCCCGCGCCGCTCTTCTGGCCCAGCGCGCCCTTTTCCACCAGCTTGGCCAGCACTTCCGGCGTCTTGTAGACGGCGGCGAACGGATCGTTCGGCAGGTAGTCCTGCATGGTCTTGATCACATGGCCCATGGTGTCCAGGCCGACCACGTCCGCCGTGCGGAAGGTGCCCGACTTGGCGCGGCCCAGCTTGGAACCGGTCAGGTCATCGACGACGTCCACGGACAGGCCGAATTTTTCGGCTTCATGCACGATGGCCAGGATGCCGAACACGCCCACGCGGTTGGCGATGAAGTTCGGCGTGTCCTTGGCGCGGACCACGCCCTTGCCCAGGGTGGTGGTCAAAAAGCCTTCCAGCTGGTCACTGATTTCCGGCTTGGTGAACTCGGTCGGGATGATCTCGACCAGGTGCATATAGCGCGGCGGATTGAAGAAGTGCACGCCGCAGTAGCGCGATTTCAGGTCGGCGTCGAAGCCTTCGGCCAGCTTGGTGATCGACAGGCCCGAGGTGTTCGAGGCGAAGATCGCGTTCGGGCCGATGTGCGGAGCGACCTTCTGGTACAGGTCGTGTTTCCAGTCCATGCGCTCGGCGATGGCTTCGATGATCAGGTCGCAACCGGCCAGCAAGTCCAGGTTGTCTTCGTAGTTGGCCACCTGGATCAGCGCGGCGTCATCCTTGTTGCCCAGCGGCGCAGGCGACAGCTTCTTCAGGTTCTCGATGGCGCGCAGCACGATGCCATTCTTCGGACCTTCCTTTGCCGGCAGGTCGAACAGCACGACCGGCACTTTCGCGTTGATGCAATGAGCGGCGATCTGCGCGCCCATCACGCCGGCGCCGAGGACGGCTACTTTTTTAACGATGAAATTGGTCATATTTTCCTCAAGTCTTAGAACAGGTCTGCGTCGAGTGCCATCAGGTTGGCCGAACCGGAGCGCGCCTGACGGATCAGGGTTGCCGTTTCAGGCTGCAAGCGGGCGAAGTAGAAACGTGCGGTAGCCAGTTTGGCGGTGTAGAACTTGTCGCCGCTGGACTCTTTTTCGAGGGCGATCTTGGCCATCTGCGCGAACAGGTAGCTGTAGATCATGTGGCCGACGACGCGCAGGTAAGGCACGCAGGCCGCGCCCACTTCGTCCGGATTCTGGAAGGCCTTCATGCCGATTTCCATGGTCAGCTTGGTGACTTTGTCGCCCAGGTCGCCCAGCGGGGTGACGAATTCGCTCATCGCTTCATCGGTGCCGTTGTCTTCGACGAAGGCCTTGATCTTTTCGCCGAACTTGCGCAGCTTGGCGCCGTTGTCGCCCAGGATCTTGCGGCCCAACAGGTCCAGCGACTGGATGGTGTTCGTGCCTTCGTAGATCATGTTGATGCGCGCGTCGCGCACATACTGCTCCATGCCCCATTCCGAAATGTAGCCGTGGCCGCCGAACACTTGCATCGCGTCCGAGGTGGCGATCCAGGCGTTGTCGGTAATAAAAGCCTTGATGACGGGCGTCAGCAGCGCCACTTCGTCGGCCGCGTCCTTGCGCACATCGGCGTCCGGGTGGTGCAGTTCGCGGTCGATCTGCAGCGCCACGTACGACGTGAAGGCGCGTGCGCCTTCCGCGTAGGCTTTGCCCGTCAACAGCATGCGGCGCACGTCAGGATGCACGATGATGCGGTCGGCCGGCAGTTCCGGGTTCTTGATGCCGGACAGCGAACGCATTTGCGTGCGGTCCTTGGCGTAGATCAGCGCGTTCTGGTAAGCGATTTCCGTCAGGCCCAGCGACTGCATGCCCACGCCCAGGCGGGCCGCGTTCATGAAGACGAACATGGCGTTGAGGCCCTTGTTCGGCTGGCCGATGATCCAGCCTTTCGCGCCGTCCAGGTTCATCTGGCAGGTCGAGTTGCCGTGAATGCCCATCTTTTCTTCGATGGCGCCGCAGGTGATCGGGTTGCGCTCGCCGATGGAACCGTCCGCGTTCGGCAGGAATTTCGGGACCAGGAACAGCGAGATGCCTTTCGAGCCTTCCGGCGCGTCCGGCACGCGGGCCAGCACCAGGTGCAGGATGTTTTCCGCCATGTCATGCTCGCCGGCCGAGATAAAGATCTTGTTGCCGGTGATGGTCCAGGAACCGTCCGCCTCTGGCAGCGCTTTCGAGCGCAGCAGGCCCAGGTCGGTGCCGCAGTGCGGTTCGGTCAGGCACATGGTGCCCGTCCACTCGCCCGACACCAGCTTCGGCAGGTAGACTTCCTTCTGGTGGTCGGTGCCGTGTTCCTTCAGGCACTCGTAGGCGCCGTGCGACAGGCCGGGGTACATGGACCAGGCCTGGTTCGACGAGTTCAGCATTTCATAGAACGAATTGTTCAGCACAACAGGCAAGCCCTGGCCGCCGTATTCCGGATCGCAAGCCAGTGCCGCCCAGCCGCCTTCGACGTACTGCTTGTAGGCTTCCTTGAAGCCTTTCGGCGTGGTCACGCTTTTCGTGACGGGGTCGTGGTGGCAGCCTTCGCGGTCGCCCGAGTGGTTCAGCGGGAACAATACTTCGGAGGTGAATTTGCCGCCCTCTTCCAGCACCTGGTTGATGATGTCGGCGTCGACGTCGGCGTACGACGGCATTTGCTTCAGTTCTTCTTCCACTTGCAGGAACTCATGCAGGACGAATTGCATATCCCGGATTGGCGCGACGTATTGACCCATAATTTTCTCCTGAAGGCGATTAGCTAAAGTGTTGTACTTGTAGTACGTGTGCGTTGTTGCGGATACTGCCTGACGGCTTATTTGCTTGTGACGCAATTCTGGTACGACGCCAGCAGGCGGATAAAGCCCGCTTGCGCCCGTTCGATGCTGCCCGGCACGCGCAGGAAGCGCGCATCGTGATGCAGGGCCAGGATCAGGCCATACATCTCGTACACCAGCTGCTGGGCGTCCGTGTCCGCTTTCAGGTCGCCCGTGGCGATCGATTGCTCGACACAGCGCAGCAATGCGCCCTGCCAGGCCCGTACCATGGCCACCAGGGCCTCGCGGATGGGACCGGGACGGTCGTCATACTCGACGGCGCCGCTGATATAGATGCAGCCGGAAGCGATTTCCACGCTGACCCGCTTGACCCAGCGCGCAAACATCGATTGCAGGCGCTGGATGCCGCGTGGTTCTTTCATGCTGGGGAAAAAGACTTCTTGCTCGAAACGATAGTGATAAAGCTTCAGCACTTCCATCTGCAAGTCCTCGCGCGAGCCGAAGTGGGCAAACACGCCCGACTTGCTCATGTTCATTTTGTCCGCAAGCAGCCCAATGGTCAGGCCTTCCAGGCCGTCGCGGCTGGACAGGTCCAGCGCCACGTCGAGGATGGCTGCACGGGTCAGTTCGCCCTTGCGCATGAATTTGACTGAAGTATTCAAGATGTCCGTTCTCAAAGTGATGTTGCCGATTTGGCGGACTGAAGCGAAGGTAAAAAAAAGCACGCTTCGAAAAAATCCGAACGCTCGTACTATTATCCACTACCACGTAAAAGTCAAACGGGAACTTTAGAGCCGGCGTTCTATTGGTGCAGCGCAGCATTTTTTGACTGCGTGTTTGTATCGGTTTCAGGCGGCAAAAGCGCCGCGCGCCCTTGCCTTGTAGTAACAATCGCGCCTCAGTCGAGGCCGCCAGCCTTGCTCAATTGACGGCGGTCGCGCTTGGTCGGACGCCCCTTGATGGTGCTGCCCGGCTCGCGGAACAGCTTGCGTTGCTCGGCCAGTTGCTCGCGGCGGGCGATGCTGGCCGGCGTTTCTTCATACAGCAGGCGCGCCACGGGCGCCGCGCCGCGCTTGTCGGACAGGCCCAGCACGGCCACTTCCCACGTTTCCGCGCCATTGTCGATAGCCAGCTCGTCGCCCACGCGCACGCTGCGCGCCGGTTTCACGCGCTCGCCGCCCACTTTGACCTTGCCCGTGTCGACGGCTTCGCTGGCCAGCGAGCGCGTCTTGAAAAAGCGCGCCGCCCACAGCCATTTGTCCAGCCTGACCGTTGTCATCTCGTTCATGCGTACTTGCCTACTGAAAAAATGCGCATCACCAGCCGGTACGCGAAAAATGCGGCCTCATAGCCGAGGCGGCGGAAGCGGCCGATGTGCTTGAAATCATCCTGGTGAATCACGATGCCGTCGGCCACGCCCTGCTCTATGTGCTGGCGCAAGCTTTGCGCGAAGGCCACGTCCTTGACGACCACGTTCGCTTCCTGGTTCAGGAACAGGCTCAGCGCATCAATATTGCTGGACCCCACCGTCGCCCAGTCATCGTCGACGACGGCCACCTTGGCATGCAGCTGCGTCTTGCGGTATTCGACGATTTTCACGCCGGCGGCCAGCAGTTTCGGATAAAACGAGTGCGCCACGGCGTCTTGCATGCGGAACTCGCCCACGCCGATCAGCAGCACCACGTCCACGCCGCGCTGGGCCGCCTGCGCCAGCGCGCGGCGCAGCTTGTGTCCGGGGGCGAAATACGGGTTGGCCAGCATCACGCTTTTCCTCGCCTGGCCCAGCGCCTGCAGGTAGGCGCGCTGGATGGTGCGGCGGTTGCGCAGATTGTCGCGCACGACGAAGCCGGCGACGACGGGGTTTTTCGCCAGCTCCTTGCTGACGACGCGCATCTTGCGGTACAGCTTGATACGCCGCACCAGGTTCATCTTGCCCAGCCGCGCCCACTGCGCCTGTACTTCCTCGTGGATGGCATCAACCAGCGGGCCCTTCACCTGTACGGCGAAATCCCAGCGTGGCGCTTCCAGGCTGATGTTGTGGTCGTAGTCGCAAAACATGTCGTCGTTGATATTGATGCCGCCCACCAGGGCAATTTCTCCATCGGCGACGCAGATCTTGCGGTGCGTGCGCGTGATGCCGCGCCGGAACCACGGGTTGAAGATGCGGTGATGCACGCCGGCCGCTTCCAGCTGCGCATGCATGGCATTGACCCGGCGATTGCCCGTGCCGAACCAGTCCGTGATCATGCACACCAGCACGCCGCGCGCGGCCGCACGCTTCAGGGCGTCGAGCACCAGGGTGCCCGTCGCATCGTCGGCAAAGATATAGGTTTCGAAATAGACTTCCGAGCGCGCGCCGTCGATGGCGGCGATCAGCGCGGGAAAGTAATCGGTGCCGCAATACAGCAGCTGGATGTCGTTGTGGGCGATGAAATTGACTGTACGCATGCCGGCAGTCTACGCGAGTTTCAAAGCGGCAACTATCGGCGCGTGGTCCGACAATTTTGCCCACAGGGTGCCATGCATCACTTGCGCGCCTTCCACATGGAAACCGCGCACATAGATGCGGTCCAGGCGGAACCACGGCAAGGCGGCGGGAAAGGTGCGCGCCGGCACGGGCACGGGCGTTTTCGTCTGGCGCCGCGCCAGGGTGCGCACCAGGTCGCCCAGGGCCGAGTTCGACGCGCGCTGGTCGAACACTTCCACTACGCCCAGCGCATTGCGCAGCTTGTCGCTGAGCGTGTTGCGCCAGTCGTTGAAATCGCCGGCGATGATGACGGGCTCGCCATTCGGCGCCGATTCCATGACGGCATCGATCAGCGCCTGCGTCTGCCTTCCCCGCCCCGATTCGAACAGGCCCAGGTGGACCACATAGCAATGCACGTCGGCCTGCGGCGTCTTGAGCATGCAATGCAGGATGCCGCGCTGCTCGTAGGCATGGTCGGACACGTCGTGGTTGGTTTGCGAAGCGATGGGAAACTTGCTCAGCAAGGCATTGCCATGGTGGCCATGGTCGTACACGGCATTCATGCCGTACGCGGAATGGTGCTCGGCGCCGGCAAAGAATTCGTGCTGCGACGCTTCCGGCCAATGCTTGTGACCGTTTTTCTCGGCGCCATAGCGGGCCGCATTGCGGTCGTGCTTGCCTTGCACTTCCTGCAAAAAAACGACATCAGCATTGAAGAGAGCAATCGCCTGCTTCAATGCATGAACCCTGGGCAAGCCCCGCACGGAGGAGACACCCTTGTGGATATTATAAGTTGCTACGCGGATTTTCATGCCTTGATTCTACTCCCAGACCGGGCCCGCGCGGCGCCAGCGTAGGTGCGCGTGCGCACCTACCACGCACAATCAGGCCAGCATGCGTCCCACGCCCGCCGTCACGCTGACGATCAGCGCGGTGATGCCGGCCGCCCAGACGATCTTGACCAGCAGCGGCGCGCCGCGCCAGGCCACGGTGCGCTTGCCCTTGGCAAACGCGCCCGGATGCAGCAGCCAGCCGATCGCCATCAGCGGCATGCCGATCGGCGGCGTGCGGCCGGGCACGGTGGAACTAAACAGCAGGAAGATAAAGCACAGGCAAAAGACGATGCCCAGGGTGCCCAGCAGTTTTTGCTGCGCAGTCAAATGTAACCAGTTCAACATGGAATGCTTTCTAGGGAATCAGGTGGGGCGCGCCAGGCCCGTCATGGCAGGCACTTGCAAGATCGCTTCCGCGTTGGAGGAAGAAAAACAGCGGTCCGCTGCCGCCAGATACGGCAGCCACGCGTATTGCAGATGCTCGCGCGGGCTCAGAGTGATGGCGATGTCGCGCGGCACTTGCACGCTGAACACGTGTTCCGTGTTGCGCGTCACGCCGGGAGCATAGCGGTGACGCCAGATCGGATAGATTTCGTACACATTCGACAAGTTCCAGTCGCGCAGCACGATATCGCGCCCATCGGCGACGATGCCGGTTTCCTCGCACAGTTCGCGCGCGGCCGTCTGCAGCAGCGGTTCGTCGACGGCATCGACGGAACCCGTCACCGATTGCCAGAAGCCGGGCTGGCCAGCGCGTTCGATCAGCAAGACGTCAAGCTCGGCCGTATGAATGACGACCAGCACGGAAACAGGGATTTTATGGCTCATATCAGGAATAAAAAAGGCGCCGTGAAAGCGCCTCTTTTGCATAGTGGAGCAAACAGCGGCTGCCGGGGCAGCCGCATGCCACATTACACTACTTTAGGCTCGGCGCTGCGCAGACGGATGTGCAGTTCGCGCAATTGCTTCTCGTCCACTTCCGACGGCGCATGGGTCAGCAAGTCTTGCGCGCGCTGGGTTTTCGGGAAGGCGATCACGTCGCGGATCGATTCGGAACCCGTCATCATGGTCACGATACGGTCCAGGCCGAATGCCAGGCCGCCATGCGGTGGCGCGCCGTATTGCAGGGCGTCGAGCAGGAAGCCGAACTTCAGCTGCGCTTCTTCCGCATCGATCTTCAGTGCGCGGAACACTTTCGACTGCACTTCTTCGCGGTGGATGCGGATCGAACCGCCGCCCAGTTCCCATCCGTTCAAGACCATGTCGTAAGCCTTGGCGATGCAGGCGCCCGGATTGGTTTCCAGCATGTCTTCATGGCCGTCTTTCGGCGCCGTGAATGGATGGTGGGTCGCCGTCCAGCGGTCCGCTTCCTCGTCGTGTTCGAACATTGGGAAGTCGACCACCCACAATGGTTTCCATACGTCTTCGAACAGGCCGGCTTTCTTGCCGAACTCGCTGTGACCGATTTTCACGCGCAGCGCGCCGATGGCGTCGTTGACAACTTTCGCCTTGTCGGCGCCGAAGAAGATCAGGTCGCCGTCTTGCGCGCCCGTCTGCTCGAGGATCGTGGCCAGCACGTCGGCAGGCAGGAACTTGACGATCGGCGACTGCAAGCCTTCAGGACCCTTGGCTTTCTCGTTGACCTTGATGTAGGCGAGGCCCTTGGCGCCGTAGATGGCAACGAACTGGGTATAGGCGTCGATTTCCGAACGCGGCATGCTGCCGCCGCCTGGAATACGCAGGGCCACCACGCGGCCGTTCGGCATGTTGGCCGCGCCGTTGAAGACCTTGAATTCGACCGACTTCATGACTTCGGTCAAGTCCGTGAAGGCCAGCTTGACGCGCATGTCCGGCTTGTCGGAACCGTACAGGCCCATCGCTTCGGCGAAATCCATCACCGGGAACGGGTTCGGCAAGTCGATGTTCAGCGTGTTCTTGAAGACGACGCGTATCATGTCCTCGAACAGGTCGCGGATTTCCTGTTCCGTCAGGAACGAGGTTTCGCAATCGATCTGCGTGAATTCAGGCTGGCGGTCGGCGCGCAGGTCTTCGTCGCGGAAGCACTTGGTGATCTGGTAGTAACGGTCGAAGTTAGCGACCATCAACAGTTGCTTGAACAACTGTGGCGATTGCGGCAAGGCGAAGAAGCTGCCCGCGTTCACGCGCGACGGCACCAGGTAGTCGCGCGCGCCTTCTGGCGTCGACTTGGTCAGCATCGGCGTTTCGATATCGATGAAGCCCAGCGCGTCGAGGTACTTGCGCACTTCCATCGTCACCTTGTAGCGCAGGCGCAGGTTGTTCTGCATTTGCGGGCGGCGCAGATCCAGCACGCGGTGCGTCAGGCGCGTCGTTTCCGACAGGTTGTCGTCGTCGAGCTGGAACGGCACGGGCACGGAAGGGTTCAGCACTTCCAGCTCCGAGCAGACCACTTCGATCTTGCCCGACTTCAGGTTGTTGTTGATCGTGCCTTCGATACGGTTGGTGACGACGCCCGTCACGCGCAGGCAGAATTCGTTGCGCACGGCTTCGGCGACCTTGAACATCTCCGCTTGTTCCGGGTTGCAGACGATTTGCACCAGGCCTTCGCGGTCGCGCAAGTCGATGAAGATCAGGCTGCCGTGGTCGCGGCGGCGATGTACCCAGCCGCACAGGCTGACGGTTTGTCCCAGCATGGCTTCGGTAACGAGGCCGCAGTATTCAGTACGCATAGACATAAAATTCTCAGTTCAGGTTAGTGAGTGTTCAATCCGGCCACGTCCCGCATGGGACGCCTGCCTCTATTCTTTGGCTGCCGGGGCCGGTACAGCAACAACTTCCGCAGGCGCCACCACGCCCATCGAGACGATATATTTGAGCGCCGCGTCGACGCTCATGTCGAGTTCGACGACATCGCTGCGCTTCATCATCAGGAAAAAGCCCGATGTCGGATTCGGCGTCGTCGGCACGTACACGCTGACATAGTCGCCCACCAGGTGGTTCGCCGCATCGCCGCCCGGCACGCCGGTCAGGAAAGCGATGGTCCAGGAGTTCTGGTGCGGATACGGCACCAGCACGGCCTTGCGGAAGGCATTGCCCGACGGGGAAAACAGGGTATCCGACACTTGCTTGACGCTCGAATACAGGGAATTGACGATGGGTATGCGTTGCAGCAGTTTCTCCCACAGTTTCACCACGTAATTGCCGACCAGGTTATTGGTCAGCAAGCCCGTGAAGAACACGATCAGCACCGTCAAGACCGTGCCCAGGCCGGGAATGGTGCTCAGCGGGGGAACCTTGTGGCCGAACCAGACGCTGGGCTGCGTACTGCCAGGCACCAGCAACAGCGACTGGTCCATCGTGCTGATCACCAGATTCAGGACCCAGGCCGTGATGGCCAGGGGCACCAAAATCAGTAATCCGGTAATAAAGTATTTACGCATCGGTTTCTCGGTAAGGGATGTGGCGGCGCGGCGCGCGTCTCAGTCCGCTTTTGGCGCAGTTGTCGCCGGGGCGGGCGCAGGCGCAGCGGCAGGCGCGCTGTCGGCGGCCGGGGCGGGCTTGGCGTTATCGGCCGGGCCCGTCGGAATGGCCGTGGTGGGCGCCGTGCCGCCGCGGAAATCGGTCGCGTACCAGCCAGTGCCCTTCAATTGGAAACCGGCGGCCGTCAATTGTTTCTTGAAACTGGGCTTGCCGCACGACAGGCACACCGTCAGTACTGGATCGGAGATCTTTTGCAAGACATCCTTGGCAAAACCACACTCGTCACAACGGTAAGCGTAAATCGGCATCTCTACTCCGAGAAAATCATCAAAAACCCTGAATTATAAAGCCTTTCCGCCATTCCCAGCGGAAAATGCCCGCCCGCTCGGCCTGTCAGGCTCAGTCCGCCCGGCGGCGCCAGCTCATCCAGCGCTCCTTGCCCGCGAAGACAGCGATGGAATCGTCGACGGCGTCGTCGGCCAGGCAGTCGAAATGGGGCGCCAGCAATTGCTGCAGTGTTTCACGCGAAATACCGAACGGCGGCCCCTTGGCATTATCGTCAAAGAAAAAGTAACCGGCCAGCATGGCGCCCGGCGCCAGCAGCTGCGCCCAGCGGGCCGCCACCTGCGGCCACATGGCGCGCGGCATGGCACACAAAAAGGCCCGTTCATAGATCAGGTCCAGCGGCGCGGCGGGCTGCCAGGCAAAGAAATCCGCTTCCACGACCTGCCCTGCCCGCGCACCGACGACAGCGCGCGCGGCGGCCACGGCGGCCGGCGAAAAGTCGATGGCCGTGGCATCCCAGCCGTGATCGAGCATGAACACCAGTTCATACGCGGAGCCGCAGCCGGGAATCAGGCAGCGCAGCGGCGCCGGGCTGCCGGCCACGAAGCTGCGCAGGCGCGACGGCACGCCGCCATGGTCCCAAGGCGTGAATTGCTTCTCGAAACGCTCATCCCAGAAGGCGGGCGAGAGCGGGTCGCGGGTAGTGAAGTCAGCCATCACTTACGTCCTCAGCGAGTTAAAATGGCAGTTGATGCCAGCGCATGAACACTTGCAAGCCCAGCGCGCCCAGAGCGAAGGCGCCGACGAAGTACACGATAAAACTCAGCAAGCGGTTCGTCTGGCGTTGTTCCGCCAGCAAGGTTTTCATCAGTTCCACGTCGTTCTCGCGCGGTTCGCCATGCACGGTCAGGGCCTGGTGCAGCAAGCGCGGCAGCTGCGGGAAGATGTGCGCATAGCGGGGCGCCTCGGCGCGCAGGCGTTCCATGAAGCCTTGCGGCCCCACCTGGTTGCTCATCCATTTTTCCAGGTAGGGCTTGGCCGTTTGCCACAGGTCCAGTTCCGGATCGAGCTGGCGGCCCAGGCCTTCGATATTGAGCAAGGTCTTTTGCAGCAGCACCAGTTGCGGCTGCACTTCCACGTTGAAGCGGCGCGAGGTCTGGAACAGGCGCAGCAGCACCTGGCCGAACGAGATATCCTTCAGCGGCCGGTCGAAGATCGGCTCGCAGCAGGCGCGCACGGCCGCTTCCAGCTCATCGACGCGCGTATCTTTCGGCGCCCAGCCCGATTCGATGTGCGCCTCGGCCACGCGCTTGTAATCGCGGCGGAAGAAGGCGAGGAAATTTTGCGACAGATAATCCTTGTCGTAGTCGTTCAACGTACCCACGATGCCAAAGTCCAGCGCGATGTAGCGGCCGAACGATTCGGGGGCAATCGATACGAGAATATTGCCCGGATGCATGTCTGCATGGAAAAAGCCATCACGGAACACTTGCGTGAAGAAAATTTCCACGCCATCGCTGGAGAGCTTGCGCAAATCCACGCCGGCCGCCACCAGGCGCTCGGTCTGCGACACGGGAATCCCATACATGCGTTCCATGACGATCACGCTGCTGGAACAATAGTCCCAGTGCATTTCGGGCACCAGCAGCAAGTCCGAGTTGGCGAAGTTGCGGCGCAGCTGGCTGGCATTGGCCGCCTCGCGCATCAGGTCCAGCTCGTCGTGCAGGTATTTGTCGAACTCGCCCACCACCTCTTTCGGTTTCAAACGCTTGCTGTCGGCCCACAGGCGGCTGGTCCAGTCGGCCGCGATGTGCATCAGGGCCACGTCTTCGTCGATCAGCTTTTTCATGCCTGGACGCAAGACCTTCACGGCCACTTCGCGGCCATCTTTCAGGGTGGCGAAGTGCACCTGGGCAATGGAGGCGGACGCCACCGGCTCGCGCTCGAAGCGGGCGAACAGCTGGTCCGGATGCGCGCCCAGCGAACGCGTGATCTGCGCGATGGCCAGGTCGGAATCGAAGGGCGGCACCCGGTCTTGCAGGCGCGCCAGTTCTTCGGCGATGTCGGGCGGCATCAGGTCGCGCCGGGTCGATAGCACCTGGCCGAACTTGACGAAAATCGGGCCCAGCTCTTCCAGCGCCAGGCGCAGGCGCAAGCCGCGTGGCGACGACAGGTCGCGCCAGAAAATCAGGGTGTCGATCAATTTGGCGGTGCGGGGAACTTGCAGACCAGAAATCGCTATCTCATCCAGACCGTACTTGATGGAAACACGGATGATTTTAAACAGGCGCAGGAATTTCAATATCATGTAGACAAATCCGGTGAGGAGGACTGCGGCTGGACGGCGGCGGCCGCCTTTTCCAGCCGGGCAAGGCGCTTGGCCAGGCGTTCGACGTCATCGCGCACGCGCGTCACGCCAGCGGAATACTCTTGCAGGGTGGAAGGACGGATCAGCATGGGCTGTTCGTCGAGAAAATATTCGGCCACGTTTTCCGCCAGCTTTTGCTGGCCCGTGCGCACAAAGGCGGCGGCATCTTTCGCACCGGAAACGAGGCGCGTGGCCAGCATGGGGCCGACGACCTTTTCCAGGTCGTGCTCGGCTTCCCAGCGCAAGCCCTTGCTCAATTGCGAAATCGCATTGGCAAACTCGGCATCGCCTTCAATCTTGACGTAGGAAAACGCCCGCTCGCGGTTTTGCAGGATCAGCGGCACATCGGACAATTTGACGCGGATGGTGACGCTGGCCGGCATGTCGGCCGGCGCCGCCACCAGCATGCCGGCGCTGTCGACGCGCAGGCGCAAGGCCACGGCGCCCGTGTCGATGCAGGCCAGCTTGCCGGCGTGCACGGCCAGCTGCTGGCGCGCCCACGGCTCCTGCGCCAGCAAGTGGTTGATAGTCGCGATGACGGGCGTCATCAGGGAGAGATCGGAAAGTGGTGCCATCGTGTGCCTGCGCGCCAAACGCGCCCCTAAAAATGAAAAACCGCCCGTACAACAACGCGGGCGGTTTCGATCTTACCAGTTCAGCAGGAAATATCTGTTAAGCATCATGCATTCCGCATGGACTTAAGCCATTATTCAGCAAGTTTTTACAATTAATTCAATTGCTGGATGCCGGCCAGTACCCAGCCGCTGTTGCCGCTGACGGGTTTCGACATATTCCACACTTCCGCGAACGGTTCGGCCGCGGCGCCCGGCGCCGAACGGATCAGGCCCGTAAACTTCACGCTGGCCAGATAATCGTGGACGCTCGTCTCGATCCCCAGCAGTTCGGCATCGATGGTGACGACATCGGTAAAGTCCGGCTGCGCGCCCCGCTCCTGGATTTGCATGCGCAGTTCCGCATACACTTCCGGCGACGTGAATTCGCGGATATCGTTGACGTCGGCCTTGTCCCAGGCCGCTTGCAGGCGAATGAAGTTGCTTTTCGCGTGGCGCAGGAAGGATTCCTTGTCGAAGTCGCTTGGCACGCCCCATGGCGCCGCGGCCGGAGCCGGCTTGTCCAGTCCGACGCCGGACGAAACGGGTTGCAGCGGCGGCAGCGGTGGAATGGACGAACCGATGTCGGGCACGTTGCCGGCCGGCGCAGGCTGGTTGCCGAAGCCGGCGAACGGCGCATTGCCGGCGTTAGTATCGCGCTTGCCACGCACCATGCGGTAGATGAAGAAGGCCACGCCAGCGAGCAAAGCCACCATCAGCAGGGTGCTGATCATGCTGGCCAGGGCGCCGCCCAGGCCGAAATGCGACAGCAGCGCGCCCAGGCCCAGGCCCAGCAAGGCGCCACCCAATATACCCTTCCAGCGGCTCGGCGCCTTGGCGGCGGGTGCCGGTGCAGGGGCCGGCGCTGGTTGCGCCTGGCGTGGCGCGGCAGCCGGCGCCGGGGTCGGCGCAGGTGCGGGCGCCTGGCGGCCCACGTTTTGCGACTGGCGGCCAAACGAACGGCCACCGCCCATGGGACGGGCCAGCGCCTCGCCCAGCATGGATACCGTGGTCGCGGCCAGCATCATGCCGACCATAAATTTCTTCAATTTCATTCCATCTCCTAAAATCACCAACGTTGATGCATTACATCTTGATGCCGGTGTGCAAAGCGGCAATGCCTGCCGTCAAATTGTAGTACTGCACGCGCTCCAGGCCCGCCGTTTCCATCATGGTCTTCAAGGTTTCCTGGTCCGGGTGCATGCGGATCGATTCGGCCAGGTAGCGATAACTTTCCGCGTCGCCGGCGATTTTCTGCCCGAACCACGGCAACACCGAGAACGAATACAGGTCGTACGGCTTTTGCAGCGGTGCCGCCACCTTGGAAAACTCCAGCACCAGCAGCTTGCCGCCCGGTTTCAGCACGCGGCGCATTTCCGCCAGCGCCACGTCCTTGTGCGTCATGTTGCGCAGGCCAAAGGCCACGCTGACACGGTCAAAATAATTATCGGGGAAGGGCAGCTTTTCCGCGTCACACAACATGGTGGGGGTGAGCAAGCCGCGATTCAAGAGGCGGTCGCGGCCCACGCGCAACATCGACTCGTTGATATCGGTCAGCCACACTTCGCCGGTCGGGCCCGCCTGCTTGGCGAACGCCTTCGACAGGTCGCCCGTGCCGCCGGCGATGTCGAGCACCTTGAAACCGGGGCGCACGCCCGCGTTGGCAATCGTGAACGTCTTCCACAGACGGTGCAGCCCGCCCGACATCAAGTCGTTCATCACATCGTATTTGGCAGCGACGGAATGGAACACCTTGGCGACTTCGCGCACTTTGTCGTCTTCTGCAACTGTTTTGTATCCGAAATGGGTCGTATTGGTCATGGTAGGCAGTCTGTTTGAACTTGGGTGCATTATTTCGCATCATTATACAAGCGGCAGGCGCATTTCCCCGTGACGCCGGAGAAGGTATTGCCTTTCCACCGCATTCGACGCCAGCATTGCCGCCCGCGCATACGCCGCCAGCGCCCCCGGCCGGTCGCCCTGGCGGCGCAGCAAGTCGGCCCGGGCCGCGTGCAGATAGTGCGAGTTGACAAGGCTGGGCACGGCTTCCAGGCGATCGAGCCAGGCCAGCCCGTGTGCGGCGCCATGCGCCATGGCGCACGCGATCACGGCATTGAGCAAAATTAACGGTTCCGGCTTGTGCCGCAACAAGGCGCCATACAGGGCGCTGATCTGGCGCCAGTCCGTCTGGCTGGCAGTGGCTGCCCTGGCGTGCAAGGCGGCAATCGCCGCCTGCAACTGATACGGCCCGGGCGAACGCGCGGGCAAGGCCAGCGCCAGCAACGCCAGTCCTTCGGCAATCTGGGCGCCATCCCACAGGCGCCGGTCCTGCTCTTCCAGGGTCAGCAGAAAACCCTCGGGCGACAAACGCGCCGGGCCGCGCGACGCCTGCAGCAGCATCAGCGCCAATAGCCCCTGCACTTCCGGCTGGCCGGGCTGCAGGCTGTCGAGCAGCCGGCCCAGGCGCAGCGCTTCCGCGCACAAGTCGGCGCGCAGCAAGACATCACCGCCGCTGGCGCAATAACCTTCGCTGAACACCAGGTAAATCACGTGCAGCACTTGCGCCAGCCGCCGCGGCCAGTCTTGCGCCGGCGGCAACTCGAACGGGATGCGCGCCTCGGCGATCTTGCGTTTGGCGCGCAACAGGCGCTGCGACAGGGTCGCTTCCGGCACGCCGAAGGCGCGCGCGATCTCGCCCGTCGACAGGCCACACAGGGTACGCAAAGCCAGCGCCACCTGCGCCTCGGGCGCCAGCGCGGGGTGGCAGCAGATGAACAGCAGGCGCAAACGGTCGTCCTCGATGGCCTGCGTTTCTTCCAGCATGGCCGCCGGCAGGCGCGCCAGCACCGCCTCGGCCTCGCTGACGCTCTTGCCTGCGCGGCGCACATGGTCGAGGGCCGCATTGCGCGCCACGGCGCTGAGCCAGGCGGCGGGATGATCGGGCATGCCCGCCTGCGGCCACAGCTCCAGCGCCTTGCGGCACGCTTCCTGCAGCACATCTTCCACCAGGCCAAGGTCGCCGAAACGCCGCATCAGGCCGGCCAGCACCCTGCCCTTTTCCTGGCGGAAGACGCGCTCGACGGCCGCGATGGCGTCGGCGCTTGTCATTATGACGTGACGGGCCGCACCTCGATGGTGCCCAGCGCAGCCGCCGGACAACGCCCGGCCCAGGCCAGCGCCTCGTCCAGGTCGGCGCAGGCGAGCAGATAATAGCCGCCCAGCTGCTCCTTGGTTTCCGCGAACGGCCCGTCCGTGATGACGGGCTTGCCATTGCGCACGCGCACGCTGGTGGCGCTGCGCACGGGCGCCAGCTCGGCGCCGCCGCGCAGCACGCCGGCCGCCTCCAGCGCCTGCGTGTAGCTGGCAAACTCCGCCATCAGGCTGGCCATCTGGCCCTCTTGCATGACTTCATAGCGCGCCTCGTCGGCGTAGATCAGGATCATGTATTCCATAGTCTCTTCTCCAAAAGAAAAATGCCCGCAAGCGCGGGCATTCATACGACGAACGGGGCGGCGGCAATCCGACAAGATTACCGCATTATTTTTAGTTCAATGTTGATGACCGCAGCCGCCGCCGTTGCCGCCACTACCGCAGCCGCCGCCGGAAGACTGCTTGACCGTCATGTCGGCCTTGGCATCGCGGCCGCTGTCACCCGGGTAGCCGGCTGCCGCCAGCTGGTCCAGGTAGGCTTGCCACAAGGTCGCTTGTTCCGCGCCCAGCTTGTACAGATAGGCCCAGGTGTACAGGCCGGAATTGTGGCCATCGCTGAAGGTCGGCTGCACGGCGTAGTTGCCGACCGGCTCGATGCCCGTGATGCCCACCAGGCGCTTACCTAACTGCAAGGTTTCCTGGCCCTTGCCATGGCCCTGCACTTCGGCCGACGGCGAATACACGCGCAGGTATTCGAACGGCAGCGCAAATGTGCTGCCATCGTCGAAAGCCACGTCGAGCACGCGCGACTGGTTGTGCACGGTCAAGCCGGTCGGTTGGGGTGTTGCTGTTTTTTCGGTCATGACGATACTTTATGCGGATAAACGTTGAATGATAGCCTCGCGCAAGGCTGGCAACAGGGCGCGGCGCGCGGCCAGCACCTCGGGCGCCGTCTCGCGCTGCACGACAGCCCAGCTGGGGTTCGGGAAATGCGCGTCGTCGCGGTAGCGGGGAATCACGTGCCAGTGCACATGCGGCGTCATGTTGCCGAAGCTGGCCACGTTGACCTTTTCCGGCTGCATCACTTCGCGCACGGCAAGCTCGACCTGCCATACGACTTCCATCACGTAATTGCGCTCGCCGGGCGTCAAATCCGTCATTTCCTTCACGTGCCTGTTCCAGATCACGCGGCAAAAGCCGGGGTAGCTTGGGTCGTCGACGGCCACCACGGACAGGCGCTCGCTGCGCCACAGCAAGGTTTCCAGACCCTGCTTGTGGGCGTAGCCGTCCAGCAACTGACACAGATCGCAATGCGTGGACATTACACGAGCACCCGTTCGATGCCGCCGTCATTGGCGCGTTTCACGTAATCCGGCATCCAGTTCTCTCCCAGCAAGTGTTTGGCGATCTCGACGACGATGTAATCGGCCGTCGTGCCCGAATCGTCATTGTAGCGCGACAAGCCTTGCAGGCACGACGGGCAGCTGGTGAGGATCTTGACGTCGCCCGTGAAACCGTCGCCGCGCAGCTTGTCGGCGCCCTTGACCATCTCTTCTTCCTTGCGGAAACGCACTTGCGTGGAAATGTCCGGGCGCGTGACGGCCAGGGAGCCCGATTCGCCGCAGCAACGGTCGTTCTTCTCGATCTTCACGTTGTCTACCGTGCTGATCAGGGAATTGATGGTCTTGCCCGATTCCTGCAACTTCATGGGATTGTGGCATGGCTCATGGTACATATAGCGCGTGCCGTTGACGCCTTCCAGTTTCACCTGTTTTTCCAGCAAATATTCATGGATATCCATGATGCGGCAGCCGGGGAAAATCTTCTCGAACTGGTACGTGGCCAGCTGGTCGTAGCAAGTGCCGCACGATACGAGCACCGTCTTGATGTCGAGGTAATTGAGCGTGTTGGCCATGCGGTGGAACAGCACGCGGTTATCCGTCATCATCTTTTCGGCCTTGTCGAACTCGCCCGCGCCCCGTTGCGGATAACCGCAGCACAGGTAGCCAGGCGGCAAGACCGTCTGCACGCCCACTTCCCACAGCATCGCTTGCGTGGCCAGGCCCACTTGCGAGAACAAACGCTCCGAACCGCAGCCGGGGAAGTAGAACACGGCTTCCGTATCGGCCGTCGTCGTCTTCGGATTGCGGATGATCGGGATGACCTTGTCGTCTTCGATGTCGAGCAGCGCGCGCGCCGATTTCTTCGGCAGGTTGCCCGGCATTTTCTTGTTGATGAAATGGATCACCTGCGCCTTGACGGGCGGCTTGCCCGTCGATGGCGGCGGCGCCTTGGTTTGCTTCTTGGCAAATTTCTTCAGCAAATCGTGGCCCAGGCGCTGCGCCTTGTAACCCCAGCCGATCATGACCTGGCGCGTGGCGTTGATGGTCACGGGATCGGTGGCGTTGAGGAACATCATCGTGGCCTTGGTGCCCGGATTGAAGCTCTTCTTGTCCATCTTGCGCAACAAGTTGCGCATGTTCATCGACACGTCGCCGAAGTCGATATTCACGGGGCAAGGCGTCACGCATTTGTGACAGACCGTGCAGTGGTCGGCCACGTCCTCGAACTCTTCCCAATGCTTGATGGAAATACCGCGGCGCGTCTGCTCTTCGTACAAAAAGGCTTCGATCAGGGACGAGGTGGCCAAAATCTTGTCGCGCGGCGAGTACAGCAAGTTCGCGCGCGGCACGTGGGTCGAGCACACGGGTTTGCACTTGCCGCAACGCAAGCAGTCCTTGACGCTGTCGGCGATGGCGCCGATATCGCTTTGCTGCATGATCAGCGATTCGTGACCCATCAGGCCGAACGATGGCGTGTAGGCATTGCGCAAGTCGGCGCCCATGCCCGGCAGGTTCAGCAATTTACCCTTGTTGAAACGGCCTTCCGGATCAATGCGCTGCTTGTAGCTGCGGAAGTCACCGATTTCTTCTTCCGTCAGGAATTCCAGCTTGGTGATACCGATACCGTGCTCGCCAGAAATGACGCCATTGAGCGAGCGGGCCAGGATCATGATGCGGCCCACGGCTTCGTGGGCGTCTTGCAGCATGGCGTAATTGTCCGAGTTGACGGGCAAGTTCGTGTGCACGTTGCCATCGCCCGCATGCATATGCAGCGCGACAAACACGCGGCTACGCAAAATGCGCGCGTGGATGGCCGTCGCCTCGTCGAGGATCAGTTTGAAGGCGGCACCGTTGAAGATCTGGCGCAGCTGGGCGCGGATTTCCTGCTTCCAAGTAATGCGCACGGTGCGGTCCTGCACCACGTCGAACAGGGTGGCGGCCGGCTGCGTTTCCAGGCGTGCATCGAACACGGGCAGCAAGCGCTCCAGGCCCAGTTCGGCCAGTTCGCCCTTCACGTCCGCCAGCGGACGGTCGAGCTGGGCCAGCAGATAGGTCCAGCGTGCCGTCACTTGCGCCAGCAACTGCTGCGCCTGCTCTGCGCGGTCGCCCAGCATTTCAGCATCGTCGACCCTGTCGTCCGATGCGTCGTCGCTCTTACCGACTGGCAAATTGCCTTTGCCAAAGAAATCGCTGAGGGCCTCGGCCAGTTGCAGCTTGTTCTTGATCGACAGCTCGATATTGATGCGCTCGATGCCATCCGTGTATTCGCCCATGCGGTTCAGGGGAATGACGACGTCTTCATTGATCTTGAACGCATTGGTATGCTTGGCGATCGCGGCCGTGCGGGCGCGGTCAAGCCAGAATTTCTTGCGCGCTTCCGGGCTGACGGCCACAAAGCCTTCGCCCACGCGGGTATTGGCGATGCGCACCACTTCCGACGCCGCTTGCGCGACGGCGTTTTCATCGTCGCCGACGATGTCGCCAAACAGGGCCATCTTCGGCAGTACGCCCCGTTTCGACTTGGTGGCGTAGCCGACGGCGCGCAGGTAGCGCTCGTCCAGGTGCTCGAGGCCCGCCAGGCGGATGCTCGTGTATTGCTCGCCCTTGGCCGGCAAGCCGTCGAGGTAATCCTTGATTTCCACGATGGACGGAATCGCGTCGCGCGCCTGGCCGAAGAATTCCAGGCAGACGGTACGGGCGAACTTCGGCATCTTGTGCAAGATCCAGCGCGCCGATGTAATCAGGCCGTCGCAGCCTTCTTTCTGGATACCCGGCAAGCCAGCGAGGAATTTATCGGTGACGTCCTTGCCCAGGCCCTCCTTGCGGAACTTGCGACCAGGAATTTCCAGGATTTCCGTCTTGAACGGCGCGTTCGGTTTTGTCGCGTCGCGCGTGCTCGGGTGGCGCCATTCCAGCTGGAAACGTGCCAGCGCGATATCGTGGATCTTGCCCAGGTTATGGTCGAGGCGCGTGACGTCGAGCCAATCGCCGTTCGGGTCGACCATGCGCCACGAGGCCAGGTTATCGAGCGCCGTGCCCCACAGCACGGCTTTCTTGCCGCCCGCATTCATGGCGACGTTGCCGCCGATGCAAGAAGCGTGGGCCGAGGTCGGGTCGACGGCAAACACGAAGCCGGCCTTCTCCGCCGCTTCCGACACCTTGTTCGTGATCACGCCGGCGCCCGAATGGATGGTCGCGTATTCATGCGTGAGGCCTGGCAAGACCGTCATTTCCACGGCGCCCAGGGTGATGAGTTTTTCCGTGTTGATGACGGCCGACATCGGCGTCAATGGAATCGCGCCGCCCGTATAGCCGGTGCCGCCGCCGCGCGGGATGATGGTCAGCCCCAGCTCGATACAGCCCTTGACCAGGCCGGCCATTTCCTCTTCCGTGTCGGGCGTGAGCACGACGAACGGATACTCCACGCGCCAGTCGGTGGCATCCGTCACGTGCGAGACGCGCGTCATGCCGTCGAAGCGCACGTTATGTTTTTCCGTGTAGCGGCCCAGCACCTTGACTGTGCGCTTGCGCAAGTCATAGGTCTTGCGGAATTCATCGCCAAAATCGGCCACGGCCTTGCTGGCTGCCTTGAGCAGCAGTTCGACGTTATGGCTGCGCGCCTGCGCCACTTCCGGCGCTTCGCCACTGGCGGCTACGTCGCCGCCGGCCGCATCGATGGACAGGCGGCGCTTGTCGACTTCGGCCAGGCGGTGATGCAAGGCATCGATCAAGCCCTGGCGGCGCTTCGGATTGTCGAGCAAGTCATCCTGCAGATACGGGTTGCGGCGCACCACCCAGATATCGCCCAGCACCTCGTACAGCATGCGGGCCGAACGGCCCGTCTGGCGGGCGCCGCGCAGCTCGTCGAGCAGGCGCCAGGAGTCCTCCCCCAACAGGCGTATGACGATCTCGCGATCGGAAAACGACGTGTAGTTATACGGGATTTCGCGCAGGCGGCTTGCTGCGGGACCATTCGGCGTTTCTGCCAGTAAAGCTTGGATTTGTGCGGGAGCGTTCATGGAGTGTGGTGACGGTGTGGACTGGACCCTAAAGACCCATTTTATCTTATTGCGCCGCACCATGCGGGAACAGCCTTATGCCGCCCAAGGTTTAAGCGCGGCATGCGCAGCCATAGCAAATATGGCCAATGCGCATTTTTATAGAATAAAAAATCATCTTGCTTGCCATTTTCGCGCAAAAATGCCAAGAATCAGGCCCCGCTGCAAACTATCAAACTGCCCAAAAATGGAAAGAACGGACGTTGCAGAGTACCCCATTCAGGCCAGCATCTTGCCCACCCAGTGCCAGAAACCATCGGGCACGTACAGCAGCAAGGCCGTCATGGTCAGGTAGCGCGCGCACTTGCCGACGGCCATGTAGGCCACGCTGGGCCAGAACGGCAGCTTGAGCCAGCCCGCCAGGGTGCACAGGGGATCGCCCACCACGGGCAGCCAGGCCAGCAGCATGGTCTTGGCGCCATAGCGGGCCAGCCAGCGGAACCAGCGCGTGTCGCGTTCCTTGGCGAACGCCTGCTTGGCCCGGTAGCCCATCCAGTAGTCGACGATGCCGCCCAGGGTATTGCCCAGGGTAGCGACGCCGATGGCGGCCCAGAACAGCGCGGGATTGGCCTTGATGACGGCAAACACGGCCGGCTCCGAGCCGAGCGGCAGCAAGGTGGCGGAAATAAAGCTGATCAGAAAGACCGATGTCAGCCCGACTTCCGGTGCGGCGATCAGCTGCAGCAGCCAGGCGATTGCGGATTCGATCATGGAACACTTCGCGATGCGGTAAGGCTCTCCATTATAATGAAGAGCAGCCTGGGCGCCGCACACATCGCGCCGGCTGGCAAAGGCAGACCCGCCCGCAGTTCCACAGAGCATTATTGTCGCCAGGCTATCCGCCGCCGCGCCGCCGCTATCGACAGACACGCTCCAGACCCTTTCTGGCCCAGAATCACTTGCTTGCAGACTATGAACATCGACTACCTCAAGAAAATCCTGACCGCCCGCGTCTATGACGTCGCTTCCGAAACGCCGCTGGAACTGGCCCCAGCCCTGTCGCAGCGCCTGAACAACCAGATTTACTTCAAGCGCGAAGACATGCAAAGCGTGTTCAGCTTCAAGATTCGCGGCGCCTACAACAAGATGTCCAAGCTCAGCGAAGCGGAACGCAAGCGCGGCGTGATTTGCGCCTCGGCCGGCAACCATGCCCAGGGCGTGGCCCTGTCTGCCGCCCGCATGGGCTGCCGCGCCGTCATCGTCATGCCGACCACCACGCCGCTGGTGAAGGTCGAGGCGGTCAAGGGGCGCGGCGGCGTGAACGTGGAAGTGGTGCTGCACGGCGAGTCGTACACGGATGCCTACAACCATGCGTTGACGCTGGAAAAGGAACAGAAGCTGACCTTCGTGCACCCGTTCGACGACCCTGACGTGATCGCCGGCCAGGGCACGATCGGCATGGAAATCCTGCGCCAGCACGCCGGACCCATCCACGCCATCTTCGCGCCCATCGGCGGCGGCGGCCTGATCGCCGGCATTGCCGCCTACGTGAAACAAATTCGCCCCGACATCAAGATCATCGGTGTGCAAAGCGTCGACTCGAACGCCATGGCCCGTTCGCTGAAGGCCGGCGAGCGCGTGACACTGAACGACGTGGGCCTGTTTGCCGACGGCACGGCCGTGCGCCTGGCCGGCGAGGAAACCTTCCGCCTGGTGCAGGCGTATGTCGATGAAATCATCACGGTCGACACGGACGCCATCTGCGCCGCCATCAAGGATGTGTTTACGGATACGCGCAGCATTCTGGAGCCGTCCGGCGCGCTGGCCATCGCCGGCGCCAAGGCCTATGTGGAACGGGCCAGCCTGACCAAGCGCCCCGTCAACAATGAAACCCTGGTCACCATCGCCAGCGGCGCGAACATGAATTTCGACCGGCTGCGCTTCGTCGCGGAACGGGCCGAGCTGGGCGAATTCCGCGAAGCCGTGTTCGCCGTCACCATGCGCGAACAGCGGGGCAGCTTCAAGCGTTTCTGCTCGCTCATCGGCGCGCGCAACGTGACGGAATTTAACTACCGCATCAGCGATGAAAAAGCCGCGCACGTGTTCGTCGGCATCCAGATTGCTGACCGGCATGAATCAAGCGTGCTGGCGAAGACCTTCGAGGAACACGAATTCAAGACCCTCGACCTGACCCACGACGAGCTGGCCAAGTCGCACATCCGCCACCTGGTGGGCGGCAAGAGCCGGCTGGCGCAAGACGAGCTGCTGTACCGCTTCGAATTCCCCGAACGCCCGGGCGCACTGATGCGCTTTCTCGACAGCATGGCACCGAACTGGAATATTTCCCTGTGCCATTACCGCAGCCAGGGCGGCGACGTGGGCCGCATCCTGATTGGCCTGCAAGTGCCGCCCGATGAAATGGGAGAATTCGCCCGCTTCCTCGATACCCTCGGTTACCGTTACTGGGATGAGAGCAGCAATCCTGTGTATAAGCTGTTTTTGGGTTAGTTCCAAGCCAGGCGAACAAGCTGGGGTCAGAGCCGACGGGTCTGACCCCAAAATAAGCTACCATGCGTGCTTGACTGAATTCACGCCATCACCATGACCACCACCAACGACCTCGCCGAACAATCTCCCTTGGGCAAAAGCTCCGCCTACCGCACCGATTACGCGCCGGAATTGCTGTTTCCGATTCCGCGCCAGGGCAAGCGCGACGAGCTGGAGCTGCACGGTACACTCCCGTTCTTCGGCCTCGATATCTGGAACGCCTACGAACTGTCGTGGCTGAACCAGCGCGGCAAGCCGCAGGTGGCCGTTGCCAAGGTCAGCGCACCGGCCGACTCGCCCAACATCATCGAATCGAAATCGTTCAAGCTGTACCTGAACTCGTTCAACCAGACCAAACTGGACAGCCCGGATGCGCTGTTGGCCCTGCTCAAGCAGGATCTATCGAACGGTTTTGGCGCGCCCGTGCAAGTGGAACTGACCTTGCAGGAAGATTTCGCCAAGCTCAAAATGGGCGAGTTCGATGGCGTGCTGCTGGACCGCCTGGACCTGGAGATCACGCAATACACGCCCTCGCCGCTGCTGTTGAAGGCGGCGCTCGCCGAAGCGCCGGTGGAAGAAAAACTCGTTTCGCACTTGCTCAAATCGAATTGCCTGGTGACGGGCCAGCCCGACTGGGGCAGCGTGCAGATCGAGTATGCGGGACCGCAGATCGACCAGGAAAGCCTGTTGCGCTACCTGATCGGTTTCCGCGAGCACAATGAGTTCCACGAGCAATGCGTGGAGCGCATCTTTGTTGATATCTTGCGCCAGTGCAAGCCGCAAAAGCTGTCCGTGTATGCGCGCTATACGCGCCGCGGCGGCCTCGATATCAATCCCTGGCGCAGCAACTTCAGCACGGGAGTGATGCCGGGCAATCTGCGCAACGCGCGCCAGTAATACCAAGCAACAACCCAAAACCATGCCAACAGGAATGTTGGCTGTGTTTTAAAACAACGTTGTAGCCGTGCCGCAGTGCAAGTCAAAGACGCTGAAAAATCGGAAAATCGCCATTCAGCGGCGGAAAAACCGGCGCGCCGCGTGTTTTTAATCAAGAAATAGCCGATACGCGCCGATGTTATTTTTTTGCTAAAATGATGGCCACATGGGCTGTAGCGCCCACTGCGCCCGCAGCGGGCGTATACTGTTGAGAATTGGCGTTACAGGCCGCGAAAACAGGCCTATAATTCGGCTCGCAAGCCCTCTGCGCATTGCACCATTTCATTGAGTGTCATGACTAATCTTAGCAAAATCTTATCCCTCGAAAACGTCCTGCTGGACCTGGAAGTTTCCAGCAAGAAGCGCGCTTTCGAGCAAGCCGGCCTGATCTTCGAAAACAATTACGGCATCGCCCGCTCTACCGTCTCGGACAATCTGTTTGCCCGCGAACGGCTGGGCTCGACTGGTCTGGGCCATGGCGTGGCCGTGCCGCATGGCAGGGTCAAGGGCAGCAAGACCTTGAAATCGCCGCTGGGCGCCTTCGTGCGCCTGGCCGAACCGATTCCGTTCGAGTCGCCCGACGGCAAGCCCGTCAATCTGCTGTTTTTCCTGCTGATTCCCGATCATGTCACCCAGCAACATCTGGAAATCCTGTCGGAAATCGCCGAAATGTTTTCCGATGACGCCTTCCGCACGGCATTGGCCACGGATCCGGAACCGAAATCCGTGCATTCGCGCATCGTCAATTGGCAACCCAGCCTGCAAGCGGCGGGTTAAACTTCAGGTATTCCTCCACTCCTGAAGAAGACTGCCATGTTGCAAACGCCGCTGACGATACAACGCCTGTACGACGATAATCGTGAAAGTCTGCAACTGGGCTGGTTCGCCGGCTTCCCCGGCGGCGAGCGCCTGATCTCGGGCGATGTCTCGTCGGCCGCCGACCAGGTGGGCCACTTGAACCTGATCCATCCGGGCCGCATCCAGGTCTTTGGTCACCAGGAAATCAATTACTACCAGCGCCTGAAGGTCAATACACGCACCCACGTGATCGGCGAGCTGATCGCCGGCGGTCCGCCCGCGCTGATCATCGCGCAAGGACTGGAAACGCCGCCCGACATCCTCGCCATCTGCGACGAGCAAAATATTCCCCTGTTCTCGACCCCGCTGCCGGCCGCGCAAGTGATCGATTTCCTGCGCGTCTACCTGTCGAAAAAGCTGGCGCAGCGCATCATCATGCATGGCGTGTTCATGGACGTGCTGGGCGTGGGCGTGCTGATCACGGGCGACTCGGGCCTGGGCAAGAGCGAGCTGGGGCTGGAGCTGATCTCGCGCAGCCACGGCCTGGTGGCCGACGACGCCGTCGAATTCTCGCGCATCGCGCCGAACATGATCGAAGGCCGCTGCCCGCCCCTGCTGCAAAACCTGCTGGAAGTGCGGGGCCTGGGCTTGCTCGACATCAAGGCCATCTTTGGCGAAACGGCCGTGCGCCGCAAGATGCGCTTGAAACTGATCGTCCACCTGGTGCGCCGCAACGCGCTGGAAGAAGAAGTCGAGCGCCTGCCCTTCCTGTTCCCCACGGAAGACGTGCTGGGGCTGCCCGTGCGCAAGGTCGTCATCCCCGTCGCCGCCGGCCGCAACATCGCCGTCCTGCTGGAAGCGGCCGTGCGCAACACGATTCTGCAGCTGCGCGGCATCGATACCTTGCAGGAGTTCATGGAGCGGCAACGTTTGGCAATGAGCGGGGATTAGTCTGCAAGGAGTTCGCCCTTGCAAGGGCGAACCGTTGCGCAGGCACGCAGCCATGCTGCGTGAATTCCCTGCTCCACCGCTTTGCGCCAAGCCGACCTACCATGCCAATCTCCCGCTTTTTGTGAACCAATACTACGGTCAAAATTGCAATAATTTGTAAAGATGATTGCCTTGGGAGCGCAGTGCCGGTCTTTATTGTATGATCGGGCTATGCATATCGTCCTTATCACCGGAATATCCGGCTCCGGCAAATCCGTCGCGCTCAATGTGCTGGAAGATACCGGCTACTATTGCGTCGACAACCTGCCGCCGGCCTTGCTGCCCAGCCTGGTGCAAACCTTGCTTGACGAAGGCACACCCCAACTGGCCGTCGCTGTCGATGCGCGCAGCGCCGAATCGCTCGTCAGCTTGCCGCACAATGTCGCGCTGCTGCGCGACCAGGGGCATGACGTCAAGGTCATGTTCCTGACAGCCACCACGCATTCGCTGGTGGCGCGCTTCTCGGAAACGCGGCGCAGCCATCCGCTGTCGCATGAGTTGCGGCCGAACCAGAATCCGGCCAGCCGCCGCACCCTGATCGAGTGTATCTCGGAAGAGCGCGAACGCCTGTCGGCCATCGAGCAGCTGGGCCATGTGATCGACACCTCGGAACTGAGCGCCAACAAATTGCGCGCCTGGATCAAGGATATCGTCGCCGCCGAACGCGCGCCGCTGACCCTGTTCTTCGAATCGTTCGCCTTCAAGCTGGGCGTGCCGCTCGATGCCGATTTCGTCTTCGACGTGCGGGCCTTGCCCAATCCCTATTACGACCTGGCGCTGCGCCCGCTCGACGGCCGCGACGCGCCCGTGATCGCCTTTCTCGACGCGCAGCCGAGCGCGCTGGAACTGCTGGCCGACATCCGCGCCTTCATCGAGAAATGGCTGCCGTCATTTAAGTCCGACAACCGCAGCTACCTGACGGTGGCCCTCGGTTGCACGGGCGGCCAGCACCGCTCCGTGTACATGGCGGAGCGGCTGGCGCAGTATTTCGGCCCCAAAGAAAGAGTCGTGCTGCGCCACCGCGAGCGCGCCTAGCGCCCTAATGCAGGCAGCGCAGCGGATGCGCCTCCACCGGCCAGGCGGGGGCGAAGAAGCGCGCCACCATGGCCGCGTCGACCTGCTCCAGGCTTGACGGATTCCAGCGCGGCGCATTGTCCTTGTCGACCACCAGCGCGCGCACGCCCTCGAGCACTTCACCATGCTCGAAATTGTGGCGCACCACCGTGCGCTCCATGCGCAGGCAATCGGCCACGCCCAGGTGGGCGCCCCGCTGCAGCAACTCCAGGGTCACGCACATCATCAAGGGCGAGCGCAGGCGCATGGCCGCCAGGGCCTTGGCGGCGAACGCGCCGTCGTCCTGCGCCAGCGAGGCCATGATGGCCGCGACGGAGCCGGCGGCGAAATGGCGGTCCAGCGCCGCGCGCGCCGTGGCCAGGGAAGAAGCGCCCGCCTCGGCCTGGAAAGGCGCCGCCAGCGCCTTGATGGCGACCGGCAAGCCTTCGCCCGGCGTGGACTCGAACAGGGCCAGCAACGCCCCCATCTGCGCCTCGGGCAGGTAGACATCGGCCAGGCCCGTGTACAGGGCGTCGGCCGCGTTGATCGTCAAACCCGTCAAGCCCAGGTACAGGCCCAGCTGGCCGGCCAGGCGGGACAAAAAGTAACTGCCGCCCACGTCGGGGAACAGGCCGATATTGACCTCCGGCATGGCCATGCGCGTGCGGCCCGTGACGATGCGCAGGCGGTTGCCGGGCCCCGCTTGCGCCACGCCCATGCCGCCGCCCATCACCACCCCATCCATCACGGCAATATACGGTTTCGGATAAAAATGGATCAGATGATTTAAAGCGTATTCTTCCGTAAAGAAATCTTCCAGCAAGGCGCTGCCGCCCTGCGGCGTGGCCAGGCCAGCGTCGTAAAAGAAACGGATGTCGCCGCCGGCGCACAGGGCTTTTTCGCTGCTCGAGCGTATCACCACGGCGTCCACCTGCGGATCGTCGCGCCAGGCCAGCAAAGCCGCGCTCAGGGCGCGCACCATCTCCAGCGACAGGGAATTCAAGGCTTTCGGACGGTCGAGCACGATGTGCCCCGTGCGGTGACGGATGGAAATCTGGACGAAGTCGCTCATGGCAGGCAGGAAAGAAGTGAAAGTGCCAACATTTTAGCGCCTGCGCGGGGAACATTGCGCTCGCCAGGTACGGGCGCAAAAAAGGGCGCAATGTGCGCCCTTAATTGATCACAGCCGGTTGAAAGTCGCGGGCCGCTTAGGCGGGGGCGAATTCTTCTTCCGAACTGTCTGGCAGATGCTTGATCGCCTCTTTACCGTGCCCTTGCACTTTGGTTTTGTATTTCATCACTTGCCTATCGAGCTTGTCGATCAAGGCATCGATCGCGGCATACAGGTCTTGCGCCAGGCTTTCCACATAGACGGTCTTGCCACTGAGACGCAGGTTGACTTCGGCCTTTTGACGTTTTTCTTTCTCTTTGAGGTTATCCACGGTCAGAATCACGGCGATATCGATGACTTGATCGAAATGACGTTTCACGCGTTCCAGCTTCGTTTGTACGTATTCACGGATGGCTGGTGTCACTTCGAGATGATGTCCGCTGATGGTGAGATTCATACACACTCCTAAAGATGATCGGGTTCGTGCGGTCCATCGTATCCGGCCCGCAGAGGAACCGAAAAAAACTTACAAACACTTACGCAGGCTCACTGGCGGAATTTTTAATGCTTCCCGGTATTTGGCAACAGTACGTCGCGCAATCACCATGCCTTGTTCCCCCAGCATGTCCGCAATCTTACTGTCGGATAAAGGATTTTTAGGGTCTTCTGCTCCTGTCAGTTGCACGATCAATGCCCGTATCGCCGTCGATGACGCTTCGCCCCCCGCTTCGGTGGCGACGTGGCTACCAAAGAAATATTTCAACTCGAACATGCCGTGCGGGGTCAGCATGTACTTTTGAGTTGTTACCCGCGAGATAGTACTCTCGTGTAAACCTAGTGTATCAGCTATTTCACGGAGCACAAGGGGGCGCATGGCAACGGCCCCATGCGAGAAAAAGTTCTTTTGTCTTTCTACTATCGCCTGCGCCACGCGCAGAATCGTGTCGAAGCGCTGGCGCATATTCTTGATCAGCCACTTGGCTTCCTGCAACTGTGCACCCATGGCGCCCTCGCCCTTGCCCTGCTTGAGCAAGTTGGCGTACATGGCGTTGACGCGCAGGCGCGGCATGACGTCGTTGTTCAGGGTCACTTGCCAGCCATTGCGCGCGCGCTTGACGACGACGTCGGGCACCACGTAATCGGACACGTCCGCAGCGAACACAGCGCCCGGATGCGGGTTGCACTGGCGAATTACCGTCTGCGCTTCACGCAAGTCTTCATCGTCGCAATCGAGGGCTTTTTTCAGCTTGTTGAAATCGCGCTGGGCAAACCAGGCCAGATGCTTTTCCACGATGACGAGGGCCATGCGCCGCGTCACCATGGCGATGTGCGGCAAGCGCTTGATTTGCAGCGCCAGGCATTCGGACGCATTGCGCGCGCCCACGCCGGGCGGATCGAAACTTTGCAGCAGCGACAAGGCCGTGCGCATCTCGTCGGCATCGATTTCCAGCTCTTCCGGCAGGCGCGCCAGGATGTCGTCGAGCGACTCTTCCAGGTAGCCGTTGTCGTCGAGCGCGTCGATGATCAGCTCGACCAGCGCGCGGTCGCGCAATTCGAGCACCGTCACGCGCATCTGCTCCATCAGGTGTTCGCGCAGGGTGCAGTGATGGGCCTCCAGTTGCGGACGCGAGTCTTCATCGTCGGGCGCCTTGCCCCGGCTCGCTTCGCTCCAGTCGCTGTCGCCGCCATCCGCGGCGGCCGGGCCCTCGCCCGCCTCGCCGTCAAAAGTTTCCGCTTCGGCCGGCGCCGCGGGCGCTTCCTGGCCGGGCGGCTGGGGCGGCGCCTCGGCCGGCGCGGACGTGGAGCTCAAGGCCCCGTCGGACAGCAAGCGCAGCGAACGGTCGAGCGGATCGTCGAGACGCTCGAGCAAGGGATTGTCCGTCAGCAATTGCTCCAGTTCCTGGTGCAATTCCAGAGTAGACAATTGCAACAGGCGTATCGATTGCTGCAACTGCGGCGTCAGTGCCAGGTGCTGCGAAGTGCGCAGCTGCAATGATTGTTTCATTGGCTTACATGCGGAAGTGTTCGCCCAGATAGACCCGGCGTACCGACTCGTTCGCGATGATGTCGTCGGGGCGTCCCGACGCCAGTACCGAGCCCTGGTTGATGATGTAGGCACGGTCGCAAATACCCAGCGTCTCGCGCACATTATGATCGGTGATCAGCACGCCGATATTGCGCTCCTTCAAGAAGCGCACGATGCGCTGGATCTCGATCACGGCGATCGGATCGACGCCGGCGAACGGTTCGTCGAGCAGCACGAAACGGGGATCGGTAGCCAGGGCGCGGGCGATTTCCACGCGGCGGCGCTCGCCGCCCGACAGGGACAGCGCCTGGTTCTCGCGCAACTTTTCAATCTGCAAGTCGGCCAGCAGTTTATCCAGGCGCTCTTCGATCTCGGCCTTCTTCAAAGGACGGCCTTCGACGGTCTGGATTTCCAGCACGGCGCGGATATTGTCTTCCACCGTCAGCTTGCGGAACACGGACGCCTCCTGCGGCAGATACGACAGGCCCATCTGTGCGCGGCGGTGGATCGGCAGGCTGGAAATGTCCACGCCGCTGATGTCGATGCTGCCGCCGTCCGACGGCACCAGGCCGACGATCATGTAGAACGACGTGGTCTTGCCGGCGCCGTTCGGGCCCAGCAACCCCACGACTTCGCCGCATTCGACTTGCAGCGAGACATCATGCACGACTTGTCGCTTGCCATAGGTTTTCTGCAGTCCGCGAACGATCAGGGTGCTGCCGCAACGGGTATTGTCCATTATTTCGTTCCTGGCACAGGCGTGGCCGGCGCTTTCTCCGCCGCGGGCGCCTTGGTCTTCGGCTGGATCACCATGCGCACGCTGCCGCCATCGGAGGTGCTGGTGCCGCTGTCGGAATTTTCCATCTTGAATACTTCCTTGCGGCTGTCATACGAGATGAAGGCGCCATTGGCCACGTCGGTCACTTTCGTGCCTTCCAGGCGCGTCAGCTTGGCCTTGGAAAACAGTTTCACCACTTCCGTCTTGTTGTCGTATTCCACGCGCTCCGCTTCGCCTTCGACCCACAGGTCGCCCGCGCCATCGCGCTTCTGGCGGAACGTGGCCAGCTTGCCGGGATCGGCCCAGAAGGTGATGAACTGGTAGCCTTGCGGGTCTTCCGTGATCAGGGCCCGGCCCGCCTTCATGGTCAGCGTGCCCTTGACCAGCACGACGTCGCCCGTCAGGGTACGAATCTGCTTGACGTCATCGACGTGGCCGCTGCGTGCCGTGATGACGGCTTCCTTCTCGGAATCGGCCTTCTCGGCATGCGCCACGCCCATGAGGGCCAGCGAAAATACGCTCAACAGCAAGATGTTCTTCATAGTATGGTTTCCTTGTTTCATTCTGTCATTTTGCCGCCGCGGCCGGGCGCGGTTTCGGCGGGAGGACCATGCGCAACGCATTCTGCACTTCCACTTCGCCGGTGGCGTTATTGGCCTTCATGCCGATACCATTGATGCGCGAGGCGCCCGTCAGGATATCGACAGGCACGTCCGTTTCCATTCTTTCTTCGTCCGGAAACACCGTCAGCGCTTCCGTCCTGACCGTCAGGTTCTGCGCCTTCGGACTGGCCACGCGGTCGATCACGACCTTGCGGTGCAGTTGCAGCCGGGTATTGTCCTGGTCGATATGCGCCAGTTCCGCATTCATGTTCAGCGGCGGCATGCCGGGCGTAAGCTTGCGCACGAAGGGCTGGTCGATATCGGACGAATCGTCGGCCGGATAATGCGTGAGCTTGTTGCCCGACACGATATAGCTGGGCTTACCCGTCAAGTCCATGCGCACCAGGCTGAAATTGGTAATGAAATAATCGGGCTCATCCAGATGCTTGCTGGCCTTGATGTCCTGGCCATTCTTGTTCATCACTTCAAGCAGCCAAAAGCTGGCCAGCGCGACGACGACCGCGCCCAGCAGGGTAAAAATCATGCGCCAGCGATGGGCGCCTCCTGGCTTACGCATAGGGTTTCACTCTTTCATAGGTCACTGGCGGCAAGGCGCACCTCACTCCAGGAACGGCGCCATGACGCGCGCATAGTTGTCCTGGGCGCGCAGCAGGAATTCGCAGATTTCGCGCACCGCGCCGCGGCCGCCGCCGGCCTGCGTCACATGGTGCGCCAGGCCCTGCGCTTCCGGACGCCCGCCCGGCACGCTGACGGCAAAGCCCACGCGACGCAGGATGGGCGCATCGATGACGTCGTCGCCGATGTAGCCGCATTGCTCTTCCGTCAAGCCCGTCAGCGCCAGCAGTTCGCGAAACGGCGTCAGCTTGTCGTGACCGCCCTGGTGCACATGGGTAATGCCCAGGTCTTGCGCGCGGCGCGCCGTGATGGCCGAGCGGCGCGCGCTGATGATGGCCGTCTGCACGCCCGATTCCTGCAGCAGCTTGATGCCCAGGCCATCATACACATTAAACGTTTTCATCATTTCGCCATCGGGGCCGAAATGCAGGCTGCCGTCGGTGAGCACGCCGTCGACGTCAAAGATCATCAGTTTGACCTTGGCCGCGCGCGCCAGGTTGTCCGCTACGCTCTCCATCAGATCACCTTCGCTTGCGTCAGATCATGGATATGCAGCGCCCCCACCAGCTTGCCGTCGGCATCGACGACCAGCATCTGGTTGATGCGGAACTGCTCCATCACGGCCACGGCGTCGACAGCCAGGCGTTCGGGCGCGATGCTGCGCGGCTGCGCATGCATGACGTCGCGGATCGCCACTTGCGTGAAATCCTGCACGCGCTCGAACATGCGGCGCAGGTCGCCATCCGTAAACACGCCCACGGGGCGGTCGTCCGCATCGACGACGGCCGTCATGCCCATGCCCTTCTTCGTCATTTCTTCCAGCGCCTGCAGCAGCGAGGCGTCCACGGGTACTTTCGGCACCCGTTCGCCGCTGCGCATGACGTCATGCACGTGCGTCAGCAGGCGACGGCCCAGCGCGCCGCCCGGGTGCGAGCGGGCGAAATCTTCTTCCTTGAAGCCGCGCAAGTCGAGCAAGGCCACGGCGATCGCGTCGCCCAGGGCCAGGGTGACGGTGGTGCTGGCCGTCGGCGCCAGATTCAGCGGGCAGGCTTCTTTTTCAACAGAAATATCCAGGTGCACGTCGGCCAACTGGGCCAGGCTGGAATTCGGTTTACCCGTCATGGAAATCAGTACGCCGCCCATGCGCTTGACGACGGGCATGATGGCCATCAGTTCGGACGACTCGCCCGAGTACGAGATGGCAATAAAAGCATCGTCCGAGGTGACCATGCCCAGGTCGCCATGAGCTGCTTCGGCCGGATGCACGAACAGGGCCGGCGTGCCGGTGGAAGCGAGGGTGGCGGCAATCTTGCGCGCGATATGGCCGGACTTGCCGATGCCCGAGACGACGACTCTTCCTTTGCATTGCAGCAACAGCGCCACGGCGCGGCCCACGCTGTCGTCCGTGGCCAGGCGCGCATGCAGCGCATTGATGGCATCGGACTCGATCTGCAAGGTGGTGCGGGCCAGCGCGACGGCGCGCTCGGTCGTCGCTTGCATGTCAATTCGATCAAAAGCTTTCAGCATTGTTTTTTCATGGGTTACACTCATGCCCAAAGTATAAACGAATTAGGAAAGCAAAAAACTTGCCAGTCACAACAAACAACGATTTCCATTGACCGCACCGGGCAACCCATGTTTTCCTCGCTTGAACTGACCCTGATGTTACTCGGCAGCGCCGTGCTGGGCGTGGTCGCTTTCAGAATGTTGCATTTGCCGCCCATGCTCGGCTATCTGGCCGTCGGCATCGTTATCGGCCCCCACGCGCTGGGCCTGGCGGCGGAAAACGAAGCCAGCCACACCCTTGCCGAATTCGGCGTCGTCTTCCTGATGTTTTCCATCGGGCTTGAGTTTTCTCTGCCCAAGTTTCTCGCCATGCGGCGCATCGTCTTCGGCCTTGGCATGGCGCAGGTGGTCACCACCATCATCGCCACCGTCGTCTTCGGCTGGTGCGTCGGGCGCTACCTGTCCGCCTACATCCACCTGAGCTGGCAAGCCGCGTTCGCCCTGGGCGGCGCGCTGGCCATGTCGTCAACGGCCATCGTCTCGAAAATGCTCACGGAGCGGCTGGAACTGGAAAGCGAACACGGCCGCAAGATCATCGGCATCCTGCTGTTCCAGGACCTGGCCGTCGTGCCCCTGCTGATCCTGATTCCCGCCCTCACGCGCGATTCGGACAACCTGGCCGAAACCCTGGCCTGGGCCGGCGGCAAGGCCCTCGTCGTGCTGATCTTGCTGCTGTTCCTCGGCCAGAAGATGGTGCGCGGCTGGCTGACCATCGTCGCCAAGCGCCGCTCGCAGGAATTGTTCATGCTCAATCTGCTGCTGATCACCCTGGGCGCGGCCTGGATCACGGAGCGGGCCGGGCTGTCGCTGGCCCTGGGCGCGTTTGTCGCCGGCATGCTCATTTCCGAGACGGAATTCAAGCACCAGGTGGAAGAAGACATCAAACCGTTCCGCGACGTGCTGCTGGGCCTGTTCTTCATCACCGTCGGCATGCTGCTCAATATCCGCGTGGTGCTCGACAACTGGTGGCTCGTCCTGCTCCTGCTGTGCGGCCCCGTGCTGCTGAAATTCGCCCTGATCGCGGGCCTGGCCCGGCTGTTCGGCTCATCGACGGGCGTGTCATTGCGCACGGGCCTGGCGCTGGCGCAGGCGGGCGAGTTCGGCTTCGTGCTGCTGAATCTGGCTGGCGGCATCAAGTTGATGGACCCGTTCGTCGTGCAGGTGGTGCTGGCCTCGATGGTGCTGTCGATGCTGGTGGCGCCCTTTCTCATCGCCAAGTCCGACGCCATCGTCATGAAACTGGCCGCCAACGACTGGATGATGCAGTCGCTGGCGCTGACCAGGATCGCCACGCGCACGATGGCTTCGCAGAAACACGTGCTGATCGCCGGCTTCGGGCGCAGCGGGCAAAGCCTGGCCACCCTGCTTGCGGAAGAAAAGATCGAATACCACGCGCTGGACCTGGACCCGGAACGGGTGCAGGAAGCGCAGCTGGCCGGCGCCCACGTCTCGTATGGCGACGCGGGCCGGCGCGAAAGCCTGGTGGCCGCCGGCATCTACCGGGCCAGCGCGGTGGTGATCACCTACGCCAACACCCCCTCGGCACTGAAGTTATTGCATTTACTCAAAGAAATGGCGCCGACCTTGCCCGTCATCGTGCGCAGCCACGACGACACCGACCTCGACCAGCTGAAAAGTGCGGGTGCGGCCGAAGTCGTGCCGGAATTGATGGAAGGCAGCCTGATGCTCGCTTCGCACGCCTTGATCATGATGGGCGTGCCCCTGCGCCGCGTGGTGCACCGGGTACAGGCGGCGCGCGAGGAACGCTATGCGTCCCTGCGCGGCTATTTTCATGGTTCCAGCGACGCCGGCGACGATGCCGAACTGGAACGCCTGCATACGGTCACCGTCAGCGAAGGCGCGCACTGCGTGGACTTGCCCTTGAGTGCGATCGACGTGGCCGGCTGCGGCGCGTTTGTGACGGCCATCCGCCGCGGCCGCGGCAGCCTCGATGTCAGCCCCGAAACGCAGCTGGCCAGCGGCGACGTGGTGGTGCTGCGCGGCACGGCCGACGCCGTGGCCAAGGCCGAAACCTTGCTATTGAAATAATCAGCCGACCTTGCTCAGCTGCTCTGCGGCCGCCAGCTGACAACCTTGTTGCGGCCTTCGGCCTTGGCCTGGTAGAGGGCCTGGTCGGCGTGCGCCACCAGTTGCTGCGCCACCGTTTCGATCGGGAGCAGCGCCGCGTCCGCTTCCAGACTGGCCACGCCGATCGACACGCTGACCCACGCTTGCGCACTGCCCGGCAAGTCGAACATGGTGCCGGCGATGCTGGCGCGGATGCGTTCGGCCACGAAGGTCGCGCTGTCGAGGTCGGCGTCGATCAGCAGCACGACGAATTCTTCGCCGCCGAAGCGGCCCAGTGCATCGGAGCGGCGCAATTCCGTGCGGATGCGTGTGGCCACTTCGCGCAGCACCTCGTCGCCGCCCTGGTGGCCATGCTTGTCATTGAACAGCTTGAAATGGTCGATATCGATATACATGCATGAGATGCAATAATTCTGGCGCCGCGCGCGGGCGATTTCTTCCAGCAGGCGGCGGTCGATATAGCGGCGGTTGTAGACGCCCGTCAGGGAATCGGTCAAGCCGATGTATTTGAGCATTTCATTACTGATCACGTTTTCCAGGCAAATGGCGATGATGGACGCCATGTGCTTGATGAAATCCGTGCCCAGCGCGGGCGTAAAGCGCGTCACATCGCTGCTGGCCAGGTTCAGGCTGCCGATCAGGCGCTTGTTGCGCAACAAGGGCACCAGCGCCACGCTGCGCAGAGATGCGATCTGCGGAAAACGCGGGCCATGCACGGCCGCGTCGAAGGCACCGAGCAACGGCGATGGCGGCAAGGCCGCTTCGCCCTCGGCCGCCGGCACCGGCGACGTAAACCCCAGCTCCGCCACGGCATGCACGAACAGCAACTGCGGGAAGGCACTGAAATCGACGCCCAGCTTTTCCATCACCAGCACGATATCGTCATCCTCGTCGAGCAGGCTCAAGGTGACGCCGTCAAGGTCGGAAATCACGGGCAAGGTGCGGAAAATGGTGCCGATCAACTCGGGAAACGTGGACGCGCTGACGATTTCCAGGTCGAACGCCTGATGGCGGCACATGATGTCGTGGTTGCGCTCGACCTGTTCCAGCAGGAAAGCCATGCGCGCGCGCAAGGCCTGGTTTTCGGCTTCCAGGCTGGCAATGCGCGGGTCCGGCGGTATTGCTTGATTCATAGAAACCTTAAACCCTTGTATACGGGCGCCATGCTTAAAATGCCAGTTCGAAACCGATGTCCTGTCCCACCACGATACGCTCATCGCCGCCTTCGGTGACGATGGCGTTCATGCCGAAGCAGATGGCGCCGTCGAGCTCGGGCTTGGCGCGATAGCCATGCATGACGTCGAGCGGATCCGGTCCGGGCACGCCCGTGGCCTGGTCCACCGACGGGATCGGGCAGCGCGAACACGGCTTGACGGGTTTCAAGGTCGTCGCGCCCAATTGCAGGAATTCGGCATAGTCTTCCTCGAAGGCGCCGATGTCGCCGATGACGAGGTTGGGGCGGAAGCGGTTCATCGGCAGCGCTTCACGGCCGGCGGCGCGCAGCTTGTCATTGACATCGGCTAGCGAGGCGGCACCCGCGATCAGCACCGGGTAGCCGTCGGCAAACATGGTCGAGGCGGCCACGCCATCCGTCCATGTGGTGCTCGTGGCGCGCACCGCGTCCGGGTGAAAGCGCACGAGGCGGCAGGGCACGCCGATGGCCTTGGAAAACCATGTCGCCGTCACCTCGTCGCAATCGTAGGCGCGCACGCTGTCGTCCCACACCTGCACCTCCAGCACCGGTGCCAGTTGCGGATGCGGCAAGCCCAGTTCGATTTCCAGGCGCAGCATGCCCGGCGCGCGCAATTCCAGCGTGCTGGCCTTGATGGACGGCACGATCAGCGCCATGCGCGGATGCTCGCGCTGGGTCAGGAAGCGGCCCTGCTCGTCCACCACCATCCATTCGCGGTCGAACACGTGCTCGCTCATCAGCCCTGAACGCGTCAGGACCGCCTCGCGCAAATGGATGCCGGCGCACGATTTGATCGGATACAGGATGATGTCGGACAGGATAGCCATGGCCAGGTGGAGAAGGAACAGTGTTGCTGCTTCTGCCAGGAAATTATTCAGAAGCGAAGTATGGCAGCAAAGCGGGCAAGCGTAAATCAGCCAGGCTCAGCCGATGAGGCTGGCCTGGCGCGACAAGGATCAATATGTGTAGAAAATACGCTGGATTTCTTGCGTGCTGTTGGTTTTGGTCAAGGCCAGCATCAGCAGGATGCGGGCTTTTTGCGGGTTCAGGGTATCGGATACGACACTGTCGAGTTCATCGTCGTTGGCTTCGCCATTGCGCGCCACGATGCCCTGGCCGACGCGGCTCGAACGCACGATCAGCACGCCCTTCTGGCGCGCTTCCACCAGGGCCGGCTTCATTTGCGCAGCCACGCTGCCATCGCCCACGCCCGCGTGGATGATGCCCTTGGCGCCAGCGGCAATGAAAGCATCCATGCCGACACGGTTCATGTTGGCGTAGCCGTAGACGATGTCCACTTGCGGCAGGGCGTCGAGCTTGCCGATGTCAAATTCCGATTCCAGGGTGTGCTTGCGCGTCGACTGGCGATAGAAGAAAGGCTTGCTGCCCTGAATGTAGCCGAGCATGCCCAGTTCCGGCGACTTGAAGGTGTCGGTCGTCGAGGTGTTCGTCTTGCTCACTTCGCGCGCGGCGTTGATCTGGTCGTTCAAGGCCACCAGCACGCCCTTGCCCACGGCTTCCTTGCTACCGGCCAGCAACACGGCGTTGTACAGGTTGATGGGGCCGTCAGCCGAGATGGCCGTCGACGGACGCATGGCGCCCACCACCACGACCGGCTTGTGGCTTTTCACCGTCAGGTTCAGGAAATACGCCGTTTCCTCGATGGTGTCGGTGCCGTGCGTGACGACCACGCCATCGACATCGTTCGAGGCCAGCAGCACGTTGATGCGCTTGGCCAAGGTCAGCCAGTGGCTGTTGCCCATGCTTTCGCTGGCGATCTGGAACACTTGCTCGCCTTTCACGTTCGCTACTTTTTTCAGTTCCGGCACGGCCGCGATCAGGCGCTCGACGCCCACGGTGGCCGAGGTATAGCCGACGGTGGTGGTGCTGTCGGCGCCGCTGCCGGCGATGGTGCCGCCCGTGGCCAGGATCACCACATTCGGCAATTTGACGGCCGCTTCCTGCGCGCGCGCAGGCGAGGCGGCGACAAAGCCCATCAGCAAGGTAGCCAGCATCAGCTGTGCGCAGGAATGGAATTTACGTGAAAACATGGTGCTCCCGTTCGGTGATGTGTCAAAGATAACAAAGTCGTGTGCAAATTATATGTCATCAGTGCTACAAAAAAGCCCCGATTGACGCGTTCTGCGCAAACGTGCGCGCCTTCCCATGCGCTACAGTGGCGCCATGTCCACACTCCTGTCCTTCCGCTCCTGTCTCGTCCTGCCCTTCGTCCTGATGGCGCTGGGCGCCTGCTCCACGCAGATGGAACTGCGCATGGCGGCGCAGCAGGAGCAGTTCGGACGCGAGGCGGCCAGCCACGGCGACTGGACGCAAGCCATGCGCAACTACGCGGCCGCGGCCGACAATGCCGAGCTGGGCCATGGCGATCTTGCTTGGCAGGCGAGACTGCACCACGAAGCGGGACGCGCCGCCAGCGCCGCCTGCCGCTACGACGCGACCGCATTTCATTTCCGCCAGGCTATCGCGCTGGCAAAGCAGGCCCGTACCTCGAGCGCCCTCAGCGACAAGGCGCTGGAATCGCTACAGGCCGGCAAACCTTGCGCAGTGCCCCCATGAACGTCGCGCGCACCTTGCTGGCAGCATCCACCGCCTTCGCCGCCATGGCGCCCGCGTGCGCCGCCGAGCCGGCGTTACCCTTATGGGAAGCGGGCGTGTTTGGCGGCACGGCCGTCACGCCCGCCTATCCGGGCGCCAGCGAGCGCTCGACGCGCAGCCTGGCCCTGCCCTATCTGATTTATCGCGGAAAGGTGCTGCGCGCCGACCGCTCCGGCGTGGGTGCGCGCCTGCTCGATACGGACCGGCACGACTTCGATATCGGTTTTGCCCTGTCCTTGCCGGCCCGCTCCAGCGACGTGCCGGCCCGGCGCGGCATGCCCGACCTTGGCACCTTGGTGGAATTTGGCCCGCGCCTGAAAATCAAGCTGGCCGAGCCGACGCAGCACAGCCGCCTGGGCCTGGAACTGCCCTTGCGCGCCGTCATCGAAGCGCGCGGCGGCCTGCGCCGCCAGGGCGCCACGTTCGAGCCGCGCCTCGTGTACGCGCTGCAAGGCGGGCAGCAGGCATGGCATGCCGATGCCAGCGTCGGCGCCGTGCTGGGCAATGCCGCCATCAACGATTACTTGTATGGCGTCAGCCCCGCGTTTGCCACCGATGGGCGCCCCGCGTATGCCGCCAAAAGCGGACTGATGCTCACGCGCCTGGGCCTGGGCGGCTCGTACCGGCTGCACCAGGACTGGCGCGCCTTTGCATTTTTGCGCTACGACAATTACACAGGCGCCGCCAATCGCGCCAGCCCTTTGCTGCGCCAGAACAGCGGAACCTCGGCCGGCATCGGGCTGCTGTGGACGTGGCAGCGCTCGGACAGCCTGGCGCGGGGCCGCGAGGACTAGACGCCGCCCGATGCCAGGCATGCTGACCATCCGGGCAATAAAAAACCCTGCAAATCCATGACGTGCAGGGTTTCTGACACACCGTGCCCCGGCATGGGGGCCGCGCCGGGAATCAGACGTTGAACAGGAAGTTCAGCACGTCGCCATCCTTGACCACGTATTCCTTGCCTTCGGCGCGCATCTTGCCCGCTTCCTTGGCGCCCGCCTCGCCCTTGTAGGCGATGAAGTCGTCATAGGCGATGGTTTGCGCGCGGATGAAGCCGCGTTCGAAGTCGGTGTGGATCACGCCCGCCGCCTGCGGCGCCGTGGCACCCACGGGAACGGTCCACGCGCGCACTTCCTTCACGCCTGCCGTGAAGTAGGTTTGCAGGCCCAGCAGCTTGTAGCCGGCGCGGATCAGACGGTCCAGGCCTGGCTCTTCCATGCCCATGTCGGCCAGGAAAGCGCCCTTGTCGGCATCGTCCAGGTCGGCGATTTCCGCTTCCAGCGCGGCGCAGATGGCGACGATGGGGGCGTTCTGCGATTTCGCGTATTCGGTCAGCTGGTCCAGCAGCGGATTGTCCGTGAAGCCCGAATCGGACACGTTGGCCACGAACATGGCCGGCTTGGCCGTAATCAGGCACAAGGGCTTGATCAGTTCCATTTCGTCCTTGTCCAGGCCCATGGCGCGCACCGGCTTGGCATCGTTCAGGTACGGCATCATGCGTTCCATGATGGCCAGCAGCTTGGCCGCGTCCTTGTCGCCCGAGCGGGCTTTCTTGTTTTCGCGGTGGATGGCTTTTTCCACGGTGCCCATGTCGGCCAGCGCCAGTTCGGTCTGGATGACTTCGATATCGTCGAGCGGGTTGATCTTGCCGGCCACGTGGATGACGTTGTCATCTTCGAAGCAGCGCACGACGTTGACGATGGCGTCCGTTTCGCGGATGTGAGACAGGAACTGGTTGCCCAGGCCCTCGCCCTTCGATGCACCGGCCACCAGGCCGGCGATGTCGACGAATTCCACGATGGCGTTGACCATGCGTTCCGGCTTGACGATCCCGGCCAGCGCGGCCATGCGCGGATCCGGCACTTCGACGACGCCGACGTTCGGCTCGATGGTGCAGAACGGATAGTTTTCAGCCGGGATGCCGGCTTTCGTCAGTGCATTGAACAGGGTGGACTTGCCGACGTTCGGCAAGCCGACGATACCGCATTGGAGACTCATGGAAAACCTTTAAATAATCAATATTGCCGGCAAGCGGCTGGTGCAAAACGGCCGTTGCGGGCGTTTTCTGGATAATCTTGCTGTATTACTGCTCTAAGGGTCAATTGTACCTCTATGCACCCTACTCTTCAAAAAAACCACCCTCGTTGACCTTAACTGTCGCCATCCCCGTCATCCGGCCGCGATGCATCGAATTCCAGGATGTCGCCGGGCTGGCATTCGAGCATCTCGCAGATTTTCGACAGGGTATCGAAACGCACGCCGCGCACCTTGCCCGATTTTAAGAGGGACAAATTCTGCTCCGTGATGCCGACAAAGGCAGCCAGTTCCTTCGATTTCACTTTTTTCCTGGCCAGTACCAGGTCGAGGCGCACGACGATGCCCATCAGATGAACTCGCTATTTTCATCGGCCAATCTCTGGCCTTCATGGAGGATTTGCGCCAGCGCCAGGAACACCGTGCACAGCAACAAGGTCCACAGGTCGCCGCCCGTGATATCGATGGCCAGGCGCAACTGGCTCCGGCCCTCTTCCAGCAAGCCGAACAGCATGCCGCGCACGGTCGGCTCCAGCAAGGTCAGCACCGTTCCCAGCAGCAAACCGCCGGCAAAGCGGCGAAACTGGCGCGCCACCTGCGGCGTGAAATACACGCCCTGCTCGAACTGGCGCAGCACGGCTGCCAGTTGCCGCACGGCGTCGCCCAGCACGCACAGGGCCGGCAAGGCCAGCGCCAGGCCCAGTCCCCGTTGCCAGGCAGGCATGGCCGCCAGGCGTGCAAAGGGCTGGCTCTGCAATTGCAGCAACAGTTCATACATGCCGGCGCCGCCGACCGCCCCCTGCACGGCCGGCGCGGGCGCCAGCCAGCCCAGTACCGTCAATAACAGGTACAGCACGAAAAATCCCGAGACGCCGTAGCGCACGCGCCGGCTCAGCGCCGCCGGCCCCGCCTGATGTTTTTTCATATGTAAAAGTATACGGATGGGAAAAGTGTTGTTAGAATAAATTATCGTAAAACAATAACTAAATCATGTTTTGCGACTATTCTAGCATCTTCCACTGACCATATCGACTGGAGACACCATGAAAACCCTGCTTGCCGCCTTCGTTTGCAGCACCGCCTTGTTACTGAGCGGCGCCGCCCACGCCCATGACTTGAACGCCATGCTGCAGCAGGCACTGGTCGACAAGAGCGTGCCGGCCATGGCGATCCTTGTCATTCGCGACGGCAAGATCGAGGCGCAGGCGCAGGCTGGCGTGCGCGCCAATGACGGCAACGATGCCGTGCGCGCCGACGACGTGTGGAATATCGGTTCCGACGGCAAGGCCATGACGGTGACCCTGATCGCGCGGCTGGTGGAACGGGGCGTGCTGTCGTGGGATGCGCCGCTGTCGGGCATGCTGCCCGCGCTCAGTGCCGGCATGCGCGCCGAGTACCGCGACGTCAACCTGGCGGACTTGCTGTCGCACCGCGCCGGCCTGCCGCCGAATCCGGACGAGGCATGGATCAATTCCACCTACACGGATACGCGCCCGCTGCCGCTGCTGCGCCTGGAATACGCGCAGCGCGCGCTGGCCGATGCCCCGGTGGCCGCGCCGCGCGGCGCATCGCACTACTCGAACAGCGGCGCCATGATCGCCGCCGCCATCGCCGAACGCGTCACGGGCAAGACCTATGAAACGCTGATGCAGGAGGAAGTGTTCGGCCCGCTGGGCATGCGGGCCGCGTTCGGCCCCACCGTGCGGGGGCAGAACCTGGGGCACAAGGAAGGCAAGCCGATCGCAGGCTTGATGGCCAGCAATCCGCTGATGATGGCGCCCGACGGCGAAATTCACCTGAGCATGCAGGACTGGGCCAAGTTTGCGCTCGATCAATTGCACGGCGAACAAGGCAAGGGCAAGCTGCTCAAGAAGGAAACCTATGTTTTCCTGCACACGGCGCAGGGCGAGACGAATGCCGCGCTGGGCTGGGGCTTGATGCACTTTCCGCCGCAGGCGCCGCAGCGCGTGCTCACGCACCTGGGCTCGAACGGCTATTGGCACGCGCTGATCGCTCTGGCGCCCGGCAGCGGCGACGGCCTGCTGATCGCCGCCAATGCGGGCGAAGGCAGCAGTGCCCAGGCGAGCCAGCAGCAGATGGCAAAGACCATCATGGCCAGCTTCGGCAAGACGGGGAAATAATTACGCGGTATGCAATTTCATGGTGGCCGCCTCGAACTTGCCGTCGACGATCTGCGGCATCACCTGCAAGGATTTTTCTATCGCCTGCTCGATCAGCTCCTGGTCTTCGCGGCGCGGGCGGTGCAGCACGAAATCGGCTACCTGCTGCTGCAGGCTCAGGGTGCGCGGATGGCCGATGCCAAGGCGCAAGCGCCAGTAATCCTGCGTGCCCAGCGCGGCCGTGATGTCTTTCAAGCCATTGTGACCGCCGGCCGAGCCGCCCTTCTTCAGGCGCGCGATGCCGGGCATCAAGTCCAGTTCGTCGTGCACGACGAGCACTTCATCGGCGGCGATCTTGAAGAAGCGCGCCAGTGCGCCCACGGACTGGCCCGAGCGGTTCATGAAGGTCAGCGGTTCGAGCAGCCACACTTCGTTGCCGCCTATCGACGTTTTCGCCAGCATGGCGTTGTAGCGCGAATCGCGCTGCAGGCGCGTGCCGGGCAAGCTGTTGGCAAGATTGTCCACCAGCCAGAAGCCGGCATTGTGGCGGGTTTGTTCGTATTCGGGTCCCGGGTTGCCGAGGCCGACGATCAGGCGTATGGGCATGGCTGTGTCTGCAATGTAAAAGAAAGCATTATCGGTGAAAACAGGCGGAAAAAAACCCGTTCGGAGCGAACCGAACGGGTTTTTCCTTGCAACTACCGCATTGCTGCGGCGGCAAAATTACTTCTTGTCAGCAGCAACTTCAGCAGCAGCGGCTTCAGCAGCAACGTGGCCAGCCGGTACCGAAGCGGTAGCGATGGTCAGGTTGGCGCCGTGGGTGACAGCGGTCACGCCAGCTGGCAGGACCAGATCGCCAACGTGCAGCGAGTGACCGACGTCGATGTTCGACAGGTCAACGTTGATGAATTCTGGCAGTTGGCCTGGCAGGCACGAAACTTCGATTTCGTTGGCTACGTGGCTGATGGTCGCGCCGTGCAGTTTGACTGCTGGGGAAACGTCAGCGTTTACGAAGTGCAGCGCCACTTTCACGTGGATAGCTTGCTTAGCGTCAACGCGCTGGAAGTCAGCGTGCAGAACCAGTTGTTTGTATGCGTGGACTTGGAAGTCGCGCAACAGAACTTGCTGGGAAACGCCGTCGATTTCCAGATCCAGAATCGACGAGTGGAACACTTCTTTTTTCAACGCGTGGTACAGGGCGTTGTGATCCAGCGAGATCAGCACAGGGGCTTCAGCGCCACCGTAGACGATACCAGGGGTTTGGCCGGAAGTGCGCAGGCGGCGGCTCGCTCCGGAACCTTGCAATTCGCGTTTAAATGCGATAACTTTCATGTGAAACTCCAAGAAGAACAAGGCTTGCGCCTTGTGTTATGAAGACTCCCGCGACCAGGAATCTTCGAAAATGGGGTGAAAAACACCCCGAAAATGAAAACACTGCGGCGCAACAGGCAAAAGCCGGTCGCGCCGCAGGCATGACGTCTGTTTCTATTTATCGAATCAGTCGATAAACAGGGAAATCACCGAATCGCCCTTGATGATGCGCTTGAACGTCTCGGCCAGCAGCGGCGCGCACGTCAATTGACGGATCTTGCCGCAGGCCAGGGCCGCTTCGGACAGGGGGATCGTGTCGGTCACGACCAGCTCATCGAGCGGCGAGGCCGAAATACGGTCGATCGCCGGGCCCGACAGCACCGCGTGCGTGCAATACGCCACGACTTTTTTCGCGCCGCGCTCTTTGAGCACTTCGGCAGCCTTGGTCAGGGTGCCTGCCGTGTCGACCATGTCATCCATGATCACGCAGTTGCGGCCTTCGACTTCACCGATGATGTTCATCACTTCGGACACGTTCGCTTTTGGACGACGCTTGTCGATGATGGCCAGGTCGCAGCCCAGGCGTTTTGCCAGGGCGCGCGCACGTACCACACCGCCGACGTCCGGCGACACCACCAGCAGATCCTGGTAGTTTTTCTTTTGCAGGTCGCCCAGCAAAATTGGCGAAGCGTAAATATTGTCGACTGGGATATCGAAGAAACCTTGAATCTGGTCAGCGTGCAAGTCCATGATCAGGACGCGCTCGACACCGGCTTCTTCCAGCATGTTCGCCACCACCTTGGCCGAAATCGCCACACGCGCGGAGCGTGGACGGCGGTCTTGGCGGGCGTAGCCGAAGTAAGGAATCGCGGCGGTGATGCGGCCAGCGGAAGCACGTTTCAAGGCATCAACCATCAGCATGATTTCCATCAAGCTGTCGTTGGTTGGAGCACAGGTGGATTGCAAAACAAAAACATCCTTGCCGCGCACGTTTTCGTTAATCTCGACCATTACTTCGCCGTCGGAGAATTTCGAAACGTTTGCTTTACCGAGAGGAATGCCGAGGTTTTTTGCGACCCCCTCTGCCAACGCTGGATTCGCGTTGCCGGTAAAAACCATCAGGTTTTCGTAAGCCATGGGAGTCCCAAGAGGTGATAAAGAAGTCTTGAAAAGCACTAACCGGGCATAGGCCCGGTCAGTCATTGTTTAGAATATGCCGCGTGGCGGCACATCTGCTTTTTCCCGTACTGGACGCCAACTTCGCATCGACAGACTACGGTGAAAGGGTGGCAGGGGAAGAAGGATTCGAACCTTCGCATGCTGGAATCAAAATCCAGTGCCTTAACCAGCTTGGCGATTCCCCTACGTTACTGACTGCTTGCCGTCATGTTGGCCAGTATTATACCGACTATTTGACGCTAAGCAAAATCTTTTTTTGCTCTCTACAACATGGTGAGCATCGGGTGGCGATTCAGCGCTTTTGCCTTCCAGGCGGTCCAGACTGGTGGCACATTGCTGAGCACCGCATCCGCTTCTTCCTGACTGCCAAACGCACTAAACACACAAGCACCGGAACCAGTCATCCTGGCCTCACCGTAAGCACCCAGCCATTCTACCGCATCTGCTACCGGCTTGAAAAGACTGCATGCTACTTGCTGTAAATCATTCTTTCCAAACCCGCCCGCATCGTTTCCTTCTGCGAGGTACCTGGAAAAGTCCGCTATTGTGACGGGTTCGGTATTTCTCGTCAAGCCTTCCGCGCAAAAAATTGCGGCGGTCGGCACTTGCACGCCCGGCTCGATCACCACATACCAGCAGTCAGGCGTGGCGACGGGCTGCAGGGCCTCGCCCACGCCTTCGGCAAAGGCGTTTTCGCCAAAGATGAAAAACGGAATATCGGCGCCCAGCGGCAAGCCCAGCGCCATCAATTCCTCGCGCGTCAAACCGGCCTGCCACAGGCGATTGAGCGCCATCAAGGCCGTGGCCGCGTCGGACGAGCCGCCGCCCAAGCCGCCGCCCATGGGCAGCACCTTGTCGATGGCGATATCGACGCCGCGCGGCAAGGCGCCCGTACGGCGCAGCACTTCGGCCTGCAGCAGCCTGGCGGCGCGGATGATCAAGTCCTGCTCTTGCGGCACGCCGGCCAGTTCCGTCACGCGGACAATCGCCGTGTCGTCGCGCAGCGCGAAGTACAGGGTGTCGCCATGGTCGAGCAATTGAAACACCGTCTGCAGCAGATGGTAGCCATCGGCGCGGCGGCCGTTGACATGCAAAAAGAGGTTCAGCTTGGCGGGGGCCGGGCAGTTATTCAGAGTCGTCAATGTCATGGCGCTGGTGCGGATGGGGCGGGATCGAGCACGATGCGCAGCGACACGGCATCGGCCTGCGCGCTGGCATTGCGTTCGGCATCGATACGCCGCGGTTGGGGCAAGGCGCCCGGGGTATTGTCGGCCGCATTTTGCCCTACTTCTTGCCACGACACATAGCGCAAGCGCCAGCCGTCTTTCGTCGTCACGCTGTCGTTGGCCGGCGACGCGACGAAGCGCTTGCCGTCGGCGCCCACGGCATACCCTTGCAGCCAGTCGCGCAAGCCCGATACAGGCAAGGACCAGCCCAGCATCTGCGCGCTCAGGGTGTCGACATCGGGCGCGCTGCGCGGCGCCTTGCCGCTTTGCGTCAGCACGGCCTCGCGCGGCGTGACGGCGATCGTCGCCAGCGTGCTGCCGACGGGCGAATACAGGGTCACGTCCGTGCGCTGCGCCGTCTGCTGCCAGTTGAAATTGACGGTGGCCGATTCGGGCTTGTCATCTTTCTGGTACACGACGTTGAGGCGGCCCGTCAGCTCCACCTGTTCGCGGTAGGGCGCGACTGCCTCGCCCGATGGCGCGGCGCCGGACGAGAACGGGGAACTCAGGGTCGAGCAGGCCGAGAGGGACAGGCAGACGAGTGTGAGGGGAAGCAGTTTTTTTAACATGGGTACAAGGAAAAACCAGCGCCATGGCGCTGGTTTTTTATAGTTGAGTTAATCGATTCAATCACAAACTGACATTCAGGCGCGCCAGCGTACTTTTCAGCGCCTCGTTTTTCGGATCCTTGCCTTGCGCCTCGCGCCACAGTTTTTGCGCTTCGTCCTTGTCGCCCTTCTGCCACAGCACTTCGCCCAGGTGGACGGCGATTTCCGGATCGCTGCGCACGGCATAGGCGCGGCGCAGCGCGTTTTCCGCGGCGGCCAGGTTACCCATGCGGAACTGCACCCAGCCCATGCTGTCCATGATGAACGGATCACCCGGCGCCATCTGCAGCGCTTTTTCGATCAGCGCGTGGGCTTCTTCCAGGCGCACGCCCCGTTCGGCCAGCGAATAACCGAGCGCGTTGTACGCATGCTGGTTGTCGGGCGCCAGCGCCATCACGCGGCGCAGGCTGGCCTCCATCAGCTCGAATTTGTCCAGGCGCTCGGCCAGCAAGGCGTAGTCGTACAGCAGTTCCGGATTGTCGGGGAAGCGCAGCAAGGCGTTTTCCAGCACCGTGTACGCGCTTTGCACATAGCCGGCGTCGCGCAGGAATTGCGCGTCGACCAGCAGCACCTGCGCCCGGCTCGCCGGATCGTCCGTGTCGATTTCCGTCAGCGCCTTGCGCGCCGCATCGAGATTGCCGCCGCGGGCGATCAGCTGGGCGCGGCGCAAGCGCGCCTCGACATAGCCGGCCGACGCGCTGTTATCGACCTTGTCCAGCCAGGCGATGGCGCCCGCCGTGTCGCCGCGCGTCTCGGCGATCTGCGACAGTATCATCAGGGCCTTGAACGGATCGCGCGTGTCGCCGGGAGATTTCTCGAGCACGGCCAGGAAGCGCTTGAAGTACTGCTCCGCGCCCTTGGTGTCTTCCAGCTGCAGCGCCACGATGCCGAGCGCATACAGGGCGCCCACGTTATCGGGCGCGCTTTTCAGCAGCAGCAGGAATTGGTCGCGCGCCGGTTCCAGCTGCTTCTGTTCGACCAGCAGGCGCGCGTAGGCGCCGCGCACTTCGACGGCGTCGGGATTCTTTTGCAGGAAAGCGGCCAGCACCTTGCCCGCCGCCCCGGGTTCGCCCGTCACCTGCGCCAGGGTCAGCACGGCCAGTTCGGAATTGGGCTTGATGGCCAGCGCCTTGTTCGCTTCGCCGATGGCGCGGTCACGCTCGCCGATCGACAGGGCGCCCTGGGCCAGCACCAGGTGCGCTTCAAACATGTCCAGGTAAGGCTGCACCAGGCGCGTCACCATTGAATAGGCATACAGCTTGTCATTCGAGCGCGACAAAATCTGCTGCATCTGGAACAGGGCCACGCCCCGTGCGCCTTGCGGCGCATTGGCCAGGCGTTCGGCGAAAATCGGTTCCGCTTCTTCGATCTTGTCCGTCAACACGACAAAGCCGAGGAAGAACTGCGTCGCCTCGTCCGAGCCGGGCGCCAGCTCGCGCCACAGCCGGATGGCCGCCAGCGCCTCGCTGCCCTGCTTGGCGGCCAGCGCCATTTCGGAAGCCCGGCGCGCCAGGCGCGGATCGCGCGTCTGCTGCGCCGCCACCATCATCGTCACGTACGGCCCTTGCCACTGGCCACTCTTGAATTCCATCTCGGCGCGGGTCAGCTTGTACAGCAAGTCGCTGCTCAATTCAACCTTCGGCAGCTCGCCGCCGCCGGCCCCCTCCTTGGAGGTGGCGTCCGGCTCCTGCGGCGCGGCTGGCGCAGACGCAGGGGGGCTGGCCGCGGCATCGGCGGGGGCGACAGGCGTCTGTGCCATGGCATGCGTGGCCATCAGGGCGGACAAGGTTACAATGGCGAAAGCGTTTTTCAAAGGCGGATCCTGGCTAAACGGCAAAGTTTGATTCTACGCCCAACGCGGCTATCGCGTACTTCACGTATGTAACGAAATATATGCGTCGCGGCGGCGTAGCCTGCCAGAGCCAGCCCTCGGCCGGCAAGCCGCCTGTTTTTTACCCGGTTTTCAACCATTCGAGCCCTATGCCAGAATTGCCAGAAGTCGAAGTCACACGGCGCGGTGTCGCGCCTCACCTCGAAGGGCGCGCCGTGCGCTCCGTCGTGCTGCGCCGCGACGGCCTGCGCTGGCCCTTCCCCCCTGCCCTGGGCGAACAATTATCGGGGCAAACCATCGGCCTGACGGGGCGGCGCGGCAAATACCTGCTGATCCACTTCCGCCACGGCACCCTGATTATCCACCTGGGCATGTCCGGCCATTTGCGCGTGCTGCCGACGGGGACGCAGGCGCAAAAGCACGACCATTTCGACCTCGTCGTGGAAGACGCGGACGGCGGCAGCCAGGTGCTGCGCATGACGGACCCGCGCCGCTTCGGCGCCGTGCTGTGGCACGACGAGGCGGACGGCCCGCTGGACGGCCACGCGCTGCTGCGCGGCCTGGGCACGGAACCGCTGGAAGGCGGCTTCACGGGCCAGCTGCTGTTCGAAAAAACGCGCAACAAGGGCACCAACATCAAGCAGGTGCTGATGGCGGGCGACATCGTCGTCGGCGTGGGCAATATCTATTGTTCCGAAAGCCTGTTCCGCGCGGGGATCAATCCGAAGACGCCGGCCCGGCGCATCGGCCTGGCCCGCTATGAGAAACTGGCGCAGGCGATCCGCGACGTGCTGGCCGAAGCCATCGTGCAAGGCGGCAGCACCCTGCGCGACTTCATCGGCGTGAACGGCCAGTCCGGCTACTTCCAGCAGACGTATTTCACCTACAACCGCGCGGGCAAGCCCTGCCGCGTCTGCGGCGCGCCGATCCGGCAAATCGTGCAGGGACAGCGTTCCACGTTTTACTGCGTGAATTGTCAAAAGTAAGCACACTCACAGAGGGAGCCAGATGGTCAGAGACCTGGAACAATACAGCGCATGGCGGCAGGACGTGCAGGCCGCCTTGCAGGCATACCGGCAAGCCGCCAGCGCGGCGGGCCTGGTCGACGGCGCCTCCGCGCTGCGCCTGGCGCGCTGTGGCTCCCGCCTGCTCGATGACCGTCTGTCCGTTGCCTTCGTGGCGGAATTCTCGCGCGGCAAATCCGAACTGATCAACGCCATCTTCTTTGCCGGCTATGGCCAGCGCATCCTGCCCTCGGGCGCGGGCCGCACCACCATGTGCCCCACCGAGCTGCTGTACGACGCGGCCTGGCCGCCATCGATCCGGCTGCTGCCCATCGAGACGCGCGCGCAGAATCTGTCGACCAGCGACTACCGCGAGCTGCCCGCCGCCTGGACCGTCCTGCCCCTGAATATCGAAGCGGGCGGCGACATGCAGGAAGCCATCCGCCAGGTCAGCCTGACGAAAAAAGTCAGCGTGGAAGAAGCGGCGCGCTACGGCCTGTACGACGCCGGCGACGCGGACGCTCCCGCCATGCTCGACGAGGACGGCCAGGTGGAAATTTCCATGTGGCGCCACGCCATCATCAACTTCCCCCATCCGCTGCTGAAACAGGGCCTGGTCATCCTCGACACGCCGGGCTTGAACGCCATCGGCACGGAGCCGGAACTGACCCTGAACCTGATCCCGAATGCGCACGCGGTGCTGTTCATCCTGGCGGCCGACACGGGCGTCACGCGCAGCGACATCGAAGTATGGCGCAACCATATCGGCGCCGGCGCGGGACGCCTGGTGGTGCTCAACAAGATCGACAGCATGTGGGATGAATTGCGCGGCGACGCCGAGGTGGCGCAGGCGATCGAACGCCAGCAGGCCAGCGTGGCGCACCTCCTGACGCTGGACGCGGGCCAGGTGTTCCCCGTCTCGGCGCAAAAGGCCTTGGTGGGCAAGATCAACCACGATGCGGCGCTGCTGGAAAAGAGCCGCCTGCAGGCGCTGGAGACGGCCCTGTTCGAGGAGCTGATCCCCGCGCGCAAGGACATCATCCGGCGCCAGCTGGCGTTCGACCTGGACGCCATCGAAGCGGCGCAGCAGGTGCAGGCGGCGGCCCGCGCGCGCGGCATCGCGGAACAGCTGCACGAGCTGCACAGCCTGCGCGGCAAGAACCAGAGCGTGATCGCCCACATGATGCGGCGCATCGACATCGAGAAAAAGGAATTCGACAGCAGCCTGTTCAAGCTGCAGGCGACGCGCGCCGTGTTTACCCGGCTGTCGACGGAGCTGTACACGAGCCTGGGCATGGACATCGTGCGCGACGATATCGACGGCGTGCGCGCCGCCATGCAGCGCAGCCGCTTTTTCACGGGCTTGCGCGAAGCAGTGCGCCAGTATTTCGAACGCATCGGCCAGAACCTCGACCGCTCGGAAGGCAAGACGGCCGAGATCACGGAAATGATGAACGTGATGTACCGCAAATTCGCTTCCGAACATGGTCTCGCCTTGGCCTTGCCGATGCCGTTTTCGCTGGCGCGCTACCGCCAGGAGATCGCCGACATCGAGGCCGTCTACCATAAACAGTTCGGCACGGCCACCCTGCTCACCACCAGCCGCGTCGTGCTGATGGAAAAATTCTTCGACACCATCGCCTCGCGCGTGCGCCGCAGTTTCACCAATGCCAACGACGACGCCAGCGCCTGGCTGAAAGTCATCATGGCGCCCCTCGAAGCGCAGATCGTCGAGTACAAGGAACAGCTGAAACTGCGCTTTGCCTCGATCCAGCGCATCCACGACGCCACGGGCAACCTGGAACAGAAAATCGCCGGCTTCGAAGCGAGCCTGGCGGCGCTCGAACGCGACAAGGCGCAGCTGGCGCAATTGCTGGCCACCCTGCGCGCGGCCAGCGCAAGCTGAGCCCAATATCAGCAACATCGAACAACAGAATACTGGAACCCTGCATGAAACGTCTGCTGCATCCGCTCTCGCCCGCCACGGGCGCGGCACCTTTGGAAGATTATGTCGATCCGACTTTTTCCGCCACCGTCATCGACTGGCAACAGCAGCATGGCCGCCATGCGCTGCCGTGGCAAAATACGCGCGACGCCTACCTGATCTGGCTGTCCGAAATCATGCTGCAGCAAACGCAGGTCACCGCCGTACTCGGCTACTACGCGCGCTTCCTCGAACGCTTCCCCACGCTGCGCGACCTCGCCGGCGCGCCCGTCGAAGACGTGATGGCGCAGTGGAGCGGCCTCGGTTACTACACGCGGGCGCGCAACCTGCACAAGTGCGCGCAGCGCGTGGTGGCCGAATACGACGGCGTGTTCCCCAGCGACCCGCTGCTATTGGCCGACCTGCCCGGCATCGGCCGCTCGACGGCCGCCGCCATCTCGGCGTTTTCCAGCGGCACGCGGGCGGCCATCATGGACGGCAACGTCAAGCGCGTGTTCGCGCGCACCTTCGGCATCGACGCCTATCCGGGCGAAAAACGGGTCGAGGAAGCCATGTGGCGCCGCGCCGAGGCGCTGCTGCCCGCAGCGGGAATAGATTCAGGCATCGAAGCCTACACGCAGGGCTTGATGGACCTGGGCGCCACCCTGTGCACGCGCAGCAGCCCCGATTGCCCCCGCTGCCCCTTGCAGCCCCGCTGCGTGGCCTACGCCACCGGCCGCACCAAGGAGCTGCCAGTGCGCAAACCGAAGAAAACCAGCCCGGAAAAACACGCCGTCATGCTCGTCATCATCGACGACGGCCAGGTGCTGCTGGAGCAGCGGCCCGGCTCGGGCATCTGGGGCGGCCTGCTGTCCTTGCCCGAACTCGATGGTCACGTGCTGGCCGATGCAGACGCACCGCGCGAGATAAGCCAGCAGGCGCTGGCGCGCGCCGTGGCGCCGTTCGGCGAGATCGAGACCCAGGAACGGCTGCTGCCCATCGTGCACGTGTTTACCCACTACAAGCTGCACATCGTCCCCTGCCGCATCACCCTGGCGCGCCGCCTGGCGCTGGCCGGGGAAGCGACGCACGTCTGGTATGACGGCGCGAAGATCGCCGACGCGCCGCTGCCCGCACCGATCAAGAAACTGCTGCTGGACCTGTTCGGCGATGCGCGTTCGGCGCAGCGCAGCATGTTCTAGTGCGGCGTTTCTTACTGTTCGCGCTGACGGCGCTGTGTCTGCACGGCGCGCAAGCCGCTGACGCGCTGCCGGAGGTACGCATCGGCGTGCTCGCCTACAAGGGCGGCGACGCCGTGCAGCAGGACTGGTCGTACGTGACGCGCCACCTGCAGGCCAGCATTCCCGGCATCCGTTTCATCCTGGCCGACTACGACCAGGCGGGTCTGACGCGCGCCGTGCAGTCGCAGGCCATCGCCTTTGCCATCACCAGCAGCGGCCATTACGTGGCGCTCGAGCACAGCGACGGCGCCAGCCGCATCGCTACCCTGGAATCGCCGTGGACGGACTCGCCGCGCCAGGCCATCGGTTCGGCCATCGTCGTGCGCAGCGCGTCGCCGCTGCATGACCTGGCCGACCTGGCGGGCAAGAACGTGATGGCCGTGGCGCCCGACGCGTTTGGCGGCTACCAGATCGCCGCGCGCGAACTGCAGGAAGCGGGTATCGATCCCACGCATGATTTTGCCAGCCTGCGCTACAGCGGTTTTCCCTCGCAGCAGATCGTCGAGGCCGTGCGCGCCGGGCGCATGGATGCGGGCATCGTGCGTACCTGTCTGCTGGAACAGATGGTGGCGCGCGGCGAAGTACGGCTTGACGAACTGCGCGTCATTACCACGCGGCCGATTCCCGGCTTTCGCTGCGCCAGCTCGTCGCGGCTGTATCCGGACTGGCCCTTCGTGGCCCTGCGCCAGACGCCGCCGGCGCTGGCGAAAAAAGTGGCGCAGGCCCTGCTGGCCATGCCGCGCACCGGCGAAGGCTACAGCTGGACGGTGCCCAGCGATTACCAGATCGTCGACGAACTGTTCCGCGAACTGCGCATCGGCCCCTACGCCTATTTGAACAAGCTGACGTTCGAGACGGCGCTGCGCCGCTACTGGGGCTGGATGCTGCTGGTGCTGGCCTTGCTGGTGGCCTGGGCCGTGCACACCGTGCGCGTGGAATACCTGGTCAGCCGGCGCACGGAGCAATTGCGCGCGGCGCAGCACCAGCAGCGCGCGCTGGAAGAACAGGCGCGCCAGCGCCAGGCCACGCTCGACCACACGGCGCGCCTGGCAATCCTGGGCGAGATGGCCAGCGCCATCGCGCACGAATTGAACCAGCCGCTGGCGGCCATCGGCAATTTCGCGCGCGGCATGGCGCGCCGCATCGCGGCGGGACGGCTCGATGCGGCGCCGCTGCTCGACGGCGCACAGGAAATCGCCACGCAAAGCGAACGCGCGGGCGCCATCATCCGGCACATCCGCGCGATGGCGCAAAAACGTCCCGCGCACAGCACGGCCTTCGCGCTGGCCGACGCCGTGGAGCAAGCGGTATCGCTGTTCCGCGCGGCCCATCCGCAAGCCAATATCAGTTGGCGTCACGAGGCGGGCAGCGCCGCACCGCGCGTGCTGGCCGACCCGCAGCAAGTACAGCAGGTGCTGCTCAATTTATTGAAAAATGCGCTCGACGCGCAGGTGGAAAACGACCATCTGCAGCACCCGATCGGCGTGCTGCTGCACCGCGAAAACGGCGCCTGCACGGTGGCCGTGCGCGACGCCGGCTGCGGCCTCGATGCGGCGCAGATGGCGCGCCTGTTCGAGCCCTTCTTTACCACCAAGGCCGAAGGCCTGGGCCTGGGCATGTCGCTCAGCAAAAGCATCATCGAATCGTTCGGCGGCAGCCTGTCGGCGCATGCCAATGCCGATGCGCCAGGCTTGACGGTCTGGTTCCGCCTGCCCGAAGATACGCATATGGAAGTAGATAAGGAAACACCATGAACGAAAGCGATGCGATCATCTTTGTCGTCGACGACGACGCGGCCATGCGCCGCTCGCTGGCCTATCTGTTCGATTCGGCCGGCTGGCAAGTGCAGACGTTCGAATCGGCGCGCGACTTCCTGCAGCGCTACGATGGCCATGTGCCCGGCTGCCTGCTGCTCGACGTGCGCATGCCGTTGATGAGCGGGCTGGAACTGCAGCAGGAGCTGAATAACAGAACCGGACACGCCATATCGCTGCCCGTGATTTTCCTCAGCGGCCATGGCGACCTGGCCATGGCGGTGCAAACGATGAAGGCAGGCGCCTGCGATTTTCTGGAAAAGCCGTGCAAGGACCAGGTATTGCTGGATGCCGTCTCGCGTGCCGTGGCCCGCAGCGTGGAAGAAAGCCGCAGCGCCGCCAGCGCGAATACGGCGCAAACGGCGCTGGCCAGGCTCACCGCGCGCGAGCGCGAAGTGGCGCTGCTGATGGCCGAAGGCAAAGCCTCGAAAGTCATCGCCCGCGAACTGGGCATCAGCGACAAGACGGTGCAGGTGCACCGCCATAACACGATGGAAAAACTGGGCCTGCATTCAGCAGCCGAGGTGGCCCGGCTGCTGATGACCAGCGGAGAGATTTAAGCCCGCACGATACGGGCAGGAAGCCCCTGCCGCACCGACGTGCCCGAGACGGGATCGACGAACACGTTCTTGTCGCCGCGGCTCGGGTCCGTCAATCCCAGGTCGTTCAGGTTGATGCCCGCGCCGATGGCCGGCTCATCGGGCTGGCGCGACTTGCCGATGCGGTGGGCGCGCGCGCCGTGCTCCTTGTGGCCGAAGCCATGTTCGACGGCGATCACGCCGCGCTGCACGCCATGGCGCAGCATCACCGTGGCCCTGGCCCTGCCGCCCGGCGTCTCCAGATAAATCTGGTCGCCATTTTCCAGTTTCAGGCGCGCCGCATCGTCGGGATGCACGGCGACCGGGTTGTCCGGATGGATGCCGCGCAGGCGCCGCGCGCCGATGCTGTACGAGTTCTGCAGCGCCGATTTAAAGCTGATCAACTCGAACGGCCATTCGCTGGCCGGGTAGGTTTTGCGCACAGGCGTGCCGTCGGCAAACGCCGCCACTCTCCACGCGGGCGTGCCGGGGAACCGCTTGCCGCTCAGGCTATTCTTGCTCACGCCCAGGCCCTCGTTGTACAGCATCATCGGTTTCAAATAGCGGTGCGTGGACCAGTCCTGCGGATACGGCGTCTCGTCGACGACCGGGGCTGGCGCCGCCGGCGCCTTGGGATTGGCTGGCGGCGGCAGGCGCAGGCCAAACATCTCGCCATAGCTCTGGTAGCGCCCTCCCCGCGCCAGCATGAAGGCCACCTTGCGCCACTCTTCCGGCTTCAGCGTGCGTTCCAGTTCGGGGCGGATGCGCGCCACGCCGGACAGCGCGATATCGTCGTCGCTGGCCTCCGGCACGGCCGTTTTTCCCTGCCAGGCGATGTTGGCGCCGCCGCGCAGATACCAGTCTTCCGCGCGCTGCAATGGGAAGCGCTGGCCATCCATGTCCTGCAAGGCGTCCGGTCCGAAGCCGGGCAAGGCCATCGTTTTAGCCAGCGCGATGAAGAACGACTCCATGCAGATGCTCTGGCCGTCCGGCGTCTTTTGCACGCGCGGCTCGACCACAGGCCAGCGCGCCGTGCTCATCTTGACGGGCATGCCGCCCCAGGCACCGGCCCAGCCCCAGCTTTCATACAGCAAGGTATCGGGCAGCAGGTAGTCGGCAAACGCCGAGCTTTCATTGATGAAGGGGTCGATGGCGACGATCAGGGGAATCTTCTTCGGATCGGCCAGCTCCTTGCCGATCTGCGCGCGCAAGCCCGTGATGCCGTACACGGGATTGCAGCTCCACAGGATCAGCGCCTTCAGGGTGTACGGATAGCCGTTCATGGCGCTGGTGAGCCATTCGGTGGCCAGCGCGGGCGCGTTCGGATACCACGGCGCCCTGGCCGGATACGCCTTGCCCGCTTCCTTCTTCAGCTTGAATTCCGAGGTTTTTTCATACGGCACATTGCGCCCGATCGGCATGCCGGCCGCCTTGATCTCGCCGTCGAAACTCTCGAGGTTATAGCGCGGACCGGGGCCCGCATCCTTGAAGCTGCCGCCGTTGACCAGGGTGCCGCCCTTGCGGTTCAAATTGCCGATCAGGGTATTGAGCATGACCAGCGCGTACGCGTTGTAAAAGCCGGCGCCCGACATCATGCCGCCATGCGCATTGACGGCCGCGCGCTTGCCATGGCTGGTGAGTTCCCGCGCCAGGCCTTCGATGATGTCGCGGGGGATGCCGCAGGCGCTGGAATAGTCATCCATGCTGTGGCGCTGCGCTTCCTCGTTGAGCATCGTCATGGCCGTCTTCAGGTGCAGCGGCGCCCCGGCCACGTCCAGCGGACCGTCGAAGAACAGGCGCGCCTCGCCCTTGGCGGCATTGTGCGGCACGATCGCTTGCGTGGCGGCGTCGATCACGCAGAAGGCGTCGCCATCCTTGTAGCGTTCTTCTTCCGCCAGTTCCACCGCGCCGATGTCGGACGCGCGCAGGTAGCGGCCGTCGCGCGGATGGCCCTTCTCGCTGATGATCAGATGCGTGGCGTTGCACCAGGCAGCCTCGCCCGCCGCTTCCGCCACCTTCAGGTTCGGCTGCACGAGGAAGTTGCGGTCATAGCGTTCATGCTCGATGATCCAGCGGATCATGGCCATGGCCAGCGCGCCATCCGTGCCCGGCTTGATCGGCACCCAGCGGCTGCGGTCGCCCGCGGCCAGGCTGTCCGCATTCGTCAGCACGGGATCGACGACGACGTAGCTGAATTCGCGCTTGCCGGAGCGGGCCTTCGCAATCAGCGTGCCTTGCCGCTTGAACGGGTTGCCCGCATTGCCCGGCGCCGTGCCGACAAAGATGCAGAACTCCGTGTTTTCCAGGTCCACTTTCGCATGCGGCATTTTCTTCATGTCGCCGAACATGGCGCCCGAGCCGCTGCGGTAGGCGCCGCCGCAATACGAGCCGTGGTTGACCAGGTTCAAACTGCCGTACGACTGCTTGAAAAAGCGCGTGCCGAACGCCAGGCGGCCATCGTCGGTGCTGCACATCAGGCCCACCTGATTGACTTGCGGGCCCAGTTCCGGCTGCGCCGGATCGATCGGTTTTTCCAGCTCGCGCAAGGCGCGCAAGCCCTGCACGTATCCTTCGCCAAACAGGTCGCCGCCTTCCGTCACTTCCTTGACCAATTGGTCGAAGGCGATCGGTTCCCACTGGCCGCCGCCGCGCGGTCCCACGCGCTTCATGGGCGCCAGCACGCGGAACGGCGACTCCATCTGTTCCAGCACGCCGTTGCCGCGGCCGCAAGCGGTGGAACGTCCCTTCAAGCCCTTTTCCTCGAAACGCGACAGGGAAATGAAGCTGTCGCGTATCGGGGTCTGGTACGGCAGCGCCGGATCGGCCGACAAAGGGCTGTACGGATTGCCCGCCACGCGCAGCACCTTGCCGCTTTTTTTATCCAGGCGCACGCGCACGCCGCAGAATGTGGTGCAGCCCATGCACATGGTGTAGCTGACCTGCTGCTCGGGATTGACCGTCAGCTTGCCCGTGGCCGTGTCGACGGAAAACTCGGGCTGCAGGGAATTGCCGTGCAGTTTCTGCACCGGCTTGTCCTTGCCCAGCGCATGGTCGACCATGCGGCCGGCCGTGGTGGAAAAGCTGGCGGCAAAGGCGGCCAGGCCGCCGCCGATGGCGCCGTAGCGCAGCAGCTTGCGGCGTTTTTCTTTTTCGTCTTCAGGGACGTCGTTGTGTGCGTCGTTGTGTATTTGATCGTTCATTTTTGACTCCTCAGTGCGTGGCCATGGCGGGACGGCTGCGTGCAGCGACGGCTCTTCCGGCCCATGGCAAAAATTCCAGCATCAGCAACAGCAGCGCGATCCACAGACCGGCCGTACCGATAATCCCCATCAAGCCATCGTTCCCCATCGGCAGCTGGTAGTCGTACAGGCCGGCGCCCGTTTTCGGGATGTTCTGGCCGCCGATGAAGATCGTCCAGCGCATCATCCAGGCGCTGTGCAGCGCAATCAGGCCGTTGACGAGGCCACTCGTGGCGGGACGCCAGATGGCCAGGGCCATCGGCACGATGGACGACAGCACCGCCCAGACGGCCGTGAACTGCCATTGCGGCATGCCCGCCACCTGGGTGAAGGCCATGCTGTGGCTGGCGCTCACGCCGGACAGGCTGACGAACAGCCAGCCGCCGCCCAGTGCCAGCACCAGCGCCAGCGACAGGGCCAGCGCGCGGTTCAGGGACACTTCCAGCGCCATGTCGCGGCCCGGCAGGAAGCGGTTGAACAGCAGCGCCAGGCCCACCGCCCCGACAAAGGCCGTGGCGGCAAATTGCGCCGGCAGGAACGGCGTGAACCACAGCGGACGGGCGCGCACCACCATCACTTCCATGCCCGTGTACAGGCCCACGACGAAGGCGGCGAGCAAGGTGAAGGCTGCGGCGGTGACGATGGCCTTGCGCGACGCGGCGCCGCCACGGCCCAGCAGGCGATAGGCGAACGCGAGTCGATCCTGGGCCTGCCCCCGCGTGGCGAAGTCGACGCGCAGCGCCAGCCACGCATACAGCATCAGACAGCCCAGGTACAGGGGAATGAAGAACGAGCCCCACGACATCCACGACTGCGGCTGGAAGTAAAGGTAGAAGTGGTAGAAGCGGCCCGGCCCGTGCAGGTCCGCCAGCAGCGCCACGGGCGCCGTCACGCCGCACACGAGGGACGCGAGCAGCGCGATGCGCCCCAGGCGTTCATACGCCTTGCGGCCGAAGACGAAATACGGCAAGGTCAGCATGAAGCTGCCGTAACTGAGGCCGATGAGGAAAAAATACTGCACCGCCCACGGCAGCCATGCCGCTTCGCGCGTGACGTTGACAATTTCGGTGATGTGGCTGTCCATGGTTTATTTCCCGTGTTTGCTCGGTTGCCAAAGTGTCGCTTCGCCTTCGACGTGGCCGGCGAAGCGCGTGTCCAGTCCCAGGTAAAACACGTGGGGCTGGGTGCCCTGCTCGGGTTTGAGCACCTTCACCTTGTTCTCGGTCAGCAGCTGGTGCACCATGCTTTCCGGGTCATTCAGGTCGCCGAAGATGCGCGCGCCGCCCACGCAGGTTTCCACGCAGGCCGGCAGCAAGCCTTCGTCGACGCGGTGCGCGCAGAACGTGCATTTGTCGGCCTTGCCCGTCTCGTGGTTGATGAAGCGCGCATCGTACGGGCAGGCCTGCACGCAGTAGGCGCAGCCCACGCAGCGGTCGCCGTCAACGACGACGACGCCATCCTTGCGCTGGAAGGTGGCGCCCACGGGACAGACGGGGATGCAGGGAGGATTGGCGCAGTGATTGCACAGGCGCGGCAGCATGTAGGTGCCGCAGCGGTTCTCTTCCTTGACTTCATAGGTCGAGACGACGGTGCGGAAGCTGTTTTCCGGCACGGCGTTTTCCATGATGCAGGAGACCGTGCAAGCCTGGCAGCCGATGCACTTCTGCACATCGACCACCATCGCCCAGCGCTGGCCGCCTTCGCCCCTGGTGGCGGCCTTGCCTGGCAGCGGCGCGATGGCCGCCCCGATGGTAACGGCGGGCAAGGCGCGCAAGAAACTGCGGCGCGATTCGATCATGACACTCTCCTTGACGATGGGCGGCAAGCCCTTGTTGACTTGCTGCCATGATAGAAAAGAAGGCGCTGCGCGGATATTGGGGGGATCGTGCGGGGAGCTAGATGATCATGCCGATTGACAGGACCGAAAATGCGGAGTAGGTCAGATTCCCCATGACCGCTTGCATTGGTAGGTCGGGTTAGCCGGCACGGCGTAACCCGACAGCGTCACGCGGTCATGTCGGATTCACCGTAACGGTTACAGCTCGTCGAGCGAATATAGCCTGCGGTGCTCGCGGATCGCGTAGCGGTCCGTCATGCCGGCGATGTAGTCGGCGATCTTGCGCGCCTGCTTGGTCACATCATCGCCGTTGACCTGATAATCGGGCGGCAGCAGCGCCGGTTCGGCCATGAAGCTGTCGTACAGTTCGCGCACGATGCGGCTCGCTTTGACGCGCATGCGGTTGACCTGGTAGTGGCGGTACAGGKTCGCGCGCAGGAAACGTTTCAGTTCCGTCGCATCCTTGCGCATGGCGTCCGAAAAACGGATCAATGGCGGGCTGGCGCGCACTTCGCTGACGTCGCGCGGCGCCGCGTCGAGGATCAGGGCGTTCGACGTGACGATCAGATCGTCGGCCAGGGCCGTGATCAGGCGGCGCAGGGTTTCGTAGATGGCGCGCCGGCCCGACAGGCCGGGAAACGCCTGCTGCACGTCGCGCCACAGGCGGCCAAAGAATTCCACCTCCTCCAGCTGGGCGATGGTGATCAGGCCCGAGCGCAGGCCATCGTCGATATCGTGGCTGTTGTAGGCGATTTCATCGGCCAGGTTGGTCAATTGCGCTTCCAGGGTCGGTTGCGTGCGGTCGATGAAGCGCTGCGCCACGGGACCCAGTTCGCGCGCATGCGCGAGCGAGCAGTGTTTTAATATGCCTTCGCGCGTCTCGAACATCAGGTTCAAGCCATCGAAGGCGCCGTAGTGCTCTTCCAGCGTATCGACCACGCGCAGGCTTTGCAGGTTGTGCTCGAAACCGCCGTGCGCCTGCATGCACTCATTGAGCACGTCCTGGCCCACGTGGCCGAACGGCGTGTGGCCCAGGTCATGCGCGAGCGCGATGGCTTCGACCAGGTCTTCGTTCAGGCGCAGGTTGCGCGCGATCGAGCGGCCCACCTGCGCCACTTCCAGGCTGTGCGTCAGGCGCGTGCGGAACAGGTCTCCCTCGTGGTTGAGGAAAACCTGGGTCTTGTATTCGAGGCGGCGGAAGGCCGAGGAATGGATGATGCGGTCGCGGTCGCGCTGGAACTGGCTGCGCGAGGCGTGCGGCGCCTCGGCAAAGCGACGCCCCTGCCCCTGTGCCGAATGGGCCGCATAGGGGGCCAGCCATCCTTGGGCGAGGGCGTCTTCAGGCGTCATGGCTATTGCACTCCGGCGGCCAGGGTGGCCAGCACCAGTTCGTGCGGCGCGGACGTGATGCACGGGCTGCCCAGCGGTTTCAAGAGGATGAACTTGATGGCGCCGCCCTCGTTCTTCTTGTCCACTTCCATCAATTCCAGCCAGCGCTCGACGCCGAGGTCCGGCGCCTTGACGGGCAGGCCGGCGGCGGCGACCAGCTTGCGCATGCGCTCCACGGCCGCCTGGTCGATATAGCCCATGCGGCAGGACAAGTCGGCCGCCATCACCATGCCGCAGCCGACGGCTTCGCCGTGCAACCAGTGGCCGTAGCCGAGGCCCGCCTCGATGGCGTGGCCGAAAGTGTGGCCGAAGTTCAGGATGGCGCGCAAGCCGCCTTCGCGCTCGTCCTGGCGCACCACGTCGGCCTTGATTTCGCACGAGCGGGCAATCGCATACGCGAGGGCGCCCTTGTCGCGCGCCATCAGCTTGCCCATGTTCGCCTCGATCCAGTCGAAGAACGCGGCGTCGATGATGGCGCCATGCTTGATCACTTCGGCCAGGCCGGCCGACAGCTCGCGCGCCGGCAGAGTTTCCAGGGTCGAGGTGTCGGCGATCACGGCGCGCGGCTGGTAGAAGGCGCCGATCATGTTCTTGCCCAGCGGGTGGTTGATGCCCGTCTTGCCGCCGACGGAGGAATCGACCTGCGCCAGCAGGGTGGTGGGCACCTGCACGAAGCCGATGCCGCGCATGTAGCTGGCGGCCGCGTAGCCGGTCAGGTCGCCGATCACGCCGCCGCCCAGGGCCACCAGGGTGGTCTTGCGGTCGCATTTATTGGCCAGCAGCGCGTCGAAGATCTGCATCAGGCTGGCCCAGTTCTTATATTCTTCGCCGTCCGGCAGGACGATGCTGTTCACCTCGCGGCCATCGCTGGCCAGCGCCGCCTGCAGGCGGTCCAGGTACAGGGGGGCGACGGTGGTATTGGTGACGATGGCCACCTTGTGGCCGCTGATATGGCGCAGCAGCGCGTCGGCGTCGGCCAGCAGGCCGGGACCGATGGCGATCGGATAACTGCGCTCGTCGAGGTCTACGCTCAACAACATTTTGGATTGCTCGTTCATCGAAGGCTCTGCATGAATGACGCAGTTGGGCGAGGCCTCGCATTCGAGGCTGGCCAGCTGCATCAGGATGGTCTGAACCATCGATTGTACGTTAGGACGGCCCGTGTCGATGACAATGTCGGCCACTTCCATGTAATGGGGCTCGCGCTGCGCCGTCAATTCTTCCAGCTTCCTGCGCGGGTCGGCCGTCTGCAGCAGCGGGCGGTTCTTGTCGTGGCTGGTGCGCGCGAGGATGTTGCTGACGCTGGCGCGCAGATAGACGACCGTGCCACGTTCCTTCAGGTAGGCGCGGCTGTCGGCGTTGAGGATGGCCCCGCCGCCGGTGGCCATGACGATGCCTTCCTGGGCGCTCAGGTCGCGGATGACCTCGGCCTCGCGCCGGCGAAAGCTGGCCTCGCCCTCGATCTCGAAGATCCACGGGATGGTCGCTCCCGTGCGTGCCTCGATTTCGTGGTCGGAATCGACAAAGCGCAAGCCCAGCTTGCGGGCCAGGATGCGCCCGATCGTGGTTTTGCCTGCGCCCATGAGGCCTACTAAAAACAGATTTTGCATGTGCTGCGACAGTTATTTTGAATCACTACAAACATTCGCCTGCCCGTACGGACTATTCACGCCCGGCGGAGACACATCCTGGCGGTTAAAGTCCGAGAACAGTCCCGGAAGCAAAGTGTAACCGACATAAGTTGCCTCCGTCCCGGAACTGTTGCCACGAATCGTCAATTCGACATTGAGCCAGTTGGCCCTGTCGCGCGGATAAGTCAGCGTCACGGTGGCGGTGCCGCTACTGTCGGTCTTGCCTCCGGTGGACAGATTGAGCGGGATGCCAGGATCGAGGAAGCCGTTTTTATTCTCATCTTCGTTAGCGTCGAGCATGCCGTTACGATTCTGGTCCTCATTCTTGCATTCCACTTGCTGCGCCACGATCCAGCTGATTGCCGACGCGGAATACTGCAGATAGCCTTTGTAATAAAACTTGGGCCAGGCCGCGGCCGTGATGATCACGTCAGGGACCGGATTGCCCGCAGCGTCCGTCACAAACACGGTATAGGTCTTGCGATAGGTGCTGCTGTCCGTACCATCGAGCACGTTTCCGCTGCCGGCGCTGATGAACAGCGATTTCTTCGTGACCGTCAGCTTGGCCGTGGCGCTGCTCGTCGATACGCCCTGCAATTGCGCCTGTACGATCACGCCGTCGACGCCGGTACTGGCCTGGCCGGCAATATAGCTGACCGTGGCCATGCCGTCGCTATCGGTATTGACCACCGACGGCGAGCTCAAGGAACCACCGCTGGCATCGCTCAGAATGGTAAAGCCGACCTGGGCATTCTTGACCAGGTTGTTTTCCGCCGTGCCATCACGCACCACGGCGCGAAGGGAGCTGCGCTGGGAGGTGCTGCCTGCCGTATTGGCGCCGATCACCGCAGGGTCGGCCTGCAAGGTGATGGTTGCCTGTGGCGTGAGCGGAGCGACGAATTCCACGTCGGCCTGCACCGACACGCCCGTGCCCTCGTTCCTGGCAGTCAGCGACGTGCGGCCCGCGCCGGCGGCCTGCACATAGGCGATGGCATTGCCGCCAACGAGCGGCAGCGGCGCCAGCAACGGCGTGGCGCAGCCGGCATCCTGGTAAATCGCGCCGCGGGAAGTGCTGAAACGGACATTGCCCGTTTGCGGCGTGCCGGCCACATCGCTGTGTACGCTGATCGCGTAGCAGGTTCGCGTTGCCAGTGTTGTCAGCGCTACATTGGCACCGGTGACTGCGTTGATCGTGAAATTGGCCGCATTGATCGCCACGGGCAGGGCCAGGCTGTCGCCCTGGGCCTTGATGGTGATCGTATCGCTGGTACCGGATTGAGCGTTGTAACTCAAAACCAATTGCCCATTATTGTCCGTCAATGCCGGGCTGGCGCCGCCGCCCTTGACCGTCAGCGGATTGATCTGTGCACTGAAAGTGACCGGCTTGCCCACCAGCGCATTGCCGCTGGAGTCGACCAGCTTGACCACCATGTCGGTACTCGTTTTCAGGTTGGTCGACGAAAAGGCATTGGCGGCCAGTTTCGTGCCAGTGACACTGATCTCGGTATTGGCCGTCTGCGCCCCGGCACTGGCGCTGACCTTGATCGTGCGCAGACTGGCATCGCCGCCCGTGTTGAGGCTGACGATAGCCTGCCCTTGCGCATTGGTACTGACCACCGTTGCGCCCAGCGCACCCGAATCTGCTTTGAAGGTGACGTTGGCATTGGGCACTATCGCGTTATTGGCGTCCTTGACAAAGGCGATGACACTGACCGCGGTACCGCCCGATGAAGCCAGGGTGCCACTGGAAGAAGTCAGCAACAGAGTTGCGATACCGGACGTGACCGGCACTACCTTGACGACGACCGGAGCGGACGTGATACCGCCGCTGCTGGCACTGATCGTGATGTCGCGCAAGGTCGCGTCGCCTTTCACGCTGAGTTTTTCAACCACGGTGCCGTTGGCATCCGTGACGCGCGTCGTATTGCTGATCGTGCCCGAACTGGCCGTGAAGGCAACCGTCTGGCCACTTAGCGCGTTATTGTTTGCATTTTTTACAATTGCCGTCAGCGTGACTTCCGTGCCATCGGCGCCCGAGGCAACAATCGTCGTGGCGCTGGCCACGAGCGAGATGCTGGCAACGCCGCTGTTCGCGCCGCCAGGCGTACCCAGGGTCGGATCGCCGCCGCCGCCGCCACAGGCGGCCAGCAAGGAGCCCAGCGCCAGCAAGACCAGCCAATTCGATACCCTACTCCAAGAAGTATTGCCAAAAGAAAAATTCCGCATAGTCGCCATCAGTCCGCTTTCGTTTGCATTGTTACTTAAACGTAAAGATGTGACATTAACGTGTTGCTGGCCGATCTGCCACTATTTTCGGCGTAATAAACACCATCAGTTCCGTTTTTTCTTGACTGCGGCCCGTGCTGCGGAAAAAAACACCAAACACAGGGATGTCGCCCAGCAGCGGCACCTTGCTGTCCGTGCCCCGTTCCGAGTGCTGATAAATACCGCCCAGCACCACCGTGCCGCCGTCTTCCACCATCACTTGCGTGCGCACGTGCTTGGTGTCGATGGCGAAGCCGGAGCGGGTTTCCTGGCCCACGCTGTCCTTGTTGACGTCCACTTCCAGCACCACGTTGCCGTCGGGCGTGATTTGCGGCGTCACTTCCAGACGCAGGTTCGCCTTGCGAAACGTGATCGATGTGGCGCCGCTGCTGGTGGCCACCTGGTACGGCAGCTCGATGCCCTGCTCGATCAGCGCCAGCACCTTGTCGGCCGTCACCACGCGTGGGCTGGAAATGATCTTGCCCCTGCCATCGGCTTCCAGTGCGGACAATTCCAGGTTCAGAAAGCGGTTGGCGGCGGCCGAAAACAGGCTCAGGGCGAAGCTGGCCGGCTGCAAGCCATTGATGCTGGCGGCCGGCAAGTTGACGAATTGCGTGTTCGGCACGAAGGCGCCGGCGCCCGCCACCGTTTGCCCCGTCGCCTCGCCCACGCCCTGATACGTACCGCCGATGGCCGCGCGGCGCCCGCTGCCGCCCAGCGAAAAACCGGGCACCTGCCCCGCCGCCAGGCGCTGGTCCGTAAAACCGAGGCGCGCCCCCAGGTTGCGGCTGAAGCTGTCGTTCGCCTCGACGATGCGCGCCTCGATCATGACTTGTCGGGTTGGAATATCCGTCTTGTCGATCAGTTGCCGGATCTGTTCCAGGCGCGCCGGCACGTCGGTGACAAACAGCTGATTCGTGCGCGGCTCGATCAGCACGCTGCCACGGCGCGACAGCAGCCGGCTGCGCCCTTCCCCCGCGTCCAGGCCGAACACGGTGCGGAACGCTTCAGCCTTCTGGTAATTGAGCTGGAAGATGGCCGACTGCAAGGGTTCGAGTTCCGCGATCTGCGCGCGCGTTTCGAGTTCGAGCTTTTCGCGCGCGAGGATTTCCTCACGCGGCGCAATCCACAGTACGTTGCCATTGCGCCGCATGTCCAGGCCCTTGGCCTGCAGCAGCACATCGAGCGCCTGGTCCCACGGCAAGTCGCGCAGGCGCAGGGTCACATTGCCCGCCACGCTATCGCTGGCGATGATGTTTTGCCCGGACGCATCGGCCAGGATGTGCAAGGCCGCGCGCACGCCCACGTTCTGGAAATCCACGGAGATTTTGTCGCCCGCGTACAGACGCGGCGCCGACACCTGCACCACGGCTTCCTGGGCCAGGCCGCTGGCATGCAGACACAGCATGGCGGCCACGAGCATGCGGAGCGGCCTCATGGCGCCGCCTCGGGCAGGCTCGCCTTCGCCCCCGCCCCCGCCACCTGCAAGGCCAGGCTGCCGCGCCGCTCGCGCCAGGGGCCATCCGCCGCGCGCAGCAATTCACGGTACTGCACGGCCTGTTCACTGATGTCCGTCACCACACCGTGGTCTTGCCCCAGATACTGGCCCACCGCCACCCGGTACACGCGCTGGCCCGCCAGCAGCAGCGCGCTCAGGCGCCCGTCCTGTTGCACGCTGCCGACCATGGTGATGGCAGGCAAGGCCACGCTTTCCAGCGGCTCGCGCACGCGGCGCGGGTCGGGGCCCGCTACAGCGCTCCGCTGCCCGGGCGTGGGCACGGGCGGCAATGCATTGAATGGATCGGCCAGGTCGGCGGCCGCGTAGGGATGCGGCGCGACAGCGGCAAGCGGGCGCCATGCCGGCACGCTGCCCTTTGAAGGCAATGCCGCTGGCGCCGCCAGCTCCCCCGCTTCTGGCAAACGATACGCCTGCAGCACGGCATCAAGGGTCAGCAAGCGATCCTTGCCTAGGGTCAAGGCCAGCGCATGCACCGTGACGATGCGCGGCAGGCGCGCCAGGTCTGCCAGCAGCGCGCCCATGGCGTGGTAGCCGCCACGCAACTGTATCGTGATCGGCAAGGCGACATACGGCGCTTGCGGCCGCGCCGCGCCCGGTTTGAAAAGTGAAAATTGCAGGCCGCGCGACTGGCCGGCGGTATTAATGTCCGTCAACAGCGCCGCCATCGCCTGCTGGTCGGGCAGTTGCTGTTCCAGCAGGGCCAGCTCGGCGCCGGCCTGGCGCTGCTCTGCACGCCACTGCGGCAACTGCTTTGCCCTGGCCTGCGACGCCAGATAATCGGCGCGCAAGCGGGCTTCCTCGCTGTGCGCCAACCGCACGGCAGCTACCAGTCCATCGAGCCATGTGGCGTGCAGCAGGGCAGCCACCATCATGCCGGCCAGCGCAGCGCAAGCAAGGCGCGCCGGCAGCGGCCACAGTGACGCGGTCTTCAAGCTCAGCATGATCAACCTCCACGACTAAGATTGCCCAGCGGGTGCCAAAGCCAGCCGTATCGTCCATTCCACGGCGCCATCGGCCGCGCCGCGCACTTCCATCACTTCCGGCCGAGACCAGGGCGCGGCCTGCTCCAGCGCCAATAATAGTGCCGCGACCTTTTCCTGCGAAACGGCCTGCCCTTGCAGGCGCACCATCGCCATTTCCTGGCGCACACTGTGCAAGGCGACGCCAGCCGGCACCGCCTGGGCCAGGGCCGCCAGCATGCGTACCCAGGCATTGCGCTGCTCTTGCAGACTAGCAATGGCTTGCTGGCGCAGCAGCAGGGCCGCCGTCTCGCCCTGCACGCGCTTGCCAGTGGCGAGGACGGTATGGACTTGCTGCATGGCATGGCGCCAGGCCTCCTGGCGGTGCCATTGCACGTCGAGCTGGTGCTGCAGCCAGGCGCCCGCCGCCAAGGCCGTCAGCAAACCCAGCAGCGCCCCACCGGCCAGTTGCCACAGCAGCCGCTGAATACGCCTGCGGCGTGCCGCCTGGCGATACGGCAAAAGATTGATGCATGGCACTTCCGCCACGGCCTTCATCGGGCGTACCGGTGCATGGCCAGGCCCCAGGCCAGTTGATAGTTCAGGCCGCCGCCGGGCAAGGCTTGCCAGCCGCCCTGCGCGAGCGCCGCCTGCAAGGCAAGCGCCTCGCTATCCATAATGACGGGCGTCAAGCCAGCCGCCTTGGCCACATCGAGACGGCGCTGCACGCTGGCGCGCCGCGCCGCCACCAGCAGCACGTCGACCTCGCTGCCGGTCTGGCCGGCAAGCGGCGGCGCAGGGCCGAGAATGAAAAAATCCAGGTTGGCGTCTTCCAGCGCAAACGGCATGTATTGTCCCGCTTCCAGTTCCACGAGGATTTCCAGTTGTTCCTCCGGTAATCCGGCAGGCAGGCGGATCGCATGCGTGATCAGGGCCGTGGCCGGCATGGCCAGCGCCACGCGCGTGCAGCCGCTGCCACTGTCGCGGCATGCCAGGCGCACGGCGGCAGCCAGGCCCTGCAGATCGTCGATGATGCCCTCACGCATTACTCCTGCCGCCAGCGCGGCGCTGCCGCAATGCCGGCACGCCAGTGTTCCCCGCCGGCGTGTCAACTCGACCACGCGCACGGCATCGTCCGCGATGTCGACGCCCAGCAAGCCGGTGCCAAGCAAACTGCTGATGGACATGTTTTTCATATAGAAACGTCAGCGTGGAAGGAGGTCCTGCCATCCGCAAGCCTAGTCCTGGCAGCGCTGGCTTGTAAACGGATTTCACGCTGGTGTCTGCGGCGCGCGGCGCCTATCTGGCGGGGCCGTGATCTGGCGCAGGATAATTGTTACCAAATCCTGGTTGCCAGCGGGCCAATACACGCTTATATAGAGTATCGGCAAGTTTCAACACGCCTCCGGCAAGCGCCACGGCGCGCTGCCACCCCGGCAAGCTCGCTTATAATTGGCCGGCATAATTAACCGAAAGACATACGACGCATGACATCTTCAAAATCCGCTGGCCCCGCTGGCTCGAAGCCGCCCCAGAAGGGCAGCAAACCCAAACGTTTCCTGCTGATGGCCCTGGCATCGCTGCTGGGCCTGGCCGTGGTCGGCGTGCTGCTGGTGGTCTTCGGCCTGGCCATGGCTTATCCGAACCTGCCGGCGCTCGATACCCTGACCGATTACAAGCCGAAGATGCCGCTGAGGATTTTCACGTCCGACAGCGTCCTGATCGGCGAGTTCGGCGAGGAGCGGCGCAACATGGTACACATCAAGGATATTCCCGATGTCATGAAGAAAGCCGTGCTAGCCATCGAAGATGACCGCTTCTATGAACATGGCGGCGTCGATTACCTGGGTATCACCCGCGCGGCCCTGCACAACCTGACGGGCGGCGCCAAGCAAGGCGCCTCGACCATCACGCAGCAGGTGGCGCGCAATTTCTTCCTGTCCAGCGAACAGACCTTGAAACGCAAAGCATATGAAGTCTTGCTGGCTTGGAAGATCGAGAAAAACCTCAGCAAGGACCAGATCCTCGAAGTGTATATGAACCAGATTTATCTGGGACAGCGCGCCTACGGTTTCGCCTCGGCCGCGCAAATCTATTTCGGCAAGAATATTCAGGATCTCACCGTGGCCGAAGCGGCCATGCTGGCCGGCTTGCCAAAGGCGCCATCGGCCTACAATCCCGTCGTCAATCCGAAACGCGCGCGCATGCGCCAGCAATACATCCTGCAGCGCATGGCGCAGCTGGGCTACATCACGCCGGCGCAGTACGAAGAAGCGAAAAATGAAGCGCTGAAAGTCAAAACCGACAGCAGCGCCTTCGGCGTGCACGCGGAATATGTGTCGGAAATGGCGCGCCAGCTGGTCTACGAGCAATTCAAGGAAGACACCTATACGCGCGGCCTGAACGTCTACACCACCATCACCAAGGCCGACCAGGACGCCGCCTACATCGCCTTGCGCAAGGGTGTCATGGATTACGAAAAACGCCACGGCTACCGTGGCCCGGAAGCGTATATCGAGATTCCGAAGACCAAGGCCGAAGCCGATGACGCGATCGAGACGGAGCTGGCCGACCACCCGGACAGCGACGACATCATCGCCGCCATGGTGCTGCAAGCCTCGCCCAGGTCCATCCAGGCAGTCACCTCGTCCGGCGAGGAAATCACCATTACCGGCCCCGGCCTGACCTTCGGCGCGGCCTGGCTGTCGGAAAAAGCGGCGCCAAACCGCCGCATCAAGCGCGGCGCCGTGATCCGTGTCATGCAGGAAAACAACGCCTGGGTCTTGACGCAGATGCCGGAAGTGCAATCGGCGTTCGTCTCGGCCAGCACCACGGACGGCGCCATCCGCGCCATGGTGGGCGGCTTCGATTACAACCGCAACAAGTTCAACCACGTCACGCAGGCGTGGCGCCAGCCCGGTTCGGCCTTCAAGCCCTTCATCTATTCCGCTTCGCTGGAACGAGGCCTGTCGCCGGCCACCATCATCAACGATGCGCCGATCTCGTTCGACGCGGGCCAGACGGGCGGCCAGGCGTGGGAACCGAAGAACTACGACAGCAAATACGATGGTCCGATGACCATGCGCAAGGGCCTGATGAAATCGAAGAACATGATTTCCATCCGCATCCTGCACAAGATCGGCGCCAAGTATGGCCAGGAATACGCGACGCGCTTCGGCTTTGACGCGGACAAGAATCCGCCCTACCTGACGCTGGCCCTGGGCGCCGGCAACGTCACGCCGCTGCAGATGGCGGGGGCATACGCCGTGTTCGCCAACGGCGGCTACAAGATCAACCCGTATCTGATCGCCAAGGTGACCGATAGCGACGGCAACGTCCTGTCGCAAGCCAAGCCTGACCTGGCCGGCGAGGAAGCCAACCGCGTGATCGACGAGCGCAATGCCTTCATGATGAACAGCATGCTCAACGACGTCGTGCGCTTCGGCACGGCGAACAAGGCCATGGCCCTGAAGCGTCCTGACCTGGCCGGCAAGACGGGCACGACCAACGATTCCATCGACGCGTGGTTCGCCGGCTACCAGGCCAAGCTGGTGGGCATCGCCTGGATCGGCTACGACCAGCCGCGCAACCTGGGCAACCGCGAAACGGGCGGCGGCCTGGCCTTGCCGATCTGGATCAGCTACATGGCGAAAGCCCTGAAAAGCATTCCCGTCGAGGAGCGCGCCGTACCGGAAGGCCTGATCCGCGTGGGCGATGAGTACTACTATGCGGAAAATCCGCCGGGCACGGGCGTCGGCAGCCTGGAAGGCGCGGCGCGCGGCACGCCGGAGGAAGAAAAGGCGAAAGAAGCCGTGAAGAACGAGTTGTTCTGACGGCAATTTCGTGGATCGGGTAGGTCGGATTAGCGGCGAAGCCGCGTAATCCGACACCACCCAGACGCTAACAATGTGGTCGGATTACGCGCTTGCGCGCCTCGGCGGCCCCGCTAATCCGACCTACGTTTCAGCAATAAAAAAGGGCAGCCCATGCAGGCTGCCCTTTTTTATTGCGCGCGGCTAAAACAATTACTTCAGCACGACGGGCGCACCCGCCTGCTCGCTGGCCATGCTGGACAAGGCCGCAAACAGTTCCGAGCCGTCGCGCGTGTTGATCCACTCGTCGCCCACGCGCTTGTAATGAAAACCGCCGGAACGGGCGGCCACCCACATTTCGCGCATGGGGGCCTGGCTGTTGACGATGATTTTCGTGCCGTTGTCGATGAATTCGATTTCCAGCACATTGCCGCTGCGGCTGCATTCGACGTCGAGCACGTCTTCATCGTTCAGCCGGTCCAGCGCCGCCTCGATCCGGGTCAGGGTGGCTTCGGCCAGGGCCAGGAATTCCGATTCGCTCATGCTACACTCCAAAGATCTTAATCAAACCGTGATTCTAATCGTGAAGTCATCCTCAGCGTTTTATATCGGCACCGCCATTGTGGTTTCTAGCGTCCTGGCCGGCTGCGGCCAGCCCGGTCCCCTGTACCTGCCCAAGCCTCCAGCGGCCAAAGGCGCACCGGCCAAAGGCCCCGTCGAACCGGCGCCCGTGCCGCCGCCACCGGTCATCGTGCCGGCCACCTAAACGGAGCGCACCGGGGTGGCGGCAGTCGCCGCCCTGGCGCTCTTGACGCGCTTGTCCCAGGCGAAAACCACGCGGATTAACAGCAGTAGCGCGACGATACTGCCGAACAGGATCGGTTGCGCGAAATTATGCTTGCCCGCCTTCATCCACCAGAAGTGCAGGATGCCGAGCGGCGCGATGATGTAGATCAGCCGGTGCAGCCACTGCCAGCGCTTGCCCCCCAGGCGTTTCACCATGCCGTTCGTGCTCGTCACGGCCAGCGGAATGAGCAAAACAAAGGCGATAAACCCCACCGTGATGAACGGCCGCTTGAGCACATCCTTCCACATTTCCTGCAGATCGAAAAAGTGATCGAACCATAAAAAAGTGGTGAAATGCAGCGCCGCGTAGAAAAACGCGAACAGACCCAGCATGCGCCGCAGCTTGATCAGCCAATTCCATTGCGTGAAGCGCCGCAAAGGCGTGACCGCCAGGCTGATGCACAGGAAATACAGGGTCCAGTCGCCCGTGCCGCGCGTGATGAATTCCAGCGGTTCCACCAGCTGCCCCGTGTACGTCAGCCAGACCATGCGCACGAACGGCAGCAGCGCCAGCAGGAAAATCAGGCCTTTCAGCAGCGACAGCTGTTTGCTCGTGGGGTTGAGGGCCATGCTCTTTCCTTAAAAGAACTTCTTCAGATCCATGCCCGCGTACAAGGAAGCGACATCGTTGTAGCCATTGAACATCAGGGTCTTGCGCTTGCGCGCGAGAAAACCGTCTTCGCCGATACGCCGCTCGGACGCCTGCGACCAGCGCGGATGATCGACGTTCGGGTTCACATTCGAGTAAAACCCGTATTCGGACGGCGCCGACAGGTTCCAGGACGTGCGCGGCTGTTCCTTGACGAAACGGATCTTGACGATGGATTTGGCCGATTTGAAACCATATTTCCACGGCAAGACCATGCGCACGGGCGCGCCGTTCTGGTTCGGCAAGGTTTCGCCATACATACCCAGGGTCAGCAACGCCAGCGGATGGTTCGCTTCATCGATGCGCAAGCCTTCCGTATAGGGCCACTGCAGCACGCGGCTGCCCACGCCCGGCATCTGCTTCTTGTCGGCCAGGGTGATGAATTCCACGTACTTGGCATTGCCCGTCGGCTCGACCTTCTTGATGATTTCCGAGAACGAGTAACCGACCCAGGGAATCACCATCGACCAGCCTTCCACACAGCGCAGCCGGTAGACGCGCTCTTCCAGCGGCGCCAGCTTGAGCAGCGCGTCGAGGTCCAGGGTCATGGGCTTTCTCACTTCGCCTTCGATGCTGACCGTCCACGGCCGCGGGCGCAGGGTGCCCGCGTTTTGTGCCGGGTCGCTCTTGTCCGTGCCGAATTCGTAGAAATTGTTGTAGCTGGTGGCGTCTTTATAGGCCGTCTGCTTATCCAGCGCCGAATAGGCGGGATTGAGTTTGGCAGCGAGCTTGGGATTCGTGCCTTGCGCGAACGCTTCGCGGCTGGCCATTTCCAGCAAGGCCGCGCTGTACATCGAGCCCAGCGCCACTTGCTTGATGAAGCTGCGGCGCGATTCAAACACGGCGCGCGGCGTGATTTCGGAAGAGTACGGCAACTCAATGCCGTTGGGACTGCGCTTGATCAACATGGCGGCTCCGGAAAAAGGTGATTGGATATACCTTACACCAGTTTTTCCGGGCCGTTCATGACGCTTCTGTCATGCAAAAAAAACGTTACTAAAGTGCCTACTTTTACAATTTCCCGTAAGAATGGAGGCCGGAGAGGAACATATTCACGCCCAGGAAGGCAAACGTCGTCACCAGCAAGCCCACCAGCGCCCACCACGAGGCGACTCTGCCGCGCAAGCCCGTCATCAATCGCATGTGCAGCCAGGCTGCATAGTTGAGCCAGACGATCAGCGCCCACGTTTCTTTCGGGTCCCACGACCAGTAGCCGCCCCACGCTTCGGCCGCCCACAGGGCGCCCAGGATGGTCGCTACAGTGAAGAAAGCGAAGCCCACGGAAATGGCCTTGTACATGACGTCGTCGAGCACTTCCAGCGACGGCAGGCGGTCGACCAGGTAGCCGCTCGACTTGAGCAGGTAGGCCGCCGCCACCATGGCCGACAGGGCAAAGGTGCCGTAGCCGATGAAGTTGGCCGGCACGTGGATTTTCATCCACCAGCTTTGCAGGGCCGGCACCAGCGGCTGGATTTCGGCCGCGTCGCGCGTGACCGTGTACCACATCAGGAACACGACGGCCGCCGAAATAACCAGCATGACGAAGGCGCCCAGCTGGCGCGTCGCATAATGCTGCTCGTAATACAGGTAGAACATGGCCGTGATCAGGGAAAACAGGATGAACACTTCGTACAGGTTCGACACGGGAATATGGCCAACATCGGCGCCGATCAGGTAAGACTCGTACCAGCGCACCAGCATGCCCGTCAGGCCCAGCACGACGCCGGCCCAGCACAGCAGGGAACCGACGGAGGAGCCGAATGCCGAGCGCGCCACCAGGCCGATCCAGTAGAACAGCGTCGACAGCACGAACAGAGTGCCCATCCACAGGATGGCGGATTGGCTCGACAAGATGTATTTCAGGAAGAATTTCTGGTTGGCCATCTCCAGATGACCCGCGTACAGCTCGATGGCGAACAGCGACAGCACGGCCGCCAGCGGGATCAGCCAGCGCACGGGCTTCCAGTACCAGCCCAGCCACGCGAACGTGGGCGCCGCCGCCAGCAGGATGGCCTTTTCATAGATATCCATGTAGGCGCCAAAGCGCATCAGGCCGAACAGGGATGCCGCCAGCAAGCCGGCGCCATACAGCCAATCGATCAGGCTCAGGCGCTTGAAAAATCCTGCTTCCTGCGTATATATTTGCTTGTTTGCCAATTCCATCATTTTCTCCATTCCCGGCGACGCGCAAGCGTGCCGAAACTCAGCCAATCCAACTCAGCGCAGCTTACGCCGATTGCGGCAGCTTTGCCTTCAAAGTCTCAAATTCTTTTTCAAAATCCAGTGTCTTGCGCTGCGTGCTCATGGCCATCAAGGCCTCGCTGCCGCCTTCGCCATCCTTGATCCACACCCACAGGCGGCGCTCGCGGATATAAAACATGGAAAATACGCCGATCACGAGGAACAGGCAACCGAGGTAGACCACGCTCTTGCCCGGCGAACGCGTCACCTGCAACACGGACGCCTTGATTTCCGTAAAGTCGTCAAGCTGCAGGTACACGGGCGCGCCATAGAAAAAGCTGTCGGACAGCGCATTCGTGGCCAGTTGCAGGAAGCGGCCATGCTTGTCATCGGCCTCGACGGCTTTCAAGCCATCCTGGGCGCGTGCCGCCTGCCACAAGTCCCACAGACTGCCATTGAGGATTTTCATGAAGATATCGGCCGCTTTTTCTTGCTCGGCGGCAGGGATTTTCTCCAGGAAACGCGAAATGGCGAGGAAACCGCCCTCTTGTCCATTGCCGGCAAAGATGCCCAGGCTTTTCGCCGCCGATTCCTGCAACTGGCCGCGCAAGGCTTCCGCGTTCGCCTGCGGCATGGCGCGCGCCGCATAGCGGGCCGCCGCCTGCTGACGCAGCGCGGGATCTTGCAGCGCGGCACGCAAACGCATCCACTCATTCACGCTGACATTGTCGTCGGCGGGAATGCGCAGATAGCTGAACGGATCGCTGGGGTTGACGCGCATGCCGGCCAGGAACACCGTCGTGCCATCGACCGTGACCGGCTGCATATAGTTCTGGTATTCGCGCGCCTGGCCCGTCTTGTCGCGCAATTTGTATTGCACCGAGGGCCCGACGTTCTTGAGATCCTTGTTGTTGGCGTTCTTTGCGGCCGAGCCCAGGCGTTTATCGAGGCCGACGGCGAATTTATCGTTAAAACTTTCCGCCTTGCTGACGGCGCGCACGTCCTGGCCAGCGCTGAGGTTTTCCACGTTGAAGGGACGGAAACCCGACCATTCCACCGTGTAGGAATTGCCATCGCTGCGCTCGAGCGGCGTGCTGCCGCCCACTTCGCCGCCGATGTCGAAACGCTTGGTGGTCTTGCCCGTCATCGGATAGCCCGTCAACTTGAGCTTGCTGCCGCCATCCTCAAAGCTGGACTGATACAGGGCCAGGCCCTTGTACAGCAGCGGCTGGTTGACTTTGATGGTTGCCGGGAACGTCTCGCCCGTTGCATGGTCGGTGATGACGACATCGCTGGCGAACAGCTTGGGCATGCCGGTGCTGTAGAAATCGATGTGGAATTTCTTCAACAAAATTGTGATGGGCAGATCCTGGATCAGCACGCCATCGGCCTGGGGAATGATGGCTGTGTTGCTCGACGAGCCTTCCGGGATCATGGTATTGCCGCGGAACGTAGGGTTCGACAAGCTCAAACGGTGCTGGGCGGGAATGTCGGCGATCACGCCGCTGCCGGAAAACGGCGTCTTGCCAAAGAACCATTGCTGTACGCGGATCGGCATTTCCGAATCGAGCAAGCCGCCCACGCAGATGATGACGATGGCGCCATGGGCAAAGATATAGCCCCATTTATTCGCCGCGCCCCGCTTGGCGGCCACCAGGGTGGCGCCCTCCTTCTCGACCACCTTGGCCGCATAGCCGCTGTCTTTCAGGCGCATCACCATCTGTTGCGCCAGCGCGACGCGCGGCAGCGGCGCCTGCCATTCCAGCTTGTGGTGGAAATTGCGCAGCGATTGCTCGCGCACATTGTCGCGCCAGCTGCGCATGTCCTTGAGCATCTTCGGCGCATTGCGCACGATGCACAGCGAGGTCGACACGACGAGGAAGCCCATGATGACGAGGAACCACCAGGCCGAATACACGGAATACAGGCTCAGCTTGTCGAAAACGGCGAACCAGAACGGACCGAACTGGTTCACATAATTGGGCATGGGCTCGTTCTGCTTGAGCACGGTGCCGATGATGGAGGCGATGGCGATCAGGGTCAGCAAACTGATGGCAAAGCGCATCGACGAGACCAGCTCGACGAATTCAGCCAGGCTGCGGCGTTGGGTCTTTAACTCGATTCCGGTCGTGCCAGTGCTCATACGTGGATACTCATACGGGATATGCAATCTTCAAGGAAATGTAGGCATGGAGCAGATAGTTTCTCCGCGCAAGGCGGCAGCATACTCCTGTTTGGCCCCTGCCATGAAAAAAGGGCAGCCTGTGGAAACGGCCGCCCTTGTTCACGCGCGCTGCTGCGCCTGGCAATGTCTTGCCACTATGAAAACTTACTTCAGGCCGGCGATATAATCGGCAACGGCGGCGATTTCGTCATCCGACATGCGGGCGGCGATGGTGTGCATTTGCGCGCTGTTCTTGCGGGCATCGGCCTTGGTGCTGCGGAACATCGTCAACTGGGCCACCGTGTAATCCTGGTGCTGGCCGGCGATGCGCGGATACTGGACGGGAATGCCATTGCCCGTTGCGCCATGACAGCTGGCGCAGGCGGCAACTTGCTTGGAAGCAATGCCACCACGGTAGATTTTCTTGCCCAGGTCAATCGTATCCTTGTTTTTCGCGGCGCCCGGCTTGGACAGCTGCGCGCCCAGGTAGGCGGCGATATTCTTCTTGTCGGCGTCGCTGAGCATCTTCGCGTACGTCGTCATGACGGGCTGGTTGCGTTCCGGCGTGGTGAAGTCGACCAGTTGCTTGTAGATATAGCTTTCGTGCTGGCCAGCCAGCTTCGGATTGACCGTGATGGTCGAATTGCCGGCCGCGCCATGGCAGGAGACGCAAGCGGGCAGGCCGCGCGCCGCATCGCCATCGGCGTACAGGGCAGCGCCCTTGGCAGCGTCAGCCTTGACGGCCGGTTTCGGTGCTTCGACCGCGGAGGCAGTTGCCGATACAGCCAGCAAAGCGAGCAGCATGGATTTGAACAACGGTGAAAACGCACGATTCATTCAGGCACCCTGAGACAGTGAGAAATTAGTGGTGGACATTGCCGCGCCTTGGGTATTTTTGCTTTATTTTCAGGGCCGCAAGCCGCATCGCTGCTACGCCGGCAACAATAAACAACCCCTTATTGTACAATAGCTTCTTGGCGTTATCGCTCCCTTATCGCTTCCTTTTGTTGCTTTACTACTCCCATGTCAAAACTCTGGCAAGCCCGCTTCTTTACGACCGTCAACCAATTGCGTGACCTGCCCGATACCACGGTGCCGGAAATCGCCTTTGCCGGCCGCTCCAATGCCGGTAAATCGACCGCCATCAACATCTTGTGTAATCAGAAAGGCTTGGCGTTCGCCTCCAAGACACCTGGCCGTACCCAGCACATCAACTACTTCTCCATCGGCGGCGCCCACGTGGCGCAGCACCGCAAGGATGCCACCATCGTCGAAGAGATCGAATGCCTGCTGGTCGACTTGCCGGGCTACGGCTACGCGGAAGTATCGGGCTCGGCCAAATTGCACTGGCAGCGCCTGCTGGGCGACTACGTGCAGCGCCGCGAACAATTGGCCGGCTTGATCCTGATCATGGATTCGCGCCGCCCGTTCACCGACCTGGACATTCAAATGCTGGAATGGTTCGCCCCGACGGGTAAACCAATTCACTGCATCCTGACGAAAGTCGATAAGCTGAACCGCAATGAATCCGTGAATGCCTTGCGCCAGGCAAAAGCCAAGCTCGACAGCTATGTGGATGAAGACGGCATCGGCTTCCCGTTCACCGTGCAACTGTTCTCGGCCCTGAAGCGCGTCGGCATCGACGAAGCCAATGACAAGATCATGGAACTGGCCGGCATCAGCGAAGACGGCGCGGCCCAGATGGTCGAACTGATCGAGATGGAAGACGACGTCGAGCCGGAATCGGACAAACCGGCTTGATCGAGATCAGCGCTGCTAAAAAAAGGCTGCCCGTTCATACGGCGCAGCCTTTTTTATTGCAGCGAGTCCAGGCCCTAGCGCCGCCCAGGCCCCGGGCGTTTCTCCGAAAAGAATTCCTGGCGCAGGAAGGCAGTCAGCTCGGCCGTGTCTTCCACGCGGGCGCTGAGGTTGACGTTACGCCCCAGGCGCCGCGATTCCCAGACGAAATCGCCGGGTTTTTCGGCACGGATCAGCTGGATCATCTTCTTGATAATGGCCGTTTCGATATCGGGCTCATTGCCCAATTCCACTTTTTCCTGCTTCAGCCAGTTGCGCTTGAAGTTGCCGTTCCAGCCCTTGAACTTGACTTCGGCGCTGAACGAGGTCTGGTTAACGATGGAAAACACGCCGCCCGAATCCTCGCGGTCGCTGCCGGAATTGCGTCCCTGCGCACCGGCGATATTTGCCTTCGCCACGCGCATGGCGCGGTCATTTTCGCTTTCCTCGGCCGGCGGCGCGGGATTTTGCGCCTCGCGCTGCTTGCGGCGCTGCTCGATCATTGAGCTCATGTCTTCAGCGGGCGGCGGCGGCAACGGCACTTTCGACACCAGCGGCGGCGTGTACGTTTCCAGTTTCGGTTTGTCGCGCGGCACGTCTTTTGTGACCACGCGCTTGCTCGGGGCCGGCGGCGGTTTCACCTTGGCCACTTTCGTGTCCTTCGGCTTGGGCGTGGGTTTCGGTTGCGGCTTCGGTTGCGGCTTATCCTTCAGCGGCGCGATGTAGACCATCGCGCTTTCCTTCTTCGGCGGCGGAATCTTTTCGATGGTGTCACTGCGCAACAGAACATACGCCGCCAGCAGCACGTGCAGCAAGACGGACACGCCGAGCGCAACCTTGCGCGTGGTGCTGGTCTTGGACCCGTAGGCCGGAGGTGGCTGGATCACTTGCCCGCAGGTGGGGCAAACATCGGAATCGGCAGCCAACAAATGGGTCGTGTCATGCAAAATGAATCGTGCTTTCTGTGTAGCGAAGAAATAACATTACAGGGCAGCCATAGTGCCAGAGTCCCTTGCTTTTGGGAACACTTCCTCGGCCTTTCCAACCCGCAGCGTACAGGATAGCGACATTCCTTGCAGCGCGGACCAGAGTACCCGAGCCGTCCCTTGACGGTTGTTACCGTATGTATCACCGCCCATACAAAACCGGCGCCCCCTTCACACGGAAATGGGACGCCGGTCACAGGTCATCAGTCACGCATGCGCTCAAGCCTTGTTATCGAGCGCCACCAGTTGCTCATCCGTCATCGGCCCCGTGCCGCTGTACTTGTCCAGGAATAAATAGATGACGGGGGTGATGAACAGGGTAATCACTTGCGAAAACAGCAATCCTCCGACCACGGCCAGACCCAGCGGCTGGCGCAGCTCGGCGCCGGCGCCCAGGCCCAGGGCGATCGGCAAGGCGCCCATCAGGGCCGCCGCCGTCGTCATCATGATGGGACGAAAACGCAGGATGCATGCCTGGCGGATGGCCTCTGCCGGCGCCAGCCCCTCGTTGCGCTGCGCATGCAGAGCGAAGTCGATCATCATGATGGCGTTTTTCTTGACGATACCGATCAGCATCAAAATACCGATGATGGCGATCATGGTCAGGTCCATGCCGAACAGGCGCAGGGTCAACAGCGCCCCCACGGCCGCCGACGGCAAGCCGGCCAGGATGGTGAGCGGGTGGATATAGCTTTCATACAACACACCGAGCAGCACATAGATCACGCCCAGCGCGGCAATGATGAGGATGATCTGACTCGATTGCGAGCTCTGGAAAACGGCCGCGTCGCCGCCGTAGCGCGTGATGATGGAGGCCGGCAAGCTCATGTCCTTGGCCATCGCGTCGATCTTGCCCGTGGCGATGCCCAGCGGCACGTCCGGCGCCAGGTTGAAGGCGATGGTGACCGCCTGCAACTGCCCCTGGTGATTCACGGAGGTGGGGCCGATCGTGCGTTCCACATAGGCAATGCTCGACAATTTCACCAGTTCGCCCGACTTGCTGCGCACGGACACGCGCGTGAGCGCGTCGTCATACTGGCGGTCGGCCGTGGCCGCTTCCAGGATCACGTAATAGCTGGCCGCCGAGGAATAGATGGTCGACACTTGCCGCTCGCCAAAGGCGCTGTACAGGGCCGTGCGGATGTCGGACATCTGCACGCCCAGCAGGTTGGCCTTGTCGCGATCGATCCGGAGCGATGCCTGCAAGCCCTTGATCTGCGAATCGCTGGTGACGTCGCGGAAGGCGGGATCGGTACGCATGCCTGCAATAAACTTTTCCGCCCAGTCATTCAAGGCATCGGGACTGACGCTTTGCAGGGTGTACTGGTAGCGGCTCTTGCTCTGGCGCCCGCCCAGCTGCAAGTTTTGCACGGGCCGGAAATACACGGCCATGCCAGGCACGGTGCCCGCCGCGCGGCGCAGGTTTTCCAGCACCACGGGCATTTTCGGACGCTCGCTGCGCGGTTTCAAGACCATGAACATGCGCCCCGTGTTGCCGCCGCCGACGAACGACGTCACGTCCTGCACGCTGGGGTCCGCCTTGAGCACGGCCGCCACGCGGGCCTGCAAATCCTGCAATGCCGCGGACGAAATGTCTTCCGACGCTTCCGTATTCACCTGGATCTGGCCCAGGTCTTCCTCGGGGAAGAAACCTTTGGGAATGGTCGCGTACAGCAGCACCGTCAGCGCAAAGGTGCACACGGCAACGAACAGCACCACATTGCGGTGCGCCAGGGCCTTGTCGAGCAGATGCACATAGCCGTTGCGCAATTTCGTGAAACCGGCTTCGAAATGGCGGCCGATAAAGGTTTTCTCGCCATGCGTGGGGTCGCTGTCATTGTGCTCGCGCGAGTCGGCCGGCAGGAAGCGGCTGGCCAGCATCGGCACCAGGGTCAGCGAGACGACGGCGGACACCAGCACGGCCAGCGAGACGACGACGGCAAACTCGTGGAACAGCAAACCGATCACGCCCGGCATGAAGAAGATGGGAATGAACACGGCCACCAGCGAGACGGAAATCGAGATGATGGTAAAGCCCATCTCTTTCGCCCCTTCGAGGGCCGCGCGTATCGGTTTCTTGCCCATCTCGATATGGCGCACGATGTTTTCCAGCACCACGATGGCATCATCGACGACGAGGCCCACGGCCAGGGTGATGCCCAGCAGGGAGACGTTGTCGAGGCTGTAGCCGAGCCAGTACAGCAGGGCCAGGGCGCCGAGCAGCGAGATCGGCATGGTGACGGCCGGAATGAAGGTGGCGGCCGCGCGGTGCAGGAACAAAAAGATCACCAGCACCACCAGCACCACCGTCAGGGCCAGGGTCAGGTTGACGTCGTGGATGGCTTCGCGGATCGACAGCGAGCGGTCGTTGACCAGGCTGATCTGTATCGACTGGGGCAATTGCTCCTTAAAACCCGGCAACAAACGGCGCACGCCATCGACCACTTGCACGGTATTGGCGTCCGGCTGGCGCTGCACCATCAGGCTGATCGAGCGCTCGCCGTTGAAACTGCCGACGGCCTTGATCGATTGAAAGCTGTCTTCCACCTCGGCCACGTCTTTCAGGCGTACGGGCTGGCCGTTGCGGCTGGCGATGATCAGTTCGGCAAAATCAGCCGCTTTCATCATTTGCGGATTACCCTGGATGGTCAAGGTCTGGCTCGGGCCGTCAAGAATGCCCAGCGGGGAATTCGTGTTCGAGGTGCGCAAGGCGGTGGCCAGTTCGTCCATCGTCAGGTTGCGCGCATTCATCAGGTCGGCACGGGCCCGCACGCGCACGGCAAAGCGTTTCTGGCCATTGACGATAACCTGGGCTACGCCAGGCAAGGTCGACAGGCTGGGCGCGATCAGGTTTTCCGCATAGTCGTTAAGGTCCGACAAGTTCAGCGATGGCGACGTCATCTGGATGAACAGCACCGGCGCATCGGCCGGATTGACCTTGCGGTAAGACGGCAAGTCCGTCATTTCCGTCGGCAACTGGCGCTGCGCGCGCAGCAGCGCCGCCTGCACGTCGACGGCCGCCTCGTTGACATTGATGCTGGCGTCAAACTCCAGGGTCAGCGACGTATTGCCCAAGGTACTCGTGGACGTGATCAGGCTCAGGCCGGAAATGGTGGAAAACTGTTTTTCCAGCGGCAAGGCCACCGACGAGGCCATGGTTTCCGGGCTGGCGCCGGCCAGGTCGGCGCTCACGTTGATGACGGGCGTGTTGTAGCTCGGCAAGGCCGCCACGGGAATTTGCAGGTAGGCCAGCACGCCGGCCAGGATGATGGAGAGGGACAGCAACACCACCATGACGGGGCGGCGGATGCTCAGTTCGGACAGATTCATGCTGGCTTGCCCTGCGCTGCGGCGGCGCCATCGGCGGCCTTGTGTTTTTCCGCCAGGCGCACCTTGCTACCCGCACGCAAGTTCTGCTTGCCATCGACGATGACTTTTTCATCGCCCGCCAGGCCGGTAACGACGGCGCTCGGTCCGAATGCATACACGCGGGTAATCTTGCGCATCTTGGCCGTGTTGTCCGCCTCCATTGAGTACACGAAGGTGCCGACGGTACTCGTGATGATGGCGTTTTGCGGGATCACCAGCGCATCCTTGAGAGTACGCACGGTCAGCTGCGTATTCACGTACTGGCCAGGCCACAGGTCGGTGCCGCCATTGTTGAAGCGGGCCTTGACCTTGATGACGCCCGTGGCGGGATCGACGGCATTGTCGATAAAGCTCAATTTGCCATCGAGCTGCTTGCCGCCCGCGTCCGACAACAGGGCCGTGACGGGTACCTCGCCCGCCTTTTGCGCCGCCAGCAAGCTCGACAGGCTGCTTTCCGGCAAGGTGAACACCACATCGATCGGGTCGAGCTGGGTGATGCTGGTCAGCGACGTGGCCGGCTGCACCAGGCTGCCCGCATAGACATTGATGGCGCCCACCCTGCCCGCCTGCGGCGCGCGCAGGACCGTGTAGCTGGAGTCGACCTGGGCCGCGCGCAAGGCGGCCTGGTCGGCGGCCAGCAAGGCGCGTGCCGCGTCGAGCTGGCTTTGCAGCGTGTCGACGGCACCCTGGGCGATGAAATTCTTGCTCAACAAATCCTGGTTGCGCTTGAGCTGGCGTTCGAGATCGGCTACCGAGGCGCGGTCGCGCAAGACCTGCGCCTGCGCCTTGTCGACGTTCGCATGCTCGCTGCGCGCGTCCAGCGTAAACATCAGCTCGCCCTGCTTGACGAACTGGCCTTCGCGGATGTGCACCTTGGTAATCGTGCTGGTCGTCTGCGGATGCAAGTCGACGCTGCTGATTGGCGTCACGCTGCCATTGGCTTGCAACAGCATCGGCACATCCTGGCGCACGGGCGCGACCACGCTCACCGTCGTCGGCGCCTGTCCGCCCTTGCCCCCTTTGCCATCCTGCCCACCGGCCGTTTTGCCTGGCTGATGATTGAAATACCAGATGCCGCCACCGATACACAGGGCCGCACCCACGAGGATTGCCAGACTAGTCTTTTTCATTGTTCTGTCATGCTGTCGCAGCGCGGGGCTGCAGGTTGAATGTAGGTGCCAGGGAGCCTAAAGCACAATATTGTCGCACGGAAATGCTCACTTTCCTGCGTAATACTCTGGCACGATGAGGGTGACTTCCAGTCCACCGTCGACGTGATTGGCCAGCAAAACGGTGGCGCCGTGCTGCTCGGCGATATTGCGCGCGATGGTCAGGCCCAGGCCCGTGCCGCCCGATTCGCGCGAACGCGAGGTCTCGATGCGGTAAAACGGTTCGAACACCTTGGACAGCTGATCTGGCGCAATCCCCGGCCCGCCATCGCGGATGCGGATGCGTGCCGCGCCGGCGATGCGCTCGACGGTCACCTGCGCGTACTGGCCATATTTGACGGCATTGTCGATCAGGTTCACCAGGCAGCGCCGCATGGCGATCGGGCGCGCCATCAAGGCCATGCCGGCCTGCCCGGCCAGGGTCACATTCTGGCCCGCATCGGCCGCGTCGGAGCAGACGCTATCTAACAACGAATCGAGATCGAGCGCCTGCATCGCTTCCGTGCTGTCCATCGAACGGGCCAGGTCCAGCCCTTCCTTGACCATGCTCTGCATGGCGGACAAGTCGCCCACCAGGCGGTCGTACAATTCCGTATCGGCCACTTTTTCCAGGCGCAAACGCAAGCGCGTCAGCGGCGTCTGCAAGTCGTGCGTGATGGCGGCCAGCATCTGCGTGCGCTGGGAAATATGCTGACGGATGCGCGCCTGCATGGCATTGAAGGCGGCGCTGGCCTGGCGGATCTCGCTGGCGCCCGAGAGGGTCAGCGGCGGATGGTTGATGTCATTACCGAGGTCTTTCGCCGCCTGCGCCAGTTGCTTGAGCGGGCGCATGGTCATGCGCGTGACCAGGTAGGCCAGGATGGCGATGCTGATCAGGAAAGGCAGCAGGGTCATCCAGTCGTTATGTTCATTGAACGGTGGCTGCTGACGCGGCGGCAAGACCATCAGGCGCAACACGTGGCCATCCTGCATGCGCACGTCGAGGTTTTCGCAGGTTCCGCCCCATGGCTTGGCGGAAAACATGCCCGGTGACTGGCGCGGCTTGACGCAGGCTTCCGGGCGTTCAGCCAGCGCGCTGACCTTGAAACCCTCCCCCAATTTGGCTTGCAGGGCGGAGGAAAATTCCGTCGGCTTACCCGGAACATGCTCGACGTCGGGACGCAATTCCAGGCGTACGCTGCCCTTGTTGGCCACCTTCAGATAGGCGGCGCGCGAGGCCAGCGGCACCACGTCGGCCGCCATCACCAGCTGCTCGGCCCGCTCTACGGCATGGTAGTCGCGGTATTGCTCGATGGCGCGCTGGCGTTCGCCCACGGCCAGCCACTGCGTCAGCGCGGCCGAAGCGACGATGCCGATCAGCAAAAACATGAAAACGCGGCCCGTCATCGATCCCAGGAAGGCCTTCACGCGTGCGGCTCCACATTGACCTGGCCGGCCAGCACGTAGCCGCCGTTGCGCACGGTCTTGATGATCTGCGGCAAGCGGGCATCTTCACCGAGCTTTTGCCGCAGGCGGCTGATCTGGATATCGATCGAGCGGTCGAACGGATCCGCGTCGCGGCCCTGCGTCAGGTTCAGCAGCTGGTCGCGGTTCAGGACGCGGTTCGGGTGTTCCAGGAAGACACGCAGCAAACGGAATTCCGCGCCCGACAGCATGATCACCAGGCCGCTGGGGTTGAGCAGGTGGCGCGCCGTGAGGTCCAGCGTCCAGCCGGAAAAGCGGATTTGCTGCGCCTTGTCCGACGGCACGTTCGACGGCATGGCATGGCTGCGGCGCAACACGCTGCGTATGCGCGCCAGCAATTCACGCGGCTCGAACGGTTTCGGCAAATAATCGTCGGCGCCCATTTCCAGGCCCAGGATGCGGTCCAGCGGCTCATTGCGCGCCGTCAACATGATCACCGGCACGGTCGACTGCGCGCGCAGCTTGCGGCACAGGGTCAGGCCGTCGTCGCCGGGCAGGTTCAGGTCCAGCACGATCAGGTCGGGCCGCGTTTCATCGAGGATTTTCCACATGGCCGTGCCATCGGCCGCGCCCAGGGTGCGGTAGGCGTTCGTTTCCAGGTAGTCCGCCAGCAAGCTGCGGATATCGCGGTCGTCGTCGACGATGAGAATTGTAGAAGTGGGTTCCATGGTACGAATTATCCCCACTTCCCCCGGCCTTGCACAACGCATTTGTATCGTCTTGTATATAGAAGACCCGAAGAAACATATAGATACAAACTGTCTGGCAGCGGACACTTCGGGGAAACATGGCGCGTCCAACATGGCTACATGTGCAGCAACATGTACATCCCTCACTTTGACAAAGGAATCCAGATGAACGCCTCAATGACAACCTTGCGCAAGAATGTGATCATCGCCATGAGCGTACTCGGCATGGGCGCGGCATCGCTGACCGTCCACGCCCAGGAAGCGGCTGCCGGCGCGCCTGCCGCCAGCAGCAAGATGCAACATGAAGGCCAGCGCGGCGGCAATCCCGCCGAGCGCATGGCCAAATACCAGGCCCGCCTGCACGACAAGCTGAAGCTGACGGCCGCGCAGGAGCCGGCCTGGGCCACGTTCACGGCCGCCAACGCGCCGAAAAAACCGATGGGCGACTGGAAGGCCAAGCGCGAAGCGATGGCCAAGCTGTCCGCGCCGGAACGCATGGAGCAATGGATCGCGATGTCGAAGGAACGCATCGCGGAACAGGAAAGCCGCCTGGCTGCACTGAAGACTTTCTACGCCCAGCTGACGCCGGAACAGAAGAAAGTGTTGGATGACAGCGTGCCTGGTGGCAAGCATGGCGGCATGCGCGGTGGCCATCACGGCGGCCACCATGGCATGCAGCAGCCGAAAGCCGGTTAAGACGGTAGGTCGGATTAGGTCCGCAGGACCGTAATCCGACAACTCTGCTGGCGTGTACGGTGGTGTCGGGTTACGCCCTGGCGGGCTAACCCGACCTACCCGCCTTGCCCGGCCTACTCGTCCAGCTTGCGCAGCGAGGTCAGGAAGGTAGCAGCGTTCTGGAAGCCGATCACGCGCGACTGGGCGATTTCCTGTCCCTGCGGATTGAACATGATGATGCCCGGCGGGCCGAACAGCTGAAAACGCTTCAGCATGGCCTTGTCGTCCGCATCATTGGCCGTCACGTCCACCTGCAGCAGCACGGCTTGCCCCATCTTCGCGCGCACGGCGGGATCGACGAAGGTGAGTTTTTCCATCTCGATGCACGACACGCACCAGTCCGCATAAAAATCCAGCAGGGCCGGCTTGCCACCCAGCTGGGCCAGCGCCGCATCGAGCTGCGCCACGGTCTTGACACGCGTAAACGCTTGCGCGTGCACCTGGCCACCACCGAGATGCGCCAGCGGCGCCAGCGGGTCGCGGCCACCGCTGGCCACGCCGACCAGCTGCATCGCGCCCAGCACGGCAAACACCAGGCCGAAGGCCTTGGCGATCCACGCATGCTGCGCGCCTCTCTTGCCCACCAGTAAATACATGCCGTAGCCGACGAACAAGACCGTCCAGCCCAGCATCTGCACGGCGCCCGGCAGCACGGGCGAGACCAGCCACCAGGCCACGCCCAGCTGCAGCACGCCAAAGAAGCGCTTGACGGCATCCATCCAGGCGCCGGCACGCGGCAGCAAGGTGCCTGCCGACACACCGACCAGCAGCAAGGGCACGCTCATGCCCACCGCCATGGCAAATAAAGCGCTGCCGCCGATGACGACGTCGCGCGTCTGGCTGATGTACAGCAAGGCGCCGGCCAGCGGCGCGGCCACGCAGGGCCCCACGATCAGGGCGGAAATGGCGCCCATGACGAACACGCCGGCCAGGCGGCCCGACGCTTGCTGGTTCGACACGCTCGTCAGCTTGCCTTGCAGGAAAGCCGGCACTTGCAGCTCATAAAAACCGAACATCGACAAGGCGAGGCCGGCCATCAGCAAGGCAAAAAAGCCCAGCACCCACGGGTTTTGCAGCTGGGCCGCCAGGCCTTCGCCCGCCAGGCCGGCCGCCACGCCCAGCGCCGTATAGACGATGGCCATGCCCAGCGCGTAGGTCAGCGACAGCAGCAAGCCGCGCGAGCGGCTGACCTTGGCGCCATCGCCGATGATGATCGACGACAAAATCGGCACCATCGGCAGCACGCACGGCGTAAACGCGAGGCCCAGGCCCAGCAGCATGAACAGGGGCACGATGACAAGCAGCTTGCCGCCCTTCAAGGCCGCTTCGATCTTGCCCATCTCGCTCTGCGCGGGCGCGGCGCTTGCCGCCACGGGGGCCGCCGCTACCGGCTCGGGCGAGCTGGTGATATCGGCCTGGGGAATGCTCAGCACGGAAACGCCGGGCGACGCTTGCGCCTGCGGGCCGTTGACGGCCGCCGTGTCGACTGCGGGCGCGGCCGGCAAGGCGAACTTCGACGGCAGGCCCGCGCCGGGTGCCTTGCTCTGGCCGCCGCCAGTGCCCACCAGCTGGGCCGTCGCATCCTGCGGCGCATAGCACAGCCCCTTGTCGGAGCAGCCCTGTCCCGTCGCTTTCAGGGTGAACGCGCCGGCCGCCTCGACGGGAATGGTAATGGTCAGGGTCTTGCGGAAGGTTTCCACGTTCTTCTGGAAAGTGTCGTCAAACTTGATCTTGCCGGCGGGATACACCGGTGTGCCCAGCTTGGCGCCCACGGCCTCGAACTTGAAGCGCTCGTGGTACATATAGTAGCCATCGGCAATCACATAGGTGACGGCGATGGTGGACGGGTCCTGCATGCGGGCGGAAAACTTGAAGGCCAGTTCCGGATCGAGGAATTCCTCGTCGGCGCGGGCGTGACTGGCGCCCAAGACGGCCATGGCCAGCAGCAGACAGGTGGCAAACCAGATCAGCAGTTGATGTAGTGGAGCGGCGCGCGCGGTGGCGCTGGAGGAGAAACGGGACATGAACTACCTTTTCGACCATTCGACAGAGGACGCGCGGAGCAGGCAGCGCTTGTGCCGGGCCGGCGCGAAAGAAGAATAGTACACCGCAGCAAGGATAGCTGCAGCAGAAAACAAAAAAGCCAGGCTAGGCCTGGCTTTTTCAGATGCAATTACTGGGATTACTCGCCAGCAACTTCAACTGCTTCGGTCGTATCTGGACGATCCATCAGTTCAACGAACGCCATAGGAGCGTTATCGCCGACGCGGAAACCCATTTTCAGGATACGCACATAACCACCGTTACGGTTGGCAAAACGTGGGCCCAGTTCAGCGAACAGCTTGACGACCATTTCACGGTCGCGCAGGCGGTTGAAGGCCAGACGCTTGTTTGCCAGCGAGTCGGTTTTGCCCAGGGTCAGAATTGGCTCGACAACGCGGCGCAGTTCTTTTGCTTTTGGCAGGGTGGTTTTGATCGCTTCGTGACGCAGCAGCGATACTGTCATGTTGCGCAGCATTGCCAGACGGTGGGACGAGGTACGATTCAGTTTACGGAGGCCGTGACCGTGACGCATGATAAATCCTTTCGGTGAGTGTTTAAATCCAGTTCTTCGATCAATGAAACCTGGGGCTTCATCGCGGACCGGTTTGGTACTTCAAAAATAAAAGCCTGGGACACCTGTCCCAGGCAGTTTGCTGCAACTACGAATTACTTTTCCAGGCCGGCAGGCGGCCAGTTTTCCAGCTTCATGCCCAAGGTCAAGCCGCGCGATGCCAGCACTTCCTTGATTTCGTTCAGGGACTTGCGGCCCAGGTTTGGCGTTTTCAGCAGTTCGTTTTCCGAACGTTGGATCAGGTCGCCGATGTAGTAGATGTTTTCCGCTTTCAGGCAGTTTGCCGAACGCACGGTCAACTCCAGGTCGTCGACTGGACGCAACAGGATAGGATCGACCAGCGGAGCGCGCGATGGCGCTTCGGCGGCAGCTTCCGTGCCTTCCAGGGCAGCGAACACATTCAACTGGTCCACCAGGACGCGGGCCGACTGGCGGATCGCTTCTTCCGGCGAGATCACGCCGTTGGTTTCGATGTTGATGATCAGCTTGTCCAGGTCGGTACGTTGTTCAACGCGGGCCGATTCAACGAAGTACGATACGCGGCGCACAGGCGAGAACGATGCATCGAGGATGATGCGGCCGATGGTCTTGTTCGTGTCTTCCGACAGGCGACGCACGTTACCAGGAACGTAGCCGCGGCCTTTTTCAACCTTGATCTGCATGTCCAGCTTGCCACCAGCGGTCAGGTGGGCGATCACGTGGTCAGGGTTGATCAGTTCGACGTCATGCGGCAGGTCGATGTCGGAGGCCAGGATGGCGCCTTCGCCTTCTTTTTTCAGGGTCAGAGTTACCGAATCGCGGTTGTGGACTTTGAAAACCACACCCTTCAAGTTCAGCAACAGATCGACGACGTCTTCTTGCACGCCATCGAGGGAGGAATATTCGTGGACGACGCCAGCGATCGTCACTTCGGTCGGCGCGTAGCCTACCATCGACGACAGCAGAACGCGGCGCAACGCGTTACCCAATGTGTGGCCATAGCCGCGCTCGAACGGTTCCATCACGACCTTGGCGTGACCTGCACCGAGAGCTTCAACATCGATAATACGTGGCTTCAACAAACTGTTTTGCATGAAATGTCCTTTTCAATACCCTCGGCTCGTTACGCCGATAAGGCTGATGGCATTAGTAAAACGCCCACCCGAGAGAAAACGAGTGGGCGGAGATCTTGCTACTGACTACTTATTAACGCGAGTACAGCTCGACGATCAGCGATTCGTTGACGTCGTTAGCGATTTCGTTACGCTCTGGCAGGGACTTGAAGGTACCTTCCATTTTCTTGGCATCAACCGAAACCCAGCTAGGCATACCAACTTGTTCAGCCAGCGACAGTGCTTCAACGATACGCACTTGCTTTTTCGATTTTTCACGAACAGCGATGATGTCGCCAACCTTGACTGCGTACGAAGCGATGTTCACAACGATACCGTTCACGGTGAACGCTTTGTGGCTGACCAATTGACGCGCTTCAGCGCGGGTCGAGCCAAAGCCCATGCGGTAGCAAACGTTGTCCAGACGCGTTTCCAGCAACTTCAACAGCGTTTCGCCGGTGTTGCCTTTACGACGGTCTGCTTCAGCGAAGTAGCGGCGGAATTGACGTTCCAGCACGCCGTACATGCGCTTGACTTTTTGCTTTTCGCGCAGTTGGTTACCGTAGTCCGAGGTGCGGGCGCCGGATTTGACACCGTGCTGGCCTGGCTTGACGTCCAGTTTGCACTTGCTGTCCAGCGAGCGACGGGCGCTCTTCAGGAACAGGTCTGTACCTTCACGGCGGGAAAGTTTTGCTTTAGGTCCGATATAACGTGCCACGATACTTCCTTTTTTTAAATGATAACGCCCCAGCCACATGCATGATCAAACACACTGATGCGGTTAGGCGCTAGTCTGATTTGGTTTCAATCAGACGGTGGCTGAAAACGAAAAACCCGTCAAACAGAATTTGACAGGCAAGAACAGCCGGGCAGTATAACCGTTTCCGGCTCCCTGCTCCAGCGTTTTCACACAACTGTACTGAGTTACAACAGACAGCAAAGCAGCTGGCGCCGAAGCGCCCTCTGCAACACTATCTTAGATACGACGACGTTTCGGTGGACGGCAACCGTTGTGCGGTACCGGCGTCACGTCCTGGATCTCGGTGATCTTGATGCCCAGGTTGTTCAGCGCGCGAACGGCGGATTCACGACCAGGACCTGGGCCCTTGATACGTACTTCCAGGTTCTTCACGCCACACTCAACAGCCACTTTACCAGCGGCTTCCGCGGCGACCTGCGCTGCGAATGGGGTCGATTTACGCGAACCCTTGAAGCCTGCACCGCCGGAGGTAGCCCACGACAAGGCATTGCCTTGACGGTCGGTGATGGTAATGATGGTGTTATTGAACGATGCGTGGACATGTGCGATGCCTTCTGCGACGTTCTTTTTAACTTTTTTACGCACGCGTGCTGATGCGGCGTTATTTTGCGACTTAGCCATAATTATTCCCTAGCGGATTATTTTTTCAGCGATTGAGCGGCTTTACGCGGTCCCTTGCGGGTACGTGCGTTCGTACGCGTACGCTGGCCACGGCAAGGCAGACCCTTACGATGACGCATGCCGCGGTAGCAACCCAGATCCATCAAACGCTTGATGTTCATGGACAGTTCACGACGCAGATCGCCTTCGACGATGAATTTACCTACTTCATCGCGCAGTTTTTCCAGTTCGCTGTCATCCAGATCTTTGATCTTTTTGTTGGTTGCTACACCGGTCGATGCACAGATTTTCTCTGCGCGTGGACGGCCCACACCGTAGATGGCCGTCAGGCCGATAACGGTATGCTGATGATTTGGGATATTAACCCCTGCAATACGTGCCATTTGTTATTCCTCGATTAACCTTGACGCTGCTTGTGACGTGGTTCCACGCAGATAACGCGGACTACGCCTTTGCGCTTGATGATCTTGCAGTTGCGGCAGATCCGCTTGACTGATGCGAGAACTTTCATTTTTGGGCTCTTTCTTTCGCTTCTTTGGTTTGATTCAGTGTGTTACTTGGTACGGAACACAATGCGGGCTCGGCTCAGGTCGTACGGCGTCAACTCCACCGTCACCTTGTCTCCAGGGAGAATGCGAATATAGTTCATCCGCATTTTACCTGAAATATGCCCGAGCACCACGTGTCCGTTCTCCAGCTTCACTCGAAATGTTGCATTTGGGAGATTCTCAAGAATCTCGCCCTGCATCTGTATGACGTCGTCTTTTGCCATTCGGTATGTTTACCGCGCTTAACGCGTCGGAATCCCGCCCTTGAAATTTGCTTTGCGCAGCAGTGAATCATATTGCTGCGACATCACGTAGTTCTGTACTTGCGCCATGAAATCCATGGTGACAACTACAATAATCAATAAAGAAGTACCGCCGAAATAGAATGGTACCTTCCACTGGGCTTGCATAAATTCCGGCAATAAACACACCAGGGTGATGTAGACTGCGCCGGCAAGTGTCAAGCGTGTCAGGATCTTGTCGATGTAACGGGCTGTCTGCTCGCCTGGACGGATCCCGGGAATGAACGCACCGCTTTTCTTCAAGTTATCCGCTGTTTCCTTGCTGTTAAAGACCAGCGCTGTATAGAAGAAACAGAAAAACACGATCGCCACTGCGTACAACAGCGCATGGATAGGCTCACCAGGCCCCATCGATGCTGCCAAATCTTTCAAGAACCGCACCGCAGGGTTAGCGTTGTCGGCGCCCTTTGAAAACCAGTCCACGATAGTGGCCGGGAACAAGATGATCGAAGAAGCAAAGATCGGCGGGATCACGCCGGCCATGTTCAGCTTCAACGGCAAATGGCTGGTTTGACCGCCATAAATCTTGTTGCCTACCTGGCGCTTCGCGTAATTGACCAATATTTTGCGCTGACCACGTTCGACGAATACAACGAAGTACGTTACCAGTGCTACCAGAATCACGATGAAAATCGCGCTGAAGCTGCCGATCGAACCATTCGACACCTGAGTGAACAAGCCACCCAACGCCGACGGCAGACCTGCTGCAATCCCGGCAAAAATGATGATCGAGATGCCATTCCCCAAGCCACGCTCGGTAATTTGCTCACCCAACCACATCAAAAACATTGTTCCGGTCAACAAAGTGACGACCGTCACGAAGCGGAATGCAAGACCAGGTTCCAACACCAGACCAGCTTGCGACTCCAGTGCGACTGCAATGCCTAACGCTTGGAACAGTGCCAGGGCAACCGTGAAATACCGGGTGTACTGGGTGATCTTGCGACGACCTGCTTCGCCTTCTTTTTTCAACGCTTCCATCTGCGGTGACACGATCGACAGCAATTGCATGATGATCGAGGCCGAGATATAAGGCATGATACCCAGCGCAAACACTGTAAAACGAGACAAGGCACCGCCCGAGAACATGTTGAACATGCCCAGGACGCCGCCTTCGTGCTCCTTGAACAGCGAGGCTAATTGTGTCGGGTCAATCCCGGGAACCGGGACGTGAGCACCGATACGATAAACCACCAATGCGCCAAGCAAAAACCAGAGCCGTCCCCAAGGGAAACCGGCCGCTGCACTTTTAGCAAGTTGTGGATTAGTCGCCAATTTTCGCTCCGATCAAGCTGTTAGCGGTCAACTCAGGCTACCGAGCCGCCGGCTGCTTCGATGGCGGCTTTCGCGCCAGCGGACACTTTCAAGCCCTTCAAATTCACCGCTTTGGTGATTTCGCCGGACAAGATCACGCGCACGTCACGGGCCAACACGCCCAGAACGCCAGCTTGCTTCAAGACCAGAATGTCGACATCGCCAACAGCCAGGTTGTTCAGATCGGACAGGCGCACTTCAGCTTTGAAGGTGGCGTGCATCGATTTGAAACCGCGCTTAGGCAGACGGCGTTGCAGAGGCATCTGACCGCCTTCGAAACCGACTTTATGAAAGCCGCCCGAACGCGATTTCTGACCTTTGTGACCACGACCCGAGGTTTTACCCAGGCCGGAGCCGATACCGCGACCGACGCGACGCTTGTAGTGCTTAGCGCCTTCGGCTGGTGCAATAGTATTCAATTCCATGATTTGCTCCGTTCGTGTAAGCCCGAAGGCTTACCCGACAACTTTAACGAGATACGATACTTTATTGATCATGCCGCGTACGGATGGGGTGTCTTGCAATTCGGAAACCGAATTTACACGACGCAGACCCAGACCGCGCACGGTAGCGCGATGCGATTCGCGCGTACCGATCAAGCCCTTGACCAATTGCACTTTGACTGTGTTTGTCATTTTGTCCACCTTAAGCCAGAATGTCTTCGACCGACTTGCCGCGCTTGGCAGCGATATCGGAAGCAGTGCTCATTTTCGACAGGCCGTCCAGCGTAGCGCGTACCAGGTTGTATGGGTTGTTCGAACCGGTGGATTTCGCCACCACGTCCGTCACGCCCATCACTTCGAAGATAGCGCGCATTGCGCCACCAGCGATCACGCCAGTACCAGGCTTAGCTGGGTTCATCAGGACCTTGGAGGCGCCGTGACGACCAACAACCGTGTGATGCAAGGTGCCGTTTTTGAGCGGTACTTTGATCAGGTTGCGACGGGCTTCTTCCATTGCCTTCTGCACGCCAACTGGCACTTCTTTCGATTTGCCCTTGCCCATGCCGACGCGGCCATCGCCATCACCAACTACGGTCAGCGCGGCGAAACCCATGATACGACCACCCTTGACCACTTTGGTCACGCGGTTGATCGCGATCATTTTTTCGCGCATGCCATCATCCGGCTTGTCGCTTTGCATTTTTGCTTGCATTTTTGCCATGATTGATCCTTAGAACTTCAGACCGGCTTCGCGTGCGGCTTCTGCCAACGCTTTCACACGGCCGTGGTAACGGAAACCGGAGCGGTCGAACGCAACTTCGGTAATTCCTGCTTTCAACGCTTTTTCAGCGACGCGCTTGCCGATCAAGGCTGCAGCAGCGGCATTGCCGCCTTTGCCGGATTGGCCTGCCAGTTCAGCGCGAACTTCCGCTTCAGCCGTCGAGGCCGAAACCAGGACTTTAGCGTCCGGGCTGATCAGGTTGGCGTAAATGTGCAGGTTGGTGCGATGCACCGACAAGCGATTTACTTTCAATTCCGCAATCTTGATGCGGGTTTGGCGTCCGCGGCGAAGCCGTGATTCTTTCTTATCCATCGTCAGCCCCTAATTACTTCTTCTTGGTTTCTTTAAGCTTAACCACTTCGTCCGCATAGCGAACGCCCTTGCCCTTATAAGGCTCAGGGGAGCGGTAAGCACGAACTTCAGCGGCTACCTGGCCAACCTGTTGACGGTCGATACCCTTGATCAGGATCTCGGTCGGGGTTGGTGTTGCGCAAGTAACGCCGGCTGGCATGTCATGCACTACAGGGTGCGAGAAACCCAGGGACAGATTCAGCTTGTCGCCTTGCGCTTGCGCCTTGTAACCCACGCCTACCAGGTTCAGCTTTTTCTCGAAACCCTTGGTGACGCCAACAACCATGTTGTTGACCAGTGCGCGCAGCGTGCCGGACATGGCATTGGCTTCGCGGCTTTCGTCAGCCACGTCGAAACTCAGGGTTCCTGCATTGTTTTCCACTTTGACCAGGCCGTTGAGGGCTTGGGAAAGTACGCCCAGCGGGCCTTTTACGGTGATCGCTTGTGCGGAGATGGCGACTTCGGCGCCAGCTGGCACTACGATAGGCATTTTAGCTACTCGAGACATGTGTAACTCCTTAAGCCACGTAGCAAATAACTTCGCCGCCGACACCGGTAGCGCGTGCTTTGCGGTCAGTCATGACGCCTTGCGGAGTCGACACGATCGCCACACCCAAGCCATTCATCACAACAGGGATCTCGTCTTTGCCCTTGTAGACGCGCAGACCCGGACGGGACACGCGCTCCAAGCGCTCAATAACGGGACGGCCAACATAATACTTCAAACCGATCTTCAGTTCCGCCTTGCCACCAGCTTCGGCAACAGCGAAATCTTCAATGTAACCCTCGTCCTTCAGGACGTTGGCAATCGCAATTTTGACTTTCGACGATGGCATGGCCACGGTCGTTTTTTGCACGCCTTGTGCGTTGCGAATGCGGGTCAGCATATCGGCGATAGGATCGCTCATACTCATTGCATATTCTCCTATTACCAGCTTGCTTTTGTCATACCCGGAATTTCACCACGCATGGCGAATTCACGGAGCTTGATACGACCCAGACCGAATTTACGGAATGTGCCGCGCGGACGACCGGTGATGGCGCAACGGTTACGTTGACGCGTCGGGTTCGAGTTACGTGGCAGCGCCTGCAGTTTCAGGCGAGCTTCGTAGCGCTCTTCTTCCGATTTCGATTGGTCATCGACGATGGCCTTGAGAGCTTCGCGCTTAGGGGCGAATTTCGCCACCAGGTCAGCACGCTTGATCTCACGATTAATCAGTGACAGTTTGGCCATGATCAGTTCCTGAAAGGGAATTTAAAGGCGGCGAGCAAAGCTTTGGCTTCGTCATCGGTCTTAGCGGTTGTCGTGATGCTGATATTCATACCGCGCAACGCGTCAATCTTGTCGTATTCGATTTCAGGGAAAATGATCTGTTCCTTGACACCGATGTTGTAGTTGCCACGACCATCAAATGCACGGCCGTTCACGCCACGGAAATCGCGTACGCGCGGCAGAGCCACGGTAATGAAGCGATCCAGGAACTCGTACATGCGAGCGCCGCGCAGGGTGACCATCGTACCGATCGGGTAACCTTCACGGATTTTGAAGCCTGCGATCGCTTTGCGGGACTTGGTGGTCACTGGCTTCTGGCCGGCGATCTTGGTCAAGTCAGCAACTGCGTGCTCGAGAACTTTTTTATCCGCGATAGCCTCACCAACACCCATGTTCAGGGTGATCTTGGTCAGGCGTGGAACTTCCATTACCGACTTGTAACCAAACTTGCTGGTCAGGTCGGCAACGACTTTTTCTTTATAGAATTCTTGGAGACGTGCCATGATTTCTTAAGCCTTCACTACTTCGCCGGAGGATTTAAAGACGCGGACTTTTTTGCCATCCACTTCTTTGAAACCCACGCGATCTGCCTTGCCAGTCGCTGCATTAAACAATGCAACGTTGGACACGTGAATTGGCATGGTCTTATCGACGATACCACCAGTTACGCCAGTCATCGGGTTTGGCTTAGTCGCTTTTTTAGCGATGTTAATGCCGTCAACCACGATATGTTCAGCATCGATACGCTGCTGTACCACACCACGTTTGCCCTTGTCTTTCCCGGTCAGAACGATGACTTCGTCGTTTTTACGAATCTTATCCATTACGACTCCTTACAGGACTTCCGGTGCCAGGGACACGATTTTCATGAACTTCTCAGTGCGCAGTTCGCGCGTGACAGGTCCAAAAATACGGGTACCGATCGGTTCCAGCTTGGCGTTCAACAGAACGGCGGCGTTGCCGTCGAACTTCACCAGGGAACCGTCTTGGCGGCGAACACCTTTAGCGGTGCGCACAACCACGGCGTTATAAATTTCACCTTTTTTGACACGACCACGTGGCGCAGCAACCTTAACGGTTACCTTGATCACATCGCCAATGCCAGCATAACGGCGCTTGGAGCCGCCCAATACCTTGATGCACATTACTTCTTTGGCACCGGTATTGTCAGCCACTTCGAGCCGGCTTTCAGTTTGAATCATAGTATTCTCTTTCCCAACTTAAGCCGAAGAATCCACACAATGTAGACCCACGGTCAGTCTTGGTCCCGCCAGAGCCGCCCTGCTGGGCTTCACTGTTTGGGTGCATGACCTTCATACATCAACTGACCGCGAATGCTACTGTCTGTGGCCAGACACTTTGCGGCGTTACATGAACGAAGCCCGCAAGTATTACATACAATTTGCGGGCCTGCAAGTACTAATTAAAAGCCACCGCCGAAACGGTGGTTTTTATTTAAACGGTTGGTGCGGCTTGAACCACACGTGTCACCGTCCATGCCTTCGTTTTGGAGATCGGGCGACCTTCCTGGATCTCGACCGTGTCACCGGCCTTGACTTGGTTGGTCTCGTCATGCGCGTGATACTTGTTCGAACGCATGATGATCTTGCCATACAAAGGATGTTTTACGTGGCGCTCGATCAGAACGGTAACGGTCTTGTCCATCTTGTCCGAAACCACTTTACCGATCAGCGTGCGCTTGAGCGACTGTTTCACTGGTTCGTTCATTTGGCTTCCTTCAGATTCATTACCGTCTTCACACGCGCGATATCGCGGCGTACCTTCTTGAGCTGCGAAGTGTTGCTCAGCTGCTGCGTAGCGATTTGCATACGCAGGCCGAACTGTGCCTTCAACAGGTCATTCAGCTCTTTTTGCAGAGCTGGCTGGTCCTTGCCGCGGAGTTCAGATGCTTTCATATACAACTCCAATTATTGGCCGACTTGGCGCACGACAAACGTCGTAGCCAGTGGCAGTTTAGCGGCGGCAAGACGGAATGCTTCCCGTGCCAGCGCTTCATCAACGCCATCCATTTCGTACAGTACTTTGCCTGGCTGAATTTCAGCGACGTAGTACTCAGGATTACCTTTACCGTTACCCATACGGACTTCAGCCGGTTTGTTCGAAATCGGTTTGTCCGGGAAAATACGGATCCAGATACGGCCACCGCGCTTGATGTGACGCGTCATTGCACGACGCGCCGCTTCAATTTGACGCGCAGTGATACGACCGCGCGCAACTGCCTTCAGACCGAATTCGCCAAACGACACGGCGGTGCCGCGGCTGTGCGAAATACCGGTATTACGGCCTTTCTGCTCTTTACGATACTTTCTGCGTGCTGGTTGCAGCATGATTATTCTCCTGCTTTCTCAGCTGGTGCTGCTGCGGCGGCCGGTTTAGCGGCGGTACGCACACGTGCACCTGGTGCTGTGGATGGTTTCGCACCGGCACCGGCTGGACGTGGACGGCCAGCTGGCTTGCCATCGTCACGGCGTGGGCCGCGGCTTTTCTTCTCGTCAGCTGGGGTATCGATGACTGGTGCATCGCCGTTAGGCGCGCGGTCACCTTTGTATACCCACACCTTGACACCGATGATGCCGTAGGTGGTCGACGCTTCGCTGGTACCGTAGTCGATATCGGCGCGCAGGGTATGCAGAGGCACGCGGCCTTCGCGGTACCACTCTTTACGCGCGATTTCGATACCGTTCAGACGGCCGGACGACATGATCTTGATACCGAGAGCACCCAGGCGCATTGCGTTTTGCATTGCGCGCTTCATGGCGCGGCGGAACATGATACGTTTTTCCAGCTGCTGAGCGATCGAATCGGCGATCAGTTGCGAGTCGATTTCTGGCTTGCGAATTTCTTCGATGTTCACGTGAACAGGCACGCCCATGATCTTGGTCAGCGCGGACTTCAGTACTTCGATGTCTTCGCCTTTTTTACCAATGACCACGCCTGGACGCGAGCTGTAGATCGTGAAGCGCGCGTTCTTGGCTGGGCGCTCGATAACGATGCGGCCAACGGAAGCGTTCTTCAGTTTCTTTTTCAGGTAAGCACGTGCTTTCAAGTCTTCGTTCAGCATGGCAGCGAAATTGCCGTTGCCTGCATACCAGCGCGAAGCCCAGTTACGGGTGACCGCCAGACGGAAACCGGTTGGATGAATTTTCTGACCCATCGTGGCTCCTTAGTTACCGACAGTCACGTAAACGTGACAGGATTGTTTCGAAATACGGTCGCCACGGCCTTTTGCACGCGCGGTGAAGCGCTTCAGGACGGGGCCCTTTTCGACGTAGATCGTTTTCACGAACAATTCGTCGATGTCCGCGCCATCATTGTGCTCGGCATTCGCAATAGCGGATTCCAGAACGCGTTTGATGATCGCAGCACCTTTTTTCGGGCTGAATTGCAAGATGTTGAGTGCAGCGTCAACTTTCTTGCCACGGATCAGGTCAGCAACCAGGCGGCCCTTTTGGTCCGACAGGCGCACACCTTTGAGGATAGCTTTAGTTTCCATTATTTCTTAGCCTTTTTGTCAGCTGCATGGCCCTTGAACGTACGGGTCAGTGCGAATTCGCCGAGCTTGTGACCAACCATGTTTTCGGAAACATAAACCGGCACGTGCAGCTTGCCGTTATGCACCGCGATCGTCAGGCCGATGAAGTCAGGCATGATTGTCGAACGACGCGACCAGGTTTTGATTGGCTTTTTGTCTTTGGCAGCTTGCGCGGCTTCAACTTTTTTCACCAGGTGGGCGTCACAGAACGGCCCTTTTTTCAATGAACGTGTCATGTGCTACCCCTTATTTCTTGCCGCGGCGCGAGACGATCATGGAAGTAGTACGCTTGTTGCTGCGTGTCTTCTTACCCTTAGTCTGTTGGCCCCAAGGCGAAACTGGATGACGACCAGCTGCTGTTTTACCTTCACCACCACCGTGCGGGTGATCGACCGGGTTCATGACCACACCGCGAACGGTAGGACGAACACCGCGCCAGCGCATCGCACCAGCTTTACCGATTTTACGCAGGCTGTGCTCGGCATTGCCGACTTCACCAACCGTTGCACGGCACTCGATGTGCACGCGACGTACTTCACCCGAGCGCAGACGCACTTGAGCGTAGGTACCTTCACGTGCCATCAGCACGACGCCAGCGCCGGCGGTACGTGCCATTTGGGCACCTTTACCTGGCAGCATTTCGACGCAATGCATCACGGTACCGACTGGGATGTTACGGATTGGCAAGCAGTTACCCGATTTGATCGGTGCTTCCGAACCGTTCATCACGCTGTCGCCAACGGCCATGCCTTTGGTTGCGATGATGTAGTGACGTTCGCCGTCGGCGTAGCACAGCAGAGCGATATTCGCGGTGCGGTTTGGATCGTATTCGATACGTTCCACTTTCGCTGGAATACCATCTTTGGTGCGCTTGAAGTCGATCAAGCGGTAGTGTTGCTTATGACCACCACCGATATGACGGGTGGTGATGTGACCGTTGTTGTTACGACCAGCGGTCTTGGATTTCTTTTCAACCAGGGCAGCGAACGGACGACCTTTGTACAGGTCGGCATTCACCACCTTTACCATGCCGCGACGGCCTGGCGAGGTTGGTTTCATCTTAACGAGTGCCATTATGCAGCCTCCTCGGAGAAGTTGATTTCCTGGCCAGGCTTCAGGCACACGAAAGCACGCTTGGTATGGTTACGACGACCGTTGAACTTGCCGGTGCGCTTTTGCTTACCTTCGCGGTTTGCAGTTTGCACGGACAGAACTTCAACCTTGAACAGCAGTTCGACCGCTGCCTTGATTTCAGGCTTGGTTGCATCCGGCAGTACGCGGAATACAATTTGCTCGTTCTTTTCCGCGACCATGGTGGCCTTTTCGGAAATCACGGGCGCCAACAGCACCTTCATCAAGCGTTCTTCGCTATGTTTCAAAATCGCGCTCATGCCAGCATCTCCTCAATCTTGGCCAATGCAGCTTTGGTGACCAGGATCTTCTTGTAGAACACCAGGGACATCGGGTCTGCGTGACGTGGCTCAACGACGAGTACGTTAGGCAGGTTGCGCGATGCCAGTTCCAGGTTTTCGTTCAGAACGTCGGTGATGATCAGAACCGAATCAAAGCCCAGGCCGTTCAATTTTTGCGACAGCAGCTTGGTTTTTGGCGCGTCGATCGTCAGATCGTCGATGACGATCAGGCGCTCTTCGCGAGCCAGCTGCGACAGGATCGAGCAGATACCTGCGCGATACATTTTTTTGTTCACTTTGTGGGTGAAGTTTTCGTCAGGCGAGTTCGGGAAAATCCGACCACCGCCGCGCCACAGTGGCGACGACGACATACCAGCACGTGCGCGGCCGGTACCTTTTTGGCGCCATGGCTTTTTCGTCGTGTGGTGAACTTCTTCACGGTCTTTTTGCTTGCGGTTACCACTACGTGCATTCGCTTGATAAGCGATGACGACTTGGTGGATCAGCGCTTCGTTGTAGTCACGGCCGAAAATCGTATCGGCTGCAGCAACGTTCGAGGCGGCTTGACCTTGCGCATTCAGAAGCTTGAGTTCCATCGTTTAAGCTCCCTTCTTGGCTTTGGTTTTGATGGCTGGCGAGACAACTACCTGGCCATTTTTCGCACCTGGAATCGCGCCTTTGACCAGCAGCAGCTGACGGTCGGCATCGATACGGGCGATCACGAGGTTCTGGATCGTACGGTTAACGTCACCCAGATGACCGGTCATGCGCTTACCAGGGAAAACGCGACCTGGATCTTGTGCCATACCGATGGAACCTGGAACGTTATGCGAACGCGAGTTACCGTGCGTTTGACGGCCGGAAGCAAAGTGGTAACGTTTGATAACGCCTGCATAGCCTTTACCGATGGTAACGCCTTGCACGTCGATCTTTTGACCGACTTCGAACAGGGAAGCAGCGACAACATCGCCAGCTTTCAGTTCAGCGGCTTTGGCAGCGTCAACGCGGAACTCTTTCAACAGAGTACCGGCTTCAACACCAGCTTTAGCGTGATGACCAGCAACAGCTTTGGTCACGCGGGAAGCGCGACGTTGACCGAATGCGACCTGAACAGCGGAATAGCCATCTGTTTCAGGGGTTTTGATTTGCGCAACACGGTTGTTCGATACGTCCAACACGGTGACAGGAATCGAATCCCCTTCATCCGTGAAAATGCGCATCATACCAACCTTGCGACCGAGAAGGCCTAGGCTCATTTTTTCTCCATTCCCACCTGCGATTGGGCGGGGCTTGTTTAACTACAAAGTAACGTAGGACTCAAAAAAGACGAATCCATACCGAAGCCGGCTAGTATATAGCACAAAAACCCTTGACGCAACAAGTTAACACGAGGTATGTCAAAGTGTTGCGCGACGCCCCTGCGGGAGTTGTCACGGCAGCGGGAACGAGGGCAAAAACAGGCCCTGAACGACCATCCATGCGGGTCGGCGCCAGGAAGACAAAGGCGCGAGGCGGGCTTGCCGCCCTCCTCGCGCCTCATGCTTTGCCGCCGTCAGGCAGCGCCGCGCCGGCATGCCGGGCGATCACCGCCAGGCATGCCGCCTTAGCCGCCGTGCGCCCTGTCGCAACTGGCGGTGCAGGTGTCAAGCATCATCTGGCAGATCGGGCTGCTGCTGCCCAAGCCGCCAGCACCCGTGCAACTGGCGATCTTTTGCCAGCAACCGTAATAGCATTGCTGTAATTCAGCGCTGGTGGCATACGCATAACTGCCACTCAGACTGCAGGCGAAGAGGAAAAATGCCAGTTTCTTGATCATGGTGCTGTCTCCGGTTTTTTATCAGTGGGGATGGAAGGAACTGCAAACGGCGGCAAGCCATCCTGCCTGCCACCGCCCTGCTACTCCGGCACGCCGTCGCACGTCATGCGCGCTTCACGGAAATTAATACCAAAGAGTACCGTAAACAATACCAACTTAAAACCACTTATTTACCAAATCAGCAATGTTTTTCATGCATGCCACTCCTGTTCAAATGGATCACTGCCCTCCTCTGCCAACCTGATACCAGTCCACCTTGCGCGTCGCCATCATGATGGCGGCCAGCACGGCAAACAGCAGGATGCTGCCCATCACCAGCGCATTGTTTTCCGAACTCAGCAAGCCATACAGGGCGCCATACAGCATGGTCAGCCCCACGCCGAAGCCGATGCCGCGCCAGGCGTTGTGCAGCACGTGCACCAGATAAAAGCTGGTCAGCGCGATACAGGCGGCGCTGGCGATCAGATAGGCGGTCAGGAAGGCGATGTGTTCCGCCAGCCCCACCAGCAGCAGGAAAAAGATCGCCAGCGACAGGCCGACCAGCAGATACTGCACCGGGTGGATCGGCAGGCTTTTCAGGATTTCAAAGATGAAGAAGGCGGCAAAGGTCAGCGCCACGAACAGCAAGCCGTATTTGGTGGCCCGGTCCGATTGCGAATACACATTCACCGGCTCGATGAAGCCCACGCTGAAGCGGTCGATCTGGCCCAGCGGCGCACTGTCGGGCACCTTGAACTCGCCCTCGATCGTGCTCAGCTGCGTTTGCGCATTGGTCGCCAGCGAGGAGATGCTCCACTCGACCTGAAAGCCATCGGCGTTGATCTGGCGGAATTTCGGCGACGGCAGGAAGCGCCCGCCAAACTGCGGATGGGGCCAGTTCGACTTGATGCTGATCTGGCTGTTTTTCGCCACCGGCACGAAATGCTGGCGTTCGATGCCGTCGAGGCCCAGCTCGAACGCAAACGATATCTGCTGCGGCGCGGCCAGGGACATGGCGCCCAGCGGCGCATGCAGGCCGCTGCGGAAGGCAAACAGGTCGGTGCCCTGCTCGAACTCGATCTTCTGGCCGCCCCAGTCGATTTTCGGAATGTTGCGGATACCGCGCACGTCCTCGATGGACAGGGCCACGAACGGCGCCCCCAGGGTCACGCGCGAGTCCGGCGACTTGCGCGGCAGCTGGCTGCCGGCCGGCACCGTGAAGTCGCCCTTGAAGGCGTGCTGGCCGCTATACACCAGCACCTGGTGGATGCCGCGGTAACGGCGGTCCGTCTCGATGTTACCGTTGAGCAGTAAATTATTCGGGTAGACAAGCAGACGACGCTGCACAGTGCGGCGCAGCAACTCCGTGCGCACCGCCGATTTCGCTTCCTTGTCATCGCCCTTGGCCACCTCCACGCGCTCTTCATACTGCTCCGTGTAGGGAATCACCAGGATGGGACCGATGATGGTTTGTTCGCGCACCGAATCGGCGGCGATGCTGTTGACGGCTTCCTGACGGAATTCCATCCGCTCCTTGATCGTTTCCTGAATCATCAGCAAAGGCAGGCCGATTATCAGCATCAGGCCGAATACGATCAACGCTTTGACTAACAGAGTTTTTTGCATGGCGCATCCTTGAAGTAAGGCGGCCAGTGTAAAAAAGCTGTATGCGCTGACGATGCAGTCTGTGTGAAGCGGGCAAATAAAGTGCGCTAAGAGTGTGCTAAGCCAGCGGCAGGCACAGGCGCGCGCAGGCGCCACCGTCCACATGGTTGAGCACCTCGACCGTACCGCCATGCAGGGAAGCGACCTCGCGCACGAAGGGCAGGCCCAGGCCCGTGCTCTTGCCGGCGGCCGGGCGCGGCAGGGAGTAGAAACGCTCGAAGACGCGCTCCAGCGCATACGCGGGGATGCCTGCGCCGCGGTCGCGCACGGCGATTTCCACGTGCGTGCCCTGGCGCCGCGCCGTCACGTCGATGCAGCTGCCCGGCGGCGCAAAGCCGGCCGCGTTGTCGAGCAAATTGCCCAGCGCCTGGCGCAGCAGCAGTGCGTCACCGGCCACACTCGCCTCGTCCGCCTGAAGCTGCAGGCGCACGCCGCGCGCCGCCAGGGTGGCTGCCGCATCCTGCGCCACTTGCGCCAGCAGGAGCCCCAGCGCGATGCGCTCGGGGTGGTCGAGGCGCTGCTGCTTCTCCACGCGCACCAGGGCCAGCAGCTTGTCGATCAATTGCCGCTGGCGCGCATTCTGCTCGAGAATACTGGCAAGAAACTGGCGCCGTTCGGCCGGCGGCATGTCTTCCTGCAGCAGCTCGGCCGAGGCCTGGATGGCGGCGATCGGGCTTTTCAATTCATGCGCCAGAGTGTGCATCAGCTGCTCCACATACTCCTTGCCTTCCAGGCGCGTGCGCATCGCCTCCAGCGCCCGTCCCAGGGTGCCGATCTCGTTCGTGCCCAGCGCCGGCAGCGCCACCTTGCGCCCCGCTTCCACATCGCCGATATAGGTCATCAGCTTGCCCAGCGCATGGTGCAGCCACCACGCAAACGCCAGGCCGATCAGCAGCGACAGCAGCAACAGCACGGCGCCGCGCTGCAGGATCTTGCGCTGGCTGCGCTCGACAAACGCCTGCACGCTGGCGTTCGGCTTGGCCACCGTCAGCACGCCGATTACCTCATTGCCGTCGCGAATCGGCGCGGCCACGTGCATTACGGTCGACATCTCGTCGTCGGGCCGGCTGCGTGTGCTGCGCGCGCCATACTTGCCCTGCAAGGTCAGATACACGTCATTCCAGCGCGAATAGTCGCGACCCACGTCGCGCCCGCTGGAGTCGAACAGCACGATGCCGCGCCGGTCTGTGATAGTGATGCGGTAATCGAGCGTGCGCTTGCGCACGCCATTGATATTGACGTCCACGCCATGGCGCGCGTAATCCTGCATGCGCTCGGCCACGGGCGACTGCGCCAGCGTGCCCGCCTTTACGTCGGGCGCCACCAGGCTGGCCAGCAGCTGCGAGGTGTCGACCAGGGTGTCTTCCAGGGTCGAGCGCACGCCCGGCTTGACCTGCTCCATGAAGACATTCAGCAGGAACCATGCGGCCAGCCCGACGATCAGGAAGTAGCCGAGCAGGATGCGCAGGCCGATCTTCATGCGCCCGCCAGGCTGTAGCCGAGGCCACGGTGGGTGTGAATGGGGTCGGCCTGCGCATCGACCGCGCGCAGCTTGGCGCGCAGCGATTTGACGTGCGCATCGACGGTGCGCTCGAGCGTGTCGGGCGCACCGCTCCACACGCGCTCCATCAGCTGCGCGCGCGACAGCACATGGCCCGGATGCTCGAGCAGGGTTTTCAGCAACAGGTATTCATAGCGGGTCAGGTCCAGCGGCTGGCCGTGAAACAGTACCCGCGCCTCGAGCGCGCGCAACTCGAAGCGCGCCGGCACGGCCGCGACGACAGGCGCAGCTATCGTCATGCCGGCCTCGCGCGGCGCCTGGGCGGCGCCTGCGCGGCGCAGGATGACGCGGATGCGCGCCACCAGTTCGCGCGGCGAAAACGGTTTGGTGACGTAATCGTCGGCGCCGATTTCCAGGCCGACGATGCGGTCGATCTCGTCGCTGCGGGCCGTCAGGAAGATCACCGGCACCTCGGAAAACTGGCGCAGCCGGCGGCACACTTCCAGCCCGCTCATGTCAGGCAAGCCCACGTCGAGCACCACCAGAACAGGCGTCTGCGCGGCTTCGCCGGACATGGGGCGCAGCGCGGCCAGGGCGTGCTCACCCAACATCACATGGCGCGGCGTAAAGCCGTCCGTGCGCAGGGCATAGGCGATGCTGTCGGCAATCGCCTGTTCATCTTCCACGATCAGGACAGTCTTGGACATGGCGGCGGCGCGCATTAGTGGACAAGCCCGGAGTATCACTGAAGCATGCAAGCGGCGTCAATCGCGCGGCCGGCGAAAAGCCACGCGCCCCAAAAAACTTGGAGTATATTTATTACGGCATGACTCCGCCGATACACCGTGTTTGACACCCGTCCGAGGAGACTATGAAGACCCATACCATCAGCCTGCTATGCGCTGTCAACCTGCTGGCCGCCTGCAGCGCGCCAGCGACACTCGCCACCTCCAACGCACAACAAGATGCCTGTAACGCGGCCGAACGCAAAGGCCAGTTCGGCGAAGCGGAACTGGCTTGCGTACAGGCGCTGCGCAGCGCCGAGCAGGCCGGGGCCAGCGCGGACATCGTCTCTCAGCGCCAGTACAACCTGGGCCGCATCAAGTGCTTGCAGGGCAAGAATGCGGAAGCGGAGCAACTGTACCGGCAAGCCCTGGCCACGGAGGAAGCGGCGCAGCCGCGCAGCGATGCGCGCGTCGGCCGCCGCATGGCGGAACTGGCGTCGGCCCTGGCCGCGCAAGGCAAGTGGCAGGAAGGCACGGGCTATCTGGAACGCGTGCTGCCGCTGCTGCCGAAGCTGTCGCCCGCCTCGCGCACGTATTCGGCGGAAGTGCTGCGCCAGTACGCCAGACAGCTGCAAGGCGGTCCGCAAGCAGCGCTGGGCGCGCGCTTCGAGGCGGTGGCGGCCAGCCTGTAATAAGTGACTGCCTGAGCCGGGCCTAAGGCTGGGCCACGTGGATGCTGGCCTTGATGTGCTTGAGGTGGGCCACGATGGTGAACGTCATCACCACCAGCAGCGACCATGAGCTCCATTTGCTGACGTGCACCACCGACCACGCGCCAAGCTGGTTCGGATAGCGCCACACGCCCCAGAAGGTGCTGATGTTTTCGGCCAGCCAGATGAAGAAGCCGACCAGCACGAAACCGAGCAGCAAGGGCATGCTGCGGTCGCGGTCGAGCGGGCGGAACACCACGGTGGTGCGCGCATACAAGCCCAGCGCGCAGGCGGCCAGGTACCAGCGATAGTCGCCGATGTAGTGGTGAGTAAAGAAGTTAGCGTAGATCAGCAGCGCGATCAGCACCGCCATCCAGTACGGTGGATGGTGGCGGATCCGCATGTCGAGCAGGCGCCAGGTCTGGATGATGTAGCTGCCCACGGCCGCATACATGAAGCCGGAAAACAGGGGAACCCCAAACACCTTGGTGTAGGCAAAGTCGGGATAGCTCCACGACTGTATCGTCCCCGACACCTTGAACACCTCCAGCGCGAAGCCGACCGCATGAAACAGGCAGATGGCTTTCAATTCATCCCACGTTTCCAGGCCGCTCCAGACCATCGCGCCCTGGATCGCCAGCGCTACCAGCAGCAGCACGTCATAGCGCGGCAGGCCGAACAGGCCGGCGCGCGGCACCAGGAACACGGCGGCAAAAAACAGTCCCACAAACAGGCATGACCTCGCCTCCTTGATGCCGAAATACAAAAATTCGGTCAGGAAGCGCGGCCAGCCGCGCAGGCGCTGACGGGGAGTTGCATTGAGCAGGTGGGTATCGAGGGCGTTGAGCATGCGGCAACTTTATCGGGCGGGCGCGACACTGTAAAGTGGTTTTGCACGGCACAAAAGCAATGGGGCCGGGCGCACTCACGATCGTGAGCAGGCCCGGCCCCATCTCAGGCGGCGGGATACCCCGCCGGCCTTCTTAAAAACGATTATTGCAGTTTGATTTCGACATCAACACCAGCTGGCAGGTCCAGCTTCATCAGCGCGTCAACGGTTTTGTCCGTTGGGTCAACGATGTCCATCAGGCGTTGGTGCGTACGGATCTCGAACTGATCGCGCGAAGTTTTGTTGACGTGCGGGGAACGCAGCACATCGAAACGCTGAATACGGGTAGGCAGTGGTACTGGGCCTTTGACGACAGCGCCGGTGCGCTTCGCGGTCTCAACGATTTCCAGAGCGGACTGGTCGATCAGCTTGTAATCGAAAGCCTTCAGGCGGATACGGATTTTTTGGTTTGGTGCCGACATGATATTTCCTTAAAAGAACGAACCGCGCGGTCTGCACGGCAATGAGGTCATACGGGAATTTCTGACGCAACAACTGTCAGGGTCGACATGATAGCACCAAAATGCTTGCCAACCCCGGCAGTTGAATAAAAAGAAGGGCGCCGGGCGACGACGCGTCTTCTTTTATGCAGGCTTAAGAATTAAGCCAGGATTTTTGCAACAACACCAGCGCCGACGGTACGGCCGCCTTCGCGGATAGCGAAGCGCAGACCTTCTTCCATCGCGATCGGGTTGATCAGCTTGACGGTGATCGACACGTTATCGCCTGGCATGACCATTTCTTTGTCTGCTGGCAACTCGATCGAACCAGTCACGTCCGTCGTGCGGAAGTAGAACTGTGGACGATAGTTGTTGAAGAATGGCGTATGACGGCCGCCTTCGTCTTTCGACAGAACATAGATCTCGCCGGTGAAGTGAGCGTGCGGCTTGATCGAGCCTGGTTTTGCCAGAACTTGACCACGTTGCACGTCTTCACGCTTGGTGCCGCGCAGCAGCAGACCAACGTTGTCGCCTGCTTGACCTTGGTCCAGCAGCTTGCGGAACATTTCCACGCCGGTGCAAGTCGTTTTGACGGTATCGGTGATGCCGA
>NZ_NEHB01000010.1:156126-273903 GCF_002127655.1 Janthinobacterium sp. GW456P
GCTTTGGCTTCGCCGCCGAATTTCTTCGACAGAACCGTTGCGATTGCAGCGGTCAGCGTGGTTTTACCGTGGTCGACGTGGCCGATGGTGCCGACGTTGACGTGCGGCTTGGTCCGTTCGAATTTACCTTTTGCCATTTTATTCTTCCTTAGAACAATGATTTAAATGTAGGGACCGGCATTCTCGTGAAAGCCGGCCCGGAACTTCTATTACTTAGCTTTCGAGCTTACGATTGCTTCAGTCACATGCTTAGGTGCTTCAGCATAGTGCTTGAATTCCATCGTGTAAGTCGCACGACCTTGGGTCGACGAACGCAACGACGTAGCGTAACCGAACATTTCCGACAGTGGTACTTCGGCCTTGATGATCTTGCCGCCACCGCCAGCAATTTCATCCATGCCTTGCACCATGCCGCGACGCGACGACAGGTCGCCCATCACGGTACCGGCGTAGTCTTCCGGCGTTTCCACTTCCACGGCCATCATCGGCTCCAGGATGACTGGCGATGCTTTGCGGCAGCCATCTTTGAATGCCATCGAAGCGGCCATGCGGAATGCATTTTCGTTCGAGTCAACATCATGGTACGAACCGAAGAACAGCGTGACTTTGACGTCAACGACTGGGTAGCCAGCCATCACGCCCGAAGTCAGCGTGTCGCGCACACCTTTTTCAACTGCAGGGATGTATTCGCGAGGAACGGTACCGCCCTTGATCGCGTCAACGAATTCGAAGCCCTTGCCCGGTTCTTGCGGTTCGATCTTCAGAACCACGTGACCGTATTGACCACGACCACCCGATTGCTTGACGAATTTGCCTTCCGACTCTTCGCACACTTTACGGATCGTTTCGCGGTAAGCCACTTGTGGCTTGCCGACGGTCGCTTCAACGTTGAATTCGCGCTTCATGCGGTCAACGATGATGTCCAGATGCAACTCGCCCATACCGGCGATGATGGTCTGGCCCGATTCTTCATCGGTACGCACGCGGAACGATGGATCTTCCGCAGCCAGGCGGTTCAGCGCCAGGCCCATTTTTTCCTGGTCGGCCTTGGTTTTTGGCTCGACTGCCTGCGAAATCACCGGCTCAGGGAAGACCATGCGCTCCAGAACTACGCTGGCTTTTTCGTCGCAAAGCGTATCGCCCGTGGTGGTGTCTTTCAGACCCACAACGGCGGCGATGTCGCCAGCGCGCATTTCTTTGATTTCTTCGCGTTCGTTCGCTTGCATCTGCACGATACGGCCGATACGCTCTTTCTTCTGCTTCACGGAGTTCAACACCGAGTCGCCCGAATTCAGGGTACCCGAGTAGCAACGGATGAAGCACAACTGACCGACGAACGGATCGGTTGCGATCTTGAACGCCAATGCCGAGAATTTCTCGTTGTCGTCAGCTGCGCGCTCGACTGGCTGCTCGTCGTCATCCAGACCTGGGACAGGTGGAATGTCGATAGGCGATGGCAGGTACTCGATGACCGCGTCCAGCATGGCTTGTACGCCCTTGTTTTTAAAGGCGGTACCGCACAACATTGGAACGATTTCGCTGGCGATGGTACGCTGACGCAGAGCAGCCTTGATCTCGGCTTCCGACAGGTCGCCTTCTTCCAGGTACTTGTTCATCAGGTCTTCGGACGCTTCAGCAGCGGCTTCAACCATGTTCTCGCGCCACTTGGCAGCATCGGCGGCCAGGTGTGCAGGAATGTCGCCGTATTCGAACTTCATGCCTTGCGAAGCGTCGTCCCAGATAACCGCTTTCATCTTGACCAGATCGATCACGCCGGTGAAGACGTCTTCAGCGCCGATAGGCATCTGAATAGGTACTGGGTTCGCTTTCAGACGCGAACGCATCTGATCGTAGACCTTGAAGAAGTTGGCGCCGGTACGGTCCATCTTGTTCACGAAGGCCAGACGTGGCACTTTGTACTTGTTAGCCTGACGCCATACCGTTTCCGATTGTGGCTGCACGCCGCCGACTGCACAGTAAACCATGCAGGCGCCATCCAACACGCGCATCGAACGTTCCACTTCAATGGTGAAGTCAACGTGGCCTGGGGTGTCGATGATGTTGATGTGGTGCGCTGGGAAGTTGTTAGCCATGCCTTTCCAGAAGCACGTAACAGCAGCCGAGGTAATCGTGATACCGCGCTCTTGCTCCTGTGCCATCCAGTCGGTGGTGGCTGCGCCATCATGGACTTCGCCCAGCTTGTGGTTCACGCCTGTGTAGAACAGGACGCGCTCGGTCGTGGTCGTCTTACCTGCATCGATGTGAGCGGAAATACCGATATTGCGGTAGCGCTCAATGGGGGTCTTGCGGGCCATAATTAATCCTAAATGAATGGACAAAACCGAGCAGCATTTTTTTGCAAAAATGAGCCCGGCCTCGAACAACAGATGCTTGACAGCCGCCTTGCGGTAGCTGGCTTTATATTAGAAGCGGAAATGCGAGAACGCTTTGTTCGCTTCAGCCATACGATGGACTTCGTCGCGTTTTTTCATCGCGCCGCCGCGGCTTTCAGCCGCTTCCATCAGCTCACCGCCGAGGCGTTGTGGCATCGATTTTTCGCTGCGCTTGTTAGCAGCTTCACGCAACCAGCGCATGGACAGGGCCATACGACGGACTGGGCGAACTTCGACCGGCACCTGGTAGTTTGCACCACCGACGCGACGGGATTTCACCTCAACCAGCGGCTTGGCGTTGTTGATTGCGGTAGCAAAAACTTCGAGCGGATCTTTGCCCGATTTTGCTGCGATGTGCTCGAAAGCACCGTAGATGATGTTTTCTGCAACCGATTTCTTACCGGACAGCATCAGCACGTTTACAAATTTAGCGACATCAGTGTTGCCGAATTTTGGATCTGGCAAAATTTCGCGCTTGGGTACTTCACGACGACGTGGCATATCAATTCCTTTCAATCTTCAGTTGAGCGCGCGTTCTTCGCACACTCGCGGACGACCATCATAGTCTTCCACTTACTCGACCAGATGCGGTCGACTACATTCACTTAGCTAGTTGCCACTGAGCGAAACTTGGGTTTGCTGCGTACAACTTATTACTTCTTGCCAGCTTTAGCGCGCTTGGTACCGTACTTCGAACGCGATTGCTTACGGTCTTTCACGCCTTGGGTATCGAGGGCACCGCGCACCATGTGGTAACGCACACCCGGCAAATCCTTGACGCGGCCGCCGCGCAACAGCACAACACTATGCTCTTGCAGGTTATGGCCTTCACCGCCAATGTACGAAATGACTTCGAAACCATTGGTCAGGCGAACTTTAGCGACTTTACGCAGAGCCGAGTTAGGCTTCTTTGGAGTCGTGGTGTAAACACGTGTGCAGACGCCACGTTTTTGCGGGCTGTTTTCCAGCGCCGGCGATTTGCTCTTCACGGTCAAGGCGACGCGTGGATTGCGAATCAATTGATTGATGGTTGGCATCGTTATAAATCCAACAAAAAACTACGATTAATAACCCGGGCAAGATGCCCGGCGACTAAAACCTCGTCCCGCTTTCATCTACTGCGCACCGGAGGCGCCCGCAGCCACTCGATAAGGAGCGGCCATGAAATGCCAAGTAATGCGTAAACGATGAGCAGAATAAAATCGAGAACTCGCTAGTTTAGACCTTGTGTTACAGGGGGTCAATCAGTTTACCGCTTTTTGCTATAAAAAAAGGCAAAGAAAGGGGGTGTTTGTGGCATTTTGACTAATTTCTGGCGACGACGCACGGACGCCGACATTCGAAAACGATTGATGATTTGGCACTCTTTCCTTGCGACCACGGAATGCACGGTCGCATTCTTGTATGAACGCGAGACAACAAAAGGATTGATAATAGCGGACATTTTTCGCTGCCTCCCCGCCTCCCTTTATGCGCTCCTTGCTTCGCCCCGCCAATCTGTTCCTGCTCCTGACGTATGCCTTGCTGACGGCCGTGCCCTTCATCCCCGCGCTGCTGGGGCGCGCGCTCGAGCATCCCTGGCAGATGCTCACGTTCGAGCTGCTGGCCTGGCTGGCCGTCTGGAGCGTGTTCCAGCGCCCCGCCTGGTTCCACTGGCTGCTGGTGCCCGCCTTCCTGGCCCTGCCGACGGAAATCTACCTGTTCATCTTCTATGGCCAGGGTATTTCCACGCACCACCTGGGCATCATCTTCGAAACCAGTCCCAAGGAAGCGATGGAATTTCTCGGGCAAAAAGTGTGGCTGATGGGTGCCGTCATGCTCGGCGTGATCGCCTGGTGCGCCCTGAGTTGGTATGCGGCCACGCGCACGCGCGGCCTGGACTGGCGCGGCAAGACGCGCCCGGCCGCCTTCGTGCTGCTGCTCCTGCTGGGCGGCTTCTGGTGGTATGGCTACGAATTCGGCTTCGAGGCCAAGGCCGTGCACAGCGCCAGCGCGTCCGCCAAGGCCAGCGCGCCGTCGGCCAGCGGCAAGGCGGGCGCCTCCGGCTTCGGCGACGCCAGCTCGGCCGACGACGAGACGGCCGAGGAAGAAGAGGAAAGCAGCAAGCCGGAAAACGCCAGCATCGCCGGCGCCGATGAAACGGGCCTGGGCTGGCCCAGCCTGCCCCACTGGGCGCGCCTGCCCTACGCCTTCGACACCGTCAGCAATTCCTGGCCCTTCGGCCTGGCCGCGCGCGGCTTCGATTTCTACAAGGAGCGTCGGTATCTGGCCGAACTGGGACGGAAAAGCAGCACCTTCCGTTTCGGCGCGCTCCAGCAACAGCCCGATCCCCATCCGGAAGTGGTGGTCATGGTGATCGGCGAATCGTCGCGCTACGACCGCTGGAGCCTGAACGGCTACGAACGCGACACCAATCCCCTGCTGAAACAGGAAAGCAACCTGGTGCCGCTGGCCGACGTCATCACGGCCGTTTCCGCCACGCGCCTGTCCGTGCCTGTCATCATCTCGCGCAAGCCGGCCACGCAAAGCCTCAAGGATGGCTTCTCGGAAAAATCCTTCCTCACCGCCTACAAGGAAGCGGGCTTCAAGACCTACTGGCTGTCGAACCAGATCTCGTTCGGCCAGTTCGATACGCCCGTGTCCGTCTTTGCCAAGGAAGCGGACGTGGTGCAATTCCTGAACCTGGGCGGCTTTACCCACAGTTCGAACTTCGACCAGATCCTGTTCGATCCGTTCAAAAATGCGCTGGCCGACCCGGCGCCGAAAAAACTCATCGTGCTGCACACGCTGGGCAGCCACTGGAACTACAGCCAGCGCTATCCGAAATCGTTCGACAAGTGGCAGCCGTCGCTGTTCGGCGTCGACAAGCCCGTCTACACGGACACGGCCATCAAGCCGCAGCTCAACAACAGCTACGACAGCTCCATCCTGTACACGGACTGGTTCCTGTCGAACGTGATCGGCATGCTGAAGGACGATGGCCAGCGCACTGCCCTGCGCAGCTCGCTCGTCTACGTGGCCGACCACGGCCAGACGCTGTACGACGGCAGCTGCCGCCTGGCCTTCCACGGGCACAACACGCAGTTCGAATTCCACGTGCCCGCCTTCGTCTGGTATTCGCCGCAATTCCAGCAGCACTACCCGGACAAGGTGACGCAGCTGCGGCGCCATCAGAAGGCGCGCCTGTCGACGGAAAACATGTTCCACACCCTGCTCGACCTGGGCGACATCCGCTTTGCCGGCGAACAGCCCGAATGGAGCATCGTCAGCCCCCGCTTCAAGCAGCACAAGCGCTACGTCGACAGCTACGGCTGGACCAACTACGACAACGCCATCATCCGCGGCGATTGCCGCGAAGTGATCGACAAGAGCACGCCGGAAAAGCAGGATAAATAAGGCCGGCCATCAGGCCCGTTCGAGCACGCCGCGGCAATCGGCCGGTTGCGCCATGTGCGTGCTGAGCCAGTCGAAGACGCGTCCCGCCTTGTCTTCGATGGCGGGGCCAAAGCCGCGCTGCGCCAGCAGGGCGATGCCGTTCGTGGCCTGCAGCACGCCGGGCGCCAGCCGCAAGGCGCCATGGACGTCGCGCTGCACGCACCAGGGCGCCAGGCAGTCTTCCAGCAGCGGCCCCAGCACCAGGTTGTGCGACGAGACGATCACCAGGTGCTGCGCGGCCAGCGTATGCAGCACGGCGGCGGCCGCCGCCACCGATTCGAGGTGGTTGGTGCCGCGGAAAATCTCGTCGATCAGGAACAGCGCCGGCGCGCCGCCCTCGGCCAGCGCCAGCAGTTCGCGCGCGCGCCGCAGTTCGGCGATATAGAGACTTTCGCCGCCATCGAGCGAATCTTCGTTCTGCATGCTCGAATACAGGGGCGCCATCGGCACGCTGGCCGCCTGCGCATAACAAAAGCCGAAGGCCCGCGCGCTGATCAGATTGAGGCCCACGCCGCGCAGCAAGGTGCTCTTGCCGACGGCATTCTGTCCCGAGATGAAGGCGCCGCGGCCATCGAGGCGCAGCGATAGCGGCACGGCGCCGTCCAGCAGCGGATGCACCATGGCATCGAACGACAGGCGCCGCGCGTTTGCTGCCTGCGCCCAGCAGAACTGCGGGCGGCCGCGCAAGTGGCGCGCCAGGGCCAGGTCCGCGTCCAGGTCCGCCAGCAGCAGGAAACTCTGGCGCAAAAAGGCGCGTTCGCGCCGCACCACGCGCAGGCTGTGAAAATAGCGGCGAATATTGCCCAGCATCAGCCAGTCGTCATACTCGCTCAGCAGAGGAATCATCTTGATCCAGCGCATTGGCGTGATCTGGCGGCTGATCACGCCGGCGGCCCGCCCGCCTTCGCGCAGCGCCGCCGTGAATGGCGACGCCAGCGCCGCCAGGCGGCCATGCACCAGCAGTATCTGCTGCAAGGTGTAGACGCTGCGCTCCCACGGCTTGCAGCGGTCATGCAAGCGCATCTGCAAGGCCATCAGCAACAACCAGACGGGCACCGCGACGGCCCACGCCAGGGGCGCCACCAGCCATGCGGCCAGCAGCGACACCAGCAGTGCCAGGGTCGGCAGCAGCAGCCAGCGGCTCCACCACGGCGGCGCTGGCGGCGGCGGGCCGCACAGCAGCGCCGCGACTTCCATATCGGCCGTGCGCAGCGGCAGCATGGCGTGTTCGAGCTCGGCCTGCTGTGCGGGGGCCGCCAGCAGTGCGGCGATGCGCGCGCGCGACGCAGTGTTTTCCGTGCCGCTGGCCAGGTGCTGATGCAATCGCTGCTGGCCAAGAATGCTGGTCTGCGTAGCCAGTTGCGCATGGTAGTCGTCGAGCAGCATTTCATCCCATGTCTGCCTGTCGAGCTGGGGCAAGCCACCGTCGATGCTGTGCAACATGGCAATGTCGCTGGCGGCAAAGGGATAATCGTATTCAAGCGGCTCGGGCAGGCTGGCGAACTGGCGCAGCCAGTGTTTTAGCGTGGCAAACGGGGGCTGTTTGAGGGGCGAGGCAGGCATCATGCTCCAGAAAGGTAGCCAGCATGGCGCGGCGCGCCATCACTGCGAGCAACAGATCAGGTCGATTGACAGATTATCAAGATATATCGATCACTGCCTTGCCCGGACGGCGCGCGCGGACACGTGGCGGACGGCGCGGACACGGCGGACAGCCGGACGCCTGAATTTTTTCCCATGCAAATCAACGACTTAATCATTGGCATGGATCGTGCTTTGGAAAAGTGATCCTTCACGAGACATGACCATGATCCGCGACACTTCCTCTCAAGACGCCGTATTGTCCGCCCCGCCGGGCCAGCGCCACAAGAAACGCGCCCTGCTGCTGGCCGGCGCCGTCATCGTCATCGGCGCTGCCGTCGCTGCCGTTGCCGGCTGGCGCAACAGCGAGCATTCCGTCAACAGCAGCCGCCTGCGCATCGCCGACGTCACGCGCGGCACCCTGATCCGCGACGCCGCCGTCACGGGCCGCGTGGTCGCCTCGATCAGCCCCACCCTGTATTCGACCACGGTGGCCACCGTCACGCTGAAGGCGAAGGCGGGCGACACGGTGAAAAAGGGCGATATCCTGGCCGTGCTGGAGTCGCCGGACCTGTCCGACGCCCTCAAGCGCGAGCAGTCGAGCGTGCAGCAGCTGGAGGCGGAAGTGGCGCGCCAGCAGATCCTGGCCAAAAAGCAGAAACTGCTGGCGCGCCGAGAAGCCGATACGGCGGAAATAGAACGCCTGTCGGCGCAGCGCACCTTGGAACGCTATGAAAGCGTGGCGCAGGTGGGCATCATCGCCAAGATCGACTACCAGAAGGCCAAGGATGCCTTGAATTCGGCCGATATCCGCAGCCGGCACGCCTCGCAGGCGGCCGGACTGGAAAGCGAAGACGTGAGCCTGGCCCTGAAAACGAAAAGCAATGAACTCGAACGCCAGCGTCTGAGCCGCGACAACGCCCAGCGCAGGGTCGACGAGCTGACCGTGCGCGCGCCCGTCAACGGCTTCATCGGCACGTTGTCGGTGGCCAACCGCAGCGTGGTGCAAGCCAATACAGCGCTGATGACCCTGGTCGACCTGTCGCAGCTGGAAGTCGAACTCGAGGTGCCGGAAACCTATGTGGCCGACATGGGCCTGGGCATGCGCGCCGAGATCGAAACGGGCGCCATCCGCGCGACGGGCAAGCTGTCGGCGCTGTCGCCCGAAGTGGTGAAAAACCAGGTGCTGGCGCGCGTGCGTTTCGACGGCGAGCAGCCGGCCGGCCTGCGCCAGAACCAGCGCGTGGCGGCGCGCCTGCTGATCGATGAAAAACCGAATGTGCTGATGCTGGCGCGCGGCTCCTTCGTCGAAGCCGAAGGCGGCCGCTTCGCCTACGTCGTGCGCGACGGCGTGGCCATCCGTACGCCGATCAGGCTGGGTGCGACCAGCGTGACGGCCGTGGAAATCCTCGCTGGATTGAAACTGGGCGACAAGGTGGTCGTCGCCGGCACGGAAAACTTCGCGAACGCCGCCCGCGTTTCGCTCAACTGAATTCAACGCAATCTCATTCATCTCACTCCCACAAGAGGCCCTCCATGCTGCGCATGCAAAACCTGAGCAAAGTCTACCGCACCCACATGATCGAAACCCACGCGCTGCGCGGCTTCGACATTCACGTGCAACAAGGTGAATTCGTCACCGTCACGGGCCCGTCCGGCTCGGGCAAGACGAGCTTTCTGAACATCGCCGGCCTGCTCGAGGAATTCACCGACGGCGAATACATCCTCGACGGCGTCAACGTCAGGGGCATGGACGACAATGCCCGCTCGCGCCTGCGCAATGAAAAGCTCGGCTTCATCTTCCAGGGGTTTAATCTGATCCCCGACCTGTCGCTGTTCGACAACGTCGATGTGCCGCTGCGCTATCGGGGCTTCAACCGCGCCGAGCGCAAGGAGCGCATCGAGGAAGCGCTGGCCAAGGTCGGCCTGGCATCGCGCATGAAACACTATCCGGCCGAACTGTCGGGCGGCCAGCAGCAGCGCGTGGCGATCGCGCGCGCGCTGGCCGGCTCGCCCAAGCTGCTGCTGGCCGATGAACCGACGGGCAACCTCGATACGCAGATGGCGCGCGGCGTGATGGAGCTGCTGGAAGAAATCAATGCGCAAGGCACCACCATCCTGATGGTCACGCACGATCCGGAACTGGCGCTGCGCAGCCAGCGCAACGTGCACATCATCGACGGCCAGGTGTCGGACCTGGTGCAGCACCGCGCCTCGCTGTCGGCCAAGCCGCAGCACCCCGTGACCGCGTAAGGAGAGCACATGTTCCGCTACTATTTCACGCTGGGCCTGCGCAGCCTGCGCCGCAACCGCGCCCTGACCGCGCTGATGGTGCTGACCCTGGCCGTCGGCGTGGCCGCCAGCGTGTCCACCGTCACCATCCTGCACGCCATGTCGGGCGATCCGCTGCCGCACAAGAGCGACCGCATGTTCGTGCCGATGATCGACATCCTGCCCGTCAAAGGCTACGTGCCCGGAGAAAAACCGGGTTTTTCGCAAGCCCAGATGAGCTATATCGATGCGCGCAATTTCATGGACAGCAAGGTGGGAGTGCGCCGCACCGTCATGTACGGCGTGGCCGGTCCGGTCGAACCGGCGCGCAAGGATCTCGGCTCCTTCAACTCCCAGGGCATGGCGCCCACGCGCGACTTCTTCAGCATGTTCGAAGCCCCCTTCCTGTACGGTCAGCCCTGGAGCGATGCCGATGATGCCAGCGGTGCCGACGTCATCGTGCTGAGCCGCGCGCTGGCCGAAAAACTGGTGGGCACAAGCAACCCGGTCGGCCAGCGCGTCACGGTGCTGGGCCGTCCCTATCTGGTGACGGGGGTGCTGGCAACCTGGGACGTGGTGCCGCGTGCCCATCACATTATCGGCAGCAAGGGCGCCTTCGGCGCGGAAGACGAATTCTTCATTCCGTTTGCCAGCGCGATCCGCCACGAAACCGACCACGATGGCGGCATGAGCTGCAATGGCGACAATAACGCACCCGGCTACCAGGGCCGGCTCGCCTCGGGCTGCACCTGGCTGCAGTTCTGGTTCGAAATGGCCAGCAGCGGCGAGCGTGGCCAGCTGCAGCAATACCTCGATGCCTATGCGGGCGAGCAGCGCAAGCTGGGACGCATGCCGCGCAACGCCCCCAACCGGCTGTACGACCTGAACGAATGGATGCGCCACTTGCAGGTGGTCGACAACGACAACAGGCTGGCGGCCTGGCTGGCCTTCGGCTTTCTGTTGCTGTGCCTGGTCAACACCATCGGCCTGCTGCTGGCGAAGTTTTCCGTGCGCGCCAGCGAAGTCGGCATCCGCCGCGCACTGGGCGCCACGCGGCGCGATATCTTCCGCCAGTTCCTGATCGAAAGCGGGGTGATCGGCCTGGCCGGCGGCGTGATCGGCCTGCTGCTGGCGTTTGGCGCGCTGGCCGTGGTCAGCCAGCAGTCGGAGGAACTGGGCACCGTGGCGCACATGGATGTGCCGATGCTGCTGCTGACGTTTGCCATGTCGGTATTGGCCGCCCTGCTGGCCGGCCTGCTGCCCACCTGGCGCGCCTGCCAGGTGACGCCGGCGATCCAGCTCAAGTCCCAATGACACCCACTTCTTCACTATGAGGTCCAGCATGGAAATCCGTCCCATCCTGTCGGCGCTGATGCGCAGCAAAACCGGCGCCGTCCTGGTGGCCGTGCAGATCGCGATCAGCCTGGCCATCCTGGCCAACGCCCTGTACATCGTCAACCTGCGCCAGGCCGTGGCCGCGCGGCCCACCGGCGTGGCCGCTGAAAACGACATTTTCTATGTCCATATCCAGAACATGGAGCGCGGCAGCCACCAGCGCCAGCTGTCCGAACAAAAGCGCCAGGCGGCCCTGCTGCGCGCACTGCCGGGCGTACTGTCGGTGGCGCAGACGTCGCAGGCGGTGCTGTCGCGCTCCGGAAACTCCACCAGCGTGTCGGCCAAGCGCAGCCAGGTCACGCCCAGCGCCAACATTTCGACCTATGTCACCCCGGATGCCCTCGTCAAGACCTATGGCTTGAAGCTGGTGGAAGGACGCGATTTTCTCCCCGACGAAGTGTCCGAGATCGACGAAGATGTCGACGACAGCTATCCCAAGGTGGCCATCGTGACGCTGGCGGCCGCACAAAAAATCTGGCCCGGCGAAACCAGCTTTGTCGGCAAGACGCTGTACAAGGGCACCGGCGCCGATGATCCCGAGCTGCGCGTGGTCGGCATTGTCGAACGGCTGCAGACGCAGGTCGGCCAGCTCAGGCCCGAAGGAGAATACTCGATCCTGATGCCGGCGCGCCTGACGGGCGGACGCGATTCGCTGCTGTATGCGGTGCGCGCAGAGCCGGGCCAGCGCGACCGCCTGATGCAGGAGGCGGAACAGGCCATCCGCAGCGCCAGCAGCGACCGCCTGCTGGTGCGTATCGACACCCTGGAGCGGCACCGCCAGCTGCGCTACCGGGCCGACCGCGGCCTGTCCTGGATGCTGATCGCCGTCTCGACCCTGCTGCTGCTGGTCACCGCCAGCGGCATCGTCGGCATTGCCAGCCTGTGGGTGACGCAGCGCAGGAAGCAGATCGGCGTGCGGCGCGCGCTGGGTGCGCGCCGCATCGACATCCTGCGCTATTTTTTGACGGAGAATTTCATGATCACCAGCGTCGGCGTGGCGTGCGGCGTGCTGCTGGCACTGGGCTTGAACCAGTTGCTGGTGAGCCAGCTGGAAATGGCGCGCCTGCCGCCCGGTTATCTGCTGGCCGGTGCCCTCGTGTTCTGGCTGCTGGGCGTGGGCGCCGTGTACGGCCCGGCATGGCGCGCGGCCAGCATTTCGCCGGCCACCGCCACGCGCAGTACCTGAGCTCGCACCTCAGTGATATGCTGCGCGCATGCCTACCGTATTGATTATTGACGACAATGCCGCCGTGGCCATCGCCCTCGACGTGCTGTTCTCCCTGCACGAGATCGACGCCATGCGCGCCGCTTCGCCCGAGGAAGGTCTGCACCTGCTCGAGCGCCACGCCATCGACCTGGTGGTGCAGGACATGAACTTCACGGCCGACACCACGTCGGGCGAGGAAGGCGGCGCGCTGTTTCACGCCATCCGCGCGCGCTACCCCGACCTGCCCGTGATCCTGCTGACGGCATGGACCCAGCTCGACGCGGCCGTCGAGCTGATCAAGTCCGGCGCGGCCGACTACCTGGCCAAGCCCTGGGATGACCGGCGCCTGATCGCCAGCGTGCAGAATCTGCTGGAATTGGGGCAGGCCAACCGCGCGCTGCGCCAGCGCGTGGTGGCCGAGCAGCGCCAGCGCCACGCCCTGGAACACGACTTCGACTTGCGCGGCATGGTGTGGCAAGACCCGGCCACCGAAAGAGTGGTGCACCTGGCGTGCCAGGTGGCGCGCGCCGACGTGCCCGTGCTCATTTCGGGGCCGAACGGCAGCGGCAAGGAACGCATCGCCGCCATCGTGCAAGCCAATTCGCAGGTCGCCGGCGGCCCCTTCGTCGTGCTCAATTGCGGCGCCGTGCCGGTGGAACTGATCGAGGCCGAACTGTTCGGCGCCGAAGCGGGCGCCTATACCGGCATCACGCGCGCGCGCGACGGCAAGTTCGACGCGGCCGACGGCGGCACCCTGTTCCTCGACGAGATCGGCAACCTGCCGCTGGCCGGACAAATGAAACTGCTGCGCGTGCTGGAAACGGGACGCTTCGAGCGCCTCGGATCGAACCGCGAACGGCAAGTGAAAGTGCGCGTCATCAGCGCCAGCAACGCCGACCTGCCGGCGATGATCAAGGCCGGCACGTTTCGCGAAGACCTGTTCTACCGTCTGAACGTGATCGAACTGCGCCTGCCGCCGCTGGCCCAGCGCCCGCTCGACATCCTGGTACTGGCGCGGCATTTCCTGGGCAGCGCAAAAGCCCTGGACGCGCAGGCGCAGGCCACCCTGCTGGCACACGGCTGGCCGGGCAATGTGCGGGAACTGAAAAACGTCATGCAGCGCGCCAGCCTGCTGACGCCCGGCCCGGTGATCGGCGCGCAGGACACGGGCTTGCCGCTGGCCGGTGCGGCATCGCCAAGCGTGACGCAGGATGCCGCGACGGAACCGGACCGCGACAGCGTCAGCGCGGCGCTCGCGCGCGCGCATGGCGTGGTGGCGCAGGCGGCGCAGGAGCTGGGGCTGTCGCGCCAGGCGCTGTACCGGCGCATGGAGCGCCTGGGCATCGCGCGCGGCTGATGGCCTGCCACCCCATGCGCCTCTCCCTGCTCACGCGCTGGACGGCGCTGATCGTCACCTTGCTGGTACTGGGCATCGTCATCGCCCTGCTGCTCGCGCATTTTTTGCCAGGCCAGCCGCTGCTGGTGCTGGCCGGTACCCTGCTGTGCGTGCTGCCGGTGGCCGTCATTACCATCCGCGCGCAACTGCAGGCGATGCTGTCGCTGTTTCGCGCCTTGAGCGGCACGGTCGCCAGCTACCAGGACGGCGACTTCGGCTTCAGCCTGCGCTGGCCGCAGAACGATGAACTGGCCGACCTGGTGGCAGCGCACAATGCGCTGGGCGACGTGCTGCGCAAGCAGCGCCTGGACCTGGTGCAGCGCGAACTGCTGCTCGACACCATGGTGCAAAACACGCCGGTGGCCATGCTGCTGGTGGCCGAGGGCAGCGCCATCGTCTACGCCAACCTGGCCGCGCGCCAGCTGCTGCACCACGGCCGCCGGCTCGAAGGGCAGCACCTGGCCGACATCGTGCGCGAGGCGGCGCCGGCCCTGGCCGAAGCGCTGGCGCGCCGCCACGACGGCCTGTTTACCAGCGGAGAAGGGGAACAGGAAGAGGTGTACCACCTGGCGCGGCGCAGCTTCAGCCTGAACGGACGCAAGCACGAACTGCTGCTGCTGCGCCAGCTGACGCTGGAGCTGCGGCGCCAGGAAGTGCAAACCTGGAAAAAGGTCATCCGCGTCATCAGCCATGAGCTCAACAACTCGCTGGCGCCACTGGCCTCGCTGGCCCATTCCGGCGCCGAGCTGGTGCGCCGCGGCCAGACGGAGCGCCTGCCGCAAATCCTCGCCACCATCGAGGAGCGCACGCGCCACCTGGAAACCTTCATCCTCGGTTATGCGCGCTTTGCCAAGCTGCCCGCGCCGCGCCTGGCGCCGTGCGAATGGCAACCCTTCCTCGACAGCCTGGCCTCGCAAGCGGCCTTCACGCTCGACGGTCCGCCGCCAGCGCAGGCTGCCGTGTTCGATGCGGCGCAAATGCAGCAGGCGCTGCTGAACCTGCTCAAGAATGCGCTGGAATCCGGCTCCAAGCTCCAGCATATCGGCCTGCACGTCAGTCAGGCGCAAGGGCAGCTGCGCATCGAAGTGCGCGACCGCGGGCCGGGCATGAGCGGCGCCGTGCTGGAAAACGCGCTGGTGCCGTTTTACTCCACCAAGCGCAGCGGCACGGGACTGGGCCTGGCCCTGGCGCGCGAAATCGCCGAAGCCCACGGCGGACGCATCACCCTGGCCAACCGCGAGGACGGCGGCCTGGCCGTGACCCTGATTCTTCCTTTGCTGGACAGAAATTAGTTCCTTGTATAACGATTTTTAAATCACATTATCCGTGATTTATTTTCAGTGCGATATTAACAATTACAATGTCCAATATTGCAACTTCACGAGCGCCATGCCCGTGTGTTAGAAATAAGCTATTTAAGTTTGCATAATGATATAAAAATAGCTCATTGACAACGAATTGTCTTGGCGATAATTTATCAGCGCGGTACGGTTTTTTTGAAACATCAATCGTCTTTTCGCGGGGATCAACATGAAATTAAAATCACTCATCGCAGCGGCAGTCCTCAGCGCTGCCTCCATCGGCAGCGCCAGCGCCGCCGACTACATCGTCAACCTCGTCAACACCACGGGCAATCTGTGGACCAGCGGCTTCAACGCCGTGCCCAGTCCCCTCGGCGACTTTACCGATACCTTTACGTTCACTCCCAACGCGACCTTCGGTTCCACTGCGCAAGCCTTCCTGGCCAACCTGTCTGTCACGGGTTCGGACAGTTCCTCCATCAGCTTCACCAGCGCCAATCTGAACGGCATTTCGCTAAGCGGCTTTGGCGGCCCTACCGTGTTTGGCTATGCCCAGGGCGAAGTATTGGCGCCGACGAGCATCCTGTTCAATGGTCCGCTGGTCCTCACCGTGATCGGCAACACCAAGGGCGGCAGCTATGGCGGCGTCTTCAACCTGAACCTGGCGCCCGTTCCTGAACCGGAAACCTATGGCATGCTGCTGGCCGGCCTGGGCATACTCGGCTTCCTGGCGCGACGCCGCAAGCAGTCTTGAACGCACCACCCAAAAGACGCCACGGCGTCTTTTTCTTTGGCGGCTGCTACACTGACGCATGACGACCGATTTTATCTCCACCAGCAACACCGCTTTCAGCCACCCGGGCCACCCGCCCGCCACCACCACCGAACACCGCGGCATCCGCTACCTGCACCTGGGCACCAAGTGGGTGCAGGGCGCCATGCGCCTGGACAAACCGGACGCCATCGAGCTCGAATACGTGCAGATGATGATGATGTGGATGCTGTTCAAGACGCAGCCCAAACGCATCGTGCAGCTGGGCCTGGGCAGCGCCGCGCTGACCAAGTTCAGCTACCGCCGCTTTCCCGACGCCACGGTCACGGCCATCGAACTCAATCCGAACGTGATCGCCATCTGCGGCGCCCAGTTCGCGCTGCCGCCGAACGACGCACGCCTCGACGTGCGCGAAATGAATGCGCTCGATTTCGTGCTCGACCCGGCCAACCATGGCACGGTCGACGCGCTGCAGGTGGACCTGTACGACGAAGACGCGCGCGGCCCCGTGCTCGACACGCCCGAGTTCTACCAGGCCTGCTTCGACTGCCTGACGGACGACGGCATCATGTGCACGAATGTCTTCGGCGACTTCCCCAACTACGACAAGAACCTGCAGGCGATGGAACTGGTCTTCGACGCCGTCGTCTGGGTGCCGGAAATGGAAGACGAAAACATCGTCGTGCTGGCCTTCAAAAAATCGCCATCGCTCGACTTCAGCGAGCTATATGAACGCGCCGCCACCATCAAGAAGCAGTTCAACCTGCCCGCCAAGAACTGGGTCAACGGCTTGAAGCAGTGGATGCTGGACCAGCAGTAGCGCCGCATCACGCCGGCAGCAGCGCGCCCAAGCGGCGCGCCAGGCCATCCATGTGTTCGGCCGGCACCTGCGCATAACCGAGCAGGAAACCGTTCCAGCCCGCCCCGTCTCCCGTGCCGTGCGCGGACAGCGCCAGCGCCACGATGCCGTCCTGTGCGGCGCGGCGGCTCAGCGCCAGGTCATCCCATGCGCTATCGTGAAAACGCAGCGCCAGGTGCATGCCGGCCGTGCCGCCATGGATGGCCGCGCCCGCGCACGCATGGCGCTGCAAGGCCTCGCCCAGGGCGTCGCGGCGCTGGCGGTACAGCCTGCGCATGCGTCGCACATGGCGCGCAAACAGGCCGCTGCGCAGGAACTCGGCCAGCGCCAGCTGTTCCGCCACGCGGCCACGCGCGGCGCCCTGCGCCTGCATCTGCGCGAAGGCCCCGGCCAGCGCGGCCGGCACGACGATAAAGGCGATGCGCAAGGCGGGAAACATGGTCTTGCTGAAGGTGCCCAGATACACGACGGGCGCGTCGGCCACCAGTCCCTGCATGGCCGCCAGGGGCGGTCCGCCATGCCGAAACTCGCTGTCGTAATCGTCTTCGATGATCAGCGCTCCGGCCCCGCGCGCGCGTTCGAGCAGCGCCATGCGGCGCGCGGGACTGAGCACGCTGCCCGTCGGATACTGGTGCGACGGCGTCGTGTAGATCAGCCGTGGCGGCGTGGCGCGCCAGTCTTCATCCGTCGGCGCGATGCCATCCATGTCGACGGCGATGCCCGTCACCTGCAGGCCGGCGCCACGACCCGCCGCCAGCGCGCCGCCGTAGCCGGGATGTTCGATCCACAGGGTGTCGCCCTGGTCGGCAAAGGCGCGCAGGCAGACATCGAGACTGCTCTGCGTGCCGTCCGTGATGAACACCTGGCCCGCATCGCAGACGACGCCGCGCGCGGCGCGCAAGTGGTCGGCGATGGCCATGCGCAGCTGCGGCTCGCCGGCAGGGTCGCCGTAATTGAGCTGGCGCGGCGTCAGCGCGCGCCACGCGCGCTCCAGCATGCGCCGCCACTGCGCCAGCGGAAATTCGTCGAGCGCCGGCACGCCAGGCGCGAAGGCGCCCATGGCGTCGGCGGGAAACACCAGCGCAGCGCCGGCATCCTGTCCTGACACGCCGCGCAAATGCCGGGCGCGGCGCGACAAGCCATCCTGGCCACCGCTCACCGGCGATGCTGCCGGCACGCCGGCGCCGCCGGCGACGACAGTGCCGCTCCGGTCCGGCAAGACAAACCCTTCGCTGGCCAATTGCTCGTAGGCGTACAGCACGGTATTGCGCGCCACTCCCAGTTCGGCCGCCAGCACGCGCGTGGCGGCCAGGCGCGTGCCGGGCGCCAGCTGACCGCCGCGGATCGCCGCGCGCAGGCATTCATGCAGCAGGCGCTGGCGCGGCCAGCCCCGCTCGCGGTGTGTGCGCTCGAACGCGCCCAGCAGCAAAGCGAAATCCATGCGCCCCTTTCATCGTGGCTCTATATTATTTGTCAGTTCTGGATCTTTTTTCAGGGCCAGATGCCGATTATAGTGCGGCCTGCTTCTTCAACCAACCGGATTCCCGCCATGACCACACCCGCCCTGCCTCCCAGCCCCCGTACCCGCGTGCGCCGCGTCGCCGAACTGGCCAGCTACGAGCAAGCCGCCCTGTACGCCATCCTCGATGCCGCCTACCTGTGCCATATCGCCTTCCACGACGACAAGGGCAGCCATTGCATCCCGACCGCCTGCTGGCGCATCGATGGCCACCTGTACATCCATGGCTCGAACGGCAGCCGCATGCTCAAGCGCTTGCAAGACAGCGACGTCTGCGTGACCGTCACCCATCTCGACGGCCTGGTGCTGGCACGCTCCGCCTTCAACCACACGATGAACTACCGTTCGGCGATGGTTTACGGGCAGTTTGAAAAAGTAAGCGATATCGGCCAGCAGCATGCGGCCATGGATGCGCTGATGAACAAGCTGGCGCCGGGACGCCTGGCGCACGTGCGCGGCGGCAGCGCCAAGGAATACGCGGCCACCAGCGTGCTGCGCATCGCGCTCGACGAATATGCCGTCAAGCGGCGCCAGGGCGGCCCGCTCGACGACGCGGACGACATGGCGCATGCCGTCTGGACGGGCGAACTGCCGTTTACGCACGGCCGTGGCGCGGCCATCGCCGATGCGCTCAACACCAGCGACATGCCCGCGTATGCCGCCGCATGGGGTACGGAATCCGCTTGACCGGCCGGCGTGCTTGACCGATGATCGGCATTGATGGCGATCGCCACCAAGTTACCAACCGATCCAATCACGCATGGAGCAGATGATGATGAAGCGAGTATCCCTGGCCGCGGCCCTGACGGTCATGCTGGCCTGTGGCGGCAGCGGCGCGGCGCTGGCCGCAGACACGGGCGACGCGGCCCTGAAGGCGGCCATCGCCGGCAGTGCGCGCACGCCGGCCAATGCGCTGCGCGACAGCGCCCGCCACCCGTATGAAACGCTGACCTTCTTCGGCATCAAGCCGACCATGACGGTGGTGGAACTGGCGCCCGGCGGCGGCTGGTACACGGAGATCCTGGCGCCCTACCTGCGCGACAATGGCAAGCTGATCGCCGCCGGCAACGACCCGCAATCCGCCAGCGAAGGCGCGCGCCGTGGCGCGGCGCGCTTCCAGCAAAAGCTCGACGCCAATCCGGCCGCCTTCGGTAAGGTGGAAATCGGCGCCTTCGCGCCGCCCGCCACCTACCGCATCGCGCCGAAAGGCACGGCCGACATGGTGCTCACCTTCCGCAATATCCACAACTGGATACCGATCGGCGAAGCAGGCATGCAGACCCTGTTCAAGGAAGTGTATGACAGCCTGAAACCGGGCGGCGTGTTCGGCGTCGTCGAGCACCGCCTGCCGGCGAACAAGGCGCAGGATGCCACCGCCAGCAGCGGCTACATGCACGAAGCGTATGTGATCAAGCTGGCCGAAGGCGCGGGCTTCAAGCTGGCGGCCAAGTCGGAGATCAACGCCAATCCGAAAGATACGGCGGACCACCAGGGCGGCGTCTGGGCGCTGCCGCCCACTTACGCCAACAAGGATGTGGAGCGGGCCAAATACACGGCCATCGGCGAGAGCGACCGCATGACCTTGAAGTTCGTCAAGCCATAATCAGGCAAATGGCGGCGCGCCACTGCGGCGCGCCGCCCGATCCGGGATGCGGCTGCCGGCTTACAGGTGGATGCCGTACACGCCGCACAGGCGCTTGACCAGAGTGCAGGAGCTGGCATCGCCGTCCACCACGCACGCGGTGTAGGCTTCCTCGCAGGTTTCGCGCGATGGCAAGGCATATGCGGAAGAACTGATGGCGCCGGCAAAACCGACGGCGGCGCAAAAGACAAAGACGGCTTTTTTCACATTGATCATTTTTATCCCATTCCCAAGAGTTGAGTCGTTATAAAAAACATGGCACAAGCGCCAGCCGCCCGCATTCATCGGCCTCCAGGCATATGGCGCATAGAAATAGTATCACCCTGAAAAGTTAATAAATACGCAAACAAGAAATCAAGATAACGTTTCTTTTTCATCCCTTTTCATGAAATAAAAACCGGCCCGCCGCCCTCCTGCCGCGCATTTGCATGGAAACAGGCGAAAAAAAACCGCAGCCCAGGCTGCGGTTTTGGTATCGACCCTTTATTTCTTCGCGTCCTTCGGCTTCACCGGCACCAGGCTCAGGTCCTGGAAGTCGTAGCTGAAATCCGTCTCGGCCGACACGGGCGCCATCTTCACCCGGTCGATGCTGCCATCGGGATTGAGCGAGAACGTCACGTAGGCGTCCGCGTTGAAGTTGCGCTCCTTCCAGCGCACGATGAAGGTGTCGTGCTGCCAGTGTTCGAGTTCGCCCGTCAGGTCCGGCGTACGCGTAAAACTGAGGATATGTTTTTTCCCTTCCGGCTTGATCACGACCTTGCCGTACCAGGCGTCTTCATACTCGCCGTCGTACGCCGCCAGCGGCAGCGAAGGCTGCGATTTCGCCGCGCGCGCACCCGACGCCTTGCCCTGCTTTTTCACTTCTTCCGCGTGCTGCTCCTGCTCCACCTTGGCCACCAGCGCCAGCCAGTCCGACGGCGCCGCCTGCAGGTAGTGGTCGAGGATGCGCCATTGCAGCGCCGTCATCGAACCGCCATTTTCCGCATTGGTCAGAATGGCCACGCCCAGCTTCGCTTCCGGCACCATCACCACGCGCGAATAAAAGCCCTGCAGCGCGCCGCCGTGCATGGCCACTTTCATGCCCTTGTAGTCGCGCAGCTGGAAGCCCAGGCCATACGCACTGAAGTTCGGCTTGGTCGCGGCCAGCGCCGGTTTCGGCTCGGGGATCTTGATCGGCGTTTGCGCCGTCCACATCTCGCGGCCCTGTTTTTCGCTGAACAGGCGCGCCTCCTTGCCGTCCTTGCCCTGCACGCCGGCGATCTTGCCGCCGTCCAGCAACACCATCATCCACTTGGCGATATCTTCCGCATTCGTGTTGATGCCGACGGCGCCCACGGCGTTCGGCACGGGCATCGATTTGACGGCGGTGATCTTGCCATCGATCTTGCTGTGCGCATTGGCGACGTCGGGATTGCCCGCGTTTTCAGCCAGGCTGGTGGTGGTGCCCGTCATGCCCAGCGGCGCCAGGATGCGCTCATGCATGGCCTCGCCCCAGCTTTTTCCCGCCTTGTCGGCGATGATCTTGCCGGCCACGATGTACAGCAGGTTATCGTAGGCATAGCTGTTGCGAAAACTCGTGGCCGGACGGATGTAGCGCAGCTTCTCGATGATCTCGTCGGTGGTAAAAGTGGTGGTGGGCCACCACAGCAAGTCGCCGGCGCCCAGTCCCAGGCCGCTGCGGTGCGTCAGCAAATCGCGGATGGTCATGGCGCCCGTGACGTAGGAGTCGTGCATCTGGAAGCCGGGCAAATGCTTGGTGACGGGATCGTCCCAGGCCAGCTTGCCCTCGTCGACCAGCATGGCCAGCGCGGCGGCCGTAAAACCCTTCGAGTTCGATGCCACTTCGAATACGGTCCGCGCATCGACGGCGGCCGGTTCGCCGAGTTTACGCACGCCAAAACCCTGGGCGGTGACGACCTTGCCATCCTTGACGATGGCAATCGCCATGCCCGGCACGTCGAACACCTTCAGGGCCATGGCGACGTCGCGGTCCAGGTCGAAGGCGGGCGCGGGTGCCGCCGTAGCTGCGGCGGCGGCGGGCGCGGCATCAAAGGCCAGCGCCGGCACGGCAATGACGGAAAACGCCAGCACGATGGCGGCGGCGAGGCGGTTCATGGTAGGCATGGTCAGGATGTCCAAAGAAAGGTTCAATGCGCTTGCGCGGCCATCAGTTTATCGACGCTTTCCTGCGTCACCGGGTGGTAGCGTTCGCGCGCCTGCGCATACACGTCCTTGGCCCAGGCATGGCCTTGCGGCGTCTTCATCAGGGCGCTGTACAGGGGCACGACGAACTTCTGGCGGCCCACGCTCAGCAGGAATGCCTGCAAGGGCTGACGCACGTCGTAGCCGGCGTTCACGGAGGCCAGATAGAAGCGGTAGGCCACTTCATTGTTGCCGCTCTTGCCCACGCCGTAGACCTGGTCCAGCTCACGCAATTGCGCCGCGCTGGCCTTGTTGTTGATGTCGTTCAGGAAGTGCATCGATTCGATGGCGATCCACTTGTCCATGCCCAGGTCCTTGGTGGCCAGCTCGCCTTTCAGCCAGGCGTCGCGGTGCTGGTCCAGCAGCGCCAGGCGCGGCGAGACGACGCGCTGCGCGCTGGCCGGCACGCCCGTGCCATACAGCCATTCCTCGAGCTCCGCTTCCGGCATCACGTCCGGATGCTGCGCCAGCAGGTTCTTGCGCAGGTAGGCGACGAACTGCTCCGTCGTCACGCTCTGGAACGCATGCTGGTCGAACCAGCCGCGCAGGAAGGGGTCGAACACGGCGCGGCCGGCACGGCGCTCCATGGTGGCCAGGAACCAGGCGCCTTTCGGGTAGATGATGCCGTCGTCCGTATAGGTTTCAGCGGGATTGGCGTCCGCATCACGCGTGATCAGCGCCGTTTTCGCGGCTGGCAATTCACGGATCGACGCGGCCAGTTCTTCCTGGTCGACCTGCACGCCCATCTGCGCCACGTCGCTGCCATACAGCTGCTCGACGATGCGCGTCGTGACGTAGGTGGTGAAGCCTTCGTTGAGCCACATGTGCTTCCACGAGGCGTTGGTGACCAGGTTGCCCGACCACGAGTGGGCCAGTTCATGCGCGATCAGGTCGACCAGGCTGCGGTCGCCCGCGATCATGGTCGGCGTGAGGAAGGTCAGGCGCGGATTTTCCATGCCGCCGTAGGGGAACGATGGCGGCAGCACGATCATGTCATAGCGCCCCCAGCCATACGGTCCATACAGCGCTTCGGCCGCCTGGATCATTTTTTCCGTATCGGCCAGCTCGTATTCGGCCGCCTTGATGCGCGGCGGCTCGGCGTACACGGCCGAGCGGGGACCGAGTTTGCGTACTTCCAGTTCGCCGATGGCGATGGCCAGCAGGTACGATGGAATCGGCTGCGGCATGCGGAATTTCCAGCCGCCCTTGCCCGTCGCCTTTTCGTCGTTCTCGGCGCTCATCACGACGCGCATGCCCGCCGGCGCCTCGATGCGCGCGCTGTAGGTAAAGCGCACGGCCGGCGTATCCTGCGACGGCACCCACGAGCGGGCGTTGATGCTTTGCGACTGGCTGAACATGAACGGCAGCTTGCCCGACATGGTCTGCTGCGGCGTGAGCCACTGCAGCGCGATGGCGTTCGGCGCCGTGTGATAGTAGACGCGCACCTTGCCCGGCTGGCCCGTGGTGGTGATGCGCAGCGCCTGGCCCTTTTCCGGGTCGGCCTTGTCCAGCTGGTACGGCGCCATCTGCCAGGCGCCACGCTTGTCCTGTACCTGCACCTTGGCGATCGACAGGTCGCGCGTATCGAGCACCAGCGTGCGCGCTTGCGGGTCGATCCAGTTCAAGGACAGCTCGGCATAGCCGGACAGCGTCTTTTGCTTGAAGTCGGCTTTCAGGTCCAGCTGCAGGTCGCGCGTGCGCACCTGGTCGTAGCGCGCGTAGCTGAGGGGATCGGCGTGCGCGGCCAGAGTCACCTGGCAAAGGAGCGCACAGCCCAGCGCGCGCAGGAAGGTCAAAGTTTGCATGGTCGTCTTTTGAATGATTTGCGAAAGCCCCGGTCCGTGTACGCCGGGGCGTCGCGCAGAATAGCACTTCCGGCGCAGGCCGGTAGAAAAAAGCGCCGGACTGGCCGGCGCCGTTTGCCTATTTTGCTTCTGCCTTGGCTTGCGGCTGGACCTCGGGCGCCTTCAGCGGCGTATTGAAATCCTTCATCAGGTTATGCTTGTCGCGGTCCTGCTTGAACAACTCCAGACGCGACGGCGTGATTTTTCTCGGCCAGGCGTTATTGCTGGTGTCGATATCGGCCGTCTCCCAGTACGGGTCTTGCACCAGGCCCACCATCGGTTCGTCCGTGATGATCACCTTGCTGATTTTGTGCGGCGCGTAGCGCCACACTTCGGCCGGCACGCGCTCGATGAGCTTCTTGCCGCTTTGCAGTTCGATTTCCAGGATCAGCGGCATCACCAGGCCGCCGAGATTCGAAAAGTCGACCAGGTACAGATGCTTGCCCATGTTGCGCTGTTCCAGCAGCTTCCGCTCCCACGGCTCCAGCGTTTCCTGCTCTTCCGCATAGCTGTTGCGGTCCTTGTTGGTGACCGTGAATTCATCGTGCCGGTTATAGAAATCCTTCAGCGCGGGATCGGTATCGACCTTCTTCGGCAGCACCTGGTTGCGCTGGTCCGAGATCGAGATGGGCTGCGCCTCCTTCTGCGCCTTCTTCCACGCTTTCTCGACTTCGGGATTCTTCGTGCTCACGCCATATTCGCTGATGCCGTCGATGCTGATGTCGACCGCATCGGTGGTATAGAACCAGCCGCGCCAGAACCAGTCCAGGTCCGTGCCGGAAGCGTCTTCCATAGTGCGAAAAAAATCGGCCGGCGTCGGGCGCTTGAACTTCCAGCGCACGGCGTACTGCTTGAAGGCGAAGTCGAACAGTTCGCGCCCGAGGATGGTTTCGCGCAGGATGTTCAGAGCCGTGGCCGGCTTGTCGTAGGCGTTCGCCGTGAACTGCAGCAAGGACTCGGAATTGGTCATGATGGGCACCTGGTTCTGGCTGCGCATGTAATCGACGATCTTGCGCGGCTCGCCATTCCAGGAGGGGAAATGCTCTTCCCACGCCTGCTCGGCCAGGTACTGCAGGAAGGAATTGAGGCCCTCGTCCATCCACGTCCACTGGCGCTCGTCCGAGTTGACGATCATGGGGAAATAATTGTGCCCCACTTCATGGATGATCACGCCGATCAGGTCGTATTTCGTCGTCTTCGAATACGTGAGTTCCCCCGTCTTCTTGTCCTTCACGGGGCGTCCGCCATTGAACGCAATCATCGGATACTCCATGCCGCCCACGGCGCCATTGACGGAAATCGCATTCGGATACGGATAGTCGAAACTGTATTTGTTGTACTGCTCGATCGCGTGCACCACGGCGCGCGTGCTGTACTGCTGCCACAGCGGATTGCCCTCGTTCGGATAATACGACATGGCCATCACGCGCTTGCCGCCGCTATTCAAACCCTGCGCATCCCAGATGAACTTGCGGCTCGAGGCCCACGCCACGTCGCGCACGTTGGCCGCCTTGAAGTGCCAGGTTTTCATGCCCGCCGCGCGGCCCTTTTCCGCCGCCAGCGCCTCGGCGGGGGTGATCACCAGCAGCGGCGTAGCGCTGTTTTTTGCCTTCGCCAGGCGCTCGCGCTGCGCCGCGCTCAGGACGGCCGCAGGATTTTGCAGTTCGCCCGTGGCGGCCACCACGTGGTCGGACGGCACCGTCAGGTACAACTCGTAGTCGCCAAACTCCAGCGTGAATTCGCCGGAACCGAGGAACTGCTTGTGCTGCCAGCCGACGGCGTCGTAATACGCGGCCATGCGGGGGAACCACTGCGCGATCTGAAAAATCGTGTTCTTGTCGTCTTCAAAATACTCGTAGCCGGAGCGCTCGACGAGCACCTTCTGGTCATTGATCCGATACGACCAGTCGATGTTGAACGTAATGCTCTGGCCGGGCGCCAGCGCCACCGGCAGATCGATGCGCAGCATGGTCTGGTTGACCACATACGGCAGCGGCTTGCCATCGGCCGCTTTCACGGCGCTGAGCTTGAAGCCGCCGTCAAATTCGCGGCCCGCATGGATGGCGCGCAAGTCCTCGAATTTCAGCGCTTCGTCTTCGTTGCCGCTCAGCCAGGCCTGGCGCGACGGGGCGCTCAATACGCGGCGCTGGTCCGCATCCTGGCGCAAGCCGTTCTGGTCCAGCTGCAGCCACAGATACGCGAGGCTGTCGGGCGAGCGGTTGTGATAGGTGATCTGCTCGCTGGCCGTGATGGCGCGGCGCGCTTCGTCGAGCGTGGCGCGGATCACGTAATCGGCGCGCTGCTGCCAGTAGGCGTGGCCCGGCGCGCCGGAGGCCGTGCGGTAGCTGTTCGGCGTGGGCAGCAGTTCTTCCAGCTGGCGGAACTTGTCGTCGAAGGGCGCGGCGGCGCACAGGGCGGGCAAGGGAGCCATCAAACACAAGGCAAGCAAGCGGACAAGAACCGGCATGGCGCATTCCATCTGGGAATCGTGGACAGAACTGCATTCTAAGTCGAGTCTGTTTACAAATCGATCATTGTTGTCGAAGCCCCACACACCAGGCCGCTACTGGCGCCGGGACGGGCATAGGCGTATGATGCGCCTCGAACATTGGGGAGTAGTCGTCCCGCGGTCCTGCCGCGGGAACCTGTATCAACATGATTGGCCCGCAGGCCATGGTGCAGGTGGTTGCAGAACTTGACGAGACCATTGATCCAGGGCGGCCGCATGGGCCGGAGTCGCCCGTGGATCATTGGTTAATTCGTCCGGCCCGCGTACCTCTTGCAATCTCATGGAAGCATTCCTCATCTCCACCGGCATCGTCGGTCTCGCTGAAATCGGCGACAAGACCCAGCTCCTGGCCTTTCTGCTGGCTGCCAAATTCCGCAAACCCCTGCCCATCGTGCTGGCCATTTTCGTCGCCACCATCGCCAACCACGCGTTCGCCGCCGCCGTCGGCGCCTGGATCACCGGCATGCTGGGGCCCGACGCGCTGCGCTGGGTGCTGGGCGTCTCCTTTTTGGCCATGGCCGCCTGGACCCTGATCCCCGACAAGCTCGATGAAGACGAGACGAAGCTGGCCAGGTACGGCGTCTTCCTGACCACCCTGATCGCTTTCTTCATGGCGGAAATGGGCGACAAGACGCAAGTGGCGACGGTGGCGCTGGCGGCGCGCTACCACGATATCGTTTCCGTCGTGCTGGGCACCACCTTCGGCATGATGCTGGCCAACGTGCCGGCCGTCTACCTGGGCGACAGGATCGCCAACCGCGTCCCGCTGCGCCTCGTGCATGGCATTGCGGCGCTGATCTTTGCCGTGCTGGGCCTAGCCACCCTGCTGGGTGCGGGCGCGGCCCTGGGATTTTGAGATAACCCCGCATAATTTCCCATTTACAACATTCATACTCATAATTACAATATCGTCGACATGAATACCGGCGCGCCGATCCGGAACGGTCAGCGCGCTTTCTTGAGGAATATATGCAGTTGAATAGACACGTGGCGGCGCTGTGCCTGGCCGCTTGCGCCAGCCAGCCTGCCGCCGCCATGGCGGCACCCCTGCGTCACCACCAGACGGCGACGCCATCCGCGCCCGAAGTGCGCACGCGCGACCTGCTGCTACTTGGCGCCGGCTTGATCCTGCTGGCTGGCCGGCGCCGTCCCGAACACGAGAAGTGGCAAAACTAGAGCAGCAGTAGCACCGCATAGTCGCGGCCCTCGTCGCGCAGGGCGATGCTGTTGCCGCCCTGCGCCACGCCATCGACTGACAATCCCGCTGCGCGTCCCTGCGCCTGCTCCACCGTGATGGCATAGCTGCTGGCGCCGAAACGGTAATGCAGCTTGAAGCTGTCCCATTCGGCCGGCATGGCCGGCGCCAGACGCAGCACGTTGGCTTCGCGCGTCAGACCCAGCAGGGATTCGACGATCAGGCGGTACAGCCAGCCCGACGATCCCGTGTACCAGCTCCAGCCGCCGCGCCCCACGTGCGGCGCCACGGCATACACGTCGGCCGTCACCACGTACGGTTCCACCTTGTAGCGCGCCACCGCCTGCGCGTCGACGCCATGGCGCACGGGATTGATCATGCGCAGCAGCTCCCATGCCTTTTCGCCGTCGCCCATGCGGGCAAACGCCATCGCCGTCCAGATGGCGGCATGCGTGTACTGGCCGCCGTTCTCGCGCACGCCCGGCACATAGCCGCGGATGTAGCCGGGGTTGAGGTCGGCCTTGTCGAACGGCGGATCGAGCAGCTGGATCACGCCGGAATCGCGGCGCACGAGGCGCGCATCGACCTGGCGCATGGCGCCGGCGACCCGCTCCTTGTTGGCGGCGCCCGACAGCACGCCCCAGCTTTGCGAAATCGAATCGATCTGGCATTCCTCGTTCGTGTGCGAGCCCAGTGGCGTGCCGTCGTCGAAATACGCGCGCCGGTACCACTCGCCATCCCATGCATGTTCCTCGACGTTGGCCGCCAGTTTCACGGCTTCGTCGCGGCAGAACTGGGCGAACGCGGCGTCGCCGCGCAGCATGGCCACTTCGGCGAAACGCTGCAGCACTTCGTACAGGAAGAAGGCCAGCCAGACGCTCTCTCCCTTGCCATGTTCGCCCACCTTGTCCATGCCGTCGTTCCAGTCGCAGGAACCGATCAGCGGCAAGCCGTGCACGCCCATGCGCAAGCCATGGCGGATGGCGCGCACGCAATGCTCGTACAGGTCCGCCGACTCGCCCGAACGCACGGGCAAGTCATAGTAGGAATCCTCTTCCGGCTTGACGGCCCGTCCCTCGATGAAGGGTGCTACCTCCGACAGCACGTTGACGTCGCCCGTGGCGATCACATAGCGGCAGGCGGCCAGCGGCAGCCACAGGTAATCGTCGGAGCAGTGCGTGCGCACGCCCCGGTCCGACGGCGGATGCCACCAATGCTGCACATCGCCTTCGACAAACTGGTGCGCCGCGCACAGCAGCAAATGCTTGCGCAGCAATTGCGGCGCCGTATGGATCATCGCCATCGCGTCTTGCAGCTGGTCGCGGAAACCGTAGGCGCCGCCCGACTGGTAATAGCCGCTGCGCGCCCACAAACGGCAGGCGATGGTCTGGTACATCAGCCAGCCATTGGCGATCACGTCGAGCGACGGCTCGGGCGTCTCGATGCGCACGGCGCCCAGGGTGCTTTCCCAGTGCGCGCGTACCGCGTCGAGCGCCATGCGGGCCGCTTCCTTGCCCGCATGACGCTGCACCATGGTGCTGGCGTCGGCATTGCGGCGCCCGCCCACGCCGAGCAGGAAGACGATTTCGCGCTCCTGTCCCGGCTGCAGTTCGAACGGCACCTGGATGGCGGCACACTGGTCCAGCCCCGTGCCCGCCTTGCCGGACAGGCGCACGCGGCGCAGCGCCGCCGGCTGCGCCAGGCTGCCGTTGCGGCCGATGAATTCATTGCGGTCGCAGGTGATGGAACGGATGCTGGCGTCCGTATTGAAAAAGCCGACGCGGCCCGAAAACTCCGTGTTGTAGTTATTGCGCGCAAACAGCGCGCCGCTGATCGTATCGACCTCGGTGGCCACATGCATGCCGGACTTGGCGCGCAGGTCGGCCATCACCCATTCCACGTAACCGGTGACGGACAGGCGGCGCGGCACGCCGCTGTCGTTGCGCACCTTGATGACCGAGTATTTGACGGCCGCATCGAGCGCCACATAGGTGCACAACTCGGTGGCGATGCCGCCCTCGCTGTGCTCAAAAATGCTGTAGCCGAAACCGTGGCGCGTCACGTAGTCGCCGCTGCCGCGCGCGGGCAGGGACGAGGGCGACCAGAACTGGCCGGTCTGCTCGTCGCGCACATAAAACGCTTCGCCCGACAGGTCGGACACGGGGTCGTTCTGCCATGGCGTGAGGCGGAATTCATGCGCGTTCTCGCTCCACGTGTACGCCTGCCCGGCTTCCGACACCACCGTGCCGAATTGCGCATTGGCCAGCACGTTCGACCACGGCGCCGGTGTCTGCTTGCCTTCTGCGGTGGTGATCACGTATTCGCGCCCGTCGGGCGTAAAACCGCCCAGGCCATTTTCCAGAATCAGCTCGCGCTGCGGCGCCCGGTGCGGCACGCCGCCATGCTCGCGCACCGGGTCCTGCAATAGCGGCGGCATGCGCAGCACGGGACTCGGCGGACGCTTGACCTGCTCGGCCAGGGTGCCGCGCAAATCGCTGATGATGGCGCGCGCCACCGATTGCAGCAAGATGCGGTCTTCGTTGGCGATCTGCTCGGCCAGGCGCACGAAGATGCCGCCCGGGCGGTCGATCGCCTGCGCATCGATGCCCGAGGCGATCAAGCCCATGATCTGGTCGTGCAGCAGCTGGCGGTAGCCCGACTGCTCCTCGTACCAGATCACCAGGTCGACGATCAATCCTTTCAGGCGCCAATAGGCATGCGCCTGCACCATCTGGCGCGCCAGCTCGATATTGGCCGCGTCGCGTATCTGCAGCAGCACGATGGGCAGGTCGCCGGAAATGGCATACGCCCACAGGCCGGACTGGCCGCGCTGGTTCTTGATCAGGATGCTCGCTTCGGCGCGCAGGGCCGCATTCGGATAGATGACGGCGTTGGCCAGGCGCGCATACAGCTGCGCGTCCGCTTCGCTGGCGTTCAACTGGCGCAGCACCACCTGGCTGTGCGTCCAGGCCAGCTCAAACACGCGGTCGGCCAGATGGCGGTCCTGGTATTTGTCGATCAGGTGCAGCGCCGCCTCGCGCTGCTCCACCATGCCGGTGACGCTGTCGACGGTGACGGCCTGGTCAGGTTCGAGCGTGATGACGTAGCGGATGGCCACGACGGGGTCGAGCACGGAGCCGTGGCCGCCGCTGAGCGGCCCGTCGTCCTGCAGCGCCTGCGGCAGCTGCGCCGTGTTGCCGCGGCCGATGAAGCGCGCGCGGTCCGTCTCGAACGACACTTCGTAGCGCTCGATATCGTGCACGGTCATCACATGCAGCAGCCACGGCATCTGCTCGTCTTTCGAGCGGGGCCGGCGCGTGCACAGGATCGCCTTTTCATGCGCGAGGATTTCCGTCTGCACGAACAGCTTGCTGAACGCGGGATGGGCCGCGTCGGCGGCCGCCGGCGCCATCACCACTTCGGCAAAGCTGGTGATCTCGATGCGCCGCTGGCGGTTCGAATTGTTGCTGATGCGCGTGCGGCGGATTTCGATGTCGTCCTCGGGCGAGACGACGATTTCCGTGTACAGGTCGAGGCCATGGTCGGCGCGGCGGAACTCGGCCCGCCCTTCCGAAAAGATCACCTCGTACTTCTTCGGTTCGGCCAGGGTCGGCTGGTACATGGTGGACCAGACGGCGCCGTCGTCGAGGTCGCGCAGGTAGCAGAAATTGCCCCAGTTATCGCGCGTGCTGTCCTCGCGCCAGCGCGTCACGGACAGGTCTTTCCAGCGGCTGTAGCTGCCGCCCGCATTGCTCACCATGACGTGGTAGCGGCCATTCGACAGCAGCTGCGTTTCGGGCACGGCGCTGTTGGCCTGCGTGAGGATGCGCATCGGCATGGCTTGCTCGGGCGCGCCGCTGCGCAGCACCGCCAGTTCGGCCGTGTTCGAGTAAAACGCGCCGGCCTGCGGCGTGCGTTCCTGCAGCACCAGCAAGGCCGATTGCAGCAGCGGATCGGACTCGAAACGGCGCTGCATCGGGCGGTCGTGCAGCAGGTAGCTGAGGGCCAAAAAGCCCATGCCCTGATGGTGCACCATGAAGGAGCGGATGATGGCGCTACCCTGCCCGCGCGGCAGGCGCGCCGTGGTGAAATCGATCGCTTCAAAAAAGCCATAGCGGCCCATGTAGCCGGCCGCCTGCATGCGCTGCAGGTTTTGGCACGACGCTTCCGGCTGCACCATCAGGCCCATCATGCTGGCGTACGGCGCCACCACCAGGTCGTCGGCCAGGCCACGCTTCAGGCCCAAGCCCGGCACGCCAAAGGCGCGGTACTGGTAATTCAGGCTGGCGTCGACCGTGTTGTAGCCGGACTCGGAAATCCCCCACGGCACGTCGCGCTGGCGGCCATAGTCGATCTGCGCCTCGATGACGGAGTGGTAGGTCTGGTCGAGCAGGGTGTTCGGGTAGTTCGGCATCACCAGCAGCGGCATCAGGTACTCGAACATCGAACCGCTCCACGACAGCAGCACGGGCTGGCCGGCCACCATGCACAGCTGGCGGCCCAGCGCGAACCAGTGCTCCTGCGGCAGCTGGCCCTGGGCGATGGCGATGAAGCTGGCCAGGCGCACTTCGGAGGCGAGCAAATCGTAGTAGCTGGGGTCCAGCCGGCGTTCGCTGACGTTGTAGCCGATGGCCAGCAGCTTGGTCGACGGGTTGTACAGGAAGCCGTATTCGATCTGCGCGAAGTCGCGCGCCTGGCCCGCCGCGTGGGCGATGTCGCGCATGTGGCGGCCCGCCTGCTCGCGGCCTTGCGCCAGCAGGGCCGCAAGCTCAGATGGCGTGCCTTCGGGCACTTCCAGGTTGGCCAGTTCGCGCAGGGTCGGCATGCGCAGCCATGCCGCATCGATGCCCGCCTGCGCCGCCCACGGCGCCAGTTGCAGCAACTCGGCCAGCGCCGCGCGGCACTGGCGCGCCAGCGCGCCCGTCCACATCGACAGCTCGCCATCCTCGCTTTGCAGGGTCAGCGACAGCAGCGCATCGGCCGCGCCATTCGCGGCGGCAAGATAAGCATGCCATTCGGCCAGGGTGGCGGGAGCGGCCTGCGCCTGCAACAGGCTCATGCTCTCGCGCATGGCCTTGCCCTCGCCTTCTGCGGCGATGAATTCCTGCAGCACCTGCGCCGTCGTACGGATGCCCTGCACCACTTGCGCGCCGATGATGGGAGCGTCGTACAGTTCCACCAGTCCCGGCTGCAAGGTCAGCAGATGGCCGGCCAGGTTGCCGCTGTCGACCGTCGAGATGTACATCGGCTGCAGTGCCTTGAGCGTTTGCGTGTCGTACCAGTTATAGAAGTGACCCTGGAAGCGTTCCAGCTCGCCCATGCTGTGCAGGGTGGCGCGGCTGCGCTCGATCAGTTGGCCCAAGGTGAGATAGCCGAAATCGTAGGCCGTCAGGTTGGCCAGCAACGCCAGGCCAATATTCGTCGGCGAAGTGCGGTGCGCCACCACGAGGTTCGGGTGTTCCTGCATGTTATCGGGCGGCAGCCAGTGGTCGTCCGGCCCGACGAAGGTATCGAAATACGCCCAGGTCTTGCGCGCCACGCCATGCAGGAAACGTCCCTGTTCGGCAGACAGGCGCGCCACGGCCCGCTCGATGGGGCGGCTGATCCACCAGGCGATGGCGGGTGCGGCCAGCCAGAGCAGCAGCACCACGGCGGCGGCCGGCAAGGCGGCCGGGCGCCAGTAGAGCAAGGCGCCGAAGGTGGCCAGCGCCAGCGCGGGCGAGCACCACATGGCGCGCCAGCTGTCGGCCTGGCTGCCGGAAGAGCTGTGCAGGTTGGAGGCGCGCCAGTCGAGCAAATGTTTGTGCGACACGCCCAGGCGCCACAAGGTGCGCGCGATGGCGTCCAGGCTGATCCACGCTTCATACGGCAGGAAGACGAGGGTCAGCATGGCGTGCGAAAACTGCACGCCGCAGCGCCGCTCGAACGCGGCCAGGTGCTGGCGCCACAGGGTGTCGCGCGGCTTGCGCAGCAGATCGTACAGGGCCGAAAACACGGGCGGCAGGAAGATGATGGCCAGCACGGCCGCGCTCCAGAAGGCCACGTGCGGCAAAAAGCCCCACACCAGCAGCAGCGACAACGTCGTGGCGGGCGCCACGATGCTGCGGCGCAGATTGTCGAACAGCTTCCAGCGCGACAGCATCGACAAAGGATTGCGTTCGCGCTTGCCGGCGCGGCCAGGCACCCGGCCCAGCAGCCAGCCAATCAGCTGCCAGTCGCCGCGTATCCAGCGCTGGCGGCGGCTGACGTCGGCGTCGTAGCGGGCCGGATATTCCTCGTACAGCTGCGAGTCGCTCAAGAGCCCCGCGCGCAGGTAGCAGCCTTCGAGCAAATCGTGGCTGAGGATTTTATTGTCGGGCAGGCGCTGGCCCAGCACGCGCTCGAACATGTCGAGGTCATAGATGCCCTTGCCGATGAACGAGCCTTCATAAAAGACGTCCTGGTACAGGTCGGACACGGTGCGCGTGTACGGGTCGATGCCCGGTTCGCCGCCGCACAGCAGCTCGTAGCGCGACGCGTTCGCGCTGGGCAGCGCCACGGCCACGCGCGGCTGCAGGATGCCGTAGCCGGCCACCACGCGCGTGCCGGCCGCGTCGAGCACGGGACGGTTCAGCGGGTGCATCATGGTGGCGATGAATTCGCGCGCCGCGTCGCGCGGCAGCTGCGTATCGGTGTCGAGCGTGATCACGTATTTGATCGTGCGCAGGCCACGCAACTCGCCTTCCACCAGCGAGAATTTGTCGCGCGCGCCGCCGCGCAAAAAGGCGTGCAGGTCAGACAATTTGCCGCGCTTGCGCTCCTGTCCCATCCACGCATTCTGCTGCGAATTCCACAGGCGCGGACGATGCAGCAGCAGGAACGGCCCCACATGGCCCAGCTCTTCCGGGTCGGCCGGGTCGCCGTTGTCCTTGAACGCGGCACCCTCCACGCGGTATTTCTCGTTCAGGCCACGGATGGTTTCCTGCGCCTGGTTCAGCAGGGCTTCGTCGCCGGGCAGGGTTTGCGCCTGCGCGTCGACAAAATCCGTCAGCAGGCAGAAACGCAGGTTCGGGTCGCGGTTGGCGAGATAACGCACTTCCAGCGCCTCGCACAGGGCCGCCACGTTTTCCGGGCTGTAGATCAGGGTCGGCACCACGACGATGCCGCGCGCATCGGACGGAATGCCGGACTGGTAATCCATGCGCGGCAGCGGATGCGGCGACGTCATCAGGGTTGCCAACCAGTTCACCACGGCCACGGCCAGCTGGCTGCTGCCCAGCAGCGCCAGCGCGCCCAGCGCCGCCAGGGGCCAGCCCTGCACGCCATGGCGCACGGCGCGCTCGAGCAGCAAGGCGCTCGTCGCCAGGGTCAGGAACGAGATCGCCCCCAGATAGACGGCCAGCGGCGCGGCGCGCGCCGTATGCTGCAGCGCCTCGATGAACGGCAGCTTGGCGCCAGCCTGCTTTTCCAATACCAGCACGCCGCGCCCGACCAGGTAAAAGCCGATATGGCCGCGGCGCGCGTCATTGCCATTGCCGTGCGTGTGCGCCAACTGCACCACCATCTCGGCCACTTCCACTTCGCTGCGCGCGCTGCGCCTGGCGATGCGTTCGATGGCGTGGCGGTAGCTGTCGCGCGTGGCGAAATCCATCAAGCCATACGTACCTGCCGGGTCCAGGCGCAAGGTTTGCTCGACCACGCTCATGGTCTCGACGAATTCCTGCCAATCCATGGTGCCGAGAAAACGCAGGCTGCCGATGCTGTTGGCGATCGAGACCTGGTCGGCCGCCTGCTGCCCGATCTCGGACTGGATCTGTTGCTCGATGGTGAGGCCCGACTCGGCCAGCTTGTGCGTCAGCCACGACAGCGCCAGGGTCAGCGAGGAACTCTGTCCCTGCAGCCGGCGCGACAATTCGGCCACGAAGGCGCTGGTCATCGGCGGATTCGAACGGGCCATGTCCGCCACGAGCAGGATCAAGCCGCTGGGATTGCGCTCGGCGATCTCCGTCATCTGGTCGGCCCAGGTGTTGGCCAGGTCGCGCTGCATGCGGTCGTCGGCCACGCGCGCGGCAACGCGGCGCAGGTTTTCGATCAGCGCCAGGCGCAGCATGATGGGCACGGCCCACAGTTCGCCCAAGGTCAAGGTGGCCACGTCCTGGTAAGCCTCGACGAAGTGACACAGGTTTTCCAGGTCGACCCTGCCATCGCCGTGCGAGATGATTTCCAGCGCGATTTTATACACGCGCGGGCAACCCGCATCCACGCCGGAACTCAGCCGTGGCAACTCCTTGCTGTAATTCTTCGGCAAGTGGCGCCGCGTGGTGCGGATCTGCTCTTCGATCAGGTAAAAATTATCGAGCAGCCACTCCGAAGCGGGCGTGACCTGGCGCCCGCTTTTGACAGTCGCCGTCAGTTCATTGACGGTGGCCGTGATCAGGGCCGCATTGTCGGCCAGGCGCGCCAACAGGCGGTCGCGGCCATGATGCTTGCCCACCGCATGGCCGGCGGCCACGTGCTTGCCGTGGGCGGCCATCTGCATGGCGCTGAATAACTCCGAACGCAGGGGCAAGGCATCGTCGCGCGCGGCGTCGAAAGTGTCCGCTGCAAGGGAATGGTCGCGGAAGATTTCTTTGACTTTGGAAATCTGTTCCTTGATCTGTTCTGCGACTACTGCTGTGTACTCTTTCAACTTGGGCCTCGCTAGGTGCACGCAGGCAGCCAGCGGCCACCGTCATGCGGGCCCAGTCTGAAAGAACACGATCGGACACTGGCGAAGACGGAAAGCGAAGCGCCGGAGCGTTGCGACGAATCTCAGGGTATAGGGAGATTTTCTGAACTTCATCGTAGGAGGGCGGCGCAGGCAAGACCGTGCGCTAGCGTACATACTCAGTGTTTTAGGGACGTTTCAACAAAGAAATCAGCGTGTTGAACGGCAGAAAAATGCCGGTGGGAAATGAACGGGAGAAAAGGCGCGACATGCACCGTGCCGATGATGACACGGTGCAATATTTCATGGAAGAAAGTTCAAGCAACTCAGGCCGCAATCGCCAGCGGATGGCGCTTCGCCTCCGCCATCGCCATGCCGCCGTTGAGTTGCCATGCCGCGCCATGACCTAGGCGGCGCAGGCAGGCGCTAGCGCGTGCGCTGCGGTTGCCGCTGCGGCAGAAAAACACCAGCGAGCGCCGAGGTTCTTGCAGCCAGGCGGCCACCTGCCCCGCCAGACGGCTCAGCGGTACGCTGCGCACCTCGCAGCCTTCGAATACCGTGCCGGCGCACGCCGCGTGTTCATACGCTTCGCGCACGTCGATCAGGATGGCGTCGGGATGCTGCCGCAGGAAGGCGGGCAAGGCGGCCGCGTCGAGCTGCAGTTCGGCGGCCGGCACGCTACCGTTCTGCACCGTGCGCACGGTGCCGCAGATGCTGCCGTCGTCGCCGGACGCGCACAGCACCGTGTCTTGCGTCAGCAGCGCCGCATCCAGCAAGGGGGTCAGCGCTTCGGGCGCCAGGGAGCCGATGAAGGCGAAGCGCTGCTCCAGCAGATACACATGGGTTTCGCCGCACTCGATGCGGCGCAGCCGCTGCCGGCCCAGCGCCAGCTCGCCGTCGATATCGACGCGGCCGACCTGTTCGATCTCCAGTTCCTGCAGCAGCGCGAGACGCGCGGCGCCATGGTCGGCGGGCGCCGTCGTGTGCACGATGGCGCGCAAGGCCAGGTGCTGGCAGCGGATGAAGGCGGCCAGGCGCGGCACGAGCGCGGCGGCGGGATCGATGACGACGCAACTGGCGCTGGCGGCGTCGCTGAGCAGCCAGGTGCACTGGCCGTCCACGCTCAGCTGGACTACGCCGTCCTGCGCGCCGTCCTGCGGCGATGGCGCCAGCGCCGACGGCAGCAGACAGCTGCTGCGCAGCGCTTCACCGCAGCGCTCGATGCGCGCGCAGGCGGCAGCGACCGTCGCCGCGTCGATCAGGGGACCGAACGACAAACGGATGGCGGAACTGGCGCGCCATTGCGGCACGTGCATCGCTTCCAATACATAGCTGGGCAGCGCCTTGGCGGCGGAACAAGCGCTACCCGAGCTGACGCGCACGCGCGCCGCGTCGAACAGGTCCAGCAGCTCTTTCGAGGACAGGCCAGGCACGGAAAAATTAAGCGTCGTCGGCAAGGACAAATCGCTCGGCATATTGAACACGATGCCGGGGAAAGCGCGTTCCAGGCTGGCCACCAGCTGCTCGCGGAACGCGGCCAGGTCGGCGTGGCTGCGGAAGGTCTTGCCATCGTCCAGCGCGGCGAGCACGGCGCCCAGCGCGGCGATACCGGCCATGTTTTCCGTGCCCGAGCGCAGGCCCGCCTCTTGGCCGCCGCCCATCATCAAGGGCGTAAAGGGAGCGCCGGCGCGCACATACAGCATGCCGATGCCCTTGGGCGCATACAGCTTGTGGCCGGAAAACGGCGCGTAATCGATGCGCGTGGCGGCCAGGCTCAGTTTCAGCTTGCCCAGCGCCTGTACGCAATCGACCATCCAGTAGGCGTCGGCACCGCGTTCCTGCAGCAGTTGGGCGATGGCGGACAAATCGCTGACGACACCGGTTTCATTATTCGCCGCCATCGTGCACAGCATGGCCGCCTCGCCGATCAGCGCATCGAGCGCCTGCAGATCGTGGCGCCCTTGCGCATCGACGGGCAGCTTGCGTACTTCGAGGTTCAGGCCCAGTAAACGGTTCCAGTGCGCCAGGCTTTCCGGCACGGCCTTGTGCTCGGTCGCGCCATATAGCAGCAGGCTGCCGATGCGCTTGCCCGCGTCGCGCCGTTCGCGCAGCGCACACAGGGCCGACAGCACGGCCGTCTGGATGCCTTCGGTGGCGCCGCTGTTGAACATCAATCGGCCGTCGCCCACGCCCAGCAAGCCGCTGGCGCGCTGGCGCACGCCATCCAGCATGGCCTTGGCCTGCAAGCCCGTGGCGTGGGTGCTGCTGGGATTGCCATAGCCCTGCTCCATTGCCTGCTTGGCGGCGGCAACGGCGGCGGGCAGCACGCAAGTGGTGGCATTGCTGTCGAGGTAGATTTCTTTCATGATGGCAGTCTGAGTATTCTATAAAAAGGCACAGCGCAGGCGGCTGGAACATATGAACAGTCTAGCGGCACGCCTCCGTGAAGATATGCCAAAAGACACTGCAACTACGGTACTATGCAGCATGTTCATGCTATAAAAACCGGAATACTAAAATGAATTCACCAAACACCCCGCTCGACAAATTCGACTGCGCCATCTTGGCAGCCCTGCAGCAGGACGGCACTCTGTCGATTGCCGCCCTCAGCGAGAAGATCGGCCTATCCAGCACGCCATGCTGGAAGCGGGTCAAGCGCCTGGAGGAAGACGGCTATATCGAGAGCCGCGTGGCCATCGTGAACCGGCAAAAAGTGGGCTTGCCCGTGACCGTGTTCGTCAGCGTGCGCACGGGCCAGCACGATGAAAAATGGCTGCGCCGCTTCGCCGCCGCCGTCATCGTCTTGCCCGAAGTACAGGAATTTCACCGCATGAGCGGCGACATCGACTACCTGCTGAAAGTCGTCACCACCGACATCAAGGGCTACGACACCTTCTACAAAAAGCTGATCAAGACCGCGCAGCTGACGGGGGTGTCATCCGCCTTTTCCATGGAACAAATCAAGTGCAGCACGGAATTGCCGCTGGAATTGATCGCCCACGGCTTGCCTGCCTGAGGCGAGAAGACGTTGCTGCAATGCAACATAAGTAAATGAAAAGCAGCAATGGTGCGATGGAACGTACAGTGCGGCCGGTATACTGTTGGCCTGTCTGCCCGTAGTGCAGGCCATCTTCCAAGGTCTTCCATGTCTCTGCTCCGCCGCCTCTCCATCCAGAAAAAACTCCTGTTCAGCATGGGCTTGTGCCTGCTGCTCTTCATGGCGATCTCGTCTTTCCTCAGCGTGCGCATGAGCAGCGATTACGTGCGCGAGCGCGTCGTCAGCCAGGAATTGCCGGCGCAAGTGGGCGAGATCCGCAACGACGTGCTGCGCCAGATCAGCCAACCCCTGTCCGTGGTGCAAACCATGGCCAACGATGTTTATCTGCAAGACTGGGAAGACGCCGGCTTGCCCGACAGCGGCATCGCCACCTTCCAGCGCTACGCTGCCGTGGTCAAGGAAAAGAACAAGGCCGCCTCAATCAACTGGGCCTCGGCCAGCACGGGCAAATATTTCACCACCGAAGGCTTGCTGCGCACCCTGGACAAGAACCAGGCGGCAGACCAGTGGTTTTATGGCTTGCTGGCCGGAGACAAGGCCTACACGCTCGATATCGACAAGGCGGAAAACTCCAGCGACCTGATGCTGTACCTGAATGCGCGCGGCCAGACGGCCGGCGGCAAGCAGATCGCGGCCGGCCTGGGCTTGTCCATCAATGCGCTGGCCGACACCATCCGCAGCTACAAGATCGGCCAGACGGGCCATGTCTACCTAGCGCGCGCCAATGGCGTGCTGCTGGTGCATCGCGACACGGCCCTGTCCGACGGCAAGCATGCACTCAAGGATCTGCCCGGCTTTAGCGATAGCCTGAGCAAGAGCCTGCTGACCGGCAACAAATACGCGTACGCCGTCTACGACGCGCCTGCGGGACGCCAGTTCGTCGCCGCTTCCTTCGTGCCGGAACTCAATCTATATGTGATGGCCGAAGTGCCGGAAGCGGAAGTGCTGGGCAACGTCACGCGCTCGGCCCTGATCGCCGCCCTGATCGCCGGCCTGGTCGGTGGCGGTATCGCCCTGTGCATCATTTATGTCATCAGCCGCGCCATCGCCGCGCCCGTCGCGCGGGCAGCGGACATGCTCAGCGAAATCGCCAGTGGGAATGGCGACCTGAGCCGCCGCATGCCCGTGGAATCGGAAGACGAGGTCGGCGCGCTGGCCGCTGCCTTCAACCGCTTCGTCGCGTCGCTGAACGTGACGATACGCGAAGTTCGCGACAGTACCGGGGCCATTGCCAGCGCATCGAGCCAGATCGCGTCGGGCAACCTGGATCTGTCGGCCCGCACGGAAGCCCAGGCATCGAGCCTGGAAGAAACGGCCGCGGCCATGGAAGAGCTGACGTCGACCGTGAAACAGAATGCGGACAACGCGCGCCAGGCGAACCAGCTGGTGGTGTCGGCCTCGGGCCACGCCGTCAAGGGCGGCGAAGTGGTCGACCAGGTGGTGCAGACGATGGGTGCGATTACGGAAAGTTCGCGCAAGATCGCGGACATTATCGGCGTGATCGACGGCATTGCCTTTCAAACCAATATCCTCGCCCTGAACGCGGCCGTCGAGGCGGCCCGCGCGGGCGAACAGGGCCGCGGCTTTGCCGTCGTGGCAACCGAGGTGCGCAACCTGGCGCAACGCTCAGCGGCTGCAGCCAGGGAAATCAAGGACTTGATCGTCGACTCCGGCAGCAAGGTCGAAGCGGGCAGCAAGCTGGTCGACTCGGCCGGCGCCACCATGCAGGACATCGTCGTCTCCGTGCAGAGGGTGGCCGACCTGATGGGCGAGATCGCTTCGGCCAGCCAGGAACAAAGCCAGGGCATCGCGCAAGTCAATGCCACGGTCACGCAGATGGATGACGCGACCCAGCAAAATGCGGCGCTGGTGGAAGAAGCAGCGGCGGCAGCCCAATCCTTGCAGGACCAGGCGGGACGCTTGGCGCAGGTGGTCAGCGTCTTCAAGCTGGAAGAAACGGGGCATGCGGCGCAGCAGCAGCCTCGGCAGCCGGCGCACAAGCCCATGCTGCCCACGCCATCGCGCCCGAAAGCGCCGGCCAGCGATGCGTGGGAAGAGTTTTAAGGAATGTTGGAAAACGCTTAAATCGCTGGCGCTTTCACGCTGGCGGCTTGCTTGAAGAAATCGTAAATGCCGCTCTCGCTCATGCGGCGGGCATTCGCCAGTTCGCCGCCCTTGGTGGCGTACAGCACCTGCTTGTTGTCGCTCGATACGAGGACGGCAGCCGGGATGCCTTTCTTGAGCGGATTGCCATAGGCTTGCGCCACGTCCAGGTTATGGTCGAAGTTACCCACGTCGACCTTGACGACCTTGAACTGCTGTTGCATCAACTCTGCGTTCTTGCCTTCCTTCAAGGCCTTGTCGAGTGCGCGGCAATCCTCGCACCAGTTGGCGCCAAAGATCAGCAGCACGGGCACGTGCGCCGCCTTGGCCTCGGCCAGCGCGCGGGCCACGTCGGCCTTGGCATCGGCCGCCGCGTTGTACGGCAGATGCGGCGTGGCGACCGGGTTGGCCGGTGTGGGGGCGGCGGCAACGGCGGTGCCGGCAAGCAGCAGACTGGCGAGCAAGATGGAAAAGCGCATGCGGGGGCTCCTGAAAGAAAATCGTGAAGCCGGCTGGACAGGCGCCAGCGGGCGTGATTGTCTAGAATATGCCTGCTTGTGGGAAATATCCACCATTTAATTGCACTGTGCTTATGCGGAAAACGTATAAGCGCGTATCCGCACCAGCAAGGAGTAGCCGCTTGAACATGCCAAATGCCTTACCCCCTACGCTGTCCGGCGCCGCGCGCATGTTGCGTAGCGCCTATCCCGGCGGCATGCCCGATACAGCGTATTTCGCCGTGCTGGCCCTGCTGTACGAACACTTTTCCGACCGCAACCTGGCCGAACTGATGGCCGCCGTCACGGGCAAAGATGCGGCAATCGTCCTCAATGACATCTATGCCTGCGTCAGCAGCAAGCCGGCGGCGCCCGCCATCGCAGCCACCAGGACGCTGCTGACGCGGCACGGCTTGCAAGCCGTCTGCGCCGAGGATTAATGCCCACAGGCAGCGAAATGCAACGCATGGGATAATATCGGGCTCACACTGACACTGAGCAACGCGGCCCGAACGCGCCCTCCCCATGACGACTTCTTTCCTGGCACGCTGGCTGCCGCAACCGAACAACGGCAGCCGCCGCGAACAATTGCGCGCCTGCGCGGGCGCCATCTGCGGCCTGCTGCTGACGGGCCTGATCTGCCATTTCCTGCTGGCCCCGGACAGCGCCAGCGTCTACCTGATCGCGCCCATGGGCGCCTCGGCCGTGCTGCTGTTCTGCCTGCCGGCCAGCCCGCTGGCGCAACCATGGTCCGTGGTGGGCGGCAACGTCGTCTCCGGCCTGGTCGGCATGGCCTGCGTCAAATGGCTGGGATCGAGCGTGGGCGTGGCGGCGCTGGCCGCCTGCCTGGCCATCGGCGCCATGTTTGCGCTGCGCTGTTTGCATCCGCCGGGCGGCGCCGTGGCGCTCACCACCGTCGTCGGCGGCGCCAGCGTGCATGCGGCCGGCTTTGAATTCGTCTTCATCACCGTGCTGTTCAATTCCGCCGTGCTGGTCGCCTGCGCCGTGCTGTACAACAACCTGACGGGGCGCCGCTACCCGCACATCCAGCAACTGGTGGCGCCGCATCCGCACGCCACCAAGGATGAGGTGCCCAGCAACCGCCTGGGCTTTTCACCGGATGATCTCGACGCCGTCTTGCGCCAGCACAGCGAGGTGCTCGACATCAGCCGCGACGATCTGCAAGCGATTTTCCTGCAAACGGAAATGCGCGCCTACCAGCGCCGCTTCGGCGTCGTCACCTGCGCCGACATCATGTCGAAAGACGTGCTCAGCGTGGAATTCGGCACGCCTCTCGATGTTGCCTGGCGCACCATGCGCGAGCACGATGTGGGTGCGCTCCCCGTCGTGAACCGGGCGCGCCGCGTCATCGGCATCATCACGCAGACGGATTTCCTGCGCCATGGCGGGCTCGACGATTATCAGGGCATGCGCCAGCGGCTGCGCGGCCTGCTGCAGCGCAGCGGCCTGTCCCACAGCGACAAGCCGGAAGCGGTGGGCCAGCTGATGACGCCGTCGCCGCACACGGCCCGCCTGGGCACGCCCATCATCGACCTCGTGCCCTTGATGGCCGACGCCGGCTACCACCATATTCCCATCGTGGATGACGAAGAACGCCTGGCCGGCATCATCAGCCAGTCCGACCTGATGGCGGCGTTATATGAAAGCCGCTTTGCCGAGGCTGTGGCATGACGCCATTCCAGGCACGGCTGACCGGTCCCGATGGCGGTGCCGCCGGCACGCCCGTCAGCGCGCACTTCTTCGGCGCGCAGCTGGCCATCGATGCGCCCGGCTCCCCTGTCGATATCGCGCAGCTGGTCGTCAGCGTGGGCGGCATGGAGCACCCTGAACTGTTCCTGAACTGGCTCGATGCACAAGGCCGGCAAGCGTCGCTCAAGCCGCTGACAGCGGACGACATCGCCATCGTCTTGCGCGAAGCGCCGGCCGCGCTGCAGCCGCAATTGCAGCGGCTGTGGGGCGAGCGCCAGCGCAACCGGCGGCAAGTGTCGGGCTGGCTGGCCGGTTTGACGGGCGCGGCCGTCGTCGCTGCTGCCCTGCTGTGGTGGCAAGGCGGCCATGCCGTCGGCGCGCTGTCGGGATGGATCCCCTTGTCGACGGAAAAGCAGCTGGGCGAACTGGCCCTGGCGCAAGTGCGTGCGCAGGGCGGCATCGTTGACAGCGGCGTGGCGCAGCAGACGGTGCAGGACATCGGCCGCAAGCTGACGGCCGGGTCGCGCTACGAGTACCGCTGGCTGGTCAAGCAGGACGATACGGTCAACGCGCTTGCCATGCCCGGCGGCATCGTCGTCGTGCATACGGGCTTGCTGCGCCAGGCGGGGGACCCGGGCGAGCTGGCCGGCGTGCTCGCGCATGAAGTGCAGCATGTGGAACAGCGCCATTCGCTGCGGCAAATGATCAGCAGCCTCGGCTGGGGCGCCCTGGTGGGGCTGACCATCGGCGACATCAGCGCCGTGGCCGCCATGCTGGCGCACCAGGCCGGCACCCTGTATTTCAGCCGCGACATGGAGGAAGAGGCGGACCGGCTCGGCTTGCTGGCCTTGCAGCGCGCGCGCATCCGCCCCGACGGCATACTGCGCTTTTTCCAGAAGCTCGATGAGAAGGACCAGGCCAAGGTCCCGGGCTGGATTTCCTCGCATCCGCAAACGGCGGCGCGCGCGCGGCAGATCAAAAGCCTGATCGCCGCCACGCCCTGCCCTGCCTGCCTTCCCTTGAGCAGCAGCCATTGGCCAGCCATGAAAGCGGCCCTGCCGCCTACGGCAAAATAGCAACATTCCTTCCGCATAATTTATCCAAACGCACTGGGCAATGGCGTATGCTTACGCCCCGGCTGCTCCCACGCGACCGGCCACCCCGACCCGCAACGCCTCCATTCATTCCCCTCCTTACAAAGGACATCGCGCATGAAGCATCGTTTTGCCGCCGGCACCCTCGGCACCCTGGCCATCTCCCTGCTGCTCGCCTACGCGCCCATGACGCAAGCGGCCCAGCCCGCGGCCAAAGCAGCCGTCGCGCCGGCCGTCAGCGCGCCAAAAGCCAGGCAGCAGCTGCAAGTGCTGGCCGACCAGTACTATGATGCGCTGGCCCGTTTCGAGCCGATCAATGCCACCGAGAGCGGCGACAACCGTTTTGACGACCAGATCGGTTCAGCCATCGTGCCCGCCGTGCGCGCCAAACAGTTTGCCCTGTACCGCCAGTACCAGAAAACCCTGCGCGGCATTGCCCGCGCGCAGCTGTCGCACCAGGACCAGATCAACTACGATATCCTCGACTATGAGCTGGCGACGGCCCTGAGCTTCGAGCGCTTCCCCGAATACCTGCTGCCGCTCAACCAGATGGACAGCATGCCCGTCACCCTGGCCAATTATGCGGGCGGCGAGGCATCGCAGCCTTTGACCACGGTCAAGGAGTATGACGCTTACCTGAGCCGTATCGGCCAGTTGCCAGGCTGGATAGACCAGGCCATCGCCAACATGAAAGTCGGCATGCAAAAGGGCATCGTGCTGCCGAAGGCGCTGACGGAATCGGCCCTGCCGCAATTCAAGAAGCTCGTCAGCGCCACGCCGCAGGACAGCGTCTATTACACGCCCATCAAGAACTTGCCGGCCAGCTTTTCCGCCGCCGACAAGGCGCGCCTGACGCAAACCTACACCGTCATCATCGAGGCCAAGCTGATGCCGGCGCTGCAGCGCCTGGCCACCTTCATGGAACGCGATTACCTGCCGGCCGGCCGCACGAGCAGCGGCTGGAGCGCCCTGCCCGATGGCGCCGCCTGGTACCAGGCGCGCGTGGCCAGCAGCACCACGACGGATTTGAAACCGGAGCAAATCCACGCCATCGGCTTGCGCGAAGTGGCGCGCATCCAGGAACAATATGCGATCGTCGGCCCGAAGATGGGCTACAACGGCCCGGCCGCCGGCTTGCCCGTGTGGGTCTCGGAACAGGCGAAATACCGCCCGTTCAAGACGGAGCAGGAAGTGCTCGACGTCTACCGCAAGCTGAACGTGCTGCTCGACAGCAAATTACCCGCCCTGTTCACCCTGGTGCCGAAAGCGCCGCTGGACTTGCGCCTGGAACCTGAACTGAGCCGCGACACGGCCGCCGATCATTACACGGCGCCGGCCGCCGACGGTTCGCGCCCGGGCGTGTTCTGGTCCGTCGTCACCGATCCGAAACTGTATGGCGACACGGGCATGACCACCCTGTTCCTGCACGAAGGTAAACCTGGCCACCATTTCCACCTGGCGCTGGTGCAAGAGATGGACTTGCCGAATTTCCGCCGTTTCGGCGGCAATAATGCCTTCACGGAAGGCTGGGCCCTGTACGCGGAAACCCTGGGCAAGGAAATGGGTCTGTTCGACGATCCGGCCCAGTACTTCGGCCATTTGAACGACGAGATGCTGCGCGCCGTGCGCCTGGTGGTCGACACAGGCTTGCACACCAAGGGCTGGACGCGCGAGCAGACGATCAAGTACATGCGCGATACCCTTGGCTACGACGCCGTGGCGAGGAGCGAAACGGAACGCTACATGGCCTGGCCTGGCCAGGCGCTGGGATACAAGATCGGTTCGCTGAAAATCGTCGAACTGCGCCAGCGCGCCCAGCAGGCGTTGGGCGACAAGTTCAGCCTGCCAAAGTTCCACGAAGTGGTGCTCAGTGACGGCACCCTGCCCCTGAAACTGCTGGAAGCCAAGGTCGACCGGTGGATCGCGCAGCAGAAGTAAGCTAGCCCCCGCAACAGCGGCAGCTCCCGTCGGGGCTGCCGTTTTTTTTCGCCCCGATGCTTGATCTGGCACAGATCCAGCGCATCTCGCCCACGCCTGCCGGAACGCGTATCAGGCAATGCTGCCTAATTCCCATACACGGAAGGGAGGCAGCATGAGCATGCAAAACGAAGACAGGAACGACGCTGCCACGGCCAGCCCATCCGCCTGGCCAGCGTCAGCGAAGATACCAGGGCATGGGCATGACGCCATTCTGCACTACACGAGTGCGCGCGGCCAGGCCAATAGGCGGCTGCAGCGCCACATTCCCGACGATACCGCGCACGCCAGCCATGCCTTGCTCACGGCGCTTGGCTGGCTCAGCATCGGCCTGGGCCTGGCCCAGCTGGTGGCACCGCGCGGTCTGGCGCGGGCCAGCGGCTTGCGCGGCGTCTCGTCTTTCTGGATACGCGCCATCGGCCTGCGCGAAATGGCGTGCGGCGTGGCCTTGCTGCGCGGCGAAACCGCTCCGGCATGGCGCTGGTCGCGCATCGCCGGCGACGCCATGGACCTGTCGCTGCTGGGCGTGGCCATGGCCAGCCGGCGCCATGCGCGCAAGCGCCTGGCGGCGACGGCGGCCGTGGTGGCAGGCGTGACGGCCATCGACTATATCGCCGGCGCCCAACTGGCGCCGCGCAAGCTGAGCGAATTGCCGGCGCCCGGCGAACAGGGACTGGCGCTGCAAAAGAGCGTGATCGTCAACCGCTCCGCCGACGATTGCTACCGCGCCTGGCGCGACCTGGAAAACCTGCCCCGCTTCATGCCGGGCCTGCAGTCGGTGCAGCTGATCGATGCGCGCCGCTCGCGCTGGCAAAGCGTCGAAGGCGAGTGGATAGGCGAACTGACGCAAGAGCGTCCGGGCCAGGGCTTGCGCTGGCGCGCGGCGGAGCACCATGCCGAGACGGGCGCGCTGGAACTGTCGCCCGCCCCCGATGGGCGCGGCACCGTGGTCACCATGCAACTGCACATGCAGCCGCCAGCCGGCAAGGTGGGCGCGGCCGTGGCGGGCCTGTTCAGCCAGGCGCCCGCCTACCAGATCGAAACCACCTTGCGCCGCTTCAAGCAGTGGATGGAAACGGGCGAGGTCAGCACCACCGAGGGCCAGCCGTCTGGCAAGCGCAGCTTCAAGACGCGCTTGCTGCACAAGGCTAACAACACAGCCGCTGCCCCTCGACCGCAAGCAAACGGAGGTGTGTCATGAAAGCCAATTGCTGGCACGGCAAGCGCGACGTGCGGATCGAACAAGTACCCGATCCCGCCATCCTCAATCCCGGAGACGCCATCATCAAGGTCAGTTCCACGGCCATCTGCGGTTCCGATTTGCACCTCTACAATGGCGTCGTGCCCAGCATGGAACAAGGCGACATCCTCGGCCATGAATTCATGGGCGAAGTGGTGGAGGTGGGTGCCGCGGTGCGCAAGCTCAAGGTGGGAGAACGGGTGGTCGTGCCGTTTCCCATCGCCTGCGGACGCTGCTTCTTTTGCGAACAACAGCTGTACTCGGTGTGCGAAAACTCCAATCCCAACGCCTACATGGCGGAAAAGATGTGGGGCCACTCGGGCGCGGGCATCTTTGGCTATTCCCACCTGACAGGCGGCTACGCGGGCGGCCAGGCGGAATATGTGCGCGTGCCGTTTGCCGACGTCGGCCCCATCCAGGTACCAGACGAGCTCAAGGATGAACAAGTGCTGTTTCTCTCTGACATACTGCCGACCGGCTACATGGCGGCCGAAGCGTGCGCCATCGCGCCGGGCCAGGTGGTGGCCGTGTGGGGTTGCGGCCCCGTGGGGCAGTTCGCCATCCAGAGCGCCTTCCTGCTCGGCGCCGAGCGCGTCATCGCCATCGACCATTACCCGGAACGCCTGCGCATGGCGCGCGAGCTGTCCGGCGCCGAAACCCTGCATTTCGATGCGGTGGACGTCCCCGATGCGCTACGGGAAATGACGGGAGGACGGGGCCCTGATGCGTGCATCGATGCCGTCGGCATGGAAGCGCACGGTTCCGGCATCAGCTATATCTACGACCGCCTCAAGCAGACGATGAAACTGGAATCGGACCGTCCCACGGCCCTGCGCGAAGCCTTGATGGCATGCCGCAACGGCGGCGTCGTCTCGGTGCCGGGGGTCTATGGCGGCTTCAGCGACAAGATTCCGTTTGGCTCCATCATGAACCGTTCATTGACCATCAAGACGGGGCAAACGCACGTGCAGCGCTATATGCAGCCGCTGCTGGAACGGATACAACGGGGCGAGCTCGATCCCGGCGCCATCATTTCCCACCACTTGAGCCTGGACGAAGCGCCGCACGGCTACGAGATCTTCCAGAAGAAACAGGAGCAATGCATCAAGGTCGTGCTGCATCCCGGCCATTGAGCGGCGTCGGCAGGCGACACCACCAGGTCAGACGAGCAGCGCCGCACTCATCGAACGCACTTCCTCGGCCGATTCAGCCAGGATGCTTTGCAGGGTTTCATTGTCGATAATAAAATCGATGACGGAATCGGAAGGTGTAAGCATTTCCACATAGGTCGCCTGCAAGGGCGAGGGCACAGGCGATAGTTGTTTGGCCAACAACAGGGTATCGAGCAGGGAGTCAGGCGGAATGGACAGCAAGCCATCGCGCAAGCCTTCGATGGCTTCGCTCACGGCCAGCGGGATCAGCAGCTTTTTCATGACTTCGCGCGAAATGATCTCTTCGGCGGACTCCATCCAGTGATCGGCATCGTCGTCGAGCAGGCCGGGAAATTCATCGGCACGCGACAACAGGTAAAAACCGCCCACCTCATGCACGATGCCGGCGAACAGCGCCGTGTCGGCATCGACGTGCGTCACGCGGCGGGCAAGCACATGCGCCAACGCCGCCACGTGCGCCGTGTGCTCCCACAGCTGGGTCGCCTTCTGGCGCAGGATGGGATCGATGATCTTGCTGCCGAACTGGCGCACCACCATGGCCGCCACCAGCGCATACAAATTGCGGTATCCCATGCGCATGACGGCGGCGCGCACGCTGGTCACGGGCGCCGCGTCGCCGCGGCTATAGACGGCCGAATTGGCCAGCGCGACCGTGCGCGCCGCCAGCAGGGGCTCGGCCAGTACCAGCTTGATCGCATGGTCGATATGGCAGTCCGGTTCAGCCAGGGCCAATTGTAATTGCAGTGCTGAATTAACACTCGTGGGGAACGTTAATTCCCCGCGCACCGCTTGGGAAACAATTAAACCGAAAGCCTGTAATTTGTTCATCATACGATCAATCCGCCTCAGATATTATTTCAGCAAACAACTTCAGCTTATATCAGAAATTGATTATCAACTCCGACCGTTAAAAAACAGATGGCAAGCCATTCGACTGCCATGGCTGATCCGGTAATTCCAGCGCCTGCAAAGCCGATTCATCGCCAATCACAAACAGCTTCGGCTGCTGTAATACTTGCAGCAGAAATGGCTGCCCCTCTCGCAAGCGGCGCCGATAATCAGACAGCGTATATAGGTTGGGATTGATTTTACGCCTTAAGGTTCGCTCGGCCGGAGCCAATCGCGTCAACAGATCGCCATAATTGGCTTCTTCGCCCACCAGCAGCAAATCGATGGCGCTGCCAGGCATGTCCTGTCCCTTCGCCGTGGCGCCCGACACAAATGCCAGGTGCAGCTGGGCACGCAAGGGCGCCAGGGTCATGCTGAGCACGCCGACGATGCCGAAGGTTTTTTGCACCAGTCCGCTCAACTCCGGATACACGAGGCTTTCCTTGTTGGGCCAGAAGCGCCGCACATTGCCGATCCGCTCCGATATGATCAGGCCGGCCTCATGCAGCCGGCGCAGTTCGCGCTGCGCCGACGCGCTCCCCATGCCCGTCAAGCGCATGATCTCGTTCAAGTGAAAGCCTTCATTCACGCGGACAAACAGCAATCCCAGCAATTTCTGCTGGGCGGGAGTAAACAGGGCTTGGGCAATCATGCGCCAAATCTTAGCATGAATGAACTGAAAACTGGCGTGGCAACAACAATAGGACGCGACGCTGCAACAACGCGTGATGCGCCGCCAGAAGCAGTCGCGCGAGCCCATGCTCAGCAAAGCGGGGAGGCCCAACGGCGCGCAGGCGGCAATCCGCCATTCTTGTGAGTGCTCACTTCAGATTTGCCGACACGCCGGCCGGAGACTCCGCACCACCGCATCGGCCAGCCTGGCGCCAGGCGCACCGCCGATATTTAACCCATCAATTCAAGTATGCCAAGCTTGATAGTCACGCAGCGATATTGATACGCCAAGCAAACAGGTGAATCAGATACAGAGACTTTATTCCTTATCTCAGCCATTAATAAGGGCATGGCTCAGCAGGAGCTTCAATACCTGGCCCACGTCACTTTACGCAGACATCCAAAACTTCAAGGCGCCAGTTAAATCGCGCTTTGGCGTGCCGATAATATTGGATATAAAGCAGCACCATGATTTTTCGTATTCCGGACTATGCGTCAACATGTATTGAATAAGCGACCGGTAATAAAAAACGGCATCCGAAGGTGCCGTTCTTGTCAGCTATCAGCGCAGATGACGCTTCGTCGCCGTGGTGTTGCCGGGTTTCGATAAGCGGGCAGATCTTCGGTGGCTACACCGGACAGCGTGCTTGTATCGGCCAGCAGCAGCGCTTGCCGTTCTTCCGCCTCCCTCGCTACCTGCCTCGCAGACGAGAGGAAATGGCATAAAAAAACGGCACCCGCAGATGCCGTTCTTGTCAGCTATCAGCGCAGATGACGCTTCGTCGCCGTGGTGTTGCTGAGTCTCGATTTTCCAGCAGATCTTCGGTGGCTACACCGGACAGCGTGGTTTTATCGGCCAGCAACAGCGCTTGACGCTCTTCCACTTCCCACGCTTCTTTTCGGGCGCAGCGGAAGGCCGCGCAACAGGCATAAAAAAACGGCACCCGAAGGTGCCGTTCTTGTCAGCTAGCAGCGCAGATTACGCTTCGTCGCCGTGGTGTTGCTGGGTCTCGATATCTTGCAACGCTTCGGCAGCTTCGCCAGCCATCGAGGCTTTCTCGGCCAGCAGCAGCGCTTGACGCTCTTCCACTTCCCACGCTTCTTTCTCTTTGCGTGCGCGGTGGAAGGCCAGGCCCGTACCGCCAGGAATCAGGCGGCCGACGATGACGTTCTCTTTCAGGCCACGCAGACCATCGCGTTTGCCCATGATCGCCGCTTCGGTCAGCACGCGGGTGGTTTCCTGGAACGATGCGGCCGAGATGAACGAATCGGTCGACAGCGATGCCTTGGTAATACCCAGCAAGACGTTCTCGTAGGTCGCAGGAATCTTGTTCTCCGACGTTACGCGATCGTTCTCGTCCAGCAGTTCCGAACGCTCCACCTGCTCGCCAACGATGTAGTTGGTGTCGCCGGCATTGACGATCTGCACGCGGCGCAACATCTGACGCACGATCACTTCGATGTGCTTGTCATTGATCTTCACGCCTTGCAGACGGTACACGTCCTGAACTTCGTCAACGATGTAGCGAGCCAGCGCTTCGATACCCAGCAGGCGCAGGATGTCTTGCGGATCGGCCGGGCCGTCCACGATCATCTCGCCCTTGTTCACGACCTGGCCGTCATGCACCAGCACTTGCTTGTCCTTGGTAATCAGGAACTCGTGCTTGTTGCCGTCCATGTCCGTGATTTCCAGACGCTGCTTGCCCTTGGTTTCTTTACCGAACGCAACCGTACCCGTGACTTCCGCCAGCATACCGGCATCTTTCGGCGAGCGCGCTTCGAACAGTTCCGCAACGCGTGGCAGACCACCGGTAATATCGCGCGTTTTTTGCGATTCGGTCGGGATACGTGCCAGCACTTCACCCACCGATACCTGTTGACCGTCCTTGACCATGATCAGCGCGCCGACCTGGAAGCCGATCGCCACCGAGTGTTCGGTGCCGGCGATCTTGACTTCTTCGTTCGCGTCGTTGATCAGCTTGACTTGCGGACGCAACGTTTTCGTCAGCGAGCCGCGACGTTTTGCATCGATCGCCACCAGGGTGGACAGACCGGTCACTTCGTCGACCTGACGGGCCACGGTGACGCCTTCTTCGACGTTCTCGAAACGCACTTGACCGGCGTATTCGGTAATGATCGGACGGGTCAGCGGATCCCACGTTGCCAGGGCCGTACCGGCCTTGATGACCATGCCGTCCTTGACGATCAGGGTCGCGCCGTACGGTACTTTATGACGCTCACGCTCACGGCCATGGTCGTCGGTGATCAGCACTTCGCCGGAACGGGAAATGACGATTTGCGCGCCCTTGCCGTTCGTCACGTAACGCATGGTTGCCGTGAAGCGGATGGTACCGTTCGATTTGGCTTCCACCGACGATGCCACTGCCGCACGCGATGCCGCACCACCAATGTGGAAGGTACGCATGGTCAGCTGGGTACCAGGTTCACCAATCGACTGCGCTGCCACCACACCGACGGCTTCGCCGGCGTTGACCAGCATGCCGCGGCCCAGGTCGCGGCCATAGCACTTGGCGCACAGGCCGAAGCGCGTGTCGCAAGTCAGTGGCGTACGCACCTTGACTTCATCGATGGACAGACGCTCGATCTCTTCGACCATGTCTTCGTCCATCAGGGTGCCGGCGTCATACAGGGTTTCCTGAGTTTCAGGATTGACGACGTCATGCACCACCACGCGGCCGAGAATACGGTCACGCAACGGTTCGATGACTTCACCGCCTTCAACCAGGGCCTTCATGACTGTACCGTTCATGGTGCCGCAATCGTCCTCGATCACCACCAGATCCTGCGTCACGTCGACCAGACGGCGCGTCAGGTAACCGGAGTTAGCCGTTTTCAGCGCCGTATCGGCCAGACCTTTACGAGCGCCGTGGGTCGAAATGAAGTACTGCAACACGTTCAGGCCTTCGCGGAAGTTCGCGGTAATCGGCGTTTCGATAATCGAACCATCCGGTTTGGCCATCAGACCACGCATACCGGCCAACTGGCGAATCTGGGCTGCGGAACCGCGCGCGCCGGAGTCGGCCATCATGTAAATGGCGTTGAACGATTCTTGCGTCGACTGGGTGCCGTCGCGGCGGATCACGTCTTCGACTTTGAGCTGGTCCATCATGGCCTTGCCGACTTCATCGGAGGTCTTGCCCCAGATATCGACGACCTTGTTGTAACGCTCGCCGGCGGTCACGAGACCCGAGGCGTATTGCTGTTCGATCTGCTTGACTTCCGATTCGGCCGTCGCGATCAGGGTGACTTTTTGAGGCGGTACCAGCATGTCGTCGACGCAGATCGAGATACCGGCGCGTGTCGCCAGGCGGAAACCCGATTGCATCAGTTTGTCTGCGAACACCACGGTGGCGCGCAGGCCGCACTTGCGGAACGACGTGTTGATCAGCTTGGAAATTTCTTTCTTTTTCAGCGCGCGGTTCAGGACGGAGAACGGCAGGCCTTTTGGCAGAATTTCCGACAGGATGGCACGGCCGATCGTCGTTTCGTAACGCGTGACCGTTTTCTCGAATTCGCCCGTTTCGGCGTTTTTCGGGTACTCGGTAATACGCACGGTGACGCGGGTCGTCAGTTCGACTTCCTTGTTGTCGTAGGCGCGGATCACTTCCGACACGTCAGGGAACATCATCCCTTCGTTCTTCGCATTGATCGCTTCGCGGGTCGCGTAGTACAGACCCAGCACGATATCCTGCGACGGCACGATCGACGGTTCGCCGTTCGATGGGAACAGGATGTTGTTCGATGCCAGCATCAGGGTGCGTGCTTCCATCTGCGCTTCGATCGACAGAGGAACGTGGACCGCCATTTGGTCACCGTCAAAGTCGGCGTTGAATGCGGCGCAGACGAGCGGGTGCAGCTGGATGGCCTTGCCTTCAATCAGCACTGGCTCGAACGCCTGGATACCCAGACGGTGCAAGGTCGGTGCGCGGTTCAGCATGATCGGATGTTCGCGGATCACGTCTTCCAGGATGTCCCACACGACCGGCTCTTGAATCTCGACCAGCTTTTTCGCGGCCTTGATCGTGGTCGCCAGACCCATCAGTTCCAGTTTATTGAAAATGAATGGCTTGAACAGTTCCAGCGCCATCAGTTTCGGCAGGCCGCACTGATGCAGTTTCAATTGCGGGCCCACGACGATGACCGAACGACCGGAGTAATCGACGCGTTTGCCCAGCAAGTTTTGACGGAAACGGCCGCCCTTGCCCTTGATCATCTCTGCCAGCGACTTCAGCGGACGCTTGTTGGCGCCGGTCATCGCTTTGCCGCGACGGCCGTTGTCCAGCAGCGAGTCGACCGCTTCTTGCAGCATGCGCTTTTCGTTGCGCGTGATGATCTCTGGAGCGCGCAGCTCCATCAGGCGTTTCAGACGGTTGTTACGGTTGATGACGCGGCGATACAGATCGTTCAGATCCGAGGTCGCGAAACGGCCACCGTCCAGCGGTACCAGCGGACGCAGTTCCGGCGGCAGCACTGGCAGCACTTCCATGATCATCCAGTCAGGCTTGATGCCCGAACGCTGGAACGCCTCTAAAACTTTAAGACGTTTGGCGTATTTCTTGATCTTGGCTTCGGATTTCGATTCCTTCAGTTCCACGCGCAGGGTTTCGGCATCGCGGTGGATGTCGATCGAGCGCAGCAGTTCACGGATACCTTCGGCGCCCATGAAGGCGGTGAAGTCGTCGCCGTACTCTTCGTACTTGGCGGCGTAGTCGTCTTCCGACATGATCTGGCATTTTTTCAGCGGGGTCATGCCTGGATCGGTCACCACGTATGCTTCAAAGTACAGCACGCGTTCGATGTCCCGCAACGTCATGTCCAGGACCATGCCCAGACGCGACGGCAGCGACTTCAGGAACCAGATGTGCGCGGTCGGCGAGGCCAGCTCGATGTGGCCCATGCGCTCGCGGCGCACTTTGGCCAGGGTGACTTCGACGCCGCACTTTTCGCAGATCACGCCGCGGTGCTTCAGGCGCTTGTACTTGCCGCACAGGCATTCGTAATCCTTGATCGGGCCAAAGATCTTGGCGCAGAACAGGCCATCGCGCTCAGGCTTGAAGGTACGGTAGTTGATGGTTTCCGGCTTTTTGACTTCGCCGTAGGACCACGAACGGATTTTCTCAGGCGAAGCGAGACCGATCTTGATTGCATCGAAGGTCTCGTTGGTCTGTACTTGCTTGAATAGATCGAGCAGTGCTTTCATGTATCACTCCAGAGGTGATTAAATTTCTATATTCCTGAGACTACATTGCCCGGCGTGGTTTCCCAGCCGGGCTTTGTGTTTCCCAAACCAAATGACGCTTATTGGGTCAATAAGCCTGTCGTTTAGTTGCGTTCGAGGTCGATATCGATACCCAGCGAACGGATTTCCTTGACCAGCACGTTGAACGATTCCGGCATGCCGGCGTCGATCACGTGGTCGCCCTTGACGAGGTTCTCGTACACTTTGGTACGGCCATTCACGTCATCGGACTTGACGGTCAACATCTCTTGCAAGACATACGACGCGCCATACGCTTCCAGTGCCCAGACTTCCATCTCACCGAAACGCTGACCACCGAACTGGGCTTTACCGCCCAGAGGCTGTTGCGTCACCAGCGAGTAAGGACCGGTCGAACGCGCATGCATCTTGTCATCAACCAAGTGATGCAGTTTCAGCATGTGCATGACGCCGACAGTGACCTTGCGCTCGAACGCTTCACCGGTGCGACCGTCATACATGGTCACCTGGTTCTTCGACGCGGTCATGCCCAGATTCTTGGCGATGTCGTCCGGATACGCCAGGTCCAGCATGCGGCGGATCTCTTCTTCATTCGCGCCATCGAACACTGGCGTGGCGAACGGAACACCTTTTTTCAGGTTTTCCGCCAGCTTCATGATTTCTTCGTCGTCGAAGTCGTTCAGCTCTTCCGCACGGCCGTTGTCGTTGTAGATCGTCGTCAGGTACTTGCGCACTTGCTCGACCTTGGTTTGCGCCTTCAGCATTTCGCCGATGCGGATACCCAGACCCTTGGCAGCCCAGCCCAAGTGCGTCTCGAGAATCTGACCAACGTTCATCCGCGAAGGAACGCCCAACGGGTTCAGCACAACGTCGGCTGGCGTGCCGTCGGCCATGTATGGCATGTCTTCCACAGGAACAATACGGGAAACCACACCCTTGTTACCGTGGCGGCCTGCCATCTTGTCGCCCGACTGCAGGCGGCGTTTCACGGCCAGGTAGACCTTGACCATTTTTTGCACGCCTGGTTGCAGCTCATCGCCTTGCGTCAGTTTCTTGCGCTTCTCTTCGAAGGCCAGATCGAACTGGTGACGCTTCTCGTTGATCGATTCCTTGATCGCTTCCAGCGCTACCGCCGCATCGTCGTCCGCAGGGCGGATGTCGAACCAGTGGTATTTGTCCAGATCGGCCAGGTATTCCTTGGTGATCTTGGCGCCTTTGGCCAGCTTTTTAGGGCCGCCGTTGACAACTTTGCCGATTAGCATTTTTTCCAGACGCTGGAAGGCATCGCCTTCGACGATACGCATCTGGTCGTTCAAGTCCAGACGGAAGCGTTTCAGTTCGTCATCGATAATTTGCTGGGCACGCTTGTCGCGCACGATGCCTTCACGGGTGAAGACTTGCACGTCGATCACGGTACCGATCATGCCCGAAGGCACGCGCAGCGACGTGTCTTTCACGTCCGAGGCTTTTTCGCCGAAGATCGCGCGCAGCAGCTTCTCTTCCGGAGTCAGCTGGGTTTCGCCTTTTGGCGTCACTTTACCGACCAGGGTGTCGCCCGCTTGTACTTCCGCGCCGATGTAGACGATACCGGATTCATCCAGACGAGCCAGCTGGTTTTCAGCCAGGTTCGAGATGTCGCGCGTAATTTCTTCCGCGCCCAGTTTCGTGTCACGCGCCACCACCGACAACTCTTCGATGTGAATCGAGGTGTAGCGGTCGTCCTTGACGACGTTTTCCGAGATCAGGATCGAATCTTCGAAGTTCAGACCATTCCATGGCATGAACGCCACGGTCATGTTCTGGCCCAGCGCCAATTCACCCAGGTCGGTCGATGCGCCATCGGCGATCACGTCGCGCTTGGCAACACGGTCGCCCACTTGCACGATAGGACGCTGGTTGATGTTGGTGTTCTGGTTCGAACGGGTGTACTTGATCAGGTTGTAGATGTCGACGCCCACTTCACCAGCTTGCGCTTCGTCATCGTTAACACGAATCACGACACGGCCCGCATCGATGTAATCGACGATACCGCCACGCAGCGCTTGCACGGTGGTGCCCGAGTCGACCGCAACGGTGCGTTCGATGCCGGTACCGACCAGCGCTTTTTCCGGACGCAAGCAAGGCACCGCCTGGCGTTGCATGTTGGCGCCCATCAATGCACGGTTCGCATCATCGTGTTCGAGGAACGGAATCAGCGAGGCAGCGACGGAAACGATCTGGCCCGGCGCCACGTCCATGTACTGGATGCGCTCTGGGGATACCAGGATGGTTTCGCCGGCTTCACGGGCCGAGACCAGTTCATCGGACAGCATGCCTTCGTCGTTGATGGTCGCATTCGCCTGGGCGATGATGTAGCGGCCTTCTTCGATGGCGGACAGGTAGTCGATCTGATCGGTAATCTTGGAGCCTTCGACCTTGCGGTACGGGGTTTCCAGGAAGCCGTATTCATTCAGGCGGGCATACAGAGCCAGCGAGTTGATCAGACCAATGTTCGGACCTTCCGGTGTCTCGATCGGGCAGACGCGGCCGTAGTGGGTCGGATGCACGTCGCGCACTTCAAAGCCGGCGCGTTCGCGTGTCAGACCGCCGGGTCCCAGAGCCGATACGCGGCGCTTGTGGGTGATTTCCGACAGAGGATTGGTTTGGTCCATAAACTGCGACAGCTGGGACGAACCGAAGAACTCGCGAATCGCGGCCGAAATCGGCTTCGAGTTGATCAGGTCGTGCGGCATCAGGTTGTCCGCTTCGGCTTGGCCGAGGCGTTCCTTGACGGCGCGCTCAACACGCACCAGGCCGGCGCGGAATTGATTCTCGGCCAGTTCGCCCACGCAACGTACGCGACGGTTACCCAGGTGATCGATATCGTCGACTTCGCCGCGGCCATTGCGCAGTTCCACCAGGATCTTGATCACGGCCAGCACGTCTTCGTTCGACAGGGTCATGGCGCCGGTCAGTTCATCGCGGCCAATGCGGCGGTTGAACTTCATGCGGCCCACGGCCGACAGGTCGTAGCGGTCCGAGTTGTAGAACAGGCCATTGAACAGCGCTTCAACGGAATCTTCCGTTGGCGGTTCGCCTGGACGCATCATGCGGTAGATCGCCACTTTCGCAGCCATCTGGTCGGCGGTGTCGTCGATACGCAGGGTTTGCGAGATGTAGGCGCCCTGGTCCAGGTCGTTCGTGTACAAGGTCTGGATTTCGGAAATGTTGGCATCGCGCAAGCGGCCCAACAGGTCTTCGGTCAGCTCATCGTTCGCGGAAGCGACGACTTCACCGGTGTCCGCATCGACGATATTCTTCGCCAATACGCGGCCCAGCAGGTAGTCTTCCGGTACGGAAATGTGCTTGATGCCGGCAGCTTCGATATCACGCACGTGTTTCGCGTTGATACGCTTGTCTTTCAGCACCAGGGTCTTGCCCGACTTGTCGACGATGTCGAAACGCGCCACTTCGCCGCGCAGACGCTCGGAGACGAATTCCATTTCCGCGCCTTCGGAGCGCAGGTTGAAATTATCGAAGACGAAGAAGTTCGCCAGGATTTGCTCGTGCGACATGCCGATGGCTTTGAGCAGGATCGTCACAGGCATCTTGCGGCGGCGGTCGACGCGGAAGAACAGGATGTCTTTCGGGTCGAACTCGAAGTCCAGCCACGAACCGCGGTAAGGAATGATACGCGCGGAGAACAGCAGTTTACCGGACGAGTGGGTCTTGCCGCGGTCGTGCTCGAAGAACACGCCAGGCGAACGGTGCAGCTGGGACACGATAACCCGCTCCGTGCCGTTGATCACGAACGAACCGGTGGTCGTCATGAGCGGCAATTCGCCCATGTAGACTTCCTGTTCCTTCATCTCTTTGACGACGGGCTTGGTTGGCGATTCCTTGTCCAGGATCACCAGGCGCACTTTCGCGCGCAGCGGCGACGCGAACGTCAGGCCACGTTGTTGACATTCTTTGACGTCAAAGGCAGGATCGCCGAGAACGTACGACAAGAATTCGAGACGCGCAAAACCATTGTGCGACACGATAGGGAAAATCGAGGTGAAAGCCGACTGCAGGCCATCATTCTTGCGGCCGGACGGTGCTATGTCCTCTTGCAAGAAGCTATGATAAGACTCGAGCTGGGTCGCCAGCAGGAACGGAACGTGGTGAACGTTGGCGCGCTTCGCGAATGATTTGCGAATGCGTTTCTTCTCAGTAAATGAGTAGTGCATGGACACTCCGTGAGTGACAGAAAGGATAGAAAATTCAGGTTTTGCAAGTGTTCGTTTGCACCGCTGCGTGTGACACAGACGAAACCTCAAGGCTCTGCTTTCCGGCTTGAATCGAATAAAAACTGCTGCTACAACGACATGACAAATACGATGCAGACGACAAAGGAGCCAAAGTCGGATTTCCCCCCTTGCGAGGGGAAACCTCAGACTTTGACTCGGGCGCTAACTGCCGCCAGTACAGCTATTACTTCATCGAAGCGGTTGCGCCGGCTTCAACCAGTTTCTTCACTGCAGCTTCAGCGTCAGCTTTCGACACTGCTTCTTTCACAGTTTTTGGTGCGCCATCGACCAGGTCTTTAGCTTCTTTCAAGCCCAGGCCGGTGATTTCGCGAACTGCTTTAATGACGCCAACTTTGTTTGCGCCGAAGGTGTCCAGAACAACGTTGAACTCGGTTTGCTCTTCAGCTGCTGCGCCGCCTGCTGCTGCGCCGCCGGCTGCTGGAGCAGCCATAGCTGCTGCCGACACGCCGAATTTTTCTTCGAATGCTTTAACCAGGTCGTTCAGGTCCATTACGGACATGGCGCTAACTGCTTCCAGGATATCGTCTTTGCTAATTGCCATTTTGAAACTCCTAAATTTATTACGTTAGTTACATCAGATTGGTACTGAGAGAAAAAAGTGCGCGCAATTAAGCGGCTGCTGGGGCTTCTTCTGCTGCTGCTTCTGCAGGAGCGGCGCCTTCGCCTTTTTTCGCTGCCAGGGCAGCCAGACCACGTGCAAAGCCCGAAACCGGAGCCAGCATAACGCCCAACAACTGCGAAATGAGGACTTCACGGCTAGGAATGCTCGCCAACGCGGTGACAGCAGCTGTATCCAGCGGCTTGCCTGCGTAGTTACCTGCTTTGATGACCAGTTTGTCGTTGGTTTTAGCGAAGTCAGCGATGACTTTAGCTGCTGCAACGGCATCGGCCGAGATCGAGTAGATCAACGGGCCGGTCATGGCATCTGCCAGGCTGGCGAATGCGGTACCTTCAACGGAGCGACGAGCCAGAGTGTTTTTCAACACACGCAGGTACACGCCTTGGGCACGCGCTTTAGCACGCAGTTGCGTCAAGTGACCAACCTGGATGCCACGATATTCGGCCACGACGATCGTTTGCGCATTTGCTACTTGTGCGGAAACTTCGGCGACGACGGCCTTTTTGTCATTCAGATTGAGACTCACGGTCAACCTCCTTAAATGATGTTCGGCAATCACAACCGAGTGGTTGAGCGCCTTGCATCGGTTCGAACACGGCGTCCGAAGTCAAGAAGTACTAAACTGAGCGGATGGATTCACGCAGCATGAGGACTACAAAACTTGTTCGGGTACACCATCTGCGTTGGGCACTTGCCGTTGCCGGCAAGCCTATTAACCTTCTGCATGTGCCATCGCAGTCGGCCCAACGGTCTTTGATTGTCTGCCTGCCCGGCGCGAACACCGGGCAGACAGCCCAAAGATGCGCCCGCAGCGCCCGAAGGCGCTACAGGACTTGATTCTGTTACTTAAGCTGCCAGGCTAGCCTGGTCAACACGGACGCCAGCGCCCATGGTCGACGACAGCGAAACTTTGCGCAGGTACACGCCTTTGCTCGATGCTGGCTTGGCTTTGTTCAGGGCGTCGATCAGTGCGACCAGATTCGATTTCAGATCTGCGTCAGCGAACGATTTACGGCCGATGGTAGCGTGGATGATACCGGATTTGTCGGTACGGTACTGAACTTGACCGGCTTTCGCGTTTTTCACGGCGGTAGCGACGTCAGGAGTAACAGTGCCGACTTTCGGGTTAGGCATCATGCCGCGTGGGCCCAGGATCTGACCCAGGGTACCAACGATACGCATGGTATCTGGCGAAGCGATGACGATATCGAAAGGCATGTCGCCGGCTTTGATCTGCTCGGCCAGGTCTTCCATACCAACGATGTCGGCGCCGGCTGCCTTGGCAGCTTCCGCTTTTTCGCCCGATGCGAAGACAGCAACGCGCACGGTCTTGCCGGTACCAGCTGGCAGCACGACGGAGCCGCGCACCACTTGGTCGGATTTCTTAGGATCCACGCCCAGTTGTACCGATACGTCGATCGATTCATTGAACTTGGCCGTTGCGCACTCTTTGATCAGAGCGACAGCGTTGTCGAAAGCGTACACTTTGGTACGGTCGACTTTGGCTTTCAAAGCCTTGATACGTTTGGATAACTTAGCCATTATACAACACCTTCCACCGTGATACCAATCGAACGAGCGGAACCAGCGATGGTGCGCACAGCAGCATCCATGTCGGCAGCGGTCAGATCAGGGGTTTTCAATTTAGCGATTTCTTCAGCTTGTGCGCGGGTCAGCGTACCGACTTTGTCGGTATGTGGCTTCGGCGAACCTTTGGTGATCGCAGCAGCTTTTTTGATCAGGTAGGTTGCTGGAGGCGTCTTCATCACGAACGTGAAGGACTTGTCCGCGAACGCGGTGATCACGACTGGAATCGGCATGCCTGGCTCCAGACCTTGGGTCTGTGCATTGAAGGCCTTGCAGAATTCCATGATGTTCAGACCACGTTGACCCAGAGCTGGACCGATTGGTGGGGATGGGTTTGCTTTACCAGCTGGCACTTGCAGCTTGATAAAACCAATGATTTTCTTTGCCATGATGGCTCCTATCTTGGATTGAGTAGTAGCGCCCCGCCGATCCTACCCTGGCGGGGCTCCTCTGACCGGATTTTGCTGAGACTGCCGCAACGCTCCTGGTGGCGCTTGATGATACTTAAACTTTTTCGACCTGGCCGAATTCGAGTTCCACCGGGGTGGCGCGGCCGAAAATGGTGACCGAGACGCGCACTTTGGATTTCTCGTAGTTGACTTCTTCGACATTGCCGTTGAAGTCGGTGAACGGACCATCCTTGATGCGGACTTGCTCGCCCACTTCGTACAAGGTCTTTGGACGGGGCTTTTCAACACCTTCCTGCATCTGGCGCATGATGGCATCGATTTCGCGCGCGGAGATCGGCGTCGGCTTGTTCGATTTGCCACCGATGAAACCGGTAACCTTGCTGGTATTCTTGACCAAGTGCCAGCTTTCGTCCGTCATTTCCATTTCAACCAGCACGTAGCCAGGATAGAAACGACGTTCGGTCACGGACTTCACGCCATTCTTGACTTCAACCACTTCTTCGATCGGCACCAGGATCTGGCCGAACTGGTCTTGCATGCCCGCGCGCTCGATGCGCTCGGTCAGTGCGCGCATGACGCTTTTTTCCATGCCGGAATAAGCATGCACGACATACCAGCGCTTGCTGCTCACTGGCACGCTCAGCGCTGCGCCAGTGTCGGCTACCGGAGCGTCGCCCGGAACGGACTCGTCCGCCGCTTCATCATGCACATTTTCGCTCATTATTTTTTCCAACCCAGAATTACGTCATACAACAAAAACTCGAGCAATTTATCCGTGCCCCACAGGAAAATCGCCATGACCAGCACAAAGGCAAACACGATCGCAGTAATCTGCGTGGCTTCTTTGCGGGTAGGCCAAACGACTTTCTTGGTTTCGCGCACAGCTTCTTTGGCGAAATTGAGAAATTCACGGCCGGTCGTCGAGACATACAAGAGCGCAACAGCAATAACCAAACCAGCCACAAGCGCGCTTGCACGCACCAGAGCTGGTTGGCCTGCCAGGTAATAAAACCCGACTACTCCTGCAATCGCAGCTACTATTGCCAGCGCGACTTTTATCTTGTCACTCGACGTGCTAACGGTTTGCACGGATTGATTTGACATTTTTCTACTTTCGGTGCCCTGCACCTTGACGGTGGCAGGGACGGAGGGCATCGAACCCCCAACCTTCGGTTTTGGAGACCGACGCTCTGCCAATTGAGCTACGTCCCTACGTAAAACTTTCGAGGAGTGCTATTCTACCACCCAGGACGCCCCGGGTGGAAGCATAACATTTCCTTATGCGAGGATTTTTGCAACCACGCCGGCGCCGACGGTACGGCCGCCTTCACGGATAGCGAAGCGCAGACCTTCTTCCATCGCGATCGGGTTGATCAGCTTGACGGTGATCGACACGTTATCGCCTGGCATRACCATTTCTTTGTCTGCTGGCAACTCGATCGAACCAGTCACGTCCGTCGTGCGGAAGTAGAACTGTGGACGATAGTTGTTGAAGAATGGCGTATGACGGCCGCCTTCGTCTTTCGACAGAACATAGATCTCGCCGGTGAAGTGGGCGTGTGGCTTGATCGAGCCTGGYTTTGCCAGAACTTGACCACGTTGCACGTCTTCACGCTTGGTGCCGCGCAGCAGCAGACCAACGTTGTCGCCTGCTTGACCTTGGTCCAGCAGCTTGCGGAACATTTCCACGCCGGTGCAAGTCGTTTTGACGGTATCGGTGATGCCGATCGATACGACCGGTTACCACGGTACCGCGACCCGAGATCGAGAACACGTCTTCCACTGGCATCAGGAAGGCGCCGTCAACAGCGCGCTCTGGCGTTGGGATGTAGGCATCCAGCGCATCAGCCAGACGCAGCACTGCGTCCACGCCCATTTCGCCTTCTTTGCCTTCCAGCGCCATACGTGCCGAACCTTTGATGATMGGCAGGTCRTCGCCTGGGAATTCGTACTTCGACAACAGCTCGCGCACTTCCATTTCAACCAGTTCCAGCAGCTCTGCGTCGTCRACCAGGTCGCACTTGTTCAGGAACACGATGATGTATGGAACGCCAACTTGGCGGGCCAGCAGGATGTGTTCGCGGGTCTGTGGCATTGGGCCGTCAGCTGCGGAGCACACCAGGATCGCGCCGTCCATCTGSGCTGCACCGGTAATCATGTTTTTGATGTAGTCGGCGTGGCCTGGGCAGTCAACGTGCGCGTAGTGACGCGTTTCCGTTTCGTACTCGACGTGGGCGGTGTTAATCGTGATACCGCGCGCTTTTTCTTCTGGAGCCGCATCGATCTGGTCGTATGCTTTGGCTTCGCCGCCGAATTTCTTCGACAGAACCGTTGCGATTGCAGCGGTCAGCGTGGTTTTACCGTGGTCGACGTGGCCGATGGTGCCGACGTTGACGTGCGGCTTGGTCCGTTCGAATTTACCTTTTGCCATTTTNGGTCGTATGCTTTGGCTTCGCCGCCGAATTTCTTCGACAGAACCGTTGCGATTGCAGCGGTCAGCGTGGTTTTACCGTGGTCGACGTGGCCGATGGTGCCGACGTTGACGTGCGGCTTGGTCCGTTCGAATTTACCTTTTGCCATTTTGAACTCCTAATGATTTGATTAGATTGCTCAGGCACACGCCCGACGGTCTGGTTTGAATTGCTTCTGTGCTGCCTGCTGCGAATTCTGGTGCCCTTGACGTGGATCGAACACGTGGCCTCTCCCTTACCAAGGGAGTGCTCTACCACTGAGCTACAAGGGCTGTAATTTGTTGCATGCGATGCATCAAGCATCTGAACGGAAACTGGAGCGGGTGAAGGGAATCGAACCCTCGTCGTAAGCTTGGAAGGCTTCTGCTCTACCATTGAGCTACACCCGCGAGGTATCGTTCACATTATCTTCACTTACTTTTGCTACTACCCAGTTTTCCTTGCAAAAACTTGGTGGAGGGGGCTGGATTCGAACCAGCGTACTCATAGAGAACAGATTTACAGTCTGTCGCCTTTAACCACTCGGCCACCCCTCCGCGGGAACCGCAGAGTATGAAGCATCTACTCACAACTGTCAACCTTATTTACTGATGCCTGACTGCTGCATTTGCGTATAAAGAAGAAGTTGGCTGCTTCGGGGCGTGATTATAAGCTCCCGATTTGAGAAAGTGCAAGGGTTGGCGCGAAAAAGTCAGCTTTTTTCGCATTTTTTTTATCGCCCCTGCCGGCAAGCCGCATTTTCCCGTCATTCGCCCCGCATTTTTCCCTTTTACCGTGCGTCAGGCGGATGCATCCAGGCATTGCCCAAGGGCTTGTATTTACGCAACAACTGCTGATGCAGGCCCGACAGCACGGGCAATTTGGGGTTGCGCGGGTCCAGGCGGCGCACGCCGGCGATAAAGGTCAGCGCCTGCTGCCCCATGCGCTCATCCCAGCCTTCGTGCTCCAGGCATTTCAGCACGGCCACGGCCGCATTGAAGACCACTTGCGGATTGTCGGGCAGGCGCGTGACGGCCTCGCCCATCAAATCGACGGCGCCGCGGAAATCGCCCTCGCCCGCCCGGGCTGCCCCGGCCGCCACCATGTCGGCCACTTCCTGGCGGCTTTGCCGCGCCAATGCCTTGGCCAGTTCCTCGCGCCCCGCCTGTTCGAACACGGCCATGGCGCGCGTCATGGCGGCGCTGTCGGGCGCATTGCGCATGACTTCGCGCATCACCTCGGCCGCACCATCTTCGCGCCCGTGCGCCAGGCAGTGGCGCGCCAGCTCCGTTTTCAGCGTATTCGAGCTGCCCACGCTATGCCGGTTGGCGGCCAGGGCCGCGTCGAGCGATTGCTGCAAGCGCTCCTCGTTGCCCGTATGCGCATGCAGCATGGCGCTGCACAGGGCGCTGCACAGTTCCGCATTCTTTTGCCCGCCCATCGATTTGTCGAGGTCGCGGATCACGGCGCCCGCCTGCAGGGGATCTCCCTTGCGCACCAGGGTCTGCACCAGGCGCACATGGTCTTCCGGATCGCGGAATTCCGAATATTTGGCCTTGCTGACCACCAGTTTGAGGGATTTTTCCGCCATGTCGATATCGTCGGCCGCCAGGGCCGCCTCGCCCAGGCGGCGCAAGCGGCGCACGGCATGCGGCGACAGGGCCACCGCCTCGCTCAAGGCCGCCTGCGCCAGTGCCGGCTTGCCTTGTGCCATATGCGCGCGCGCCAGCCAGTCATAGGCGTCGAGAAAACGCTTGTTGTTTTCCAGCAGCCCTTCCAGAGTGCCCTGCGCCGCCGCATATTCGCCCAGCAGGAACTGCGTCTTGGCCTGCCCGAGGCGCGCCCAGCCGATGGACTTGCTTTCGTACAAGGCTGTGTAGATCGGTTCGGCATCGGCCGCCTCGCCCAGCAGCAAATGCAGCTCCGCGCGCAGGCGCAGGAAATCCGTGGCGTAACGGGGATACAGGCTGGCGCCCTCGGTGCAGGCGGCGATCGCCGCGCGCTCATTGCCCACGTCGATCAGTTCGTACACGGGTACGAAGGCATTGCGCTTGTCGAGCGCGCGGGCTATGCGCTCGAGCATGTTGTCAGCGGTAAATGGCTTGAGGATGTAATCGGTGGGCAACAACTCGACGGCGCTGACCACCTTGGCGAAGCTGCCTTCGCCCGTGACCATGAAGAACATGGTCGACGCGTGCATCAATTTATGGTGGCGCAAGTCTTCCAGCATCTGCTGGCCATCCTGTCCGCCGCCGAGGTCGTATTCGCACAGGATCAGATCATAGGATTTGCTGCCCAGCATGCGGATCGCCTGGCCCGAGCTGGCCGCATCGTCGATCTTCGCCAGGCCACACAGGTTGAGCATATTGTGCAGGCTGGCGCGCATGCCCGGATGCGGCTCGATGATCAGTGCGCTAAGGCCCTTGAGTTCTTTCATGTCGTGATGTCCGAAAACTCCGCGGCGCGCCACACCGGTGCGTGGCGCCGGCCAGCATGAGGCTGCCGAGTATATGACGGCGCCGCGCGCAAGGGAATGGGGCCGTGCCGAAAAGCGCCAACGAAGTTGCTGCTCAAGCGGTGGCGCGCTCCGGATGCCACAGTTGCGGCTCGTTGTCGATCAAATCCAGCAGCGCCGCCACCACTTCCGGATCGAACTGGCTGCCGCTGCGCTGTTCGATGTATTCGCGCACCTGCGGATACGGCCACGGCTCCTTGTACGGCCGCTCATGCAGCAAGGCATCGAAGACGTCGACCACGGCAACGATGCGCGCGGCCAAGGGAATGTCGCGTCCCTTCAGGCCGTTCGGATAGCCGGCGCCGTCGAAATGTTCATGATGGCCGCCCGCGATCTGCGCGCCATACGTGAGGTAGCTGACGCCGTCGACCATGTTGGCGGCCCGCTCGAGGATGGTACGCCCGACGCTGGCGTGCAGCTGCATCTGCACCCGCTCCTCGTCCGTATGCCGGCCCGGCTTGAGCAGCACGGCGTCCGGCGTGGCCACCTTGCCCACGTCGTGCAGGATGCTGGCCAGGCCGATCATGTCGAGCAGCTGCGGCGTGAGCTCGTCGGCATACACCCCGCGCTGCTGGATGCGCAGGGCGATGGCGTCGGACAGCTGCTGTACGCGCCGCACGTGGCCACCCGTGTCGCTGTCGCGGAACTCGGCCAGGTCGGCCAGCGCCACGACGGTCGCTTCCTGCGCCTTGCGCAGCTGGCCGAACATGTACAGGTTGTCGAAGGCGGCGGCGATACGCTGGCAAAACACTTCCAGCAAGTCGCGCTGGATCTGCGCCAGGGGCCACGGCGGCGTGACGGAGATAGCCAGCTCGCGGTTGCCTTCCGTGTGGATGAACAGCACATTGGCCGGATGCTCGAACTGGCTGCGTTTTTCCGCGAACGCCTTGTCGATGGTGGGCGTGAGCGCGTGGTCGGCCGGCATGGCTTCCGCCTCGGCCAGCATGGCGTAGGTGCCCGTGGCGGCCACCACCTCGGGCCGCCCGGCGCCGCCCTGCATCAGGCACAGCACGCCGTCGGCGCCCACGTCGAGAATGGCGCTGACCTGGTTCAGCACGCCGGAAGCGAATTCGCGCAGGGAATGGATCTGGTACAGATTGGTGGCGCCGGCGAGGATCTTGCCCAGGCCGATGCGGCTGCGCTCGAGCATCATCAGGCTCTCGTAGGCGCGCAAGGCCGAGATAACGGTGGTAAACAGCTTTTGCGTCGTCAGCTCCGTCTTGGCCTTGTAATCGTTGATGTCGTATTCGATGATGACACGCTGCTCGGGCGCCTGGCCCGGCTGGCCCGTGCGCAGCACGACGCGCACGATGGAGTTGTTCAGGTCGGCGCGGATGCGCTTGGCGAGGATCAGACCGGCGTCATCCGTTTCCATCACCACGTCGAGCAGCACCAGCGCGATATCGGGCGTGTCGCGCAGGATCTCGTATCCCTCGCGGCCGCTGTAGGCGGAAAACAGTTCCAGTTCGCGGCCCTTGAAGCTGACATTGCGCAGCGCCAGCCGCGTGACCGCATGCACATCGACGTCGTCATCGACGATCAGCACACGCCACAGGCGCTGATCGGGCGCGGCCAACCCGGCTGGACTGGCCACCGGCTCATCTTCGTCGAGCAGCCAATTATCATCTGCATCGGCTTTGAGGTCGGTCATGAATACTCCTAAGGGATAAGTTCGATGTGGACGCTGCGTTGACGCATATCAAGCATAATCAGATTAGATGCTGCTTACAACAGGATTCTGCGTACCACCCTCCCCTGCGGCAGGCGCCGGCGCCGGTATCGAGGCGCCGCTGCGCGTGGTGCCGCCGCAATTGTCCTGGCCTGGCCCGACGGCCTGGTAGCGCACTTCGTATTTGCCCGCGCTGAGCTGCTCCACGGTCAGCTTGTCATTGGCCAGGATGTACAGGTAGCGCACATTCGAACGCCGCTCCTGGTCATACAGCTTGACGAAGACGGGCGCCGTGTTGCTGCTGTTGTCGATGGTTAAACTCAGTTCATCGCCCTTGTTGCCGATCGGGAAACCATCGACATAGCCGGACCGCGCCGGCCAAGGCTCGCCATTCGGCGCCACCAGCCCCGCCGACTCGGCCTGGCTGGCGCCATCGCAGGCGGGGCGGCTGGCTTTCAGGCTCAGCTGTGCCACGGCCAGCACGCGGATCTCGGGCGCCTTCGGCTGCGCGGGCTCGGCCGCATACGGCTTGCCCACGGCCCAGCTATCGATAGCCACCGCCTCGTTTTTTGCCGGCGGCGTGGCTGCGCTCTCCGCCGTTGCCGTGTCCGGGTGCATCCTGGCGCCATCGCGGGCCAGCCCGCTCCAGGCCGACGCCAGCGCGGCAGGCACAGGCGGAGAGGTATCGAGCATCAGCAAGGCGCCCAGCCAGCCCAGCAGCAGGCAGACAAGCAAACTCAGCCACCAGCGCCAGTTGCGCCAGATGGGCAGCGCCCCACTGCGCGGCTTGCCCTTCGGCGGCGGCACATCCTGCGCCCAGGTGTGCTCATGCGATTGGGCATGGCCTTTCGCGCGGCCATCGCGGCTCTTGCCTTCTTCGTGGTGGGTGCTTTCCAGCCATTCGATTTCCCACTCCTCGGCGGCGATCCACTCGTCGTGTTCCTTGCGGCGTTGCGGATCGGACAAGGTGCCATAGGCGCTATTGAGGATGGCCATGATGCGGGCGGCCTTTTCGTCGCCGGGATTCTTGTCGGGGTGGTATTTCTGGCTGAGGGCTTTATACGCGGCACGTATGACTTCCTGCGGCGCCAGGCGCGCCACTTTCAGGTTGTCATAGTGTGTATGTATCTTTCCCATCGTTCTATCTTGAAATCGGTGCGCGGCGACGGGTTCTTGCAGGATGGAACCGTGCTGTGTCGGTCATCATATACGATATGACAAGATAATAACCACCGGCGAACAGGAAATTGCAGGGCGGTACGGCCCTGCCTTGATATTGACCGCGCTTACAGGCGGTGACTGCGGTCACTGGACAACAGCGCTTCCGGCAACGCCACTTGGTGCCCCACCGCCAGCACCTTGAACAATTCCCCCATCTCGGCCGGCGACACCAGCTTTTGCACGGCGCTGGCCTGCGGCAAGTAGGTCTTGACCTGCTCGGGATCGGTACGCAGCAGCAAGTCGCCGAGTCCGGAGCCCAGCAGGAAGGAGGCCTGGTTCATGTAGGCCAGCACATCGAGACCCGCATCCTGCGCCGCCACCGCCATGGCCGTGAAATCGACGTGCGCCGTGATGTCCTGCAAGCCGGGCAGATAAAACGGTTCCGCGTGGGCGTGGTGGCGGTAATGGCACATCAGGGTGCCCGTGGCGCGCAAGTCCAGGTAATACTCGTGCGCGGGGAAGCCATAGTCGAACAGCACAGCCGCGCCGCCCTGGCCATTGGTCAGCATGCGCGCCAGCGAGCGCATGAAGCCGCAGGCCACGCCATGAATTTCTGTGACATAGCCGACCGGCAAGTCATCGGCGCCGGGCACCTGGGCGGCGATCTGCGCGGCCACGTCGGCGCCGGCAGGGCGTTCGACAAACACGAACTGGCCGTCGGCAATGCCGACATCGAGTTCGCACCAGCCGGCGGGCGTCTTGCTGATCAGGTTGACGGGCATGGCGTCGAGCACTTCATTGCCGAACACGGCGCCTTCAAAACTGTCGGGAAAGCCGTCGAGCCACACCACTTGCGGAAAGGCGGCCAGCGCCAGCTCCTGGCGCGCGCGCAATTCGCCGGACAATTCGACGATCGCATACTGTTCCACATGGATACCGGCATTCGCCGCTTCCGTCAGGATATCGAAGGCCAGCTTGCCCGTGCCGGCGCCGAATTCGAGGATGCGCGGGGCCGTTTGCGCCATAATAGCGGCTGCCACATGGGCCAGGGTGGCGCCGAACAGGGGCGAAATCTCCGGTGCGGTTGTAAAATCGCCATCTTTGCCCAGCTTGGCGGCGCCGCCGCTGTAATAGCCGAGGTCAGGCGCGTACAGCGCCAGTTCCATGAAGCGGACAAAGGGAATGGCGCCGTCATTGCGCGCGATTTCGGCGGCAATCTGGTGCTGCAAGGCATGGGACGCGGCCAGCGCGTCGCTATCGGGTGCGGGAAGAGACATACCCGCATTGTAGCGAATCGGCGGCGCATGCCGCCAGTGCGGCGTCCACCGAATATCTCAACCATAACAAAGACATGACAGAAGCAACGACAACGCCATTCGACAGCACTCCCCGCGTCGCCCTCGTGACGGGCGCGGCGCGCCGCATCGGCCGCGCCATCGCGCTGGGCCTGGCGCGCGACGGCTGGGATATCGCCGTGCATTACCGCGACTCGCGCGATGAAGCGCAGAGCCTGGTGGCGGACATCACGGCGCTGGGCCGCCGCGCGCAAGCATTCCCCTGCGACCTGGCGCAGGAAGACGCCGTACGCCAGCTGTTGCCGCAAGCACAGGCGGCGCTGGGCCCCGTCACTTGCGTGGTCAACAACGCATCGTTGTTTGAATACGACAATGCGGGCGATTTTTCCTTCACCGCCCTGGATGCCCACATGCACGCCAACCTGGCCGCTCCCATCCTGCTGGCGCAAGCGCTGTACCAGGCGACGCCGCCCGGCGGGCAAGCCGTGGTCATCAACTTGCTGGATCAAAAACTGTACAATCTCAATCCTGATTTTTTGTCGTACACCCTGTCCAAGGCGGCGCTGCTGTCGGCGACCACCATGCTGGCCCAGGCGCTGGCGCCGAAAGTGCGCGTGGTGGGCATTGCCCCCGGCATCACCATGGTCTCCGGCGAGCAGACGCAAGCGAACTTTGCCAAAGCGCATGAAAACACGCCGCTGGGGCGCTCCAGCACGCCCGAGGACGTGGCCGACAGCGTCTGTTACGTGGCCGGCGCGCGCGCGCTGACGGGCACGACCTTGCTGGTCGATGGCGGCCAGCATTTGATCGGCTTGCCGCGCGACGTCATGTTTTTGACCAAATAATCAGCAGCCCTGCCAAACAACCCGCATTCCAGCATTCCCGAAAAGGTAAAACTATGTCGTCCGCCCTGTCCCACCCTCGCCTGCTTGACTGCCGCCGGCTGTTCCTGCGCAATTACGAAGTCCTCATCAACATCGGCGTCTACGACTTCGAGAAAAAGGGCGAGCAGCGCGTCCTCATCAACGTCGACCTGTACATTCCCCTGGCCCTGTCGACGCCCAAGGATGACCAGCTGGAAGAAGTGGTCGACTACGACTTCATGCGCGAAACCATCGCCAAACGCATGGCGCAAGGCCACGTGCAGCTGCAGGAAAGCCTGGTCGACGACGTGCTCGCCGCCATGCTGGCGCACCCGCGCGTGCGCGCCGCGCGCGTGTCGAGCATGAAACCGGATGTGTATCCCGACTGCGAAGGCGTGGGCGTGGAAGTATTCAAGATCAAGGATGAAGCATGAACGACATGAACGACACCGCAGTCCTGGAAACGGCCGTGGAAATTCCGGCCAACGTGGAAGCGCAGAAACTGGCGCGCAAGAAGGCGGAAAAGATCGCCCTGGAAAACAACAAGCTGCACAAGCGCCTGTGCCGCCTGGTGGGACAAGCCATCGGCGACTTCAACATGATCGAAGACGGCGACAAGGTGATGGTGTGCCTGTCGGGCGGCAAGGATAGCTACGCGCTGCTCGATATCCTGATGACCTTGCGCGAACGCGCGCCGATTCACTTCGATATCGTCGCCGTCAACCTGGATCAAAAGCAGCCGAACTTCCCGCCGGAAATCCTGCCCGCCTATCTGACGGAACTGGGCGTGGCCTTCCACATCGAAAACCAGGATACCTACAGCATCGTCAAGCGCTTGATCCCGGAAGGCAAGACGACCTGCTCGCTGTGCTCGCGCCTGCGCCGCGGCATCCTGTACCGCGTGGCCGACGAGCTGGGCGCCAACAAGATCGCCCTGGGCCACCATCGCGACGATATTTTGGAAACCTTCTTCCTGAATATGTTCTTCGGCGGCAAACTGAAGGGCATGCCGGCCAAGCTGCAATCGGACGATGGCAAGCACATCGTCATCCGTCCGATGGCGTATGTGAAGGAAGAGGACACGCAGCGCTATGCGGAAGTCAAGGGCTTCCCCATCATTCCGTGCGATCTGTGCGGTTCGCAGGAAAACCTGCAGCGCAAGCAGATCAAGGGCTTGATGCGCGAATGGGACAAGAAATTCCCCGGCCGCGTGGAAAGCATCTTCTCGGCCCTGTCGAACGTGGCGCCGTCGCATTTGATGGATCCGAAGCTGTTCGGCTTCAAGGATTTGCAGGCGGACGGCGTGGCCAACCCCATGGGCGACATCGCGTTTGACGAAGAGCCGTGCTCGACGCCGACCACGTTCGGCACGATTCCGCTGCAACCGCTGTAATCGGCTGTTCTCAGCCCGTGTTGTTTCGCCGCCACCGCCCAGGTGGCGGCATCTGTCCTCTTTCCCCCTGCGTCCATTTGATGTACCGTAGTCAGCTCTGCCGGTACGCGATGTGTCACGCGCGCATTCCTGCCCGGCGGTCAGCACGCATTCTTCCGACAACCTCACTGGAATGAACCATGACCCCATCCGCGCTCAAGCGCCCCCTGCTGTTCTCCCTGCTGGCACTCAGCTTCGCCACCGCCTTCGCCGCGCCTGCGCCCACCGACCGCCAGGCCGACCGCTGGGATTTGACGGCGCTGTATCAAAACGATGCCGCGTTCGACGCCGACGCGAAACAACTGTCGGCCCAGCTGCAGCAGCTGGCCGGCTGCAAGGGGCAGTTGAAAGCCTCGCCTTCGCGCCTGAAAAGCTGCCTGGACCTGTATGCCGATGCGCGCAAGCGCGTCAACACGCTCACCACCTATGCGGCGCAGTATTACGACCAGGATACGGGCGACAGCAAGGGCAACCAGTTGAACCAGCGCGCCGCCCTGCTCGGCAACGACTTCGCCCAGGCCACGACTTTCCTGCAGCCGGAAATCCTCGCGCTGGGCGCCAAACGCATCGATGCCATGCTGGCCAAGGACAAGGGCTTGCAGCTGTACCGCTTTCAATTGAACAACATGTTGCGCAGCGCGCCGCATACGCTCGACGCGGCCGGGGAACAGCTGGTGGCGCAATTCGGTCTGGCGACAGGTTCGGCCGCCAGCGTCTACCGCACCCTGGCCAACGCGGAAATCCCGTGGCCGACCATCACGCTCTCGGACGGCAAGCAAGTACGCCTCGACCAGGCGGCGTACACGAAATACCGCGGCGATGACAATCGCGCCGACCGCAAACGGGTGTTCGACGCCTTCTTCGGCAAGTGGAAAGAGTACGAACGCACGTTCGGCGAAACCCTGTACGGCCAGCTGAAAACCGATGCCGCGTATGCCAAGGTGCGCCATTACGCCGATTCGCAAAGCGCCGCGCTCGACGCCGACAACTTGCCGCCCGCCGTCTACCAGACCCTGATCGCGCAAACCAATGCCAACCTGCCCACCCTGCACCGCTACTTCAAGCTGCGCGCGCGCATGCTGGGCGTGAAGGACCTGGCGTATTACGACGTGTATGCGCCGCTGCTGAAAAGCGAGCGCACCTTCCCGCTGGCCGAAGGCAAGCAGATGATGCTCGACTCCGTCGCGCCGCTGGGTCCCGACTATGTGACAACGTTGACCGCCGCCGTGAACGCGCGCTGGATGGATGTGTACCCGCGCCCGCGCAAGGTGGCGGGCGCCTACATGAATGGCGACGCGTACGACGTGCATCCGTTCGTGCTGCTCAACTACACGGACAATTACGAAGCCGTCAGCACCCTGACGCACGAATGGGGCCACGCCATGCACTCGGTGCTGGCCAACAAGGCGCAACCGTCGATCTATGCGCCGTACAGCATCTTTGTCGCGGAAATCGCCTCGACGACGAACGAGGCGCTGCTGCTCGACGCGCGCCTGAAGCAAGCCAAAGATGACGACGAGCGCCTGCTGTACCTGGGCGCGGCGCTGGAAAACCTGCGCGGCACCTTCTTCCGCCAATCCATGTTCGCCGAATTCGAGGCGGCCATCCACGGCAAGGTGGACAAGGGAGCATCGCTGACGGGCGAAGAGATCACGGCCATCTACGCCGGCATCCTCAAGCGCTACCATGGCGAAGCGCAGGGCGTCATGACCATCGACCCCGCCTACGCGCTGGAATGGGCGTACGTGCCGCATTTCTATCACGGCTACTATGTGTTCCAGTACGCCACCTCGATCGCGGCGGCGCAGGATTTCGCGCAGCGCATCCTCGACAAGGAACCGGGCGCGCTGGCCGCCTACCTGAAGATGCTCGGTTCCGGCGGCTCGGCCTATCCCTACGATCTGGTGAAGGCGGCCGGCGTCGACCTGGCCTCGCCGAAACCGTACCAGGCGCTGGTGGCGCGCATGAACGGCATCATGGACCAGATCGAGGCGATTGAAGCGAAGCGGGGGAAATAAAGCCGGGATGTGGAGTAGGTCGGCGTAGGTCGGCTTGGCGCGCAGCGCGTAAGCCGACATCACCAACAGTAAGCCGACATCACCCATTGTGTCGGATTACGCGGCTGCGCCGCTAATCCGACCTGCCGTTCCCTCCTTCCGCCGCCGCAAACGCCGCCGCATCGCTCTCGAACATGTCTTCCAGTTCCTCGCGCGCCTGGCGCGTGAGCGACATGACTTTTTGCTGGTCCTGGAAGTGCGGCGCCACTTCCAGCAAGGTCTTGAGGTTATGCCGGCCGAAGATGCCGGCCGCGCGCTGCGCGCGTTCGGGCGTAAAACCCACCTGCTGCAAGGTCTGCTCGCCCAGCAGCAGGGCCGCGGCAAACGTCTCGCGCTCGATCAGGGTCACGCCCCGCTTCATCAATTCATAGTAATGCGTGACGTTGCGCGCGCGCGCCAGTATCGTCAGCTCGGGCAGGCGCAGGCGCACGGCGTCGACCAGGGCCAGGCTGTCGTCCACATTGTCGATGGCGATCACCAGCGCCCTCGCCTTTTCGATGCCGGCCGCCACCAGCAGATCGACGCGCGTGGCGTCGCCATAAAACACTTTAAAACCGAACTTGCGCAGCAGCTCGATCTGGTCCGGGTCGTGGTCGAGCACCGTCACGCCGATCTTGTTGGCCGCCAGCAGGCGGCCGATAATCTGGCCGAAGCGGCCAAAGCCGGCGATGACGATGGGGTTATCCTGCGCCTCGATATGGTCGTCGGGACGGCGCTTCTTCTCGCCTTGCAGGCGCGGCGCGACGAATTTGTCGTGCGCCAGCAGCAGCAAGGGCGTGGCCACCATCGACAGGGTCACCACCACGACCAGCAGCGCGGCCGTCTGCGGCGCAAACACATGCGCGGCCTCGGCGGCGGCAAACACGACGAAGGCGAATTCGCCACCCTGCGACAGCAGCAGCGCAAAGAACAGCTGCTGGCCGCGGGGAATGTCGACAAACTTCGACAATACATACAGCAAGCCGATCTTGACCACCAGCAGTCCCGCCACCAGGGCCAGGATCAGCAGGGGCTGGGCGCGCAGCACGCCGAAATCGACGGACATGCCGACGGCGATGAAGAACAGGCCCAGCAGCAAACCCTTGAACGGCTCCAGGTCGGAAATGAGTTCATGCCGGTATTCGGAATCGGCCAGCAGCACGCCCGCCATGAAGGTGCCCAGCGCCATCGACAGGCCCACCGATTCCATCAGCACGCAAATGGCGATCACCAGCAGCAGGGCGAAGGCCGTGAAGATTTCGCGCAAGTCCGTCCTGGCGATGAAGCGCAGGATGGGGTTCACCAGGAAGCGCCCGCCGATCACCAGGGCCGCCAGCACGGCGGCCAGCTTGGCCACGCGCAGCCAGCCCGGCTCGCCGCTATGCGTGACGAGTCCGCCCAGCAGCGGCACCAGCGCGATCATGGGAATGGCGGCGATATCCTGGAACAGCAAGATGGAAAAGCCGGCGGAACCGGCCGGTGTGCTCATCAGCTTGCGTTCGCCCAGGGTGGCCAGCACGATGGCCGTCGACGACAGCGACAGCCCCAGCGCACCCACCAGCGCCGTGCGCCAGTCCACGCCGAACGCCATGGCCACGGCGCACAGCCCCGCGCTGACGACGCCCACCTGCGCCCCGCCCCAGCCGAAGATGGGACGGCGCAGCAGCCACAGCCGCCTGGGTTCGAGCTCCAGGCCGATCAAAAACAGCAGCAGCACCACGCCGAACTCGGAAAAGCTGAGAATCACCTCGACATTCTTGATCAGGCCCAGGCCCCACGGTCCGATGACGACGCCGGCCACCAGGTAGCCGAGCACGGCGCCCATGCCCAGACGCTTGGCCAGCGGCACCATGATGATGGCGGCGACCAGGTAAAACAGTATGTTTATGAGAAAGCTGTGGTGTTCCATGCGGATTCCGGAAAAACGTGATTGGAATCGCAATCATGCCTGAAGTGGCGCGCCAGCGGGGTATCAGGCTGGCGGCGCCTCAATGCGCGCACGTATCTCGTCGACATTCACGCGTTGGAGATAGCTTTCGATATTTCTCCACACGGCGTGATAGCCGTAACCGCCGTTCTTCAACTCGTCGATCGCCTTCTCGCGCGGCCAGCCCTGGTACAGCATGCGGTACATGGCGGCCATCAGGCCCGTGCGGTCGGCGCCGTGCAGGCAATGCAGCAGCACGGGTCCCTGCTGTTCGGCGGCGCGGATGCTGCGCATGGTCTCGATCACATGCTTGTCGCGGATGGCCCAGGTATTGACGGGAATGCGGACGGCGCGGATGCCGCTGCCATCGAGCACCTGCGTATCGGAGTGGAAGGAGCGCAGGCTGATCACCGTCTTCACGCCCAGCGCCTGCAACCGGGCCACGTCGGCGCTGTCGAGCTTTGCGCTGCGGTACAGCACGGGGGTGACCTGGTGCAGGTTCGACACCTGCGGCAGCGGCATGGCCCATTCGGCATTGCGCCCGGGCGGCAGGGGCGCCTGCGCGCCGGCGGAACCGGCCGCCAGGGCCAGGAATAGCAGCAAAAGATGCGGCAAGGGCGATAAGGTCATGACTTCCTTTTGTAGGAAAACCACAGCAGCACGCCAGCCAGCAGCAGCGATACCCAGTAGTCGGTCGGCGCCCACCACAGCCAGTGCTTGTGCCAGGCGATGTGGGCCGGATTGAAGTGCGCCACGCCATAGGCCGGATTTAGCACGAACCACAGATAATCCTCGATGATCCAGAACAGCATGATGCAGCCGATGGCGCGGCATTCGAGGCGCAGCGACCATTGCGCCAGGAAGAGCATGGGGAAATGGAAGAACAGGGCGATGAAGGGAAAGACCCAGGCATGGTAGCCGGTCATCGGCCGCCCGCCCCAGAAGATATCGAGCAGCCAATGGCTTTCGATGCGCCAGGTGGGCAGGTTCGCGGCCCAGCCGGCCGCGCCTTCGATCTGGATTTCCACCTGGGCGAAAAATAGTCCCAGCAAGGCTACCCAGGCCAGCGTCAGCGCGATCTGCCACGGTTTGGGCACGGCGCCCGTCATGCCGGCTCCGGCGCCAAGCCCGGCGCCAATACCCGCGCCAGCACGTCGATGGCGGCGCGCGGGCGGCCCAGGGCCAGCGCTTTCGTGCGCATCGCTTGCAACTGCTGCGGGTGCTCGAGCAGCAGGCGCACGCGGTATTCGAGGGTGACGGCGTCGAATGCCTTCAGGGCCACGCCCTGCTCCAGCAGATAGTCGGCATTGCGCTCTTCCTGCCCGGGAATCGGCGAGTTGACGATCATGGGCAGACCCAGCGCCAGGCATTCCGAGGTGGTCAGCCCGCCCGGCTTGGTGATCACCAGGTCGGCGCACGCCATCAGGCGTTCGACTTCGCTGGTAAAGCCCTGCGCCAGCAGGCGGCCCGGATACTTGCCGGCCAGGCCCTGCAGCGCCGCCAGCGCGGCGGCATTTTTTCCCGCCAGCACGATCAGCTGGAAGTCGCCCGGCAGCGCCAGCAGGCGCGCGGCGACCGTTTCGAGGCTGCCCAGGCCCGCTCCGCCGCCCATCAGCAAAATCGTCGTGCGCTGCGGGTCGAGGCCAAACGCCTGCGCGCACGGCACGCGCCCGGGTGCCTGCGCGAACGCGGGCATGATGGGGATGCCCGTCACGTGGATGCGGTCGGCGGGAATCCCTTCGTGGCGCATGCGGAACGCCACTTCGTCGGTGGCGGCAAAATAGCCCTGCATCTGCTCGTGCACCCACATGCGGTGCAGATCAAAATCCGTGACCTGCACCCACACGGGACAGGCCAGCTGCCCCTGGCGCAGCGCGCGCGACAACAGTTCGGCCGGCAGGAAATGCGTGCAGATGATCGCATCAGGCTGGAAGGCGGCGATCTGCGCCATCAGCGCGCGCGTGTTGAGGCGCTCGACACCGCGGCGCAATCGCTGCATCGAGCTGTCGCGCGGCGCGTCGTGGGTGGCATGGTACAGATAGCCCCACAGCGCGGGCGCCTTGTTGACCAGCTTGATATAAAAATCCGTGTACAGCTTGCGGAATGCGGGCGTGACGAAATCCATCACGTCGAGATGGCTGGCCAGCGCCGCAGGGCCGGCGCCGTCATCGCGCGCCGCGTATGCCTCGATGGCTTGCGCTGCGCGCATATGGCCGGCGCCGGCCGAGACGCTCAGGATAAGAATTCTTTTCGGTGTTTGCTGCGGCATGCGCTGGTGCTCCACTGGAAGCCCTGATCGGGAAAACAGGCACAATACCATTTTCCGCGCCGCGCACATTGCAAATTAGCAAGGCGCGCGGCTTCCCTTACTTCAGCGCCGGCGCGACATCCGTGCGCAGCACCGGGTACAGATTCAGCCGCTCATCCCACGAGGCGTGGCGGCGGGCGAAGAATTCCAGGCGCGCGGCCGGGCTTTTTGCAAACGCGGGATCGCTGGCCAGCTTCTGGTGGAACTGCGCCGCCAGCGCCGGATCGGCCGCCAGCTGCGCGCGGGCCACGTCTTCGGCCACGTATTCTTCCATGTACTCCTTGCGCTCGAAGGCCGTATTGAAACTGCCCCAGGCCAGCAGGGAATCGGGGGCGCGCGGCTCGAGCAGAGCCACGACCAGGCGCGCCTTGGCCTGGTTGACGGGCACGTACAGCGCGCCCGCACCGATCGCGCGCTCTTCTTTGCCCCACTCGCCCTGCACGGCCGCCGTCTGGCGTCCCTCGAACGACTGCGCGCCAAATTTCACCTGCGTGGAGCGGAAGGTTTCGACGGGCAGCGTGCCCGGCGCGATGGCCAGCACCTGGTACGACACGCCATGCAGGCGCAGCTTGGCCGCCACCATCTGCGCCTGCGCCGCGGGCACCAGGTAGCCGGCCTTGGGCGCAGCCTGCTGCAGGTCGGGTACGATCTCGTCGCGCAGGGGCACGTTCCAGATCTGCGGCGTGCTTTCGTCGTAGCGCGTCATCAGCGCGCCCGACACCTCGGATGGCGTGCGCGTGTAGGCGTAGCCGCGAAACGCGATCATGCGGCTCTTCTCCGTCGTTTTATATGTAAGCGGCAAGGTGGCGCCGGCCAGCTGCGCGGCGCGCGCATCCGCCTCGAGCGCCGTTTGCCGCCACTGCGCGCCATGCTGCGCCACTTGCGACAGCAGCGAGACGATGGTGTTGCGCGTGATGCGCACGCGGGTCGGATAGTCCTTCCACGAATGGGTTTCCACCAGCATGCCGAAGCGGTTGCGCAGCTGGAAATAGCCATGCGAGAAGCGCGGATTCGGCGCCGAATCGACAAAGCCCGATTGCGGATTGTCGTTCTCGGCAAACGAAATATAGAACGGTTTCGGGTCCGAGCCCTGCTTCGCCAGGTCGGCCAGGACCTGATCGCGCAAGGCCGTACCGGCCACGCGCAGGGCCGCATCGCCCGCATGCACGGGTTCGACCTGGATCGAGATATCGGGCTCGAACTGCGCGCCATCGGTGACGTGCAGGTCGACATAGGCCAGCGGGTCCCAGGCATTCACCAGCGCCAGCATGTGCTGCATCTCGGGCGTATCGGCCTTCATGTATTCGCGGTTCAGATTATAGTTTTGCGCCGTGCTGCGCCAGCCCATTTCCACGGGGCCGCGCTGGTTCGGACGGTTCCACTGGCCGAAGCGTTCGTGGCCGTCGACATTGAAGACGGGCACGAACAGCAGCACTTGTTTATCCAGCGCGCCGGGCGCCGCCTTGCCCTCCAAGACTTCGCGCAAGGCCAGGAAACCGGCATCCTTGCCATCGATTTCACCCGCATGGATGCCGCCCTGCACCAGCAGCACGGGCAGCTTGCGGCGCGCCGCCTCGGCCGGTGTCAGCGCGCCCGTGTTGGAGACGGCCAGCGCCAGCATGGGGCGGTTTTCCGGCGTGCGGCCAAATTCCACGCAGCGCACCTGCTTCGGATAGCGCGCCTGGAACTGCCGGCACAGCGCTTCCACTTCCGCATAGCGGCCCGTCTGCTGGAAGGCGGAACGCTCGGCCACCGTCGTCAGGGCGGGAGCGGCGTGCGCGCTGGCGGCAGACACGGTGAACAGGGCGGTGGACAGCAGGGCGTGGCGTAGCATGGGTCAAACTCCATCGAGAGAGGACAAGCGGGCAATTATAGGGGCGGTGGCGCGTGCAAAACTGCAGTGGAAAATAAAAAAGCCGGAACAGCGTCAGCTGCTCCGGCCTGGCTCAGGCAAGCGTCAATTACGAACCGAAGTGGTAATTGAATTCAACCCAGCCCTGGCGACCCTGCGGGCTGTAGCTGCCCACCGGATAGTACGGCCAGCCGCCGCTGTCGTCGCGCTTGATCTTGTCGAATACGTTGTTGACGATCAGTGACAAGGTGGCGCGGTCGTTGATGCGGTACACGGTGCTGATATTGGCCAGCGCCGTCGGCGTCAGATAGGCCTTGCCGGCGGCGTTCGGGATCTTGCTGTAGCGGCTGACCAGCAAGGTGTTCGACCAGTCGCCAGCGCTCCAGTTCACGCTCAGGTTGAGCTTGTCGCGCCAGTCCGAATTGTTCAGCGATTTGAGCTCGTCGATCTCTTCGTCGCCGACGAATTGCTGCGATTTATTGCTCAGCACCTTGGCGTAGTTGGCCTTGAAGGCAAAGCGGCCATAGTCCGTCGTGCGCAGCAAATACTTGACGCTGATGTCGATGCCGCTGCTGCTCTGCTTGGCCGCGTTGATCGGATTGACGGTGATGGTCTTGATCTCGCCGGCGCGGTTCAGCGCATTGGCGGCAAAGCGCTCGACGCGGTTCAGGGTATCGACGCAGGTCGGCGAGTTGATGTCGGTCTTGCCGAGGCGGCAATCGGCTTCATCGCGCAGTATCTTGTCGGAGCTCAGGTTGGTTACCAGGTCGTCGATCTTGATATTCCAGTAGTCGACCGACACGTCGAAATTGGATGTCGGCGACCAGACGGCGCCCACACCGAACGACTTTCCCTTCTCCGACTGCAGATCCTTGCTGCCGTTCTGCACGTAGTCGGCGCCCGGCGATTTGTTCGCGTAGTCACAATCATCGATAGCCTGCCCGGCGACGCCGCAGCGGTAATAGTCGGTGGTGCTCGAGTAGTAACCGGTGCCGCGCGCCTTGTAGATATAGTTCATGTCCGGTGCGCGGAAGCTGGTGGCGTAGTTGGCGCGGAACAGCAGTTCCGGCGCGGGACGCAGTTCCAGGCCGCCGTTATAGGTGAACTTGCCGTCATGGCGGCCGGCAAAGCTGTAGCGGTCGTAACGGCCCGCCAGGGTGCCGGTCAGCTTTTCATGCAGCGGCAGGTTCACTTCCGCCCCCAGCGCATAGCGCGTGCGCGTGCCGGCCGTGATGTCGGACCTGGTGGCGACGTTGAAGTAACCTTCGTTCAGGCGCGCGTCGGGCACGTTGCTGAAGCCCTGCTTGCCCACTTCGGCGATGGTGGCGATCTTCGCCACGCCAGCGGGCAACTGGAACAGGTCGCCGTTGGTAGCCAGGCTCAGGGTATTCGTCCAGGCCTTGTCGTCGCTGTCGGAATTGCCCGTGATGCTGTCGAATTCGGCCGCCGTCACGCGGCGCGACAGGCGAGCCGGATCCGGTGCGTAGACCGGCACGCCGGCGGCATCGGTGCCCAGTTTCGGCCCCAGGAAGAAGCTGTCGATATTGGCCAGCGCGCGCGGCGTGTGGCTTTCGCTCTTGTACATCGAGGCGTTGTAGTTGGCTTCATACTGCCACGACGACGTGCCGGGAATGCGGCCCTTGGCGCCCAGCGAGATGGCCGTCGCCAGGTCTTCCCATTTGCGGTTGTAGCGCTCGACGCCGCCCATTTCCTCGGGCGAGATGTAGCGCGTCCACGCTTCGTAGCGATCGGTATTCTGGTTGCGGAAATAGCTGCTGCCCGTCGACGACGAGGTCCACGTCGGGCCGCGCGTATTGTTCTCGGTCGAGTTCTTGCCGATCAGGAAGTCGGCGAACAAGGTCGTTTCCGGCGACAGCTCATAGTTGGCGCTGCCGAACACGTTCTGACTGCGGTTCTTCGTTTGCGTGGTCCAGTAAGTGGGACCGACTTTCGGGCTGGCGCAATAGCTGCCGTTCTTTGCCTGGTACTTGATAGTGCTGCCGCCGAACAGATCGCCGAACTGCGTGCAGGTGTCGCCCAGGTCCACGTAGGTGCCGGAAGTACCCGCCTTTACCACACGACGCGACGCGATATTCGTCGGCGTGCCCGAGCGGGTGGCCATGAAGTCGCGCTGCAGGCTCGACAGCGGATCGCGCTGGCTCAGCTCCACGCTGAACAAGGTATGCAGCTTGTCGAAATTGCCGCCGCCCGTCAGCTGCACACGCTGGTTGCCGGCGCCGCCGCGCGTGGTGCCGCCCGCCTTGACGTTGATATCGAAACCTTCCGTCTGCTTTTTCAGGATGACGTTGACCACGCCGGCGATCGCGTCGGAACCATAGATGGCCGAGGCGCCGCCATTGAGGATCTCGATGCGGTCGACAATGCTCGACGGGATATTCGCCAGGTTGGTGAAGTTGACCGTGCCTTCGTAGGCGACGGGGAAGTCGGCCAGGCGGCGGCCATTCAACAGGATCAGGGTGTGGTTCGGACCGAGGCCGCGCAAGCTGATGGTATTGGCCGACGGCGTAAACGTGTTGCCGAAGTCCTCGCCTTGCGTAAAGCCGCTGTTCTGTACCTGGTTGGTCAGCGCATCGAAGACGTTCTTGTACCCTTGCTTGGTGATTTCATCGCCCGTCAGGATGGTGACGGACGATGGTCCCTCCAGGCTGGCGCGGGGAATCCGCGAACCGGTGACCACGACGGCTGGCGGGGTGGCCGCCGGCTGCTGATCCGCTGCGGGCGCTTGCGTCTGCGCGTGCGCCTGCCATGCGGAACCGCCCAGGATGGCCAGTACGGCGATGGTGAGCGGTGGTAACTTGAATTGTATAGGCATCTTTGCGCTTCTCAAGGTTAGGGAGAAGGCGAAAGATATCAAGATGCCAGCAATTACAGAACGAATGGATTCATCTTTCTATATATCAAAATTGTTATATAGAAAGATTTATGAGCAGAAAGGCTTCTGCTGCCATGGCAAGTCCATCGCAGAAGCATGCGCCTTACTGGCGAATGAGGGCAATTTCCTTGTAAGCCGGGCGCAGCAGCCGTGCGGCCGTGTCGGCCGGACTCTCCATCGAACTCAACAGCCTGAGCGCGCCCGCGGCCGGGGCACAGCTGCCGCTGCTGCGGTAGCGCAGCGCCGCCGCCAGCATGCCTTCGGCAGGATCGCCCAGCGCGTGCTGGTAATCGTCCGTCACGTCGCAGGTCGGCGCCATGCCATCGGCGAAGTCGCCAAAGCCCTTGGCGTTGACGCCCTGGAACTGCACGGCGAAATACGTGGTGCCGCAATTCGGCGCGGGATAGAAACCATACGGCTTGCCGCACGTCGTGCCGCCGATCAGGTTGACCTGCACGTCGACGCCGCGCAAGCCGTTGATGATGGCTTCGCTGGCCGAGCAGGTATTGCCGGTCGTCAGCAAGGTCACGCGCTTGAGGCCCAGCGAAGGCAGCGGCGTCCCCTTGGGCAGGGGATTCGGCCCGGCAAAGCCCTGGCTTTGCGTGTGGAATGGCACGGGCGCTTCCGGCCGCGTCTTGTCATTGACCAGCACCTGCTCGAAGGTCTTGCCGGTGGTGACTTGCGGACCGGCAATCATGTAGGCGAGCTCGCTGGCGACATCGAGGTAGCCGCCGCCGTTGTAGCGCACGTCAAGCACCAGGTCGCTGATGCCGGCCGCCTGGAAGCGGCCCATGGTCTCGACCAGCTGGCGTTCGGCCACGTTGTTGTGGGTGTTGAAGGTCAGGTAGCCCACCTTGCCCGTGGGCGTGTCGATGATGCGTTCGTTTTGCACGGCGCTCGTGCTGACGTCCACCGCCTGCAAGTTCGCCGAGAGGGGCGAGCCATTGCGGCTGAACGCCAGCGTGTGCATGCCTTGTGCTTGCGGGAACAGGCCGGCGTTAATGGTCTTCACGCTGGCAGCGTCGGAGGCATTGACGAAATCGGTGCCATCGACGGTTTGCAGCTCGTCGCCACGCCGCAAGCCCGCCAGGTCGGCCGGCGAGCCTGGCTCGACGATCGAGATCACGGCCTTGCGCGGCGGCGTGCTGCGCGTCAGCGCCAGCAACATGCCATAACCGAGCTCCACGCCGTTGAGCGAGGCTTCCCATTCGGCCGTCGTATACGTGAAATGGAACTGGTCCTTCGGCTTGCCGGACGCCGTCGTGGCCGTTGTTTTGAGCACATCGAAATACGCCTTGGCCGTGGCAAAGCTTTGCGGCAGATACGTGGTCGGCACTTCGCGGTACCACAGATACGTTTCGTCGATCCAGCTGCGCACCCACTTCTGCTCATCGAGCAAGCTGCCCTGCTTGTCGATGCCGCTGCCGCTGCGCGGTGCCTCGCAACGGTTCGCCACCGTGGAGGAAGCGACCAGCGCCGTCGGTGTCACGGGCGGGACGACGGGCGCGCTGTCGCTGCCGCCGCCTCCTCCGCCGCAGGCACTCAACACACATACGAGGGAAACAGCGAGGGAGCCAAGTCGCAGGGAATGCATAAGAAACTTTCCATAAAGAAATTATCGAAAAATTATAATGCGTTTCGCCAGCAAGCGTTGTTTTCTTTGACACAAAAGAAATGGCGCCCGCAGGCGCCATTGCTACAGCGAGGAACTCACCCCATCACGCCACGGTGGCCGCCACGGGTGCTGCCACGACGGGCGGCAGCGGCGCCGGCGCATGGAAGGCGAGCAACAGACTCGCTTCCTTCTCTTTCGCCGCCTTCAAATGACGCTCCTTCACGTGGCCATAGCCGCGGATGTCTTCCGGAATGCTGGCAATGGCCACGGCTTGCGCCAGCTTGGCCGTCGTCAGCTTCGGCAACAAGCCGCCCACCGTCGCGCGGTATTCCGCGATCAGCGCACGCTCCATCTTGCGCTCGGCCGTATGGCCGAACACGTCAAAGGCCGTGCCGCGCAAACCCTTGAACTTGGCCAGCACGCCGAACGCCTTCATCATCCACGGGCCATATTCCTTCTTGATCAAATGGCCGTGGGCATCCGTTTTCGCCATGATCGGCGGCGCCAGGTGGAACTTGAGCTTGATGTCGCCTTCGAACATGGACGCGATCTTCGCCTGGAAGGCGCCGTCCGTGTACAGGCGCGCCACTTCGTACTCGTCCTTGTAGGCCATCAGCTTGTAGAAGTAGCGGGCCACGGCTTCCGTCAGGCGCAGGTGCGGGCCGTTCAGCGCGCTTTCGGCGGCGCGCACCTGCTTGATGAAGTCCAGGTACTGCTGTGCATACGCGCGGTCCTGGTAAGCCGTCAGCAGGGCCACGCGTTTTTCGATGATGTCGTCGAGCGTGTCGATGCGCTTGAATTCCACCACCTTCGCTGGCGTGGTCATGCGCACCAGGCTGGCCGCATCGTGGGCACCCGCGCGGCCCCAGTTGAAGGCGGCCTTGTTGAACGCCACCGAGACGTTGTTCAAGTCGATGGCCTTCATGATGGACGCTTCGGTGAGTGGCACCTTGCCCTTTTGCCAGGCGTAGCCGAGCATGAACATGTTCGTCGCGATCGAGTCGCCCATCAACGCCGTGGCGATCTGGCCAGCGTCGATGAAGTCGACATGGTCGCTGCCGCAAGCCTTCTCGATTTCCATGCGCGCGGAAGCGCCGGGGAATTGCCAGTCCGGATTCTTCACGAAGGCGGCCGTCGACGAGCTGGTCGAGTTGATCATGGCCCAGCTGCGCCCCTCTCCCATGCGCGACAGGGCGTCGCGGCTGGCCGTGACGATCAAATCGCAGCCGATCACCAGATCTGCCGCACCGGTGCCGACGCGCGTCGAGTGGATGTCATCCTGGCGGTCCGCCAGGCGCACGTGCGACATCACGGGGCCGCCCTTCTGCGCCAGGCCGCTCATGTCCAGCACGGAACAGCCCTTGCCTTCCACATGGGCCGCCATGGCCAGGATCTGGCCGACGGTGACCACGCCCGTGCCGCCGATGCCGGTGACCAGGATGCCGAACGGCTCGGCCGTCGATGGAATGGCTGGCGTCGGCAAGGCCGGCACGGCTGGCGCATCCTTGTCGGCACTGGCCGCTTTTTTCGGCTTTTTCAAGCCGCCGCCTTCCACCGTGACGAAGCTGGGGCAGAAACCCGTCGTGCACGAAAAATCCTTGTTGCAGGACGACTGGTTGATCTGACGCTTGCGCCCCAGTTCCGTTTCCAGCGGTTCCACCGACAGGCAGTTCGATTGCACGGAGCAGTCGCCGCAGCCTTCGCAGACGGCTTCGTTGATGACGGCGCGCTTGGCCGGGTCCGGATATTCATTGCGTTTCCGGCGGCGGCGTTTTTCCGAGGCGCAGGTCTGGTCGTAGATCATGGCCGACACGCCGGGCATGTCGCGCAGTTCGCGCTGCACGTCCATCAGTTCGGAACGGTGGCGCACGGTGACGCCTTCGGCCCAGGCGTAATCGTCCGGGTATTTTTCCGGTTCGTCGGTGACGACGATGATCGGGCCCACGCCTTCGGCGGCGATCTGGCGCGAAATGATGGCCGGCGATAGCGGCCCGTCGAATTCCTGGCCGCCCGTCATGGCCACCGCATCGTTGAACAGAATTTTATACGTGATGTTGACCTTGGCCGAGACGGCGGCGCGGATGGCCAGGATGCCCGAGTGGAAATACGTGCCGTCGCCAAGGTTGGTAAACACGTGCTTTTCATTCGTGAACGGCGCCTGCCCCACCCAGGTGACGCCTTCCGCGCCCATGTGGGTAAACGTCGACGTCTCGCGGTCCATCCACAGCACCATGTAGTGGCAGCCGATGCCGGCCAGGGCGCGCGAGCCTTCCGGCACCTTGGTCGAGGTATTGTGCGGGCAGCCGGAGCAGAAGAACGGCGTGCGGTCCTTTTGCGGATCGGGTTTGACGCTGATGGCCTTGAGGACGTTTTCCTTCGCTTCCAGGTAGGCGATACGTTCCTTCACGCGCTGCTCGACGGGGTGGCCCGCGTAGTAACGCGAAATGCGGCTGGCGATCGCGCGGGCGATCATCGCCGGGTTCAGCTCATACGTGGCCGGCAGCAGCCAGTCGCCGTGTCCGGTGCCCTTCTGGTTGCTCCATTCGCCCGTGTCGTCGAACTTGCCGACCACGCGCGGCCGCTCGCCGTCCTTGAGGTTGTACAGCTCTTCCTTCAGCGCGTATTCGAGAATCTGGCGCTTTTCTTCCACCACGAGGATCTCGTCGAGGCCCTTGGCGAATTCGTGCACGCCGTCCGCTTCCAGCGGCCAGGTCATGCCGATCTTGTACAGGCGGATGCCGATGTCGGACGCCGTCTGCTCGTCGATGCCGAGATCCGCCAGGGCCTGGCGCGTGTCCAGATACGATTTGCCGGCCGTGATGATGCCGATGCGCGCCTTCGGGCTGTCCCAGATGATCTTGTTGAGCTTGTTGGCACGCGCATACGCCAGCGCCGCATACCATTTATAGCTGTTCATGCGCACTTCTTGTTCCAGCACCGTGTCGGGCCAGCGGATGTTCAAGCCGCCGGCCGGCATCTCGAAGTCGGTCGGCAGGGTGATCTGCACGCGATCCGGGTCGAAATCGACGGCGGCGCCCGACTCGATGATGTCGGTCACGCATTTCATCGACACCCACAGGCCCGTGTAGCGGCTCATGGCCCAGGCGTGCAAGCCGTAATCGATGTATTCCTGCACCGACGACGGGTACAGCACGGGGATGCCGCAGGCGTTCAGGATATGGTCGGACTGGTGCGCCGTGGACGAGGATTTCGCCGCATGGTCGTCGCCGGCCAGTACCAGCACGCCGCCGTGCTTGGCGGAACCGGCGTTGTTCGCGTGCTTGAACACGTCGCCGCAGCGGTCGACGCCGGGGCCCTTGCCGTACCACATGCCGAACACGCCGTCGTATTTCGCGTCTTCGAACAGATTCGTCTGCTGCGTGCCCCAGACGGCCGTGGCGGCCAAGTCTTCGTTCAGGCCCGGATGGAATTTGACGTGGTGTTCATCGAGGTATTTCTTGGCCTTGATCGCCGTCATGTCGACGGACGTCACAGGCGAACCGCGGTAGCCGGTGATGTAGCCGGCCGTATTCAGGCCAGCCTTGAGGTCGCGCTCGCGCTGCAGCATGGGCAGGCGGATCAGCGCTTGCGTGCCCGTCATGAAGGCGCGGCCACGCTCCAAGGTGTATTTGTCGTTCAGGGAAATTTCGGACGCGTGCGCGCCCGGCCCAAGACTCGAGCCCTTGATTGGTGCATTCATTACTTGTCTCCATTATTCTCTGTGCTACGCGTGCAAAGTCGGTTGAACTCACACGTACCGGCTGTGCTTTTTGGGCAATGCCGGTGCGGAAAAATGACTTGTTTGTCGTAGACTACCACAGGAAGGCGCGCAGTTCTTTTGCTGCACTGCACTCCTGCGTTCGTGCCTTTTGCTGCTTTTTTGCGGGCATGTCGGATTACGCTGCGCTAATCCGACCTACAGCCAGGATAGACCATGTAGGTCGGCTTAGCCGGAACGGCGTAAGCCGACAAACAGCCCGGCACCAGCTTACGCCGCGCTCGTATCCTGCAGCACGCCGCGCTTGATCTGGTCCAGCTCGATCGACTCGAACAGCGCGCGGAAGTTCCCTTCGCCAAAGCCCTGGTCGCCCTTGCGCTGGATGATCTCGAAGAAGATCGGGCCGATCACCGTCTGCGTGAAGATCTGCAGCAGCAGTTCGCGTTCGTTTTCCGTGCTGCGGCCATCGATCAGGATGCGCAGGCGGCGCAGTTCTTCCAGCTGCTCGCCGTGGTTCGGCAGGCGGCGGTTGACCAGCTCATAGTACGTTTCAATCGTGTCCTGGAAATCGATACCCGTATCGCGCATGCCTTGCACGGAGGCGTAGATATTGTCCGTGCCCAGCGCGATATGCTGGATGCCTTCGCCATGGTACTGATCGAGGTATTCGGCGATCTGCGACTTGTCGTCCGACGATTCGTTGATCGGGATGCGGATCTTGCCGCAGGGCGAAGTCATGGCCTTCGATTTAAGGCCCGTCAACTTGCCTTCGATATCGAAATAGCGCACTTCGCGGAAGTTGAACAGGCTTTCATAGAACGTCGCCCATTCCTTCATGCGGCCACGGTGCACATTGTGCGTCAGGTGGTCGATATACGTCAGGCCGTGGCCGACGGGGTTGGCAACGGCGCCGGGAATGGCGACGAAATCGACGTCATAGATGCTGATGTCGCCGATGCCGCCCGGTGCGGCCGCGCCTTCCTTGTCGGCGCCCTTGCCGCGCCAGCGGTCGACGAAGTACAGCAGCGAATCGCCGACGCCCTTGATGGCGGGGATATTCAGCTCCATCGGGCCGGTTTTGTTATCGAAACCCCAGGCGCCCAGTTCCAGCGCGCGGCGGTAGACGAAGGCCGCGTCGTCGACGCGGATGGCGATGGCGCACACGGACGGGCCGTGGTGGCGGGCAAAACGCTGCGCGAACGAATCCTGTTCGGCATTGATGATGAAATTGATGTCGCCCTGACGGTACAGGGTGACATCCTTGTGGCGGTGGCGCGCGATGGCCGTGAAGCCCATGTTCTCGAACAGCTTGCCCAATGCTTTTGGGTCTGGTGCTGCATACTCGACGAACTCGAAACCATCGGTACCCATCGGGTTATCCCAAGGCTGAAATTGCATGATGTCTCCTCCAAGAAGTAGCGCACAGTATAGGCGTGGGTCACGGGCATTAAATGCCAAAGATCTCCCGAACAATCATGATTTGCGCAATAATATTGCGTGAAACACGAACCACCGGAGGAAGCATGAGCAAAATTACGCTGGATAAAACGGATCGCAAGATCCTCTCCGTCCTGCAGGCCGATGGCCGCCTGTCGAACCAGGACGTGGCCGAACAGGTCAGCCTGTCGCCGTCGCCATGCTTGCGCCGCGTCAAACGGCTGGAAGAAGCGGGCGTGATCCGCCAGTACGTGGCCCTGCTGGACCCGGAAAAGATCGGCCTGGGCTTGCTGGCCTACGTGAACGTGCGGCTGGAAAAGCACAGCGACGCCACGGCCCACAGCACGGCGCGCGTGCTGGCGCCGAATCTGGTGACGAATACCTCGCCGCGCGCCGACTTCGCCGTGGCTGTGGCGCATTGGCCGGAAGTGGTGGCCTGCTACGCGATGACGGGCGAAATGGATTATCTGTTGCGCGTGCACGTGGAAGATATGGAGCACTTTTCGCGCTTCATGATGGCGACCCTGCTGCGCCACCCGGCCGTTCTGGACGTGAAATCAAGCTTTGCCTTGCAGCGCATCAAGGATACGACGGCCCTGCCCTTATTGTGATGGCGGCCCGGGCTGCTTCTTGCGCCCCGGCAAGCGCTCGAACAGTTTGCTGGCGGCGCGCGCATTCGCCTTGAATGTGTAGTCGAACATGGCGAACTGCTCCTGCACGGCTTCCTGCAGCATGCTGCTGGGGTTCGGCGGCAACAGTTTCAAATATGCGTCGGCTTCGCCATAGTCGCGCTGGATTTCCATGCCCGCCTTCTTAGCAATATGCATCATCGTCTTGTTGGACGACAAACAATGCATGTACAGGGTATCGACATCGTTGTTGCGGCAGTGAATCGCCGCCCGCTCGAACAGTTTCGAACCGACGCCCATGCCGCGCATCGATTTCGACACGGACACGCCGAACTCGGCCACCTGCTCCTTGTCCGTCACCACACTTTTCGCCGGCGACTGGTCCTTCGGCGCAAACGCCAGGTGGCCCACGCCCACCAGTTTGAACAAGCTGTTGTAGACGCCGTAAATCATATCGCGCGAGAAATCCATCTTCTGCACGTACTGCGCGACGAGTTCATCGGGCAAGGCGCTGCCGAAGCGCAGCAGGCGGTCGCTTTTCTCGAGCGACAAGAAATGCTTCATCATGCGGCGCCGGTCGCGCTCGTGCAACTGCTTGACGAGCACGGTCGGACGCCCGCCGCCGCTACGGCTGAGCCAGCGGCGAAACGGGTTTTGAAACAGCTTGGGTAAGGTCACGTCGACTCCTGGAAGCGGTGCTGCGGCACGTCAGGCCGATATTGTGCAGTGCAGCATCCACCGTATTGTAGCGTATTACCGCCATTCAAGCCTGGACCAGGAAGGCCGCCACGGCCGCCACCCGCGCCGCATGGATGACTTCGGGAATGCGTTTCGGCTCCGTACAGCCTTGCGCCAGCGCCCCCGCATTCACGCCGCGCGCCGCATCGAGGCCACCCTGCAGCCGCGCCGCCTGGGGAAAGTCGCCGGAGACCAGAGCGTCGCACGCCACGGCTTGCAGCATCTGCACGAAGCGCTGCGGCTTGCGCCAGCCGTCGCAGCGTTCGCACAGACTGACGATGGCCTCGGCGCCCAAGTCCAGCGCGCCGTTGATATGGTCCAGTTCGCGCGCCGCCATGACGGCCAGCTCACGGCACTCGTTGGGCACGCGCAGGCGCTCGCTCAGCTGCTCGATGGCCTCCTTGCTCATATGCAGCGTCAAGGCGGCAAAACGCACGGACAAGTCATGACCTTGTGCGGCGGCATGGTCGACGACTTGCAGCAGGCGCTCGCTCAGCGCGATTTCCCCCATGATGCGTTGCAGGGCGCCGCACTGGTGCAGCACCGTCAGCATGCGCGAGGGATGGCTTTCCATCAGTCCCTTGGCCACTTCCTGCCACACGCGCTCGGCCACCAGGGCGTCGACTTCGCCATCGGCCACCATCTGGCGCATCAGGGCCAGGGTGGCCGGCGCGACGGTAAAAGTGTCGAAGCGGGCGGCAAAGCGGGCCAGGCGCAAAATGCGCACGGGGTCTTCGCCAAAGGCGTCGGAGACGTGGCGGAAGATTTTGTTGCGAATATCCTCAACGCCGCCGAACGGGTCGGTCAACGTCCCGTCCTCGGCCTGGGCGATGGCATTGATGGTGAGATCGCGCCGCACCAGGTCGTCTTCCAGGGTGACGTCGGGCGCCGTGTGGAAGACAAAGCCCCGGTAGCCGGGGGCCGTCTTGCGTTCCGTGCGGGCCAGCGCATATTCTTCCTGCGTCTGCGGGTGCAGGAAGACGGGGAAATCCTTGCCGACGGGGCGGAAGCCCTGGCGCAGCATGTCTTCGGGCGTGGCGCCCACGACGACGTGGTCGTGGTCTTTCACGGGCAAGCCCAGCAGTTGGTCGCGCACCGCGCCACCGACCGTGTATATCTTCATAACACTCTTTTCTTAATCAGGCAGTTCCGCGTCGTGCTTGGGCGCCGTTTCCGTTTCCGCCAGCGCTTCCGCGATCCAGCGCGCGACGGCCGGGTGCGCCTGCACGCGCTCGCAATACGCGTTCAGTGCCGGCGCCAGCGACACGCCATACGTGCGGAAACGCATGACGACGGGGGCAAAGTACGCATCGGCGATGGAAAACTCGCCAAACAGGAACTGGTGATGGCCGAAGCGCGACAGGCACTCTTCCCAGATTTCGCTGATGCGGCCAATGTCGGCCTGCGCGGCAGCCGTGCGACCCCGTCCCGGCAACTTCGCCTTGATATTCATCGACATGTCCGTGCGCAAGCCGGTGAAACCGGAATGCATTTCCGCGCAGACACAACGCGCCATGGCGCGCGCAGCCACGTCTTGCGGCCACATGTGTTTGTCAGGAAACTGCTCGGCCAGATATTCGCAAATGGCCAGGCTGTCCCAGATCGTGATCTCGCCCGCCAGCAGCACGGGCACCCGGCCGCAAGCCGAATATTCGGCGATTTTGGTGGCCGTGTCGCTCTGGTCGAGCAGCACGCGCACTTCGTGGAACGGAATACCGAAGGCCGTCATGGCCACCCACGGCCGCATCGACCACGACGAGTAATTCTTGTTGCCGATGATCAGAGTCAGTCCCGGCTCGCGGGCGGCGGCCAGGGTTTGCGTCAGGCTGGGGTCAAGGATGGTCGTTTGCATAATCAGCTAATCCAGGTAAGGTTCAAGGCAAATCGGCCGCGACGGCGCTGTTTTTCGGTCCCACGGTGCCCAGGCGCGCTTTCAGCGACTGCGGGCTTTTTTCGAACAGGGCCGCGTAATACGTGGCGTTGGCCATCACGTTTTTCACGTAGCCGCGCGTTTCCGTGTACGGGATCGTTTCGGCGAAGACGGCGCCTTCCAGCGGCCGCGTCATCGTGGCGCGCCAGATGCGCAAGCGCCCCGGGCCCGCGTTGTAGGCGGCGCTGGCCAGCACTTGCGAACCGTCCAGGCCGCCGAGCACCATGTTCAGGTAGTTCGTGCCCAGCAAGACGTTCGTGCGCACATCGCTCAAGGTTTCCGTGACGAAATCGGTCAGGCCGATCTTCTTGGCGACATAACGTGCCGTCGATGGCATAACCTGCATCAAACCGGACGCGCCCACGTGCGACTGCGCATCCATGATGAAGCGCGATTCCTGGCGGATCAAGCCATACACCCAGGCTTTATCGAGGCCCAGGGTTTGCGTGGCAGGGTGCATGACGTCGTCGTGCGGCGTCGGATAGCGCTGCGTATAGTCCACTTCCAGGCGCGTGCGGTCCGAGGTGTTGACCATGCGGTCGAGCACATTGTTCTGGCGCGCAAACTCCGCGGCGGCAAGATGTTGCCTGTCCGTCATCGAACGCAATTCCCAGTTCCACTCGCGCGTGCCTTCGAAGCGCAGGCGCATATTGAAAAATTTCAGCGCCCGCTGCAAGCCCGGATTGGCGGCCATGGCGGCGATTTCCGCCGGGCTGACCGGCTGGCCCGGCGGCGGCAAGACCAGGTGGTTGCCCAGCTCTTCGTTCGCCAGCAAGCCATAGAAATTCGATTGATCGCTGATCGTGCGGTACAGGGCGTCGGCCTGCGCATTCGGGCGGCCCGGCGTTTCCGCCTGTTGCGCGCGTGCCAGCCAGTAGACCCAGGTCGGGTCCGTGCGCAGGGACGCGGGCATGGCCTGGATCGCCGCCTTCACCTGGGGCCAGTTGCCTTCACGCAAGGCGATACGCGCCTTCCATTGCATCTGCTCCTGGGTCAAGGGCGCGCCAGTGGTCTTTTGCCAATAATCGAACGCTTCCGGCGCCAGCGAATACGATGCCTGCAAGGCCAGGCTGGCCCAGCCGATGGCTTGCTCCTGCGGCGTCAGCTGCGCACTCGCCTTTTGCAGCGCCACCACGCCCAGTTTCAAGGTGCTTTTCGCCATGCGGCCGACGGCTACCAGGTACATCTCGTGGTCGGCGCGACTTAGACCGGGGCCCTTGGCCAGCACCAGCGCGGGCAAATCGATCGCTTGCGCCATCTTCGCGTCGGACGCGCCCAGCAGCAGCGCGATGCGGCGCGCCGGTCCCGTGGCGTTGGTCTGGCCCGCCAGGCGGATCTGCGCCCACAGCTCGTTCGTGTCGAACTGGCCGTTTTGCGCCAATACAGCGATCAGGCTGCCGCACGCTTCGCCATAGCCAGGCGGCGAGACGAGCAGCTTGCGCGCCTCGGGCGCCACGTTCTGCCCCTTGGCGGCGCGCGACATCAGCGCATAGCACTTGAGCTGGGTGTCATCGTCGAGGGCGAATTGCGGGTATTGTTCATCGAACACGACCCAGTCGCGCTTGCGGCCCAGTTCCAGCAGCCAGTCGTTGCGGAAACGGTCGGCGATGGCGCTGCCCTTGTAGCGGTTCAGGTAATCGCGAAATTGCGCCTCGGTCAGCAGTTTGACGCGCGGTTTCAGCCGATAATAGTCAACATACGATGGAATCTGGTAATTCGTCAGGCGCCCCGCATAGAAGTCGGCTTTTTCGACGTCATCCTTGCGCGCGGCGTCGCGCAGCAGCAGGAAGGCATCGTCCTCGCTGCGCGTGTCGGGAGCGGCTGGGGATACGGTGGTCGATACCTGGGCCAGGGCGGCCAGGGGAGACAAGGCCGATGCAACACACAGCATCGTGCCGGCAATCCATTTCAGTGGGGAAATCAATGTACGACTCTCAATCTTAACTTGATGGTGATATGAATAGCGACCCTAGAATAACATGCGATCCGGCTACACGGCCACCCATTGCGCCACAGGAAAAAGCCGGCTTGCGCAAAGCCTTGCTGGCGGCCAGACGCGCCCTGCCCGCCGCGACGCGCGCCGGGTGGGATGCGGCCATCGCGCAGCGCCTGCTGGACTGGTGCGCGCAAGAAAATGTCAAGGAACTGGGCGTGTACTGGCCCCTGCACGGCGAGCCGGACCTGCACGGCGCATATGTGCAGCTGGCCGCGCGCGGCGTGGCGCTCAGTCTGCCCGTGGTGCTGGAAAAGCACGCGCCGCTGGCATTTTCCGACTGGACGCCGGGCGAGCCCATGGTCAAGGATGGCATGGGTGTGGCCGTGCCGGCGGCACTGCGCCTGCGCCCGGCGCCCGCCACCCTGCTCGTGCCCTGCCTGGGTTTTAGCCAGGAACGCTTTCGCCTCGGCTATGGCGGCGGCTATTACGACCGCACCCTGGCGGCCACGCCCCGTCCGCGCACCCTCGGTATCGCCTATGCCTGCCTGGCGGCCAGCTTTCCCAACGGCGAATACGACATCGCCCTCGATCACATCGTGACCGAGGGCGATCTGCTCTGAAAAGCATCAGAACGGTTTATTTCACCAAGCGCTGCCACAGTGCCGTCGTGGGCGCCGCCTGGTTCATGCTATAGAAATGCAAGCCTGGCGCGCCGCCTTCCAGCAGGCGTTCGCACAAGCCCGTCACCACGTCCAGGCCAAAGGCCTTGATGGACGCGCTGTCGTCGCCGAAGCTGGCCAGTTTCAGACGCACCCAGCGTGGAATTTCCGCGCCGCACATGTCCGAAAAGCGCATCAGCTGCGTGTAGTTCGTGATCGGCATGATGCCGGCCACGATAGGCACATTGATGCCCATCTTCTGCGTCTGCTCGACAAACTGGAAATACGCGTCGGCATTGTAGAAGTACTGGGTGATGGCGGCATTGGCGCCAGCCTGCACCTTGCGCGCGAACGCGTTCAGGTCATCCTGCGGCGAACGGGCTTGCGGGTGCACTTCCGGATAGGCGGCCACTTCGATATGGAAATGGTCGCCCGTTTCGGCGCGGATGAATTCCACCAGCTCGTTGGCGTAACGGAACTCGCCCGAGGCGCCATAGCCGCTCGGCAAGTCGCCGCGCAAGGCCACGATACGGCGCACGCCGGCCGCCTTGAAGTCGGCCAGCACGGCGCGGATCGATTCGCGCGAACCGCCGACGCAAGACAGATGCGGTGCGGCCTGTTCGCCGGCCGCCAGGATTTCGCGCACGGTGTCCAAGGTGCCCTGCTGCGTGGTGCCGCCGGCGCCGAAGGTCACCGAGAAATACTTGGGATGCAGCTCGGACAACTTGACACGCGTGGCACGCAGCTTTTCCGCCCCTTCCAGGGTTTTCGGCGGGAAAAACTCAATACTGAAATTATGCTTTTCCATCGTCATTACTCAAAAGTAAGGTCGACAAGGCCCAGGAAATGATGCTGTACAGAATGGCACCACCGACGGCAGACCAGAAACTGGCGACATGGAAACCATCGATCACCTGCGCCACCAGCCAGAACAGGAAGCCATTGATGATCAAAATGAACAGGCCCAGCGACAAAAACGTCACGGGCAGGGTCAGCAGGATCAACAAAGGACGGATCAGCGCATTAACCAGCCCCAGCACGGCAGCGGCCAGCAGCGCGGTCCAGCCGCTGCTCATCGTCACCGAGTGCATCAAATACGGGACGGCAAACAGGGCTGCCGCATTGATAAACCAAATCAGTAGCAAGCGCATTTCTCTAGCCTGTCAAAAAAGATATTAAGACAGCACAGTAACGGCTGTCTCTAACGATACACCGATCAGTCTTGTTGCCTCAGGAACCGTAGCGAGCGGATGCGCGGCGCGCCGCGCAGTAGGTTCATGAGGCAACCATCTTAATAGCGGTAGTGCTCTGGCTTGTAGGGACCTTCCGTGCGCACGCCGATGTAGTCGGCTTGCTCTTGCGTCAGTTCCGTCAGCTGCGCATTCAACTTTTTGAGTTGCAGGCGGGCGACTTTTTCGTCCAGGTGTTTGGGCAGGGTGTACACGCCGACCGGGTAGTTGGCCGTGTTCGCGTACAGCTCGATCTGGGCGATCGTCTGGTTGGCAAACGACGAGCTCATCACATACGACGGGTGGCCAGTACCGCAGCCGAGGTTGACCAGACGGCCTTCGGCCAGCAGGATGATGCGGCGTCCCGACGGGAAGATGATGTGGTCGACTTGCGGCTTGATATTTTCCCACTCGTATTGCTTCAACGAAGCGACGTCGATTTCATTGTCGAAGTGACCAATGTTGCAGACGATGGCCTGGTCTTTCATGCGCGTCAGGTGATCGTGCGTCAGGATGTGATAGTTGCCGGTGCAGGTAACAAAAATGTCGCCGTGTTCGCAGGCGTAATCCATCGTCACCACGCGGTAGCCTTCCATCGCCGCCTGCAGTGCGCAGATCGGGTCGACTTCCGTCACCCACACTTGCGCCGACAGGGCGCGCATGGCTTGCGCCGAACCTTTGCCCACGTCACCGTAACCGGCGATGACGGCCACTTTACCGGCGATCATCACGTCGGTGGCGCGCTTGATGCCGTCGACCAAGGACTCGCGGCAGCCATACAGGTTGTCGAATTTCGATTTCGTGACGGAATCGTTGACGTTAATCGCAGGGAAAGCCAGCTTGCCTTCCTTGTGCATCTGGTACAAACGGTGCACGCCGGTCGTCGTTTCTTCCGTTACGCCCAGGATTTCCGGCAGGCGCTTCGAGTACCAGGTCGGATCGGCCAGCAAGTGCTTCTTGATCGAGTTGAACAGGCAGATTTCTTCGTCCGAACCGGGGTTGGCCAGCACCGACAGGTCGGTTTCCGCGCGCACGCCCAGGTGCAGCAGCAGGGTAGCGTCGCCGCCATCGTCGAGGATCATGTTCGAGTAGACAGCCTTGCCGTCCGCATCCGGCCATTCGAAGATGCGGTGCGTGTATTCCCAGTAATCATCCAGCGACTCGCCCTTGACGGCGAACACAGGCGTGCCGGCGGCGGCGATGGCGGCGGCGGCGTGGTCTTGCGTCGAGTAAATGTTGCACGATGCCCAGCGCACTTGCGCGCCCAGTGCTTCCAGGGTCTGGATCAGCACGGCGGTCTGGATGGTCATGTGGATGGAACCGGTGATGCGCGCGCCCTTCAAAGGCTGCGCTGCCGCGAATTCTTCGCGGATGGCCATCAGGCCTGGCATTTCCGTTTCAGCAATCTTGATTTCTTTGTCGCCCCATGCGGCCAAGGTGATATCGGCGATGGTGTAGTCGTGTTGCGATTTGAGTACGGCGTTCATCACGCCCTCCTTTCAGTTGTTGAAAAAGGTACGTGAGCGCGGTTGCAGGATATTCCGAGCCTGGCGAATTTCTTCGTCGCAACGCTCCTCGGACGGGGGATTTTAACATTGTCAATGCCGGCACGCCAGCTTGTTCGCCATACATTGCCACACAACAACACATAAAAAAAGCGCCCGCAGCCATCAGGCTGGGGCGCTTTTCTTGCATATCTGACTAGATTACTTCAGGCCGGCAGCGTCGCGCAGCAGGGCGACCTTGTCCGTGCGTTCCCACGTGAATTCCGGCTCTTCGCGGCCGAAATGGCCGTAGGCGGCGCTCTTCTGGTAGATCGGGCGCAGCAGGTCGAGCATTTGCACGATGCCTTTTGGACGCAAATCAAAGTGCGCCAGCACCAGCTTGGCGATTTCCGCGTCGGGAATCACGCCCGTGCCTTCCGTGTAGACGGTGATGTTGATCGGCTTGGCCACGCCGATGGCGTAGCTGACCTGCACCTGGCATTGGCGCGCCAGGCCGGCCGCGACGATGTTTTTCGCCACATAGCGGGCCGCGTAGGCTGCCGAACGGTCGACTTTCGACGGGTCCTTGCCCGAGAACGCGCCGCCGCCGTGCGGGGCCGCGCCACCGTAGGTGTCGACGATAATCTTGCGGCCGGTCAAGCCGCAATCGCCTTGCGGACCGCCGATGACGAAACGGCCCGTCGGGTTGACGAGGAATTTCGTGTCCGTCAGCCATTCGCGCGGCAGGATGGGCTTGATGATTTCTTCGATGACCGCTTCTTCGATCTGCTTGTGCGAGATTTCCGGCGCATGCTGGGTCGACAGCACGACGGTGTGAACGCCGACGGGGCGGCCATCGACGTAGCGCAGGGTCACTTGCGATTTCGCATCAGGACGCAGCCATGGCAAACGTCCATCCTTGCGCAGCTGCGACTGGCGCTCGACCAGGCGGTGCGCGTAGTGGATGGCGGCAGGCATCAGCTCGGCCGTTTCATCGCAGGCGTAGCCGAACATCAGGCCCTGATCGCCGGCGCCTTGATCCAGGTCAATGCCCGCACCTTCATCGACGCCTTGCGCGATGTCGGGCGACTGCTTGTCGTAGGCCACCAGCACGGCGCAACCCTTGTAGTCGATGCCGTATTCCGTATTGTCGTAGCCGATGCGTTTGATGGTTTCGCGCGCAACTTGAATATAATCCACATTGGCGTGCGTGGTAATCTCGCCAGCCAGTACCACCAGACCCGTGTTGCACAGGGTTTCGGCGGCCACGCGGGCGGCTGGATCCTGGGTCAGAATGGCGTCAAGGATGGCGTCGGAAATTTGATCGGCAACCTTGTCGGGATGGCCTTCCGAGACGGATTCGGAAGTGAAGAGATAGTCGTTTGACATTGCAAGCTCCTGTTTACTATGTGAATGTTCTGTCGCAGTAAAGAGGATTTTGCCTGCGACGCTTTAGCGAGATTTATATTCCGCATCGCAAGTTGTCTATTAACTCAGCGGTTACTGCATACGTGGTATTTTACGCTTCTTAAAAAATTTTGGCACGGCAACACGCCATTCCTGGAAATCGCTTATACATGTTAGTCCCAATTTTCCGCTTCTTGTCCGTCTTTCCCCTGCCCGTCCTGCATGGCCTGGGTGCTGCGCTGGGATGGGTGATTTACGCCATTTCCCCGTCCTACCGCCGCCGCATGCGCGAGAACATGCAAGGTGCGGGGTTTTCGCAACACTTGCACACGGCCGTGGCCGAAGCGGGCAAGAGCGTGCTGGAATTGCCCTTCATCTGGTGCGCGCCGGCCGAGCGCGTGGCGCGCCATGCAACGGTGGAAAACTGGGAACTGGTGGAAAAAGCGCTGCAGCATGGCCGCGGCATTGTCTTCCTGACACCACACCTGGGCTGCTTTGAAATCGTCGCCCAGCAAATCGCCCTGCGCACGCCGCTCACCGTGATGTACCGCCCACCCAAGCGCGCCGCGTTGAAACCACTGATCGAAGGGGCCCGCGCGCGCGAAAACCTGATGCTGGCGCCGGCCAATATGTCGGGCGTGCGCATCTTCGCCAAATGCCTGAAAAAAGGCCAGCCTATCGGCCTGCTGCCCGACCAGGTGCCGCAGGAAGGCGAAGGCGTGTGGGCCGATTTCTTCGGCCGCCCCGCCTATACCATGACCCTGCCGGCCAAGCTGGCGCAGATGGGCGGCGCCGAAGTCATCATCACCTACGCTGAACGCCTGCCAGGCGGACGCGGCTACGTCGTGCATTTCGTGCCCTTCACCGAGTCGCTCGACAGCAGCTCGGCCGAACAGGCGCGCACCATCAATGCCGCCATGGAACAATTGATCGCGCGCAGCCCGGCGCAATACCTGTGGAGCTACAACCGCTATAAAGTGCCGCGCGGCGCGCCGCCGCCCACGCCCGCCGCGCCCGATGCCGCCGGAGAGCAGGCATGAGACTGCTGATCGCCTTCATGTGGCTGCTGCACTGGCTTCCTTTACCCATCCTCGGCCGCTTCGGCGTGGCCGTCGGCAGCGTGCTGTTCATCGCCATGCCCACGCGGCGCAGGATCGCCCTGACGAATCTGCGCCTGTGCATGCCGGAACTGACGGAAGCTCAGCGCGTGGCGCTGGCGCGCCAGCATTTCCAGGCCTATTCGCGCAGCGTGTGGGAACGCAGCATCCTGTGGTGGTCGTCGGAAGCGCGCCTGAACCGCCTGATCAGGAAGGTCCCCGCCTTCCCGGGCCAGCAGATCGCCGCCAAGCCCACCATCCTGCTGTGCCCGCACTTCGTCTGCCTCGACGTGGCCGGCGCCGCCACGGCCATGGAAATTTCCGCCTCGTCGATGTATGTGCAGCAAAAGAACGCCGCCTTCGACCAGGCCTTGCGCAACGGCCGCTCGCGCTTCAAGCCGCCCAAGCTGTTTACGCGCCAGGACGGCATCAAGACCATCCTGCGCGCGCTGCGCGACGGCTTGCCGTATTTCATGCTGCCCGACATGGATTTCGGCGAGAAGGACGCGGAATTCGTGCCCTTCTTCGGCGTGCCCGCCGCCACCCTGACGGCCACGGCGCGCCTGGCGCTGGCCGCCAAGGCGCAGGTGATTCCCGTCATCGCCACCTTCCTGCCCAATTACCAGGGCTGGCAAGTGACGTATTACCCGGCCTGGGACGATTATCCGGGCGACGACATCACGGCCGCCACGCGCCGCATGAACGAATTCATCGAGGAGCGCGTGCGCGAAGCGCCGGCCGAGTATTTCTGGACGCATAAACGCTTCAAGACGCGTCCGGAAGGCGAAGCGTCGTTCTACAATAACCAGCACAAGTGATACGCCAGAATATGAAACTCCACTTTACCAAGATGCACGGCGCCGGCAATGACTTCATTGTCATCGACGCCATCAACCAGGACATCGATTTCACGCCGGCCCAGTGGCAGCGTCTGGCCGACCGCCGTTTCGGCATCGGCGCCGACCAGATCCTCGTGGTGGAAAAGCCGCGCCTGCCCGGCTGCGATTTCCGTTACCGCATCTATAACAACGATGGCGGCGAAGTGGAACAATGCGGCAACGGCGCGCGCGCCTTCGTCAAGTTCGTCAGCGAAAAAGGCTTGTCAAGCCAGGCCAGCATCCGCGTGGAAACCATGGCCGGCGTGATTTCTCCTCGCCTGGAAAGCGACGGCAGCATCACGGTCGACATGGGCGCGCCCGTGCTCGAGCCACAGCTGGTACCGTTCGACGCAAACGGCCTCGCCGGTGTAGCGGAAGGCAACGACACCTTGTGGCCGCTGGAGCTGGACTTGCCGGGCCAGACGGCCCCCGTGCTGGTGTCCGTCGTCTCGATGGGCAACCCGCATGCCGTGCAAGTGGTCGACGATGTCGATGCACAAGACCTGGAAGTGACGGGCCCGCGCATCGAGCACCACCCGCGCTTTCCCCGCCGCGTCAACGCCGGCTACATGCAGATCGTCGACCGCCAGCACGTGAAACTGCGCGTGTTTGAACGGGGCGCGGGCGAAACGCTGGCGTGCGGCACGGGCGCCTGCGCCGCCGCCGTGGCCGGCATCCGCCGCGGCTTGCTCGATTCCCCCGTGCGCATCAGCGCGCGCGGCGGCGAACTGTCGATCGCCTGGCAAGGCCCCGGCCACCCCGTCCTGATGACAGGCCCGGCCGTGACCGTCTTCGAAGGCACGATCGAGCTGTAAGGAATCCGTCAGGCGGCCAGGAACTGCTGTTCCTGCGCGATATCGAGTTCAGCCAGATAGCACTTCAAGCGATACAGGCGCTGCCGGTAATTGCCTTCCGGCCCCGCCACGCCGCAATCGACGCGCTCGAACAGGCGCACCACCTGATCGAGCAGCTGGCGCTCCTGCGCCGTGCGGATCAGCACGAGGCGCCGCTTGCCGCGCCCATGCGTGGCGCTGATATCGATCAACAGACAATGACCCTGGTCGGCCGCGTGGATATCGAGCAGCAGGGCCTCGGCACGCGACAGATGAAAACAGCGCGCCAGCGCCAGGCGCGCCGCCAGCAGGGGATGGTTCTGACCCAGCTGGCGCACATGCCCATCGGCGTGCATGGCGGCGTACTGGCCCCAGTCGCCGGGCTCGCCTCGAGGCGCGATTTTCGCCAGCGCCGCCTCCGCTTCACGGCTGCCTTGCGCCTGCGCCTGCAGCAGCCAATACGCGGCGCGCACGTCGTTGTTGACGCCGTCGCGGCGGTTACGCCAGGCATGCATGCCGCATTCGAGCTGCGCCGGGCCATGCCCCAGATCGGCCGCGCGCTCCAGACAGAAATGCGCTTCGACGACATTGCGCTGGGAAAATTCCGGTTTCGTATAGATGCGCGAGAGCACGAACCAGGCTTCGGCCAGTCCCTGCTCGCCCGCCTGCGTCAGCCAGCGCACGGCACGCTTGAAATTGGCCGCGCCGTTGCGCGTGGCCAGGCGCTGGCCATGCGCATCCATGCGCGCATAGCCGAGTCCCAGCTCCAGCTGCGCCGTGCGGTCGCCGCCATGCGCGGCCAGCTCGCAGCACTGCCAGCCCTCGGCATCGCCGCCAGGCGCCAATGCCTGGGCGCAACGCGACAGCAACAGCACCTGCTGCGCGTCGAGGGCGATCGTGCGCGCCCCGGCAGCGGCCTGGCGCTGCAGCAGCTCGCGCGCCAGCGGCAAGCCTTGCGACAGAAAACCCGCATGGTTGCCCTGGCGCCAAGCCTGCTCCAGCCAGGCGTGCAGCGGCGCGTCGCCATCGAAGGCTTGCTCGCCAGCCACGCTGCTGGCCGGCCCCGGTGTTGCCGATGATTTTTCTTGTAGCGACAACAACCATTGCGCATCGGGCAAGCCGGCGCGTACGGCAGCGTCCAGCGCCACGCGCGCCTTGACGCGCAAGGCTTCACAGTGACTGGCGGCGTTGCCCAGCACCAGTTGCGCCAGTACCAGGCCCGCCTGCACCAGACCCGCATCAAACGCTTGCGCGTAATACGGGATCAGCGCCTTGGCTGCCGGTTGCGCCACTTCGAAAGGCACGTGGGTGCCAATCAGCCGGCACGCTTCCTCGCTATCCTCCTGGGCCGCCCGCGCCAGCCAGTGCAAGGCCGTCGGCAAGCTTTGCGGCACACCCTGTCCAAACAGATACACCCGTCCCAACGCCAGTTGGCAAGCCACGTCGCCAGCACGCGCCCCCTTGATCAATCCTAATGTTTCGCGATTTGCCATCGATTCTCGATATTGAGTCAATGATTCTAATAATAGTGAGTCGTCTCCAGGCCCATCAGTGCAGGCCGTCCCTTAGTGTAACGTCCTTGTGTCGTAAATCCGCCAAAGCGACCGCAAGAACTTGATTCAACGCAACAATTCCTCGGCCTGGACATGCCAAGATTGCAAGGCGCCGCTACGGTGGCGATGGGAGAACCTTGTCCATCGGCGCAGGACTGGCAGAAATCGCGCGTTACAAAAATACAACAGGGGCATGCAGTTATGCCGCTTTTCACCAATCTTTTCACGCATATTTGACCAATCCCGCGCGTCTTGCGCGCCGACGAATTAAGGTTCATTCATCGAAACGCGACAGTCAGCGCATTTCAATCTGCTCGGATCTCGGACGGAACTCACTTTTAATAGGGAAGAAGACATGAAAAAATCACTCGTTGCCCTCGCACTCTTCGGCGCCTTTGCCGCCACCGCACAAGCGCAGTCGTCCGTCCAAATCTACGGCACGGTTGATGCCGGCCTGGGCAAGCTGACTGGTGAAACCACCAAAGTCACCAAACGCGATAACAACAAACTGGGCTTCAAGGGTACGGAAGATCTGGGCAATGGCTTGAAAGCTATTTTCCAACTGGAAATTCGCTATGAGTCCGACACGGGCACCATTGAAAACACGTCGGGCAACAACTCGCGTCCACTCTTCCAGGGTCAAAGCCGCGTCGGCCTGCAAGGCAACTTCGGTACCCTGCGCTTGGGCCGTGGCCTGACCGCCTTCCAGGAATCGAGCACCGCGTTCGAACCATGGTCGGGCATGCCAACGACTGCCGGCTTCCAGACCGACATCACGGTAGCTGCCTACAGCAGCGATCCGCTGAGCGCACCAGGCAACTCGCGTAACCGTTTCTCGAACGCCGTGTTCTACAATTCGCCAGTGTTCAGCGGCTTCCAGATCAATGCCACCGTCGCCGCCAAGGAAGCGAACAACAACGCCGCCGTCACTGCTACGGCAGCCAACCGCGCCGTACCGCTCAATGCCACGCCAGAAGTGAACCCGTACTCGGTTTCGGCCACGTACAACAGCGAGCAATTCGCCGCCATGGCCGCCTACGAGCGTAATGCGCTGGAAGCGAAACTGTGGTCGGTTGCCGCATCGGTCAATCCGATCAAGGAACTGAAACTGATGGCGTCGTATCAGCATCAGGATGACAGCCACTTCAAGCTCGTCAATCCCGACACCAAGGCATGGCTGATTGGCGCCAACTACGACGTCGGCCCAGGCAAGGTTCGCGCTGGCTACGGTCAAAAAACGCCGGATGGCGTGACCAAAACCAAACAGGCATCGCTGGGCTACGACTACAACCTGTCGAAGCGCACCTACCTGTACGCGGACATTTCGAACCGCAAGGACGTTGTTTCGAAGACCTACATCGGTCTGGGCGTACACCACAACTTCTAATGCCCCGCAGCTCACCCTCCGCGGGTGACTGCTGAGCAAGGAATGCAAGGCGGCATGGGCAACCATGCCGCTTTTTTCATGGGCGCGTGCTTTTGCGCCATATTGCGGCGCACTCTCGGTTAGAATCAAGTGTTCATCCTTCTATCTTCTGACACTATCAATGACCGCCACACTCGATTCCAGCACCGTCGCCCAGTACCTGAGCGAGCATCCGACGTTCTTCGAAGAGCATACCGCGCTGCTCGGCGAGGTCAAGCTGAGCAGCCCGCTGACGGGACGCACCATCTCGCTGCAGGAGCGGCAGATGGAAGTGATGCGCGACAAGTACAAGGCGCTCGAGCTGCGCATGTCCAAGCTGAGCCGCCTGGCCGAGGAAAATGGCGATATCGCCAGCAAGTTCCACGGCTGGAACCAGGCCATGCTGCAAGTGCGCAACGATGCGGACATGCCACGCGTGCTGGTCGATGCCTTGCAAAGCAATTTCGACGTGCCCTACGTCAGCCTGCGCCTGTGGCAAGTGCTGCCGGAACACGCCGACGGCTGGTTCACGGAAGACGTCACGGCCGACGTGCGCATGTTCGCCAACAGCCTGCAAACGCCGTACTGCGGCAGCAACCGCGATTTCGAAGCCGTGCACTGGTTACAAGCTGACAAGATCGAATCGACCGTCATGATCGCCCTGCGCGCCCCGAACACCACGGGCACCTTCGGTTTGCTGGTGCTGGGCTCGCCCGACAGCGAACGGTTTACCTCGAGCATGGGCACGGATTTCCTCGTGCATATCGGCGCCACGGCCGGCGCCGCGCTGGCCGCGCTGCGCGCCGGCGCGCCTGCCTGAGTCAGCCATGCATGCGGCGCGCGGCAAGGCCGAGTGGCTCGACGCCTACCTGGCGCAGCTGGCCACGCAGCGCAAGCTGTCGCCGCACACGCTGGACGCCTACGGGCGCGACTTGCGCGCCTTGCTGGAACTGAGCGGCAATACGCCGTGGACGGCGCTCGCCCACAATGAAGTGCGCCGCTACACGGCCAAGCTGCATGCCGGCGGCCTGGACCCGCGCTCGATCGCCCGCAAGCTGTCGTCGTGGCGCGGCTTCTTCAACTGGCTCAGCGGCGAGACGGCGCTCGACGCCAATCCCGTCGACGGCATCCGCGCCCCCAAGCGGGCCAAGACCTTGCCGAAAGCCCTGTCGGTGGACGACGCCGTGCGCCTCGTGGCGCCCGCGCAACACCAGCAAGGCGCTGCCGAGCCGGAGCAACTGTGCAACCGCGCCATGTTCGAGCTGCTGTATTCAAGCGGCTTGCGCGTCTCCGAACTGACCAGCCTGGACACCCATTACTGCAAGGCCGAGAACGGCCGGGAGTCTTCGCTGGGCTGGCTCGACATGGCCAGCTTCGAAGTCATCGTCACGGGCAAGGGCAACAAGATGCGCAAGGTGCCTGTCGGCAAGGCGGCGCTCGTCGCCCTGACTGCCTGGCTGGCCGTGCGCCCGCCAGCGGCCGACGGCAGCGCCGCCTTGTTTCTCAGCACACGCGGCACGCGCATCTCGCCCCGCGTGCTGCAGCTGCGCCTGAAGGCGCACGCGCTGGCGACCGACATTCCCGCCAACGTGCACCCGCATGTGCTGCGCCACTCGTTTGCCTCGCACGTGCTGCAATCGTCGGGCGACTTGCGCGCCGTGCAGGAAATGCTGGGCCATTCCAGCATCACCTCGACCCAGGTCTACACGGCCCTCGATTTCCAGCACCTGGCCCACGTGTACGACCAGGCGCACCCGCGCGCCAAGGCCAAGTAGACAGCCACGCCCGTTGGCCAGCCTGATGCATATCAAGCGGATGGGCGCGCATTTGCAAGCTTTTGCAAAATTCCGGCATAATCGTCCGCATTCTTCCGCTTGCGCGGCGGCACCACCGATTACAGCATAGGCATCCTTCATGGCACTGATTCCAACCACCATCCTCACCGGCTTCCTGGGCGCAGGCAAAACCACCTTGCTCAACCGCATACTGCAGGAAGAGCATGGCATGCGCATCGCCGTGATCGAAAACGAGTTTGGTCAGGAAAACATCGACAATGAAATCCTGGTGCAGGATAGCAACGAGCACATCATCGAGATGAACAACGGCTGCATCTGCTGCACCGTGCGCGGCGACCTGATCGTGGGCTTGTCGGAACTGGCGCGCAAGCGCGACGCCGGCTTGCTGGCGTTCGACCGTGTCGTCATCGAAACGACGGGCCTGGCCAATCCCGGTCCCGTGGCGCAGACCTTCTTTGTCGACGAAGAAGTGGGCAGCCACTACATGCTCGACGCCATCATCACGGTGGTCGATGCACGCCATGCGATGAAGCAACTCGATGAATACGAGGAAGCCCAGCGGCAAGTGGGCTTTGCCGACAAGCTGCTGCTGTCGAAAACCGATCTCGTCAGTGAAGAAGACGTGGCCGCGCTGACGCGCCGCCTGAAACGCATCAATCCCCGCGCGCCCATCGCCAAGGTCGATTTCGGCCGCGCGCCGCTGGCCGAAGTGCTCGATATCCGCGGTTTCAACCTGAATGAAAAACTGGAACTGGACCCGGATTTCCTGGCCACGGAAACGGCGCACGTGCATGACCACGACAAAGCGCATGACCATCCACATGAGCACGCCCATGCGCACGGCCACGCGCATGAACACAAGCATGAGCACACTGCGGCCTGCGCCACCGATTGCGGCCATGCCGACCACCACCATGCGCAGCACAGCGACGACATCGCCGCCTTTGTATTCAAGAGCACGCAACCGTTCGACAGCGCCAAGCTCGACGAGTTCCTCGGCGGCCTGGTGCAAGTGTATGGCCCGCGCATGCTGCGCTACAAGGGCGTGCTGCTGATGCAGGGCGCCGAACGCAAGGTGGTCTTCCAGGGCGTGCACCAGCTGATGGGCAGCGACCTGGGCGCCAAATGGGGCGAACACGAAGTGCGTGGCAGCAAAATGGTATTTATTGGCAAAAATCTACCAAAAGACATTTTTATTCGCGGACTCGAACAATGTTTGGTATAAACTAGCCGGGTTTTGCAAAGTACCCGTTGCGAACAAGAAACAAAAGGGAAAGTTAAGCACGCTTTCCCGCTGCCCGACACCCATCTTGCTGGCATAAACCAACAAGTAGCCGTCCCTGATCGGCTAGTCAACAAATCGGGATGGCAATATAAAGCAAAGCGTGCCAAAATCAGCGACGAAAACGGCCCATGTCGTTAGCCTGTCATGAAATGCTGGCAAACTGCCGCTGGCCGCATGCCAGGCATGCAAGCGATCCACCCAACACGCCCGTTGTCGCGCACAGAGCGCGATTGGCATAGAGCGGTAAAAAGTTATCAACATAGCACCATGGCCGGCCGGTAGTCCTGGCTTTCGCCGGCAAGCCAAGGTCGCACGCAGTACAGCGGGACAGCAATGCCAAGCGGAACCTGTACAGTTGCTCGGTATCGCCGCATCAACTGATCAATTTGAAAACTCTGTCGTATCGAAGGTAAGCGAAGTTATGACCAAAACTAATAAATCGACCCCGGCCGCCAACCAAGACATCCCTCTCATCAGCGAAGAGCAAATTCGCGCCATGAGCGAAGATGACTACATGAATCCGGCACAACTGGCATTCTTCAAGGCGCGCCTGCAGCAGCTCGAAAAAGACCTGCTGAAAAACGCTGGCGAAACCACGGAACACTTGCGTGAAACCGTGCTCGTGCCGGACCCTGCCGACCGCGCCACCATCGAGGAAGAGCATGCGCTGGAACTGCGCACGCGCGACCGCGAACGCAAGTTGCTGAAGAAAGTGCAGCAATCGATCGCCAGCATCGACGCCGGCGACTATGGCTGGTGCGAAGAAACGGGCGAGCCTATCGGCATCCCGCGCCTGATCGCCCGTCCGACCGCCACCCTGTCGCTGGAAGCCCAGCAACGGCGCGAACTGAAGCAAAAGCTGTACGGCGACTGATCGCCCCTCCCCTTGCGCGGCCGCCCCGGCGGCCCCGCGATGGCGATAAAAAAGCACGCAACCCCGGTTGCGTGCTTTTTTTTCGTCCCGCGCCGGCCTACACTGAAGCAAGCACGGCAGCAGCAAGTGCCGCTTGCAATTGCCTTTTCCATCCCCACTTTTGCCCCATGGGCGCGCAATCGCATGGCCTTGCACGCATCGGCACGAATCTTTTGAGGTCACTATGGAACAATTTCACGGCACCACCATCCTCTGCGTCCGGCGCGGCAAGCAAGTCGCCCTGGGCGGCGACGGCCAGGTAACGCTCGGCAACATCGTCATGAAGGGCACGGCCCGCAAAGTGCGTAAGTTGTATCAGGGCAAGGTCCTGGTCGGCTTTGCCGGCGGCACCGCCGACGCCTTCACCTTGCTCGACCGTTTCGAGGGCAAGCTGGAAAAACACCAGGGCAATCTGCTGCGCGCCTCCGTCGAACTGGCCAAGGACTGGCGCACCGACCGCGTGCTGCGCCGCCTGGAAGCGATGCTGCTGGTGGCCGACAGCGAGTCGACCCTGGTCATCACGGGCAATGGCGACGTGCTGGAGCCGGAAGACGGCATCGGCGCCATCGGCTCGGGCGGCACCTACGCCCAGTCCGCCGCCAAGGCGCTGCAGGAAAACACGGACTTGTCGCCGGCCGACGTGGTCAAGAAGTCGCTGACCATCGCCGCCGAGCTGTGCATTTATACCAATATGTCCCACATTATCGAGACCTTGGACTAAGCCCAAGCGCGCCTGAGCAAAGAATAGAAAGCCAACTATGATCATGAACATGACCCCGTCGGAAATCGTCACGGAACTCGACAAGCACGTGGTGGGCCAGGCCAAGGCCAAACGCGCCGTTGCCATCGCCCTGCGCAACCGCTGGCGCCGCCAGCAGGTGGCCGAGCCCCTGCGCCATGAAATCACGCCCAAGAACATCCTCATGATCGGCCCCACGGGCGTCGGCAAGACGGAAATCGCGCGCCGCCTGGCCAAGCTGGCCGAGGCGCCGTTCATCAAGATCGAAGCGACCAAGTTTACGGAAGTCGGTTATGTGGGCCGCGACGTCGACACCATCATCCGCGACCTGATCGACATCGGCATCAAGCAGACGCGCGCGCTGGAAATGAAGAAAGTGCGCGCCCGCGCCGAAGATGCGGCTGAAGACCGCGTCATCGACATTCTCGTGCCGCCGGCGCGCGACTTCGGCTTCACGCCGAATACGGCAGCGGCCGTCGACAACGGCAGCGGCGACAGCACGCGCCAGACCTTCCGCAAGCGACTGCGCCAGGGCGAGCTCGATGACAAGGAAATCGAGATCGAGCTGGCCGAGGCGGGCCCGCAGATGGAGATCATGGCGCCGCCGGGCATGGAAGAAATGACGGAGCAGATCAAGTCCATGTTCTCGGGCGTGGGCGGGCAGCGCAAGAAGGCGCGCAAGGTCAAGATCAAGGAAGCCTTGAAACTGCTGGTCGAGGAAGAAGCGGCCAAGCTGCTCAACGAAGATGAGCTGAAACAGAAGGCCATCCAGAACGTCGAGCAGAACGGCATCGTCTTCCTCGACGAAATCGACAAGATCGCCTCGCGCTCGGAATCGGGCGGCGCCGACGTCTCGCGCGCCGGCGTGCAGCGCGACCTGCTGCCGCTGGTCGAAGGCACGACGGTCAACACCAAGTACGGCATGATACGCACGGACCACATCCTGTTCATCGCCTCGGGCGCCTTCCATTTGTCGAAACCGTCGGACCTGATCCCGGAACTGCAGGGGCGTTTTCCCATCCGCGTGGAATTGGAATCGCTGTCGATTGCGGACTTCGAGCGCATTCTGACGAGCACCGACGCTTGCCTGACGATGCAGTACGAAGCCTTGCTGGCAACGGAAAACCTGAAATTGCAATTCGCGCCGGAAGGCATCACGCGCCTGGCGGAAATCGCCTATTCGGTCAACGAGCGCACGGAAAACATCGGCGCGCGACGGCTGCACACGGTGATGGAAAAACTGCTGGAAGAAGTGTCGTTTACGGCCAGCGAAGGCAGCAGCAGCACGGAAAACCTGCTGGTGATCGATGCCGCGTATGTCAACGAACGCCTGGAAGCGCTGTCGGTCAACGAGGACCTGTCGCGCTACGTGCTGTAATCAAGGAGGGACCGATGGCAAACAAGGCCTTGGCGACGCGGCAGAAAATGCAGTTCCGCGTCGAACCCTCGCAAAAACCGCGCAACCCGGTCGCCACGGCCGCCCTGCAGCGCGCCGCCGGGGCGCACGTAAAGACCGTGTCGGGCCAGCGCCAGCAGGAAAAACGCCTGCTGGCGAAATTGCTGCTGAAAGTAGAAACGGACAAATAGGCCGCCCGCGGACACCCCCGGTGGGGCGTCCGCCATCAGGCCACTCTCGGCCGCAGCATCATCCCCTTAGAAACGGTAGGACGCGCCCAGCGAAAACATATCGATTTTGGTCGTTTGTTTGGTGCTGTACTTGACGGGCACGCGGTCCCAGTCCAGGTGCAGCGACCAATTCTTGTTCAGCGCGTACGCCGCGCCGAGGCCGTAGGTCAGGCCGATCTTGTCCTTCTTGTCCGAACCGCCGCCCAGATAATCGACCTTGCCCTGCGTGTAGGCCGCGCCAAGGCGCCCGCTCAGGGTAAAGGCGTCGAACTGGTAGCCGAGCACGCCCTGCACGCCGAGGCCCGTGAACTTGCCGCGGCCAGCGCGCTTGCCGGCGTCCGTGTCGAAGCCGGACTTGACCTCGCCCCCGAGGTACCCCACCAGCTCAACCGAAGGCAGGGCCACGCCGCCCTGAAACGGCAGCGCGTCGAAACTGTAACCCAGGTAGGCCTTGCCGCTGCGCTTGCTGCTTTTGTCGCAATCGCCTTGGGCGGGCACGCAATCGAGCTTGCTACTGGCGCGAAAGCCATAGCTGGCGCCGGCATAAAATGGGCTCGGGGCCTGTTCGGCAGCCGAGGCATGCAAGGGAGCGACGGCGGCCAGCGCCAGCAGCGCTGCGGGGAAACGGAAAGATGGGAACATGGATAACCTCTACAAGTGGATGAATTGCCTGGTTGTAGCGCGCTGCGCGAGCCACAAGCGGGAGTGTCATCTCTTTTGCCCAGAAGTACTATCATCTTGTGCAAAGTGCCATTAAGGGATACATTCGGTACCGCCATCCGCTACCAAACTTACATAAAGGATATCTCGTGAGTTCACCCGAACTGGTTTTGCGCGTGCTGCGCACCCAACTGCGCGCCGCCGGCATCACCTATAAAGTGCTGGCCGAGCGTATCGGCATGAGCGAGTCGAGCGTCAAGCGCATGTTTGGCCAGCACGACATGTCGCTGTCGCGCCTGGCCCTGATCTGCAAGGCCTCGGGCATCGCCATGGAAGACGTGCTGCGCGGCGCGGCCGACATCACGCCGCATGCCGACACGCTCACCCTGGTGCAGGAAAAGTCGCTGGTGGCGCATCCGCGCCTGCTGCTGGTGGCGATCTGCTGCCTCGGCCATTGGAGCCTGGAACAGGTGGTGGAAACGTATGCGCTGACGCAGGCCGAATGCATCGGCTGCCTGGCCGAACTGGACCGGCTGGGCTTGATCGAACTCAAGCCGCTGAACCGCTACAGCCTGCGCGTCTCGAACGCCTTCCACTGGCTGGCCGACGGCCCGGTGCAGCAGTACTTCCGCGAACACGTGGTAGCCGATTACTTCAGCGGGCATTTCGACGGCGCCGGCGAAACCCTGATGTGCATTCCGGCGCGCCTGTCGCTGTCGAGCGCGCAGGAGCTGGTGCAAAAGATCCGCCAGCTGGCCGAGGAACTGGCGCGCCTGCACCAGAACGACCGCCGCCTGGCACCGCAGGAGCGCGACGGCTTTACCCTGCTGCTGGGGTTTCGCTCATGGGAGTTTGCCGCCTTCACGGCCCTGCGCCGCAGCACGGCGTCCGCCGCCCCGGCGGCGCCTTACCAGACCGGTCCCAGGAACAGGTAGAGCGTGCTCTCGCCGCCTTTCGATGCGCCCGAGGCCACATACACGGGACCGAAGCGCGTATCGACGGAAATGAAGGCGCTGCTCGCCTGCGTGAACTTGGTGGCTTTCCAGCGCTCGCTCTGATCGAAGCCGCCGCCCATTTCCAGCGAAAAGCCGGCCCGCACGGCGCCGCCCAGGGTGCTGGGCAGCGAGGCGATGCGGCGCGCCATCACAACGCGCGCCAGGGCCACGCTGCGCCCCGTCACCGACTCGAACTGCGTGCCGGACAGGCGCAGGAAGCCGCCCAGGCTGAGCGGCGCCTCGCCCCGCTGCGCGCGCGCCCATTCGCCATACACGTGGCCGGCCCAGTTGCCGCGGCCAAAGGCCTGCATCCCGGTGATGGCGGAACGCCCCAGGCCCGTCTCGCCCGACCCGGTGGTCGAGGAGCGCGTCCAGGTGGCGTCGAACAGCACGCCGCGCGTGGGGAAACCGGGCGAATCGAGCGTATCGACGCGGAACTGGACGAACTGGTTGGTGCCCAGCGCCCGCTCCTTGGGGTAGGTCGGGTCGGCGGGGATGCTGACGTCCGCCTTGACTTCGCTGCGCGTGATGCCAAACTGCAGATCGCCCCAGAAACCGAACTGGCGCCCCAGCACCAGGCTGGCGGCCTGGCCGCTGTAGGCGACGCGCGCATTGCGCCGTCCCTTGTCGAACAGGTCGATCGCCTGGGAAGTGTACTGCAGCGACGGCGCGATATACCACGGGTTGCCGGCGCCGAGCGGCTGCCAGTACTGCACCCCGAAATTGCGCGCGGTGCCGATCTGCACCATGCTGCGCAATTCGCCACCCCAGCTGTTCAGATTCGAGCGCACGTGCAGCAGCTTCAGGGCAAAGGTATTGCTGTCCCTGAAATCGCTGGCCATTTCCAGGCCCACGCGCAGGCGGCTGCTGGCCCACGGCGCTTCGACCGCCTTGATGGTGACGGCGCGCTGGTCGCCCGCGTCGACCACTTCCGTCTCCACGCGCGCCACGTCGCCGCGGCCGTACAGCCTGGCCGCCGCCTTGAGCACATCTTCCTGGCTGACCGACTGCCCTTCCACCAGGCCCGATTGCGCCTGCAGGATGCGCGGATTGATATCGCCTTTGCTTTCCACGGCCAGGCGCGTGAGCGGCAGGGCCACGTCCAGCAGGGCCGGCGCCGCCAGGCGCAGCTGCTCGCGCGCCGCATACTGTTCCGGCGGCAGGGCCAGCGGCGCCAGGCGGGCGGCCAGTGCCTGCGCCGCCTGTTCGCCGGCGCGCATGGCGCGCGCATAGTTTTCAAAGTCGAGGAAACTGACGCCCGTCAGGTCGGGCGCCACCAGGATATCCTGCGGCTGCAGCTCCTTGAGCGAGCGCTGCACGTTCTGCTCCGTGAGAATCTGCAGCATCTGCTGCGCCACACCGATGGCGCTGCCCAGCTCTTTTTCCGGCGCCAGCGGCGTGCCCACGTTGACGGCGATGATGATGTCGGCACCCATGGCGCGCGCCATGTCGACGGGCAGGTTGCGCACCAGGCCCCCATCGACCACCAGGCGGTTGTTCACGCGCACGGGAGCAAACACACCCGGAACGGCCAGCGAGGCGCGCATCGACAGGAACAACGGCGTATCGACCAGCTCCACCAGTTCGCCATTGACCAGATCCGATGCCACCGAGCGGAAGGGCAGCGGCAGCTGGCTGGCGGGACGGTCGCGCATGCCGGCCGGCAGCAGCCGGTTCAAGGCCATTTCCAGCGCCGCATTGCTGGCCGCCGCCGGCGGCGTGGAAATGCCGTTGCGGCTGGTGCCGAACTCGATGCGCGACGGCAGCAATAAATCTTCCTCGCGGCGGCGGAACGCCAGCTCGTCGCGCGGCGGCCGGTCGGCCACCACGCGCGCCCAGTTGGTCTCGCGCGCCATCTTTTCCAGGTCCGCCACGGAAGCGCCGGCCGCATACGCGCCGCCCACCACGCCGCCCATGCTGGTGCCCACCACCATGTCGATCGGCACGTGCAGCTCCTGCAGCACTTTCAATACGCCGATATGCGCGAGACCGCGCGCGCCGCCGCCCGACAGCACCAGGGCGATGCGCGGACGCGCCGGCGCGGCAACG
>NZ_NEHB01000011.1:0-33431 GCF_002127655.1 Janthinobacterium sp. GW456P
GCCTTTATGCACTTCAACGAGGTCCATCCGCATTCGTCGCTGAAATGGAAATCGCCTCGCATGTTCAGGAGAGAGCTGGCGCGCCGGGCTCAGGAAAGCGGCGCTAACTAGACGATTGGCTGTGTCTGGTTATACGGGGGCAAGATCAATCCTGTGATTATTCCTTACTAATTTACAATTCGACGAAGGACGGCTAGTGGACAAGTGCAGCGTCCGCTTGCGCCCCCAAAGCCGACACTCGCCTAACTTATGTCGAGCCCTGAACCAGTTGGTCCAGTGCTCTCAACAAAGCCAACGATGCCGCAATTTCAAAGCTTCCCTCGTTCGAATCAATGGCATGTGATGACCCATCTACTATCCGAATCAGGAGACCTTCCGTGCTGTATGTACCAAACCTTGCGTGAGGCTGGAATTGTGCCTCGATGCCTCTGTAAACCGCTGCCTTAAATTCCTCAGGGATCCTTGTAGGCGAGACTTCCCATGTGACTGAAAGCGCCGCTTGCGCCTGTTCGACTGACAGGACTACGTGACCGTAGCGATGCATGCCGCCAGCTTGTCGGACGATTAGCCCTTCTCCACGCAGTGGACCTTCAATCTCAAATCTCTTCATTGTTTAGTCACCATCGCCGTTTCCGCCGCTCTGCAAAAGACCGCTCCTGGCCGTCTGCTGTCATGCGCGGTCAACCCAAGCATCTTCGCAACGAACATAAACCACAATTGGAAGGTGTTCCATCGGTTCCGGTTCCGGCATTACGAGATACTCCTCGTCAACTTCATAGTCTAAGGAAGCTTGAATCTCTGTCACCGCACAGCTTAGTGCTTCCAAAGCAGACTCAGGTAAGGCCCCGTCCGTATAGACTCGGAAGCGAACTTTTTGAAACGACGAGTCGAGGTTCAAAGAGATGCTTCTAACTCTCGGAGTGATATCCGTCATCAGCGCGATTTGGGCGACTGCTCTGAGCTGCAATATTTCTGACATGTTTCGATTCTATTCGATTGGCTAGGTCCGCTGTTGGGCGGTTGCCGAAGTTGCCAGGTTCCAACCCGAAGCAGACTTCGGATGCACTCGTCAACTTCGGTGCGTAGCACAATTTTCGGAATAATTAGTTCAGTTCAGCGATAGTATTTTTTATCATCGCTATGTCATATTCTGGTGAACGTCTGGTGAACGTCTGGTGAGCGATAGTTCGGGATACTTTCTTGCGGTCGGCCAAATCATCAAAATTGGTACCTAAAATGCCCAATATGTCTACATACAGGCTTGCTAGTTCCACGTCATCAAACTGAAGTCCATAAATAAAATACCAAGTCGCCTGACGAAGTTCAAGCAAACAATCCCGATGGAGGTTTGGCGAACTCGGCGCAGACTTTGAGCCGGCGATATCCCCTAAAAGGTGCAGACATTTCTCGCGCGCTATGCCAGTACATCCAGGAAGTGCCGCCAAAATCGTCTTGATGACGGAAAGCCCACACGGATATATCACTTTATTTACACCAGTCGCTTCAGATATATCATCGAACGCAAGGTACGCCTGTTCCAGATTCTTTGAATGAATTAAATTCGCTACAGTCGAAGGGGAAAGCACAATCCCAAGATCGCCTTTTTGACTCCAGTCAAGCGTAGACATTTCCCAGGTCTCAATATTCATGCTTAAATTTTAAAAGAATTTAACGGCGGCTTCTGGCCGTAAGCAGCGTCATCATCACAAAGCGGAGTCTTCCGGGTTGACAGTCCAAAATGAACTGCCCGAATGACTACAATCGATGAAGTAATGATGGTTCCTTCGCTTTATAGCGTCTATCGCAGCAATTGCGTCCTCTACAGTCTTGGCATCGGCATGTTTTAGCAATCATTAAGATGAGGAATCGCATCAGCACGCAAGGAGTATGCACAGATACCACATGCTCGATAGCGAACTAGGGTCGCTTTGTCTTTAAGAGCCCGAATACCCAGTTCGAATGCAGTCTGTGAAATGCATGCAAAACGAATCGCATGAAAGACGAGAGCAACGCGGCCTTGCGCTTTTTTTGTACTGTCAAAGGCATCGGCCAAGAACGGCACAATGTCTATACCCAAGGGGCGCAACTGCGTCCAAGCTGCCTCTTGGTCGAGTGCGCTTGTTGTGTCCAACTTCTTTACCAATTCCCTTATTTGCAAATTATCCATGGGCTTCATCGCATATGTATATCGAATGACTGCTCTTGGCCAGAATGAGCCTATCGCCTCATTTTTTCAAGAGCTCTCGATAGTAATCGAAGACGTTATCTTCGTCACCATCTGTGATGATTTTAACCACTCGCCCCCATGGCCAAAAGTTGGTGCCTGACTTCGTTCTAAGTCCTGGGAATTTTTGGCCATTAATCAAAATCATTCCCCACTCCGCGCCATAATTTCTGCGGTACACCTCACCAACATAGCTACCGAACCCCTTGGCAAACAACATCACCTGCTGTTGTGTTGGCCTCGGTGTCTCAGCGATGTAAGAAGCGTTCATCTTTACCAAAACTCTTTCGACATTTTCAATGCTGGCATCACTCCAATCCAGCTGGATACCAAACTGGCTTTTAGCCAAGTCCACGGCATCTAAAGCATAAGCTTCCGCAATTTTTTGGATGTTAGGGTCTGCAACAAAGCTTGGGTTTTCTTGGTCAACCGCACTCACATGGAATGGGAGCATGGCCAAGATAAACGATAGTAGCGTGGTGAAATTTCTCATATTTCTCTTAAAAATGTACTTAAGGCTATGCGTAATGATCGTCCGCTTCTGGCCGATCCCGGCCGCTTGCGAAGTACTGCTCTTGGCCGATTCCACATCTACAATTTCATCGCCGTTCCGTTGAGCTGGTCCATCAACGCATCGAGCTTACGCTCTAGCTTCAAATTAGACGCCCCAATGAAATACCAGATGCAAGCGAAGTTCACGATTGGAATTAACGATAGAACTGTCCAAAGCACTGCGTTCCGTCCTTTATCCTTTGCTAGAAGATAAGCAGAAACTGCCATCATTAGCGACATGAATACGAGCGGAAGAAATGAGACAAACAAGTTTGGGGCGTTGTTTTCCATTAGTTTTATCTAGGTTGGATGGTTTAAAATGCGTTGGAAAGTCGACCTAGTGACACGTCCGAGCAACCTGCTTTAATGCTCCTGAACGGTTGCTTCTGGACGATAGAGGCACCAGAGCATAACGGATTGCCAAGCAGAAAAACTCACAAATTATCACGCTGCGGCGAATGACCGCGTCTGGCCGAACTCTGCATTAGCGCCTAATGATAACATGTTGCCAATCTGGAAAATACCTAGCATTTCACATGCCTTGCGGGGCGGCGGCAAGAACATTCACATCGTCGTCAGCAACGGCGACCTCCAGTGACTGTCCGGCTAAGAGAGATGGTGTCCGGGTTCAAATGCGACTGGGTGTCCAGCTTGGTGTAAGCATCGGTGTCCGGCTTGATGAGAATACTCATCGGTAGCCCGACGACGGCGGCTATGGCCTAATTCCGTCTGGGGTCAAAGACTATTACACTCTCAGTTTATTTGTGCAACAAAACCATTATTTACGGTTCTTTTTTTGGTTTTGCATTCTCTTGTGGTCCAAGAAGGTTATCCACAATGCAAATATCGTTGCGTAAAATAAGATTGCCCGTCCGACATCTCTTTTGTGAAACGGAACTCCGGTAAAAAAACCGCCAACGCGATCAAGAAAATCCATTATCTGGAAGAAAAATGGTTCCTTATTCCCGTTGGGACCTAGCGCAAGAAATCCTGAAGAAAGGTCCAGCAGGTAATAAACGAAGGCAAATACGATAAAACTGCCAACGAATGTTATTAAAAGGGAAATGCACTGTTTCCATTTAATCATCGATTTTTTGCGCAGCACCTCGGCCTTCATGCCGTGGAGGCGAAGCGGAGATCCGCTGCGGTGACTTGCCTGTCGCTCCGTTGTTGCCACCAGTAAATACTCATATCAGTCTGCACGCTGGGTGAGTTTGCTGTGCTGGCCGAACTCGACCGTTCGGACCAGCATAGCAGGTTGTCCGATGGAAAATCTAGCACGCCCTACTACAGACCAGCTTCGACCAAACCACCATCGCGCTTCTAAATTGCATTAGTTCGCTCCTGACTCTTGATACACTGGACTAGCGCTCCTCGGCTCAAAAATTTCCCTGCCATGATTTTCCTCTAGATGCTTTGAAACGCACAAGGGAGTTAACGTTTTCAATGGTTGCCATTCGCCAATTGCATCTTATCCGAAAACCCTGATATGCCAATAAGTTTCTTTCCTTACCTTTCAACGGCAGTTCCCGGCTTCGGATTCAATCAATCCCACCACTTCATCCAGCCAAGATTCAAGTCCGAGCTCTTTTGCAGTTTGGATAAAGCCCTTTTTTATCGATGAAAGATTTTTTCAAACCCGCTGACGTCATGACCGCGCGTGGCCGCGTCATTGCCCCGGGCCGGGAAAGAACGAATATCTCGCAGATCGGCCATAGCGTCAGCGACCTTTTCCATCAAAAAACTTCCTTCCCGCATTTTCATGCGCTTCAATTATGCGCACCGGCCGCACCTGCCCTTTGAACGGCAACCTCAGCCGGTGTCCAGCAGCCGTGTCAGCCGCAGCTGATCGCCAGCAGGCACAAACCACGCAGTTTGCCAGCGCTGCGTGCGCTGCGCCTGGGCGGACTCGGGCACGCACCACGGCGGGTACACGCGCAACGCGCGCTTGCCGCCGGTGCTGGCGCGCGACATCAGTCCCCGCTCGAGCATCACGCTGCGCGGGAAAATGAAAAAACCGTGCCGCGCGCCATCGTCGTCGGCCACGGCGATGACGACGACATCGACGGGGTCCGCCTCATCGAGCGGGGCGATGTCGGCGTCGGGATGGGGACGCTTCCAGACGGTGACGAACTGGCCGGTTTTCGTTGGCGTGGTTTTGGCCACGCGCAAGACCAGGCGCTTGCCGTGCAGTTCGGTGCGGCAAGCGCCGTACTCCGCGCTCTCCGTTTCCGCCACGGGCGCTTGCGGCAAGCCCAGGAAGGCCCAGGGACTGGCTTTCATTGCGCGCTGAACTCGGCTGCGGCCTTGGCCGCCCACAGCGCTTCGGCGTGGCTGGCGAACGGGCTGTCGTAGCCATCGACGTTGCCGTCCTCGTCGACGAAATACAGCCACCACCCGTCAGCCTGCTTACGGATGGCAGTATGGCCCGGTGCGCAATGGGTTTCGACGGCCTGGTCAGCCGACAGGGTGGCGATGGTGATGCCACGGTGAATAATATGGTGGGGTGTCATGGAGAGTACGTCATATAAAAAAATCAATGGCCGTAGTGTAGCCGCACCACCCTGTCCTGGCCAGTGCGCTACACTATTCCTTGATACGGAGGACAACATGGCATCACAGCAAGGCACGGTGGATTTTTTGCTCGACCAGATGGCGGGCGCGGGCGGCATCAGCGCGAAAAAAATGTTTGGCGAGTACGGCCTGTATTGCGACGGCAAGATGTTCGCCATCGTCGCCGACGACGAGCTTTTCATCAAACCGACGGACGCGGGCCGCGCCTGGATCAGCGCGCAAGGTGCGCCGCAGGAAGCGCCGCCCTACCCGCAAGCCAAGCCGTATTTCCTCATCGATGGCGGGCTGTGGGATGAGCGCGACTGGCTGTCGCAGCTGGCGCGGCGCACGGCCGACGCCTTGCCGCAGCCGAAACCCAAGCCGCCGCCCAAGCCAAAAAAACCGGCATCAAGCAGCTAGTACGCTGTTCTCGCACGCCTTGCCTTGGCGGAAGCATGCCAGGTTGTGGTAGGTGATGGCGGCGATTTCGCGCAGCGCCTCGATGGTGAAGAAGCCCTGGTGGCCTGTCACCAGCACGTTCGGGAAGGTCATCAGGCGCTGGAAGACGTCGTCGTCAATGATGTCGGACGAGCGGTCCTGGAAGAACAGATTGCTTTCCTGTTCATACACGTCGATGGCCAATGAGCCCAGCTGGCGCGATTTGAGGGCCTCGATGACAGCGCCCGTGTCGATCAGGCCGCCGCGCGAAGTGTTCACCAGCATGGCGCCCTTCTTCATCAGCGGCAAGGTTGCTTCGCTGATCAGGTGGCGCGTGCTCTCCATCAACGGGCAATGCAGCGAGACGATGTCGGATTCTGCCAGCAACCGCGGCAATTCCACCATCGTGCCCAGCTGCGCGAACGCGGGCGCCGGGTACGGGTCGTGGCCCAGCACCGTGCAGCCGAAGCCCTTGAAAATGCGCGCCGTGGCCAGGCCGATCTTGCCCGTGCCGACGATGCCCACGGTCTTGCCGTGCAAAGTAGCACCCAGCAAGCCATCGAGCGAGAAATTGCCTTCACGCACGCGGGCGTAGGCGCGGTGCGTATGGCGGTTCAGCGTCTGCACCAAGGCCAGCGTGTATTCTGCCACCGCTTCCGGCGAATACGCGGGCACGCGGGCAACGAACAGGCCCAGGCGCCGGGCCGCTTCCAGGTCGAGGTTGTTGTAGCCGGCGCAGCGCAGCAGGATGGCACGCACGCCGTAACCGTGCAGCGCTTCCAGCACTTGCGCGTCGAGCACGTCGTTGACGAAGACGCAGACGGCATCAGCACCCTGCGCCAGGACCACGGTTTCCTGGCTCAGCAAGGCGCTGTGGTAGACCAGTTCAATGCCGGCCGGATCGGGCTGGAACGGCAAGGCTTCGTCGAAGAAGCGGCGGTCATAGGGCTGGCTGGCGAAGAAGGCGATTTTCATGGGGCGTCCTGGCACTTGCTGGATGGCAGAATACCATCATAGCGCAAGCGCCCTGCCCCATGGCGTCCGTCTGGCGCCTTGGCTGCCTATTTGGGCTCGCGGGGCAAGGTCAGTACGTGGCGCAGGTAGGCCGTTTCCTCGGGGTGCTGCGCATGATAGCGCTCGCGCGCAGCGCGCGTGGCCGCCTGATGGGCCACGATGCTGCTTTCCGTCAACTCGACGCCGAAGTCCGCCGGCGGCGGCAACTCGCCGCCAAACAGGCGCGCCAGGATGAAGCGGCCCACATTGTCGCGGTAGTGCGATGCTTCCCAGTAATAGCGCATCGCGCGCGCGCCCGTCACCTGCGGGATAGCCTCGCTGGTGATGCTGTTGAAGCCGGAAAAATCAACCAGGCGCACGTCGCAGCCCTGGCGCCGGTAGCGTCCGGCCATCTGTGCCAGGTCGCGCTGCCATGCTTCCATGGACTCCCACTTGCCACGCCAATACAACGCGTCGAGCGTGAGCGCGTGCGTGGGATTGATGTACAGGCGCAAGCGCGTGCCGCCATGGCACAGCTTGCCGACGCTGACATCGAACGCTTGCAGCGCGGGCGCCGTCGGCCCCAGTCCATCGCCGAATTCCTGCAGGCGCGGCGTGAAAGCGCGCGCCGTGCCGGTCCAGGTACGGTTGCGGCTGGTGAGGCAGGATTCGTCGCGCTGGCCCAGCAAGGCCAGGCTGGACAGGCACACGCCGTCATAGGTGCCGCTGAGGATGCGCCAAGTGTCCTGGGTCATGTCCACGGTCAGGCCGCGCTTGATGTTGAGCAAGGCACGCCGCGCGAAAAACGCGGGGCCGGGGTCTGTCAAACCCGGCTCTACGCCGGCCGAGCCCAGTTCCAGAGAAAACGAAGGCGCGTCGATGCCCCATACCATGGTGTCGACCTGGCTGACCCTGGCCGCGTGCTCGGCCAGGCGGATGGCCTCGCCGATCGAGGCGCCCGAGATGGCGCTGTTAAAGACGCTCTTGCCATCGAACAAAGTACGCATGCTGTTTACCGGCAAACCCATTTCCGTGCGCGAATTGCCGATGTAGACGACGGCGGGCCGGTAGCGCGCCACGGCATACGTCTTGCCCCACACGCTGAGTTTTTCGGTCGTCGGCCGCAATCGCTGCAGCAACGGGCTGTCCCACTGGTGCAGCAAGTAGGGATCGACGCGGTAATTCACGGCGGAGATCAGCACCAGCGCGGTCAGCGCGCAGGCAAAGAAGATGGCGAGGTAGCGGCGGGCGGTGGTATCCATGGTCGGCTTTGAAGGTAGAGAAATGGCGTAGGTGGGGCCTGACATCAACGCCGGATCAGCGGTCCGTCCAGCACCTGCTGCGTATACGCTGCCTCGCGCGCGTGTTCGACGCGATAGCGCTCGCGCGCGGCGCGCGTGGCTGCCTGGTGCGCGTCGACATTGTCCCGCGTCAATTCCACGCCGAAATCGTCCGGCGCCGGCGTGCCGCCGCCGAACAGGCGCGCCAGGATCAAGTGGCCCACATTGTCCCGGTAATGCGACACTTCCCAGTAATAATGCATGTCGGGCTTGCCGCTGACGAGCGGGGTCGCTTCGGTCGTGATGCTGTTAAAGCCGGAAAAATCATACAGACGCACGTCGCAGCCCTGCTGGCGGTGGCGCTCGACGATACGCACCAGGCCGCGCTGCCAGGCCTGCATGGCATCCCACTTGCCGCGCCAGTGCAGCACATACATCGTCAGTGCGTGCGTGGGGTGGATGTACAGGCGCAGGCGCAGGCCTGCCCGGCACAGCTTGCCGATGCTGGCATCAAAGGCCGGCGTCGAAGTCGGCGTCGGCCCCAGGCCATCGCCGAATTCCTGCAGCCGCACGGGTATGGCCTCCTTCGTGCCGAGCCAGTGCGCGATGCCCTTGAGGGTACAGCTCTCGTCGCGCTGCCCGTACACGGCCAGGTTGGAGCGGCAGGTATCGCCGGCATTGCCGGTGAGGATGCGCACGCTGTCCTGCGTCATGTCCAGGGTCAGGCCGCGCTTCAGGTTGACCAGGGCGCGCCGGGCGAAAAAGCCGCGTTCGGCGCCCGTCAGGCTGTCTTCCACGCGCGCCGCCCCCATCTCCAGGGAAAACGTGGGCGCGTCGACGCCCCATACCATGGTGTCGACATGGCTGACCCTGGCCGCATGCTCGGCCAGGCGGATGGCGTCGCCGATCGAGGCGCCGGACACCGCGCTGTTGAACACGCGCTTGCCGTCGAACAAGGCGCGCACGCTTGTCGGCAAGCCCATTTCCGTGCGCGAATTGCCGATGTAGATAATGGCCGGCCGGTAGCGCGCCACGGCATAGGTCTTGGCCCAGGCACCGAGCTTTTCATTCAGCTGGCGCGGCCGCTGCAGCAAGGGACTGTCCCACTGGTGCAGCAGGTAGGGGTCGACCTGGTAGTTCAGCAACGAGATGCCGCCCAGCACCAGGAACACGCAGGCGAAGAAACCGATGACGTAGCGGCGGGCGGCGGTGTCCATGCTCAGAACTGGAAGTAGAGAAATTCGGTGACCCGGTTCATGCCGAAGATGCAGGCGACGAACAGCGCGGCCAGGCCCACGCTCCAGCGCGACGTGGGCCGCCAACTGAACGCCCAGCGCCCCGCAGGCTGAAAGATTCTTTCAATGGCAGGCTCGTAGAGAAAGAATATTTCTTGCGTATTCGGCGCCTTGAAAGCCAGCAGCATCGCCGCCAGCAATACGGGCAAGCCGGGGCCGGCCAGTTCTATCCAGCGGATGCCGTCGAACGCGGGCTGCCAGCCCCATTGCGCCAGGCTGGACGCGTGGCTGGCCAGGCCGCGCGGCAGGCTCACGCCGTTCGCGCCCACCAGCGCGCCCGCGATGTCCCAGGCCGTGGCCACGTCGGGCGCGCGGAAGAATATCCAGGCCAGCATGACGGCAAGAAAAGTCATGACGCCCGGCCACCAGCGCAGCCACCCGTGCCCCGTGGCGCTACCGAATGCGCGCTGCCACGCCTGCTGCAGCACCAAGTACAGGCCGTGCAAGCCCCCCCAGATGACGAAGGTCCAGCCGGCGCCATGCCACAGGCCGCCCAGCAGCATGGTCAGCATCAGGTTGCGGTAGCGCATGGCCTCGCCACGGCGGCTGCCGCCCAGGGGTATGTACAAATAGTCGCGCAGGAAACGCGACAAGGTCATGTGCCAGCGGCGCCAGAAGTCGGCGATATTGGCCGCCTTGTACGGCGAATTGAAGTTCAGCGGCAATTTCACGCCGAACAGGCGCGACAGGCCGATGGCCATATCGGAATAGCCGGAAAAATCGAAATACAGCTGGAAGGTGTAGGCCAGCACGCCGATCCACGCCTCGATCAGGGTCGGCTGGGCGCCGGCCGCGAAGACGGGGATGGCCAGCGGCGACAGGTTGTCGGCGATCAGCACCTTCTTTGCCAGCCCAATCGTGAAGATCGACAGGCCGATGGCGAAATTGACGGCGCGCGGATGGGCATTGGCCGGGTCGGCGAACTGCGGCATCATGTCGCGGTGGTGCAGCACGGGGCCGGCGATCAGGTGGGGAAAGTAACTGACGAACAGCACGTAATGGATGAAGCGGTATTCGCGCACCTCGCCCCGGTAGCAATCGACGAGGAAGGCGATCTGCGTAAAGGTAAAGAACGAGATGCCGATCGGCAGGATGATGTTGAGGCCGTGCCACGGCAGGCTGTCAGTAATGGCACCGGCGGCACCGGCGGCCACGGCGACGGCATTGATGCTGTCGATGAAGAAATTCGCATATTTATAGTACGCGAGCAGCCCCAGGTTCAGCGCCAGCGCCGCCACCAGCACGCGCTTGCGGGCCGCGCCCGCGCTGGCGCCCAACAGGCGCCCGGCGCCGTAATTGACGCAGATCGACGCCAGCAGCAGCGGCAGGTAGCGCACATCCCACCAGGCATAGAAGAACAGCGAGGCCAGCGCCAGCCAGGCGGCTGGTGCCAACGGGCGCCAGCCGAGTGCCAGGCCCCCGCTTGCGCGGTTCCAGCGGTCCAGCAAGAAATAGCCGGCCAGCACAATGGGCAGATAGCCGAACAGAAAGGCGAAGGAGTTAAACAGCATGTTGCCTCCTGGCAGGCAGCGACTGCGCCTGGTAGTAACAATCGACGATCTGCGCCGCCACCCGTTCCCACGTAAAGCGCTCCACCAGCGCCTGCACGCGGCAGCGCTCGGGCGGCTGCGCCAGCAATTCGAGGATGGCCTGGCGCTGCGCGACGCCGTCGTCCCAGCGCACCTTGCGCAGCGCAAACGCGGAATCGGGCAAGTCCAGCGCGCTTTGCGCCGTCATGACGACGGGCGTGCCTGCCGCCAGCGCTTCGAGCACGCTTAAGGGAAACACCTCGCCCTGACTGGGCAAGGCCGCCACAGGCGCCGCATGGTAGGCGCTGGCCAGCAGCGGGTCGGCGTGGTCGAGCGCGCCCAGCCAGCTGACGTACGGCAAGTCCAGCAATTGCTGCAGATACGCCTGCTGTTCGCGCGGCGCGGTACCGATCAGCACCAGCGGCAAGCCGGCGCCGGCCAACGCCTGGGCCAGGCCCAGCTGGTTTTTATACGGTGAAATGCTGCCCACCATCAGCACGAAGGGCCCGGCGATGCCCGTCTCTCGCAAGAACAGGTCGCCATTGGCCGTGAAGAAATGCGGGTTGATCCCGTTCGGCAAGACGTGGATGGCGTCGCCCCCCAAACCAAAGCCCTGCACGATGGCATCGCGCTCGGCCTGGCCCAGGGCGATCACCACATCGGCCAGCTGCAAGGCGCGCCGCGTTTGCGCATAGCTCGTTTGCACCATCCATTCCGTCAGGCGCCCTGCCAGCCGGTCGGCCAGCCGCGCGCGCCAGGCGCTGGCGCGGCCCCAGCCAGGCGACAGCAAGGGCGACAGCACCACGGGCACGCCTTGCTCACTGGCCATTTCCATGATGCGGTAAGTGCCATTGCTCGCCGAAAACACGTGCAACACGTCGAAATCAGCCAGCCGCTCATGGTTGGCGTCCACCAGTTGCACCTCCAGGGGCCGTGCCGGCTGCTTGGGCAACCGGTTCAGCGCGGCAATGGTTTCGCGTACCTGGATCTGCAAGCCGCCGTCGCGCTGGAACAGCATCGGGTAGGACAAGATACCGACACGCATGGTCATCCTTTCGTGCATTTGACGGCCAGCCAGCGGCTGGCCAGCTTGCGTTGCAATAACAGAAATTCGCCAGCGAGCTCATGCTTAAACAGGAACAGACCGGCCAGCCAGCACAGCAAGGTGACCAGCGCCGTGCCTGCCAGCGCCAGCAACGCTGGCGTATCGACAGGCAGCCACAGCAGCGAAGCGACGGGCGCGACGGCGCTACAGCCGCAGAGCAGCAGGCTCTTGCGCAAGGCCCGCGCCAGAATGCGCCAATCGAGTGCGCTCAAGCGCCGCAGGCAGCCGTAATTGAGCCAGCTGCGCAGCACGTTGCTCAGCACCACGGCCCAGGCCACCGCCACCAGGCCGAACGGCGCCGCCGCCAGCAGCAGCGCCACTTTGATGGCGCCAGCCCAGGCATCGAGCCGCACCTGCGCATGCAGCTGGCCCGTCGCCACGAACAGGTAGCGGGCCATGCTGAACATGCTATACACGGCCGAGGACAGGCACATGATGCGGATCAAGGGCACACATCCGATCCATTGCGCGCCGTACAACACTTTGACCAAGGGCAAGGCCATGCAGGCGAGAAAGAGAAAAAACGGCCAGGCCAGCGCCGTCATATAACTGATCGTGCGCAAATACACGCGTTCCGCCCCGCCTTGGCCGCCCCCTTCCCGCGCACGCGCCGCGAACAAGGGAAACACGACGGGAGAAATCGCGCTGGTGATGGCCTGGTTAAAGATATTGAGCACGCTTTGCGCCTTGCCGAACAGGGCCAGGCTTTCAATGCCGATCAGCTTGCCGATGATGAGGTCCGGCGCCGCCACGCCCGCCTCGTCGACGAGGCCGCCCCCCGTCGCATACGCGCCAAAGCGGGCGATATCGCCCATGCCGCGCCGTGCCGGCAGCCACGGCAGTTCGCGGGGCCGCACCAGCAGGCTCACCAGCAGCGAAGCGCAGGAACCGGCCAGCGCCGCCCACACCATGCTCATATAACTGCAGCCCTGCAGCGCCAGCAGCACGGCCACCAGCAGGTTGACGACGCTGTTGGCCGCATTGATGGCGTAGATGGCGCGAAAGCGCAGTTGCCGGCGCAGCATCGGCAAGGTCAAGGCGCTGAACGGAATCAACAGGAAATTGACCGATAGCAAACGCAGCACGAGGGTCAGCCGTGGTTCGTCATAGAAATGCGCGAGCGGCGCGCTGGCCAGCAACACCAGGGCCGCCAGCAGCCAGGCGACGAGCAGGCTGGTGGCCAGCGCGGCCCGCAGTTTCACGGCATCGAGCTGCTTTTCCTGGATCAGGTATTGCCCCACGCCAAAGTCGCGCACCACTTGCGCCAAGGCCACCAGCACGGCCCCCAGCGAATACACACCGACCTCGGCCGGCGTCAGCAGGCGCGACAGCACCATGGTGGCGATAATGCCCAGCAGCAGCACCGTGTATTTTTCGGCAAACGAAAAGAAAAACGAATGGCGGGTGGCGCTCATGCGGGCGGCCCGCGCCTACACCAGGCCGGCGTAAAATGCGCGCAGCTGGCGTTCCAGCCGCGGCATCGCATAGCGCTGCACGGTTTCCTCGCGCGCCAGCCGTCCCATGCGGGCGCGCCGGGGCGCGTCCATCAGCAGCTGCGCCACGGCAACGCAGGCGGCGTGCTCGTCTTCGAGCGGCAGCAATAGTCCGCCTGCGCTATCGTGCAGGATATCGTGCGTGCCCGGCACGTCCGTCCCCACGGCCGGCACGCCGCAGGCCATGGCCTCGATGGTGGCGATGCCGAAGCCTTCGTTCTTACTCAGCAGTACATGCAGGTCGAAGGCCGGCATCAGCAGCTCGACGCGCTGCTGGAAACCGGCAAACACGACTCTGTCCTGCAAGCCCGTCTGCTGCGCCTGCAGCCGCAGCATGGCTTCCAGCGGCCCGGTGCCGACCAGCACTAAATATAAGTTGGGAAATTGCGCGGCCAGCCTGGCGAACAGGGTCAGCAGCGCTTGCGGACGCTTTTGCGCAGACAATCGCGCCACGGCGCCGAGCACGAGCGCGTCCGGCGGCAGCCCCAGTTGCTTGCGCGCCTGCACTCTCCGTTCGGGCGAGACGATAAACGTATCCGTATCGACGCCGTTGGGAATGACGGCCAGCCGCGTTTCCGGACTCAGCATGTCGCGGTAGAGGTCGAGGAAATGCCGCATGGCCGACGGCGATACGGCATATACGCCTTTGACGGTTCGGAAGGCTTCCTGCAGCCGCGGCCGCTGCCAGGCGCTGAAGGCCTCCAAAGGAAACGCATTGTGCACGCTGATCACGGCGGGCAGCCGGCACTGCCGCGCCAGCCACAGGATGGAAGCGCCGTAACTGGTCCAGCAGAATGCCACGTGGACCAGGTCCGGCCGCAGCCGCCGCAGCCGCCACGCGCCCGTGACCCTGGCGCGCAGCCAATTCCAGCGGCGCCAGGCCCAGTGTTCGAGAAACAGGGGCGGCTCGTACACGCGCACTTGCATCTGCCCTGCGCGCAAGTCTTGCGCCCAGGCAGTAAAACCGGGAAAGCGCCGCAGCGCCAGCACGCTGTCGTAGCCGCTCGCGCCCAGCATTTTCGCCTCTTGCGCCATGCGCAGCTCCATGCCGCCCAGCTCGCCCGAGTAGCTGCTGATGACGATGCGCGGCAAGCGTTTTCTACGTCCGCGCCACGCTTCATGGAAGAAGCCGCGCAGCCAGGCCCGTTCCCACTGGCGCAGGAACAGGTCGGCCTGGTCGCGCCGCAGCCAGGCCCGCACGGCGCCGAAGGAATCGCGCACGTATCTGCCCAGCATCCAGCGCGGCACGCCCAGCAATTCCACGCTGGGCGCCAAGGTCGCCAGCCGGCACTGGCCCCGGCCGAACAGCATGGCGCGGCGCAGTATCCAGGCGCGCCGCACCTGCTGCACGCGGATGATGTGCGCCACCCGCGCTTGCGGACAGAACCAGGACGGATTGCCGGCCGCATGCATCTCCAGGTTGAGCCGGGTTTCGCTGCCCATGGCGTAATTCGCACCCTGCGGGCCGATGCTTTCGTCATAACGGGCGCCCGCCTCGAAGATGCGGCGGCGTATCGCCATGTTGGCGCCCCACACGAGGCCCGGATAGACGGGGGCATCGCGCAGGTCGGGGCTGGTGATGCCCCAGGTGAGGCCGACGGGCGTCAGGCGCAGCAGCCACTGCGCCGGCTGCTCGCGCCAGGCGGGCACGATGGCGCCGCCGAACAGGGCGTAGCCGGGGTGGGCGCGCGCGCTGTCCTGCAAGCGGCACAGCCAGTCTGGCTCGGGCATGGCGTCGTCGTCGCCAAAGACGAACAGCTCGCTTCCGTCGCCGCCCAGGCGCAAGGCGTGCTCGACGGCGCCATTCAGGGCGGGACTGCGGCCGCGCCGCGCCACGTGGATGGAACTCAGGGGCAAGCGGCCGCGGAAGGCGGCGATCACCTGGGCCGTGGCGTCCGTGCTGCCATTGTCGGCGATGACGAGGCGCCAGCCGCCCACGGGCGGTCGCAAGCCCATGTAGGCGCGCAATACCTGGGGCAAGGTGCCGGCGCCATTGTAGGTCGCCATGAGAACGGTCAACAAGGACATGCCTCCTTGGTCTTACCATGACAAAACTATGTACTACAGCAGTGTTGATCCAGTGTACTGAGCCTGCCCGCCAGCCCGTTGACAGGCATCAAGACCTTGCCAACCCGGGCACAACCAGGAGCGCCCCCTTTCATGCGCGACATACTGATTACCATCATCATCCTGGGCTCCCTGCCCTTCATCCTGAAGGCGCCGGCCATCGGCGGCCTGATGTGGGTCTGGGTCAGCGTGATGAACCCGCACACGCAGGGCTGGGGCTTTGCCACCCATATGCCGTTCGCCTTCATCATCGCCATCGCCACCCTGATCAGCCTTGCGATGACGCGCGAGCCGAAACACCTGCCGCTCACGCCCGTCAGCGTGCTGCTGCTGCTGTTCGTCGCGTGGATGAACGTCACGGCGCCGTTTGCCCTGCTGCCGGAATCATCGTGGGTGCAGTGGAACAAGGTCATGAAGATCATGCTGATGAGCTTTGTGATCATGATGGTGATACGCACGCGGCGCGACATCGTGCGCCTGGTCTGGGTGCTGGTGGGCTCGATCGGATTTTATGGCGTGAAAGGCGGCATCTTCACCATCCGCAGCGGCGGCACGGAACGAGTCTGGGGGCCGGAAGAAACGTTTATTGGCGATAACAACGCGCTGGCCCTGGCCCTGATCATCACCATCCCCCTCATGTATTACCTGCAGCAAAACACGGAGAAACGCTGGGTGCGCCATGGCTTGTCCGGCGCCATGCTGCTGTCGGCCCTGGCCGCGCTGGGCTCGTATTCGCGCGGCGGCCTGCTCGCCATCGCGGCCATGGGCCTGTTCATGTGGCTGAAAAGCGAGCGCAAGCTGGTCCTGGGCGCGCTGCTTGGTGCGGTCACGCCGCTGCTGCTGGCCTTCATGCCCGAGCGCTGGGCCGAACGCATGGACACCATCAATACCTACCAGGACGATGTGTCCGCCATGGGCCGCCTGAATGCCTGGCGCATGGCGTGGAACCTGGCGCGCGACCGTTTCCTGGGCGGCGGCTTCGACGTCTCCGACGCCGCTATCTTTGCCCGCTATGCACCGAACCCCATGGACGTGCATGCGGCGCACAGCATCTATTTCCAGGCGCTGGGCGAACACGGCTTCGTCGGCCTGCTGCTGTATCTGGCGCTGGGCGTCGCCACCTGGCGCACGGCGGCCGTCATCATCCGCCGCACGCGGGGCCAGCCGGAATTGCGCTGGGCGCACGGCCTGGCCACCATGAGCCAGGCCAGCCTGATCGGCTTTGCCGTGGGCGGCGCCTTCCTCAGCCTGCTGTACTTCGACATGCCGTACTACCTGATGGCCGCCCTGATCGCCACGCGCCTCGTCGTCGAGCGGCAAGCGCCGGCCCCCACATCGCGCCAGGCCAGGGTCAAGCCCCCGTCCGCCATCGCGGAGCAGCCATGACGGCCACCCTGTCCATCCTGATCTACCACCGCGTGCTGGCGCGGCCCGACCCGCTGTTTCCCGGTGAGGTCGATGCAGCGCTGTTCGAGCGCCAGCTGCGCCTGTTAAAGCGCTTTTATGCGCCGCTGCCCCTGGCCGAGGCCGTGCAGCGCTTGCAGGATGGAAGCCTGCCCGCGCGCGCCGCCTGCATCACCTTCGACGACGGCTATGCGGACAATGCGCAAGTGGCCCTGCCCCTGCTGCAGCGCCACGGCTTGCATGCCACGTTCTTTATCGCCACGGACTACCTCGATGGCGGACAGATGTGGAACGACACGGTGATCGAGGCCGTGCGCCAGGCGCCCGGTCCCCAGCTGGACTTGCGGGAACACGGCCTGGACTGCCTGTCCGTCGCCAGCCTGGTGCAGCGGCAAGCGGCCATCGCCGCCTTGCTGGGCCAGCTCAAATACCTGCCGTTCGACCGGCGCCAGCAGTTGGCCCTGCAGATCCACCGCCAGGCGGGCGCCACGGCCGGGCCGCCAGCCATGCTGAGCACGGCGCAGTTGCGCCAGCTGCAGGCGGCCGGCATGGGGCTGGGCGCGCACACGGCCAGCCACCCGATTCTGTCGACCTTGCCGGACCACGCCGCGCAGCGCGATATCGCCGACGGCAAGCGCCAGCTGGAAAGCGCAATCCAGGCGCCCGTCACCCTGTTTGCGTATCCGAACGGCAAGGTCGGGCGCGACTATGGCGCGCCGCACGTGGCGATGGTGCAACGCCTCGGCTTCAAGGCGGCGGTCGCCACGGACTGGGGCGTGGCGCGCCACGGCGCGGCTCTCGACCTGCTGCAACTGCCCCGCTTTACGCCGTGGGATCGAGGACGCCTGGCGTTTCTGTGGCGTTTGCGGCAAAACCGCCGGCTAGCGCACCCAGCGCCGCCGGATGCTGGCTGAGCCATTGTTCCAGCATCAGCAGCAGCCACACCATGGTGCCGTGATAGGCCGGGTGTTCCGCCAGCAAGCGCCCCTGTAAATCGTCAATGAAGGCGGGCCGCACGATGCCGCGCCCGCGCAGCTGGGTCAGGTTGTCGAACGCAAACTCGCGCAGCGGCGCGTGGCTGTGCAGCCACAGGCCGAAAGGCAAGCCGAAGCCGTGCTTTTGCTTGCGCACGATGGCCGGCGGCAGGATTTCCGCCAGCGCCCGCTTGAAGAAGGGCCGCAGCCGCCTGCCGTCGAGCTTGTCGCGTGGCGCCAGGCGTGACGCGAACGCCACCATCGCATCGTGCAGGAAGGGAAACGCCGCTTCCACGCCGGCCAGCTCGCACGCCTTGCGCACCTTGAACAGGTCGTTGTCGGCCAAGGTAAAACGCATGTCCAGTGCCAGCAGTTCATTGATCTGGCTCAAGCCCTGCCCTTGCCGCTCCCAATACGCGCCATTCATGCAGCCGGGCGCCATGCCCGGGTCGACGGTATCGATGAAGCCCGCTTCCAGCACCGTGCGGTAGCCATGGCGCAGCAGCAGGTTATAGCCGTCGAGCCTGGCCGGCAGCGGCAGGCTCGCCTGTTCGATGTAGCGGCGCGCCTTGTCGCCCAGCCGCCACGGTTTAGTTGTCCGTTCACGGAACAGCAGCGGCTCGATGATGGCCTGGCGCAGCATGACGGGCAAGCGCTCGTACTGCGACAACAAGGCTTGGTACGCATAGCGCTCATTGCCGCCGAACAATTCATCGCCGCCGTCGCCGCCCAGCAAGCGCGTGATGCCATCCTCGCGCGCCATCCGCGCGCAATAGTAGGCGGGAATGGCCGAGGCGTTGCCGAAAGGCTGGTCGAAAATGGCCGCCATGGCGGGAATCGCGGCCAGCACGTCGCCGGGCGTCACGTAGCGCTCATGGTGGATGCTGCCCGCATGGCTGGCGGCCAGGCGCGCATACGCCATTTCGTCGTAGCCGGGCGCATCGAAGCCGATGGAATACGTGCGCGCGGGCCGGCCCGTCACCTGCCCCATGATGGCGGCCAGGGTGGAACTGTCCGTGCCGCCGCTGAGAAAGGCACCCGTGCTAGCGCTATCGCTGCCCAGGCTGTTTTCCACGGCCAGTCGCAGCAGGCGCAGGAATTCCTGCTTGTTGCTGGCGAAGGTGGCCCGCGTGCGTGCTGCCGGCTCGTGGAAGGCCAGTTGCCAGTAGCTGCCCTTGCATTGCTTGCCGCCCCGCACATGCAGGTATTCGCCGGGCAGCAAGCGCTGCTGGCCAAGATAGGCCGTGGCCGGGCCGGGCACCATGTGAAAATACAGGTAGTGATATAAGGCTTGCGGATCGAGCGTGCCCCGCACGGAAGGATGGGCCAGCAAGGCGTCCAGCGAGGAAGCAAAGAACAGGCCCTGCGCATTGCCCGCATAGCTGAGCGGATGCATGCCGGCGCGGTCCACGGCCAGCAGGGCCGAACCGGAAAAGGCGTCGAGGATGGCCAAGCAGAAAGGCCCCGACAGGCTGGCGCAGGCGGCCACGCCCCGGCTCAGCCACAGGGCCCCAAGGCGGCTGGCCACGTCGTCGGCCGAACCCTCGAGCACGGGCCGGCCCCAGATGGCCACTTGCAAGCCATCTTGCTGATACACATGGCGGCTGCCGTCGATGGCGGCCACGGCCACGCCGCCCACTTCGCTGATGCTGGCGGCCTTCGGCGCGCTGTCGAAACGCGACAGGGGCGCGGCCATGCTTGCCAGCGCGGTAGGCGCGCCGCCATCGGCGGTGGCCAGGCCCGCAGCGCCGCCCGCCGCCAGCCAGCCGCACAGGCCGCTCATACGAGCACCTCGGCCGGCAGCGGATGGCCGAGAAACGCCGTCGGGCTGGCCGTCAAGCCATATGCGCCCGACTGGAACACCACCACCAGGTCGCCCTCCTCGGCGCGCGCCATCTCCATCTGGTCGGCCAGCAAGTCCAGCGGCGTGCACAGCGGCCCCACGACGGACGCCACTTCGCGCGGCCCGCCGTGCAGCCGGTTGCCGATGGCGACCGGGTAATTCTTGCGGATCAGCTGGCCGAAATTGCCGGAGGCGGCCAGGTGGTGGTGCAAGCCGCCATCCGTCACTAAAAATACCTGTCCGTGCGACACCTTGCGTTCGAGCACCTTGCACACATAGATACCGGCCTCGGCCACCAGATAACGGCCCAGTTCCAGGTTCAGGCGCACGCCGGGCGCCGCCTGGGCCAGCAGATCGAGCTGCCGCTGCAAGCCTGCGGCCACGGGCGCGAGGTCCAGCGCCTGATCGCCGGGAAAATACGGCACGCCGAAGCCCCCGCCGATATTCAGCGTGCGCAAGGGCGACGGCGCGCTGTCGGCCAGTTGCAGCGCCAGCTGTACGCTGAGCGCCTGCGCGTCGGCCAGGGCGGTGGCCGAGAGGCTTTGCGACCCCGCATACAGGTGAAAGCCGTGGAAATCGAGCCCCAGCTGGCCGATGCGCCCCAGCAGCGCAGGCACGCGGGCCGCATCGACGCCAAACGGCTGCGCGCCGCCGCCCATGCGCATGCCCGTGCGGCGCAAGGCGAAATCGGGATTCACGCGCACGGCTACCCGGGCCGTCACGCCCAGCCGTTCGCTGGCCAGCGCCGTCCTTTCCAGCTGCGCGCCCGATTCCACGTTGATCAGCACGCCGGCGGCCACGGCCCGCGCCAGTTCGCCCTCGCGCTTGCCCGGCCCCGCAAAACTGATGCGTTCAGCCGGCATCGGCGTATCGAGCGCCGTGGCCAGTTCGCCGCCCGAGGCCACGTCGATGCCATCGACCAGGCCCGCCAGCCACTGCACCACGGCCGGCATGGGATTGGCCTTCATCGCATAATGCACGTGCACGCCGGCGGGCAAGGCGGCGCGCAACTCGACCACGCGGCGCGTGATGTGCGCACGTTCATAGGCGTAGAACGGCGTGCCGCCCACCCGCTGGGCCAGCCGATGCAAGGGTACGCCGCCGAACTGCAGCATGTCGTTTTCCACCGCGAACTGCTGGCCCAAAGCCGCGTGCGACGGTAATTCCGTACTGTTCGAACGGATCAAGTCCTTCATGCCGCATCTCCTGATTGGACCGCATACGCCTGCGCCAGTTCCCTGGCCAGCAAGGGACGGTCGATCTTGCCGTTCGGGTTGCGCGGCAGCACGCCGTCGCGGATTTCCACCCACAGCGGCACCATATAGCTGGGCAGACGGGCGCGGCAGGCAGCCAGCACCTTGTCGCGCAACAATTCGACACCGGGCGCGGGCGTGACAAGCAAAGCGATGGCCTGGCCCAGCACGGCATGGGGCAAGCCCAGCGCGGCGGCCTCGCCCACCAGCCCGCTCGCATACACGACTTCCTCGACCTCGGCCGGGCTGACCCGGTAGCCCGACGTCTTGATCATGTCATCGCTGCGCCCCACGAAATACAGAAAGCCTTCCGCATCGCGGCGCACGGTGTCGCCCGACCAGACGGCCAGTTCCGGCAGCACCAGGCCGCTGGCCTGCGGCGGCAGCGGCTTGAAGCGCTCGGCCGTGCGCGCCGCATCGTTCCAGTAGCCGAGCGCCACCAGCGCGCCCCGGTGCACGAGTTCGCCCGGTTCGTCGGCGTCGCAGACGCTGCCGTCGGGGCGCAGCACCAGCACTTCCGCATTCGGGATCGCTTGCCCGATGGAATCAGGGCGCCGCTCCAGCTGTTCCGGCGCCAGATAGGTGGAGCGAAACGCTTCCGTCAAGCCATACATCAGGTAGACCTGCGTGCGCGGCAACGACTGGCGCAGCTTGTCCAGCGTGGAGCGCTGCATCACGCCGCCCGAATTGGTGATGTAGCGCAAGGGCGTGGACAACGGCCAGCTCAGCTGCGACAACTGCACCCACAGGGGCGGCACGGCGGCCAAGCCCGTGATGGCTTCCTGCTCCACGGCTTCGACGATATCGCGCAGCAGCAGATAATTCATCAGCACGGCGCAGGCGCCGCTGGCAAACGCCGTCGTCAGCTGGCTCAGGCCGTAGTCAAAGCTGAGCGGCAGCACGCACAAAATCCGGTCTTGCGGCGTGTTGCGCAGATAGGCCGACACGCTGAGGGCGCCCGCCAGCATGTTGCGGTGCGATAGCACCACGCCTTTCGGCCGCCCCGTGCTGCCCGAGGTATAAAGAATGGCGGCCATGTCCATGTCGATCGCCGCATGCGGCATGAGCGGGGGCGCGCTGGCGGCGGGTACCGCGTGCCACGGCAGCAGGCGCAGCTTGCCCAGCATCGATTCCGCCGCCCCTTCGCCCGTCAGCAGCACCGTCTGCAAGTCCGGGCAGGCGGCCAGCGCGGGGCCCAGCTGCGCCAGGCGTTCGCGCGAGGTGACGAGGATGGCCACATTGCAGTCGGCCAGGATATACGCGACCTGATCCGGCTTGAGCAGCGGGTTGACGGGCACGAACACGCCGCCGGCCGCCGCCGCGCCAAACATGGCGCTGACGTTTTCCGGGCGCTTTTCGAGGTACACGGCCACGCGCGCGCCGCGCTGCAAGCCCAGGGTCAGCAAGGTGCTTGCGCCATCGCGCACGGACTGCGCCAGCGCGCCATAGCTCCATTGCTCGTCCTGCCACGACAGGGCCGGCGCGTGGGGCATGCGCTGCGCCGTTTCGAAGATCAGATCGTGTATGAGTGTCGCCATCGTTTCATCCCGGGTTGTCATGATTGCCATGCATTCCCCTATGATTGGGACAAACGGGGGCGGCAGTGTTGATTTTTATCAAGTAAGCACCTCTCCCGACCGGTGGCGGCCTATCTGGCGCAATGCTTGAGGCCGCGCAACATCGATCACTGGCCGCTGCGCTCTAATGGACAGCGTTGGCTGCATAGCCGCCCCATCGTTGATCGCCATGGCCAGCCTCGCCCATCTCCTTCACTTCCCTCGCTGGCAAAGGCTTGCCGCCAGCCTGCGCCAGCTGGGCTGGCGCGACAGCGCGTGGCTGGCCCTGGCGCGCCTGCTGGAACGCGTGCCGGGTGGGCGCTGCGCGCTGTACCGCTATCAATTCGTGGCACAAGCAGTGGCGCCCGGCTCGCTGTGCCGCGGACGCGGCCAGTCGATCGCCGTCACGCCCTGCCTGGCGGAAGCGGACTTGCCGCCCGGCCCCGAGCGCCGGTCCGGCGCACTGCGCGAACGCTACCGGCAAGGCGCGCAATGCCTGGTGGCGCGCGACAAGTCCGGCATGGTTGGCTGGATCTGGCTGCTGCGCCGCGGCTGCCAGGAAGACGAGGTGCGCGCCCGCTATGCGCTGGCGTCGCAGCAATCGTCCTGGGACCTGGACGTGTGGGTGCATCCCGACCAGCGCGGCGGCCTGGTCTTCGCCCGCCTGTGGGAAGAAGCCAACGCCGTGCTGCACGCGCAGGGCGTGCGCTGGTCGTGCAGCCGCATCTCGCGCTTCAACCGCGCCTCGCTGGGCGCCCATGCGCGCCTGGGCACGCATGCGCTGGGCACGGCCACCTTTCTCCGCTGCGGGCGCTGGCAATGGATGGCCGCCAGCCTGCCGCCATATATCCACCTGTCGCGCCACCCGGACGACATCCCCTGCCTGGCCTTCGATACTTCGTCCCTGCCGCACTACCCTTCCCTGGAGCTGACATGCCGCATCTTGAAGCAGTAAAACGCATCCTCGACACCACCCTGGGCTTGAACGGGCGCGCGCTGGAAGCCCACACGCCGCTGCTGGGCAGCGTGCCGGAACTCGATTCGATGGCCGTGATCGGCGTGATCGCCGCGCTGGAAGACCATTTCGGCATCATCGTCGCCGACGACGACATCCACGCGCGCCACTTCGCCACCGTCGGCACCCTGCACGATTTCGTGTTTGCAAAGCTGCGACCATGAACAGCGCCGTGATCGACGCGCTGCCGCTGCTGCCCTTCTTCCTGCCCGCCAGCGGCGGCCAGCGCTACTGCCTGCTGCACCTGCCGCCACCGGGCCGCACAGTGCGCGGCGGCATCGTCTACGTGCATCCATTTGCGGAAGAACTCAATAAAAGCCGCCACGTGGCCGCCGCGCAGGCGCGCGCGTTTGCCGCCGCCGGCTACAGCGTGCTGCAGATCGATCTGTTCGGCTGCGGCGACAGCAGCGGCGACTTTGGCGAAGCGCGCTGGGACATCTGGCACAACGACTTGCACCTGGCTTGCGCGTGGCTGGCGCAGCGCGTCAATGGCCCGTTGACCGTCTGGGGCTTGCGCCTGGGTGCCCTGCTGGCCCTCGATTTCGCCAGCCGCGCGCCGCTGCCGCTGGCCCGTCTGCTGCTGTGGCAAGCGGAACTCGATGGACGGCGCGTTATCGACCGCTTCCTGCGCCTGCGCCTGGCATCGGGCATGCTGGCCGGCGGCACGCGGGAAGCGCCGGGCCATGCGCGCGCCGCGCTGGCGAATGGCGAGCCTGTGGAAGTGGCGGGCTACCTGCTGGCGCCGGAACTGGCGCACGCCATCGATGGTGTCAGCGCGTCCGCCCTGCTGCCGTCCGTTCCCGTCTACTGGCTCGATTACCGGGCGCCGGAACAGACAGCCGCACCCTTGCCGCCGCTGGCGCGCGAATGGCGCGAACAGGGCGCCGTCGTGCACCTGGCCAGCTTCGGCGACGGGCCGTTCTGGCACAGCGGGGAGCTGCTGGCGTGCCCGCAACTGCTGCACGCCACGCGTGCGCTGTGCCGCGACTGGCTCGATGAAGAGAGGATACCGCCATGAAACGCGACAGCAGTCAGCAGCACTTCGCGGGGCACAGCGTGCGCGAGCTGGCCCTGCGCTTTCGCAGCGCGGCAGCCGTTCTCGGTCTCGGTGGTGGTGACGACGAGGCGCACGCGCACATGCTTGGCATCCTCAGCCTGCCCGCCGCGCCTGGCCCGCGCGGCATCTTGATCGTCACGGGCGGGCCGCAGTACAGAATCGGCAGCCACCGCCAGTTCGTCCTGCTGGCCCGCGCCCTGGCCGCATGCGGCTGGCCCGTGCTGCGTTTCGACCTGCGCGGCATGGGCGACAGCGAAGGTACACCGCGCGACTACCGCGCCGCCGGTCCCGACATCGCCGGGGCGCTGGCGCAATTCTTCCACGCCGTGCCGTCCTTGCGCGAAGTGGCGCTGTGGGGCTTGTGCGACGGCGCCACGGCGGCCGCCTGCCATGCGCCGCGCGACGCGCGCGTCAATGCCCTGGTGCTGCTCAACCCCTGGGTGCGCAGCAGCGCCGGCCTGGCGCGCGCCACCTTGCGCCACTATTATTTGCCGCGCCTGCTGCAAGGCGCGTTCTGGCGCAAGCTGGCGGGCGGCGGACTGCAACTGGGCGCCAGCCTGGCGTCGCTGCGGCAGGTGGCGGCCGCCACGCAGACACCGGCAACACAGCAAGACGATGCGCCCGCGCCGGCCCTGCTGCGGGCGTTGACCCAATTCCAGGGCAAGGTGCTCTTGATTCTCAGCGGCGACGACCTGGGCGCGCGCGAGTGGCAAGCCCTGATCGCTGGCGATCCGGCCTGGCGCGCCGTCACCGCGCGCGCGCAATGGACACAGGCGCAGGTCGAGGGCGCCAACCACACGTTCGCCAGCGCCGCCTGGCGCGGCGAAGTGGAACGGTTGTGCGCACGCTGGCTGCGGTCATGGTAGCGCCCACGTCGAACGCGGCCCGGCCGAACGCGGCCCGACCAAAACGGGTGCTGATGGTCGCCTACCATTTTCCCCCGCTGGCCGGCGGCAGCGGTATTTTGCGCACCCTGGGCTTCGCGCGCCATTTGCCCGACTGCGGCTGGCAGCCGCTGGTGCTCAGTCCCAGCCCTGTCGCGTATGCGCAGAAAGGAATGTCGCAGCTGGCGCAGATCGGCGAGCGCGCCACCGTGCGGCGCACCCTGGCGCTGGACGCGGCGCGCCATTTGGCCATCGCCGGGCGCTATCCGCGCTGCCTGGCCCTGCCCGACCGCTGGAGTTCCTGGTGGCTGAGCGCCGTGCCGGCCGGCCTGCGCATGATCCGCGAATACCGCCCCGACGCCATCTGGTCGACGTATCCGATCGCCACGGCGCACCTGATCGCGCTGACCCTGCAAAAACTCAGCGGCCTGCCGTGGATCGCCGACCAGCGCGATCCCATGCTCGACGACAGCGACCCGCTGGCGCCGTATCCGCCCGAACCCCGTTTGCACCGCCTGCATGCGTGGATCGAGCAGCGCATCGCGGCACGCAGCGCAGCCATCGTCTGCACCACGCCGGGCGCCATCGATGCGCACCGGCGGCGCCTGGCGCAGGTCACGCGCGAGCGTTTCCACCTGATCGAAAATGGCTACGATGAAGACGGCTACCCGGACAGCCCTGCGCACACGGGCCACCGCAGCCGCTTTTTGCTGCTGCACAGCGGCGTGATCTACCCGTCCGAACGCGACCCGCAAGCGCTGTTCGAGGCCCTGGCCCGGCTGCGCCGCGACGGCGTGCTGCATGCGCGCAATTTCCAGCTGGTGCTGCGCGCCACGGGCCACGATGCGTGGCTGGCGGGCCTGCTGGCGAAGTACGGCGTCCAGGACCTGGTCAGCCTGGAACCGTTGCAGCCGCACGGCGCGGCGCTGCAGGAAATGCTGGCCGCCGACGGCTTGCTGCTGCTGCAGGCGGCCAACTGCAATGCGCAGATTCCCGCCAAGCTGTATGAATACCTGCGCTGTCGCCGCCCCATCCTGGCGCTGACCGACCTGGCGGGCGACAGCGCGGCCAAGCTGCGCCACTGCGGCATCGATACCATCGGCCAGCTGGCCTCGAGCGCCGACTGCGCGCGCGCGCTGCTGCGCTTCCTGGAACTGGCCCGCCAGGGCAGCGCGCCGCTGGCCAGCCCCACGGCCATCGCCCTGCAATCGCGGCAAGCCCGCAGCAACGCCCTGGCCGATGTGCTGGACCAGGTCAGCCACAGGAGAACAGCATGAAGCACCCGATACTTGCCTGCACCCTGGCCGCCTGCTCCAGCATGGCGGCGGCCGAATGCCCGCCCTACGTCAAGCATACGCCGGGCGGCGACTATACGAGCGCGGAAGACCGCGAGGGTCTGTCCGTGATTGAGAAATTCCATTTTTCGCGTGGCGTGGAAACGCTCACGCAAGGCATGACGGGCAGCCTGGGCGCCGACATCAGCTACACCCTGGAGCACTTCCCGAACCACCACCGGGCGCTGGCCTCGATGGCGAAACTGGGCCTGCGCCTGAAAAGCGCGCAGCCGGTGGGCGCCCGCTACACGGTCAGCTGCTACTTCGAACGGGCGATTGCCTTCGCGCCGCAGGACGTGACGGCGCGCATGGTGTTTGGCAACTACCTGCTGGCCACGGGCCAGGATGCGATGGCGCTGGAACAGCTGGATGCGGCCAGCCGCCTGGCGCCCGAGCAGGCCACCATCCAGTACAACCTGGGCTTGATGTATGTGAAAAAGAAGGAATACGAGAAGGCCAGCGCGCACGCGCAAAAAGCCTATGCGCTGGGCTTCCCCCTGCCGGGGCTGAAGAACAAGCTGAAGGCGGCGGGCAAGTGGAAAGAACCGCCGCCGCCGCCCGCACCTGCGCCTGCACCCGCTGCCGTTGACGCGGCGGGCGCCGAACCGGCCGTGCCACCCGTCGAAAAACCTAGCGGGGAATGACGGCCGGCCGCCGCGCCATGCTCAGATGCCCCGTCGGCGAGGCGGCCAGCGCGGCGGCGAGGTCGCGCCGCGACTGCACCTTGTCGTCAGCCTCGCTGATGAACGCCAGCTCGGACGGCTGCAGCGCGGTGACGGTCAGCAGCATCACCTCGCCATACGGCGTGGCGAACGATGGCGCGATGCCGCTGGCGCCCTGGGCCAGCAGCACGCCCACCTGTTCGTTCTCGTCTTCCAGGCCGTTTGGTGGCTGCCGCACGTCCAGCAGCATCGACACGCTGCCGTGGCGCTGCATCAGCAAATCGATGGAACCGTTGTAGGCCACGTTCTGGCTGACCTGGTAGATCAGGTCGAACAGCCACGATTGCTGCACGGGATTGCCATCGAAGGCGGCCAGCGGCGCTTCGATGCACACTTCCAGCAGGTGGCCGCGCGGCACAAACACGTCGTCGTCATCTTCGAACGGATCGCTCAAGCCATCGCTGGCGATGATGATGGAATCGGCGCGGCGGATCACCCTCCAGGCCTGGCGCAGCGAGGGCCAGCGGGGGCCGCCCATGAAGGCGGGATTGACCAGCGGCGCCAGCACGTCGGCGTCCACCGCGCCCAGGGTGGCATAAAAGGCGTCGCGCGCGGCGCAGGCCGTGGCCAGCATCTGTGCGCCCGCTTCCTTGCCGACGACGGCGTCGTCCGGTTGCACTACTGGGGGAATGTCGTTGTCTGGCATATCACTACTCATTGAATTAGTCGGCAGGCGGAAAATCGTCATAATTACGGGGCAGATAAGCCCAGATGCGCGCCACCCGGTCCCGCACCTCGAAATCGAAGCCGATGCGTTGAAGCTCCGGCAGGATCCACACGCCGTGGTCGATAATTTTTTTTGGCAGCAGCATGGCCACGTGTTCTTCCGAGTACAGGCTGATGTCGAACCATTCCACGCCCAGGAACGGGAACGGCGGATGGTAATCCCACTCCGTGTCCCAGCGCGAGACATAGCCGCTCACGGAACCGTAGCGGTACGACGGCACCCAGTCGGTGCGCCCGCGCATGAAGGCCAGCAGCTCGTTCCACTTGCAGTCGTTGGCGGCGCCGGCCAGGTTGCGCCGCGCGATGTGGCCGCGCAGCTTGCGCTTGATATCGTCGCCGCCGGCGTCGGCCAGTGGCAGGCCGTGTGTCACGGATGCCGTCATGCGAGGTCCGTGTCGCTCACGCGCATATTGGCCCGCAAGTCCTCGACCAGGCGCTTGCGGCTGCTCAAGGCGTATTCGACGGGAGAAAAAGGCATGGCCGCCGCGGCATAGGCATCGATCAGCGCATGCATTTCCTGCGCCTGCCGTTGCGGCAGCAGCGTCTTGCTGCCGTTCCCGCTAGTGTGCGCGAGCTTTTCCTGCAGCACCTCTTTCCAGGCGATGTGCGCTTCCGACATGGGATGGGCCACGCACAGGGAAAACGTGCCGTTCAAAAAATACGTCCAGGCGCTGTCGGTACGCACGCGCAAGCCCTCCGCCAGTGGCGTGCCCGCGTCGTCGAAACTGTCGCGCAGGCGCCAAGTCGTCAGGTTCAGGGTGGCCAGCGCGGCCGCATAACGCGACGTAAATTGCGCCTTCAGGCGCGCTCGCGCATCCGTTTCGTGCGCCGCCGCGTCGGCAAGAGCCTGGCGCGCAATGGCGATCCAGCCCAGCTGGGATGGCGGAAAATAGCGGCCGGCCCTGGACCCGGGTGCCGCCATGGCGCCAAAGACGAAGGAATGCACCTTGCCGCCGTCATCGACCACGTAGGCGGGCGCGGGAACCAGGCCCGCCCGGATCAGGGCATCGATTTCGTCCATGCCCATGGCGGCGGCTGCCGCCAGCTGCGTCTCGTCCAGATAGTGCTGCGCGAGATAAGTATCGAGTTCCGTCATGCTTCTGCTTCCATGTTGATGACTGTTGTATCGCTAAACCGGCTTACTTCGCCACCGGTTTGACTTTGGATGCGGCCAGCACGGCCCGTTCGCGGGCCGTGTCGATATCGTCGGCCGTGGCCAGCGCCACGCCCATGCGGCGGCGGGCGAACGATTCCGGCTTGCCGAACAGGCGCAGGTCCGCGCCCGGCACCTGCAAGGCCTCGGCCACGCCTTCGAAGGCGATGCCTTTCGCTTCCAGCTGGCCGTAGATGACGGCCGAGGCGCCGGGCGAGCGCAGCGCCACGTTGACGGGTAAACCGAGGATGGCTTTCGCGTGCAGCTCGAATTCGCTCTGCACCTGGCTGGCCATGGTGACCATGCCCGTGTCGTGCGGACGCGGGCTCACTTCCGAGAACCACACCATGTCATCCTTGACGAACAGCTCCACGCCGAACAGGCCCAGGCCGCCCAGGTTGTCCGTCACCTTGCGGGCGATCTCGCGCGAACGCGTCAAAGCCAGCGGCGCCATGCGGGCCGGCTGCCACGATTCGACGTAGTCGCCGTGCACCTGCAAGTGGCCGATCGGCTCGCAGAACTGCGTCTCGATCTGTCCCGAAGCGCCCACGGCGCGCACCGTCAGCAAGGTGATTTCGTAGTCAAAATCGATGAAACCCTCGACGATGACGCGGCCCGTGTCGACCCGGCTGCCGCTGGCCGCATACGCCCACGCCGCGTCCACCTCAAGCGCGCTATCGAGTTTGGACTGGCCCTTGCCCGACGACGACATCACGGGTTTCACCACGCAGGGGAAGCCGATTTCCTGGCACGCCAGCTGCAATTCCTGCAGGCTGCTGGCGAAGCGGTATGGCGACGTCGCCACGCCCAGGGTTTCGGCGGCCAGGGTGCGGATGCCTTCGCGGTTCATCGTCAGCACGGCCGCGCGCGCGTTCGGGATGCAGGTGATCTGCCCGGCCGCTTCCAGCGCGGCCAGGGTATCGGTGGCGATGGCCTCGATTTCCGGCACGATCAAATCCGGCTTTTCCAGCTCGATCAGGGCGGCCAGCGCCACGCCATCGCTCATGTCGATCACGTGCGAGCGGTGCGCCACCGGGTGGCCCGGCGCATTCGGATAGCGGTCGACGGCAATCACTTCCACGCCCAGGCGCTGCAGCGCGATGATCACTTCCTTGCCCAGTTCGCCGGAACCCAGCAGCATGACTTTGATGGCGGTGGAAGACAGGGGTGTGCCGAAGGTGCGGGGCGCGATGGTGCTGCTGGTGCTAGTGGTCATGGCAGGGTCTGTAGGCGGATGGAAAGATGGCTGGGACTATAGCAAATGCCAGCCATCTTGGACAGGGCGCGCCGCAGGCGTGCGCCTGGCGGCAAGGCGCCTATCCCGCATACGCGCGCTTGATCTCGTCGATGTCGATTTTCTTCATGCCCATCATGGCCTTCATCACGCGCTGCGCCTTGACGGGATCGGGATCCGTCAGCAGCCGGATCATGATGGTGGGCACGATTTGCCAGGACACCCCGAACTGGTCCTTGAGCCAGCTGCATTGCTGCGCTTCCGGCGGCCCGCCTTGGGACAGCAGGTTCCAGTAGTGGTCGACCTCGTCCTGGGTCTCGCAATTGACCTGGAACGAGATCGCTTCGGAAAAATGGAACAGGGGGCCGCCGTTCAAGCCTGTAAAGGTCTGGCCATCGAGCTCGAAGGCCACCGTCAGCACGCTGCCCGGCTCCTGGCCGTGGATTTCCTTGCCTTCCTCGCCATAGCGCAGGATCTGGCCGATCTTCGAATTGGGAAATATTTCCGTATAAAATCGGGCCGCCGCCTCGGCGTTGCCGTTGAACCATAAACATGGGGTAATCTTTTGTACGCTATGCATGATGTCTCCCTTGGCCGAAATAGGATCGCCTTCCCTGTGCGGGAAGGACCGCCACCAATATAGTCATTATTGCGCCGCCGGGGCGCGCAATTTGCCTCCCCCTTGCGCGACATCGTCGCGTCCCAGCATGCCGGCGCTGGCCAGCAGCCGCAGCCGCGCCGAGCGCCATTCTGCCTGGCAACGGATGCGCTCCTGCTGCGCCTCGAGCAGCGCCGACTGCGTGGCCAGCATTTCCAGGATATCGGCCGCGCCCAGGCCGAACTTGCGCCGCACGCTGGCCAGCGCGTCCTGCGCCGCATCCAGCCACGCTTGCGACGCGGCCAGGTTGGCCAGCGCCGTGCTCGCCTCCGCATGGGTTTTCACCAGTTCCATCAGGGTCTGCTGCTGCACTTCCTCGGCCTCGGCCTCCCTTTGCCCCGCCTGCGCCTGCGCGCCGCGCACCTTGTAGTGGCGCGCAAAGCCGTCGAACAGGGGGATGTTGAGCGAGATGCCCACCAGGGTTTCGCGCGTGGAGGCCGGCGACAAGCCCTGGTTGGGCCGGCCATTCTGGTAGATATTGGCCGTCAGGTCGATACTGGGCCGGCCCTCCGAGCGGGCGATGTCCACCCGTTCGCGCGCCGCCGCCAGCTGCGCCTGCGCCGCCAGGATGGCCGGATGGCGCTCCCTGGCCCTTGCCAGCCAGGCATGCAGCTCATCTTGCAAACCCTCGCGCAGGTCCGCCGCCACGCCGTCCGCGTCGTCGTCCAGGAGCACAGCCGCGTCGGCCGCCAAGCCCAGGGTGTAGACCAGCACGGCGCCGGCCTTCTGGAACTCGCCGTCGGCGCGGCTGGCGCCCAGGGCCGCCTTGGCCAGGGCGCTGGCCGCCTGCAGGGTGTCGCTGTGCGAACCAAGGCCACGCTGGGCGCGGCGCTGCGTGGCCAGCACCGTTTCATTGGCCAGCGCCTGATATTCCTGGCGCATGCGCACGCTGGCGCGCGCCGTCTGGGCGTCGAAATACGCGCTGACCGTCGCCGCCAGGGTCTTTTGCAGCACGGCGTCGCGGTTGGCCAGGGCCGCGTCCAACATGGCTTGCGCCGAACGCTGGCCCGCCGCGCGCCCGCCGAAGTCGAACAGCCGCCAGGACAGGCTCAGCGAGCCCGTATTGCTGGCCAGGCTGCCGGACGGCGTGCCGGCGCCCGGATAGGCCGTGCGGTCATGCACCCGGCTCAGCCCCGCATTCAGGGTGGGCAGATAGGCGGCCCTGGCCTCGCCCACGCCGGCCGCCTGCAGCCGGATGCCGGCCCAGGCGCCGTGCACCTGCGCGTTGCGGCACAGGGCCAGGTCGACGGCCGCGGGCAACGTCAATGGTACATCGCTCTCATACGCGGACGGGCATGGCGCGGCGTCCAGCATCTGCGCCCGGACTGGCGCGGCGGCAAGGAACAAACCGGCGGCAAAGAAAACGGCGGCGTGCCTAGCGTTCATGCAGCGCCTCCTTCTGGTGCTGCACCAGCGGCGAGAGCACGTATTCGACCACCCTCCTCGTCCCCGTGCGGATTTCCGCGCGCACGGCCATGCCGGCCGACAGCGGCACCGTCTTGCCGTCGATGAGCATCGACGGCTGCCGCAGCGTGATTTTCACGGCATACACGAGGCCCTTCTTCTCGTCCTCGATGGCGTCGCGCGAGACGCTGCTGACGACGGCGGGCACGGTGCCGTACTTCGTGTAGTCGAAGGCGTCGATCTTGACGGCGACCGCCTGCCCTGCCTGCACGAAGCCGACGTCGCGGTTCTCCAGCATGGCGTCGATTTCCAGCTTGCCCTGGCGCGGCACGATCTGCATCAGCGCCTGCGCGGCCGGCACCACGCCGCCCACCGTATGCAGCTTCAGTTGCTGCACCGTGCCGTCGACGGGCGCCGTCAGGCGCAGCAGGCTGCCGCGGGCGCCGGCGCGGCGCGCATCCTGGCCGCTGGCGGCCGCCACCCTCGCCCCTTCCGTCAGCGCGTCATACGCGTCTTTCTTCGTCTGCGCCACCAGGGCCGCCCGTTCGCTGCGGGCCGACGCCAGCTGGCCGGCCAGGTCGACGCGCGCCTGTTCCTTGTCCAGCCACGCGTGTTCGGCCACGTCGCGCGTGGCCAGCAGCGCCCGGTAATCGCCGGCCCGCTGCGTGGCCAGCGGCAGCGCCTG
>NZ_NEHB01000011.1:33630-145726 GCF_002127655.1 Janthinobacterium sp. GW456P
GTGCGCCAGCCTGGCGCGAAAGCTCGCATACTGACCATCCACGTGCGCCTGCGCGGCGGCGCGCTCCACGGCCGGGATCGCGTCCGGCGCCGCCAGCTTCGGCGGCGTCAGGGTGTCGATGGCGGCGATCAGCGCGCGCGCGCGGGCCATCTGCAAGGCGGCGGCCACGGCGTCGCCGGCCGCCTTGTCGCGCTCGGCGTCGGGTCCCCGGCTGTCGAGTTCGACGAGCAGCTGGCCCGCCTGCACGGCTTGCCCCTCGCGCACATGCAGGGCGCGCACGGCGGCCACGTCGACGGAGGCGATGGTCTTGGTGTTACCGGATGGAATGATCTTGCCGCCCGCATGGACGATGATGTCGACTTTTCCGACAACGGCCCACAGCACGACGCAGCCGACGAGCAGCATCAGCACCCTGGCAGTGAGGCGCAGCGAGGGCGACACGGGCCGCTCCTGCAGCGCCAGCGCGGCCGGCAGGAAGGCCGCCTCGTCCTCGCTGAGCACGGGGCCGCCAAGGCTGGCGCGGTTGTGCCAGCTGTGCCGCAGCACCTGGCCGTAGCGTTTGACTAACTCGCCATACGCGGCAAAACGGTGGCCGGCGCTCATGTTGCGTCCCCGGTTGCGCTCGCGTGCCTGCCCTGCTGCAGGCTGTACAGGTGGGCGTAGATGCCGCCCGGCCGTTTCAGCAGCGCGTCGTGGCTGCCCAGCTCCGCCACTTGCCCCCGTTCCATGACGACGATGCGGTTCGCTTCGCGCACGGCCGACAGGCGGTGGGCGATGATCAGCACGGTGCGTCCCGCGCAGATGCCGCGCATATTGTCCTGGATAATCTTTTCCGACTCGTAGTCGAGCGCGCTCGTCGCCTCGTCGAAAATCAGGATGCGCGGGTCACCGATCAGCGCGCGGGCGATGGCGATGCGCTGGCGCTGGCCGCCGGACAGGCCCGTGCCGTGCTCGCCGACCATGGTGTCGTAGCCTTCCGGCAACTCGCAGATAAAATCGTGGGCGCCGGCCAGTTTCGCCACGGCGATGACCGCCTCGATGGGCAGCGCCGGGTCGCTGAGGGCGATATTGTCGCGCACCGAGCGGTTGAACAGGATGTTTTCCTGCAGCACCACGCCGATCTGGCGCCGCAGCGAGGCCGTGTCGATGACGGCGATATCCTGGCCATCGATCAGCACCTTGCCCCGCTCGGGGATGTACAGGCGCTGCGCCAGACGCGTCAGGGTGCTCTTGCCGGAACCGGAACGCCCGACGATGCCGATCACTTCGCCGGGCGCGATGGCAATCGAGACATCGCGCAGCACTTCGGCCGCGTCAGGCCGGTAGCGGAAACCCACCTGCCGGAAGTCGATGGCGCCGGCGATGCGCGGCAGGCGCGCCTTCTGCCTGCCCGCGTTTTGGTTGCCCCCTTCCGTACGGGCGTTGAGGATGTCGCCAAGCCGGCTCATCGAGATGCCCACTTGCTGGAAATCGTTCCACAGTTGCGCCAGGCGCAAAATGGGCGAGGCCACCTGACCCGCCAGCATGTTGAAGGCCACCAGTTCTCCCACCGTCATCCTGCCATCGATGACGAGCGTGGCGCCCCACCACATGATGGCCGCCGTCACCAGTTTACTCACCAGGGTGACGCCGCCGCTGGCCAGCATGCCGACGTTGTTCGCCGACAAGCCCGCCGACACATAACCGGCCAGCTGTTTTTCCCACTGCTGCTGCCAGCGCGGCTCCACGGCCATGGCCTTGAGCGTGTCGACGCCGCTGATGGTTTCAACCAGAAACGACTGGTTTTCCGCGCTGCGGTTGAATTTGTCGTTCAGGCGCCCCCGCAGCACGGGCGTGAGCAGCATCGACAGGGCCGCATAGACGGGAATCGACGCGAGCACGACCACGCTGAGCGCCGCGCTGTACCACAGCATGGCGGCGATGAAGATGAAGGAAAACAGCAGATCGAGCACCAGGGTCATGGCGTTGCCGGTAAGGAAAGAACGGATGTTTTCCAGTTCATGGATGCGTGCCACGGAATCGCCCACGCGGCGGGCCTGGAAATACGCGATCGGCAGGGCCAGCAAATGGCGGAACAGGCGCGCGCCCAGTTCCACGTCGATCTTGCTGCTGGTGCGCGCGAAAACATAGGTGCGAATGAGTCCCAGCGCGGCTTCGAAGACAATGGCGCAGACCAGGCCGATGGCCACCACGTTCAAGGTCTGCATGGCGTGGTTGACCAGCACCTTGTCCATCACCACCTGGAAAAACAGGGGCGTGGCCAGGCCGATCAGCTGCAGCACGAAGGAAATGAGCAGCACTTCGCCCAGCAGCCGGCGGTATTTGACGATGGCGGGGATGAACCAGCTGAAGTCGAAACGGGCCGTCTCGCCCGCATAGCTGGCCTTGCTGGTAAAGAAGATCAGTTCGCCCGACCAGATGGCGAGGAAAGCGTCGCGGCCGAGGATCTGCGGCGGCTGGCCCGGATGCTGGATCAGCACCTTGCTCACGGCGCCGTCGCTGCTGTCGACCTTGCCGAGAATAAAGAAACGCCCGTCGTGACCGATGGCGATGGCCGGCAGCGGCGCCTGCCCCAGGCGCTCGGAGGGCTGGCGCACCAGCCTGGCCGTCAAGCCCAGGTCCTTGGCCGCCAGCAAAATGGTTTGCCGCGTGAACACGGCCTGGCCGAAAGCGTGCTTGAGCTGGGCGCCGTCGGCGGCGATGCCGTGCAGGCTGGCCATCAGCAGCAGCGACAGCAAGCCCGTGTCGGGCGCGGGTTCTGTGGACGAAGTGGCGTGGCGATATGGAAGTACGGTCATCGGATCATGTCGAAAATCAATGGCGCAGCCGGGCCGGCACGTGCTAGGCCGGCCTGGCTGCGCGGGGGGTGGAACTACGTGCTCAAGCGATTAATGCGCTGCCGCCAGCTGGATCTGCGTCGACGGGTTGCCGTGGCCGGACCAGGGCGCCGATGCGGCGGCCGGCACGGCAAAGCCGGCCATCGCCTGCACCAGCCGCGCGGAATCGGCCTGCCAGCCGCCGAATCCGCCCTGGCTGGCGGCGCCAAATTGCTGCGCAGCACGCCAGTTCTGCGCCAGCGCCGGCGCCAGGATGGCGGCCGTGCCGGCCGGCAAGGTCAGCTGGCCGGCCGGCGGCGGCGTGAGACCCGCCATCGCCTGCACCAGGTTTTGCACGTTGCTGCCCAGCAGCACGCGGCCATCGGCCAGGCGGAATTCCTCGATGCGCACCGGCGTGTCGGCATACCAGTTATTGATGGTGATCTTGTCCGCGGTGCCGATGGTGCTCACTTCCAGATGCGCGCCCACCTGGCGGAACCACAGCTGCTCGGCGTTGACGCCCGCCAGGTAGGAAACAACGTCGTGGCTGCCTGCCTCCGCCACCTCGGCGATGATGTCGGCGCCGTCACCGCGGGCGAGGATATAGGTGTCGTCGCCCTGGCCACCGGCCAGGGTGTCGTCGCCCGCGCCGCCCTGGAAGACATCGTTGCCGAAGCCGCCGAAGAGGATGTTCTTGATCTCATTGCCGACGAGGACATCGTCGAACTTGCTGCCGAACAGCATGCTGAAATTGGCCAGCACGTCGGCGCCCGGACGCGCGGTCAGGGGGCCCCCAACGGGCGCGAAGACGGCCGTCACGCCTGTGCTGGCGCCGCTGTAATGGACCGAGTTGCCGGCGCCGGCGCCGTCGAGCACATTGCCGCCGGGGGTATCGACATAAAAGACGTTGCTGGTGTAGGCGCTGCCCGTTACCTTCAGGCCGGCAGCGGCGAGGCGCACGGATTCGACATTATCGGCCACCGTGTAATCGACGCTGGTGTAGACGGTATCCATGCCGCCATTGCCCCCTTCGACGATGAAGTCGCCGCCATGGTTGACGTAATACGTATCGTCGCCGCCCAGGCCCTGCAGCAGGTCGGCGCCGGCCGTGCCGTATATGACGTCGGCGTTCGCCGTGCCGGTGAAGGTTTGTCCCGTCGGCTGCGTGGGACCGTTGAAGTGCCAGGCCTTTGCCAGTGCAGGCGCCAGTGCGGCGGCCGTGGCGGCCGGCAGGGTCAGCTGCCCCAGTGGCGGCGGCGCGAGGTTCGCCATCGCCTGCACCAGCAGTTGCACGTCGGCGCCGCGCACGACGTGGCCGGCGGCCGTGCGGAATTCCTCGATATTCGGCGCGGCCCCGTTCCACGCGCGGATGGTGATCTTGTCCGTCGTGCCGATGGTGCTCACTTCCAGGTCATTGCCGACCTGGCGGAACCACAACTGGTCGATATTGACGCCGTCCACGAAGGCGATGGCGTCGTAATTGGCATCCGCGGAAGACTCGACAATGATGTCGGCGCCGTCGCCACGGGCAAAGACGTAGGTATCATCGCCCAGCCCGCCGACGAGCAGGTCGTCGCCTTTGCCGCCTTGCAAGATATCGTTGCCGAGGCCGCCGGACAGGGTATTGGCCAGTTCGTTACCGGACAGCACGTCATCGTAGGCGCTGCCGATGACGCTGGAGAAATTGACCAGCACATCGCTGCCTGGGCGGGCCGCCACGCTGCCGCTGGCGGACGCGATCGTCGCGGTCGCGCCCGTCTTGGAAGCCGCATAGGTGGCTGAATTATTGCTGCCGATGCCGCGCAGCAGATTACCCCCGCTCACATCCATATGGAAGAGTTTATCGTTGCCGCTGTTTGCCGTTACCGTCACGCCGGCGGCACTGATGTGTACCTCTTCGATATTGTCGGCCACCGTGTAATCGGCGCTGACATACACAGTGTCGCGTCCGCCGCCAGCCTGCTCGACGAGCTTGTCGCCACTATGGTTGACGTAATAGATATCGTCGCCAGCCAGTCCGACCATCACGTCGGCACCCGCCGTCCCCTTGATGATGTCCGGGTTCGCCGTGCCGGTGAAGACACCGTTGCCAGGCTGGTTCGGGCCTTCCGTGCGCCAGTTCTTCGCCCATGCCGGGGCCAGGATGGCGGCGACGTTGGGCGGCAGGGTCAGCTGGCCGGCCGGCGGCAGGGTCAAGGTCGCCATCGCCTGCACCAGGTTTTGCACGTCGCCGCCGAGCAGCACGCGGCCGTCGGCCGTGCGGAATTGCTCAATGCGCGGCGGCGATCCCGCGCTATACCAGCCATTGATGGTGATCTTGTCGGTCGTGCCGATGGTGCTCACTTCGAGGTTCGTGCCCACCTGGCGGAACCACAGCTGGTCGGCGCTGACGCCGGCCAGGAAAGATACGACATTGTGGCCGCTTCCCTCGGGCGACTCGATGATGGTATCGGCGCCGTCGCCACGGGCGAAGATGTAGGTATCGTCGCCCATCGCGCCGAACAGGACGTCGTCGCCTTTGCCGCCCTGCAAGGTGTCATTACCATAACCGCCGGCAAGCACATTCCTGAGTTCATTGCCGGTCAGCACATCATTGAACTTGCTGCCGATGATGCTGGCCACATTCCTCACCACGTCGGCACCAAGTCGTGCTGCCAGGGGGCCGTCGGCAGGCGCAAAGACAGCCGTCACGCCCGCGCTGGCGCCGCTGTAGTTGACTGCATTGCCCGTGCTGCCGCCATCAATCACGTGGCCGCCGGGGACGTCGACGTAAAAGATGTTATTGGTCGTGGCGCTGCCCGTTACCGTCAGGCCGGCGGCGGTCAGGTGCACGTTCTCGACGTTGTCGGCCACCTTGTAGTTGACGCTGGTGTACACGGTATCGCTGCCGCCGTTGGCCAGTTCGACGATCACGTCGCCACTGTCGTTGACGTAGTACGTGTCATCGCCGGCCAGACCTTCGAGCACGTCGGCGCCCGTGGTGCCCGTGAGGATATCGGCGCCGGACGTGCCGGTGAAGCGCTGCGGGGCCGCCAGGCTGTTCAGGTAGGCGTCGATGGGCGAAACGGTCGCCGCTTCGGCAGATGGCGCGAAGGCGGAGGATTCAAAGTTCTTAGTCATATTGCAGTTTCCTGTCGTTAAACTTAAAAAATGACGAGTGGATATGTCGGCGCGAACCGGCATGGAAGACAAGGTCGTGCCGCGTCAAAAGGCAGGTTCAGCGTGCACATTGCTGTGACGGCCCAGGCAGGGAAGCACTGCCATTTGTCACGCAAATGTCATGAAAGGAAGGGCGTAGGGAAGGAATAGCCGTGGCCGCGCCGGGCGCCTTGCCGGTGCAGGGCCGAAAGGCGTCTAGGCCTCGAGGCCGTAGAACACGGCGATCAGGATGGCGATGTTGTTGCAGGCGCGGGAAAAGGTCGTCGTCGCGTAGGCCACGGCCACAGTGGGCGCGCGGTAGCGCAGGTAGACAAAGCTGAACATGGCGCCTGAACCGAGCGCGACAATGGCGTGCAGCAAGCCGCCGCTGATGTAATGCACGATGGCCCACAGGATGGCGCCGATAAAAATACTCAGCTGCCGGCTGGCGCCCAGGCGCTTGAGGATTTCCAGCGGCAGTAGCTGGCCTAGAAACGTTTCCAGGATGGGAGAATAGATGACGACCCAGAACACCAGCAGCGGCAGCGACATTTCGCGCTTGAACTTGGACAGGCCCGTGTGCGCGCCCCAGTATTCGGGCGGCAGCAGCCATTTCGTGAGGAACAGGATGGCAAAGCACAGCATGCAGGTGAGCAAGCCCCAGCCGAGCCCGGCAAGGGCCAGCTGCAGCACGGGCGGCGCCGGCTTGTCGTCGTCCGGGCTGGATAGATCATGGCTGCTGCGCACTTGCATGAGTCGTCCTGGCGGTGATCCAGCGCTCATTGTAGCGCGGAATAGGACTATTGGCGCATCGCTGCCGGCGCGGCGCGCCGCCGTGCGATCGGGCTCAAGCCGCCAGGCGCAAAGGGCCGCTCGCCGGCGAAGCCAGTTTGAAGATGCCCACTTCCTGTTCCAGCTGCGCCGCCTGCTGCTGCAATTCGTGCGCGGCGGCGGCAGCCTGCTCGACCAGGGCCGCGTTTTGCTGGGTCACCCTGTCCATGTCGACGATGGCGCGGTTGACTTGCTCGATGCCCGCGCCCTGTTCCTGCGTGGCGTGGCTGATCTCGGCCATGATGCCCGTCACCCTGCCGATGCCGGCCACCACCTCATGCATGGTGGCGCCCGCCTGTTCGACGAGCACCGTGCCCGTGCCCACCTTGCTGACGGAATCGTCGATCAGGGCCTTGATTTCGCGTGCGGCGGCGCTCGAGCGCTGCGCCAGGTTGCGCACTTCCGTCGCCACCACGGCGAAACCGCGTCCCTGCTCGCCCGCGCGCGCCGCTTCCACGGCCGCGTTCAGGGCCAGGATGTTCGTCTGGAAGGCGATGCTGTCGATCACGCCGATGATGTCGACGATCTTGTTCGACGAGGCATTGATCAGTCCCATGGTGTGCACCACTTCGGCCACGGCCTTGCCGCCCTGCTCCGACACCTTCGACGCTTCGCGCGCCAGGCGGTTTGCCTGCTGGGCGTTGTCCGCATTCTGGCGCACGGTGGAAATCAGTTCTTCCATCGATGACGCCACTTCCTCGAGCGAACCGGCCTGCTGCTCCGTGCGCTGCGACAGATCGCGGTTGCCGGTAGCGATCTCGCTCGAGGCCGTGGCGATGCTTTCCGTACCGTGGCGCACCTTGCCGACGATGGCGGCCAGATTGTCGCGCATGGTCTTGATGGCGAACAATAAACTGCTGTCATCGCCGTGGCGCGTATGCACGTCGATGGCCAGTTCGCCCAGCGCGATGCGCCCGGCGATCGAGGCCGCATACGCCGGTTCGCCGCCCAGCTGGCGCAGCAGGCCGCGCGTGATGACGGTGGCGACCGCAATACAAATGAGCACGCTGAGCGCGGCCAGCACGCCGATCCAGCGTAGCGACTGGCCGTAGATGGCGCGCGCGGCCACGCTGGCCTGTTCCGATTCGCGCTGCACGTTTTTCAGGACGGCATCGATATCGGCGACGATCTGGCGCCGCAGGGGGCTGCATTCCTCGACGAGGAAAGTGCCGTACTGCTCCATCTGTCCCGTGGCGCGGAACTGGCGCGGACGCTGCAATTCCTGCGCCATGGTTTTCAGGCCCGTGCTGACTTTCTCGAATTGCGCATCGCCAGCGAATTGCGGCGCCAGCTTGTCCAGCGCGTCCAGGTACAGCGCTTTCTGGGTGTCGAGGATGGCCAGCTCTTTTTCGGCGGCGGCCTGGTCATGGAAGATATAGGCGTTGCGGGCGGCCAGGCCCGTCTGGTCGAGCGCCTCGCGCGCCACGTACAGCGGTTCGAGTTTTTCCAGCTGCACTTTTTCTTGCGCGTCCATGGCGCCGGAGATGGCGCCGATGCGCAGCAGCGCGAAGGCGGCCAGCACCAGCATGAGCAAGACGAGCAGCCCGAAGCCTGCGCTCAGGCGCGCGCCTATCGTCAAACGATTGAATGACATCATTGTTGTTATTGCCCTGTATAAAGTTGATTGTTGCCGGTTCCGCCAGGCAAGCCCCGCAAGGGCTCGCCAGACACCGGCGATCTGCTCGCCGTCATGTTGCCTTTCCCGCATGGCGCAGGATGGGTCTCTAACTGGCGTTTTTTGGGCAGTCAGCTTCTAATTTCGGGCAATGTAGTTGCGCGGGTAACACCTCGCGCAATGCAACAGCACACTGAATTATAAGCGAACAGCGTTATGGATGATTCCACGCGCTCGCTTTTAGTGCTTTGATGCAAGTCAAGGAGCGCAGTGTCAGCCCGCGCCCGGAGTGTCGATGACGGCCATGGTGATGCGCGAGATGCAGCACAGTTTGCCGTCATCGTCGCTGATGCGGATTTCCCAGACCTGGCTGCTGCGGCCCCGGTGAATGGGCGTGGCGCGCCCCGTCACATGGCCGCCGCGCACGCCCCGCACGTGGTTGGCATTGATTTCCTGGCCCACGCTCACTTGCCGGCGGCTGTCCAGGCAGGCATTCGCGGCCATGCTGCCCAGGGTTTCGGCCAGCAGGACGGACGCGCCGCCATGCAGCAGTTTAAAAGGCTGCATGGTGCGGTGGTCCACGGGCATGGTCGCCTCGATCCAGTCGGGGCCGAAAGCTGTAAATTCGATGCCCAGGTGGCGCATGGCCGTGCCCTCGCTGGCGGCGTTGAGGGTGGCCAGGTCGAGCGGTGCGTGCCAGATTTCCATTGTTACCCCTTCAGTGATGAAATAAAGCCATTGTAGGATAGAGCGCTAGCGCGCGCCGCTTCATCTTTCCTTCACCGTGGCACGGGATGGCGGGGGCATTAACTGGTTATAATTGCCCCATTCTTTCAAAACGAGGTTGTGTATGAAGTGGGCCTTGCTGGGCATTTTTGTGTTTTCTGTTTTACATATTCATTTTCGGGGCAAGGTGCGCCTGCCGTTTCGCCGCCAGATCTTCGATCACTCCTCGTTCATGGCGCCGCTGAACCTGTTCATGCACACCTTTTCCAGGGTGCCTGCCACGCCGTATTTAGCCGTAGAGCAATTTCCGGAACTGGCGCCGCTGCAGCAGAACTGGCAAATCATCCGCGATGAAGCGCTGCGCATGCAGGAAATGAAAAAGATCAAGGCCGCTGAAAAGAACAATGACGTGGGCTTCAATTCCTTCTTCAAGTATGGCTGGAAGCGTTTCTACCTGAAATGGTATGACGCGAACCACCCGTCGGCACAGCAGATGTGCCCGCAAACCTATGCGCTGCTGCAATCGATTCCGTCGATCAAGGCGGCCATGTTCGCGGAACTGCCGCAAGGCGGCAAGCTCAACCCGCACCGCGACCCGTTCGCCGGTTCGCTGCGCTACCACCTGGGTTTGCAGACGCCGAACGACGACCGCTGCTTCATCGACGTCGATGGCGAGCGCCACAGCTGGCGCGACGGCCAGGCCGTGATGTTTGATGAAACGTATATCCACTGGGCCCGCAACGATGCCGACAGCGACCGTATCATCCTGTTCTGCGACATCGAGCGGCCGATGCGCTACCGCTGGGCACAAGGCCTGAACCGCTGGCTGGGCCGCACCCTGATGACGGCCGCCGCCTCGCCCAACGAGCTGGGCGACCAGGTGGGCGGCGTGAGTAAATTGTTCCAGATTTCCTGGACCATGGGCCAGTACCGCCGCCGCTTCAAGGCGTGGAACAAGACGGCGTACCAGGTCACCCGCGTGGCGCTGGTGGTCGGCATCATCGCGCTGATCTATTTTATTTAAGCGCCTGCTTGCACCGCATTGGAAAACCGCCTTCGGGCGGTTTTTTTTATAATGCGATGCCACTGACCAGGAGAATGTTGAAAAATGACTGAACGCGACCGCCAGTACGACATCCAGATCGGCGACGACGCCTGGATCGAATTCATCGATCTTGACGGCCGTTATGACCAGGCCGTCGATATCGATGCCTTGCTGGGGGAGCTGTGGCCGTTGATCTGCCGGCTGGAAACGCATTGCGTGGCCGGCTGTTGCGGCATGGATGCCTACGACTTCACACCCGAAGCCATAGCTACGGCCTTGCTGGAACTGGATCGCGCACAATTGCATGCCGCCTGCGCAGCGGCCAAGGAAGCCGTGACGGCCGCCGCCAGCGATGTATTGCTGAGTAGCACGATGAATCACTACGCGGATAAACGCGTATTCTTGCAGTTGCTCGGGCATCTCGACGCCTGCATCGTCGCACAGGATCGCGCAGGGGCTTGACCTTGCCAAGGCGGGAAGGTCCAAGGTGACGGTATTGCAAGATCACCGAGGAGTATCCCGCATGCCCAAAATCACCGTCCTGCCCCATCCCGAGCTGGCTCCCGACGGCGCCGTCTTCGACGCGCCCGAGAAGATGAGCATCTGCGACGCTCTGCTGCTCAACAAAATCGACATCGAACACGCGTGCGGCCAGGTGGGCGCCTGTTCCACCTGCCACGTGGTCGTGGTACGGGGCTTCGACTCGCTCAATGCACTGGGCGACAATGAAGAAGACATGCTCGACCAGGCCTGGGGCTTGCAGCCCCACTCGCGCCTGTCCTGCCAGGCGCGCCTGGCCCAGGAAGACCTGACGGTGGAGCTGCCCCGGTACACGCTCAACCACGCCAAGGAATAGTCCCCGGCGCGGCTGCCCGGCTGCCCTACGGGTTTACCACGTGATTTACCACATGATCACGCGCTGCTCGGGCGGCAGGTACATCGGGTCGCCCGGCTTGATGCCGAACGCCTCATAAAAGCCCGGCTGGTTCTTGACCGTGCCCTTGGCGCGGAATTCGCCCGGCGAATGGGGATCGCTCTTGATCTGGGCGATGGCCGCTTCGGGACGCAGTTTCGCGCGCCATTTCTGCGCAAAGCCGATGTACAGGCGCTGTTCGCCCGTCAAGCCATCGATGACGGGCGACGGCTTGCCGTTCAATGAACGCTGGTAGGCCTTGTAGGTGATCGACAGGCCGGAATTGTCGCCGATGTTTTCGCCCAGGGTCAGCTCGCCATTGATATGGTAGCCCGGCACGGGGCTGTAGGCGCCGTATTGCTTGACGAGGCCGGCGGCCAGCGCCTTGAAGGCGGCGCGGTCTTGCGCGGTCCACCAGTTGCGCAGACGGCCCTTGGCGTCGTACTGGCTGCCCGAATCGTCGAAGGCATGGCTGATTTCATGACCAAAGGTAATACCCAGCAAGCCGTAATTGACGGCGTCTTCCGCTTTCACGTTGAAAAATGGCGGCTGCAAAATGGCGGCAGGAATCGTGATGGCGTTCAGCGCCGGGCTGTAGCTGGCGTTGACGGTTTGCGGCGTCATCGACCATTCGTCGCGGTCGACCGGCTTGCCCAGCTTGGCCAGGTTTTGCTGGCGGCTCCACACGCGCGAAGCGCGCACGTTGGCGATCAGGTCGTTCGGCTGCGTCCGCATGCTGCCGTAGTCGCGCCAGGTAGCGGGATAGGCGATCTTCGGCTTCAGGGCGGCCAGCTTGAGCTGCGCTTCCTTCTTGGTTTCCGGGCCCATCCAGTCGAGCTGCTCGATGCCCTCCTTGAACGAGGCGACGAAATTGTCGAACATGGCCATCACGCGGGGCTTCGTCTCCGGCGGCAGATACATTTCCACGTAGCGCTTGCCGACGGCATCGTTGATGGCGTTATCCGTGAAGCGCAGCGCCAGCTGCCACTGCGGTTCGCTCTGCGGCACGCCGCGCAGCACCGTGCCGTCGAAGGCGAAGCGTTCCTTGACCGTGGCGCTGTCCAGGTAGGAAGCATAGCTTTCGATGATGCGCCAGTTCAGGTAGCTCTTCCACGATGCCAGCGGCACGGCGGCCACGGCCTCGGAAAAACCGCTGAGGAAGCTGGGCTGGCGTACCACGGCCGAGGGTTCCTTTTTCGCCAGGCCGGCGGCGGCAAAGTAGGCGTTCCAGTCGAAGGCGGGCGCCAGTGCCGCGAACTTGTCGAACTCGACGCGGTTGTACGACTTGACGGGGTCGCGCATCTGTACGCGCGTCCACTGCACGGCCGCCAGGCGCGTTTCGATGTCGAGGATCTGCGCCGCGTGGTCGGCAGCGGCCTTGTCGCCGCTCATGGCCAGCATGGTCTCGATATGCTTGAGGTATTTGGCGCGCACGGCTTGCAGCTTGGCGTCGTCATCCTTCAGGTAGTAATCGCGGTCGGGCAAGCCCAGGCCGGACTGGCTGATGTTGACCGTGTAGCGTTCGGGGTCTTGCGCATCGGGCGCCACATAGGCGGAAAACGGCGTCTGGATGCCATTGCCTTGCAGGTAAGCAAACAGCGCCGGCAAGTCCTTCTTGTCCTTGATGGCGGCGACACGGGCCAGCTCGGCCTTCAAGGGCTTGAAGCCGGCCGCATCGCGCGCCTTGTCGTTCATGAAACTCGTGTACAGATCGGCGATCTTGTGCGCCTCGCTGCCGGGCTTGCCCGGGTTCTTGACGGTGGCATCGATCAGGCCGCGCAGCTGGCCTTGCGCGATTTCGCGCAATTCGATATACGTGCCCCAGACGGATTTGTCGGCCGGGATCTCCGTATTGCGGGTCCACACGCCATTGACGTAACCGTAGAAATCGTCCCTGGGACTGACGGCCGGGTCCAGCGTTTTCAGGTCGATGCCGGAGACGGGCGCAGTCGAGTTTTCGCCTTGCTGGGCGTACAGCGATGGCGTGGAGAAGGCGAACAAGGCGCAGCAGGCGGCGCTGATGAGCGAACGTTTCACGAAGATTCCTTTAATTGTTTTAACTTCATGTTGGGGAACATGCTGTGTCCAGGCATGGGAGGCAGGATTATAGTCGGCCTGCCAGTGAGCAACAATGACGGTTGAACAATTCCAGGGGTCAGCGGATCAGCAAATCAAACAGATCCTGGCCTTTTTTATCCTGATTTTTCTGCATGTCCGCCAGCGAACCCGGCGTAGGCGGGCCATCGCCGGCCGCGTGATTGAAGTAATTAAAATCGAGCTTGATCTTGTCTTCCAGGCCGCTCGCATAATCGGCAGGATATTGCGCTTGCTCAAGCTGCGGCAGCGCATTGAAATGCCCCAGCACTGATTTGAAGAAATTGGTCATCTTGCCGGTGGTATTGTATTCCTGCATGGCTTGCGCCACGACCTGGCTGCGCCACGCCTGCTCTTCATCATAGGCCTGCGTATAGGCGGCGCGCCGCTCGTTGACCGTAAATGTCCCGCTGTCGTCGTGCGTGATGGTGGCCAATTGCTCGCGCGACAGGCCCGCAAACGGATTGGGCCCCTTGTTATCGATAAACGCGGTCGCGGCGGCGGCCGACCTGGCCGATGCCGCGTCATTCGGTTGCGGCAGCTGCTGTGCGGCGGCCGCCTTGTGTCCGGCGTCCAGCGGATACAGGATGCTGCTGATATTGTCATTGACCCATGCGCCCAGCGATGGATGATCGAATCCCTCGATAGCGGCGCTGGTGGCCGTCGCGGCCATCGACAAACGCCCGGCCAGGGTCGAGATCACGACCTCGTCCGCCACGGCGCCGACGCCGGCTGGCGCCTGCGTGGCCGGCGCCTTGTCCGATGAGGTCTTATTGCCTTCTGCGCCGGCCAGCGCCCCGGACCGGATTCCTGCCGTGCTGATATTCATCGTCGACCATCCAAAGATAAGTAAATGTTACTATAGCACAATAGATATCCAAGAAATGCCGGGGAAATCCAAGGCCGCCTCCCCTCGCCGGCCGCGGCCATTTCCCACCTTTATTCAGCCATCATTCTTACTGGAGCAGCCAGATGCAGGAATTGCGGTTCAATATTTTCGGCACCCTGATCGCCATCCGGGGCAATCCGGGCGCATGGCGCGCCTTTTACCTGGGTGCGGAAGGCAAGCGCCGGCCCGCCGATTTCATTGTCCCCGACGATATCCAAGGCGACGCGCTGTGCGAATACCTGGCCGACCTGTTCCATGAAGAGGCGACGCCGCGCAATAACACGGCCACGCAACTGACCGCGCCCGCATTCCGGGCCTAGCCTACTTCACCGGCTCGAACGTCACGGTCAGGCCATTGCCCGTGGTCCTGAGCTGCGTCGGCACGAATTGCACGCCCGCATAGCGCAATTCGTCGGGCTTGAACGTGTAGATCGGCGTTTCATGCATGAGCTGGTCGGCCACCAGGCTGGCCACCTTGGCGAACTGGCGCTGCTGCGACTCGTCCATGCCATCGATGCTCACCTTGTCCACGCTCGCTTCGCTCAGATAGACGGCGTTGCGCTGCGCGTCGAGCACCAAACGGCCCGACATGGCGAGGCTGCCGCGCCAGGTCTGGCGGATGAACGGCGGCATCACGCTGGCGTCCACGCTCAAGGCAACCCGCTCGCGCTCGGGCTGCAAAGACAGCTGCGGATGGGTCAGCTTGACGTCCAGTACGGACAGCACGCGTTTATCGATGGGAAAGCGGCGCTCGAGGCCTTGCTGCATCTTGCTGAGCGACACATTCATATCGCGCGGGCCGATCAGGGTGGAACACGCGGCGAGCACCGTGCAGGCAAAGGCGGCGATGGCGGCGGTTTTCAGCAAGGGAAAGGTCATGGACAGTCTCGGTGGAAAGATGGCGCCATCTTACACATGCGCCCGCTTTCATGCAAAAACCGGCGCCCACCTTGCAGCGGGCGCCGGTTCTTGTGTTGGCCTTGTCTGGGCCTTGTCAGCGTACGAACAGGGCGATCAATATGACGATGGGTAATGGAATGCCCAACAGCAGCAAGAGGATGGAACGCATGGCAGACTCCTTGATTTATATACCAGGTAGGGGTTCAGATGGTGACGTGGCGCAGCACGCGCTCATGGTCGCGCTGGCGGCCGCCAAACGTTGCGGCCAGGCTGGCCACGAAAGCGCCGAGCAGCAAGGCGACGAACATCCACAGTGCCGTATGGGCGCCGGCCTTGCGGGCCGTTTCCGCAGCTTGCTGCGCGGCAGCCTTCGCATCGGCGGCCGCTTTCACGGCGCGCGCATAGACGGCATCGACGCGCGCTTCCGCTTCAGCCTGCGTCAAGCCCGTGCGGCTGGCCACGACCTGGCCCAGGTAGGCGCGGTCATCGGCGGCCAGGCTGCCCGAAGACAGGCTGGTGGCGAAGATCTTGCCGATTTCCATGCGCTGGTCGGCCACCGTCAGGCCGGGATTCGCCATCGCTGGCGTGCCGGTGGCAGCTGGCGCTGGCGCCGCGCGCAGCAGCATGTCCGAGAAATAATCGAGCGGATTGGCGCCGCTGGCGCCGCTCTCGCCCGCCTTGGAAGCGGCCACGCCGGCACCGGCTGCCGCTGCGCCCGCCCCTACGGCCGGGCCAACCGCTGCCGCCACGCCGCTGCCCGCGTCGATGGCGCCGCTCAGCACGGCTCGCGTGCCGCCGGCCAGCACGGCCACGGTGATCAGGGTGGCCACGGCCCAAGCCAGCAAGCCGTGCGCCGTATCGCGGAAGTGCACTTCATCCGTGTGGATGGCGCTCCATTTCACGCGCAGACGGCCCGCCATGTAGCCGCCGATGCCGGAGGCGGCCAGTTGCATGAAGGCCAGCCAGGCGATGGTCGACACGCCGATGGCCGTGGCGTTGAACGACCACGGCGATACGGACGACAGGCCCAGGCCCACGCCGAGGATCAGCAGGATGAAGGACAAGGCGGCCGCCGCGGCGGCGCCCGCCAGCACGGCGCCCCAGGACACGCCCGGGTTGTTCAGGTCCGAGACGGACAATTGTGTAGCTTGCATGGAATACTCCCTGGGTTATAGATTTTGTATGCCGTTCAGGCGGCGACGCCCGTCAGCTGTTCCTTGCGCGCGGCCATTTCCTTGCCCAGCGCGTCGAGGTCGACGGCCGTATCGCGTACCTTGGGAAACATGTCGCCCTCTTCTTCCTGGACGTGGTGCTCGATCTGCTCGGACAGCACCTTGACCTTGGCGTCGTACAGGTCGTCGGCCGGGTCCATCGCGGTAATTTGCGCGATGAGTTCCTTGGCGCTCGCGTGCTCGACGAGAGCTTCATCCATCAGGTCGCCGTCGTGGATGGGACGGCGCACGGCCGGATAGAAGATTTCCTCTTCCAGCTGCGTGTGCACGGTCAATTCCTGGCAGATCTGGTCGGCCAGCTTTTTCTTGGTGGCAAATGAGCGGTCACTCAAGCCTTCATACTGGGCAAACAGGGCTTTCACAGCCTTATGGTCCTGCATTAATAAACTGATCGCATTCATGGCGCCTCCTTGTTGTTGATGAGGCTAGGATGCGCCATGGCGGCGCCAGCGTATGTGCGACGCCTTACACAATCTTGATATTTGATACACATCAGTATCCGCACGCTACTTGATGCCGTGGTGGCTCATCAGGTCGTACAGCGTGGGCCGGCTCACGCCCAGCAGTTCGGCCGCCTTGGCGATATTGCCGTCGGCCCGCGCCAGCGCCCGCACCATCACCTTGTATTCGGCCCCGTCGCGCGCCTGGCGCAGGTTCAACGATTCGTCCTGGGGTGCCGCCTGGGCGCTGGCGGGCAAGCCCAGGTCGTCGGCGGCGATCTGCGGCCCGTCGCTCATGATGACGGCCCGCTTGATGCAGTTTTCCACTTCGCGCACATTGCCGGGCCAGCCATAGCTTTCGATCAGCTGCAGCGCGCCGGCGCTGAAATGCAGGTTGCCGCGCCCTTCGCTGGCGCAGAACTTGTTCTTGAAATGATGGGCCAGCAAGGCCGCATCCCCGGCCCGCTCGCGCAGCGGCGGGATGCGCAGCACGATTTCGCTAAGACGGTAAAACAGGTCTTCGCGGAAACGTCCCTGTTCCGCCAGCACCTTTAAATCCTGGTGCGTGGCGCAGACGATGCGCACGTCGACGGCGATCTCGGCGCGGCCACCGACGCGTTCGATGATTCTCTCCTGCAGGAAGCGCAACAGTTTCGCCTGCAGCGCCATCGGCATGTCGCCGATCTCATCGAGAAAGAAGGTGCCGCCGTGGGCCAGCTCGATCTTGCCCAGCGTTTGCCGCGCCGCGCCCGTAAATGCGCCCCGCTCATAGCCGAACAGTTCGCTTTCCAGCAGGTTTTCAGGGATGGCCGCACAATTGATGGCGACAAAACGCTGGGCATGACGGCTCGACAGCGCATGCAAGCCCCGCGCGATCAATTCCTTGCCGCTGCCCGAATCGCCCAGCAGCATCACGCTGGCCGACGAAGGCGCCACTTTTTCCACGCTGCGGCACAATTTGAGCATGCCGGCGTCGCGGCTGACGATGCCCGCCAGCGGGGAGTCGGCCTGCGTCTGCAGCATGCGGCGGTTTTCCTGCTGCATCGCGTGCAAGTAGAACGCGCGGGCGATGACCAGGCCCAGCATGTCGGCCTCGAACGGCTTCTGGTGGAAATCGTAGGCGCCCAGCGCGATGGCTTTCAAGGCATGCGCGCGCTCTTGGTTGCCCGACAAAATGATGACTTTCGTGTCCGGCGCCAGCGCGAGGATTTGCTGCAGGGTGGCCAGGCCTTCCGTGGCGCCGTCCGGGTCGGGCGGCAAGCCCAGGTCCATCGTCACCACGGCAGGCTGGTGGCGCCGCACCAGCGCCAGCGCCGCCTCGCGCTCGCCCGCCAGCAAGACCTCGTAGCCGTCGAAACTCCAGTGCAACTGCTTTTGCAGGCCGGGATCGTCTTCGATGACCAGCAGTTTCTGTTTGCCCATGGCACTCCTTTGCTAGGCCGCGTGCAGCGGCAGGATCACGCGAAACGTCGTGCCCACCTGCGGTGCGCTGCGCACTTCCAGGCTGCCGCCCACCTCGCGCAGGTATTCGCGGCTTTCGAACACGCCGATGCCCATGCCCGCCGTCTTGGTCGTGTCGAACGGTTTGAACAAGCGCTCGCGGATGAACTGTTCGCTCATGCCCTGCCCCGTATCGTCAAGCTCGACCACGGCCGTGCGCTCTTCGCGCCGCAGCCGCACGTCCACCTTGCCGTCGCTGGCCGTGGCCTCGATGGCGTTCTGGATCAAGTGGCCCAGCACCCGTTCCAGCCGCGCGCGGTTGGCCAGCACCGTCAGTTCGCCATCGACGATTTCCAGCCGGGGCGCCGGCGCCAGGCTCGCCTTGGCGGCCACGGCCTGGCGCAGCAAGCCGTCGAGCAGCAGCGGCGCAGGCGCTTCCGGCGCCTCGCCGCGCGCCAGCTTCTGCAGCAGGGTCTTCATTTTCTGCACGGAGTGGTCCAAGGTGCCCAGCATGTCCTCCTGGAAAGCGGGATTGGCACGGTGCTTTTCCGCATTGCTCAGTAACAGGGACAGCTGGAACACGAGGTTCTTGAGGTCGTGCACGATAAACGTGGACATGCGGTTGAACGAATCGAACTGGCGCGCCACCGTGAGCGTGTCGAGCGATTCGCGGTGCGCCAGGTAGCTGGCGGCCTGGCTGCCGGCAATTTTCAGCACGTCGAGGATTTCCCAGTTCAAGCCGATGTGCGTGCGTGGCCGCGCCAGCGCCACAAAGGCGAACAGCTGGCCATGCAGCATCAGGGGCACCAACAGCCACACATCGGGCAGCGCCAGCAGCGCGGGCGGCAACAGCAAGCCGCCGTACTGGCGCGGCTTGTGCTCGCAGTCGGGCACGTCGATCACCCATTGCCGCGCCTCCAGAAACTGGCACAGGCTGCCGGACGCCGGCTCGCTCCACGTGCTGGGCGGCCAGTTCCAGCTGGCGGCCGGGACAAACAGGCCAGCTTCGCGCAGTATCCACAGCGCGCCGGCGCGGCTTTCCACCAGTTTCGCCATGGCTTGTATCGTGCGTTCGCCCAAGGCCGGCCCGTCTTCCGACAAGGCCCGCGTAAACCGCAGCCATTCTTCGCGGTAGTCGAAGATGGCATTATAAAAATGTTTATTGATAGTCACCTTGAGCTTGGCGCGCAAGCTGCCCGAAAACAGCACGCCCGCCAGCAGCAGGGCCGCGCCGCCCAGGTAAGCCATCTGCATCAAGGAACCCCAGGTGCCGCCGAAGTAGCGCAAATAATAGGCGCTGGCCGCCATGGCCAGCAGGTAGATAGCCGAACCCAGCAAGGCGGCCGAGCGGTACAGCATCTGACGCGAGACGGACAAGCCCAGCGCCCAGGCCGGATTGCGCGCCGCCGAGACGGCCAGCAGCGGCGCGCACAGGGCGTCGACGATGCCGCGCGCGGCCCAGATGTCATCATTGACCGTGCGAAACAGCAAGGCGTCGCTGTACAGATAGAAATCGTAGGCAAACAGCCCGCCCACGCCCAGGCACGCAAACTTGATGCCCCAGCGTTTCAAGGGCGGCGTGTTGCGGTACCACTGTTCCACCAGCAACATGCCCAGCACGGCCAGCAGCAGACGGCAGACACTGGCGATGATGCGCGCCGGCAAAGGCAGCGCCAGCCAGGAGGAAGCCATGGAAAGCAGCCAGGGCGCCAGCGCCGTGAGAACGATGCCGGCCAGCACGAGGCGCAGGCGGGGCCGCGACGGTTCGATCAGCAGCAACAGGAACACCAGCCAGGCCAGGGTGCGCAGCAATTCGAGCGCGTCGCCGGCCAGCGCGATGCGCTGCCCCAGCAGCACCAGCACCACCGTGCCCGTGGCCCAGACTCCCGTCGCCAGGCACGCCAGGAGCAAGGCGCGCACGTTCTGCCGCGCGCGCCAATTGCTGATGAGCAGCAGCGCGAGCACGAAAAAAGCCAGCGACGCGAGACCATGGCTGAGCGCCGCCGCATCGGCTGCCGCCAGCCAGGCCGACTGCGCCCGCATCATCGGCTGCCCTTGCCAAACAGCACCACCTGCACCGTGTCGAGCAGGATCAGCAAGTCGAGGAACAGGCTATTGTTTTTTACATAATACAGATCGTATTGCAACTTCTTGACGGCATCGTCGACGGAAGCGCCATACTGGTAGCGCACCTGCGCCAGACCCGTGATGCCAGGCTTGATGTTGTGACGAATGTTGTAGTACGGCACCTGCTCCTTCAATTGCTCGACAAAATACGCGCGTTCGGGGCGCGGGCCCACGAAACTCATTTCGCCGCGAAACACATTGAGCATTTGCGGCAGTTCGTCGATGCGCAGCTTGCGGATCAGATTTCCCACGCGCGTGATACGCGCATCGTTGGCCAGGGCCCAGATAGGCTTGCCGTCGCGCTCGGCATCGCAACGCATGCTGCGAAATTTCAGCACCTTGAAAGGCAGGCCATCGCGCCCCACCCGCTCTTGCTGGTAAAACACGGGGCCGCCGTCCTCCAGCCGGATGCACAGGGCCGTCGCCAGCATCACGGGCAGCGTGGCCAGGCAGATAACCGCGCTGGCCGCCAGATCGAACAAACGCTTCGACGCGGCGCGGAAAAAACTCTGGTCGAAGCCGCCGCCATAGATCAGATAGCTCGGTTGTAATGAGTCGATGCGGATCTGGCATGCTTCGCGCTCGAAAAACGTGGCCGCGTCGATCACCTTGACGCCGCCCAGCGCGCATTCCAGCAATTGCTTCGCGGGAAACGCGCCATTGCGCCGGTCGCTGACGGACACGACGATTTCATGCGCGGCATGGCGCTGCGCCGTGGCCAGCAGCGACGGTCCGGCCGGCAGTAAGGCCGAGGCCGGCACGCAGCATTGTTCGCCCGCCACATTGATACAGCCGACCACCGTAAATTGATGGAAGCCGATCTTGCTGGCCGCCAAGTCCATACATTCGCGCGCGAGCGCCCCGCCGCCCACCAGAATCAGCCGGCCTTCCATCAGGGCCGATTGCGAGGATTTGAATACCACCAGGCGCGCCAGCAGCACGCCGATGGCGCCCAGGCCGAAGATCATCGCACTGCCGCGCCCGAATTGCAGCGCCGGAATAAAGCGTATCAGGACGCTGAGCACGGCAAAACCCAGCGCGAACGAGGGCAGGATGCGCAGCAAGGTGTTGCGGATGTCTTCCCGCGAGCGGTGCTGGTACATGCCGAGCGCACTCATGCTCAGGACAATAACCAGCGCAAAGATCGCGGAAGACAGGTAAATATCGCCAACGCGCAGCACGCGGCTGCCGTCCGCCAGCCACAGCAAGGACGTCAGGGTGGCCGACAGCAGCAGGAGCAGGATTTCCAGCAACAGCAAGATAAACGCTGTTTTCGAGACATAATGGCTGAAGATGCGGATCATGGTTCCCCCTGCGGCAAAAAGCACCAGGCGGCGCGCAAGGCGGCCCGCTGCTGGTCTTGCCATGATGGCGAACTGTTCCAAGAAGACATTGATGCGCCACAAGCTACGGCCGCAGCTATCTTTCGCTGGCAGAATTTATCTCAACACATTACCGAATGTGGGGAAATGGCATATAGTATGCTTCCCCTAAAAGAGATAAATGTCATGAAATTTGATGTAGCGATTGTCGGCAGTGGCCTGGCGGGTTTATCGGTTGCACTGCATTTAGCTGAGACGCGCACCGTCGCGATCATTTCAAAACGCGCGCTGCTCGATGGCGCCAGCAACTGGGCGCAAGGCGGGATCGCGGCCGTGCTGGACTCGGGCGACAGCCACCAGCAGCACATCGAAGACACCCTGATCGCGGGCGGCGGCCTGTGCGACGAGAGCGCCACGCGCTACATCGTCGAGCACGGCCGCGAAGCGATCGAATGGCTGATCGAGCAAGGCGTGCCGTTTACGCGCGACGCCTCGGCCGAGCTGGGTTTCCACCTGACCCGCGAAGGCGGCCACAGCCAGCGCCGCATCATCCACGCGGCCGACGCCACGGGGCACGCCGTGCAAGTGACGCTGGAAGAAAAGGTGCGCGCCCATCCGAACATCAGTCTGTTCGAACACCATTGCGCCATCGACCTGATCACCTCCGACAAGCTGGGCATGAAACCGGCCCAGCGCAACGCGCAACCGCATTGCCACGGCCTGTACGTGCAGGATGAGCAAACGGGCAAGGTGCATACCTTTGCCGCCGAGCACACCGTGCTGGCCACGGGCGGCGCCGGCAAGGTGTATTTATATACCACCAACCCGGACACGGCTAGCGGCGACGGCATCGCCATGGCTTGGCGCGCCGGCTGCCGCGTGTCGAACATGGAATTCATCCAGTTCCACCCCACCTGCCTGTACCACCCGTACGCGAAATCGTTCCTGATCACCGAAGCCATCCGTGGCGAAGGCGGCTTGCTGAAACTGCCGCCTGAAGCGGGCGCGGCAGCAGGCACGCGCTTCATGCTGGCCCACGATGAGCGGGCCGAACTGGCGCCGCGCGACGTGGTGGCGCGCGCCATCGACTTCGAGATCAAGAAACGCGGTCTCGACTACGTGCACCTCGACATCAGCCACAAGCCGGCCGAATTCCTCATCGAACACTTCCCCACCATCTACGCGCGCTGCCTGGAACTGGGCATCGACATCACCAAGCAGCCGATTCCCATCGTGCCCGCCGCCCACTACACGTGCGGCGGCGTCGTGACGGATTTGTCCGGCCGCGCCGACCTGCCGGGCCTGTATGCGGTCGGCGAGACGGCGTGCACGGGCCTGCATGGCGCGAACCGCCTGGCGAGTAATTCCTTGCTGGAATGCATCGTCATCGGCCGCGCCTGCGCGCAAGATATCGAAAGCAAGGAAAAGCTGGGCACGCCATATTTACCCGACTGGGATGAAAGCCGCGTCACGGATGCGGATGAGGAAGTGGTCATTGCCCACAACTGGGACGAGCTGCGCCGCTTCATGTGGAATTACGTAGGCATCGTGCGCACGACCAAGCGCCTGGAGCGGGCCCAGCACCGCATCGCCCTGCTGAAGGAAGAGATCGACGAGTACTACCGCAACTTCCGCATCACGCACGACTTATTGGAACTGCGCAACCTCGTCGACGTGGCCTCGATGATCGTCAACAGCGCCCTGTCCCGCCGCGAAAGCCGCGGCCTGCACTTCAGCCGCGATTACCCGGAAACCTTGCCCAAGGCCATCGCCAGCGTGCTGACGCCGCCGCACCGCTAGGATGCATGCAAAACTTAACTTGACGACAAGTAGGGCATGGTCGATTATTGCCGGGCGGCACGGCATGGCGCCGTTGCCATCGATCCTGGAGACGACACAATGAAACGATTCATCCTGGCCGCCGGCTTGCTGGCGTGCAGCCTGGCCGGCCTCGCGCAGGCCGCTGACATGGCCGACGATGCCCAGCTGCGCACGGCCATCGCAGGCAGCCACCGGAGCAGCACCAACGTGGCGCGCGATATGTGGCGCCATCCTTACGAAACGCTTACTTTCTTCGGCATCAAGCCGAGCATGACGGTGGTCGAATTGCTGCCGGAAGGCGGCTGGTACACCGAGATCCTGGCGCCCTACCTGCGCCAGGACGGCAAGCTGATCAGTGCCGGCGCCATCGCCAGGACCTTGCTGGAGTCCAACCCGGCGGTCTATGACAAGGTCGTGCGGGGCGCCTTCAGTCCGCCCAAGGCCATCTACAACTTCGCCCCGCCCAACAGCGTCGACATGGTGCTCACCTTCCGCAACGTGCACAACTTCGTCGAGCTGGGCGACGAGAAGGTCAAGGACATCTTCAAGGCGCTGTACACCAGCCTGAAGCCGGGCGGCGTGCTGGGCGTGACCGACCATCGCCTGCCGGAATCCATGCCGCAAGATGCCACGGCCACGAGCGGCTACGTCCACGAGTCGTATGTGATCAAGATGGCCGAGAGCGCCGGCTTCAGGCTGGCCGGCAAATCCGAGGTCAACGCCAATCCGAAGGACAAGGCCGACCACCAGGGCGGCGTGTGGGCGCTGCCACCGACCCTGACCAACGCCGCGCTTGATCGCGACAAGTACCAGGCCATCGGCGAGAGCGACCGCATGACGCTCAAGTTCGTGAAGCCATAAATGTCCGCTGCTCGCCGCGGCTAACCTAACTTACTCCTTGTGGCGAATAGCTTCGACAACAATCCGGAGCGCCCTCGATTCGTGGCGGCGGCTGGGATAGTACGCATGGAGGCCAGGGAACCTTTTACACCAATCGCTCATGACGCTGATTAATCGGCCTTCCCGTAGGTGTCCCGCCACCAGGTCTTCCGTGACGAACGCCAAGCCATTGCCGCTCAAGGCCGCTTGTACCATGGGCACGGCGCTGGTAAACACGGCCTGACCGCTCACCCGGGCTTCCACGTTGCGTCCATCATGCTGCAGTTCCCACGCGTAGATGCCGCCACTGCCTGCGAGCCGCAGCGTGATGCAATTGTGCTTCATCAGCTCATGCAAATTGGTGGGTTGCGCATGCCAGGAGAAGTAGCCGGGCGAGCCAACGATCATGGTGGGAATGTCCGCTGTGAGCCGGACAGCAATCATGTCCTCCGCTACCTGGTCTCCATAGCGTACTCCAATGTCATACCGGTCCGCGGCAATATCGATCAGCTTGTAATCTGATTGAATCTCGATATTCAGGTCGGGATAGTGAGGCAGCACCGGTGCCAGCCGTGGCCACAGCAGGGTATCAATAACGTGGTCAATAGCAGTGATACGCACCGTACCCGCTGGCTTGCCATTCAAATCGCTGACGGCAGCGATTTCGGCATGGACCTCATCAAGCCGCGGCGCGACATTGTTCAGCAGGCGCTCGCCTGCTTCTGTGGGTGAGACGCTACGCGTCGTGCGATTGAGCAGCCGCACGCCCAGCCGGGCCTCCAGATCCCGAATGATGTGGCTGAGCGTCGATTGCGACATGCCCAGCTTGATGGCGGCACGGGTGAAGCTGCGTTGGCGAGCCACCTCGAAGAAGATAAGAATATCAATAATATTGTCTCTGGCCATTTTGAACATTCATGAAAGCTGCAGTGGATGAGGTCTCGGCGTGCTGCCAGCTACGGCCAATATCAAGGGAAATGTGTGCATTGAGCTATGAATATACAGGCTATTCATGGCCCTGGCACATATACCTGTTCGATTTTTCGGTGCGCCGATGCGCTAACCGCCACGTACGATGTCGCTGAACGTAATGCGCCCCGCCCATACCGAACGAACTGGAGAAACAGACATGAACATAGATGATGTAGCGCGCCGCGATTTCCTGAAGACGACTGGCACCGGCATGGCCGTGCTGGGCAGCCTTTCCATTGTCGGTAGTGCGGCGTTTGCCGCCGATACCAAGCCAGTGCCGGATATGTCCGGCAACGCTGACAACTTTTACAAAAGCGCGACAGTCATTGCGCGCAAGGTCAGCTTCAACAACCAGTACCGAATGGCGATCGCCGGCAATCTGTTCACGCCCAAGGACCTCGACGGCAATGCCAGGCATCCGGCGATCATCATCGGCCACCCGATGGGTGCGGTGAAGGAGCAAAGCTCGAACCTGTATGCGCAGAAACTGGCGGAGCAGGGTTTCGTCACCTTGGCCATCGATCAGTCGTTCTGGGGCGACAGCGCCGGCCAACCGCGCAATGCCGTGGCGCCCGATATCTACGCCGAAGCGTTCAGCGCGGCGGTGGACTTTCTGGGCACCCAGCCGTTCGTCGACAGAGAGCGGATCGGCGTTCTCGGTATTTGCGGCAGCGGCAGTTTCGTCATCAGTGCCGCCAAAATCGATCCGCGCATGAAGGCCATTGCCACTGTCAGCATGTACGACATGGGCGCAGCCAACCGCCATGCGCTGAACCACTCGCAGACGCTCGATCAACGCAAGCAGATCATTGCGGAGGCAGCGCAGCAGCGCTACGTGGAATTCACCGGTGGCGCAATCAAGTACACGGGCGGCACCGTGCACCAGCTTGATGCCAATACGCATCCCATCCAGCGCGAGTTCCATGACTTTTATCGCACCTCGCGCGGTGAATTCACGCCGGCAGGGTCGTCGCGCGAGCTGACCACGCACCCGACGCTGGCCAGCAACGTCAAGTTCATGAATTTTTACCCGTTCAACGATATCGAAACGATTTCGCCACGCCCCATGTTGTTCATCACAGGCGACCAGGCGCATTCCCGGGAGTTCAGCGAAGAGGCTTATCGCCTCGGTGCGGAGCCGAAGGAACTGGTGATCGTGCCGGGCGCCGGGCACGTCGACCTGTATGACCGGGTCAAGCTGATTCCCTGGGACAAGCTGAACGCGTTCTTCCACAAAAATTTGGCATAGACGCATCCCATGACAGCACCAATCAGCAACGCAACCCCAGAGGGCGTGCACGGGCACGCTGATCCCGCTACGCAAGCGGCAATGTGGGGCGGGGTCTTCGCCATGACGCTGTGCGTCTTCGCGCTGATCGCCTCCGAATTCATGCCCGTCAGCCTGTTGACTCCGATGGCCAGGGATCTCCTGGTCAGCGAAGGCCTGGCGGGACAGGGCATTGCCATCTCCGGCGCCTTCGCCGTGCTCACCAGCCTGTCGATTTCCATCATCGCTGGCAACATGGATCGCAAGACGCTCCTGCTGGGACTGACCGCAACGATGGCCATCTCCGGGGCCGTCGTCGCGATGGCCCCGAATTATCTTCTGTACATGGCCGGCCGGGCGCTGATCGGCGTGGTGGTTGGCGGCTTCTGGTCCTTGTCGGCGGCCACCGCGATGCGGCTGGTGCCTTCCCGTCAGGTGCCGCGCGCGCTGGCCATCTTCAATGGCGGCAATGCACTGGCGACCGTCGTCGCCGCGCCCCTGGGCAGTTACCTGGGTTCCGTCATCGGCTGGCGTGGCGCCTTCCTTTGCCTGGTACCGGTGGCCGTGGTTGCCTTTGTCTGGCAGTGGATCAGTCTGCCTTCCATGCCGCCGCAGACCGGCTCGGCGGCTCCGCGCAAGGCCTTCACACTGCTGCGTGACCCGAAGGTCGCCCTGGGTATGCTGGCCGTCAGCACGTTTTTCATGGGACAGTTCGCCTTGTTCACCTATTTGCGCCCATTCCTTGAAAGCGTGACGCGCGTAGATATACCCACGCTGTCGATGATGCTGCTGGTCGTTGGCGTTGGCGGTTTTATCGGTACCACCGTCATCGGCAAGTTCTTGAAGTGGAATTTTTCCCGGACGCTGGTTGGCATTCCCATCCTGATGGCGTTGATCGCCGTGGCGCTGACACTCTTTGGCGGCAAGGTCGCTGCCGTGGCGGTACTGCTAGGCATCTGGGGCGTTGTCGCGACCGCTGCGCCGGTGGGCTGGTGGTCATGGCTGGCGACAACCCTGCCGGGCGATGCAGAGACGGGGGGCGGGTTGATGGTTGCCGTTGTGCAACTCGCCATCGCCCTCGGTTCCACGATCGGCGGCTTGCTGTTCGACAAGAGCGGATATCAGAGCACGTTCATCGCCAGCGCGGCCGTACTGCTGGTGGCTGCCTTCCTGACCTCTCGCTCGCAAGCACTGCAGGCAAGCCAAGCCGTCTACCAACAAAGGAGCAAACAATGATGACACGCAAGCCAGCGGTACTTAATGGCACCCGGCACCCATGGGCCGGCAAGCGCGAATGCCGCCTATCTGATGGCCTGCATGGACTGAGCCTGCTGCTTGGCGTGCTCTTCCTCGGCGCTTGCGAAGCTCGACAGCAGTCCGCCTCCATGCCATTCACTCTTGCCCCGCTTGCGGCCAGCGCATCCCCAAGGCCTGAGGAGTCGCGTATGTGGATGGTCGTTGGCGAACGTCGCTTCGTCGTCGTCTTGTCCGATAACGTGACCGGACAGGCATTTGCCAAGAGGCTGCCGCTGACGCTGGATATGGCCGAACTCAACGGAAATGAGAAGCACGCAGATTTGCAAAAGGCACTGCCGGTTAACGCGACCAGGATGGAAATGATCAGCAATGGCGACCTCTTGCTGTACGGCTCGAAGACCTTGGTTATATTCTATAAGACATTTACTTCGCCGTATGCCTACTCACACGTTGGTCGCGTCGAAAATCCGCTTGGGCTGGCCCATGCACTGGGCGAGCAAGGCGCCAGGGTTGAGTTTCTCAAATTCAAATGAACGTCCACAAGGCTTGCCCAACGTCCGTTTCGAGGCGATAGCGGCCAGCCACAAACGGCATCGCGGCGTACATGCCTGGCTGTCCGCGATTTGCCCAGGTTTAGGGTTCCGCCATCACCGGCGCGATGCCATCTTCCGTGTACGACATGCTGGCGGCCTCGCCCGTGCACTCCCCCTGCGCCTCATCGGCTACATAGCGGCATTCGCTTTCCACACTGCCATCGGCGCGCCAGTGGCGGGTCCAGCCCTGGCGTTCGCCATCGGCATATTCAATCAATTGCTTCGGCTTGCCATCGGCGTACCATGAACGCAAGGCGCCCTCCTCGCGGCCGCCCGCGTTCCACTGTTTTTGCACGAGCAACACGCCGGCGGGGCTGAAGCGCTGTTCGCTGCGCAATACATAGTGGCCGCTGTGCGTGCGCTTGCCGGCCACTTTGCCGTCCGGATAATATTCGACGCTCTCGCCCGCAGGCTTGCCGTCCACGTAGCTGGCCGTGCGGTGCACCTTGCCATCTGGAAAATAGCTGGTGCTGGGCCCCGTCTGGATACCGTTCACGTGCTGGCTGCGGCTTTCCACCGCGCCATCGGGATAGAACAGCAGGAGTTCGCCGTCCGTCTGCCCCTGGACTTGCGTCATGCGCGTGCGCAGCTTGCCGTTTTCATCGAAAGTTTCGACCAGGCCGTCGGCGCGTGCGCCATTCCGGTACGTCACCGACTCGATCAGCTTGCCGCTCTGGTGATAGGTTTTTTGTTCACCTTCCTGCAACCCGTTGCGCCACGTGCCGCGCATGGACAGCTGGCCGTCCGGGTAGTAGCGGCTCAATACCCCCTCCTTGATGCCGCGCCCGTCCTGCTCCACCTGCATTTCCAGCTGACCATGCGGGTAATACATGGCGTAGTTGCCCACCAGCTTGCCGCGCAGGTAATCAGGATTGTCGACCTCGCCCACCAGCCGTTTCGGCTCGCCTTCGCGCACATGGAAGATATCGACTCGCCAGGTAGCCGGCGTCTTGCCAGGCGGCAGCGGCACGACCAGCGCATAGCGCGTCTGCTCCATGACCTCGCCGCGTGACAGATTATGATTCAGGTACTGGCGTGCCTTGGCGTCCAGACAGGCTTGCGGCTCGCAGCCGCCCAGCTTGCTGACGGCGGGCATGGCGGCCACGGCTCCCGCCTTGTCCGGCGCCGGGCAGACGGCAATACGCATCAGCAAGGGAGTCTTGTCGCGGATCAACGGCGCCAATTGCCGCTTCATGGCGGCATACTGATCCTGTTCCAGGCGCACGGACGCGGCATTCATCAGCACCTGTTTGCCGCCGCAGCCACTGTCGCTGGCAAGGGTCAATACATCGCCGTCAGGCGTCGCCTTGATCGCCGTGACGACTTGCCGCTGCACGATTTCCGCCCCCGCCATGGCTGGCAACAGCAGCAGGCCTGCCAGCAGACAGTTCAATTCAGGGCGCGCCATGCCTGCTCCTTGCGCTCGATTTCCGGTGATGGCAGCGCCTCTTCGCAATCGCCCTGCGCCTTGCCGGCCACGTACCGGCATTCGCTTTTCAGGCTGCCATCTTCGCGCCAGCTACGGCTCCAGCCTTCGCGCCGGTCGTTCACGTACTCGATCGATTGCTCCGGCTTGCCGCTCGCGTACCAAGAACGCGACGTGCCCTGCTCGCGCAATTTCGCGTCCCACCGCCGCTCCAGCAACAGCACGCCTTGCGGGCTGTAGCGCTGCAGGCTCAGCAAGCCGCCATCGTCGGCATACTGCTGGCGGCTTTGCACCTTGCCGTCCGAATAGAATTCCAGCGCCTCGCCCGCGGGCAAATCATTGCGCAAGGTCATGGTGCTGCGCACGGCGCCATCAGCGTCATAGTTTGTCGTCAAACCATGGTATTTGCCATCCTTCATTGCGGAGCGGCTGGAAATGCTGCCATCAGGGAAATACGTGAGCATCTCGCCTTCGATCTTGCCGCCGCGCAGTACATAACTCGTGCTCGGCTTGCCGTTCGCATCGAATGTCTGCACGGGACCATCGATGCGCATGCCCCCGCGGTACACGCTGGCCTCGCGCAGCTTGCCCGTGGCGTGATATTGCTGGTGCGTGCCCTCCGGCAATCCATGGCGCCAGTCGCCGCGCGATTCCAGGCTGCCATCGCTGCGGTAACGGCTGGTGATGCCATGCTGCCGCCCTTGTCCATCCTGCGCCACCTGTTGCTCAATCTTGCCGTTCGGGTAATACGTGACATAGCCCCCCACCAGCTCGCCCTGCGCGTAATCGGCGCGGTTGACCTGTCCCGACAGGCGCAGCTTGTGCCCGGCGACGCTGTAAATGTCCACCTTCCACGTGCCGGGCAGCTTGCCTTTGGGCAAGGGCAACAGCAGCACGTTCGGCGCCTTTTCCTGCTCGATGGGGAAGAAGCGTTCGTGCAGGTACAGCCGCGCCCGGCCATCGGCGCAGGTGGCTGGCGTGCAGGCGGCGATCTGGCGCACGATGGGCACGCTTGCATCTTCCGGGCACTCTTTCAGCGTGACGCGCATGGGCGTCTTGCTGCGGATCTGTCGGGCCAGTTCGGCTTTCAACGCTTCGTACGGCGCCTCGTCCAGATTGACGGAGCGGGCATCCATGCGTATCTGCTTGCCGCCGCAGGCCGTCATGCCTGCGATAGTGTACACATCGCCGCCTTCGCTATCGGGTTCGGCGGCCATACTGGCCAGCACCTGGCGCTGCACGATGTCCGCCTGCGCCATGCCTGGGGTCAGCAAGGATGCGCCCAGCAGCGCGAATATCGTCTTGATTTTCATGCTATTCCTTTAATTTTCCGTCGTGGCGGCCACACCGGCCGGCACAAAGCTGACCCGGCCGTTGCGGTAGCGCACCAGCACCACCACCTTGGCATCGCGCAGTTGACCGTGCTGCACGGCCGGCAAATAGGTCCAGCGCTTCACGCTGTCGAGCAGCACCTTGTTCAACTGCGGTTCCATCGGCAACTCGGCCGCCGCATAGCTGAGCGTGCCGTCGGCGGCAATGGTCAGAGTCAAGCGGTTCTCACCCGTTGCATGCTGCTCGTCCAGCACGCCATAATCAACCGTCGTCATCGTCTCGCGCTGCACGCCGCCGACCTGGTCGCGCAAGGGCGGCATGGCCTTCAGCCTGGCCGCCAGCAGTGCGCCATCGGCCAGCGTCTTGTCCCAGCGCTTCTGGTAATCCCAGCCCTGAACCAGGCGCAGCATCTTGGCGTTCAAGTCCATGCGCTGCATCGTGCGCGCGACGCCATTGTCGGCCGCTTCGCCCGGTTCCGCCGGTACGGCGTTCTGCACCGCGTAACGGTAGGCCGTCAGCTGCGCCAGCGCCACCATGTTGACGGCATCGCGCTCGTCGCCGCCGCGCATCAGCGCCGTGGCCGCGATGCCCAGCCAGGCCGTGCCATCGGTCGGGCGCGCCCACAGGGCTTGCTCGAAGTACTGGCGTGCCGCCTGCGGTTCGTTCAGGCTCAGATGCATGCGGCCCATGGCCGCCGCCACCAGATGGTCGCGCGGGTTCGCTTGCAGCAGGTCAAGATAGTTAGCCACCAGCGTCGGCTCATAGCCAGGCACCCAGCCCAGGCCTTCCAGCAAGGACGCGCGCAGCTGCGCCTGGGTGCGGTCGCCGCCGTAAACAGGCGACTTTTGCTCTCCGGCACGGTACAACAGCTGCAAGCCCCGCGTGACGGCGTCATCGTCGCCCTTGCTGACCGCTTGCGACAGGCTGCGTACGGCCTTGCGCGCATCGGACGGCTGGAAACCGGCCGCCTTGCGGGGGCGCCAGCTGAATACTTCCAGGCCCGCAGCCTGCTCGGCTTGCGCCTGCAAGCTGGCCTTGTCCTTGACTTCATCGGGCGACGAGGTCCAGGCCGTAAAGCCGATCAGGAACAACACGATCAGCAGCACCACGACGGCCCAGCCCTTGCCCGTGATGCCGCCACCCGTGTTGCCCGCCACGGGAATGAAGACCGGTGCCTGGCCCGGCGCGGTGCGGCGTACGCTGCGCTGCTGCGGCAACGATGGTTGCAGCTGCATTTGCTGCGCCTGCACGGACGCTTGCGCGGCCGAGGCGATGACCTTGTCGCGCGCGCAGGCGGCGCAGCCCTGGCCCGCGAAATGCTGGTGCTCGGGATTGGCGGCGCACACGACGAGCTTGCCGCCGCTGCGCTGCGCGTAGCCGCGCAGCAATTGCGCCCAGTCGGCCGCCGAGGGCCGCTGCGGCTTCGGCGACGGCGAAAACGCACGGTCGAACATGGCGCGCAGCTCGGGCGGCATCAGCGCATGGCCGCTGGTGACGTTGGGCGCCAGCTGCTTGTGGCGTTTGAGGCCATACGCATAGCAGCCGTCGCGGATGCGCCCGGGAATATCGGTCGCCACTTGCGCACTATTCGGCCGTCCGCTGTACGGGTGGATGCCAAAGTTGAGCAATTGAAAAATGACGACGGCCAGGGCGAAGCGGTCCTGCGCCATTTCCGCGCCCGCCGGCATGCCCTTGCGCTGGAATTCCGGCGCCAGGTAGTCGGCCGTGAATTGCTCTGCCGGAAAACGCTCCGCATGGCCCTGGATGCTGAAGCCGTCGCAATCGAGCATGGCGATGTACAGCGAATCGCGGTAGAAGCGCAGGTTCACGGGTTTCAGATCGACCACATAATGCTGCTGCTGGTGCAGCGCATCGATGACGGCGGCCAGGTTGGCGGCCAGGGTCAGCTTGGGACCGAGTCCCGTGGGCAGGCCGGCCGCGCGCGCTTGCCGCTCCTGCATGATCTGTTCCAGCTCGGCCGTCTGCGCCATGTCCAGCAAGGGCATGACGAAACCGGTAAAGCCGCCCTGGCCGTCGAACACGGCTGCCTGCGGCCACGCGATCTGCACGTAGCGCTTGCCGTTTTCCAGCTGGTCCGGCAATTCCGGTGTCAGCTCCAGCATCGCTTCGAGCTTGCGCCGGTTGGCGGCCCGGTCCAGGTGCGGGTGGTACAGCTTGGCCACCTGCGCGGGCGCGCCGGGCAACAGGTACACGCTGCCCGCGCCGCCGCTTTTAATCAGCTTGCCCAGTACCAGACTGCGGACCTTATCCAGCCAAATTTTTCCACCCGGAACGAGGCCAGGTGTCACGCCCTGCTTCTTGCTCATGCGCGCAAGGCCAGCAGCAAGGTCTTGTCGTCGCCCGTGATCTGGTGCGTGCGCGGGTCGGCCAAGGTGGATGCCAGCGCCGCATTGCCCAGCTCGATGCTGTCGACCGTGCGCAGATAGCCTTGCACGGCATCCATGAACGGCGCGTACAGCGCCCCATTGTTCTTGCTCATGGCAAAGGGCATGCAGCCGTCCGACATCAGCACCACGCCGCGCGCGGACTGGGGAATCGCAAGCAGGCGCAGCTGTTCGCGCCAGCGCTCGCCGCTAAGGAAATATGTTTCGTTCGCGTATTCGCCGTTGGCGGGCAGCGAGATCAGTTCGCCACCATCGGCCAGCTGCGCCACGCCCAGGCCATCGCCCAGGTGGAAGAAGAAGCCGCCCTCTTGCCCCATCACCACGCCCACGACCGTGCTGGCGTAGTCATCGAGGGTGGCACTGGCGGCGCGGGCGATGTCCTCGAGCGCGGTGCGGATCTGCGCCAGGGCGGCCGCCAGCGCGCCGTCGCGCAAATTCTGCACGGTGGCGCCCTGCTCCAGCCGTCCGGCCAGCGCCTGCACGGTCTGCGTGGCAACAAACTGCGCGCCCTGCTCGCTGAGACGGGCCGAACCGGCACCATCGCAAACGACGGCCACCAGTACCCCGTTGACCTCGGCGTACGCGTGCGCATCCTGGCAAGCAATGTCCTTGTCCAGGTGCGCCTTGCCCGTGACGGAGGCGCCGAATACGCGCCAGTGCTGCTGTGCTGCTGCCATCTCAGGTGCTGACGACGGACCAGCCGTCCGTCGACGCCAGTTGCGCCTGCGCGCCGGGACGCGATTGCGACACCACTTGCATGCTGGCGCTCAGCCACAGGAACAGTTCGCGGAACTGCAAGCCTTTCAACTGCTTCACGCCCCGCTCGCCCCGGCTGGAAAATTCGCCCAGGGTATCGATATTCGCGTTGTCGCCCACGGCGATGGGGAAGATCGCCACCTTGTTCGACTGTTCCGCCGCGCGCGCCTGCTCGGCGCCATGCTGCCAGCGGTCCGTCGGTTCGCCGTCGGACATCAAAAACAGCCACGGCCGCGTGTATGCCACGCCCGCCTGGCGGAAGCGCTGCTTTTCCTGCTCGATCTCGGTCAAGGCCAGCTCGACGGCCGCGCCGGTCGGCGTGGTGCCGTTCGCTTCCAAGCGGGGCGCCGTGAAATCCATGGCGTCGCACCAGTTGCTGGCCACCACGGCTTCGTCATGCGCGCCATATTGAATCACCAGGATGCGCACGCGCTTGGCGGCGATCACGTCGGACTTGAGTTCCTGCTCCAGCAAGGCCAGGCCCTCGTTGAGCAGCGAGACGGGCTCGCCGTCCATGCTGCCGGAGCAGTCCAGCACGAGCACCAATGGCGTGCGTTGTTCGGTGTTGTCGACCAGGGCGACGTCGGGAATCATTATGGAAGTCATGTAATTTTGATAGAGTTGCGAAATAGCTTAGCCCCGAAGCTTACCCTATGGATATGTTTTCCATGTGTCCGATTGCTTCGGATGCTATAGCGAGCGGTCAAAATCGCCATTTTTCCGGGATTTTTTGTCCCCGACCCGTGCCGCCTGCCAGTTTCCTTGTCCACGCCCATCGGGCGCCTGATAACACCGCGAACTTGCCCTGAAAGCAACAACCTCGTACACTGAACCATTCCAGCCCTGCAGTAGCGGCCGGGAACAGATAGGTGGCTACTAAATTTAAGGTTAGTAATGAAGAAAATCGTTGCGGCACTTCTGCTGTTTATTTCCCCTTTCACGGCTGGCGCTTCTCCTAAAGCGTCCGAATTGGCTACCGCGCAGGTCGTTGACCAGTTCGTTCAAGGCTGTTTTATGAACTTCCCCTATCCTGAAAAATTCAAGGCTTGGTTAGCACGGCCGGGCTTTCAAAGGCTTTCAAGCATCGATGCGGCAGCATATCTGGGGGCTTACTCTGGTAATGCCTGGAACGTGCAACTCGACAACTCTCGTTTTGTCCTGACGAGTATCGGCGAGAGCGCATGCAATGTCTTTGCAAATGACTTGGACGCGTCGATGACCAGGAATCTGGTGGTCGGCTTTCTGGATTATTTGAAGACCCAGGGGGCCACCTACCAATCGAGGATTGTCACGCCGGCCAGTGCGACTGCAGGCCTATCGAGCACGAGCTATGCGGTATCGATGAACGGCCAAGTCATCATGCATTTGACTTTGACCATTGCTGCACCTGGCGCCCATCCGTTCCAGGTTGCACTGACGGCTGCCAGAGCGGAAACTTGATCGTTGCACGCGAACGTCACAGGCCGCGCTCGGCCCAAAGAGGTTGGTGACCTTGTGTTCATGCCACGGATGCAAAATCCCGCATGCTCCTGGAACGCCTGGTTGCCAAAAGTTCGTAACGGACATCGGCAATCCGCTTCAGCGCCGCATTGCAGTAACGACATGTTTGTACTATCTTGATAGTTGCCCAGGCCAGATGGCAGCAACGGCCCCGCCTCACGAAGGCGGGACAGATCGCTGTGCAACACCGCCCTTACCCAGTTCCGCACCTGCACGCCTGCGGCACGCTGATGGAATCAGTCTATGAGGGCAAGCATGGGAACAGGTACAGCAAACGCGGATGTGGGCCGACTGATCGCCGCCCTGTACGAGACGGCTTGCGGCACGGATGACTGGCCGGGACTCGACGGCGCAGCCCTGAGCAGCCGGCAATGGCAGGAACTCCTGCCGTATCTGCAACGCGCCCTGTGCCTGCAACAGCGCCTGCGCGAGGCGCAACTGGCCAGCCGCTGCGCGCTGGCGGCGCTCGACGCCATGGGTGCCGCCGTGCTGGTACTCGACGCGGACCTGGCGCTGCGCTTCGCCACGCCCGCCGGCCATGCCTTGCATGCGGCGCAACTTGCCCACGCCGCGCCGCCCGCCCTCGTGCGCGCCGTGCGCCTCGTCATCGCCAGCGCCGGCGCCGCGCCGCAATGCCAGTCGCTGCGCCTGGCGCGCAAGCAGCAAACGCCGCTGGCCCTGACAGTCACCCTGCTTGGCGCCTGCCCGCCCCCATGCGCGCTGCTGATCGCGCGCGATCCCGCACAAGCGAGCACGTCCGTTAATGCCTTGCGCCAGCTGTTCGACTTGACGCAAGCCGAAGCGCTGGTGTGCAAGGCCCTGGCGCAAGGGGCCACCATCGAGGAAATCGCCGCGCGCTGCGGCATCAGCGTCAACACCGTCAAGACCCATCTGCATCACACCTATCTGAAAACGGACACGCGGCGCCAGGGCGAGCTGATCGCGCTGATCCACGGCGCCACGGCGCACCTGGCCGTGCTCGACGCATGAGGCCGCGTCATCCGATCGGATGATGTACAGGACAACTTGCCTGCCTACACTGGCAACACCGGCCGCCCGCACCTTGCCAGTGTCACCACGGCGCGTGCGGACCAGCCGGTTTGATTTCCCTGATATCGACAATCGCCGCGTCGGCAGCGGCCGGCACCAACGTTCAAGGATGGGTAGAAAAATGAAAACATGGATCCTCGCCGGCACCCTGGGCATCTGCGCCCTGCTGGCAAATGCGCAATCACTCCCCGACAGCCAGACCGTCGTCATTCCAGGCGGACGCCTGCAGACGATCGAACTGCCGGCCCACCGGCACTTCATGAGTGCGCAAGATTTTTCTCCGTTCCGCGGCGGCTATGAGCTGTCGAACGGCCAGGTGCTCCACCTGCGCAATATCGGCAGCGTCGGCGCCATCATGTATGCGCGCATCGACGACCAGGAGGAACACCGCATCGTTGCCAGCGGCAGCAACAGCTTCGTGGCGCTGGACCGTCAACTGGCCATGCGCATCGACTTGCGCGACGATGGCAGCGTGGGCGGCGAAGTGCTGATGCTGGTGCCGGCCGAAAAACTGGCCAGCGGCGACATCGTGCCGGCCCACGTGCAAAGCATGGGCCTGGCGTTGCGTTAATGCGGCAAACCGCTTCCACATGGGGGGCAGCCGTGCGTAAACAGTACTCCGTGCAACAGCAAAACGCGCTGACCCTGGCCGCCATCAAACAGACGGCGGCCTGGTGGCGCGCGCGGCCCTTGCCCGACGCCCTGCGCGATTGCGCGGCCAGCCATGGCGTGGCGCTGGGCGCGGCCCTCATGCTCGACCTGCGGCTGGCTTTTCCTGGCATGCCCGCCGTGTACGGCAGGCTGCTGAGCGCCGAGGGGCACTTCATCCATTTCGAGATGGATCTGGACGACGACTTGCGCCCTCTGCCCGGCAGCGTGCAGTGGCAGGACATCAGCGCAGCCTATCTGCGTGCCGCACACAAGCGCGGCACGGGCGCGGGCTATGGCGTGCTGTGCCAGGAGGTTCTACAGGAAATGAATCACGCTGCGCGCTAGCCCGCCAAGCAACATATCCGGGCCGATCTCCACCGAATGAACGATGCGCCACGCCACACCTGCGCCTAGACTGGTTGCTGCCCCATGCCCGCGCGCGGCATGCGCCAGGGGGCCATCAACCGACAAGGACAAGGCCATGAAAACCATCATCCTGGGCACGCTCCTGTGCCTCGCTGCCGCCAGTACGGCAGCCACTGCGCAGACCCTGCCGCCGGAGCACACCGTCACCGTGCCGGGCAACGTGCTGCGCATCGACGTGCCCGAACACCCGCGCTACATGATGCGCCAGGATCTCAAGAAATTCGCCGGTTCCTATGAGCTGTCGAATGGCGACACCCTGGAACTGCGCCTTGCTGGCGCCCTCATGTATGCGCGTATCGGCAAGCGGGAAGAACACCGCATCATCGCCACCGACCGCAACGCCTTCGTCGCGCTGGACCGCCAGTTGAAAGTGCGCATCGACCACCACGACGACGGCAGCGTGGATGGCGAACTGGTGATGGTGGTGCCGTCGCAGACTCTGTCGGACGGCGCCAGCGTGCCCTCGCAAGTGCAAAGCATCGGTCTGGCGTCGCGCTGAGATGGGGGACACCTTGCCAGCGTGCGTGAACAGGAAACATTGCGTGCTATGATCGCCGCCATTTCCTTAAACGAATGGCAACGGCCCATGGAGCGCAATGCAGAAACCTGCCAGTAACCCGATATTCAGCGTGCTGCGGCGCGGCCTGCGCCTGCTGGCCTGGCCCCTGCTGGCCCTGATCAGCGCCGCCTGCACCAGCACCGAGCGCCATCCTATCAGCGCCCCGATGCAAGTCACCCTGCGCTTTACCTATGACGATGGCAAGCCGATGCGGCATGACGATTACCTGGCCAATGCGCGCCAGCAAACGTATATCAAACGCTGCAGCAAGATAGGCAGCACCAGTGTCTGCGACATCGGCTCGGATGTACTCTTCATGGGCGGCGACGCCCCGCTGGACGCCAACGGCGAAGTGCGCGTCACCCTGCACTCGACCGGTCCCATCGGCAGTAATCCGACCAGTCATTGCATCAAGGGCAAAGGCTACGTCTTTGATTCCGGCGACTGGAAACGCGGTCCCTTCAGCCCCGGCCAGGTGATCGAGATCCGCTACAGGATCAGCGAAGTGGACATGGCGTGCCCCTGGTCGTCGGGCACGCCGCCGTGGTGGGACAAGAGTTAAGCCAGCCAGCCGGAGCCGGAGCCGGCTTTACTGCAACTCGAACTCCGCCGGAGTCAAGCCCAGCTCGCGCGCGATCTTGCCCGCCACGCGCTGCTCGTTGGCGTCGAAATTGCCATCCGACGACGCAATCGCGATAATCATGCGCACCAGCAGGCGCGACGCCTCCGCATTCGACTTCATCTTGCCCAGCGCCTGATACGCCTTGGCTTCGCCGATGTCCTTGTCGAACTCCAGCTGGCCGACATAGTCCTGGAAAGCCTTGATGACATCGCTGGTGCTAAACACCGACAGCGCATCATTGCTTTCAATAAACTTCACCATCTTCTGCTTCTCTTCCGCGCTGACGCTGCCGTCCGCCATGGCGATCAGGGCCGATCCCGCCATCGCGGCGTTCAGGAAATCCTTGTTCTTGTACTTCAGCGCCTCGGTTTTCAGTTCACTTGCCTTGGACTTCAGCTTGGACAAAAAGGAATCGAAACTCATGGCGTACCTCCCGGTTAATTGATGCATAGCGAGCGGCAAGCCTTGCCGCTACCCAGGCTAATTGAGGGTGCAAGCTTGAAATACAAGCAAGAGATATGCAAACAACCGCAAAAGGCGACAAGCAAATGAGCGCGCCGCCCTCGCCCGTCGCCATGCTTTTCCCTTAAAAACAACGACAAACCAAGGCCAATTGAGCACGGCGCAAAGTTACATAATTTGCAGTTGAAAAATTAATAATTTCATGGCAGCATGAAATTACATTTTCTTCACTGCAAGGTTGTGATGGATAAGCAATTGCTGTTGATTTGCGCATTGACGTTCATCATCCACATGATCGGCACCCTCACCTCCAATGCGTATCGCCGGCATCCGCACGTGGCGCATCGCCGTATCATTGGCGCTGTTCAGCATTCTGAAGCTGCTGTCGCACACCTCGAGTTCCTTCCTAGACCCGCTTACCAGCCTTACCTTCGCCAAGCGAGTCGAGACAGGCATCGACCAGCACGTCGCCGCCAACACGCTTTCATCGATCGTCAACGGCGGCGCCTCCTTCATGATGGCCGTCTTCAACGACACGTGGTGTCAGGCATGAGTGATGACGTCATAGAAAGCAAGATCGAAGAATTGCAGTTCCGGCGCGCGGTGGTTTGGTTAGTCGGGAGCTGATTGGCGGGAACGGTGATTGCGCAGTTTTTGCTGGTGCCGGCGGCGATGGTGATTGTGGGAGGCGAGCAAAATATAAAAAATTCAAAATAAACAGCTAAGTGAAGGTTTAAAAACTTCGTAGCAACTTTCAGGTCAAAGCATCTTTGATGTTTTGGAGCGATGGACGATCTGAAGGCACGAGAATCGAAGCCAGCATCAACAAGTGAGGACGGCACTCAAACTTGGTTATCCCACGGGTGTTAAAGAGGAAGTGTGGCGCCTGATGGCGCTGCTGCTGCCCAAGCAAACGAAGATGGGAGGGCCGCGCAAGACAGATTTGCGTAAGGTGATAAATGCACTGCGTTACATGGTACGGTCCGGATGCGAGTGGTGCATTCTGCCCAATAATTTCCCGCCGTATCAAACAGTCTATTAATCGTTTCGGGGGCAAATGCGGCGCATACTGTTTGGTACCATTCATGACTTGGCGCTGAGCTGGATCGTATGTGCAATGATCGGAAGGTGCTGTCAAGCGCCGGCATTATCGATTGCCAGAGCGTGAAAGCGTCCGGCGCGCAAACACTATGTGATGACGCCAACAAGAAACTCAGCGGGCGCAAATGCCATATTGCGGTCGACACCAAGGGTTGCTTGCTGGCCATGAACCTGACGCCTATCGACATTGCCGTCTCCACTGGCGTCCAAATGATGATCGACGGCTTGATCAAACGCTGGCCGTAGGTAAAGCATCTGTTTGGGGATGCGGCATGCGACCGCAGGCAGTTGATGGACAAGGTCACGTTTCTCGACTTTATTGTGGAAGTAGTGAGGCATCTGCAGAGGCAGCAAGGTTTCGCTATTCAGCCAAGGCGCTTGGTGGTCGAGCATACGTTCGCATGGCTGGTGCGTTACCGACGCTTGGTGCGCGACTATAAACAGCGCATTGACGTTTCGAAAAACATGATTTACCTGGCCATAGGATCGTTGCTGCTGCGTCGACCACATTGCCGCGAAGTTATTAAACCGATCCTAAGATATTAAACTATCTCTAATCATCTTTATGGAATTTACAATATGAGCGAGTTTTTTGAAATTGCATACGCTGCGGCCTCTGGGCGCCTTTGCTTATTCACTGGAACCGGATTCTCAAAGGCAGTAACAGAAGATAAGGCGCCTAGTTGGCAAGGACTTCTTGAATTAATGTGCGATATGACAAGCGATCCCGATTCTCTTAAAAAAGCCCTATTCCCAGAAAATGGAACCCACCCTCTGAGTCTAGAAGAAGCCGCACAGATTATATCACTAGAATTATCAAAAAGAGAAATCTCAATACATGATGAAATTTCAAAAATAATTGAGAAAATAAAACCAAGTGGCGACAATTCAATAATTTCAAATTTCCTCTCAAAAAGATCATTCGAAGTTATAACAACAAACTACGATAAATTATTAGAGACACTTTCAAATGAAGGGGAATGCCATTCTATAACACCAGGACTGCCCATCCCACGTTCTCCAGCGCGAGTTCAAGTTTATCATGTACATGGATCAATCGACTCACCTGGCAATATGGTTGTCACATCAGATGATTATTTTAAATTCATCCATTCGGAATCATACTTTTCAAGAAAATTAAGTACGATTCTCCACGAGAATACTGTGGTTATTATTGGTTATTCTCTCGGCGATGCAAATTTAAAATCAATAATTAGTGATTATCAAGGATTTTCAAAAAATCACGTAATTAGCTCAAACATTTTTCTGATATCAAGATCAAAAGTCGATCAGCACATCAAAGATTATTATTCTCACTGCTATGGAATTAGGGTTCTAGATAGTTTATCAGCGCATGACTTCTTCCAAAAAATCACAGACAATATGCCTGCGGCAGAAAGATGCAGCGAAATCTCAATTAAATCGCTAAACAATGTTCTATATCATAATTACGAATTCACAGACGATTATTTGAAAATTGAAAATTCATTTTTTGAAATAATATCAGCCCTAGGAGCCATAGGAAAAAGCATTAACAACAATGATGTTGTATCATCACTTGGGAAAATAATTGAGACAAAAATTCGCCTCACAAAAGAACCGGGGGCATGGACTCAATATGAACACTTGGCAAGATGGCTTATATACTTAGCAACGATATTGGAGTTAAGAGGAAAGACAATTGAGCCAATTTATCTACATGCCGCACTACATTCAATGAAGTCAATGCGAAAAGGGCAATTCCTAGGCTATTCTTGGCATGCATACACTGCTTGGAATTCCGGTTGGTCAAAAATAATTTCAGCCAATAGGATTATTCTAAAAAAACATATTGAAAGTCAAACTGATTGGCCTGATGCCTTAGCAGTAGTAAATAGCATTTAATATTTTTAATATTAATCAATCAGATAGATGTTTCGCTTGAAAAAAAGCCGCTGTCTCCCGACAGCGGCTTTCTCATTCCTGCCTCAGCAGCAGCGCCTTGAACTCCAGCGCCGCTCTGCAAGCGAACTAATTACCCCACAAACTTCCGCGCATTCCTGAACATGCGCATCCATGGCGAGTCCTCGCCCCATGCTTCAGGGTGATACGACTGCTGCACGCTGCGGAACACGCGCTCCGCGTGCGGCATCAGCACGGTGAAGCGGCCGTCTGGCGTGGTCACCGAGGTAATACCTTCCGGTGAGCCGTTCGGGTTGTATGGATACGCTTCCGTAGCAAAGCCCTTGTTGTCCACAAAACGCATGGCTTTGGTGACCTGGGTGATGTCGCCCGTTTGCGAGAAGTCGGCGTAGCCTTCGCCGTGGGCGATGGCGATGCCGGCCTGGGTGCCGGCCATGCCGTTGAAGAAGATCGATGGGGAATCCATCACTTCGACCATGGCAAAGCGGCCTTCGAATTTCTCCGACTTGTTGCGCGTGAATTTCGGCCAGGCGTGGGCGCCGGGGATGATGGATTTCAGGTTGCTCATCATCTGGCAGCCGTTGCAAATGCCGAGGCCGAAGCTGTCCGTGCGGTTGAAGAAGCGCGCAAACTGTTCCGCCAGGCTGGCGTTGAACAGGATGGTTTTCGCCCAGCCTTCGCCCGCGCCCAGCACGTCGCCGTACGAGAAACCGCCCACGGCGATGACGCCCTGGAAGTCGTCCAGTTTGACGCGACCCGCAATCAGGTCGCTCATGTGCACGTCAACAGCAGTAAAACCTGCCTGATGCATCACGTAGGCCGTCTCGATGTGCGAGTTGACGCCCTGCTCGCGCAGGATGGCGACGCGCGGACGCACGCCGGTGGCGATGAATGGCGCGGCGATGTTGTCGTTCTGGTCGAAGGTGACGATCGGCGACATGCCCGGATCTTGCAGGTCCAGCAAGCGGTCGTATTCGGCGTCCGCGCAAGCCGGATTGTCGCGCAGGCGGGCGATGCGCCAGCTCGTTTCGCTCCACAGGCGGTGCAGGTCGGCGCGCGGCTGGGTGTAAATCAGCTTGGCGTCGCGCGTGAATTCGATCACGTCGCGGTCGTTCAATTTGCCGATGATATGGCTGCAGGCGCCCAGGTTGAAGGTGCGCAGCACATCCATGACGAGCGATTTTTCTTCCGCGCGCACCTGGATCACGGCGCCCAGCTCCTCGCTGAACAGCGCGCGCAGGGTCAGTTCGTTGCGGCGTTCCGCCACTTGCCCGGCCCAGTTCTTGGCGTCGCCCCAGTCGCTCGAGTGCTCGCCTTCCATGGTCAGCATGTCGAGGTTGACGGACATGCCCGTGTGGCCGGCGAAGGCCATTTCCGTCAGGGTGGCGTACAGGCCGCCGTCCGAACGGTCATGATAGGCCAGCAGCTTGTCGTCGCTGTTCAATTTCTGGATGGCGGCGAAGAAGCCTTTCAAGTCTTCCGCGCTGTCGACGTCCGGAGTGGCATTGCCCAACTGGCCCATGACTTGCGCCAGTGCCGAGGCGCCCAGGCGGTTCTTGCCGCGGCCCAGGTCGATCAAGATCAGGGACGTGTCGCCCTGGTCCGTTTTCAGCTGCGGCGTGAGCGACTTGCGCACGTCGGTCACTGGCGCGAACGAGGAAACGATCAGAGAGACGGGCGACGTGACGGATTTCGCCGCGCCCGTGTTCTCGTCTTTCCACGTCGTGCGCATCGACAGCGAATCCTTGCCGACGGGGATGCTGATGCCCAGCGCCGGGCACAGGTCCATGCCAACGGCTTTCACCGTGTCATACAGGGCCGCGTCCTGGCCAGGCTGGCCGCAGGCGGCCATCCAGTTGGCGGACAGCTTGATGTCGCTGATATCGGCAATCGCGGCGGCGGCGATGTTGGTGACGGCTTCGCCGACGGCCATGCGGCCGGAAGCTGCCGCGTCGATGACGGCCAGCGGCGTGCGTTCGCCCATGGCCATCGCTTCGCCCAAGTAGCCCTCGAAGCTCATGGTGGTGACGGCGCAATCGGCCACCGGCACTTGCCACGGTCCCACCATCTGGTCGCGCACGGTCATGCCGCCCACGCTGCGGTCGCCAATGGTGATCAGGAAGGATTTGTCGGCCACGGTGGGCAGCAGCAGTACTTTTTGCGCTACATCCGTCAAGTCCATGCCCGTCAGGTCGATGGCCGGGAAGTCGTTGGCCACGTGGACCACGTCGCGCTGCATCTTCGGCGGCTTGCCCAGCAAGACGTCCATCGGCATGTCGACCGGCTCGTTGCCCAGTTCCGGATCGATCAATTTGAGTTGACGCTCTTCGGTGGCCACGCCCACGGCGGCGAACAAACAGCGTTCGCGTTCGCACATGGCTTTAAATAAGGGCAGGCTTTCCGGCGCGATGGCCAGCACGTAGCGCTCCTGCGATTCATTGCTCCAGATTTCCTTCGGCGCCATGCCCGATTCTTCCAGCGGCACTTTGCGCAGGTCGAAAATCGCGCCGCGCTTGGCGTCGTTGGTGATTTCCGGGAACGCGTTCGACAAGCCGCCCGCACCCACGTCGTGGATCGAGATGATCGGATTGTCCGCGCCCATTTGCCAGCAGGCGTTGATGACTTCCTGGGCGCGGCGTTCCATTTCCGGATTGCCTCGCTGGACAGAGTCAAAATCCAGGTCGGCCGTGTTGCTGCCGGTGGTCATCGACGAGGCGGCGCTGCCGCCCATGCCGATGCGCATGCCCGGGCCACCGAGCTGCACCAGCAGGCTGCCGACGGGGATGTCGTTCTTGTGCGTGTGCTGCGCCGAGATATTGCCGATGCCGCCAGCGATCATGATCGGCTTGTGGTAGCCGAAGACGGCATCACCGTGGCTGCCGACGTTCTGTTCATACGTGCGGAAGTAGCCGCCCAATACGGGACGGCCGAATTCGTTCGAGAACGCGGCGCCGCCCAACGGGCCTTCGATCATGATTTGCAGCGGCGAGGCGATGCGCTCCGGCTTGCCGTATTGATCTGCATCGGTGCGGCCAGCCAATGGCGCCGTCACGGAAGCGGCCGTTTCCCAGCTGCGCACGGCGTCCGGCAAGGACAGGTTCGACACGGTGAAGCCCGTCAAACCGGCTTTTGGCTTGGCGCCGCGGCCCGTCGCGCCTTCGTCGCGGATCTCGCCGCCCGCGCCCGTGGAGGCGCCTGGGAATGGAGAAATCGCCGTCGGGTGGTTATGCGTTTCCACCTTCATCAGGGTGTGCGTCAATTCGGTCGATGCCGCGTATTCGTGCTTGTCGCCGCGCGGGTAGAAGCGCGAGACGGTGGCGCCTTCCATGATGGACGAGTTGTCGCTGTAGGCGACGACGGTGCCCTTCGGCTGCAGTTCGTGCGTGTTCTTGATCATGCCGAACAGCGATTTCGGCTGCGCCACGCCGTCGATGGTCCAGTCGGCGTTGAAGATCTTGTGGCGGCAATGCTCGCTGTTCGCCTGCGCGAACATCATCAGTTCCACGTCCGTCGGGTTGCGGCCGGCCTTGGTGAAGGCGGCGTCCAGGTAGTCGATTTCGTCTTCCGACATCGCCAGGCCCAGCTCGACGTTCGCCGTTTCCAGCGCGGCCTTGCCCTGCCCCAGCAAGTCGATCGATTCCAATGGGCGCGCTTCCAGGGTGCGGAACAGGTCCTTGGCGTCGTCGGCGCTGCGCAGAACGGATTCCGTCATGCGGTCGTGCAGCAGGCCGGCCACAGCCTGCACTTGCTCGTCCGTCAATTTGCCGGCGCCGATGGCGCTGCCCAGGATGCCCGATTTCAGGTTGATGCGGAAGGCGATGCCGCGTTCGACGCGCTTGATGTGCGCCATGCCGCAGTTGTGCGCGATGTCGGTGGCTTTGGAAGCCCACGGCGAGATCGTGCCGAAACGGGGGATGACGAAGAATTCTTCGGCAGCGCCTTCCGTATTGTCGGCCTGGGCCGGCTCGCCGTACGTCAGCAAGGCGCCCAGGCGCGTGCTGTCGTCGCTGGTGAGCGGCGCGCTGGCATCGATGAAATGGACATAGCGTGCTAGCACGGCAACGATCGCAGGCGAAACGGCTTGCAGTTGGCTTAACAGACGGTGGCTACGGAAATGGGACAGGGCATTGGAACCCGGCAGTATCAACATGATTGGAAGGTGGTTGATGCAGCGTGGCTGCGGGTTAAAGGTAGGTATGACAATATCTTTCGTACGGCAAATTTCCTTTGCGCGCATTATACCCGTTTTACCCCTGCCTTATGACCGGAACTTATGGCTTTCCAGCCATTTTTCCCCGGAAACCGGCAGTTTTTGCCAACTTGCAACAATAGGATCAGGCAATCACATAACGGTTCTTGCCCTGCCGCTTGGCCAGGTACAGCGCCTCGTCGGCCAGCCTGTAACTGTGGCTCAGCTCTTTGCCACGGTCCAGCTCGGTCACGCCCACGCTGATCGACACGAACTGTGCCGCATGGAAAGCCTGGCTGACGGCGGCGACCAGGGCGCCGGCGAAGGCGCGCACGGCCTCGCTGTCGCCCGCGTAGACGATGCCGAATTCCTCGCCGCCCAGGCGTCCGCACAGATGGCTTTGCGCCTTGTCCGCGATGATGGCGGCCGTGCGCATGAGCACCGCGTCGCCCGCATCGTGGCCCTGCTGGTCGTTGATGATCTTGAAATTATCGATATCGATCATCAGGAAATGCAGCATGCCGCCCTGCGGCGCGCCATGCATCTGCTGGGCGCGCTGCGTGAACATGCGGCGGTTGTTGAGGCCCGTCAGGCTGTCCTGGAAGGCCAGCCGCGTCAATTCCACCTTGGCGTGATAGTTACGCAGGCGCAATAAGCTGAAGCTGACGTTCAGCGCCAGCCCGAACAGCACGCTGACGGCGATCATCAACGGCACCCAGGGCTGGTCGGGCAAGCCGGCGTTGACGGGATACAGGCCGCGGCCCACGTTCCACCACACGCCGGCCACCACGGCCAGGTAGCTGAGACCGCCATTGAAGATGGAAGCGATGGCCAGGGTCATGAAGACACCCACGGGCAAGACCCAGAAGCTGGCGTGGTGGACAGCGTCGGCCATGGTGCGCAAGCCGAAGGTCAGCGCCAGCACGGCGCAGGCACCCGTCATGGTCAACACGGGCAAGGTGGTGCAGCGGTAGCGCACGGCCAGGCTCGCCAACATGCCCAGCAAGGCCAGCACGGCGTGCGTCAGGTTCGGATGGTAGGTCGGCGGCATCAGCAGCCAGGCCAGGCTGAAGGCGATGATGCCCATCACTTGCGTGATCAGACCGACCCGGTGCAATTCCGCAAAATACGTATGCTGCTGTTCGCTGTTGCCGCCAAAGGCAAGGGGAACGGCAATGCGCCGCAAGGTAGACAGTTCAGGAACGCGCATGACGGGTATCGACACCAGAGAGGGATAAAGCGCCCGTTAAAGCCTTGCGCATGCCTTGCCGCGACGTGGTACGGCATGCAACAGGTGTTGCATTTTAGAATACTATCATGGTAGTCAGGGAATGGCCGGAAAAACAGGCGCCCGCACTGTCGCAAGAGGCGCTCGTGTCATGAAATACAACGCCGGACGGCGCCAGACGCGCCTGCCCTTGCGCACGGCACCCGATTGCATGCATATTGCTGGCAGTGTCGCCCGGCTTTGCAGTATGCTGATAAAAAACAATACTGCCAGGCAAATACATATAAGAAGAGTTCCCGCAAATGACCGAACAGATGAACGAGAGCTGAACCATGCCAGAAACTAGCGACTTATCTGTCCTGATCGTCGACCCGAACCCCAGCATGCGGGGCAATCTGCACAATATGCTGAACCAGGCCGCCATCACCAAGGTGGAATATGCCGTCAATGCCGGCACGGCCATCCGCTTGCTGACGAAGAAACCGTTCGACATCATCCTGTGCGAATACGACCTTGGCAGCGGCACGGACGGCCAGGATGGCCAGCAATTGCTGGAAGACTTGCGCCACCATAAGCTGATCGGCCTGTGGACGATCTTCATCATGCTGACCTCGGAAGCCATCCACAGCAAGGTGATCAGCGCAGCCGAGCTGACCCCGTCCGACTACATATTAAAACCGTTCACCGTCGACGTGCTGAGCGGCCGCATCGCTCGCGCCATCGAGCGGCGCGCCGTTTTCCTGCCCACGTATCAGCTGATCGACAAGGGCGACTTGCGCGAAGCCGTGAAAAGCTGCCGCGCGGCCGAACTGCAGCACCCTCGCCTGGCGGCCGATTTCGCCCGCCTGCGCGCCGAACTGCACATCAGCCTGGACGAATGGAAGGAAGCGGAACAGCTCTACGCCGACATGCTGGCCACGCGTCCCATGGCCTGGGCGCACCTGGGCCTGGCGCGCACCCTGTTCGAACAGCAGCGCCACGAGGATGCGCAGGAAGCGCTGCTGGAACTGGTGGAGACCTATCCCCGCTTCATGGCCGCCTACGACTTGCTGGCGCAAAACCATGAAGCCATGGGCCAGCAACTGCAGGCCAAGAAAATCCTCGAGGACGCCGTGGCCATCTCGCCGCACATGGTACGCCGCTTGCGTCACCTGGGCGGCATCGCCTTCGACACGGGCGACATCGGCGCGGCCGAACGGGCCTACAAGCAGGTCGTGACGAAAGCGAAGTATTCTGAATTCCGCGACCCGGAAGACCACGTCAACCTGGTAAAAACGCTGGTGAAAAAGGGCGACGCGCCGCAAGCGAGCGGCGTGCTGCGCGACATGGAGCGCTCCCTGCGGGGCAGCGCCAACGTGGAAGCATGCCGTGCCATCTCGGCCGCCATGCTGCATGAACTGTCGGGCAACGACATCGCCGCCGCCACCGAACTGCAACTGGCCGCCGCCGCCCTGGACGACGCGCGAGGTCTGTCGACGCAGCTGAAGGTGGGCCTGGTGCAAAGCTGCCTGAAGAACAACCTGGAACAGGCGGCGTCCGACGTCATGATGAAACTCGTCAACGAAGCCGACAGCGACGTGACGATGGAAGCGGCCGTCGACGTATTTGAAAAAGCGGGCCGCCACGACCTGGCGCAAGGCATGGGCCAGCAGATCACGAACCAGGTGCAGGAATTGATGCAGGATGCGGCCAGCAAGGCGGAAAGCGGAGAACTCAAGGGCGCCGTCTTCGTGCTGCGCCAGGCCCTGCGCAAGACGCCGGGCAACCTGCCCGTGCTGTTCGCCTCCGTCGAGGCCATCCTGCGCCAGCTCAACATGCTGGGCTGGGAAGCCCCGCTGGCTGAACAGGCGCAACACCAGATGCAAATCATCCGCAAGATCGACCCCAGGCATCCGCAGCTGGAGTCGCTCAAGCAGCAGTATGCGGCCACGCAGCACAAGTATGGTATTGCGACCTGACTCTTGCCTGCCGACTGCCCTGTTTAAATGCCGGGATCGGACCTTGAGGTCCGCCCCAGTCCTTGCTTGCGGGATTGGCGCGCCGGGCCAAACCTTTTTATTGCCCGGAACGCAAAGATCTCATACGCCGGACTGTGTCGAAAAGGATTTAGATGGCTGCTGACGTAGCTTTCGTCGAAGGCCCCCTCAAGTTCCAGCTTTGGTTTGCAGAAGTAGACCCGATAGATCTTGGCGTCCAGGTCCGGCTTGAAGTTGAGTATGCAAGTGGTAGCCAGAGTTTCAACTGGACTGCCGAGCACCTTTGGTTTGAGTACGGCGCCCTCGTTCAATTCGAAAATGCACTGCGTGACGGCAGCGGCGCGGGACTGCATGACATGAGCGAGTACCCAATACTTCACTTCGAACGGCATTCATCTCACGAGTATCTAACGATCAATCCTCGTTCGGAAAGGCAGTCACAAGATGGTGACAATATCGCAATTCGTCTGAAGATCAATGCCGGGTCAATGCTTGCGCTGTATTCAGCGCTCAACAAGTTCGGCAAATGGTGGTGACGCGATCACGTCCGCTTTGGGGCGGAACTTGCCAACGACGGCAACCGGGCAGAGGCGGCCGGTCAACATTCTTTCACGACGCTAAAAATGTAGCTATATAGAATTATATTGCGCCCACCGTCAGGCTTGACGGATTCCGGGTTCTAACGGTTCGCGCTCGTCACCGAAAATGCTGGAGATGCTTTACGCTAGAATGTGATGATGAAGTGAGCGCCATCGTTGATCGGGCGGGCGTAGCGCACAGTTCCGCCGTTCAACTGAATCAGCTGCCGCACCATTGCAAGACCGATACCGCCTCCCTGTTTTTTGGTCGAGAAAAATGGCGTGAATATTTCCGCCGCCACCCCATCGGGAATGCCGTGTCCATTGTCGCGCACATCGATACGCAACCGGCCGCCCGTGGTGAAGTGCGCGTCGACGGATACTTGCGGTGCCAGACTCGCTGCAGTCGCGTCCACCGCATTCTGAAGCAGGTTAACCAGGGCTTGCTCAATCTGACCCGAGTCAGCCCGTAGTGACAGCGTGCTGGATGCGACGACGAAAGTCGCTTTTCCTCCACGCGCCTGCCATCCCGGTGCAACCAAGGCCGACAAACGTGCAAAAAGGTCTTTGACCAGGAAGCGTTGCGGCTGTGGCCTAGGCAGGCTGGCCAACATGCGGTAATGGCTGACGAAATGGCCCAGGCTTTCAGCGCGACGGCTTATTGCGTCCAGCGCGACGTCAAGGTCGGCAGCCAGGTCGGGAGCAAGAGCGCCTGCTGCCTCGGCGAGCAGAGTGCGCGACGTTTGCGAGAGCGACGCCACTGGTGTCAGTGAATTCATGATCTCATGGGTCAACACATGGACGAGCTTGCACCAGGCCTGTGTGGCCTCGGCGGATAGTTCGTTCTCCAGAGGCAGCAGTGCAACGAGGGACTGGGGCGCACCATCGACGGTCAATACATTGCGGACGGCCAAGGCACGCTCGGTCCCATGCTCACTATCGAACTGAACCAGTGTCCGACTGCCAACGGAGAGGCCAGCCAATGCCGCATGCAGGGGAACTGTATCGGTGACGCGCCCTGGTGCCAGGAGGCGCCGCGCGCTGGCATTCAACGGTTCCATATTCGCCGGCGTCATATTGAACAACGGGACCGGCGCATGTTCGAGGCGTGCTTCCAGCAACAGGAAGCGGAGGGCCTCAGGCGCTTGAAAAGGCTTAGACGGTGACTGTCCCTCTGGCGTGATGGCCATGCCATGCTCCATGGCATACCGAATCAGCGTTACTGCAATCAGCACTGTCAGGACGAGCAGGACGATGGCACGTGTTCCGACACCATCAGTCCCTTGGTGCAGTGCGCCGCCCACCCACCCTGCCGAAGCCAGCAGTATTCCGCCAAGGAGGAGGCAAGCCTGTCTACAAGCCATGTTTATCCAGCTTTCGATATAGCGCTGCCCGACTTACGCCAAGGGTCTTGGCAGCCCGGCTGATATTTCCTCTCATTTCGAGCAGCGCCGCGGCAATGGCGTCACGCTCGAGCATGCCGAGCTCACGCGGGACACCGATGGCGACAGGAGGTGATAACACAGGCGCAGCTGCTTTCGCCGCAATGCCAAAATCGGCCAGCACATAGACGGCATCACGCCCGAGGATGACGGCGCGTTCACAGGCATGGCGCAGGGAGCGAACATTGCCTGGCCATGCATCCGCGCATAGCGCATCGAAGGCAGCCGCGGCGATGGCGCGCGCGGGTTTGCGATATTGCTGCTCGTAGTGAAACAAATAATGGCGCAGCAAGTCCGGAATGTCGCCAGGACGCTCACGCAAGGGCGGAACCCGCAAGACGATCGTATTCAGGCGAAACAGCAGGTCTGTGCGAAAAAGCGCAACGTCGTTCAGCCGTTCTTCTTCGAGATTGGTTGCACTCACAACGCGCACATCGATGCCCTCGGGCGTATCCGCGCCAAGGGGCGTCACCTGGCGTCGTTCGAGCACTGTCAGCAGCTTCGCCTGTGCTGCCAGTGGCATGTTGCTGATTTCGTCAAGAAACAAAGTGCCACCGCACGCTGCCTGGAAGCGGCCTGCGCGGTCATTGCGTGCATCGGTGAACGCGCCGCGCCGGTGTCCGAACAGTTCGCTTTCGAGCATCGCCTCAGGCAAGCTGCCCATATCAACCGCGAGGAACTGCCGGGCTGCCCGGTGGGAAGCCCGGTGAACGGCGCGTGCTACCAGTTCTTTGCCAACGCCATTTTCTCCGAGGATCATGACGTTCGCCTCGGTGGGCCCCACACTGGCGATCATGTCACGCAATGCAGCCATCGCGTTCGAGCTTCCGAGCAAGCCGTCGGCGTCGGTTGGTGCCGCACCAGATGCGTCAGCAGGAAGAGGCGAACGCATGGCCCATCGCGCAAAGGCCGCCTCGACGGCATGCACCAGGCGCACGTTATCCCACGGCTTCGTCAGGAAGTCACCCGCGCCGCCCTGCATCGCCGCAACGGCCAGAGGAACGTCCGCGTACGCAGTAATGGCAATGATCTCGGGTGAGTTGGGCAGCGCCCGCAACTGCGCCAATAGTTGCATGCCTTCGCCACCATTCGTTCGTCCCGCCGAGAAATTCATATCGAGCAACACGACATCAGGACGATTACTTGCGAGCCATGCCGGTAACTGACCAGGGTGGTCAAGCGTTGCGACCTGCGCAACGTGCCGGCGCAGCAGCATACGCGCTGCCAGCGCCACGTCTGCATCGTCATCGAGGATCAGTACATTTGCCTGCTTGCCGGACATTGGAAATAAAAGAATTCACAAAACTCGAGTTTATCAGCATGCTTTGCATGATTCCACAGCGCGATATCACTTTGCCAAAAGTGTCCGGATGTGGACAGTTTGCATGTGCGATTGCGAACGAATGAGTGGGCAAGTGAAAAAAGTAACGGTCGATTGGTCCGAAACCGCGTGGCACGGATGTTGCTGTATTAAAATCATGATAACAGACCACAGCGCAAGCTCATCTCGCCCTACCGGGGCGGCAATGGACCGACCGATCCTACGCCAGCGTAGCCGGCGCCGGGTCATGGTAATGGCCACGTTACTCTTCCTGATTGGGTTTGCCGCACTGGCCTGGTGGCTGTGGCCGCGCGGACTGCAGGTACCCGCCGCCAGCGTGCGCATCGCTGTTGTCCAACGCGGTGTCCTGCGTGACGACGTGGCCGCGCGTGCGACCGCCCAGCCGCTGCACTCGGTCGTGCTGGATGTGGTGGAAAATGGCCGGGCTGAAGAAGTGATGGTGCGCGATGGCGCGCTGGTTCGCCAGGGCGAATTACTGTTCCGACTGTCGAATCCACAGCGCCTGCTGGAGATGCTTGCACGCGAGGCTGAGCATGCGCAGCAGATTTCGAACTTGCTGAACCTGCGCCTCGCGGGTGAAACCAGTCGGGCGGACAGTGCGCGCCGCAGCGCCGACCTCGCGTTTGCTGTCGCTCAGGCTGAAAAGCAATTTGCGAGGAGCTCGGCTCTGGCCAAGCAGGGTTTCGTATCGGGCGCCGCCTTGGAAGAAGTGGCGGACCAGCTGGCGCGGCAGCGCCACGCGCTAGCCAGCGAAGACGCCGCCGGCAGGAGCGAAGCGACCGCCAGACGGGACGCCATCGGCCAGATTGCTCAGGCCGTCTCTAGACTGGAAGATGGCTTGAAACTGGTGAACGCCGGCGTAGATGCACTGGCAGTGCGCGCGCCCGTTGCCGGCCGCCTGGCAGATTTCAAATTGCAGGTGGGTGAAACTGTCCGGTCAGGACAGCGCCTCGGACGCATCGATGACATCGCGCAATTTTGTTTAGCGGCCCAACTTGACGAATACTATTTGCGCCGCCTTGCCACGGGACGGCCGGGGATAGCGGTGATCGATGGCCGGACCCAGCGCGTGGCTGTCAGCCGCATCTATCCGCAAGTGAGCGACGGAAAATTCACGGTTGAGTTGACGTTGCTTGATGGCCAGCCGGTGACTCTCAGCCCAGGCCAGAGCGTGGACGTCCTGATCACACTGGATGCTGCGCGGACTAGCTTGTTCCTTCCCAATGATTCATTCAGTAATGACACAGGCGGAGCCTGGGTATTTGTCCTGGAAGCCGATGGCGTACAAGCAAAGCGCCGGGCCGTGCGCATAGGCCGACGCAGCAGCACGCAGATCGAAATACTCGCCGGCCTTGCTGTCGGCGAGCAAGTCATCGTGTCGTCTTACGCGCCGTATGCCACGGCGCAGCATCTTCATCTCACCCACTAACATGTCTATCAGGGAAATGACACAATCATGCAATTGAATCGCATACAACAGGAAAGCATGTTCAAGCTCGTCAACATAACGAAAACGTATCGTGGCGGCGATGTGCACACGACGGCGCTTGACCGGATTGACCTCACCATCGCTGCGGGCGAATATCTGGCGATCACCGGGCCGTCCGGCTGTGGCAAGTCGACGCTCCTGGCCTTGCTGGGACTGCTGGACGCGCCCGACGGCGGTGAATGCTGGTTCGACGGCCGCAATGTGGCGGGTTGGAGCGAAGCACAGCTCAATGGATTACGACGCGGCCGTATCGGCTTTATTTTCCAGAATTTCAACCTGATCGAAGAATTGACGGTTGCCGAAAACGTGGCATTGGCACTCGACTACATGGATGTACCTGCAGCGCAGCGCAAGGTGCGGGTCGCTGCGATCCTCGAACGACTAGGCGTGGCGCATCGCGCCGGTCACCGCCCGTCGCAGCTCTCCGGCGGGCAGCAACAGCGTGTGGCCATCGCGCGTGCTCTTGTCGCCAATCCGGCGCTGTTGCTTGCTGATGAGCCAACGGGTAATCTTGATACAGCCCATGGCGACGAGGTAATGCGCATTCTTCGCCAGATCAATGCTGATGGCACGACCATCGTCATGGTGACACACTCGCCGGCGCACGCTGCCCAGGCGTCTCGCACGGTGCGGCTGCTCGACGGCCGTATCCTGGTCGACGCCCTGCAGCCAGCCTGAGCGGAGAGCGAATATGTTATTGACCACGATGCGCCGAAGCGCATGCGCACTCAGACGGGAGCCCGCCTACGCCGCTATTGTCATTGCCACCCTCGCTATCGGCATTGCTTCAGCCATGCTGATTCTCGGCTTGGTGCGGTACTGCTTGCAATACAACGCGGAAGTGCCCGATGTCGAGCACGTATACGTTGTCAAACAACGCGACAATGTCGATCCGACAGGGCCTTGGTACGATCAAGCGCCATTACTGCTACGATCCGTGGCAGCCGCAACACCCGGTGTAGCTGCGGCCACCGGGTACTTGCCATCACGTCCCGAGTCAACGGGCCTGACTGTCAACGTCGACGGTAAGCTAAATGCCCTGAAAAGCCTGACTGTCTTGCCGGGATTTGCCGAGATGCTGGGCCTCAGGGAAGTACAGGGCGATCTTGCCACAACACTGGCGGCACCTGACCGGGTCGCGGTCACTGAATTGACTGCAATGCGGCTCTTTGGCACCACGCGGGCCATGGGACGCAGTCTGCTTGCGGAAGGTAAATTATTACGGGTTGGCGCAGTGCTGCGTACGCCGCCTGCGAATACCACCATGCCATTTGAAGCACTGCTGGGCACAGATTCAACGCTCGCGGCCGATGTCCGCGATGAAATGCTAACCGGCCGCAAAGGCTGGCCGGGCAAGCTTCTGGTGCGTGTGCGTGCCGGCGCGTCCGTGCCGATGCTTGCACGGCAGTTGCAGGACGCAGTCGACGGTGCACCGGCATTACATCAACAGAGTCCCGACATTAAAGCGCGCCTGGGCCGTCGCCCGGTAATGGACATTGCGCTGGCACGGCTCGACGCAGCGTATTTCGATACTAGCATCAAGGGAAATTTCATCGCCGGCGCCGGCCAGCGGGGCGATCCCGTTGTCGTTGCCGGCCTTGCCGCTGTCGCCGTGCTTATCCTTGTTCTGGCTTCGATCAATTTCGTTAACCTGGCGACCGTGCGGGTAGTGAGACGCCAGCGTGAACTGGCCATGCGCAAGGTGCTCGGCGCCTCATGTTGGAGCATTGCGCTGGAATTGCTGGTGGAGGCATGGCTGATCACCGTCCTGGCTGCTTCTGTGGGTCTGCTCCTGGCGTGGCTGGCACTGCCGCTGTTTTCAAGCCTAGTTGACCGCCAGCTCCAAGACGCCTTCACAGTTGGCGACCTGGGCTGGGTTGTAGCCCTAGTCTTCGGGCTCGGGCTGTTGACAGCGGCTTGGCCGGCATGGATCGCCTGGTCTGTCCTTCCTGCAGAATCATTGGCTGGGCGCATGGCAACTGAATCGCGTGCGACTGCACGCCTGCGGCGCATCATGACCGTGGCACAGCTAAGCGCAGCGATGGGATTTGCCAGTATGACGTTAGCCATTGCCTGGCAGACAAGTTATGCCATGCGTGCTTCGCCTGGTTTCGATCCGGGTTCCATACTGATCGTGGATATGCCTGAACAGGTCAAATACAGCGCGCAAGCGCGCGGCCTGATGACGGCTTTAGCGGCGGCACCCGGGATACAAGACGTAGCTGTGTCGGATGACGCGATCGGTCGTCATAACGACACATGGCGCCGCGACCTGAAACGTCCAGATGGCACCAGTGCGACGATGGAAATCAAGCAAGTCAGCCGCAATTTTTTTATGCTTTACGCCATCAAGCCGGAAGCCGGGCGCTTGTTCGATCCAACGCTGGACCATGACGACGATTCCGTACCGCTGGTCCTCAATGCACTTGCGGCACGCCAGCTCGGCTTTGCCGATGCGCAAGCAGCACTTGGCCAAATCGTCATCACGACGAGTTTCGACAACAAGCAGGTCCCGGGTCGTGTCATCGGGATCGCGCCACCGCTGCGGTTCCAGTCATTGCGAGAAACACCGGCACCGATGGCGTTCCAGTTAAGCACGGGCGGTACAGCTTTAAGCGTGCGCACGAATGGCGAATCTATCCAGGTGGTGGATGCCATCCGATCAATATGGCCAAGTTACTTTCCCTCGTCCATACCATCCATCCAACCAGCGGCGAGCGTACTCGCCGCCAATTATGCTGACGATGCGCGCCTGGCCAGCTTGCTCGCACTGGCAACAGGTATCGCACTGACCCTTGCAGCATTTGGAACCTATGTCCTGTCGGCCGATACAGTGCAACGCCGTGCTAAGGAAATTGTCTTGCGAAAACTCCATGGTGCAAGTGACTCTGCTATCGGCATGCTTGTCTTGCACGGCATCGGAAACATGCTGTTGATCAGCGCGTTAGCAGGATTGCCGATTGCGGCCGTGGCCATCGCACGTTATTTGTCTACCTGGGTCGAACGGGCGCCTGCCGGGTTCCTGCCCCTGCTGCTCGCGCTCGTCGTGACCAGCTTCGTTGCATTGGCGGCAGCCAGTCGACAAGCGTGGATCGCGATGAAGGTCCGTCCCGCCCATGCCCTTCGCATGTAACGCATCAATGTTCCTTATTAACACTCGACGTAAGCAAAACGCAGCCTTTGAAGGGCTGCTTCGGGGCGCAAGCGGATGAAGCCGCATGGCGCGCCGAATCGCCACCAGCAGCGTCACCCGCGATTTTCAGCGCGGGAGTTTGTACCGTACCAGCAGCGTGGGTCCTTTGCCGCCCGATGGCGTCAGCAGTATCTCGTCACCAGGCTGCATCTCTTCATACATCACCGTGCAACAGGTCGGCATCGAATGGCCGCGCGCCGGATAGATGCCGACGATGGTGTGCAGGTTGGCAGCGCGTACGTCTACGCTGGTATCGCCGCCCTTCCCGGCCTCTTGCAGCAGTTTTCGCAGTGCGGTGACGAAGTCTCCTTTGCTGAGTTTGGTAGGAGCCTGGGCCGCTTGCGGTCGAGCGGTAGCGTCGTTTTTCATGGCAGTTTCTTTCATTGAATACATTTCCGCCACTATATCATTCGCCCCTGGCGGCATCACGCCAGAATAGGCCCTAGCCCGGGCCGCTGACTGCATCGCCGGCAATAGTTCAGGCTTTTACGGGGGCTACGGCGGCTTGCCGGGAATCCCGGCTGCCACCACCTGTTCGCCGGCGCTGGCGCTGCGCTTACTCCTTGTGACGGATAGCTTCGACGACAATCCTTAGCGCCCTCGATTCATGGCGACGGCTGGGATAGTAGGCATGGAGGCCGGGAAACTTTCCACACCAGTCACGCATGACGCTGATCAATCGCCCTTCGCGTACATGGTCGGCCACCAGATCGGCCGTCACGAATGCCAGGCCATTGCCGCTCAAGGCGGCTTGGACCATGGGCACGGCGCTGGTAAATACGGCCTGGCCCCTCACCCGGGCTTCCACTTTGCGCCCTTCATGCCGCAGTTCCCACGCATAAATGCCACCGCTGCCTGCCAGCCGCAGCGTGATGCAATTATGTTTCATCAGATCTTCCAGCTTGACGGGTTGCGCATGCCAGGAGAAGTAGTCGGGCGAGCCAACGATCATGGTAGGAATATCCGGCGTCAGCCTGACTGCAATCATATCTTCCTCGACCTGATCGCCATAACGCACGCCTATGTCATAGCGGTCCGCCGCGATATCGATCAGCTTGTAGTCCGATTGAATCTCCACATGCAGGTCGGGATAGTGCGGCAGCACCGGCGCCAGTCTTGGCCACAGCAATGTATCGATAATATGGTCAATCGCAGTGATGCGCACCGTGCCCGCCGGCTTGCCGTTCAAATCGCTCACGGCGGCGATTTCCGCATGCACCTCTTCAAGCCGCGGCGCGACATTGCTCAGCAGCCGCTCGCCCGCTTCCGTGGGCGAAACGCTGCGCGTCGTGCGATGCAGCAGCCGCACGCCCAGCCGGGCTTCCAGATCGCGGATGATGTGACTGAGCGTGGATTGCGACATGCCGAGCTTGATGGCGGCGCGGGTGAAACTGCGTTGTCGAGCCACCTCGAAAAATATAAGAATATCAATAATATTGTCTCTGGCCATGTTGATGACTCCTGAAACCTGCCGTGGATGATGTCCCGGCATGCAGCCCGGCCGCCCATGACATCAAGGTGAATGTGTGAATTGTAGATATCAATATACACAGTATTCATGGCTCCAGCACATATACCTGTTCGCGTTTTCGGTGCGCCAACGCCCCAGGCGCCACGTACGATGTCGCTGAACGGAATACGCCCATACCGAACGAACTGGAGAAACAGAGATGAACATAGATGATGTAGCACGCCGCGATTTTTTGAAAACCGCCGGCACCGGCATGGCCGCGCTGGGCGGCCTTCCCCTTGCCGGCAGTCCGGCATTCGCTGCCGATAGCAAGCCAGCGCCGGATATGTCCGGCAAGGCTGACAACTTCTACAGGAGTGCGACAGTCGCGTCGCGCAAGGTCAGTTTCAACAACCAGTACCGGATGCGGGTCGTCGGCAACCTGTTCACACCGAAGGACCTGAACCGCAATGCCAGGCATCCCGCGATCATCATCGGCCATCCGATGGGCGCGGTAAAGGAGCAAAGTTCGAACCTGTATGCGCAAAAACTGGCCGAACAAGGCTTCGTTATGCTGGCCATCGACCAGTCGTTCTGGGGCGAGAGCGCAGGCCAGCCGCGCAATGCCGTGGCGCCGGACATCTACGCCGAAGCCTTCAGCGCCGCGGTCGACTATCTGGGCACCGAGCCGTTCGTCGACCGGGAACGCATCGGCGTTCTCGGCATCTGCGGCAGCGGCAGTTTTGTCATCAGTGCCGCCAAGATCGATACGCGCATGAAGGCGATCGCCACCGTCAGCATGTACGACATGGGCGCCGCCAACCGCCATGCGCTGAACCACTCGCAGACGCCCGAGCAGCGCCAGCGGATCATTGCCGAGGCGGCGCAACAGCGCCATGCGGAATTTACCGGTGGCGCCATCCGGTACACGGGCGGCACCGTGCACAAGCTGGACGGCGATACGCATCCGATCCAGCGCGAGTTCTACGACTTCTATCGCACGCCGCGCGGCGAGTACACACCGGCGGGTTCATCGCGCGAACTGACGACGCACCCGACGCTGGCCAGCAACGTCAAGTTCATGAACTTTTACCCATTCAACGACATCGAGACGATTTCGCCCCGTCCCATGCTGTTCATCACGGGCGACCAGGCGCATTCCAGGGAATTCAGCGAAGACGCCTTCCGGCTGTCGGCCCAGCCCAAGGAACTCGTCATCATTCCAGGGGCGGGACATGTCGATCTGTACGATCGGGTGACATTTATCCCCTGGGACAAGCTGGGCGCCTTCTTCCACCAGCATCTGGCATAGGCGCAAGCGATGACCACACCAATAGGGAGCGGCAGCCTGGCTGGCGCGCACGGGAACAGTGCACCCCAGCCGGCCATGTGGGGCGGCGTCTTTGCGATGACGCTGTGCGTTTTCGCGCTGATCGCCTCGGAATTCATGCCCGTCAGCCTGTTGACGCCGATGGCCAGGGATCTGCTGGTCAGCGAAGGCCTGGCGGGACAGGGCATTGCCATCTCCGGCGCCTTCGCCGTGCTCACCAGCCTGTCGATTTCGGCGCTGGCCGGCGGCATGAATCGCAAGACGCTCCTGCTGGCGCTGACCGCGCTGATGGCCGTGTCCGGTGCCGTCGTCGCGATGGCGCCGAACTATTATCTGTACATGGCGGGACGTGCGCTGATCGGCGTGGTGGTGGGCGGCTTCTGGTCCTTGTCGGCGGCCACTGCGATGCGCCTGGTGCCTGCCCGGCAGGTGCCGCGCGCCCTGGCCATCTTCAACGGCGGCAATGCGCTGGCGACCGTCGTCGCCGCGCCCCTGGGCAGCTACCTCGGTGCCGTCATCGGATGGCGTGGCGCTTTCCTGTGCCTGGTGCCAGTGGCCATGATTGCCTTGATCTGGCAGTGGGTCAGCCTGCCTTCCATGCCGCCCCAGGCGCGCGCGGCGGGCTCCCGCAATGTCTTCAGACTCCTGCGGGACCCGAAGGTCGCCCTGGGCATGCTGGCGGTCAGCACGTTTTTCATGGGACAGTTCGCCTTGTTCACCTATGTGCGCCCCTTTCTTGAAAGCGTGACGCACGTCGACATCTCCACGCTGTCGCTCATGCTGCTGGCAATGGGCGCAGGCGGCTTTATCGGCACCACCGTCATCAGCAAGTTCCTGGCCTGGAATTTTTCCCGTACGCTGGTCAGCATTCCCGTCCTGATGGCATTGATCGCGGTGGCGCTGACCCTCGTTGGCGGCCAGGTCGCTGCCGTGGCGCTACTGCTGGGCATATGGGGCGTCGTCGCGACCGCCGCGCCGGTCGGCTGGTGGTCCTGGCTGGCGACAACGCTGCCCCGGGACGCCGAGGCGGGTGGCGGGCTGATGGTGGCCGTCGTGCAACTCGCCATCGCCCTGGGCTCCACGATCGGCGGCTTGCTATTCGACAAGAGTGGATACCAGAGCACCTTCATCGCCAGCGCGGCGGTACTGCTGCTGGCGGCCTGTTTGACGGCGCGTGCGCAAGCACTGCGGCCAAGCTGATCCATGCACCGGAGCGAACAATGACTGTGCGCAAGCCTGCGGTTCGTGACGCTGCCGGGCATCCAGTGGCCGGCAAAGTGTTCGGTTTGAGTTTCTCAAATAAAAAAATGCCAGGATGATGGGCGCGCCTGCGGCCTCATCTATAGTTGCCGGCGGAGGTGGTCCCCGCGCATCAACGCGCAGCGTCGATGACCATTGCCCCATCGGGCGTGAGGCTGTCGCCGGTGATGAACGGCMCCTCTTTGCTGGCGAGGAACAAAACCGCCGGTGCGACGTTCCGTCCCGCGAGCCATCACGGGCGAGCGCGTTGGCAGGCGGCGGCTCCTCGGCTGCGCCCCAGGTAACATGGATAGTCGCCGCAGCACCACAGTCGGATTGCGGACCTGCCGGGCTTCGGCGGCCTCGCTAATCGGCCCTGCGCGCCACGCGCGCCACCACCAGCTCGATCAGCTCCGCGATCAATGGCCGGAACGTGGCGGCATCGCCGCCCTGCCCCAGCATCACGGTGCGCGTGGTCAGGTGCGAGAAGACGGCGTCGAACAGGATCTGCGGCAGATTGGAAAACGAAGTGTCGGGGGCGATGCGGCCCTGGGCGCGCTGCTGCTCCAGCAGGCGCAGGATCAATGCGTGCCACACTTGCGGGCCGTGCTCGTACCAGGTCTGGCCCACGGCCGGCACGGCGGCCGCGCCCGTGACGACGAGGCGGTAGAAATCCACGTGGCGGGGGCTGGTGACGACGGCCACCAGTTCATCGAGGATCAGCTGCAAACCCTGCTCCAGGCCCGCTTGCGACGTATCGAGCTGGCGCAGCGCGATGATGAAGTCGGCGCACAGGTATTCGACCACGGCGACCAGCAATTCCTGCTTGCTGCCGAAGTAGCGGTAGGCGGTGGCTTTCGAGCCGCCCGCCTCGGCCACGATGGCGTCCATGCTGACGCCGTCGTAGCCTGAGTCAAGAAAGAGCCTGGATGCCGCCACCAGCAGCTTGCGCCGCCGCTCCTCGCTTCGGGTACTAGGGGAAGCGGGAACGGTGCGCAACTGGGGCATGAAGCAAACTCTTACTGTGTCTTGGGAAGCGCGTATGCTATCACGTAATCTCCCCGATCCGGGCTCTGGCGGGCGCCGCCCGCGACCACCACGACGTATTGGCGGCCCGACTTGGGCGACATGTAGGTCATCGGCGTGCCTTGCGAACCGACGGGCATGCGCGCCTTCCACACTTCACGGCCCGTGGCGATATCCATGGCGCGCAAATAGTAATCCTGCGTGCCCGCATAAAACACCAGTCCGGACGCCGTGCTGACGCCGCCGCCCAGGGTGGGCATGCCCAGCGGGATGGGCAGGCTTGCGCGCACGCCGTCGATGACGGCATCGCGCACCGTGCCGGCCGGACGCTCCCACACTTTTTTCTTCGTTTTGAGGTCGATCGCGGCAAACACGCCCCACGGCGGGCTTTGGCACGGTATGCCCAGCGGCGAATTGAAGGCCTTGTGATCGATGACGAACGGCGTGCCAGCCATCGGATAAGTGCTGCCCACGCCATGGCCAGCCGTCAGCTTGGCCACGTCCACCGTCTCGCGCGGCACCAGCTTGACCACTTGCGGCATGCGGATATCGTTGACGAACATATAGCCATTGCTTTCATCGACGGCCGCGCCGCCCCAGTTGAAGCCGCCGTAGTAGCCCGGATAGATCAAGGTCTCTTTCGTGCTTGGCGCCGTGAACTCGCCCTGGTAATTGAGCTTGCGGAAGCTGATGCGGCAGGCCAGCTGATCGAAGAAGGTGGCGCCCCACATGTCGCGCTCCGTCAGGGTTTCCGCACCGAGGGCCGGCATGCCGGTCGAATATGGCTGCGTTTTGGACACCCAGTCACCGGCCGCGTGCTCCTGCGGCACGGCTTTTTCGATGACTTCGGCAATCGGCTTGCCCGTGCGGCGGTCCAGCATGAAGATCTGGCCCCGCTTGGTCAGCTGCACCAGCGCGGGAATTTTCCCGCCCTTGCCGTCCGGGACGTCGTACAAGGCCGGCTGCGCGGCCACGTCGTAATCCCAGATATCGTGGTGGACGGTTTGATACGTCCAGCGCTCGCGGCCCGTGGCCATGTCGAGGGCGACGATGGCCGACGAATACTTCTCTGTCAGCGGCGGACGCTTGCCACCCCAGAAATCGGGCTGCTCGTTCCCCGTCGGCAGGTAGACCAGGCCCAGCGCATCATCGAAGGCAGGCGCCGACCACATGTTCGGCGTGCTGCGCGTGTAGGTCTGCCCTTCCGGCGGCAGCTTCGTGATGGCCGGATTGCCCAGGTCCCAGGCCCACACCAGTTCCCCCGTGTCGGCGCTGTAGGCGCGCACGACGCCAGACGGTTCATCGGTGGAGCGGCCGTCGAAGACCCAACCGCCAAGGATGATCAGGTTGCGCGCCACCGTGGGCGCGGACGTGTAGGCGTAGTACGGCACGTTCATCTTGACCTTGCCCAGGCCGACCGTCAGGTCGACGGAGCCCTTGTCGCCGAAGCCCTCGCACTGCTGGCCCGTCTGCGCGTCGATCTCGATCAGGCGCGCATCCATGGTCACTTGCACGATGCGCTTCGCGCACGCGCCCGCCACCGGCGCGCCGGCCGCCTGCATGCCCTCGAACTGGAACGGCTTTGTCACCTTGGCCGGCTCGTAGTAGCCGACGCCGCGGCAGCGGTTCCACGTCTTCGTGTTGGCCGGCTTCGGATCGAAGGTCCAGCGCTCCTGGCCCGTGTCCGCGTCGAGCGCGATGACCTTGCTCATCGGCGTGCATGTATAGATGGTGTCGCCGATCTGCAGCGGCGTGTTTTGCGATTCGGACGCGCCTTCGGCCAGCTCGCCCGAAAGGTAGGTCCACGCCACCTGCAACTGGTCGACGTTCTGCTTGCCGATCTGCGTGTACGGGGCGAAGCGCGTGCCTTGCGGTCCATAGCCGTAATGCGTCCAGTTGGCGCTGCCGTCATTGATGGCCGTCACCGCATCCTGCACCGGCTGCGCCGTGGCCTCCGTCACGCCATGCGGCTTGAACATCGAGGCGAAACCAGCCGCCAGCACGACGGCAAGCAGGGCCGCGAAACCGCGCGACTGGCCACCGTGAGCACGCCCTGCCAGCCACGGATGCAGCAAGGCGGCCACCAGGCCGATGACGAAGAACGGCGCCAGGCGCGGCACCATGGGCCAGAAGGCGAAGCCGATTTCCCACACAGCCCAGATCAGTGTCGCGACGACAAGCGCGGCGACGACGGCACTGGCCAGCGGTTTGCGGCGCAGATACAGCACGCCGGCGAGGATGAGGCCCAGACCGGCCGGCAGGTAATACCGGGAACCGCCAAGGGTGATGAGTTCGATGCCGCCCGCCGCCAGGGCCAGGCCGGAAAATCCAAGAAAGATACCGAAAGCCGTCAGGGCAAGCCGCTTGCCCCTGAAGACCGCCGGGATCGCCGGCGCGCCTTTATTTACTGAAGTGTCCATTTTTTATCCATGACGCCTCCCCTGCCCAGGCAAACACGCCGGGGATGGCTGATTTTTTAAATCTACGTAGTGAAACTGTACCGTACGGTTTCATTTTATGCCGATTTTTGACGCAATGAAAGAAAAATTGATGTGGGAGCTTGATTTTGGACGGGGATGGGAAGCTGGCGGGATTGTCGGATTACGCGCTACGCGCTAATCCGACCTGCCGGAACGCTGGATATGCGTAGGTTGGATTAGCGCAAGGCGCGTAATCCAACAAACACAGGCGCGCCGGGTGTTACAGCGATGACATGTCAATCACGAAACGATATCTGACGTCGCTCTTGACCACGCGCTCAAACGCTTCATTGATATCCTGGATGCGGATGATCTCGATGTCGGACACGATATTGTGCTTGCCGCAGAAGTCCAGCATTTCCTGGGTTTCCTTGATCGAGCCGATCATGGAGCCGGACAGGCTGCGGCGCGCGCCCACCAGGCCGAAGGCGTTCACGGGCGGCACGGCACCGTCCGGGATGCCGACGATGACCATGTTGCCATCGACTTTCAGCAGGTTGATGTACTGGTTCCAGTCGATGGCCGCGCCCACCGTGCAGATGATCAGATCGAAGGTGCCGGCCAGCTTGCTGAACGTGTCCGCGTCGTTGGTGGCGTAGTAATGGTCGGCGCCCAGGCGCAGGCCGTCTTCGCGCTTCGACAGGGTCTGGCTCAGCACCGTCACTTCGGCGCCCATGGCGTGGGCGATCTTGACGCCCATGTGGCCCAGGCCGCCCATGCCCAGGATGGCGACCTGCTTGCCAGGGCCGGCCTTCCAGTGGTTCAGCGGCGAGTACAGCGTGATGCCGGCGCACAGCAGCGGCGCGGCCGCGTCCAGCGGCAGGTTGTCGGGAATCGACAGCACATAGCCTTCCTTGACGACGATGCTGTCCGAGTAGCCGCCCTGCGTGGCCGTCTTGCCATCCGCTTCGACACCGTTATAGGTCTGGATCAGGCCTGGCATGTATTGTTCCAGGTCCACGTTGCGCGTCTTGCAGGTGGTGCAGGAATCGACGAAGCAGCCCACGCCCACGTGGTCGCCCACCTTGAACTTGCTCACATTGGCGCCGACGGCCGTGACGACGCCGGCGATTTCATGGCCGGGTACCATCGGGAAGGCGGCGCCGCCCCATTCGTCGCGCGCCTGGTGGATGTCGGAATGGCATACGCCGCAGTATTTGATCGAGATGGCGACGTCGTCTGCGCGCGGGGCGCGGCGCTCGAACGTGAACGGTTGCAGTGCGGAGGTCGGGCCGAATGCGGCGTAGCCTTTGGCGATGCTGGTCATGAAAACTCCTGTATCTGTATTGTGTGACGAGGGGGGACGCGTGCCATGCATGCGATTGCACAAGTGTGCCCGAGATGCCGCGCCGCCGTTACCGCGATCCTGCAAGACCTTTGCACGATCCTCCAAATCTGCGTAAGATCAGCCCCTGCCCTTCCTTGCCTCACGCATACTGACCTCCATGCCCGCACAGATCCCCCCGCAAGATGAAATCGCCGCCCTGATCGTCCGCCACGCGCCGCGCACGGGCGACTTCACGACGGCGATCGGCAACCTGACGTTTCACCGCCAGTCCTCCGTCACGGAATCGCTGTTCCATGCGGCGCGGCCCAGCGTGGCCATCATCGCGCAAGGTGCGAAGGACGTCACCCTGGGCACGGAAACCTTCCATTACAGCCGCATGCAATACCTGCTGACGTCCGTCGACCTGCCGGTGCAGGTGCGCGTGGTGGAAGCGAGCGAGGATAAGCCGCACCTGTGCGTGGTGCTCGGTATCGACATCGCCGACGTGGCCGCGCTGCTCGACAGCGAAAGCGCCGGCGGCGCAGCCGGCGCGGCGCAGCAGAAAATCCTGCCCGCCACGCGCGGCATTTCCGTCAGCGACGTGTCGCCAGACCTGCTCGACGCCATGCTGCGTCTCGTGCGCCTGCTGGACAAACCGGGGGATATCGCCACCTTGGCACCCTTGATCCGCCGCGAGCTGACCTACCGCCTGCTCAATGGCCCCGTCGGCGCGCGCCTGCGCCACATGGCGCTGGCCAGCAGCCAGTCGCACCAGGTGGCGCAAGCCATCGACTGGATCAAGCACCATTACGCGCAGCCGCTGCGCATCGAACACCTGGCCGGCATGGCGAACATGAGCATGTCCTCGCTGCACCACCACTTCAAGGCCATTACGGCCATGACGCCGATGCAGTACCAGAAGCTGCTGCGCCTGCAGGAAGCGCGGCGCCTCATGCTGGTCGAACAGATCGACGCCGGCACGGCCGGCTACCGGGTCGGCTACGCCAGCGAATCGCAGTTCAGCCGCGAATACAGCCGCCAGTTCGGCCGCGCCCCCATGCGCGACGTGGGCCAGGTGCGCGCGCAGCTGAGCGGAGCGACGGCCTATTCCGTCTTGCCGTAACCGCCGCCGCCCGGCGTCTCGATCACGAACACGTCGCCAGGCTGCATGGCGGTCTTGCCGATATGCGCCAGTGGCTCGACCGTGCCATCCGCGCGCTCGACGTAGTTGCGCCCCAGCGCGCCCGGCGCGCCGCCGTCCATGCCGAACGGCGCAATAATCCGGTTGTTCGACAGGATGGCCGCCGTCATCGGCTCGAGGAAGCGCACCCGGCGCACGCCGCCATCGCCGCCATGCCAGCGCCCCGCGCCGCCCGATCCGGCGCGGATGCGATAGCTGTCGAGGCGCACGGGAAAGCGCCACTCGAGGATTTCCGGGTCCGTCAGGCGAGAATTGGTCATGTTCGTCTGCACCACGTCCGTGCCGTCGAAACCGGGGCCGGCGCCCGAGCCGCCCGCTATCGTCTCGTAATACTGATATTTCTCGCTGCCGAACGTGAAATTGTTCATCGTCCCCTGCGAAGCGGCCATCGCGCCCAGCGCGCCATACAGGGCGTTGGTGATGCAGGTCGAGGTTTCCACATTGCCCGAGACGACGGAAGCCGGATACCGCGGATTGAGCATGGAGCCGGGCGGGATGATCACGGTCAAGGGCTTCAGACAGCCCGCATTGAGCGGAATGTCGTCGTCGACCAGGGTGCGGAACACATACAGCACGGCCGCCATGCAGACGGCCGACGGCGCATTGAAATTGTTCGGCAGCTGGGCGGACGTGCCCGTAAAGTCGATGACGGCGCTGCGCTGCGCCACGTCCACCTTGATCGCCACCTGGATGCGCGCGCCGTTGTCGAGGTCCAGCGCATAGCTGCCATCCTTCAAGGTCGTAATGACCGTGCGCACGGCTTCCTCGGCATTGTCCTGCACGTGGCCCATGTAGGCTTGCACGACAGGCAAACCGAAATGCGCGACCATATTATGCAGTTCTTCGGCCCCCTTCTGGTTGGCCGCCACCTGGGCGCGCAGGTCGGCCAGGTTTTGCCGCGGATTGCGGGCGGGCCAGCTGGCCCCCGCCAGCAGGGCCAGGGTTTCCGCTTCGCGCAGCAAACCGGTGGCGCCGTTGACCAGCTTGAAATTGTCGATCAGGACGCCCTCTTCCTCGATGCGTCCGGAGTCGGGCGGCATGGAGCCTGGCGTGCTGCCGCCGATATCGGCATGGTGGCCGCGCGAACCGACATAGAACAGGATGGCCTCGCCCGCTTCGTCAAACACGGGCGAGATCACCGTCACGTCGGGCAAATGCGTGCCGCCGTGATACGGGTCGTTCAGCATGAAGACATCGCCCGGCCGCATGGCGCCCGCATTGCGCGTCATGACGGTACGGATGCTCTCGCCCATGGAACCGAGATGCACGGGCATGTGCGGCGCGTTGGCGATCAGCTGGCCTTGCGCGTCGAAGATGGCGCAGCTGAAATCGAGCCGCTCCTTGATGTTGACGGAATGGGCCGTGTTCTGCAGGCGCAGGCCCATCTGCTCGGCGATCGACATGAAGAGGTTGTTGAAAATTTCCAGCCTCACGGGATCGGCATTCGTCCCGATGGCGGCACGGGCGGGCAAGGCGGCCGCACGACGCAATATCAAATGGCCGTGCGCCGTCACTTCGGCGCGCCAGCCCGGTTCGATCACGGTGGTGGCGTTGGCATCGCTGACGATGGCCGGGCCGTCGATGGTATCGCCGGGACGCAGGCTATCCGCCGCATACAGGCCGCTGTCGCGCCAGGCGCCGGCGCAGTACATGGCCACCGTCTGCACAGGCGCCAGAGCGTCTGTACGGAGAGCATACGCGGGCGCGGCCGGTTCCGGCGCGTCGGACGCGCCGATGGCTTCGACGGAAATGGCTTCGACGATCAGGGCGCGCGTCGGCATCAAAAAGGAAAAGCGTTTCTTGTAACCCGCTTCGAATTGCGCCTGCATGCCGGCGGCCGTGTCGAACAGCACGACGAGTGCCGTATCCGTGCCTTCGTAGCGCAGGTGCACGCGTTGCACGAGCGCGATGCGCTCCGCTGGCACGCCCTGTCGCAGCAAGTCGCCCCGCGCCAGGCCGCCCAGGGCCGCGAAATCGCGCGCCAGGTCCGTGCCCAAGGCCGCCTCGATGGCCTGTTCGCGCATGGCGCTCTGGTCGGCCAGGCCCATGCCGTAGGCCGACATCACGCCCGCCAGGCTGTGAATGAAGACCGTGCGCATGCCCAGCGCGTCGGCCACGAGGCAGGCGTGCTGGCCGCCCGCGCCGCCAAAGCTGGTCAGCGTGTAGTCGGTGACGTCGTGGCCGCGCTGCACGGAAATCTGCTTGATGGCGTTGGCCATGTTCCCGACGGCGATGGCGATATAACCTTCTGCCACCTGCTCCGGCGTGCTATCGACCGTGCGCGCCAGCGCTTCGAACTGGGCGCGCACGGTGGCCGCGTCCAGCGCCTCGTCGGCGTCGGGGCCGAAGACGCGGGGGAAGAAGGCGGGCTGCAGCTTGCCCAGCATGACGTTGCAGTCGGTGACGGCCAGCGGGCCGCCGCGCCGGTAGCTAGCGGGACCGGGATTGGCGCCCGCGCTGTCCGGCCCCACCTTGTAGCGGGCGCCGTCGAAATGCAGGATGGAGCCGCCGCCGGCGGCCACCGTATGGATGCTCATCATCGGCGCGCGCATGCGCACGCCGGCGATCTGCGTTTCGAACACGCGCTCGAATTCGCCCGCGTAATGCGACACGTCGGTGGACGTGCCGCCCATGTCGAAGCCGATGACCTTGTTAAAACCGGCCAGCGCGCTGGCGCGCACCATGCCGACGATGCCGCCCGCGGGGCCGGACAAGATGCTGTCCTTGCCCTGGAAGGCGCGCGCATCCGTCAAGCCGCCGTTCGATTGCATGAATTGCAGGTGCACGCCGGGCAGCTCCATCGCCAGCTGGTCGACATAGCGGCGCAAGATGGGCGACAGATAGGCGTCGACGACCGTGGTGTCGCCGCGCGCCACCAGTTTCATCATGGGACTGACCTCGTGCGACACGGACACCTGCGTAAAACCGGCCGCGCGCGCCAGCTGCGCCACCCGCGCCTCGTGCGCCTGGTGGCGGTAGCCGTGCATCAGCACGATGGCGATGGCGCGCGCGCCGCGCGCATGTGCGTGCGCCAGCGCGGCGCGGGCGGCCGCCTCGTCGAGCGCTGTCACCACCTCGCCATGCGCGCCCACCCTTTCATCGATCTCGATCACGTCGCCGTACAGCAGTTCCGGCAGCACGATCTGGCGCGCGAACAGCTGCGGACGATTCTGGTAGGCGATGCGCAAGGCGTCGCGAAAGCCGCGCGTGATGGCCAGCACGGTAGGCTCGCCCTTGCGTTCGAGCAGCGCGTTGGTGGCCACCGTCGTGCCCATCTTGATGGCGCCCACCTGTTCGACGGGCAGCGGCGCATCGGGTGCAAGCTGCAGCAGCTGGCGCATGCCGGCCAGCGCCGCGTCGCGGTACTGGCCCGGATTCTCCGACAGCAGTTTATGCGTGGCCAGGCTGCCGTCAGGACGGCGCGCCACGATGTCCGTAAAGGTGCCGCCACGGTCGATCCAGAATTGCCAGTCCATCGCCCTGCCCCCGCGTTTATGTTAGATGCCTATTGTAGCCGCCAAACAGGGGCGCGTTTCAGGCGTGCGCGCCTTGCCTTTCGCCCGCTTCGGCCTTATGTTGAAGGCATGCTGACTAACGGAACACGCCCATGACCCTGATCGACTCTGCCGGTAACACCCTCGCGCTGTACTCCATCGCCGAACTGCGCGCCATCGAACAAGCGGCCATGCGCGACCTGCCACAAGGGCTGCTGATGCAGCGCGCGGGCCAGGCCGCCGCCAGCGCCGCCCTGAAGCTGCTGCACGCGCAGGAAGACGGCGAAGACGCCGGCCACCGGCGCGTGCTGGTGCTGGCCGGCCCCGGCGACAACGGCGGCGATGCGCTGGAAGCGGCCGCGCACCTGGCCGCCAGTGGCCTTGAAGTGCTCGTCTGGCTGGCGCCCGAAGCACCGGCCACGTCGCCCGAACGCGAGCAGGCCCTGAGCCGCGCCCGCAACAGCGCGGCGCGCTGCATGGAAGCGACGACCAGCATGGCCTCGGCTGCCGTGGGCGCCGCGCCGTGGGACCTCGTGATCGATGGCCTGTTCGGCATCGGCGCGTCGCGCCCCTTGGACGGCGAATGCCGCGACATGGCGCAGCTGGTCAACAAGCTCGAATGCCCCGTGCTGGCGCTCGACGTGCCTAGCGGCCTGCACGCGGACACGGGCGCCATCGACGGCGTCGCCATCCGCGCCACGCATACGCTCACCTTCATCGGCGACAAGCCGGGCCTGCACACGGCGAACGGCCGCGACTACGCGGGCGAGGTGGAAGTGGCGGCGCTGGCCATCGCCCCATCCCTGCTGCCGGAAGCCAGGGCCCAGCTGGGCGGCCTGCACCTGTTCGCGCGCCAGTTGCAGCCGCGCCGGCAGAATACGCACAAGGGCAGCTATGGCAGCGTGGCCATCATCGGCGGCGCGCAAGGCATGGCCGGCGCGCCCATCCTGGCGGCCCGCACCGCCCTGCATGCGGGCGCGGGCAGAGTGTCTATCGCGTTTCCCGATGCGCCGCCCGCCTTCGACAGCGGCCAGCCCGAGCTGATGTGCCGGCACGCCGAAGACGTGGATTTCTCTGGCCTGCATTTTTCCGCGCTGGTGGCGGGGCCGGGCCTGGGCGACGACGCCGATACGGTGGAACTGCTGCAGCGTGCCATTGACAGCGACAGCCCGCTGCTGCTCGACGCCGACGCGCTGAACCTGATGGCATCGGAGCCTGAGCTGCAATCGGCGCTGGCCGTGCGCACGGGCGCGGGCGCGACGATATTGACGCCGCATCCGCTGGAAGCGGCGCGTCTGCTCGACATGACGGTGGCCGAAGTGCAGGCCGACCGCCTGAGCGCGGCGCGCCAGCTGGCCACGCAGCTGGGCGTCATCGTCGTCTTGAAAGGCTCGGGCACGGTGATCGCCGCGCCCGATGGGCAGGTCGTCATCAACAACACGGGCGGCCCCGCGCTGGCGACTGCCGGCACGGGCGACGTGCTGTCCGGCCTGTGCGGCAGCCTGCTGGCCCAGGGCTGGCCGGAATGGGAAGCGGCGCTCGGCGCCGTCTGGCTGCACGGCGCGGCGGCGGACGCGCTGGTGGCGGCAGGCAATGGCCCCATCGGCTTGACGGCGGGGGAATTGATACCGGCGATACGCAGGTTGATCAATGCCTTGTCGGCATAGGTATGCGGCGCGGAGGTGTTGGATTACGCTGCGCTAATCCAACCTACGGCTTGAGGATATCGGACGTCGGGTAGGTCGGATTAGCGGAACGCGTAATCCGACAAACACGCGCCGTAATTACACCAGCCTGCCCGCCGCAATCGTGATGGTGCGGCCGCAACGGGCCGCGATCGAACTGTCGTGCGTGACGAGCACCAGGGTTGAACCCCGTTCGCGGTTCAACTCGAACATCAGCTGGATCACGGCCTCGCCGGTGGCGGCGTCCAGGCTGCCCGTCGGTTCATCGGCAAACAGCAAAGGCGGTTCCGTCACAAACGCGCGCGCCAGCGCCACGCGCTGCTGCTCACCGCCGGACAGGTATTTCGGGTAGTGTTTCAGGCGGCTGCCCAGGTTCACTCTGCCCAGCATGGCTTGCGCCTTGTCCTTCGCTTGCGGGTCGCCCCGCAATTCCAGCGGCAGCATGACGTTTTCCAGCGCCGTCAGGTGCGCCAGCAGCTGGAAGGACTGGAACACGAAACCGAGCTTTTCCTTGCGAAAACCGGCGCGGCCGTCTTCATCGAGGGCGAAGATATCCGTGCCGTCGAGCATGACCCTGCCCTCGCTGGGCGTGTCCAGTCCGGCCAGCAAACCGAGCAAGGTCGACTTGCCGGAACCGGAGGCGCCGACGATGGCCAGCGTCTCCGCCGTTTGCACGGTAAAATCGACGCGATGCAGGATGGTCAGCTCACCATCGGCATCGGGTACGCGCTTGGCCAGCTGGACCACTTCGATGGCCGGCCGGGCATTTTGGCTGTTGGCTGCGGCAGGCCGCCGGGCTGCTGCTTCTGATGGGAGAAAACTGGTGGAAGTCGCTTTAGGGAATTCGGGCATGCTGATCTATCTTAAGAAATTACGTGAACAAACAAGTATCGAGGGCAGCAATCCATTACGGCGGCGCACCCTCGCCATGCTTCCTGCGGCAGCCCTGCTCTTGGTGTCAGGCATGACGAACGCCTATTCTGCACCAAAAACGCTGCTGGTGCTCGGCGATAGCCTGTCGGCCGAGTATGGGCTGGCACGCGGTACGGGCTGGGTGGCGCTGCTGGAACAGCGGCTGGCCGCGCAAAAGAACGACACGCGCATCGTCAACGCCAGCATCAGCGGCGAGACCACCAGCGGGGGCCGCGCGCGCCTGCCCGCCCTGCTGGCCAAACACCGGCCCGACGTCGTGCTGCTCGAACTGGGCGCCAACGACGGCTTGCGCGGCTTGCCCGTGGCGGCCGCCGAAGCGAACCTGCGCGCCATGGGCGAGGCGGCAAAAAAATCGGGCGCGCAGGTGGTGCTGGTGGGCATGCGCATGCCGCCCAATTATGGCCGCGCCTACGGCGAGCAGTTTTATGGCGTGTACGGCAAGCTGGCGAAGGAGTGGAAGGCGCCGCTGGTGCCCTTCATGTTCGAAGGCATCGCCGACCAGCCGCAGCTGTTCCAGGCCGACCGCATGCACCCGAATGCGCAAGCGCATCCGACCATCCTTAAAAATATCTGGCCGCGGCTGGCGCCTTTGCTGAACGCGAAGTAAAGCAGCACATTCCACAGACAAAAAAATAGCCGCTTGAGAGCGGCTATTTTTATGGGCTAAAACTGATTACGGCGCTTCCGGCGTTGCTGTGACTGGCGCTGTGACCGGCTTGACGATCTTCACCTTGGCCTTGGCTTTCAGGTACTCGACGTAATCGAACATTTCCTGTTGCGCCAGGATGCCGCTGATCTGATCTTTCTCTTGCTGGCGGCGCGCCGCATCGACTTGCACCGGCTGCTGCACCTTGGCGATGCGGTAGATGCCATAGCCCAGGGCTGGCAAGTCCACGCCCACATAGGCTGGCAGCTTGCTCGTGTCCGCTTTCATGACTTGCGCGATGGCGGCACGGTTGATGCCGTCGAGCTTGCTGCGCGACACCCATTGCGCGGCGCCGAAACCGGTGGCGTCGCCGGAGGCCTTCAAGGCGGCCAGCTTGGTCTCGCCCGCTTTCTTGGCAAGCTTTTCCGCTTCTTCCAGGGTCACGCGCTGACGGATCATCGCTTCGACTTCGGCCAGCGGACGCTTCGAGGCGGGCTTGAATTCCACCACGCGGCCGGCGATCATGGTATTCGGCGCAACGGTAACGGCTTCCGTGTTGCGCTTGTCCTTCAGCGAATCGTTCGAGAAGATTGCGGTGAGGAACTTGGCATTGTTGAACGGCGCCTTGCCCAGTGCCGGCGACGGCGTGCGCGACAGGTTGGCGACGGTTTCCACTTTCAGTTTCAGCTTGTCGGCCACCGGCTTCAGGCTGTCCGATTGCTCGTAGACCGTGTTGGTGAACGTTTCCGCCATTTCCGAGAATTTCTTGGCAGCGAATTGCTTGCGCAGGTCGGCCGTGATTTCGCCCCGTACTTCATCGAGCGCGCGCACGTGCTGCGGCTTGAGCGAGGTGACGGTCAGGATGTGGTAGCCGAAGTCCGAAGCGACGACATCGCTGATTTCGCCTTGCTTGAGTTTGCTGACAGCGCTCAGCAGCGGTGCCGGCAAGCCATCCTTGCCGATCACGCCCAGGTCGCCGCCCTGCTCGGCCGAGGCCGGGTCTTCCGACTTGGCTTTCGCCACAGCGGCGAAGCTGGCAGGCGCCTTGCGTACATCGGCCAGGATCGCTTCGGCCTTGGCCTTGGCGGCTGCCTTGTCGGCGGCCGAGGCATCTTTCTTGACGGCTACCAGGATGTGGCTGGCCTGGCGCGCTTCTGGCGTCGTGTAGGCTTTCTGGTTCTTCGCGTAGTAGGCGGTGACGTCGGCGTCGGTGACATCGACTTGTTCGCCCGCGGCGCTGTCGTCGAGCACAACGTATTCGACCTTCGCTTGTTCCGGGATTTCGAAGAACTTGCTGTTCTTGTCATAGAAGGCCTTGATCATGGCGTCCGTCACTTTGACTTCCGGCACGTACTGGGCGATCGGCAACAGCAGTTCCTGCACTTCACGCTCTTCCGAGGTGATGTCGGACAGGCGCTTGGCGACGGTTGTCGGCGCGAAGGCGGTGCCTTGCACGGCGCCGGCCAGTTGCTGCAGGGCCAGGTCGCTGCGGCGGCGCGCATCGTACATCTGCGGCGTCATGCCTTGGGCGGCCAGCATGGCCTTGTAGCGTTCCAGGTCGAATTTACCGTCCGGCAAGGTCAAGCCTGGGATGTCCAGCACTTCCTTTTGCAGCACGGCATCGCTGATGACCAGGCGGCTACGGCCCACTTCGGCGGCCACGGCGCGCTCGGCAATCAGGTTGTCGAGGATGCTCTTGCGAGCTTCCGGCGTGTCAAACATTTTCTGGTCGAACTGCTCGCCCATCATCTGGCGGTAGCGGTCGATCTGCTGGCGTTGCGCTTCTTCATATTGCTGCTGCGTAACGACCTGGTCGCCGACCTTGGCGATGGTGTTCGCGCCATCGCCGAAGCTTTGGTAGCCGCTGATACCGACCAGTGCAAAAGACGGGACGATGACCAGCATCAGAAGAAACTGCATCAAGCGTCGATGGGTACGAATAAATTCAAACATGGTCAGCCAATTCGGGATGAGTGGATCACTATAAAAAAAGGCGAACATGCGTTCGCCTTGATTTCTTCGGCGGAATGGACGGGACAGATGTCCACTTCCCCTTTAGATTCAACAACTTGGCGCTGGAACTAAAGCAGGATTCTGACGCCCAAGCCATTATCTCCTGATTCTACAATGCCCATAGCGCTATAGCAAGGGTAAATCAGGGCGCGCGCCCTGCCCTGGCGCCGCCTGGACGGCAAGGCGCCAGCCCAGGCATTAAACCGGGCGCAGCTTAAAGCGGATTTAAATCGAGGTGCGTTTTATTCAAAACGGCGGGACGGGATTTTAAAAGCAGGCGCGCCGAGATAATCTGGCGCTGGAAAAGAAAAACCCGCGCTACTTATTCAGCAGCGCGGGCTTCTATATTCTGGCGGAGCGGACGGGACTCGAACCCGCGACCCCCGACGTGACAGGCCGGTATTCTAACCAACTGAACTACCACTCCTTGAGAGCGTATTTTTTTGGCGGAGCGGACGGGACTCGAACCCGCGACCTCCGACGTGACAGGCCGGCATTCTAACCAACTGAACTACCACTCCGAAAAATACACAGTACTGCTTGCATTTGCATTCAAGGCTGCGATTCGCAGAACTTCAACCTTGAAATCGCGGCACCCGGAGGCGCCGCCAAATGTTTCCGGTGATTGTCACCTCACCGAAGTCCGTTAGTTTACAGCATCCTTCAAAGCTTTACCAGCTTTAAATTTCGGAACTTTTGCTGCTTCGATCGTGATCGCTTCTTTGGTACGCGGATTGCGGCCGGTACGTTCAGCGCGTTCGCTGACCGAGAAAGTGCCAAAACCAACCAGCGTTACGCTGTCGTTGTTTTTCAAAGTTTCCGTCACGCCGCCGATAACAGCGTCGAGTGCGCGCGCAGCGGCGGCTTTGGAAATGTCAGCTTTTTCAGCAATGTGGTCGATCAATTCAGTCTTGTTCACTAGCATCCCCAATTACAAAGGTATAAAACGTTTACCGTATCGTTGCGGCACTTTTGGCACCACAGCTGTCCGGCGAAAAAAATGTGCAGGCGTATTAAACAAGCCACACTGTATATGTGTCAAGCGCTTTGGGGGCGCAATTCACGTTTCAATATAAAACAAGCGCTCTAAAAGCGCTTGTTTGGGGAAAACAGGGGTAAAACGTTAGTGTTTTACTACCTCGCCGGCCGCGTCAGGCTTGGCCGCGGCGGCCGTGACAGCCTCCACCGCAGCGACGTCCGCCAACGCTTCAGGCATGCGTTCGAGGGCGATTTCCAGCACTTTGTCGATCCAGCGCACCGGTACGATCTCCAGCTTGTTCTTGACGTTGTCCGGAATGTCGGCCAGGTCTTTCACGTTTTGCTCGGGAATCAGGACCGTCTTGATGCCGCCGCGATGGGCCGCCAGCAGCTTTTCCTTCAGGCCGCCGATCGGCAACACTTCGCCCCGCAAGGTGATCTCGCCCGTCATCGCCACGTCGGCGCGCACGGGAATGCCCGTGAAGACCGACACCATCGCCACCGTCATGGCCGCGCCAGCCGAAGGACCGTCCTTCGGTGTCGCGCCTTCCGGCACGTGGATGTGGATGTCGCTCTTCTCGAACACGTCCGCCTTGATGCCCAGGCGCTGTGCCCGGCTGCGCACCACCGTGCGGGCCGCCTCGATCGACTCTTTCATGACGTCGCCCAGGGTACCCGTGCGGATGACGCCGCCCTTGCCCGGCATCGACACGGCTTCGATGGTCAGCAGATCGCCGCCCACTTCCGTCCATGCCAGACCGACCACCTGGCCCACCTGATTTTCTTTCTCTGCGACACCGAAATCATAGCGGCGCACGCCAAGGAATTTATCCAGGTTCTTCGAGTTGACGATGACTTTCTTGTCGGATTTCTTCAGCAGCAGCATCTTGACCACCTTGCGGCAGATCTTCGACACTTCACGCTCGAGCGAACGCACACCGGCTTCCCGCGTGTAGTAGCGGATGATGTCGCGCAAGGCCGACTCGGCCACCGAGATTTCCTCTTCCTTCAAGCCATTGTTCTTGATCTGCTTCGGCAGCAGATAACGCTGCGCGATGCTGGTCTTTTCATCTTCCGTGTAACCGGACAGACGGATCACTTCCATGCGGTCAAGCAAGGCTGGCGGAATGTTGTACGAGTTCGACGTGGCCACGAACATCACGTCGGAGAGGTCGAAATCGACTTCGATGTAATGGTCGGAGAACGTGTGGTTCTGTTCCGGGTCTAACACTTCCAGCAGGGCCGACGAAGGGTCGCCACGGAAATCGGCGCCCATCTTGTCGACTTCATCGAGCAGGAACAAAGGATTGCGCACGCCGACTTTCGACAGCGATTGCAAGATCTTGCCCGGCATCGAGCCGATGTAGGTGCGGCGGTGACCACGGATCTCGGCTTCGTCGCGCACGCCGCCCAGGGCCATGCGCACGAACTTGCGGTTCGTCGCGCGGGCGATGGACTGGCCCAGCGAGGTCTTGCCCACGCCCGGAGGACCGACGAAGCACAGGATAGGCGCTTTGAGCTTGTCGACGCGTTGTTGCACCGCGAGATACTCGAGGATGCGTTCCTTGACCTTGTCGAGGCCGTAGTGGTCGCCTTCGAGCACTTTTTCCGCATTCGACAGGTCGTTATTGACCTTGGATTTCTTTTTCCAAGGCAAGTTGACCAGGGTGTCGATGTAGTTGCGCACGACGGTGGCTTCGGCCGACATCGGCGACATCAGCTTGAGCTTCTTCAGTTCGTTGGTGGCCTTGTCGAGCGCTTCCTTCGGCATCTTGGCCGAAGCGACTTTTTTCTCCAGCTCGTCGAGGTCGGCACCATCTTCGCCCTCGCCCAGCTCTTTCTGGATTGCCTTGACCTGCTCGTTCAGGTAGTACTCGCGCTGCGACTTTTCCATCTGGCGCTTCACGCGGCCGCGGATACGCTTTTCCACCTGCAGGATGTCGAGCTCGCCTTCAAGCTGGCCCAGCAGGTGCTCGAGGCGCTTGGCCACGCTGAAAATTTCCAGGATGACTTGTTTTTGTTCGAGCTTCAGGGGCAGATGCGCGGCCACCGTGTCGGCCAGGCGGCCGGCATCGTCGATGCCCGACAAGGATGCCAGGATTTCCGGCGGGATTTTTTTGTTCAGTTTGACGTACTGGTCGAACTGCTGCACGATCGCGCGGCGCATGGCTTCGACTTCCGACTCGTCGCCCGGCTCGGATTCGAGCGGCGTCAGGTCGGCGATGAAGTGCGTCGGCGCATCGCTGATGTGGTTGATACGGGCACGCTGCGCGCCTTCGACCAGCACCTTGACGGTGCCATCGGGCAACTTCAGCATTTGCAGAATATTGGCAACGCAGCCAATTTCATAGATATCCGAAGGAGACGGCTCGTCCTTCGCGGCTGCTTTTTGAGCGGCAAGCATGATGCTCTTGCCCTGCTCCATCGCAGCTTCCAGCGCCTTGATCGACTTTGGACGGCCAACGAACAGCGGTATCACCATATGCGGGAAAACGACGACATCCCGCAACGGCAATAACGGCAGTTGAGTTTGCTCAGTTAATTTGGAAGTTGTCATGGCGTACCTTATAGAAAGCGTGTTTACGATGTTGGCGCTCGCTGCCAAAACACAAGACCGGCGAGAATAAATAATTCTGTGAAACAAACATTTTTCTGTCTATTTCGCAAAACACACCCGCATGACGGTAATAAATGCAGTTTTCACAGTAAAAAAGCCACGCGCAGCTAAGCGCCGCGAGTGGCTTTCCGATTGAAGCCTGCACTCATTGATTTAAATTGTACTGCCATGCATTAAGGAATCAAAACCCTTTTTATGCATTTGTCTCGGCAGTAATCAATTTTCTCCGGAGGCCTTGGCAGTCTCTTGATAAATCAACAAAGGTTTGGCGCCGCTGGTGATGGTATTTTCGTCGATGACGACCTTCACCACATTTTGTTCGCTCGGCAGTTCGTACATGACGTCCAGCAAAGCATGTTCCAGGATGGAACGCAGGCCACGGGCGCCGGTCTTGCGCGCCAGCGCTTTCTTGGCGATCGCATGCAGGGCGGCCGGACGAATCTCCAGTTCCGCGCCTTCCATCTCGAGCAGCTTCGAATACTGCTTGATCAGCGCATTCTTCGGCTCGATGAGGATCTGGATCAGCGCCTCTTCCGTCAATTCCGCCAGGGTGGCGATGACGGGCAGACGGCCGACCAGTTCCGGGATCAGGCCGAACTTGACCAGATCTTCCGGTTCCGCTTGCAACATCAGTTCGCTGGCCGAGCTTTGCGACTTGCTGCGCACCGTGGCCGAGAAGCCGATGCCGCTCTTCTCGGAACGGTTGGCGATCACTTTCGACAGACCGTCAAAGGCGCCGCCGCAGATGAACATGATGTTGGTCGTGTCGATCTGCACGAAATCCTGGTTCGGGTGCTTGCGGCCGCCTTGTGGCGGCACGGAAGCCATCGTGCCTTCGATGAGTTTGAGCAAGGCTTGCTGCACGCCCTCGCCCGATACGTCGCGCGTGATGGACGGATTGTCGGACTTGCGCGAAATCTTGTCGATTTCATCGATGTAGACGATGCCGCGCTGGGCTTTCTCGACGTCATAGTTGCAGCTTTGCAGCAGCTTCTGGATGATGTTTTCCACGTCCTCGCCCACGTAACCGGCTTCGGTCAGGGTGGTGGCATCGGCGATCACGAACGGCACGTTGAGCATGCGCGCCAGGGTCTGTGCCAGCAGGGTCTTGCCCGAGCCGGTAGGACCGACCAGCAAGATGTTGCTCTTGGCCAGTTCGATGTCGTCTTTCTTGCCCAGGTGCTTGAGGCGCTTGTAATGGTTGTACACCGCCACCGACAGGATACGCTTGGCAGTCTGCTGGCCGATCACATACTGATCGAGCAAGGCGGCAATTTCTTGCGGCGTCGGCAGGTCGGATTTGGTACCGGTCACCGTCTCGATGCTCGACGTTTCATCACGGATGATGTCGTTGCACAGGTCGATGCACTCGTCGCAAATGAACACGGACGGGCCGGCGATGAGTTTCTTCACCTCGTGCTGGCTTTTGCCGCAGAACGAGCAATACAGTAATTTTTCGCCGCTAGAGGATTTTTTGTCTGACATAAGGCATTTTGGTTGGAACTGCATTAACAATATTGCAAAATCGCAAGCCGGATGATGGTTGCTGCCGGTAAAGGCGGCTACCCATGGCGCAAGTCAACAACGTGCACAAGCTCCATGCTACCCGAAATAAAAGCGAAACGCCCGAACGTTTGATCGCCCGGGCGTTTACTTACGTACTTAGCAATACCGGTAGGGGCTCATCAAGCGCGGCTGGTCAACACTTTGTCGATCAAACCATACTCAACGGCCTCGTCGGCGGACATGAAACGGTCGCGGTCGGTGTCCTTGGCGATCTGTTCGATCGACTGGCCCGTGCGCTCGGCCATGATGCCGTTCAAGCGGGTGCGCAGGTAAAGGATTTCCTTCGCCTGGATCTCGATATCGGACGCCATGCCTTGCGAACCACCGGACGGCTGGTGAATCATGATGCGCGAGTTCGGCAGCGAGAAACGCTTGCCCTTGGCGCCAGCGGCCAGCAGGAAAGCGCCCATCGAGGCAGCCATGCCCGTGCACAGGGTCGAGACGTCCGGCTTGATGAACTGCATGGTGTCGTAGATGGCCATGCCGGCCGAGACCGAGCCACCTGGCGAGTTGATGTAGAGCGAGATTTCCTTTTCCGGATTTTCGCTTTCCAGGAACAGCAGCTGGGCGACGACCAGGTTGGCCATCTGGTCATTGACCGGGCCGACCATGAAAATCAAGCGTTCCTTCAGCAGGCGCGAGTAAATATCATACGAGCGCTCGCCGCGACCGCTTTGTTCCACCACCATCGGCACCAAGCCGAGCATCTCTGTGTCCAGCGCCGGATTACGGTTCATACCTGTCATTTCATTTCCTTGTGAAGCAGTTAGGGGATACCGCCCTTACCTTTCGGAAAGGGCAAGCATCCCAATACCAACTGGTTTACGCTTGTGCGTTGCTTCCCATCAGTTCGTCGAAAGCAACCGCTTTCGTCGTGACTTTCGACAGGCCCAACACGTAAGTGACGACGTTTTCTTCCAATACAAGGGCTTCGATCTCACCCAGGCGACGACGGTCGCTGTAGTAGTACTTCAGCACTTCGCGTGGATCTTCGTAGCTTTGGGCGAAATCTTCGATTTGCGCCTTGACTTGCTCAGGCGTTGCCTGCAGGTTGTTATCGCCGACCAGTTGCGACAGGATCAGGCCCAGGCGTACGCGACGCTCGGCTTTTTCCGCGAACAGTTCTGCTGGGAAAGGCACGTCCTTGACGTTCATGCCGCGCTGCGCCATGTCCTGGCGGGTCATTTCGGCCAGGCGCTCGGAATCCTGAGCGATCAGGGTTTTTGGCACTTCCAGCTCAGCAACCTTGATCAGCGCGTCCATGACGGCTTCCTTGTTGCGTGCTTTCACGCGGCCAGCGACTTCGCGTTGCAGGTTGACTTTGATGTCTTCGCGCATTTTGGCCAGGTCGCCGTCGGCAACACCCAGCGACTTGGCGAATTCGGCATCGACTTCCGGCAGGTGCGCCCATTCCAGCTTTTGCAAGGTGATGGTGAACGAGGCGGTTTTGCCGGCCACGTCCTTGCCGTGGTAGTCCTCAGGGAACGACAACGGGAAAGTCTTCGACTCGCCCACTTTCAGGCCCAGGGTCGCTGCTTCGAATTCCGGCAGCATGCGGCCTTCGCCCAGCACGAAAGCGTAGCCTTCAGCTTTGCCGCCTGGGAATTCAACGCCGTCGATCGAGCCGACGAAGTCGACGGTCACGCGGTCGCCGTTGGCAGCGATGGCCTCACCGCCGTCGCCGTGTTCGCCAGCTTCGCCCTTGGTGTGGAAGTGCACGCGCTGCTTGCGCAGGATGTCGATGGTCTTGTCGATTTCGGCTTCCGACACGTCGGCTTGCACGGTTTCGATTTCAACGGCCGTCAGGTCGCCGATAGCGACTTCCGGATACACTTCGAACGTGGCGTCGAAAGCCAGCTGGCCTTCGGCTGCTTCTTCTTTCGGCACGATGTTCGGGAAACCGGCCACGCGCAGATTGTTTTCGTTGGCGGCGTCGTTGAACGCGCGGCCGACTTTGTCATTCAGCACTTCGGATTCAATTTGGTAGCCGTATTGTGCTGCGACCATTTTCAACGGCACTTTGCCCGGACGGAAGCCCGGTGCCTTAGCCGTACGGGCTTGCACTTTCAGGCGCTTCTCAACTTCCGTGCGGACGTCCGTCAGCGGGAAGGAGATCGTGATACGACGTTCGAGTTTGCCCAAGGTTTCGACTGCAGTTGCCATGTAAAAAATCGTCCAAAAAATAAACACTGTTGGTGCGAGAAAAGAAGACCCGACCCCTTGCGCCATCACTGGCGGCAAGACATGGGTCCAGCTTCACTCGCTCGCATATTCATCTGTAAAAGCACTGAAAACAGGACGATGGACCTGGTCTACCCGGCGGAGGGAAAAACCCGCACCAGGCACCAAACAATCCGCCGCTTCCAGCACTGCGACAGGGCTCCGAGCGTCCAACCCTGCTTTTAAGTCTATGCAGGGCCGGCCATCATTCGGTAAAGCGTGGCATTATAACAAAGGACTTCGGGAAAGTGGCTGGCTTTGCAGCCCCGCCACAGAGGATACCGGCGGCGGCGAACGAATCGCTACAGCCTGGATGGCCCTGTCTTTACTCTTGCCCCGGCATTCATTATTTCGCCAGAGACAGGCTTTCCAGCCTGCTTCGTTCATTAGTATATGCGAACTGGCGTCCCGTCCGAAACAAAGAAATGCGCTCCTGACGAAGATTTCGGCCAAAAAACCTTTGATTTACCTCAATTTGGCCATTTTTCAGGCAAACCTAAGCCGCGCGCGCCCTCTCCAAGTGAATTTAAAGGAGAAAACATCATGAGCGATAGCACATCCAGCAACTCCGGCAATGCCAAAGCCAAGCTGCAAATGGTCCTCAGCCGCCTGCTCGACGGTGTCACGGACGACGACCTGCAAAAAATCCAGACGGAAGTCGATGAAATGGAGTTGCGCATGAAGGGAGACGGCCACCACGATCACGACCACCCCACCGTTGCCTGACCCGGTCCCGCCCGTGCAGCCCGTGCCAACCTCTCGCGCCACGCCACCGGATGCGGACGTGCTGACCGCCGTGGAAACGGCGCTGGCGACCCACCGTGCCTTTGGCGACAGCGGCTACATCCGCGACCAGCTGGCCATCGCCTACCGGCGGCGCCTGCACAAGCTGGGCGGCACCCTGCCCGAGGCAGAACGGCTGGCCAGTGCGCTTGATGCGGCGCCGCCCGCGCGCCAACGCCAGTTGCTGGGCGACACGGTGCTGCGCTGCGCCGTCCAGCACGCCATGCGCCAGCTGCACTTGGGCGACGAGTACGGCCTGCCCCTGCCCCACTGCGCGGCACTGTTCCAGGCGGCCAGCGAGCACTTGGACGCGGGCCTGCCCGGCGGCCCGCTGGTGGCCCATCTGCCGCCCATGGCGCGCTTGCACGAGGGGCGCACCATGGAAGAAGCGGACACCGAATGCGACACTTACATATGGCATGCCTGGCAGGAAGGCACGCCCTATGCGCGCGCCTTTCTTGCAGTGATGGAAGATAACTATGGCGCACCGCTGGCCACGCCCACGCCGCAGGAACGGGCTCTGCTGCGCCGCGGGCTGCGCCTGCTGGAAACCCTGCTGCCCCGCCTGACGGCCAGCGCGCTGTCTCACGTGCAATTGATCGCCCTGTTCCCCAAGCTGGGCACGTGGCGCGGCAAGGCCTCCAGCTCGCAATTTCGCGTCAATGGCAGCGTGTTCCTGAACCAGGAACTGATTGGCAACCCCTGGTGGCTGGCCGAGCACTTGCTGCACGAGTCGCTGCATCAGAAACTGTACGACTTTCGCCACGGCCACAGCCTGCTCGCGCCCGACTATGCGCGCGACGACGGCGCCAAGGTCTGTTCGCTGTGGAATGCCCCCGATAGCGAGGGCAATCACTATTGGGATGCCCACCGTACGCTGGCCGCCTTTCATGTGTATGTCCATCTGGCCTTGCTGTGTCTGCTGGCCGAGCGGCAGGAAGCGGCGCTGGCACCACAGTACGGCACCATCGGCCAGCACATGAGCGGCAGCCGGCGCGCCATCGACCGCGCCCGTTACCTGGGCGAACAATTGCACAGCACCACTTGGCCGGAACTGGGATTGGCCGGGCGCCAGATGACGCACTGGCTGCTGGACGTGCTCGACGCGCTCGACACGCAGCGGCGGCCCAGCGGCGCCACCCTGCACTTGCTGCTCGACCTGTACGAGCGCCAGAGCCGCAAGCTCGACACTTTCCTCGCGCGGCAGCCGCCACCGCGCAGCGACACGCTGGCCACCCAGGCGCAGCAAGAGGTGGCGATGACGCGCGAGGCGCTGTACCTGCTGGATAAGGAAGCACCGCAGTCAACCCATGCGCAGGAGTACAACTGGCCGCAGGCACGGCAACGCGTCTTGCAGGCACTTTGGCCGCTGACTGAAGATGATAAATTAATGGAAAGAAGCGGCTACCCGCAGGCGCAGGCACTGATTGCGCAGATGGTGCAACAGTCGAGCCGGCAACTGGCCGCACTGGGCGCTCTGGGCTGAGAAATACGAATTCAGGGAAAATCTTGATGGCGCTGCACGTCCGGGCTGGAACAACCCGGATTGGTGCGGATGGGGAGACTCGAACTCCCAAGCCGAAGCACTGGCTTCTAAGACCAGCGTGTCTACCAATTCCACCACATCCGCATTTGTACTGCTTTGTTGTACTGCTTTGTACTACTTGCCACAGGCTGCTGCCCCTGATTTTAACAACTCGGGGGCGATCTGGCTACCGCCGGCTAAACGAGCAAGCCCTCGGCAAAGCAAAGGCGGCATTCTACTGGATTTCCCAGAGGAATGCCGCCTTTTTTATGGCTGCGCTTTGGCGCTGCCTTTTAGACCTCTTTTGCGGTCGCCGGCTCCGGCTTCTTGACCCGGAACCAGGCCGCATACAGGGCCGGCAGGAACAGCAAGGTCAAGGCCGTTGCCAGGATCAATCCCCCCATGATGGCGACCGCCATCGGCCCCCAGAAGACCGAACGCGACAGGGGAATCATGGCCAGCGCCGCGGCGGCGGCCGTCAGAATGATGGGGCGGCAGCGGCGCACGGCCGAGTCGATGATGGCGTCCCATGGGGCCGAACCATCGTTGATGTCTTGCTCGATCTGGTCGACAAGGATCACGGAGTTGCGGATGATCATGCCGAACAGCGCGATGATGCCCAGGTTGGCCACGAAACCAAGTGGCCGGCCCAGCGCCAGCAGGGCAAACGCGGCACCCGCCACGCCCAGCGGCCCCGTCAGGAACACCAGCAAGGAACGCGAGAAACTGTGCAACTGCAGCATCAGCAAGGTGAAGATGATGAAAATGGCTAGCGGCAAGTTCGCCGAGATCGACGCCTCCGCCTCGCCGCTGTCGGCCGCCACGCCTTTCACGATGATGCGGTAACCAGCCGGCATTTTGGCGCGCAAGGCATCGAGCTGCGGCGCCAGCTGCGTCGACACGGTGGCGCCCTGGATGCCGTCAATCACGTCCGACTGCACGGTAATGGCCCATTCACGCTTGTCGCGCCAGACGACACCGGGCTCCCACACGAAATGTGCGCGGGCCAGCTGCGAGATAGGCACGGACTTGCCCGTTGCCGTGGGAATATTCGTGTCATTCAGCACGGAAATCGTCGCCCTTTCCTCCAGCGGCTGGCGCACCTGAATATCGATCAGCTTGTTGTCTTCGCGGAACTGGCCGATGACGGTGCCCGACAGAATCGTATTGGCCGCCTGCATCACCGTTTTCGAGGTGACGCCCAGCGCGCGCATCTTGTCCTGGTCCAGGTCCAGGCGCAGCACTTTCACCGATTCATTCCAGTTGTCATTCACGCCCAGGGTGTTCGGATTGGCGCGCATGACGTCCTTGACCTGATCGGCAATGGCGCGCACACCGGCCACCTCCGGCCCCATGACGCGAAATTGCACGGGATACGGCACGGGCGGACCATTCGGCAACAGCTTTACGCGGCCCCGCACTTCCGGGAAATCTTTGTCGAAGACGCCGACGATCTGCTGGCGCAAGCGTTCGCGGTCGGCCAGGCTCTTCGGCAAGACCACCACTTGCGACACGTTGGTTTGCGGGAAGATCTGATCGAGCGGCAAGTAGAAACGGGGACTGCCCGTGCCGACATAGCTGGTGACGCTTTCCACGCCGTCGAGTTTGGCGACGAAGGCCTCGAATTTCTTCACCTGTTTCTCGTTGGCGGCAAACGTCGTGCCTTCGGGCGACCACAGTTCCACCATCAGCTCAGGACGGCTGGAATCGGGGAAGAATTGCTTCTCGATAAAGTTAAAGCCGTAAATCCCCAGCGCAAAGATGGCCAGGGTGGCGGCAATCGTCGTCTTGCGCCATTCCACGCACCAGGTAACGGCGCGGCGGAAGCGGCGGAAGTTCGGCGTATCGAACAATTCATGGTCGTTATGCGCGTGCGGTTTCACTTTCAGCAAGATGTAGCCGATATAAGGCGTGAAGACGACGGCCACCACCCACGAGATGATCAGGGCCAGCGCATTGACAGAGAACAAGGAGAACGTGTATTCCCCAGCGGCCGATTTGGCCAGGCCGATGGGCAAGAAGCCCGCCACCGTGATCAATGTGCCCGTCAGCATGGGCATGGCCGTCGACGTGTAGGCGAACGTGGCCGCATCGAAGCGGGACATGCCCTCTTCCATCTTGCGCACCATCATCTCGACGGCGATGATGGCGTCGTCGACCAGCAAGCCCAGCGCGATGATCAGGGCGCCCAGCGAAATCTTGTGCAAGTCGATATCGAGCATGCGCATGAACAGGAAAGTGACGGCCAGCACCAGCGGGATGGTCAGCGCCACCACCAGGCCCGGGCGCACGTCGATGCGCAGCGGTTTCGTGTGCAAGCCCAGCGCGACAAAGCTGACGGCCAGCACGATCAGAATGGCTTCGATCAGGGTATGCACGAATTCGCCCACGGAAGCGGACACGGCTTCCGGCTGGTTCGACACGCGCTGCAACTCTATGCCCACCGGCAATTCGCTCTTCATGCGCGTGACCGTCGCCTGCAGGGCCTTGCCCATGTCGATGATGTTGCCGCCCTTTTCCATCGACACGCCCAGGCCGATCACTTCCTTGCCATTGAAGCGCATCTTGTCCTTGGGCGGATCGACGAATTCACGTTTTACCTTGGCAAAGTCGCCGAGGCGGAAGGTGGTGCCGTTGGCGCGCAATTCCAGGTTTTCCAGGTCCTTGACGGTCAGCATGGCGCCCGTCACGCGCACTTGCAGATTGTCCGTCGGCGTCACCAGCACGCCCGTGGCGTTGATGCTGTTTTGCTCGGACAATTGCTGCACGATGGCATCGAAAGGAATGCCCAGCTGGGCAAATTTCTTGTGCGAAAAGATGATATTGATCTTTTCATCCTGCACGCCGAACAGTTCCACTTTCGACACCTGCCCCACGGCCAGCAGTTCCTGGCGCACCTTGTCCGCGTAATCCTTCATTTCCGCATAGGTAAAACCATCGCCGGACAGGGCGAAGATGGAACCGTAGGTGTCGCCGAACTCGTCATTGAAGAACGGCCCCACGACGCCGGCCGGCAAGGTGCCCTTGATGTCGCCGATCTTCTTGCGCACCTGGTACCAGGCGGCCGCCGTTTCCTTGGGCGGCGCCGATTCGCGCAGCTTCAGCAGGATCAGGGTTTCGCCCGGCTTCGAGTAGCTGGTGATTTCATTGATGTACGGCGTTTCCTGCAACTTCTTTTCCAGCTTGTCCGTCACCTGTTCCGCCATCTGCAGCGCCGTGGCGCCGGGCCAGTAGGCCTGCAGGACCATGGCGCGGAAGGTGAACGGCGGATCCTCATCCTGGCCCAGGCTGGCGTAGCTGAGCATGCCGCCGATCAGCAGCACGGCCATCAGGTAGCGCGTCAGCGGGATATGTTCGAGGGCCCAGCGCGACAGATTGAAACCGCCCTTCATTTGGCCGCCCCCACGCTCACGGCGGCCGCGGCGGCATCGGGTTTACTGGCCAGTTCGGCGCCGAGGATGGTCACTTTCTGGCCAGGTTTGAGCAGGTTGACGCCGGCCGTGACCACCGTCTGCCCCGCTTTCACGCCCGAGGTCAGCAGCAACTCATTGCCCGCCACGCCGCCCACCGTTACCGGCACCAGCTTCGCGGCGCCGTTTTCCACTACCCAGACGGAGCTTTGCGACTTTTCATTGAACAGGGCCGTCAGCGGCACCTTGATCTGCGGCGTGGCCGTTTGCGAGGCGAACTGCACCACGGCCGTCATGCCCAGGCGCACTTGCGGCGCGTCCGGGATGCTGACCTTGGCGATATAGGTGCGCGTGGCCGCATCGGCCACGGGCGACACTTCGCGTATCTTGCCCGGCAGCGCCTGCTTGGGGTCGGCCCACAGACGCACGACCACATCCTTGACACTGCGCAAGGTTTCCACCTTGTCTTCAGGAATGCCGATCACGACTTCCTTCTCGCCGCTCTTGGCCACCACCACGACGGGCGCGCCGGGCGCCACCACCTGCCCTACTTCCGCATCGATGCGCGTGACGACGCCGTCCGCATCGGCCAGCAGGCTGGCATAGCCGGACTGGTTCGCCTGGCCCCGGTAAAGGGCTTGCGCCGCTTCCACATTTGCCTGCGCCGCCTTGTAGGTGGCATCCTTGCCATCGAGCACGGCCTGACTGACGAAATTTTTCTCGCGCAAGTCCTGGTAGCGCTTCAATTCCGCGCGCGCCAGGTCGCGGTTCGTTTCCGCGCTCACCAGCGACGCCTTGGCCTGCGCCTGCGACAGCTGCAAGTCGGCGGGGTCGAGCTGCATCAGCACTTGCCCCTTTTTGACGCTGGCGCCCACGTCGACCTTGCGCGCGACAATCTTGCCGCCCACGCGGAAACCCAGCTGCGACACCACGCGGGGCACAACCTCGCCCGACAGCTCGGCACTCACGTCAACATTGCTACTAGACAACACCATCGCGCGCACGGGACGCACGTCTTCCACTTTGACGGCAGGCTTGGAACAGGCCGCCAGGGTAGTCGCGAGGGCCGCGGCGGCAATCAGCCGCAGGGCGGGAAGTGCGGATGCGCCGGTCTCGCGGCGCAGGGTTTTCAGGGCAAACAAGGTATTTTCCTTTACTATGCGGGCTGCAATATTTTTATGCGGAGAAACTTTTTGCTTGTCCTTTGGGCCAAGCCAAACTTTTTCGCACGCGATATCCTTAAATTTGTGACAATATCAGCTTTGTCGTGGCGGGAAGCGATTTYCCACTAATGACTTTCTGGTTATTAATTATAATCGTGCGTAAAAGTTTTTAGTGACTTTTGCGTCATTAATCTTGAGACGTACAACGTCCGGCCCCATTCCGCGTTTGCGGCATGCCGGACAAACGCAAGACTAGAGAAGTGTGTTCATGCCTGTAGACCATTACGAAAATTTTCCTGTTGCATCATTTTTACTGCCGCGCCGCCTGGTGCCCGCCGTCGAAGCCATCTATGCCTTCGCCCGCAGCGCCGACGACCTGGCCGATGAAGGCGACGCCACGCCGGCCGCGCGCCTGGCCGCCTTGCGCGCCTACGAAGAGGCGCTGGGCCGCATCGCCCGCGAGGAAGGCCATGCCGGCGAGAACGCCGCCATGTTCGAACGCCTGGCCGCCGTCATCGCCAAACATCAGTTGCCGCTCAAGCCGCTCTACGATCTCTTGTCAGCTTTCAAGCAGGACGTGCAAACGACGCGCTACGCCAGCTACGAGGATCTGCTCGATTACTGCGCCCGCTCCGCCAACCCCGTAGGACTGCTGATGCTGCACCTGTACGGCGCGGCCGATGAACAGAATGTACGCGATTCCGACGCGATATGTTCAGCTTTGCAACTAATTAATTTCCTGCAAGACGTCGCCATCGACCAGCAAAAAGAACGCATCTACCTGCCGATGGAAGACCTGAGCCGCTTTGCCGTCTCCGCCGCCGCCTTCGAGCGGCCCGAGGCGCACGGCAAGTGGAGCGCCCTGATGCGCTTCGAGGTGGCCCGCACACGCGCCCTGATGCTGTCCGGCGCGCCGCTGGCCCTGCGTTTGCGCGGGCGCATCGGCTGGGAACTGCGTCTCGTGATCCAGGGCGGCTTGCGCATCCTCGAAGCCATCGAAGCCGTCAATTACGACGTATTCCGGCGCCGTCCCAAGCTGGAAAAACGCGACTGGCTGATCATTTTCTGGCGCGCCCTGCGCATGTCGCGCAAAAGCTTGCATCAAGAGACACAAGTAAAAACGGCTTTTCCCCCGTCGCCCACTCTGTAAGACGATAGAATAGCGGCTTCGATCTGCAACCCTTGCTCTTTTGACTATGTCTCCCGACGAATACTGCCAACAAAAGGCCGCCCAGAGCGGCTCCAGCTTCTACTACAGCTTCCTGTTCCTGCCGGCCGAGCGCCGCAAGGCCATCACGGCCCTGTACGCCTTCTGCCGCGAAGTCGACGATACGGTCGACGAATGCACGGACGAAGCCGTGGCACGTACCAAGCTGGTCTGGTGGCGCAAGGAAGTCAAGGCCATGTACGAGGGCAATCCCACGCATCCCGTGATGCGCGCGCTGCAGCCGCATCTGGCCGTGTATACGCTGGAAGAAAAGCATTTGCAGGCCATCATCGACGGCATGGAAATGGACTTGAACCAGACCCGCTACCTCGACTACCAGGCCATGAGCCGCTATTGCTGGCACGTGGCCAGCGTGGTCGGCATCCTGTCGGCCAGCATCTTCGGCGCGACGCGCCCGGAAACCCTGCTGTACGCTGAAAAACTGGGCCATGCCTTCCAGCTGACCAACATCATCCGCGACGTGGGCGAAGATGCGCGCAAGGGGCGCATCTACCTGCCGATCAACGAATTGCAGCAATTCAATGTGACGGCGGCCGACTTGCTGAACGCGCGCCACAGCGAAAACTTTGAAAACCTCATGCGCTTCCAGGCGGCGCGCGCGCAGCAGGCCTACGACGAAGCGTTCGCCCTGCTGCCGGCCGAAGACCGCCGCGCCCAGCGCCCGGGCCTGATCATGGCCGCCATCTACCGCACCGTGCTCAATGAAATCGAGCGCGACGGCTACCACGTGCTGCAACAGCGCATCTCGCTCACGCCGATCCGCAAACTGTGGCTGGCCTGGAAGACCTGGGTTCGTGGCTGAGAGTAGCGTGAAGCAACGCTACGCCGTCATCGGCGCCGGCTGGGCCGGCTGCGCGGCGGCCATGGAACTGGCGCGCGCCGGCCACACGGTGACCGTCTACGAAGCGGCGCGCACCCTGGGCGGGCGCGCGCGCCGGGTCGAACGCGAAGGCGGTGTACTCGACAACGGCCAGCACATCCTGCTGGGCGCCTACACGGAAACCTTGCGCTTGATCAAGCTCGCGGGGCAGGACCCGGCCGAGCTGATCCTCACCCTGCCCCTGCAGATGCGCTATCCGGCCGGCACGAAAGGCATGAATTTTCTCGCGCCGCGCCTGCCCGCGCCTCTGCACCTGGCGTGGGCCCTGCTGCGCGCCCAAGGCTTACAAGGCGCCGACAAGCTGTCCCTGATGCGTTTTTCCACCGCCATGCGGACGATGGGCTGGCAGTTGTACAACGATTGCACGGTCAGCGAACTGCTGCAGCGCTTCGACCAGACGGACACCTTGAACCGCCTGCTGTGGCACCCGCTGTGCCTGGCAGCCTTGAATACCCCGCCCCAGCGGGCCTCGGCGCGCGTCTTCCTCAATGTGCTGCGCGACAGCCTGGGAGCAAGCCGCCGCCGCGCCTCCGACATGCTGATCCCGAAGGCGGACCTCTCCGCCCTGTTGCCCGACGCGGCCGCCCGCTACGTGGCACGGCATGGCGGCGAAGTACGCGCGGGCGCCAAGGTAGCCGCCTTGCACGCCTTGCCCGATGGCCGCTGGCAGCTCGATGAGAGCGACACCTACGACGGCGTCATCGTGGCCACCTCATCCGTGCAAGCGGCCAGCCTGCTGCAAGGCGTGCAGGACGCGCGCCTGGCCGATGCCATTGAGCGCATGCAAGCTTTCACGCCGGAAGCCATCAGCACCTGCTACCTGCAATACGACGCCAGCGTGCGCGTGGACTTGCCGTTCTATGCCCTCGTCGATGCGCCAGAGCAACAGCACTGGGGCCAGTTCGTCTTCGACCGGGGCCAGCTTGACGCCAGCCAGGCGGGATTGCTGGCCGTCGTCATCAGCGCATCCGGCCCTGCCGCCGAGCAAGGTCATGGGCCGCTGGCGCAGGCGATCGCCGCGCAGCTGGCGCAGGTGCTGCAGCGCCCGGAACTGGCGCAGCCCACCTGGACCCAGCTGATCACGGAAAAGCGCGCCACCTTTGCCTGCACGCCGGAGCTGCGGCGCCCCGGCAACGCCAGCGGCATGCCGGGTTTGCTGCTGGCCGGCGACTACACGGCCAATGATGACCGGACGCAAGACTATCCGGCCACCATCGAGGCGGCCGTGCGCAGCGGCGTGGCGGCGGCCAGGATGGCGAACACGGCCAAGGCGGCAAAACAGACTTGACGGTGCATCCTTCCCTGGTGTCGCTCGCCCCCGCGAAATTGCATTCTGTCGCACCGTGCTGGTGCGCCCACGTGCGCTTGGGTACAGTCCGATCATCGACAACGGCCATGCCACGGGGAAGACCATGCACACCACCTTGCACTTGAAAAACAGCTTGAAAGCCGTGGCGCTGCTCGCTTGTGTGCTGCTCGCCACCCTGATCGTCATTCACGGACAGCAAGTGCCACATGCGCCATTACTGCTGAGCCAGGCAAGCATGCTGCTGCCGGCAGTGGGATGATGCGGCGAAGCGGACGGACAGGAAAAATATGATGAACAAGCAAGATTATCTCGAGGCGCTGCGGCGCGCGCTGGCAGGCTTGCCGCCGGACCTGGTGGCCAAGACCATGGATTATTACGAACAGACCTTCATCGAAGGGGCGGCGGCCGGCCGCAGCGAACACGAGATCGCCGACGAACTGGGCGACCCGAAAAAGATCGCCCTCACCTTGCGCAGCAGCACCCACCGCCAGGCGTTCGAGCAAAAGAAAACCCCCGTCAACTTGCTGCGCCTGCTCGTCTCGCTGGTGGGCCTGGCCATCTTCAACCTGTTCATGGTCGTGCCTGCCGCCGTGTACGCAGCCTTGCTGGCCGCCCTGTATGCCGTCGGCCTGAGCTTTTACCTGGCCGGCATCGCCATCACGGCCAGCGGCTTGTCCGGTGCCAACGAACTGGTGCTCGATGGCCCGCTGCGCCACGTCTTCATCCATGACGACGATGGCGGCGAAGGCGGCGAGCGGCGCGAAACGCGCATCACCATCGGCGACACGGGCATCGAAGTTGACCACCTGCCCGGCCCCGTCAAAACCGAGCCCGAGGCGCCGAGCGCTTCCTCGCGCGTGATGGAGCGGGCCGAAGCGCTGGCCGGCGGCGGCATCCGCATCTCCACCGACATGGACCGCGATGCGCGCACCACGCAAACCGTCTTCGGCATGGGTATGTTGCTAGGCGGCATCGCCATCTTCCTGCTCAGCCTGGTGGTAACGCGCTATACCTTGATCGGCATCAAGCGCTATATCGCCATGAATGTTTCCCTCCTCAAAGGTCACTAGAAAGGCTGCCATGAAACGCTTACTCAAAGTCGGCCTGTCCATGTTCTTGCTGGCCCTGGTCCTGATCGCCATGTCGTATGCGGCGCTGCGCGCCAAGGGGATCAGCAATCCCAGCAGCGCTGCCGGCCGCGCCGTACGCAGCGACACGCGCCCGATTTCCGCCGACATCAACAGCATCGACCTGGCCGGCCCCATCGACCTCGTGCTGCGCCGCGGCGCCACGCCGTCGCTGAAAGTGAGCGGCGAGCAGCGTCTGCTGTCGAACGTCGACACCAGCGCCGACGGCACGACCCTGCATATCGGCCCGAAAGGCATGCTGTTCCACCATCGCCAGCCGCTGCAGGTGGAACTGGTGCTGCCGGCCCTCGTGCGCGTGGAAGTGCACGGCAATGGCGACAGCAAGATCACGGGATTTTCCGGCGACAGCTTTATCCTGGAAGTCATGGGTTCAGGCGACGTCAGCTTCACGGGCCGTTACAAGCAGGTGCAAGCGACCGTCAACGGCAGCGGAGACCTGGACATCAACGGCGGCAACAGCGACAGCGTGGTGCTGGAAATGGTGGGTTCCGGGCGCATCGCCGCCAGCGGCAACACGAAATTCCTGCGTGCCGACCTGAGCGGCTCAGGCGATATCGATGCCGAGCACCTGGCCGCCGACAAGGCCAGCGTCAGCCTGCAAGGCTCGGGCCAGAGCACCGTCTTCGTACGCGACGCCGCCAACCTGACCCTGCGCGGCAGCGGCGACATCCATGTTCACGGCAACCCGCGCCAGCGCGATGCGCAAAAGAGCGGTTCAGGCGATATCATCTGGCATTAATGATGACGCAGTTCACAATCTACTGCGCGGCGCGATTTGCGGCTGGCGATGCTCGCTGTACTAGAGTACAGCTGCGCTTCTCAGCCACAATTCGGGGCCGCTCGCTACGATTGTGAATAGCGTCGTGGCGCTAACGGTTCAATGCCGTGGTGATTTCAAGCATTCTCTTCCAGCCATGCCACCGCCTGCTCGCCGGCCGCCTTGCCTTGCGCCAGGCAGGCCGTCAACAGGTAGCCGCCCGTCGGCGCTTCCCAGTCCAGCATTTCCCCCGCCAGGAACACGCCCGGCATGGCGCGCAGCATGCTGCCGTCGATGCCGTCGAAGTCCACGCCGCCGGCGCTGCTGATGGCTTCATCGATGGGGCGCGGACGCTGCAAGGTGACGGGCAGCAGCTTGATGGCGGCCGCCAGCCTGGCCTCGTCGGCAAAATCGGTCGCGCTCAGACATTCGCGCAGCAAGCCCGATTTCACGCCCTTGATGCCCAGGCGGCTATTCAGATGGCTGGACATGGAACGGGCGCCGCGCGGGCGCGTCACTTCTTCGAACACCCGTTCATGCGTGTGGTCGGGCGCCAGGTCGAGCCAGATAGTGGTGTGGCCATCGCGCGCGATCTGCTCGCGCAACGCGGCCGACAGCGCATAAACCAGGCTGCCTTCGACGCCGCCCGCCGTGATGACGAACTGGCCCTGGCGCTTGATGATGCAGTCATCGATGTCGCGCGCCGTGATGGCCACTGTCGCCAGCGGTTCGCCCGCATGGCGGCTGCTGAAATGTTCGCTCCAGTCCACGTCAAAGCCGCAATTGGCCGGCACCAAAGGCGCCACGGCCACGCCCTGCCCTTGCAGCAGCGGCACCCAGGCGCCATCCGAACCGAGGCGCGCCCAGCTGCCGCCGCCCAGGGCCAGGATCACGGCGTCAAAGCGGTACAGGCGCTCGCCGTCCGGCGTGGCAAAGGCCAGCTGACCATCCTCATCCTGCCAGCCCATCCAGCGGTGGCGCATGTGAAATTGCACGCCCGCTTCGCGCAGACGGTGCAGCCAGGCGCGCAGCAGGGGCGCGGCCTTCATGTCGGTGGGGAAGACGCGGTTCGACGAGCCGACGAAGGTATCGACGCCCAGGCCGTGCACCCAGTCGCGCACCTTTTGCGGGCCGAACTGGTCCAGCGCCGGTTTCACGCGGTGTGCCTGTCGGCCGTAGCGCGAGACGAAAGCCTGGTAGCCTTCCGCGTGCGTGATGTTCATGCCACCCCGCCCCGCCAGCAGGAATTTGCGGCCGACGGACGGCATGGCATCGAACAATTCCACCCGGGCACCCTGGTCGGTGGCCGCCTGGGCCGCCATCAGGCCGGCGGGGCCGCCGCCAATGACGGCGATGTGAAACGGAGGGGAACTGGAATGTGTCATGGCAAGCTGGAAAGACGGTGAAAACCCCGGCATTTTAGTCGAGATAAGCACCGGCGATGGCAAGAATGCCGAAAAATGATGCATACTGCGCGCAGATGCCGCGACGATCGGCACTTTGACTTCACGCGACAACCCGACGACAAGAGGAGAAACACATGGGCGCAGGATTCTGGATTTCCCGCTATTTGCTGGCCAGCTCGATCTTATTCATCATCCTGACAGTGGTCGAGTACAGCAAGGGCAGCACCAGCGGCGCCGATATCCTCAGCGCGCTGGCCTGGTCGCTGGTGGCGTCGGCCATCTTCATCGGCTCGAAATACTGGCGCTACCGGAAAGCCGTCGCTTGCGCCGCGTGCAGCGGTGACAAACCGAAAACCAGGTCGTCATGAAAAAACGGCCAGTTCGATGAAGTGGCCGTCTTGTCTGAGAAACGGGATCAGCCGCCCGTTACGGGCGGGAAGAACGCCACCTCGTCGCCTTCGCCTATCACGGTATCGGCATCGCACATCACCTGCTTATGCGCCATGCGCAGCGCGCGGCCCTGGGCCAGTGCGTACTCCCAGTTGCCGCCGCGGGCGATCAGGAGATTTCGTACCTCGCCCACCGTCAGCGGCCCGGCCACTTCCAGCACTTCCTGGCCCGTGCCCACCAGTTCGCGTACGCTGGCAAAAAATCGCAGATTGATCTTCATCGATACTTCCTTAGTACAGCAATTCGTTAAACGGGATAAAACGCAGCATGTCGCCGCGCGCAATCGACAGCCCCGGCGGGCAATCGATCAAGCCGTCGCCCCACACGGTGGAGGTCAGCACGCCCGAACTCTGGTTGGCGAACAATTCCAGCGCGTCCTCGTCATTGATCCTGGCGCGCAAGAACTCGTTGCGCTTGTCCGCCTTCAGGCGTTCAAACGCGGCCGGCAGCTTGTAGCTGCGCGGCGCCAGGCTGCCCGCCACGCCCTGCAGGCGCAGGATGAAGGGGCGCACGAACAGCAAAAACGTGACAAAGCTGGACACGGGATTGCCGGGCAAGCCGATGAAGAAGGCATCCCGCACTTCGCCAAACGCCAGCGGTTTGCCCGGCTTGACGGCGATCTGCCACATGTTCAGCCGCCCTTCCGCTTCCACCGCCGGCTTGATATGGTCTTCCTCGCCCACGGACACGCCGCCCGAGGTGATGATCAAATCATTGCCCTGCGCCGCCTGGCGCAGCACGGCGCGCGTCGCTTCCAGGCTGTCGGGCACGATGCCCAGGTCCGTGATCTCGCAGCCGAGATTTTCCAGCAAGCCGCGCAAGGTAAAGCGGTTCGAATTGTAGACGGCGCCCGGCGCCAGCGGCTCGCCCGGCATGGCCAGCTCGTCGCCCGTAAAAAACACGGCCACGCGCAGCTTGCGCAGCACCGGCAACTGCGCCAGGCCCACGGAAGCGGCCAGGCCCATTTCCTGGCTGCGCAGGCGCCGGCCCGCGCCGAGGATCTCGCCGCCTGCGCGGATATCCTCGCCCTGGCGCCGCACCCATTCGCCCGCGTGCGGCACGTGGTTGACCGTCACCACGCCGTCCGCCGCCGTGCACTGCTCCTGCATCACCACGCAGTCGGCGCCGTCCGGAAGCAAGGCGCCCGTGAAGATGCGCGCCGCCGTCCCCGGCTGCAAGGGTTGGCCCACGTGGCCGGCCGCGATGCGCTGCGACACGGGCAGGCTGGCCGCGCCGCTGGCGCAGTCCATCGCGCGCACGGCATAGCCATCCATCTGCGTGTTGTCGCGTTCGGGCACGTTCAGGGTCGACGTTTGCGCGGCCGCCAGCACGCGGCCGTTGGCGCGCATGGTGTCGACCAGTTCCACTTCGGCCACCGGGCGCGCCGCGCCCAGCATGAAGGCTTGCGCCTCGGCCACCGACAGCATGGGCTTGCGTTCTGCGGTAGGCGCGCCCATCACAGCCCCGTATTGGCGGCGATGTACGCCTTCATTTTTTCCACGTCGGCGCCCATCACGACGAACTTTTGCGGCAAGTCCTCGATGTTTTCAAAGCCGGCCGGGCGTTCGGCGTCCACGCCCAGCGCTTCGAGGATGGTTTCGTTGAACTTGGCCGCCAGCGCCGTTTCCAGCACGATCATCGGCACGTTCGGCTCCAGGTGCTCGCGCGCCACCTTGATGCCGTCGGCCGTGTGCGTGTCGATGGTGATGCCGTAGTCGTCGGCCACGTCGCGGATGGTGTCGAGGCGGTCCTGGTGCGTGGACTTGCCCGACTTGAAGCCGTACTTCGCCACCAGCTTGAATTCATCGCCGTCGCTGCCGGACTTGCCGGACAAATCAAAACCGCCATGCGTTTCCACTTTCGTAAACAGCGCGCGCACGCGCTCGCTGTCGCGGCCCACGAGGTCGTAGACGAAGCGCTCGAAGTTCGACGCCTTCGAGATATCCATCGACGGGCTGCTCGTGTGGTAGGTTTCGGCCGACTTGCGCACGCGGTAGACGCCGGTGCGGAAGAATTCGTCGAGCACGTCGTTTTCATTCGTCGCGGCCACCAGTTTCGAGATCGGCAGCCCCATCATGCGGGCGATATGGCCGGCACAAATATTGCCAAAATTACCAGATGGCACCGTGAACGACACTTTTTGTTCGTTGCTGCTGGTGGCCGCCAGGTAGCCGCGGAAGTAGTACACGACCTGCGCCACGACCCTCGCCCAGTTGATGGAATTGACGGTGCCGATCTTTTGTTTCGCCTTGAACGGCAAGTCGTTCGACACGGCTTTCACCATGTCCTGGCAGTCGTCGAACACGCCTTCGACGGCGATGTTGTAGATGTTCGGGTCTTGCAGGCTGAACATCTGCGCCGTCTGGAAAGCGCTCATTTTCTTGTGCGGCGAGAGCATGAAGACGCGGATGCCCTGCTTGCCGCGCATCGCGTATTCGGCCGCGCTGCCCGTGTCGCCCGAGGTGGCGCCGAAGATATTGAGTTCAGCGTCGTGCTTGGCCAGCGTATATTCGAACAGGTTGCCCAGCAGCTGCATGGCCATGTCCTTGAAGGCCAGGGTCGGGCCGTTCGACAGCGCCTGCAGCATCAGGGTGGTCGATCCGCCCTTGACGATATTTTCTTCCAGCACGCGCAGCGGCGTGATGTCGGCCGCGTTTTCGCCGGCGCGGGCATTTTTGTAGACTGCCTTGGTATAGGTTTTCGCCGTCAGCGCCTTCAGGTCCGCGGCCGGGATATCGGTGGCGAACTTCTTCAGGATTTCGTAGGCCAGGTCGGCATACGACAATGTGCGCCAGGCATTGAGCTCGGCACCAGTGACTTGCGGGTAGTGTTCAGGGAGATACAGTCCGCCATCGGGGGCCAGGCCGCCCAGGAGGATGTCGGAGAATTGCTGCGGATTCAGTGGCGCTTTATCAGCGCGGGTAGACACGTAATGCATAAATTTGAAGAGTCCAGTTGAGCTGAGTGCGGTTGATCATGAATGGCAGCGGATATTATAGTGCCAGCCGCCGTCCAAGGCGAATCGCGTGGCGCCAGCCTGATCAAGATGTGACAATTGGAGAGCCTGCTTATTATCAAACAAGCCATAATTGTATGAGATCAAGCCAGGCGAACATGGCTGGCGTATGCACTGGCGCGCGCCGACAATTTAGGCCACACTGAGCTTTCTGCCCTGCAAAGTGCCAAAAATGGAGTCGAAAACCGGCCATGTCGCTGAGTAAAAAACCATATCTGCAAAGCGCCACGCTGCGCTCCGACGCTGTCGTCGACCTCGATCACTATCCGTTCACCATCCCCGCCATCCGCGACTTCGTGCACATGGATTTCCACCCCGACGTGACGTTTTTCGTGGGCGAGAACGGCAGCGGCAAGTCGACCATGCTCGAAGCGCTTGCCGTGGGGCTGGGTTTCGGCAAGGATGGCGGCACGCGCAACGTGCGCATCGCCCTGCCGTCGGACCAAGAATCGGGCTTGCATGCACACTTGCGCCTGAGCAAGAGCTATAAAAAACCCGAGGACAGTTACTTCCTGCGCGCCGAAAGCTTTTTCAACGTCGCCACCTACATGGATGCCATGCCCGAATACCTGGGCAGCTACGGCGGCAAGTCGCTGCACGCGCAATCGCACGGCGAAGCGTTCATGGCGACCCTGATCAATAAGCTGCGCGGAAAAGGCTTATATTTGCTGGACGAACCCGAGGCGGCCCTGTCGCCGAGCCGCCAGATGGCGGCATTGTCGGTGATCCACCAGCTGGTGCAGGACGACTCGCAGCTGATCATCGCCACCCACTCGCCGATTCTACTGGCCTACCCGAACGCGAAAATCCTCATGTTTACCGGCGGCGGCATCCACGAAGTGGCGTACGAAGACACGGAACACTATGCCGTGACGCGCGATTTCCTGAATAATTATCCGCGAAGGCTGGAGCAGCTGTTCGAGGAGGAGTGAGGACGCCACCAGCAGCGCATCAGCAAGCCGCGTGATTGACGGTAATGACGTGGACCGCCAAGCCGCCCAGCGACGTTTCCTTGTACTTGTCCTGCATGTCCGCCCCCGTCTGGCGCATGGTTTCGATGACTTCGTCGAGGCTGACGAAGTGCGTGCCGTCGCCCTTCAGCGCCAGCGAGGCGGCCGTAATCGCTTTCACGGCGCCCATGCCGTTACGCTCGATGCACGGGATCTGCACCAGGCCGCCGATCGGGTCGCAGGTCATGCCCAGGTGGTGTTCGATGCCGATTTCGGCCGCGTTTTCGATTTGCTCGTTCGTGCCGCCCAGGGCCGCCACCAGGCCGGCCGCCGCCATGGCGCAGGCGACGCCCACTTCGCCCTGGCAACCCACTTCGGCGCCCGAGATCGAGGCATTGCGTTTGCATAGCATGCCGATGGCGGCGGCCGTCAGCATGAAGCGGCGCACGCCGCCGACCGGATCACTGGGGCGGCAATCCTGCGCGTAGTAGCGCAGCACGGCCGGGATGATGCCCGCGGCGCCATTCGTCGGCGCCGTCACCACACGGCCGCCGGCCGCGTTTTCCTCGTTGACGGCCATCGCGTACAGGCTGACCAGGTGTACGGCGTCGTGCGGCAAGTCGTTGGCGCGGTTGTCCGACGCCTTCGCTTCCTGCGCCAATCGCCATAATTTGGCGGCGCGACGCTTGACGTTCAAGCCGCCCGGCAGGTTGCCCGTCGTTTCCAGCCCGTGCGCGATACAGTCGCGCATGACGTGCCAGATGCGGTCGAGTCCCTCATTGAGTTCCGTCTCGCTGCGCTTGACGCATTCGTTCGCGCGCAGCATTTCCGGGATCGACAGGCCGCTCTCCACGCCATGCGCCAGCAACTGCTCCATGGTGTCGAAGGGGAAGACGACGCGGGCAGCAGCGGCCGACTCCACGGCCGCATCGGCCTGCGCCGCAGTTTGAACTTCCTCCGCTTCGCGGATAAAGCCGCCGCCGATCGAGTAATACACCTTGTCGACGCGGCCGCCATCGGCCAGGATCAAATTAAAGCGCATGCCGTTCGGATGCTCGGGCAGGGACTCGCTCTTGTGCCAGACCAGGCCCGTGGTGGCCGTGAACGGCACCACGCGCGTGCCCAGCAGCGCGATCTCGCCGGCCGCCTCGATGGCGGCCAGCTTGCTGTCGACTTCGTCGGGCGCCACGTCCTGCGGCGTCTCGCCCATCAAGCCCAGAATGACGGCCTTGTCCGTGGCATGGCCCACGCCCGTCAGCGCCAGCGAGCCATACAGGGCCGCCTCGACGCCCACTACCTGGTCCAGCGGACCGTATTCGACCAGAAAACGCCGCGCCGCCACCATCGGCCCCACCGTATGGGAACTCGAGGGCCCGATGCCGATCTTGAACAGGTCAAATACGCTCATATCCATGTAGTGTCTCTTTATATTAGTATGTTTTTTTCAATGCTTATCTGTGGCTCAGGCCGCCTTGGCGGCATGGCCCACGTCGACATTGGCCAGCATGTCGGTGACCATCTGCTCGACGCCGATCTGCGCCTTCCAGCCCCAGTCCGCGCTGGCCTTGCTGTCGTCCAGGCTTTGCGGCCAGCTGTCGGCGATGGCCTGGCGGCTGTCCGGCTTGTAGCCGATCTTAAAGTCCGGCACCATGCGCACGATGGCTTTCGCCAGCTGCTCGGGGTTGAACGACACGCCCGCCACGTTGTACGACGAGCGGATCTTGATCTGCGACGCAGGGGCGTCCATCAGTTCGATGGTGGCGCGAATCGCGTCAGGCATATAGATCATCGGCAAGGTGGTGTTCGCATCGAGGAAGCAGTCATAGCGCTCGCCGCGCAAGGCCGCATGGAAGATGGCGATCGCGTAGTCGGTGGTGCCGCCGCCCGGAGGCGACTTGTAGCTGATGATGCCAGGGTAGCGGATGCTGCGCACGTCCACGCCATACTTGTTGAAGTAGTATTCGCACAGGCGTTCGCCGGCCAGCTTGCTGATGCCGTACATCGACGTCGGGTCCATCACCGTCATTTGCGGCGTGTTCACTTGCGGCGTGTTCGGGCCGAAGGCGGCGATCGACGACGGCCAGAAGATGCGCAGCGGTTTGCCCGCTTCGCCCCGCTCGCGCGCCAGTTCCAGGATATTGAGCAAGCCATCCATGTTCAGGCTCCACGCCTTCAGCGGCGCCGCCTCGCCCGTGGCCGACAGCATGGCGGCCAGCTGGTACACCTGGGTGATGTTCTCGTCGGCGATGATCTTCGCCAGGCCGTCCTTGTCCAGCACATTCAATTGCGCGTAGCGCTTGGCCTGGTACAGATTGTTCGTGCCGATGTCGCTGGCGATGACGTTGTCCGCGCCGTGCTGCTGCGCCAGGGCGCCCACCAGTTCACTACCGATTTGGCCGTTTGCGCCAATGACTAAGATGCGTTCCATGCTATTTTCCTGAATTCTTGTTAGTTGGTAGTGGTGGTCGTGCTTGTCGCGGCCAGCAGACCGAGTTCCTTGCCGGCCTGCTCGAAGGCGGCCAGCACCTGCACCAGTTGTTCGCGGGTATGCGCGGCGGACAGCTGCACGCGCACCCTGGCCTGGCCCATCGGCACGACCGGGTAGAAGAAGCCCGTCACCAGCACGCCCAGTTCATACAGGCGGGCGGCGAATTTCTGTGCCACGGGAGCGTCGAACAGCATCACGGGAACCACCGGATGGGTGCCCGGCTTGATGGTAAAGCCGATGCGTTCGATCTCGCTGCGGAAGAAGGCCGTGTTGTCATGCAGGCGGTCGCGCAGTTCCGTCGACTTGGCCAGACGTTCGAGCACCGACAGCGAAGCGCCTGCGATCGATGGCGCCAGCGTGTTCGAAAACAGGTAAGGACGCGATTTCTGGCGCAGGGTGTCGATGACTTCCTTGCGTGCCGAGGTGAAACCGCCCATGGCGCCGCCCAGGGCCTTGCCCAGGGTGCCCGTGATGATGTCGATGCGGCCCATCACATTGTGGTGCTCGTGCGTGCCGCGGCCCGTCGCGCCCATGAAGCCGGAAGCGTGGCATTCGTCGATCATCACCAGCGCGCCATACTTGTCGGCCAGGTCGCATATCTTGTCGAGTTGCGCAATCGTGCCATCCATCGAGAACACGCCATCCGTGACGATAACCTTGTGGCGCTTGCCGGCGGCAATCGCCGCTTGCAACTGCACTTCCAGGTCGGCCATGTCGTTGTGCGCATAGCGGTAGCGGCCAGCCTTGCACAGGCGGATGCCGTCGATGATGGAAGCGTGGTTCAGCGCGTCCGAGATGATGGCGTCGTTTTCATCGAACAGGGGCTCGAATACGCCGCCGTTGGCGTCGAAGGCCGCCGCGTACAAAATCGTGTCCTCGGTACCCAGAAAGGCGGAAATCGCCTGTTCCAGTTCTTTGTGGACGGTTTGCGTGCCGCAGATAAAACGCACGGACGACAGGCCATAGCCGTATTTTTGCGTGGCGGCAATCGATGCTTCCTGCGTCTGCAGATCGCCGGACAGGCCCAGATAGTTGTTGGCACACATATTGATCAGGGTACGGCCATCGTCGCACACCACTTCAGCGCCCTGGCGCGAGGCGATCACGCGCTCGGGCTTGTACAAGCCCTGCTGGCGCAGTTGATCAAGATTCTGTTGCAGACCGCTGAAAAAGGTGTTCTTCGCTTGCTCGCTCATGATATTCCTTGTGTCCCTGATGTATGCGTGTGGTGTGCGTGTGGTTTCAGCCGCCATAGGGGAAAAGCCGCCGCTTGACCGGTGCGCGCACAATGCTGTACCGTGAAGCGCTGTTTGAAGTCTACACGTTTCCGTGTTTTTCCTCAAAATCCACTATTTCGAACTGAAATTCAATATAGTGGATATTACCCAAGCCTTTTGAACTTTGCAAGCCACCTGCCGATGAAAACCAGCGCTTCGACCAATTCTCCCCCTGAAGTGGGTGCCACCCTGCAACGGCTGCGCCTGGCGCGCGGCCTGACACTCGAGGATTTGTCGCGCATCGCGGGCGTCTCGAAGTCCATGCTGTCGCAGATCGAGCGCGAAAAAGCCAATCCCACCATCGCCATCACGTGGCGCCTGGCCAACGCCCTGGGCGTGCAGATCGGCGAATTGCTGTCGAGCGCGGAAAAAGCCGTGGAAACCATCCGCATCACGGACGCCCACGAAACCCCCACCCTGCCCGGCGACCACGCGGGCTACGTGCTGCGCATCCTGGGGCCGATGGAACTGGCCGGCAAATATGAATGGTATGAAGTGACCCTGGCGCCCGGTGGCGAACTGGCGTCGCAACCGCACGACCCGGGCACGACCGAGCATTTGACGGTGATCCACGGCAACCTGGAACTGGAAGTGGGCGCGGCGAAGAAAAAGGTCAAGAATGGCGGCACGGCAAGGTATCCGGCGGACCAGCCGCATATCATCCGTAACCTGGGAAAAACCGAGGGCAAGGCCCTGCTCGTGGTAATCCACCGCTAAGCGCACTTCAGCAGTGCGCAATATGTCTATATGGCTATGCTAAGATTTTAGTATAGACAAGATTTCCAGGCCTGGATGTCTTCGCAGAGCGTCGCGGCACATCCCGGCTCGTCCTTCCGCCACGCCGCGCGCGGCATCCAGGCCTCCACCGCCTACACGGAGCCACAGCGATGACCATTTCCGACAGCACCACCACCTTCCACGACAAGAAAGTCGTCCAGTACGACCCGGACCTGCCGTTCGACGCCTCGCCCGGCATCGTCTACCGTTTGTCGCTCGAGTACGACGACGAGCGCAAGATGGACGAGCTGATCGCCGGCTTCCTCGGCAAGGCCGACAAGGGCGCGCTCGAAGCGCTGATCATCGGCATGTGGGGCGATCCGTACGAATCGGGCGCCGACGAGGTGATGGCCGCGCTGATCGCCCAGGCGCCGCAGCTGCCGAAGCTGCGCGCCCTGTTCATCGGCGACATGACGTACGAGGAATGCGAAATCTCGTGGATCGTGCAAGGCAGCTACAAGCCCCTGCTGGACGCCTTCCCGCTGCTGGAAGAGCTGCGCATCCGCGGCGGCAATGAGCTCGTCATCGAGCCGTTCGCGCACCAGCACCTGCGCCGCTTCACCATCGAAGCGGGCGGCCTCGATCAAAAGATCGCCGAGGCGCTGGCGCAATCGAGCATGCCGCAGCTGGAACACCTGGAACTGTGGCTGGGCACGGAAGAATACGGCTTCTCGGGCGACGTGGACCTCTACCGCAAGGTGCTGGCGCAGCTGACCGTGCCGACCCTGAAATACCTCGGCTTGCGCGACGCGGAAATCGCCGACGACCTGGCCGTCTGGCTGGCGGAGGAACCGCTGGTCGCGCAGCTCGACACGCTCGACCTGTCGCTGGGAACCATTGGCGACCTGGGCGCCGTGGCCGTGCTCAATCACACGCAGCTGGGCAATCTGAAGCGCCTGGACCTGTCGCACCATTACATCTCGGAAGACAATCAGGCGAAGCTGAAGGCGCTGCCTTTCGAGGTGGTGCTGGACGATCCGCAGGAAGAGGACGAAGACGACGGCGAAAGCTACCGCTACGTGGCCGTCGGCGAATAAGCGGAGTCTTTTCCCTTGGCTACAGCTCTCACCCTGCTGGCGACACAGGGCAGCAAGCGCGTGCGCCTGATGCAGGCGGCGCGCGCGCAACTGCGCCTGCCGCCCGCGCAAGTGCTCGAATGGCGCGACTGGCTGGCGCGGCCGGATCTGCTGCCTGCCGCCTTGCGCCAGCTTGGCTGGCTGAAGATCGAGCCGCCGGGCGACGATCCTGGCGCCCACCTGCTGCTGTTGCAAGCGGGCTGCCGGTTGCTGGACCGCGCGCCCATGCGCGCGCCCGAACACGGCGAGCTGCTGGCCATGGATGCGTGGTTCGCCGGCTTCTCTGCCGCCATGGCATCCCTGGCGGCGCAATTGGCCGATCTGCCGCAGGTGCGCGTCGTCAATGCGCCGGACGAAATCAGCCGCATGACGGACAAGCTGGCATGCCAGCGCCACCTGGCCGCGCACGGCGTCCCCGTGCCTTTCCTGCTGGGGCCAGTGCACGACTACGCGCACATGCAGGAGCTGCTGCGCCAGCATGGTCTCGACCGCCTCTATTTAAAACCGCGCTACGGCTCGTCCGCGTCCGGCGTCGTCGCCTACCGCAGGAACAAGGCGGGGCGCCAGCAAGCCACCACCTCGGCCGTCTTGCAGCACGGGGACGGCGCGGCGCGCCTGATGAACAGCAAGCGCATGGCACGCTACGAGACGCAGCACGACATCGCCGCCCTCGTCGACGCGCTGGCGGCGCAACAGCTGTACGCGGAAGCATGGCTGAACAAGCCCCGCTGCGGCGACAGCCATTACGACCTGCGAGTCGTGACCCTGGCAGGCCAACCCGCGCACCGGGTGGCGCGCATCGGACAGCACATGATGACCAATCTGCACCTCGATAACCGGCGCGGCGACGCGGCCAGCCTGCTGAACGAGGCTGACCTGGCAGCGCTGGAGGAAACCGCCGCCCTGGCCGCGCGCGCCTTCCCCGCCAGCCACGTAACGGGCTATGACCTCGTGGTGCGCCACGGCCAGGCCCACGTGCTGGAAGCGAACGCCTTCGGCGACCTGCTGCCAGGCCTGCTGTGGCAAGGCGTCGATACTTACACGGCGCAACTGGCCCATGCTTAAAGAAACACCGATCATCCCCGACATGCACGCCGTCGTCGGCAGCCACGACATCGTCTTCATCACGCTCGACACCCTGCGCTACGACGTGGCGCAAGCGCAGTACGAGGCGGGCGAATTGCCCGTGCTGGGGCGTTTTCTGCCACCGGGCGGCTGGGAACGCCGTCACTCGCCCGCCACGTTCACCTACGCGGCGCACCAGGCCTTCTTTGCGGGCTTCTTGCCCACGCCGACCGCGCCGGGCCGCCATCCCCGCCTGTTCGCTTCCGCCTTCGCGGGCAGCGAAACGACATCAAAGCACACGTTTGCCTTCGAAGAAGCCGACCTTCCCGCCGCGCTGGCCGCGCGCGGCTACCGCACCATCTGCATCGGCGGCGTGGGCTTCTTCAACAAACAGACGGCGCTGGGCTCCGTTCTGCCGTCGCTGTTCCAGGAAAGCCACTGGAGCGCAGGCATGGGCGTGGCCAGCCGCCATTCGACGCAAAAACAGGTGGCGCTGGCCACCCGCCTGCTGGCCGACAAGGCACAGCGCACCTTCTTGTTCATCAATGTCAGCGCGCTGCATACGCCGAACCGCGCCTACCTGCCCGGCTGCCGCGCCGACAACCTGGACAGCCATGCGGCCGCGCTGCGCTACGTGGACGCGGCGCTGGCGCCGCTGTTTGCCGCCTGCGCCGCGCGGGCACCCACGTTTGCCATCGTCTGCTCGGACCACGGCAGCGCCTACGGCGAAGAGGGCTACCGTGGCCACAGGGTCGCCCACGACAGCGTGTGGAACGTGCCGTATGCGCACTTTTTCATCGCTCCCGATACCGATACACCGTCCAAGGAATCCCCACCGTGAACCCTTCCGAACAGCCTGGCACCCTGGCGCAGCGCATGCGCCACACGCCCTACCAGGCGTATTCCTATTCGTATCCGCACAAGGCGGCCTACCGCGCCTTGCCGCAGGCGGCGCCGCTGGCGCCCCTGTGGGCGCGGCAAGACCGTTCCGCCCTCTTCGCCTACATCCACATCCCGTTCTGCGAAATGCGCTGCGGCTTTTGCAATCTGTTCGCCATGGCCCGCCCCAGCGCCGACATGGTCGAGCGCTACGTGCAGCAAGTGCTGGTGCAGATGCGCGCACTCAACCGCGCGCTGGGCGAACGGCGCTTCGCCCGCTTCGCGCTGGGCGGCGGCACGCCCACCTATCTGTCGCCCGCGCAGCTCGACACCCTGCTGTGCGGCGCGCGCGACATCCTCGGCATCGACCTGCAACACACGCCGGCCGGCATCGAGGCGTCGCCCGAAACCATCACGGCCGAGCGGCTGGCAGTCTGCCGCGCACACGGCATCGACAGGGTCAGCCTGGGCATCCAGAGCTTTGCCGCCGGCGAGATGCGCGCGCTGGCCCGCCCGCAGCAAAACGCCACCGTCCATCACGCCATCGGCCTGATACGCGCGGCCGGCTTTCCCACCCTGAACCTGGACCTGATCTACGGCATCGCGGGGCAGACCATCGCCAGCCTGCTCGCCTCCATCGACAGCGCGCTGACGTTTGCGCCCGAGGAGCTCTATCTGTATCCGCTGTATGTGCGCGAACAGACGGGTCTCGGCAAGGTGGCGCGCCGCCGGGGCGCGCAGTCGCTCAACCCCATCATGCTGGCGCGCGACGGCGACAGCCGCCTGGCCCTGTACGCCGCCGCGCGCGACCATTTGCGCGCCCAGGGCTATGAACAGGTCTCGATGCGCATGTTCCGCGCCCCCCATGCGCCGGAGCAGAACGGTCCTTCGTACTGCTGCCAGAACGATGGCATGGTGGGCCTGGGCGCGGGCGCCCGCTCGTACACGGCCAGCCTGCATTATTCGAGCGAGTACGCGGTGGCGCGGCTTGATACCATCAACATCATCGACAACTATCTGGCGCTCGACGAGGCGCGCTTCACCCAGGCCGAACACGGTTATCAGCTCGATGACGAAGAACAGCGCCGGCGCTACGTGATCCAGTCGCTGCTGACGGAACCGGGGCTGGACCGCGACGCGTACACGGCGCGCTTCGGCTCCCGCTGCGAAGCAGACTTGCCGCAGCTGGCCGAGCTGCACGCGCTGGAGTTAGTGGAAGAACATGGCCCGCTGCTGCGCCTGAATGACCGGGGCTACAGCTACGCCGACACCATCGGCCCCTGGCTGGCGTCCGAGACGGTGCGCGCGCTGATGGCCGAAGGCGGCCAGACGTGCTGACAACACAGCCTGGCGCTTTGTCCCTGCTGTACCGGGGCACGCTAGCGAGCTGCAACTACGCCTGCGGCTACTGCCCGTTTGCCAAGAAGCGCGACAGCCGCGCCGCGCTGGCCCGCGACGCGCGCGAAGTGGCGCGCTTTACCAGCTGGGTGGCGGCGCAAAACAGGAACATCAGCGTGCTGTTCACGCCCTGGGGCGAAGCGCTGGTACGGCGCCACTACCGGAGCGCGATGCAAACCCTGGCCAGCCTGCCCCACGTGCGCCAGGTGGCGCTGCAGACGAATCTGTCCGGCCCCCTGGACTGGCTGGATAAGATGGACGGGCTGGAGAAAATCGGCCTGTGGTGCACCTACCACCCGGACCAGACGACCCTGGCCCGCTTTCTTGCCCGCTGCGCGAGGCTCGATGCCATGGGCGTGCGCTATTCCGTCGGCGTGGTGGCCATGACCGAACACCTGGACGCCATCCGCGCCCTGCGCGCGGCCCTGCCCGCCCACGTCTACTTGTGGCTGAACGCCTACGACCGCCGTGGCCCCGGCTACTACAGCGGACAAGACCTGGCCGAACTGGACGCCATCGACCCGTGGTTCGCGCAAAACCGCCGCCCGTCCCCCTCGCGCGGCAAACCGTGCCTGGCGGGCGAAGCGTCGCTGTCCGTCGATGGCGACGGCGAACTGGCGCGCTGCCACTTCGTGCCCGAGCGGCTGGGAAATCTGTACATGGATGACTTGGCGGACATGTTGCAGGAACGCCCCTGCCCGCGCTTCAAGTGCGATTGCTATATCGGCTACGCGCAGCGCAAGGATTTGCCGTTCCAGGCGGTGTTCGGGGAGGGGGTATTGGCGAGGATTGTCACTGTAGATACTGTTATCCCCGTCAAGCGGCGTGCAAGGCCGGATCAAATATTTTTCCCGACCTGAGCACGCCGAATGCCATGTGCACCAGCTTGCGCATCATGGCGCCGATGATCAGCTTGGGCGCTTTGCCGGCGTCACGCAAGCGCTGACCGAAGCGCCTGCCCCAAAGCGTCTTATGGACGGCCACCATGGCCGGCATGTACAGTGCCTTGCGCAGGAAACT
>NZ_NEHB01000012.1 GCF_002127655.1 Janthinobacterium sp. GW456P
GCGCCGCCGCCGCAGCAGGCGCCCGCCGACGACGACTTGCCGCCGTGGGTCACCGAATTTTCCGACGACAGCGCGTCGGCTGCCGTAGCCGCGCCCGCCGCGCAGAGCAGCGAGCAGCCGGCCGTCGTCATGCCGCAGCGCGCCGCCAAGCAAGCCGCGCCCAGCGGGCCGTATGTGATCACGCCCGTGCCTGGCCTGGACTGGGACGGCAACTGGCCGGCCGTGGCCGCCGTGCTGCCCTTGCGCGGCGTGGCGCAGCAACTGGCCGTGCAGGCCGAGCTGATCGAATGCCAGCACGACGGTCACAGCACGACTTTCCGCCTGCGCGTGCCGATCGACACGTGGCGCAGCCCGGCCAACGTGGAAAAACTGGCGGCCGCGCTGAGCGAACGCTTCGGCCGCAAGGTCAATGTCGACACGGAACTGGGCGCCGTCTGGTACACGGCCAGCGCGGAAGCGCAGGCCCACCGCGAGGCGTGCCAGCTTGCTGCGGAAGCGACCATCGCCAGCGATCCCTTCGTGCTCGACATGAAGCGTGCATTTGACGCTTTTGTCGTGCCGGGAACGATTACCCCTGCACCGGCCGGCTCCGCCGCGCCGACCCTGCATTGATGATTAACACACTCACAAACTGAATTAACGGAGCATTCTTATGATGAAAAATCAACTGGCTGGCCTGATGAAGCAGGCGCAAGCAATGCAAGACAATATGAAAAAGGCCCAGGAACAACTGGCGCTGGTGGAAGTGGAAGGCCAGTCCGGCGCCGGCCTGGTGAAAATCGTCATGACGTGCAAGAACGACGTCAAGCGCGTGTCCATCGACCCATCGTTGCTGGCCGACGACAAGGACATGCTGGAAGACCTGGTGGCCGCCGCTTTCAACGACGCCGTGCGCAAGGCGGAAGCGACGTCCGCGGAAAAAATGGCAGGCTTGACTGGCGGCATGAACTTGCCAGCCGGCTTCAAAATGCCATTCTGATGCAACACCGCATGCGCTCGATCTGTGGCACGGGGCAGGGTTGATCCATGTCCAAGTCGCTTGAATTTTTGACCGAGGCGCTGCGGCGCCTGCCCGGCGTCGGCCCCAAGTCGGCGCAGCGGATGGCATTTCATTTGTTGCAGCACGACAGGGAAGGCGCGGCCATGCTGTCGCGCGCCCTGTTCCAGGCCGTCGATGCCGTGCATCACTGCGGCCTGTGCAATACCTTTACCGAACACGAAGTGTGCGAGACCTGTCTCGACGAAGAGCGCGACAAGCGCTTGCTGTGCGTGGTGGAAACGCCCGCCGACCAGCTGATGATCGAGCAGACGCTCACCTACAAGGGCCTGTATTTCGTGCTCATGGGACGCTTGTCGCCGCTGGACGGCATCGGCCCGAAAGATATCCACCTCGAAAAATTATTGAGCCGCGCCAACGATGGCGTGGTCGGCGAAGTGGTGCTGGCCACCAATTTCACGAATGAAGGCGAAGCGACGGCCCATTACATCAGCGAAATGCTGAAGGCGCGGGGCTTGCGCGTGAGCCGCCTGGCCCGCGGCGTGCCCGTGGGCGGCGAACTGGAATACGTCGACGCGGGCACGATTGCCCGCGCGATGCTCGACCGCAGGGCAACCTGAACTGACTGATATGACAACAACCTCCGCGACCACTGGTCCACTGCAAGGCATCAAAGTGCTGGAATTGGGCACCCTGATCGCGGGGCCGTTCTGCGCCCGCATGCTGGCCGAATTCGGTGCCGACGTGATCAAGATCGAGTCGCCCGATGGCGGCGATCCCATCCGTACCTGGCGCGTGCTGAAAGACGGCACCTCGCTGTGGTGGTCGGTGCAGGCGCGCAACAAGAAAAGTTTAACGCTGAACCTGAAGGCGCCGGAAGGCCGGGCCATCGCCCGCCAGCTGGCCCTGGAAGCGGACATCATCATCGAGAACTACCGCCCCGGCGTGCTGGAAAAGTGGGACCTCGGCTATGAACAGCTAAAGCTGCTGAAGCCTTCCCTCATCATGGTGCGCCTGTCCGGCTTCGGCCAGACGGGGCCGATGAAGGATTTGCCCGGTTTCGGCGCTATCGGCGAGTCGATGGGCGGCTTGCGCTACGTGTCCGGCTTTGCCGACCGCCCGCCCGTGCGCGTCGGCGTGTCGATTGGCGACTCGGTGGCGGCCCTGCACGGCGTGATCGGCGCCATGATGGCGCTGCGCCACCGCGACGTGACGGGCGGCGCGGCTGCCGGCGAAGGGCAGATGGTCGACGTGGCCCTGTACGAATCGGTGTTCAACCTGATGGAGTCCCTGGTGCCCGAATACGACCAGGCGGGCGTGGTGCGCGAGCGCACGGGCGGCTCGCTGCCCGGCATCGTGCCCTCGAATACCTACACGACGGGCGATGGCGAAAACATCGTCATCGCCGGCAATGGCGACGCCATCTTCAAGCGCCTGATGCTGGCCATGGGCCGCATCGACATGGCGGGCGACCCGCAGCTGGCGCGCAACGACGGCAGGGTGGCGCGCACGCAGGAGATCGACGATGCGATCGGCGCCTGGTGCGCCACGCATACCATCGACAGCGCGCTGGCCGTGCTGAAGGCGGCCGACGTACCTGCCGGTAAAATCTACTCCGTGCGCGACATGCTGAGCGATCCGCAATTTCTCGCCCGCGACATGTTCGAACAACACCATTTCGCCGACGGCACGCCCGTCAAACTGCCCGCCATCAGCCCGAAACTGTCGGCCACGCCGGGCAAGACCCAGTGGTTGGGACCGACCCTGGGCCAGCACAACGACGAGGTGCTGGCGTCGCTCGGCTATGACGCGGCGGCCATCGCGCGCTTGAAATCGGATGGGGTGGTGTAGGTACAGGTCGGAGTAGGTCGGATTAGCGGCGGCACGCCGCGTAATCCGACGCCACCACCAAAGCCATCGATACCATCATCATCATCATCACCAGCCAAGCCAACCATATTGTCGGCTTACGCGCTTCGCGCTAAGCCGACCTACGCAACTCACCAATATCAATCATGCCTCGATTTTTTCGTACCGCGTTTGCCCTGGCGTCCACCGCCATCCTGCTTTCCGCCTGCGCCAGTTTCCCCCACGACGCGCCGATTACCGGCCTGCGCCTGATCGGCGAACAGCGCATCGCGCTTAAATACGCGTTCGAGGGCACCACGGTGGGCGGTTTGTCCGGCATCGACTACGATGCGGCGAGCAATACTTGGGTGATGGAAAGCGATGACCGCTCGGAAATCAACCCGGCCCGCTTTTACCGCGCCAGCCTCAATTACGACAGCATGGCATTCTCCGCCGTGACCTTAAACAGCGTGCATTTCTTCACGCAGCCGGACGGCAGCCGCTACCCGAACCTGGCCCATGCAAAACTGGACCGGGGCGACCAGGTGCCCGACATCGAAACCATCCGTGTCGATCCGCAGGACGGCAGCCTGTGGTACGGCAGCGAAGGCAACCGCAAGGTGGGCTTGCACCCGTTCGTGCGCCACGCGGACCGCGATGGCAAGTATCTGGCCACCTTGCCCACGCCCGCGATGTTTAATGTCTCGAAGAACGAGGTCGGCTCGCGCAACAACATGACGTTTGAAGCGCTGTCGTTTGCCAGCGATGGCAAGAGCTTGTGGCTGGGCATGGAAGCGGCCCTGTACCAGGATGGCCCGCTGGCCACGCCCGACAACGGCTCCGTCGTGCGCATCACGCGCCTGGACCGCGCCGGCACCGTGCTGGGCCAGTATGCGTATCCGATTGAGCCCGTGGCCTCGCGGCCCGCGCCGGGGCGCGAGGCGGACAATGGCGTGTCAGAAATCCTCGCCGTCAACGACCATCAGGTGCTCGTGGTGGAGCGGGCCGGCGTGGCCAACGCGAACGGTATCTACACCAACCACGTACGCATCTACGCAATGGAGACGCAGGGCGCCACCGATATCCAGGCCATCCCGGCCCTGGCGGGCGTGACCTATGTGCCGGCGCGCAAGCGATTGCTGCTGGACCTGGAAAAGATCGGCCTGCCCCGGGTCGACAATATCGAAGGCATCAGCTGGGGGCCGCGCCTGGAAAATGGCCGCCGCAGCCTGGTGGTGATTTCCGACGACAATTTCAATCCGCAGCAAGTCACGCAAATCCTTGCCTTCGAAGTGCTCTAGTTTCCAGGCTGGCCAGCTGGCCCGCCTGCCTGGCCAGCATGGCCGTGATCGTGTCGTGCGGCGACGGGTGGCCTAAAAAGTATCCCTGGGCCATGTCGCAGCCGTATTCTTCCAGCATCAGCAGTTGCTCGTCCGTTTCCACGCCCTCGGCCACCACCACCATTTTCAAGCCATGCGCCATGGCGATGATGGCGCGCGTGATGGCCGCGTTTTCCGTATCCTGCGGCAAGCCGGCGATAAAACTCTTGTCGATTTTCAAAGCCCGCACGTCGAAGCGTTTCAGATAGTTCATCGACGAATATCCCGTGCCGAAGTCGTCGATCGACAGGTAGACGCCGATGCCGCGCAATTGCTCCAGGGTCACCATGGTGGCGCGCGCGTCGTCCATCAAAGTCCCTTCCGTCAGTTCCAGTTCCAGCAAGCGCGCGTCGAGGCCCGTGTCGGCCAGGGCCGACAGCACGATCTGCATCAGGTTTTCATCCTTGAATTGTTTTGCCGACAGGTTGACGGCCATGCGGATGGCGCGCCCGCCATCGTTTTGCCACGCCTTGGCCTGGTTGCAGGCCGTGCGCAGCACCCATTCGCCGATGGGCACGATCAGCCCCGTCTCTTCGGCCAGCGGGATGAATTCTGTCGGCGAAATGATGCCGCGCTCGGGATGGCGCCAGCGCACCAGCGCTTCCACGCCGACGATCTGCGTGCTGGGCACGTCGATCTGCGGCTGGTACAGCAAATACAGCTCGTTGTTTTGCAAGGCTTTGCGCAAGCCCACTTCCATTTTGACGTGGCTCATGATTTCCATCGTCAGCGAAGAGCTGTACAGCTTGGCGTTGTTCTTGCCGCAGTTCTTCGCGTGATACATGGCCGTGTCCGCGTATTTGAGCAGCGAGTTGCAGTCCTCGCCATCTTCCGGATACAGCGAGATGCCGATGCTGGCCGTGACGAAAATTTCGTGCCCCTCGATCATGAAAGGCCGGCGCATGGCTTCCTTGACGCGGTGTGCCACGTTCAGCGCGTCTTCCACCCGCTCCAGATCGGGTATCAGAATCGTGAATTCGTCGCCGCCCAGGCGCGCCAGGTTGCTGCCGCCGGAGCTGGCTTCAAACTCGTGTTCGGCGCGCAGCACCAGGTCGCTGGGGCGGATGGTTTCGCGCAGGCGCTCGGACACCACCTTGAGCAAATGGTCGCCCACGTCGTGGCCCAGGGTGTCGTTGATGCGCTTGAAGGCATCGAGGTCCATGAACAGCACGGCGAATTTCTTGTCGTGCTCTTTCGAGCGCAGCAGTTCCCGTTCCAGGGTTTCCAGGAAGGCCTGGCGGTTGGGGATGCCCGTCAGGCTGTCGCAATAGGCGAGGCGGCGGATCTGCTCTTCCGTGCGCTTGCGCTCGCTGATGTCGCGCACCAGGCCCAGCACCTCGTCGGCTCCCGTCGCCACCAGGCGCGCCTCGAAGTGGCGCGTGCTGTCTTCGTGCGTGAGCGTGTAGTCGACCGAGCCGATATGCTGCGTGGCCAGCACGGCGTGCGCCTTGTCGAGCAGGCGCGCGGCGATCTCGGACGGCAGCACGTCGCGGATATGGCTGCCCACGCAGTTGCTGAGGGAAAAGCCGGCGCTGGCGTCGTGGCCCTGTTCGTAGTCGAGATAAAAGCCTTCGCGGTTGAGGCGGAAGAAAGTGTCGGGGATGGCGGCAAGAACGGCGCGGTTGTGCGCGTCGGCGATGCGCAGGCGCGCGATGGCGTCGCTGGCGCGCAGCACGTACAGCACGCGGTGCCCGAGGATGGGCCAGTTGATGGGTTTGGAAATGAAATCGGTGGCGCCTACCTCGTAGGCGCGCGTGACGGCTTCCAGTTCGTCGCCGCCCGTGACCATGATGACGGGCACCGTGCCGCCCACTTCCTGGTGGCGGATTTCGCGGCACACGGCAAAGCCGTCCATGGCCGGCATGTCGACGTCGAGCATGACGAGGTCCGGCCCGCTGTGCTTGTAGCTGGCCAGCGCCTGCACGCCATCTTCGGCCTCGATCACGTCCAGGCCCACCTGCGTGAGCATTTGCCGCATCAGCAAGCGCATCACGGGATCGTCGTCGGCCACCAGCACCAGGCCGCGTGGAGGGGAGAGGGGCGCTGTCATGTCAGTGTTCCTTCACGAGGATGGCGTTCAGCGATGCGCGTACAGCCAGGAAGGCTTGCTGCATCTGCAGCAGCAGGGGAGCCGCGCCCTCGGTGCTGCCGGCGCGGCCCAGTTTTTCCATCTCCTTGCACAGCTGCGCCAGGCCGTCGGCGCCCACGTTGGCGCTGCCCGACTTCAGGCTGTGCGCCACCTTGCGCAGCGCTTCCGCGTCCGCGCCGGCAATCGCTGCGCGCATGGCGCTCAACTGGCGCGGCGTCTCGCCGACAAAGGCCTCGATGACCCGTTCGAGCAGCGCATCGCCGTCGGTGCGCGACAGGGCGCGGATGTTTTCCAGCGCCTGCCGGTTCAGCGGCTGGCCCGCTGTCGTGGCGGCGGATGCCGGCGTTGCCTCGGGCGGCGGCTCGGACTGCACCTGCGGCTCCGGCGCTTCGCTGTGGTGCGTGGTGGCCGCGCGTGGCAGGGTGATCCAGCGCGCGATGGTATGGCCCAGGTCTTGCTGCGTGAACGGTTTGCTCAGGTAATCGTCCATGCCGGCCGCCAGGCACGCTTCGCGGTCGCCCTGCAGCGCATTGGCCGTGATGGCGACGATTGGCAGCACGCGCGCGTGGCCGCACTGCTGTTCGTGGCGGCGGATTTCCGCCGTGGCGGCAAAGCCGTCCATCACGGGCATCTGGCAATCCATCAGGATCAGATCGAAATCCTCGGTCTGCGCCGCCTGCAGGGCTGCTTCGCCGTTGCGCGCACACACTACGTCCAGGCCCAGGCTGTCGAGCATGGCCAGCGCCACTTCCACGTTGACGGGATTGTCTTCGGCCAGCAGCACGCGGCGGCGCTGGCGCCGGCCGGGGGGGCGTACGGCATGGCGCGCCGCGTGCGGGGGAACGGTGCGTGTGCTGTCGCTGACGCGCGGCGGCGTGACGATGCAGTCGAACAGATCGCATTCGCGGGCCGGCTTGATCAGCTGGAAGGCCACGCCCGCCTCGCGCCGCTGCACGGGATCGGCCGCCGCCTGTTCCGTGCTCAGCAGCAGTAATTTGAGGTCGGCCAGCAGCGGGTCGCTCTTGATGGTGGCGGCCAGGGCCAGGCCGCTGGTGCGCGGCAATTCCATGTCGAGCAGGGCCACGCCATACGGCGTGCCCGCCTGGGCCGCCGCGCGCAGCTTGGCCAGGCAGTCGCTGGCCGTGCCGGCGCTGTCGCTGACGATATGCCAGCTGGCCAATTGCCGCTCCAGCACGGCGCGCGTGGCGGGTGTGTGGTCGACGATCAAGGCGCGTAACCCTCGCGTGGTTTTCAGGTTGAGGGACGGGTCGTCGCTGTCGACTCTCCGCTTATCGAAATTTACTTCGAACCAGAAGATTGAGCCTTGCGTTAAAGCATTATCAACGCCGATCGTGCCGCCCATCAGTTCCACCAGCTGTTTCGAGATCGTCAACCCAAGGCCCGTGCCGCCGTGCTTGCGCGTGGTCGAGCCGTCCGCCTGCGAGAACGATTCGAAGATGCGCGTCTGCGCCTCGTTTGATACGCCGATGCCCGTGTCGTGCACCTCGAAGCGCAAGCCCACGCTGGGCGCGTCTTCGCTGCACACGGTCACTTTCACGGTGACTTTGCCCGTTTCCGTAAACTTGATGGCGTTGCCCAGCAGATTGACGATGATCTGGCGCAAACGGTTCGGGTCGCCGCAGATGGCGATGGGAATGTCGTAGGCGATGTCGAATTCCAGGCTGATGTTTTTCGCTTCCGCCTGCGGCGCGAACACGTGTTCTATATCGTCGAGCAATTCGCGGAAATTGAAGCGGATGTATTCCACGCTCAGCTTGCCCGCCTCGATCTTGGAAAAGTCGAGGATGTCGTTGATGATCACCAGCAGATTCTGCCCCGAGCGCTGCACCATGCTCGTGTAGTGGCGCTGCTGCGGGCTCAAAGGGCTGGCCAGCAGCAATTCCGTCATGCCCAGCACGCCATTCATGGGCGTGCGGATTTCATGGCTCATGGTGGCGAGAAACGCGCTCTTCGCCTGGCTGGCCGCCTCGGCCGCATCCTTGGCCTTTTCCAGCTGCGCCGTGCGCACGCCCACCTGGCGCTCGAGTTGGTCGCGGTAATTGGCCAGGGTGCTGTCGCGGCTGTCGATCTGCGCCAGCATGTCGTTGAAACTGTCGATCAGTACGCCCAGCTCGTCGCTGCGCTGGTGCGCGATGCGGTGGCTGTAGGTCTGGCTGCTCGACACTTTTTGCGCCGTATCGATCAGCTTGGTGATCGGTTCGGCGATCACGCTCTTGAAGCGCCGCGCGAGGAACACGGCGATCAGGAAGGACAGCACGGTGGCGCCGCCGATGGCGCCCACGTGGCGGCCGATGTCGCGCCACATGTGGTGCAGGTCGGCCTCGATCATGACGGCGCCGATGACTTCCTGCGACAGTGCCGCCTGCCGGTAGACGGGGCGGTACAGGCGCATTCCTGGCGCCAGGGTGGTGCCCGAGCCTTGCGTGACGGGATGCTCCACCATGTCGAACAGCAGGGCCGGGTCCATGTCTTCCGGCGCCGCCAGGCCGTCCGCATGCTGCGGCGCGCGATACAGGGCGAACAGGCGCCCGCCCCGGTCGAACAGGGCCGCCTGGGCCACCTCGTCGCGCGCGGCCAGCGCCGCCAGCACCTGTTCCGCCTGCGCCGGCTTGCCCAGCAGCATGGGTGCCGCGCTGGCCGCGCCGATCACGCCCGCCAGCGACAGCAGTTGCTTGCCTTCATCGTTCTTGTGGTTGAGCACGGAAGTCAGCGCAAACGCCACGAACACCAGCAGCAGCGCGCAGCCCGACGACAATACCGAAATCATGGTCAGCTTCTGGCTGATGCTGGAGCGTTGGAAATTGAACATGAATTCGCTGCTTCCCCGGTCGCCCGTCGACTGTTATTTAATTCCTATTGGAAAAATATAGACGCGAAGACACATCCTGATATTGATATGGGTCTAAGGGAGGAAAGGGGAGGGGAACTTATACGAGAGGAAATGAATGGGGCGGTCTCACAAGACCGCCCTAAAATTACTACTGAGTAACAACACCAGGCCCAGGCGTCGCGAGCGGAAGGCAGAGGTAGCTAAGAAGCGCAACCGTACTCTGGTACGGTGAGCATCGCAGGCTGCCTATGCCGACGCGCAGCAGCCTGGGCCCGGTGTCACCTCACCTAACAACAACCTCCACGCTTGCCGGCGCCGCCATAGCGGGCTTCCTGGCGTTCGCGGAAAAACTCTTCATACGTCATCATCGGCTCGCCGGGATGGGTCACTTCCCGGTGCGCCACGTAGGTGTCGTACTCGGGCAAGCCGCACATGAGCCGCATGCTTTGCCCCAGGTAGCGACCCGCCTTGATGATTTCATCGATCATCATTGCACCGTGGGCATGGCCTGGAACGGCGTTTCCTTGGTGCTCGGCTTGCTGTCGGCGCGCGCCTTCATAATGGTGCGGATGCCGAAGCACAGCACGCTGATCACGACGATGACGAAGAAGGCGGCCAGGCCGGCGTCCAGGTAATCGTTGAAGATGATCTGCTGCATCTGCGCCACCGACTTGGCCGGCGCCAGCAGGGTGCCTTCATCGAGCGCTGCCGAGTATTTCTTCGCATGCGCGAGGAAACCGACGCGCGGATTGGCGTCAAAGATCTTTTGCCAGCCCGCCGTCAGGGTGCACAGCAGCAGCCAGATGGTCGGCGTGATGGTCACCCATGCATACTGGCCGCGCTTCATCTTGAACAGCACGCAGGTGCCGAGGATCAGCGCGATGGCGGCCAGCATCTGGTTGGCGATGCCGAACAGCGGCCACAGGGTATTGATGCCGCCCAGCGGATCGACCACGCCTTGGTACAGGAAGTAGCCCCAGGCCGCCACGCACAGGCCCGTGGCCAGCAGGTTGGCGATGACGTTTTCCGTCTGTTTTAAGGCTGGCACGAAGCTGCCCAGCAAGTCCTGCAGCATGAAGCGGCCGGCACGCGTGCCCGCATCGACGGCCGTCAGGATGAAGAGCGCCTCGAACAGGATGGCGAAGTGATACCAGAAGGCCATCATGGCTTTGCCGCCGATGGCGCCGGACAGGATCTGCGCCATGCCGACGGCCAGGGTCGGCGCGCCGCCCGCGCGCGAAATGATGCTGTGCTCGCCCACGTCCTTGGCCGTCTGCGTCAGCATCTCCGGCGTCACATAGAAGCCCCATTGCGAGATCGCCTGGGCGGCCGATTCGGCCGTGGTGCCGATCAGGGCGGCCGGGCTGTTCATGGCGAAATAGATGCCCGGCTCGATGGTCGAGGCGGCCACCAGGGCCATGATGGCCACGAACGATTCCATCAGCATGGCGCCATAGCCGATGAAGCGGGCGTGGCTTTCGTTTTCTATCATCTTCGGCGTGGTGCCCGAGGAAATCAGCGCGTGGAAGCCGGAAACGGCGCCGCAGGCGATCGTGATGAACAGGAAGGGGAACAGATTGCCCGACCAGACGGGGCCGGAGCCGTCGATGAACTTGGTCATGGCCGGCATTTTCAGGTAAGGCGCGACGACGATGATGCCGATGGCCAGGCCCAGAATCGTGCCGATTTTGAGGAAGGTCGACAGGTAGTCGCGCGGCGCCAGCAGCAGCCACACGGGCAGGACGGAGGCGATGAAGCCGTAGCCGATCAGCATCCACGTCAGTTCCGTGCCGGTAAATGTGAACATCGGGCCCAGCACCGCGTGTTCCTGCACATACTGGCCGCCGATGATGGCCAGCATCAGCAAGACAAAGCCGATGATGGAGATTTCGCCGATGCGGCCCACGCGGATGTAGCGCGAATACACGCCCATGAACAGGGCGATGGGGATCGTCGCCATCACGGTGAAGCTGCCCCAAGGCGAACCCGTCAGCGCCTTGACGACGATCAGGGCCAGCACGGCCAGGATGATGACCATGATCATGAAGCAGCCGAGCAAGGCGATCATGCCGGGAATCTCGCCCAGTTCAGCCTTGATCAGGTCGCCCAAGGAACGACCATCGCGGCGCATGGAAATGAACAGCACGATAAAGTCCTGCACGGCGCCGGCGAACACGACGCCGGCGAGTATCCACAGCATGCCGGGCAGGTAGCCCATCTGCGCGGCCAGCACGGGGCCGACCAGGGGACCGGCGCCGGCAATCGCGGCGAAATGGTGGCCGAACAGCACATATTTGTTGGTGGGCACGTGGTCGAGGCCATCGTTGTGCTTGAAGGCGGGCGTCATGCGGCGCGCGTCGAGGCCCAGCACCTTGTCGGCGATGAACAGGCTGTAGAAACGGTAGGCGATCAGATAGACGCAGACGGCGGCGATGACGATCCAGATTGCGCTGATCGGTTCGCCACGTTGCAGGGCGACGACGCCCAGGGACCCGGCGCCTGCCAGCGCAAGCGCTGCCCAGCCGAGCTGTTTGAAAATGCGGTTCATGCTTCCTCCAGAGATGTGACGGGCGCTGTGCCGTGCGATGATGTGTGCTGCCGAGCCTGGTCGTCGCCAGTTTGGGTGTGAATCGGGTGTATCAGCAGCTTATGGCGAGTATTCAGGAATCGTATAATTGCCGCAAGCGCAGCACTACGCAGTAACGCTCAGTATTACTACGCAGGCCGATCGCCGCGCCGCGACGTAAAATCACCCATTCCCACCAGCATCGACGCCGCCGGAGCGCGCAAGGTCATGAAACTCAGACAGAAAGTCATCTTCCTGGCCCTCACGCCGCTCATCCTCGCCCTGTGCGCCATCGCGTTTGCCGTGCGGCACCAGGCGATTACCCTGGCGGAACAGCAGCGCGCCACCATTCAGCAAGCGTATCTGGCCAGCAAGGAAGCCGAGCTCAAGCATTACGTGACCCTGGCCAGCCATTCCATCGCTTCCCTGTACCAGTCCGGGCGCAAGGATGACGCCACGCAAGAGGAGGCCAAGCGCATCCTGTCCGCCCTCAGCTATGGCGACGACGGCTATTTCTTCATCTACGATTTGCAGGGCAAGTCGCTGATGCATCCGCGCCAGCCCGAACTGGTGGGGCAGAATCTGTGGCAATTGCGCGACGCCGAAGGCAATCTGACCATCCAGCGCCTGATGCAGCGCGCGAAGAGCGGCGGCGGCTTCGAGCGCTACAACTGGATCAAGCCGTCGACCAACAAGTCCGCACCCAAGCTCGGCTATGTGATCCTGATGCCGGAATGGGGCTGGATGATGGGGACCGGCATTTATATGGACGACGTGGACCAGGCGCTGGCCAAGGTCGACGCCCAGCAGTCGCGCAATATCCGCTCGACCATGGAATTGATCGCCGCCATCGCCATCCTCGGCTCCCTGTTGGTGGCCGCCTGTGGCCTCGTGCTGAACTTGCGCGAACTGCGCGTGGCCGACGCCAAGCTGAAAGTGCTGGCGCAGCGCGTGGTCGAATCGCAGGAGGAAGAGCGGGCGCGGCTGTCGCGCGACTTGCATGACGGCATCAGCCAGTGGCTGGTGTCGATCAAGCTGCAGATCGAGGCGGGCATCGCGCGTCTGGCCGGCAATGCGGAACAGAAAGAAAAGGCGCCGGCCACGTTCGAGCGGGCCGCCGAGCAGCTGAACAAGGTGCTGGGCGAGGTGCGGCGCATTTCGCACAACCTGCGCCCGGCCATCCTCGACGACCTGGGCCTGGCCGCCGCGCTCGACCATCTCGTGCATGAATTTAACGACAGCAGCAGCGCGCAAGCGAGTTTCACGGCCAGTCCGGCGGCGGCGGGCGAGGGCTTGCCCGACATGGTCAATACCGTCTTGTTCCGCATCGCTCAGGAAGCGCTGACCAATTGCGAGCGGCATGCCCATGCCCGCGGCGTGGAAGTGAGCCTGCGCGAGGCCGACAAGGCGGTGGAATTGCGTATCCAGGATAACGGCGGCGGCTTCGATCTCGACGGCATCGCCCTGCATCCGCAGCGCGGCATCGGCCTGCGCAACATGACGGAACGCATGGAAGCCATCGGCGGCAGCCTGCACATCACCTCGTCCCCGGCCGGCACCGTGGTGCTGGCGCGGCTCGCCCTTTCATCCACACACTAATAATAGATACTCAACCATGACCGAGAAGATCAACATCCTGCTGGTGGACGACCACCCCCTCGTGCGCGACGGCTTGCGCGCGCGCCTGGAAGCGGTGGCGCATTTCGACGTGGTGGCCGAGGCGGGCGGCGCCGACGAAGCGCTGGCTCAGGCGCGCGCGCACCAGGTGGACCTCGTCTTGATGGATATCAATATGCGCGGCACGAATGGCATCGAAGCGACGGCGCTGTTCAAGCAGGCGTTCCCGCAGATTGCCGTGCTGATCCTGTCCATGCACGACAAGCTCGAATACGTGTCGCAAGCCATCGCCGCCGGCGCGCGCGGCTATGTGCTCAAAGATGCTCCTGGGAAAGATATCGTGTTTGCCATCGAGACGGTGATGTCCGGCGGCATCTATTACAGCGCAGCGCTGGCGCGGCAGTTATCTCGTCCGCAAGTCCACGATTCCTTCCTCACCACGCGCGAGCAGCAAGTGCTGCAGCACATCGCGGCGGGCCAGTCGAACAAGCAGATCGCCCGCGTGCTGGACCTGAGCGTGCGCACGGTGGAGACGCACCGGCTGAACATCAAGCGCAAGCTCGGCATCGAAGGGCAGGCCGAATTGATCAAATATGCGGTCGAGCATGCACAGGGCGGCAGCGCCTGAGAAGGCGCGCGCGGCGTGGGGCTTTTGTCGCACCCGCATGACAGGCGGGTCTCGCGGGAGAATGTTCTTTTTGAATATTTATTGCCAAAATTAAACTGTTTCATGGGTGAGATTCGGATAGAATGAATCTCGCTGTCGAAATGGCATCCCTGTCGGGCCAGGGTTGCCAATGCTGGTCAGTTTATTTACTATGGCGCCCTACCCACACTGAGATACCGATGTCAGCGTCTGAATCAAACCTGTTTCCGTTGGTGGGATTACAAGCAGTAGCCAATGCTCATAACGAGTGGGTCGCTGTCACCCTGCATGTGCCGCAGGCCTCCACGGCGTCGCTGCTGGCGGCGCTGGCCGCCGCCGATGCGTATGCCTTCCTGGCGCCGCTCGACTGCATCATTCCCCTGGCCGATCCGCATGGCGTGGACGAGGCCGTGCTGGCGCAACTGGCGCCGCAACGCACGATCTTCCGTTTGCCTGCCCATCTTGCCGGCGACAAAGCGCTGCAGAAAAAATGCCGGCAATGGCGCGACGCCGGCTACCGCATCCTGCTCGATGGCGCCGAGGCCAGTCCCGTGGCGGCGGCGCAAGTCGACGCGCGCGCGCTGAGTTTTGATGCGGCCGGTGCCCGCCCAGCCCTGTATCAGCTGCTGCCCTTGCCGGGTCCGCACCTGGCCTACAACATCGCCGGCGCGGGGGAGATTGCCGAGTTGCAAGAACTCGGCGTGAGCTGGTTTGCCGGCGATTACGCCTTGCAGCATGCGCGCGAGCAAAGCGAGCCGGAAGACGCCACCTCGCGGCGCCGGCTGATGGCGCTGCTGGGCCTGCTGGCCCGTGATGCCGACGCGCACGAGCTGGAAGTGCCGCTCAAGCAAGACCCATCGCTCAGCTATCATTTATTGAAACTGGTCAATTCAGCCGCATTCGGTTTCACGGCGCCGATTAGCAGCTTCAGCCAGGCCATCACCCTGCTGGGCCGGCGCCAGTTGCAGCGCTGGCTGCAACTGCTGCTGTATGCGCGCCAGCAAGATGATGGCAAGATCCACGCACTGCTGCCGCTGGCGGCCGTGCGCGCGGCACAGATGGAAGCGCTGTGTCAGCTGCGCGGCGGCGACCGCGACGCGCAAGACCTGGCCTTCATGGCGGGCGTGTTCTCGCTGCTCGACGTCCTGCTGGGCATGCCGATGGCGGACATCATCGCTACCCTGAACCTGGCGCCCGAAGTGAGCACGGCCTTGCTCGAACGTAAAGGCGAGCTGGGCGCCTTGCTGGCGCTGGTCGAAAGCGCCACGCCGCCGCCCGACGGCTTGCGCCGCGCCGGCATTGATGGAGAAACCTATTGGCGCAGCCTGCTGCAGGCCTACCAATGGGCCATCCAGGTGAGCCGGAACCTCTAGCATGACCCTGTTTCCAGTGTCGGATTTCCTCGCTGACAGCGCCGCCCTGTGCGACGCCGTCGTGCGTTTGCGCGGCTCCGCGCTGGTAGCTGAGCTGGGCCGTATCGCCAGCACCGTGATGGCCAGCCCGTATGGCCAGTTCCTGCCCGCGGCCAGTGCGGACGCCGCCGAGCCAGCCGTGCCGTTTCCCCGCGATACGCCCGCCTTGTCGCATGAAGTCAGCTTCGATGGCCAATGCTTCGGCCATTACAGCGTGGCCGGCCGCCCGCTGTATAACGACGCCGACCGCCGCCACCTGGCCAGCCTGGCATCGTTGACGGCCGGCGTCTTGCAGGTGCATTCGCTGGCGCAACGCTCGACCCATGCCTACGCGCAAGTCGAAGCCTTGCTGGCGCAGCAGACGCAAATCCTCGACCAGTTGCACGAATCCGTGCTGACGATGGATTTGACGGGCTACATCACGAGCTGGAACAAGGGCGCCGAGCGCCTGTTCGGCTACACCTCGGTGGAAGCCGTGGGGCGCAATATCCTGTTCCTGTACGACGACGAAGACACGGGTTTCCACGACGCCTTCCTGGAGCAGGGAGGGCGCCTGATGGAGGTGCGCCGGCGAAAGAAGTCGGGCGAAGTCTTCTGGGCCAGCCTGTCCTTGTCGCCGCTGCAAGACCTGGACGGCAAGCCCATCGGACTCATCGCCTACCTGACGGACATTACGGAACGCAAGCTGGCCGAAGAGCGGCTGCACCACCTGGCGTACTACGACCCGCTGACCAGCCTGCCCAACCGTACCTTGCTGGCCAAGCTGGTCGACCAGGCCCTCAGCGTGGCGCAGCGCAGCAAGATGCTCGGCTGCGTGCTGTTCATCGACCTGAACCGTTTCAAACTGATCAACGACACCCTGGGCCGGCGCATCGGCGACGAACTGCTGCGGCAAGTCTCGCTGCGTTTCCGCAAGGTTTTGCGCGACCAGGATCTGGTGGCGCGCCTGGGCGGCGACGAGTTCGCCGTCGGCCTGTTCGACATCGGCCAGCATTTCGAAGCGAGCATGGTGGCGCAAAAACTCCTCGCCTCGCTGGTGGAGCCGTTCCTGATCGAGGACCACGACCTGCGCGTGGGCGCCAGCATCGGCATCAGCGTCTATCCGCAAGACGCGCAGGATGCGGAAACCCTGCTGCGCCTGGCCGACATCGCCATGTACCGCGCCAAGCAGGACAGCGGCGGCGAAGCGGAAAGCGTGGCTTTCTACAGCCAGGACATGAACCAGGGCATGCAGGCGCGCATGCGCCTGGAAACGGGCTTGCGCCAGGCCCTGTCGGAACAGCAACTGCTGCTGCATTACCAGCCGAAATACGCGCTGGGCAGCGGGCGCATCATCGGCGCCGAAGCGCTGGTGCGCTGGCACCACCCGCAGCACGGCATGATCCCGCCCGCCGAATTCATCCCCCTGGCCGAATCGACGGGCCTGGTGGTGCAAGTGGGCGAATGGGTGCTGGAAGCGGCCTGTGCCCAGGCGCAAGCGTGGAAGCTGGCCGGCCTGCCGCCCATCCGCCTGGCCGTCAATGTTTCCGCGCGCGAATTCACGGCAGCCTTGCCCGCCAGGGTGGCGGCGACCCTGGCCCGCTACGGCCTGGAAGCGGACTGGCTGGAACTGGAAATCACGGAAAGCACCCTGATGCACAATATCGAGAGGGTCATCGGCATCATGGACCGCATCACGGCCCTGGGCGTTGCCCTGTCGCTCGATGATTTCGGCACCGGTTACTCCAGCCTGTCCTATCTGAAACGCTTCCCCATCGACACCCTGAAAATCGACCGGTCTTTCACCACCGGCATCCCCACCGACGCCAGCGACTGCGCCATCGCCAGCACCATCATCAGCATCGCCCAGCAACTGCACCACAAGGTGATCGCGGAAGGCGTGGAAACGGCCGAACAGCTGGCCTTCCTGAAGAGTTCCGGCTGCGACGAAGTACAAGGCTACCTGTTCTCGCGCCCGCTGCCAGCGAGGGAGTTCGAGAAGGCGCTGCGGGAAAACTGGGGCGTGTAGGGCTACCGCTCCATCTCACCGCATGTGGAGCCCGCTCCTTGCCGGCGGGAAAATAAGAGCACGGCAGTGCTAGCCATTGGTAAGCCACTGACCTTTATGTATAATGCTGCCATCTGGAAGCGTGGCCGAGTGGTTGAAGGCACTAGTCTTGAAAACTAGCGACGGGTTAAACTGTTCGTGAGTTCGAATCTCACCGCTTCCGCCAAGAAATAAAGAAACCGCCTTCGGGCGGTTTTTTATTGCCTGGCGGAAGCGAGCAGGGCGCCTGCGCGCCCTGCGTGTGAGATTCGAAGGGCTGGGCCTACCGGCCCAGCCCGCCCCGAATCCTCCACCTGCTGCCGCTGCGCGGCAGCTCCGCGCGCCGCAGGCGCGCGTTCGTGGCTCTAATTAGTCTTTTGGTTGAGCCAGCTTCCACAGCACCCAACGCATCAGTTCGTGTCCGAATGGCGGACCTGACCCTCGCGCAAGAGTGTTCGTGTCCCATTTCTCGTGAACGCCACGATCCCATTTGTGTGCAATTTATGCGGCAAAAGTGAAGCTGATTCTGCTGCCAAGCAACACCAGTAACCATTATAAGTCGGCGCCACTGACCCGCCTCCTGAGTTTTATTGCAATACTGGCACCTAGTTAGCTTTTCGACTAAGCCAGTTGCCAAGACGTCCAATGTATCAGGCCGTGTGCAAATGGCGGATATGACCCTTGCCCGCTTGCCCTGGTTACTGGTAAATAGTCAGATATTTCGCGGGAATGTCGAGCGGGTGGAGCATGCCCGCTAAAGCCAGGTTAATCAGCAGGGCGGCTATCAGACCGACCGCCGCGGGTGCTCCCATTGCGAGTCTGCGCACTGTTAGGGAGCGTGCTTCCACTTGCCAATATATGGCACAGCCCAGGTGCGTGAATAGGGCGCACACTGAGAAGAAATAATATGGCGCAAAGAATAATTTATATGGCATCAGTACAAAACCGGCTGCGGCATAGTAAAAATTGGTATCGAGCTTGAGCGCGGCGCGGCCGAACAGGACCGCACCGACATGAAAAAGCAGGAACAGGGCCAGGTAGATTCCTGAGCCGGCCTGCAGCCATGCTACCAGCCCAGACCGCTCTTTCCATTTCTGTACCACCATCCATGTTCCGCTGCCACATTGAAACAGTACGCACGCCAACAGCACCTGCTCGACTACGGCATTTCGATAGAATGGCCGGATCGCTTCCATGAAGGCGATGTGCATGTTGGCGCCGGCAACGGCCACTAGGTGATTGCCAAGATGCAGCAATATATACGTCGCCAAGACACATGCTGACAGACGGTGAAATTTACGAGTTGACATATTGAATGACCACCATGCTAGGGATAACTTACTTCATAAAAAGGCCGCTCGTGGCAAAAATGGCGCGGGAGGGGGGAGGCAAGTCGGCGATCTCGCGTGGGGCAGGCATGGCGGCGGTGTTCATGAGGCTCCCTCGATTGGCATGTGATGCAGGTAGTATCGTTTGGCCAGTCAAGTAAGTCTTGAACGTTTGCGACACGCTACTATGTTTTCATGACGTTACCTGATCCCATCTATCCCCCGACTGTCGCACGCCTCGTTGCCCAGCACGTGGCGCTAGCCTCTTGTGTACGATCCTGGCTTAGGCAAGTAGTCTGCTAGGTAGGATCCTTGAAAAGTTCGTGAAAGCCGCATAGAGCTTAGTTGTTCGCATTACACCGCTCCGCCTGGAAATAAAGAAACCGCCTTCGGGCGGTTTTTTATTGCCTGACGGAAGCGAGCAGGGCGCCTGCGCGCCCTTCGAATCCCCTAGCCTCTGCGCTACGCGGCAGCCCCGCACGTCGAGAGTACGTTCGTGGTTCCAATTTGCTTTCGACTGGGCCAGCCGCCAAGTCGATCAACCTAAGTTCCATGCCCGAAAGCCGGACCTGACGACGCGCGTGTCGGTATTCATGGCAATTATGGCAACACCAACCCGCCAGCGTGGTGTATAACGAATACATGTCATTGCATGTGTGACGCACAGAACCGGCGAGCGTTGTGCTCGCCCGGAAACCTCATAAGGAGACCGCTATGCCGAAATACGTTATTGAGCGTGATATTCCCGGGGCCGGGAAGTTGTCTGAGCAAGAACTTCAAGCCATTTCGCGGAAGTCCTGCAGTGTCTTAAACAAGATGGGACCACAAATTCAATGGCTGCAAAGCTATGTTACTGGCGATAAAATCTACTGTGTTTACATCGCTGAAAATGAAGCGCAGGTTCGCGAACATGCCCAGCAAGGTGGCTTTCCTGCCAACCGCGTGTCGGAAGTCATCTCAGTCATTGACCCGACTACGGCAGAGTAGTAGCGACACCAATGTACTTGAGCTCGTCCCTGGCGGAGCTTGACTTGGGCAGGGACGAGTTGTGCGTTACATGACCGTTTTGGAAGACGTTGACCGCGCGGCATGGGGCGAGAGTAGCCATCAGTCTGCGTCATCACTGTACCGACTGTACCGAGCCTCTGACGAGTCGGCTTGCGTCGCTTACGCCGAGCCGGCTTCTACGACGCCCAGCGCATCCGTTCGTGTCCAATTGACGGAACTGCCCGTCGCGTTTGGGAATCTCAGGACTTTGCCGGAATACCTGCCGCGCGTTGTGGCCTCTTGTCGACCGGCACAAACACTTCCCATTTATGTTGTATTGTCGGCTTTACGGTCTTGGCGCAACTCACAGCAACATTCGGCCCAGACAAGCCATGGCTCTTCGGCACCCATGCCACATGCAAAGGTAGCGCGCATTTCGCCACCAGAATCTTCCGGTTCGGTTCCAATACCTGCCACCGGGTTCCGTTTCTGGCATTTTCTGCGGCCATGAAATTGACTGCGGCCTCTCTGATCTCAAACAAACCATGTATGTCACCACGGGTTCTATCCTCGTCAAGCGTGGCGGCGATTGCCGAGGCGATACCAGCGACAAGAAAAAGAGAGCAAGCAAGGGCGGCACACATGCGTTTATTCAGTCGTAACGGTAGCCGCATCTTTACAATCCTTGCCGAGACTGTTTGAAATCCCCCGCCATGACGAATTCACGCCACTTCATCGCGTCTGAACACGAATTGTTGACGCTGAATGCCTTGCGTGACAAAGTCCGCATCGGGCGGTATGGTTTCCCAGAAAAAAACATGTTTAAAAATGGGAATTTTGTTGAATTTTTTCGAACGAAATATCCATCTGTTTTTCGTGAAATCGCTGTAGCGGTCGCCTTTGAACTGCTTGTGCACCGTGGTAAAAGGCAGCACCTTTTCCGCAATATCCGAGAAAGAATAGTCGCGGTGGCTATCCTTGAATTGCTCAAGAATGGGGAATTGATCTCTGCAGATAACTTGAATGGCCGTTTCTGGCATGCGATAGCGCGGGGACCACAGGACATTCCAGCCAGATTCGATCTCGTTGATGAATTTTACCAGGCGCGGCGTCATGATGTAGGCATCCGATTCGATATGGATGATTTTATCCACGCCTAATTCATTGGCCACCTTGACCGAGTGCAGAAAGCTGCGCCACCAGCCCGGGTAGTCAGCCCCGCTTTGTCTTCCCAGATTATTGTCGAAGCGAATGATAAGGTTTTTGTCGCTATTTCCAGCCAGAGCAGCGCTATGGGAAATGGTATTGATAATGTCGGCGGGCGGAAGAAATGGCGACCCATCGTCAATCATTATCTTCTTTACTGCATCGATTGGAATGTTTTCATAGTAATCGAGCCACCGTTGATACCGGCTTTCCCATGATGGTGCATCTTTTATAAAGCTGGTGCAGAATATAATGGCTTTCATTTGCTAAAAACATTCCTTGTGTCGGAAAAAACAGGTTATTCATGGGGCATTAAAACTTCAACTATTTTAACAGATTGGAGGCGGTTTAATCACTGAACGGGCATGCGGCGACGTGGCCGTTGGCATCATGGCGCCCTCTGGTGTGCGCTATTGGCGCCCCGTCACTGATGCCGTATCGTCCACATGCCTCGAGCGTCGCTGGCTATACTATCCGCATAGCCGAACTTTCACATGCGCGTTCCCCTTACACACGTCAATCAATGAAACACACCACCGTCGAATATCGTCATAACTTTCCCCTCGATCAGCTGGACGTTGTTCGCGTCTTCGATCAGTCCGGCATCAAACGGCCCACCGGCAACCTCCCGCGCATCGCGCGCATGTTTGCCGCGCCTTGTCTGGTGCTGTCGGCATGGGTGAATGGCCGGCTTGTGGGGCTGGCCCGCTCGCTGACCGACCATGCGTATTGCTGCTATCTTTCGGATCTGGCGGTAGACAAGCAATACCAGGGCCTGGGTATCGGCAAAGCGCTTGTCCAGCGCACGCAGGCCATCATCGGCGACGAAGTGTCCTTGATCCTGCTTTCCGCCCCCGATGCCATGTCCTATTATCCGACGCTCGGTTTTGAACCCGCCGGCAATGCCTACGTCATTCGGCGCAAACATTGAGTGAACGCTTCAAGGAAGTCCGTCCCCCCTTATGCAGCCCATCTACACGCTTGCCGCAGCCCTGGCACAAGACCCGAGCCGCATCGCCAAGGCGCAGTCCCTCACGCTCGATAGTTCCAGGCCGCGCATGGGCCTGAAAGGCCGCCACGGCCTGTTCGCGTCCGACGAATGGTGGGCAAGCATCAAGGCCGGCCGCATCCCGACGCAAACGGTGACGGGCAGCATCGAGCGCACGTATTTCGCCGGGCAGGACAGCCGGCGTGGCGATCAGGTCAACAGTTTCACCTTGCGCCTGCAGGACGGTTCGACATGCAACGAGAGCATCTACACGCACCGCAAGCAGGACGTCAAGCTGTTCGTGCCCGGCGCCACGGTAACGATGGTGTATGCGCTGGACGAACTCAAGGCGCAGCCGGCTGCGGATGGCAGCGTCAACGTGGCGCGTATCGTGCTGGAAGGCTACTGTGTCTCGCCGCCACGCCAGCCACCTGCATAGAATTGACCTCCGGCAAATTCCTCATTGGAATTCGTTTGACCGCGCCCCACGCCAGGACTAGAGTCGTTGACGAGACCTCAACCGACTTCGTCCTCCACCGCCATGGCCAAACCGTTTCCCTTGAATCCCAAGAACCCCGAGCGCATTTGCTGGGGCTGCGACAAGTATTGTCCGCCGGATGCCATGCGCTGCGGCAATGGTTCCGAGCGCACGCAGCATCCGATCGAGCTGTTTGGGGAAGGCTGGAATGACTGGGGGCTGGCGGCGGACGAGAAGGAAAAGGATACGAAGACGCCTTGAGCCGACGGTGGCCAGGCGGCACACTGCTTGTTGGCCGCGTAAACCTGGCGGAAACCCTCAATTCTTCGCTTGCCCGCTGAAACATGACAATCGGCGCAGCGCCTATGCGCCATGCGTACTGCATGTGCCAAAACCGGGCTTGGTGCATGGGCTGACCTTCGGCATTCCCCATCCGAAACTAAAAAGGGCTGAGCCCTGTGCAAGACAGGACTCAGCCCTTGGCTATTGGCGCACCATCACGCCAGAAGCAGAGGATTACATGAAGTGGTAGTTGGCGCTGATGCGGAAGTAGCGGCCTTGACCATTGTGCAACTGCGGATTGAAGCCTTCCACTGGGTAACGTGGATCGTATGGCGCCTTGATATCAAACAGGTTCTTGATATTGAACGACAGGGTCAGATCCTTGAAGCCCGTGTAGGAGTACGCCATATTGGTCGTCGTCCAGCTCTTCACGTCGCAGCTGCTGATGTAGTTGCTGTACTTCGGCAAACCACCGAGCCCATATGCCGACTTCGGCTGACCTACGCCGTACTGGCAGTATGGTTTCTCGTAGACCACATTGTTGTCGCTACGGCGCAGCAATGATACGGGACCGACGAAATCTACCGACGTCGTCAGCGAGTGGTCGCCACGGGTCCAGTTGACCGACAGGTTGCCGCGGTTCTTGGGATTGTCGCCGACCGAGGTGGCATAGTCGGACAGGCCGCCGTTCGCACCGGAGGTATCGGTTGCCACTTCGCCAGGACGTTCGGCGCGCTTGAAGCTCATCAGATAGCTCCAGTTCAGGTTGGCGGTCAGACGGCCCAGATCGCCCAGCGATTTGCGGTACGCCACTTCGAAATCGATGCCCTGCACTTCGGTGCTGCCCTGGTTCACATACGAACGGTTGACCTGGGAAATCGGACCCGAATTAGGCACCACGTTGCCATTGGCATCGGTCACCAGATTGGCCGGATTGTTATCGCGTATCACGCTGCCAGGATAGCGTTCTTGACGATCCACCATGTACTGCGCGCTGAACAAAGCGGTTTCATCCACTTTCTTGATGCGGTAGTAATCGACCAGCACGTCGATTTCCTTGGTCGGCGCCAGAATCAGGCCCAGCGAGTAGCTCTTCGATGTCTCAGGACGCAGATCTGGCGTGGCCGCGGATAGGCTGGAAATACCTTTCTTGCAATCGCTCGTATCGGCGCCGGAGGCAGGGTGAACGCCGTCCGGGCAACGCAGCGGGTCAACCACGTTGCTGAACGATTGCACGCCACCAGGCGAGACCTGGGTCAGCGCTGGTGCGCGGAAACCTTCGGCATAGGTGCTGCGGACGGCTACGCGGTCGCTGATGGTCCACTTGGCGCCGACTTTTGGCACGAAGTTGCCCTTCAGGTTAGGGTATTTATCGTAGCGGCCGGCAAAGTCCATTTCAAAGTATTTTGCAAACGGCGTGCGTACTTCGATGAATGTCGAGCTGACATTGCGGCGGCCATCAGCCGACGAGTTGGCCAGGCCGATGATATCGCCGCGCTGCGTCGCCATGTCTGGCGTCAGGCCGATTTTTTCTTGACGGAATTCGGCGCCGAACGCCACGCCGACCTGGCCGCCGGCCAACTGGCCAAATGCGGTACTCGCCTTGGCGTCGACTTGCGTTACCTGGGCAAAGCCGCGGTTTTCCAGGTCACGCGTGACGCTAGGGTCTGCATTGACCTGCGCCAGAGTCCAGTTTTGCGTCATGACTTTTTCGAGGGTTGGACGATACAGCATACCGTTCCAGTTTTCGGTGCGTTCGGCTCGGTTCCACAGTACGGCCGTTTCCCAATCCCACGCACCAGCCGTACCGCGCACGCCAGCGAGCAAGCGATAGGTTTCGTTCAGATTGGAGGCGCCGCCCGGGGCGCTGACGCGGTAGCCGACAGCGGCGCGCTGCGTCGGAAACGGATTGTCAGGATGACCTACCGGCAAGATCATCTGGAACTGCTGCGGTGCGCCGTTGAGTTGATACACGGTAGTCGAAGCCGTACTGCGGAAGGCCGTCGGTACGCGCAGATAGGTGCGCTCCGAACGGCTGTAGCCTGCTTCGGCAAAGGCGGTGATGTCCTCATTGATCTCGAACGTGGCGCGCGACAGCACATTGGCATCCTTGCCTGCACTTTGCACTTCGGCGTAATCGTCGATGTTGAAGTTGCAGAAGGTGCGGCCTACCAGCGGGTCGGTTGCCAGCATGTTATGCGCCGCCATGTTGCCGGTGATTTGCTGCGACGCCGGGCAGTCCAGGCGGTTGATGATTTGCGCGCGCTGGGCGTAGGTGGTGGCGAAGTTCTTCGTGCCTGGCTTCGTTTCAGCGTAGAAGAAAGGCGACGTGGTCAGGCTGCTGGAGAAAGGGTTCAGGCGGCCGTTGATGTCGGCATACATGCCTTTCTCGACGTCATTTTCGTTCTTGATGATGGTGCTGTCGCGCTTGGCTACGTCAAAGCTGACGAAGGCATTGAAGCGGTCCTTGCCAAAGCCGAAGATACCGCTGGCGCTCTTGCGGGCAAATTCTCCGTCGTCGTTGGCGCTGATGCTGGCGCTCATTTCGGCGCCAGTGTACTTGGTTTTCGTAATGAAGTTGACGACGCCGGCGATGGCGTCGGAACCGTACACGGCCGATGCGCCATCCTTGAATACTTCAACGCGTTCGATGGCCGAGACGGGAATGCTGTTCAAGTCATACACGGCCGATTTTCCCTGGTTCGGGTCGGCATAGGCGGATGCGGTGATACGGCGGCCGTTGAGCAAAATCAGCGTGGAAGACGAACCCAGGCCACGCATGGAGGCGGTTGCCGCACCGCGGGCGAAGCCGCCATCGGTAACGTCCACCGACGAGCCCGAGCCGAAGGCAGGAATCGAGTGTAACAGTTCGGCCACAGTATTGGCGCCGGTAGCGGCAATCTGTTTGGCATTCAAGGTCTGGATAGGCGAGGAGCCTTCTTTTTCAGTGCGCTTGATATTCGAACCGGTCACCAGGACTTTTTGCAATGCCGGTTCTGCCGGTGCTTCCTGGGCAAACGCCATATGGGATGAGGACAATGTCAATGCGACAGCGACGACGCTGCGCTTCAAAACAAACTTCTTAGTCAATTCACTTCTCCTCACGAGTCATTCTCAGGACCCGTTTTATGTGAAAAACTGTTGAAACAAGCACCTTGCGATAGGCACGCGCCTGCCAACTCGATCTAGTTTGACCGTTCAATTGCAGTCATTTTTTTGTAAAATGTGATATTCATTTTACCTAGAAGACACATAAAAACATTTCCATATAGGAAATGTCAATTTTATCTATCACTGTTGCTCTTATTTACAACAGTAAAGATTTTCTTTACAAGTTGATGCTTCTGAAATTTTCGTGTTTTCGGAAGATGATGATCGGAAGGAAATGCGCGCAGAGTGAGGCAACGAGGCGGTGGGCATGAGAGAGCATGCCGCTCCAGATGGGAATCCCATGCTTAAGGCGATTGCCTTGTTGGCAATTCATGCATGGAGGAAATTGTCAACAGAATTTTTTTTGATAACAGTGGCGTGGCCGTCGCCAATACGCAAAATCGTCATGCTCGATAGCACGAGTGGCGGAGGGAAATACGATGGAGCTGCGCATGACAGGGGACGACGAAGGCGCTGCGACGGCGTCCCTTGTTGTCATTTGAGCACGAATTCCAGCACGTCGTCGCCATACTTGTCCGTCTCGCCCGTCGCCGTCCAGCCCAGGTAGCGGTAAAAGCCGTAGGAGCGCGAGGCGGGATCGCTGGAGCAGCCGAGGAACAGCCGCTGATGGCCCTGCGCGCGCAGTTCCGTCATCACCAGTTCCAGCAAGGTCTTGCCGATCCCCAAGCCTTCGAATGCCGGCAGCAGGGCCAGGACGATGATTTCGCCCGTGTCGCGCTCGCCGAAGCAATAGCCGACCAATTGGCCATCGTGATGGCAGACCTGGCCAGGCAGGCTGCCCGAGCGCATCATGTCCGCCCAGGAATCGGCCGTGATGCCCAGTTCCGCCAGGCGTTCTTTGGCGGTGGCGTTTTGCCGCGTCTTGCCGCGCAATGCGATAAAGGCCGGCGTATCTTCCGCCCTGGCGGCATGGAAAGTAATCGATGCTGGATGTGTCGTCATGTGTGCGTGAATTGTTCGATGGTAGTGAAGGATTTACTCCCAGGATTTGCGCATGATGTGCGCGTGGCGCTGCCAGTCAACGACTTTGGTATTTTCGGTGGCTTGCTGGGCGGGATCGGCGCTATCGATTTTTTCATCCTTGACGATGACCAAGGCGTTTTTATTATCGAGGCGGTATTCCCGGTAGCGCTCGCAATCCTGTGCGCGCCGGGCGATGGTGATTAACTTGTTAGCCTGCCATTTATAGCTGTCTTCATAAAAGCATTGCGCCGCGCAGCCGCAATTGGCGATGCCGCCTTCGATGCTTTGCTCGGCGATGTCGATATCGAGATTTGGAATCGCGGAGAGGGGCTGGTTGAAACTGTATTGTTTTGCCTGCGCATCCCACAGCCACACATCGGAACAGCGCACGCGCCCCTGGCTATCCGTATAGCCGGTGACCCACAGGTCGGCATGGCCGTCGAAATTCATGTCGGCCAGCAGCGCGTGCAACTTGCCCGTGCCGCTGCTGCTGCAACGGCCCTTGACCCACTGCTTGCCGATTTTTAACTGATAGGTCTGTGTTTCATCGCGATTCGCATAACGGATATCGGCCGCTTGCCGCACTTTGCCTGTCGCGGCCTTGTCCAGATGCAGCGTGCCGCCATACGCCGAAGCGGAAATCAGGGATAAAAGCAGGGCAATCAGTTTCATGGCGATATTCTTCGGCGGGCATCGGGGCACAATGCCCCGCTTGCAGCAGGCGGAGAATGATCATACTGCATGCCTCCGGCAATGCGCCACACCATTTCCTATCGTGCATTCGCCGCGGAACAGTGCTGTGTACAATCCGGGAAAATCCCCGAACAAGGAAATCTCATGACATCCTCTCCCGAATCGTTGAATGAAGCGGGCATCCTCGCCTATAACGACGGCAATTACGCCGAGGCATTCAGGCAATTCGACGCCGCCGCGCGCACCGGCGATCCCGCCGGCCAGCATTTATTGGCCAGCCTGTATTACCAGGGGCATGGCGTCGAGCAAAATTTGCCGAAGGCGGTGGAATTGTTCACGGCGGCCGCGCAGGCGGGTTTCCCGCCATCGCTGGCCAATCTGGCCCTGATGTATGCGAGCGGCGACGGCGTCGCGCAAGACGTGGCGCAATCGCTGGTCTATGGGCGCCAGGCGGCCGAGGCGGGCGATGGTCAGTCGCAATTCAACCTGGCGCAGGCCTACCGCAAGGGTATTGATGTACCGCAAGACTACGCCGAGGCGGCATTCTGGTACAAGCAGGCGGCCGAAGCCGGTTCCCTGTCGGCGCAGAACGAATACGGCTTGCTGTACGCGCAAGGGCAGGGCGTGGAGCTCGACTACGTGCAGGCGTACGCATGGATCGCCATGCCGGCCGAGGCGGGCAGCGCGCAATCGATCAAGAACCGCGACCAGTTGCTGGAGATCCTCACGCCGTCACAGCAGCAGGCGGCGCGCGCGCTGGCGGCCGAGTATGCGGAGCAATACGGCGTCAATCCCCACTGAACGACGATTTCGCCGGCACCTTGGTCAGCACGCCAGCCGCATCGAGTTCATAGCTGTCGAAATCGCGCGCCAGGAATAGTTCACCCGCGTAGTGCAGCCGCGCCTCCGCTTCCAGTTCGGCCATGCCGTCCGCATTGTGGTAGCGGGCGCTGAAGTGGGTGAGGATCAGGTTCGGCAAGCGCACCGCTTCGGCGAACTGCGCCACGCGCTGCACCGAGCTGTGCGTGGGGCCAGGGCCCACTTTCTGCAGCATGGCTTCCGTGTAGGTGGCTTCATGCACGAGCAGTTGCGCGCCGGCACAGGCGCCCGCCAGCAACGACGGCGTGTCGTTGTCGCCGCCGATCACCACCGTGGCGCGTTGCGTTTCCGTCTGGCGGAAAGCGGCGGCGGTCAAAACAGTGCCATCGTCCAGGACCGCATCCTGGCCCGCCTGCAAGAGGCCCCAGGCCGGGCCGGGCGGCGCGCCGGCAGCCTGCAAGGCCGCTTTGTCCAGCTTCCATCTGCTCGTTTCCAGCGCAAAACGATAAGCGACGCTCGGTGCGCGGTGCGACAGCGCGTGGCGCGAAACGGTCAAGCCCGCTTCCTCGTAGACCACTGGCGCGCTGTCCACGTCGATGTGGATCAGCGGATAGGTGAGGAACAGCTCCGTGTGCAGCAGGGTGGCGTCGATCCACGCCTTGATGGCGGACGGGGCGATCAGCAGCAAGGGCTTTTTGCGCCCCGTCATCGAGGCGCTGGCCAGCAGGCCCGGCAGCCCGTAGCTGTGGTCGCCATGCACGTGGGTGATGCAGATGCCCACCAGGTCGTGTACGGACAAGGGCAGGCGCTGCAGCCGGTGCTGCGTGGCTTCGCCGCAATCGATCATCCACCAGTCGCGGTTGTGCGTGGTTTGCAGGGCCAGCGACGTGACGTTGCGGTGGCGCGTGGGCACGCCGGAAGACGTGCCGAGAAAAGTCAGTTTGAACATGGGCGCATTATGCGGCAAGCCTGGCCCGCTTGCCAGCGCCGCCGGCTTCAATCTGCCGGCGGCGCGTCGCCGGCCGTGTAGTTGACAAATCCGTCGCGGCGGCAAAAGCTGGCCAGCTGCATGCCGGCCTGGCGCGCGATGCGGATCGCCAGCGCCGTGGGCGCCGAGATGGTGGCGACGAGCCCGATATGCATGCGCGCCGACTTGCGCACCAGCTCATAGCTGGCGCGGCTCGAGAGGAAGACGAAGCCGTCATGCATGGCGATGCGGTGCAGCGCCAGGTAGCCGATCAGTTTATCGAGGCCGTTGTGCCGGCCCACATCCTCGAACACTTTTACAATGGCGCCCTCGGCCGTGCACCAGGCGGCCGCATGCACGCCGCCCGTCTTGTGCATCAACTCCTGATACGGCAGCAGTTCGCGCGCGGCGCGTCCGAGGATGGCGCTGCTGGCCACCAGCGGCGGCAGCGAACGCGTGATCTTGTCCGGCACCAGGTCCAGCAGGGCCAGGCTTTCGATGCCGCACACGCCGCAACCGGTGCGCCCGGTCAGCGCGCGGCGGCGGGCCTTGAGCCTGATCAAATCGGGCTGGGCGATGGTCAGCCGCACTTCCGCGCTGTCCTCGCCGCAGCATACATCGAGGTCGTAGATGTCGCGCACGCTGCCGACGATGCCTTCGGTCAAGGTGAAACCGACGGCGAATTCCTCGAGGTCGCGCGGCGTGGCCATCATTACGGCGTGGGCGATGCCGTTGTAGACGAGGGCCACCGGGTACTCCTCGGCCACCATGTCGCGGCCTGCCGTGGCCGCGCCCCCCTGATGGCGCACCATGGGAACTTCCAGGTAACCGTTGCGTTCGATGGTGGTGATGTCGATATCGCATTCCATGATTTTTCCTCCGGTTAATCGATCTGATAGCGCGGGCAGGGCCGGATCGAGGGCGGCAGCGGCTCGCCGTTCAATTCCAGCAGCGAGCGTTCCGTTTCGCGCGTCATGGCGTTCAGGGCCAGGCAGTTGGGGGCCGGGCCGAACGGTTCGGCGATCTGCTGCGCGATGGCTTCCAGCGCGAACAGGGTGTAGGCGACGAAGACGGAAATGAGTGGCGTGGCCACGCCGATGGCGTCCACCAGGCCCAGCGGCAGTAAAAAACAGTACATATAGACGGTGCGGTGCACCAGCACGCCGTACGGATACGGGATCGGCGTGTTCTTGATGCGCTCGCAGCCGGCCACGGTGGCGGCCAGGTCGTTGAGCTGCGTGTCTAGCATCCACAGCAACTGCATCTGGCCCGGCTGGCGCTGCACGGCCTCGTACAGCATGGCGCGCACCGCGTGCAGCACGGCGACGGGCTTGAAGTTGACGCCCTGCAAGCGCTGCATGTCGCCGGCCGGCAGGTAGCGCGCCAGGTCTTCTTGCGGGTCCGTCTGGCGCAGCTGGTGCTTGAGCGCGTAGACGAAGGCGATCAGGCGGCGCAGCAGCAACTCGCGGTCCAGGCCGCTCGTTTCCTGCGGCAGATACGTGAGCGCCTGCGAAGCCACGGCCCGCGCGGCGATCAGCAATTGCCCCCAGATATGCCGCGCCTCGACGAAGCGGGCATAGCTGGCGTTGTTGCGAAAGCCGAGAAAGATCGCCAGGCTGATGCCGACCATGGGAAACGGCGCTGTATCGAGCGGAATCTTGACGCCGAAGATGCGGCCGTCCGTCAGCAGGGCCAGCGAACTGACGACCAGCATCAGCAGCAATTGCGGAATGATGGCTTGCAGTACCGAGCCGTCCCAGACGAACAGCATGCGGAACCAGTTGGTGGTAGGCCGAATGATCATATTGAATGTCGCTTAATGCTTGCAGGGCACGACTTTGCCCTTGAAGACGTAGTACTGGAACAGGTTGTAGCCGATCATGATCGGCAGCATGGAGCCCATGCCGATCAGCATGAAGATCAACGTCGGCTCATCGGACGCGGCCGCCGCGATGCTCAGCTTGCCCGGCACGAGGTCGGGGAAGAAGCTGATGGCCAGACCCGCGAACGAGGCCAGGAACAGCACGATGGCGCCGCGGAACGGGCCGCGCACGCCGTTTACGTGCACGGCCCACAGGATGTAAATAAACGCGCTGGCGGCGACGGCGGCCAGGGCCAGCAGCACGCCGAACACGCCCGGCTGCGCCCAGCGGGCGTGGCCGATGGCGCTGAAGACCATGGTGCCGGCCGACAGCACGATGGCGGCGGCGACCGTCGCCAGCACGCTGGCCGTCGCATAGCGGCGCGCCGCCGCTTCCAGCTGGCCGCCCGTCTTCTTGATCAGGTAAGTGCTGCCCAGCAGGCAATAGCCGGCCACCACGCCCAGCGCCGTGCAGGCCGTGAAAGTTCCGCTCAGCCAGCCCGGCTGCAAGCCCGTGATGACCTCGCCCAGTACCACGCCCTGCGCCACGGCGGCCAAGAGGCTGCCCACGCCGAAGATCAGGTCCCACAGGCGCTTGTTGCCGGCCGCATGGCGGAACTCGATCGAGGCGCCGCGCATGATCAGGCTGGCGATCAGCAGCATGATGGGAAGGTACAGCCCTTCCAGCAAGGTGGCGTAGGCGCTGGGAAAAGCGCCGAACAGGGCGCCGCCCACCACCACCAGCCAGGTTTCATTGGCGTCCCACACGTGGGCGATCGATTGAAAGATCAGATTGCGTTCCTGCTCGCGGCGCGTGAACAGGCTGAGGATGCCCACGCCCAGGTCGAAGCCGTCCGTGACCACGTAAAACACCAGCATCAGGCCGATCAGGCCGAACCAGGCGTTGCCCAGCATGGCATGCGAATTCATATCCATTTCATACTCCTCATACTCCTTGATTGATGGGGGCGCATTTCAATACCCCACGGCATGGGCGGCATCGGGCAGGGGCAGCGCCAGGTCCGGGCCCTGTTGCAGCCATTTCCTGGCGAACACGAAGAAGGTGAGGAACAGCACGATGTAAAACACGAGGAACATCAGCATGCTGCCGGCCACGGCATGGGCCGCCACGTCGGAGACGGCGTCGCGCGTGCGCAGCAAGCCATACACGACCCACGGCTGGCGTCCCACTTCGCGCACGATCCAGCCGCACTCGACGGCGATATACGGCAGCGGTATCGTCAGCACCCAGGCCAGCAGCAGCTTGCGTTGGCGCACGAATTCCTGCACCCGTCCTCCCATCTTGCGCCAGGCCACGAAGGTCCAGAACGCCAGCAGCACGAACCACATGCCGATGCCGGCCATGGCACGGAAGGCGTAGTACAGCAGCGGCAGCATGGGCGGCTGGTCTGCGCGGGCGATGTCGGCCAGGCCCGTGATCTTGCCCGTGGCGCTATGCGTGGCGATCACGCTGAGCATGCCCGGCACTTCCAGCGACCAGTCGTTCTTTTGCTCCGCCTGGTTGGGCCAGGCCAGCAGGGACCAGGCCGCACCCTCGCCATCGCGGTTCGTGTGCCAGTGGCCTTCGATGGCCGCGCCCTTGGCGGGCTGGGTCTTGAAGACGTCGACGCCGCTCGAATCGCCGAGCCACACCTGCAGCGGTGCGATCACCAGCAGCAGCGTCAAGGCCAGCTTGAAGGAGCGGGCGAAGAAGGCCGGTTCGCGGCGCTTGAACATATACCAGGCGGAAATGCCGGCGATGACGATCAAGCCCGTTTCCACGGCGGCCACCCACATATGGCCCACGGCCCAGGCCATGTCGGGATTGAAGATGGCGGCCACGTAATCGGTGACGATGATCTTGCCGTCGACCACGCGCACGCCGGCCGGCGTCTGCATCCAGGAATTGGCGACCATGATCCAGAACGAGGAAATGCTGGAACCGAGCGCCACCATGCCGGTGGCAAACAGGTGCACACTCTTCGGTACGCGGCCCCAGCCGAACATCATGACGCCGATGAAGCCCGCTTCCAGCATGAAGGCCATGGCACCCTCGAAACCGAGGATGTTGCCGATGAACTGGCCCGAATGGTGCGAGAACGGCGCCCAGTTGGTGCCGAACTGGAATTCCAGGGGAATCCCGCTGACGACGCCGACGGCAAAATTCAGCACCAGCAGCTTGCTCCAGAAGCGCGCGTGGCGGTAGTAGACGGGGTCGCTCGTGCGCAGCCACAGCGCCTCGACAACGAACAGGAACAGCGACAGGCTGATCGTCAATATGGGCCACAGGATGTGGAAGATGGCCGTCATCGCAAATTGCGCGCGCGACAGGTCCAGGGTATCGAAACCGAACATGGCGTGCTCCTTACTGCGCGATGGCGGCCGACGGCGCCAGCAGCACGGGGATGGATTTGAAGGTCGGCGTGCGCGAACCGTGGCCCACGCTGTCGAGCGGCACCAGCGGATTGGTTTCCGGGTAGTAGGCGCCGATGCAGCCGCGCGGAATGTCGTACTCGACCAGCAGGAAGCGGTCGGCGCGGCGTGCTATGCCGTCATGCCACACGCCGATCAGGTCGACCCAGTCGCCGGCCGCAAAACCCAGCATGGCCAGGTCGTCCTTGTTGATGAAGACGACGCGGCGCTGGCCGAACACGCCGCGGTAGCGGTCGTCCATGGCGTAGATCGTCGTGTTGTACTGGTCGTGCGAACGCGTGGTCATCAGCACCATCAGGCGCTCGCCATATTGCTGGCGCGCACGATGGATGGGCGTGTCGCGCTCGACGGCGTTGACGAGGAATTGCGCCTTGCCGCTGTCCGTCTCCCACACGCGTTCGCGCGAAGCGATTTCCAGGTGGAAGCCACCCGGCTTGGCCACGCGCAAGTTGTAGTCGAAGAAGTCGTCGAAGACTTGCTCGATGGCGTCGCGCAGCAGCGCATAGCTGCCGGCATAGCGCAGCCAGTCGATCTTGTCGCTGCCTAGGGTCGTTTGCGCCATGCCGGCCACGATGGCGATTTCCGAGCGCAGATTGGGCGAGGCGGGCTGGTTCATGCCGAACGAGATGTGCACCATGCTCATGGAGTCCTCGACCGTGACACCTTGCGCCACGCCTTGCTGCACGTCGATTTCCGTGCGGCCCAAAGTCGGCAGGATCAGCGCATCCTTGCCGTGCACCAGATGGCTGCGGTTGAGCTTGGTGGCGATGTGGACCGTCAGGTCGCACGAGCGGAGCGCCTCCCAGGTGCGCGGCGTGTCCGGCGTGGCCATCGAGAAATTGCCACCCAGGGCGACAAACACTTTCACTTTTTTCTCCAGCATGGCGGCGATGGTGCCGACGGCGTCGTAGCCGTGATGGCGCGGCGGCTCGAAGTTGAACACCAGGCCCAGGCGGTCGAGGAATTCCTTGGTCGGCTGTTCCTCGATGCCCATGGTGCGGTCGCCCTGCACGTTCGAGTGGCCACGCACGGGGCACAGGCCCGCGCCGCGCTTGCCGATATTGCCTCGCATCATCATCAAGTTCGACAGGATTTGCACGGTGGCCAGCGAATTCTTGTGCTGCGTCACACCCATGCCCCAGGTGGCGATGACGGCCTTGCCTTTGACGTAAATCTGCGTGAGTTCCTCGATCTTGTCGCGCGCCACGCCCGATTCGGCCAGCAGCAAGTCCCAGCTTTCCGCGCGCAGGTCGGCCGCGAAGGCGTCGAAGCCGCTCGTGTGTTCGGCGATGAAAGCGCAGTCGAGCACGCGCTCCTGGCCGTGGGCGACGGCCTCGTCATCGAGTTCGACGACGCGCTTGGCCATGGCCTTGATCAGCGCGAAATCGCCGCCCAGGGTGGGGCAGATGAACAGCGAGCAAATGTTCGTGCTGCCGCCCGTCAGCATTTCCAGCGGATGCTGGGGGCTGGTGAAGCGCTCCAGGCCCCGTTCATGCAGGGGGTTGATGGAGACGATGGTGGCGCCACGGCGCGACGCTTCGCGCAATTCGCCCAGCATGCGCGGGTGGTTGGTGGCCGGGTTCTGGCCGAACAGCAGCAGGGTATCCGCATGCTCGAAGTCGTCGAGCAGCACCGTGCCCTTGCCGATGCCGACCGTTTCCGGCAAGCCGCGGCTCGTCGCTTCGTGGCACAGGTTGGAACAGTCGGGGAAGTTGTTGGTGCCGTAGGCGCGCACGAACAGCTGGTACAAAAAGGCCGCCTCGTTGCTGGCGCGGCCGGACGTGTAGAAGGCGGCCTGGTCCGGGTCGTCGAGCGCATGCAGGTGCCGCGCCACGAGGGCGAACGCATCGTCCCAGGCTATCGCCTGGTATTTGTCGCTGGCCGCGTCGTACACCATGGGGTCCGTCAGGCGGCCATGTTGCTCCAGATCATAGTCTGACTGTTCCATCAATGCCGTGACCGTGCGCTCCTGGAAAAACTCGGGGCGCACGCGCTTGCTCGTCGATTCGGCCGCCACGGCCTTGACGCCGTTTTCGCAGAATTCGAACGTCGACGCGTGTTCGCGGTCGGGCCAGGCGCAGCCGGGACAGTCGAAGCCGTCGGGCTGGTTTTGCTCGAACAGCGAGCGGTAATTGCCCGCGCTGACTTTTTCCTTGAACAGATTGATGGCCACGTACTTGAGGGCACCCCAGCCGGCCGCGGCATGGGTGTAGGGCGCGATGCGCGCGTCGGACTTTGGCTTGCTCATGATGACTCTCCTGGTGATATGCGATGGGACAATCACATGGTAGGGGCGGCGGACCGCCCTGTAGGCGCACAGTTCCGGACAAAAAAACAGAGTACAGATGGCACGATGACGATGCCGGTCGCGCCGGCGCCGGCCCTGATTTATGATGTGGGCAAGGAGAAAAACATGCATACGGAAGACAAGGAAGACGGCGTCGACGCGGCACTGATAGCGCTGCTGGCGCTGCTGTGGCAAGCGCGCCAGGAAGCGCCCGATAAGCCGTGGTCGCTGGCCAAGCTGGCCAAGCGGGCAGGGGTACAGATGAGCACCTTGCTGCGCCAGCTCAATGCGCTGTCCAGCGCGAAACTGGTGAGCGTGACGACGGCGGAGAGCGGCGGCGGCAGTGCGCTGCTTAGCGCTGCGGGTGCCGAGCTGTGCGCCAGCGTGTTCGCGCCGCCGCCAGCAGGGTAACGCCGAATCTGTACTCTATCGGCTGGCGCCGGACTGTACCTCTTGGCCTGTCCCCTTTCGCCCTATGCTGGACACTGACGAATGCACATCAAGGGGGAAGCACAATGAATACCATCCTGTATCCGCAGCCGGCACTGCGGCAGCCAGACCATATCGCGCCCTGCATGGACCTGCTGGGCCGTCCCCTGACGGACTTGCGTATTTCCGTCATCGACCAGTGCAACTTCCGCTGCACGTATTGCATGCCGTCCGAGCTGTACCCCGGCGACTACCCGTTTCTGCCATCGAGCGAGCGCCTGTCTTTCGAGCAGATCGAAACGATGGCGCGCGCCTTCGTGCGCCTGGGCGTCGATAAAATCCGCATCACAGGCGGCGAGCCGCTGCTGCGCAAGAACCTGGAACAGCTGATCGAGCGCCTGGCGCGGCTCGCCACGCCGGAAGGGCGCGCCGTGCGCATCGCGCTGACGACGAATGGCAGCTTGCTGGCGGCCAAGGCGCGCTCGCTGAAGGGGGCGGGCCTGGAGCGGGTCACCGTCAGTCTCGACAGTCTGGAAAACGGTATTTTCCAGCGCATGAACGGCGTCGACTTTCCTGTCGAGAAAGTGCTGCACGGCATAGAGGTGGCGCAAGCCGTGGGCTTGCATCCCGTGAAGGTCAACATGGTCGTGCAGAAAGGCGTCAACGACAGCCAGATCGTGCCGCTGGCGCGCCATTTCCGCCACACGGGCGTGATCCTGCGCCTGATCGAATTCATGGACGTGGGCGGCATCGGCGCCTGGTCGCGCACGCACGTCGTCCCGTCGGATGAAGCGCGCGCGCTGATCGCGGCAGAATTTCCCCTCGTATCGCTGGGCGAAGGCAAGCCTATCCTGCACGAGACGGCCAGCCGCTACCGTTATCTCGATGGCGGCGGCGAAGTGGGTTTCATTTCCAGCGTGTCGCAGCCGTTCTGCGGCGACTGCAGCCGCGTGCGCGTGTCGTCAGACGGCAAGCTGTTTACTTGTCTGTTCGCCCAGGACGGCCTCGATCTGCGGCCCCTGCTTAATTCCGAGCAAGGCCTGGAAACCGTGCTGCGCCGGCACTGGCAACGCCGTGGCGACCGCTACTCGGAAGTGCGCGGCGCGCTGGCCCAGGTCGGCGGGCGCAAGCAGTATCCCAGCGTGCGCATGTCGCTGGTGGGCGGGTGAATGATTTACAAAAATTCGGTGATGAGTTTGCCCAGCAGGATGATCGCCTGTTCCACCTCCACGCTCCACGGATAGCTGTAATTGAGGCGGATGCAATGCTGGTAAGCCTGGCTGACGGAAAACATGCGCCCCGGACCCACCGTGATCCTGCATTCGAGCGCGCGCCGGTACAGCTGCATCGAGTCCACGTTGCCGGGTAGTTCCACCCACAGCACGTAGCCGCCCTGCGGTTGCGAGACTTTGGTGCCAGCAGGAAAGAAGCGCAGCACGGTGGCGGCCATGATGCGCGCCTGTTGGGCATAGGCCTTGCGGGTGCGGCGCAGATGCTGTTCGTAGCCGTCGTTTTGCAGGTATTCGGCGATGGCCAGCTGCGGGAACGACGACGTGGTGAGCGTGTTGAGGAATTTAAGTTCTTCCACCTTGCCCCGGTAGCGTCCGGCCAGGGCCCAGCCCACGCGCTGCGCCGCGCTGAGGCTCTTGGAAAACGAGGAACAGTGCAGCACCAGGCCCTTGCGGTCGAACGATTTGAGCGAGGACGGGTGGGCGTCGCCGTAATACAGCTCGTTGTAGACGCCGTTTTCGATGGCGGGCACGTCGTGCTGCTCCAGCAGCTGGACCAGGGCCCGCTTGCGCTGGTCCGAGATCTGGAAGCCCAGCGGATTCTGGAAGTTCGGCATCACCATGACGGCGGCGATCGGTTGCCGGGCCATGATGTCGGCCAGCGCTTCGATGCTGATGCCGTCATACGGATCGGTGGACACCTCCACCACCTTCATGCCCAGCCGTTCGACGGCCAGCAGCATGGCATAGAAGGTGGGCGACTCGACGGCGATGGTGTCGCCCGGCCTGGCCACCGCTTGCAGGCACAGGTTGATGGCTTCCGTGGCGCCCACGGTGACGATGATTTCGTCGGGATCGACGGCCAGGCCGTTTTCCAGGTAGCGGCGGGCGATTTCGCGTATCAGTTGCGGGTTGCCCGGCGGCAGGTCGTCCGTCACGCTCCAGTCGCGGTTGCGGCGCGCCACGGCGCTCGCGTACTGGTTGATGCGTTCCCATGGAAACAGCGCGGGATCGGGGTAGGGCGAGCCCAGCGGGATGGCATCGTGCAAGCCGATCGAGCGCAGGGTCGACAGCACCAGGCGGCTGACGTGCACTTCGGCCGGCACGGTACTCGGCTGGGAGGCTTGCATGCACAGGTCGGCCGGCTGGGCATCGCCGTCGGCGCGGGGCCGCACGAAGTAGCCGGACTGGGGCCGGCTTTCGATCACGCCCATGCTTTCCAGCTTGACGTAGGCGCGCAGCACCGTGGTGATGCTCAGCTTGTGCTGCTGGCTGGTCTGGCGCACGGAGGGAATCCGTTCGCCGGGCAAGAGCACCCCTTGGCTTACCAGTTGCTCGATGTCAGCAACGAGCTTTTCATACAATTTCATGCCATGGTATCCATTCTTTGATTCTTGCTCTAGGTCATTGCATTATCTTTCAATTCATGGAGTCGCATGGCTGCAAGGCTTGCATGTTGTTGAAATGAAACTAGCTTGCGCCACTTCCTCGTTTAAGATCGGCGTAGGCAAAGGGAGGAATTTCGCCTGCTGATTCCGTTTAACCACCGCTTGCCCGTACAATCGCTGCATATTTACTTTGTCACCTTACAGGAGTCACCCATGCGTATCCTTAGCAAACCACTGTTTTCCGCCCTGATCCTCGGCAGCGCCGTCTGGTGCGCTTCCGCTTCCGCCGTCGGCCTGGGTTTCCTGGCCGATACGCCGATGGCTTACCTGAACAAGAACGACAAGCCCGTCTTCGTGAAAGCCGTCACCGACGTGCTCAATGAGAAGAAGGATGGCGAAACCGTGCAATGGAGCAATGAAGGCTTGCGCAATTCCGTGCGCATCGCCGCCGACATCACGGCCAGCGACACGGAAAAGACGGACGCGCAAACCTGCCGCAAGGTGCAGGTGGGCTTGAACGCCAAGGGCCAGGAACAAACCCTCAAGCTGAAGGTCTGCAAGGCCGGCACGGCCGCATGGAAAGTGGCGAAGAGCTGATAGCCCGTGCCTTTCCTTGCCGGTCCTGCACCGGCAAGGTGACGACTTTCTCATAGGTGAGTCTGGCAGCGGTTAGAATCACGTTTTACCCTCACTTTTCTCACCTGCATGCAGCAAAGTCGCCTCCTGTTCTTTCGCCTGGCCGGCCAGTTTCGCCGCTATGGCGCCATCGTTGCCGCCACCTTGCTGGCCGTGGGCGTGGCGTCCGCCACCGATGTGTTGTTAATCCGCCAGTTGCAAAACGTCGTCGACGCCATGCGCACGACGGCCAGCACGCAGGTCGCGCCCGTATCCGGCGTGATGGGCATGCTGCAGGGCTGGGTCGACCGTTTCTTGCCGGCACAGGCGGGACAGGTGGATCTGTGGGTGATTCCCGCCACCATCCTGGCCCTGGCCGTGCTGCGCATGGTGTCGAGCTTTGCCGGCGATTACGGTTCCGTCTGGCTATCGAGCCGGGTGCAGGCCGATTTGCGCGAAAAGATGTTCGCCACCATCATGCGCCTGCCCAGCCGCTTTTTCGATACCACCACCACCAGCCTGACGCAGTCGCGCGTGGCTTTCGACGCCAGCCAGGTGTCGCAGGCGGGCTTGAACGTGCTCAACGTGATGGTGCGCGATTCCGTCGCCACCATCGGCTATTTGATCCTGCTGTTCAGCATCGACGTGAAACTGGCCCTGTTCTGCATGGCCTCGATGCCCATCGTGGCCATCGTCGTGACCCTGGCGGGACGCCGCATGCGCCACCTGAGCAAGAGTTCGCAGCAAGCCGTGGGCGAACTGACGTCCGTGCTCGATGAAAGCATCGCCGGCCAGCGCGTGGTGAAAATCTTCGGCGGGCAAGACTATGAACAGGCGCGCTTCGGCAACGTCGTCAAGCGCAACCGCCAGCTGGCCGTCAAGCACGCGGCCACCTCGGCCATGAATTCCGGCTTCATCATGATGCTCGTCGGTATCACCCTGTCGTCCGTGATTTATTTCGCCATGCTGCGCGCGCAAAGCGGCGCCATCACGCCGGGCGCCTTCGTTGCCTTCATGGGCGCGCTGATGGCCATGCAATCGCCGATCAAGAATTTAACGAAAATCAATGAACCGCTGCAGCGGGGCCTGGCTGCGGCCGAGTCCGTCTTCGGCTTGATCGACACGCCGCTGGAACCGGACCCGGGCACCATCGCCCCGGTTGCCGTGCAGGGCAATTTGTCCTTGCAGAACGTCAACTTCCGCTACAACAGCGACGATCCCGATGCGCCCACGGCCCTGAGCGATATCACGCTCGACATCCGCGCCGGCGAGACGGTGGCGCTCGTGGGCGGCTCCGGCGGCGGCAAGACGACCTTGCTGGGCTTGCTGCCGCGCTTCTATGACGTCAGCGGCGGCCAGATACTGCTCGACGGCGTCGATGTGCGCGACTACGCCTTGCTGGCCTTGCGGCGCCAGTTCGCCCTCGTCAGCCAGGACGTGATTTTGTTCAACGACACGATGGCGGCGAATATCGCCTATGGCGACCCGGCGCCGGACCAGGCCCGCATCGAAGCGTCGGCGCGCGCCGCCTATGCGCACGACTTCATCATGCAGCTGCCGCAAGGCTACGCGACCCAGGCGGGGCAGAACGGTTCGCGCCTGTCTGGCGGACAACGCCAGCGCCTGGCCATCGCGCGCGCGCTGTACAAGGATGCGCCGATTCTGCTGCTCGATGAAGCGACCAGCGCGCTGGACACGGAGTCGGAACGCTCGGTGCAGGCGGCGCTGGAAGTGCTGATGCGCAACCGCACCACCATCGTCATCGCCCACCGCCTGTCGACCATCGAAAGCGCCGACCGCATCGTCGTCATGCAGGGCGGCCGGCTGGTGGAATCGGGCCGCCATGGGGACTTGCTGCGGCAGGGCGGCGCGTATGCGCGCCTGCACGCGAGCCAGTTGTCGCCCGTCAAGGATGGCGCGGGCTGAGGCCAGGCGCCGCCGCACGCTCCCACGCCGGGGCCGGACCAGCAGATCCGGCCTTTTTTTATGGTGGCGCGGCAATCGTGCCCACGGCGCGTGGCGCTTGCCTTTATGATGCTGGCCGTAAGGCAACATGAGCAATGGAGCAACATGACGAATCAACAGACGAAGCGCTGGCTGCTGGCCGCCGCACTGGGCATGAGCGCGGCCTTGCCGCTGGCGGCCCAGGAAGCGGAGCCGTTACGGCAGACGGCGCCGGCAATCGACAAGAGCAAGGACCAGACCATGTATTTGGATGAAAATTTCATGCCCAGCAATGAGCGCCGCGCCGTGTACGCGCTGCGCACGCCGCCCGTGCGCGACGAGGCGCTGGGCGCCTGGCATGTGCGGCTGGAGTTTCCCGATACGCCGGGCGTGCTGGCCTTTGAAACCTATGCCACCGACCTGGATCTAAGCCAGGTGAGGTTCGTGCGTTTTCGCAAGTATTACCACGAGAATGGCCAGCTGCTGCGTGAAACCTATTTCAATGCCCAAGGCGAGGAGTTGCTCGGTGGCAGCGTGTACTTCGAGAATGGGCAGCTACAGCAACGGGTGACGGCGCTGCCAAACGGGCGCGATAGCATCTCGGAAACGTATCACGAGAATGGCCAGCTGATGAGCCGCATCGTGTATCACGGCGACGAGATGGCCGACGGCGAGCAAGTGTCGTATGGAGCGAACGGGGCCGTCAGTCACCGTTCGTACCGGCGCAATGGCCAGATGCATGGCCTGCAGGAATCGTTTTATGCCGATGGCAAGTTGTTCCAACGGGGACAGTTTGTCGATGGCAAGCGCGAAGGCGAGTTCGTCACGGTTGCCGAGGATGGCAAGGTGCTGGCCAGGACCGTCTGGGTGCATGGCCAGCCCGATGGCTGGTCGTTTGAAAGCCATGGCAATGGCGTCGTGTCGAACAAGACGCTGTACCAGAACGGTGCCGTGCTCAGCTTGCAAACGTGGGCGCCGAATGGCCGCCCCGTGTTTGCATGGGAAAAAGACGCGCAGGGGCGCGACCACGGCGACACAACCGACTGGCATGCGAATGGCGTGCGCGCCAGCGTGACGCCGTTTGTCGCAGGCCAGCGCCACGGCTTGCTGCGCACCTGGTACAGCGACGGCAGTTTGCGGCAGCTCGTGCCGTATGAACACGGCAAGAAGCACGGCATCGAGCGCCAGTGGGACCAGGCCGGCAAGCTGGTGCTGGAGCAGGCTTGGCAACACGGCCAGCCGGTGGCGGCGCAGTAGGGGGATCGCATGCGGTATGGACAGAAAATGCGCCTGGCGCTGCTGGCGGCGCTCATGACGGTGCTGCCGCTGGCGGCGCAGGCGCAGGCGCCGGCTGGCGGCACATCGTTCTATGACAGCGGCCGGCTCCAGCAAAAAGTAACCGTGCTGCCGAACGGGCGCGACCGTATTGCCGAGACGTACCATGAGAATGGCCAGCTGATGAACCGCATCACTTACCATGGCCAGCGGATGGCCGATGGCGAATACGTGTCGTATGGCCCGAATGGCAAGGTCAGCAGTCGCGCGCATCTGAAGGGCGGCAGGATGCACGGCTTGCAGGAAATATTTTATGCCGATGGCAAGCTGTTCCAGCGCAGCCATTTCATCCATGACAGGCTCGATGGCGAGGCCGTCACCCTGGCCGAGGATGGCAAGGTGCTCGCCAGCATGATGTGGCGCAATGGCGAACCCGACGGCTGGTCGTTCGATAGCCATGACAATGGTCAACTGGCGCAGAGAGCGCTGTACCGCAAGGGCAAGCTGCTGAGCATGCAAAAGTGGGGCAGCAATGGCCAGCCGACCGTTGCCTGGCAGCAGGATGCCCAAGGGCGCGAGCAGGGCGACGTGACGCAATGGCATGACAACGGCGCGCGCGCCAGTGTCACGCCCATGCGCGACGGCCTGCGCCATGGCTTGCTGCAGACCTGGTACGCAGACGGCAGCCCGCAGCAGATCGTGCCGTATAAACATGACAAGAAACAGGGCATCGAGCGCCAGTGGGACCCGGCCGGCAAGCTGGTGCTGGAGCAGGCTTGGCAAGCTGGAGACCCAGTCCCCATGCGCTAGGAATCCACCCGCCTTTGCAGGTATCATGCAGGGATTCCGGTCCGCCAGCAGGCGCGCAGCCGGCAGGATAATGGAGGCAATGGTGGTGGAAGCGGAAGTTTCGGCGGTAGCCCGGGCGCAAGGCATGGCCTTGCAAAACATGCGCGTCGTCATGCGCGCGGCGCAGCGGCACTCGGCGCAGATCGAGAAGCAATGCGGCGTGTCTGGCGCGCAACTGTGGGTGATGCAGGAATTGCTGGAGCGGCCGGGCCTGCGCATGGGCGAGCTGGCCGGCAAGATGTCTATCCACCAGACGACGGCCAGCAACCTGGTCGAGGCGCTGGTGAAGAAAACCTATGTGCGCAAGGCGCGCGACCAGCCCGACCAGCGCGTCGTTACGCTTACCCTGACGGCGGAAGGGCAGGCCGTGATCGCTGGCGCGCCGCAGCCGGCGCGCGGCTTGCTGCCCAGCGCGCTGGCCCAGCTGGACCCCGACAGCCTGGCGCACCTGAACCAGGGCTTGAACGCCTTGCTGGCCGTCGTCGCCCCCGATGACAGGCAGGCGGGCATGCAGCCGTTTCCGTTTACGATGTAGTGTCCCGGGCCGCCTGCGGCAGCCGTTGCAGCTGCAGCTGAGCCAGCGCCCCGTACAGCGGTTCGCTGAGCACGCGCGAGACGGTGCTGGCCACGACGGCGCAGGCCATCAGGCTCAGTACCATGCCGTGGCCATCGACCATTTCCATGACAATAATAAACGCCGTCAGCGGCGCCTGCGTGGCGGCGGCCAGGAAACCCACCATGCCCAGCGCGATCAGCGCGGGCGCATGCGGGTAGTGCAGCAGCACGGCGATATCGTGGCCGATGCCGGCGCCGATGGCCAGGGACGGCGCGAAGATGCCGGCCGGCACGCCCGACCACACGGTCAGCCACGTTGCCACATATTTGAAGGCGACGAAGGCGGGCGCCACGTCGCTGGAACCTTCCAGCATGGCGCGCGTGGCCACGGTGCCGCTGCCGAACGTGGCGCCGTGGCTGGCGATGCCGATGGCCGCCACCAGCAGGCCGCAGACGGCGGCGAACAGCACGGGACGGCCTGTTCGCCACGCCGACAGTTTTCCCAGCGGATTGCCGCGGGCGGAAGCCAATAGCAGCCGCGCGAACAGGCCGCCCGCCACGCCGGCCACCAGGGTGACGAGCAAGCCGGGCAAGGCCAAGGCCAGGCCGATGGGGCCGGGATGGATGATGCCGAAGTGGGTGGCGTTGCCATGGATGGACACGGCCATCATGCCGGCCAGCACGATGCCGGCGACGATGAGGCCGCTGTTGCGCTGCTCGGGCGAGCGTGACAATTCTTCGATGGCAAACATGACGCCCGCCAGCGGCGTGTTGAAGGCGGCCGCGATCCCGGCCGCGCCGCCCGCCACCAGCAGCGAATGGGCGCTCACCTGCGAGTGGCGGGGCAGCCAGCGCCGCGCAGCCAGCATCACGCCGGCGGCGATCTGCACGGACGGCCCTTCGCGTCCCAGCGACAAGCCGCCCAGCATGCCGCCCGCCGTCAGGCCGATCTTCGTGGCGCTGAGTTTCAATGAAACAAACAGCGAGCGCTGCTCGGGCGCCACGGCCGGGTCCAGCGTGGCCATCACTTGCGGGATGCCGGAGCCGGCCGCGCCCATCGCGTAGCGGCGCGTCAGCCACACGAGCAGGGCGGCGCAAATAGGGGTCCACAGCAGGGCGAACCACCAGGCTTTGCCGTTAAAGAAAAGAAACAGGTCCAGCGCTTCCTCCGCCAGCCACGTGAAGCCCACGACGACGAGGCCCGCGATGGCGGCCATGCCGACGACGACGGCGCGCGACCACCACAGGCGCGGGTTGGCAAATTCATGCTTGAAGGCAGAGGGGATGTCGTGCAAGTGCTTCATTGCGGCAAGTCCAGGAAGGGGCGCGCAGGGCGTCGGGGAGGCTTGCCATTATATAGATGTATTTGCTCAAATGTATTTGCCGGGTCGTCATTATGGAACTGCAGTTGTGGAACTGCTACACGAACAGCTCGCGCCGCGCGCTTTGGCTGATGGCGATGGTGGCCGGGTGGCGCAAGCGCCGCTCGGTGGTGATCGCATACACTTGCTCGACGAGGCTGTCGACCCGGCCCAGCGCCACCACGCCATGCTGTTCGCACACCTGGGGCGCGATCACGGTGGGGGCGAAGAACAGGCCGGCGCCGGACTGGCCGAAGGCCTGCATCATGGCGCTGTCGTCGAACTCGCCCACGATGCGCGGGTGCAGGTGGTTGTCTCCCAGCCACTGCAGCAGGCGGCCATAGATGGCGAAGTCCTCGCCCGGCAGCAGCAACGGCGCGCCGTCCAGGCATAGCGGAAAGCTGCCTTCCAGGGTGGCGGCCAGCGCCGGCGTGCCGAACAGGGTCATGCCGCTTTCGCCCAGCAGGTGGTTGTAGCCGCGCACACTCAAGTGGGATGGCATGGGGCGGTCGGCGATGATCAGGTCCAGCCGGTGCACTGCCAGGTCCGCCAGCAGGCTGGCCAGCCGGCCTTCGCGGCAGATCATGCGCAGCGGTTCGGCCAGGCCCAGCGCCGGCTCCACCAGGCGGCAGGCGATCAGTTTCGAGACGGAATCGGCGCAGCCCACGCGGAAGGTCGTCGTCGTGGTGCGCGACTGGTCGCGCACGATTTCCAGCAATTCGTCGCCCGTGCTGAAGATGCTTTCGGCATGGCTGAGGATGCGCCTGCCCGTGTCCGTCAATTCCAGCTGGCGCCCGCTGCGGCGGAACAATTCCACGCCCAGGGTGTCGGCAAACTCGCTGAGCTGCCCGGAAATCGATTGCGGCGTCAGGTGCAGCTGCTCGGCCGCGCGGGAGATGCTGCCCGTCTTGGCCACCATCCAGAAGTAGCGCAAGTGCTTGAAGTTGAGTGTGGACATGGTGCTTCCCGAAAAATTGAACACATCGAGTTTTTCGATGTATTCATAAATTATATTCGATTTGTTCGATGTTTATATTCAGCCTATGATGGTTGCTCAACTCATGCAAGGAGAGTGCCATGGACATCAGGATACAAACAGATAATTGCGGAGGCCGCCGATGAACGGTCTGGAAAGTATTGCAACGGCCCCCATGTGGGCCGGCTTCATCGTATTCGTCCTGTTCATGCTGGCGCTGGACTTGTTCGTCTTCGGCGGCAACAAGGCGCACAAGGTGGGCGTCAAGGAAGCGGCCACGTGGTCGCTCGTGTGGGTCAGCCTGGCCCTGCTGTTCAATGGCGGCCTGTGGTGGTACTTGAACGGCACGGCCGGTCCCGAGATCGCCAACCAGAAGGCGCTGGAATTTTTCTCCGGCTACCTGATCGAGAAAGCGCTGTCGGTCGATAACGTGTTCGTCTTCCTGCTGATCTTCAGCGCCTTCCAGGTGCCGGTCCAGTACCAGCGCCGCGTGCTGATCTACGGCGTGCTGGGCGCGATCGTCATGCGCGCCGTGATGATCATGGCCGGCGCCTGGGTGGTGAGCGAATTCAGCTGGGTGTTGTACCTGTTCGGCGCCTTCCTGTTGATTACCGGCATGCGCATGCTGGTGGCGGCCGACGCGGAACCGGACGTGGCGAACAACCCGGTGCTGCGATTTGCCCGCCGTCACTTGCGGGTGGCCGACGGCGACCACGGCGAGCGTTTCTTCGTTACCAAGGGCGGTTTGCGCTATGTCACGCCGCTGTTCCTCGTGCTGATCCTGATCGAGGTGACGGACCTGGTATTCGCGGTCGACTCGATCCCGGCGATTTTCGCCATCACGACGGACCCGTTCATCGTCTTCACGTCGAACCTGTTCGCCATCATGGGCTTGCGCGCTTTGTACTTCCTGCTGGTGGACGTGGCCGACCGCTTCCACATGCTCAAGTATGGCCTGGCGATGGTGCTCGTGTTCATCGGCGCCAAGATGCTGATCATGCCGTGGTACCACGTGCCGGTGGAAGCGTCGCTGCTGGTGGTGGCGGTGCTGATCGTCTCGAGCTGCGTGGCGAGCGTGTTCATTACCCGCAGCGAGAAGAAATAAACAGCGAATTAGTAAAACTGCAGTACGGCGCGCCCCGCGAGGCGGTGGCGCGCTTTTCAAACTAACAATGGAAGAAAACTATGCGTACCTATGAAACGAACAGTCCCCAGGCAGCGGGACGTATTCTGGCCCTGATGATGGTGGTCGACGGCAACCTGGCCAGCGCCGAGCTGCAAGCCATGCACCGCAGCAAGATCCTCGAGCATATCGAGCTGGCGCCGGCCGCTTTTCAACAGCTGCTGCAAGACCTGTGCGACGACATGCTGACCTCGACCGTGCATGGCGCCGTGCAGCTGGCCCATGGCGTGATCGACAGCTTGCTCGATGAAATCACGGACCCGGACTTGCGCCGCAAGCTGCTGCAAGCAATGTGGAAGATCGCCGACGCGGATGACTGGCTGGCCGATGGCGAAGCCGTGCTGCTGGCCCGTGCCAGCGCGGCATGGTCGGCGGAAACGAATTTCCGCCAGCACGCGGCGTAGTAATTACGTTGCCTTGTGTCCCATGGCAATGACGGCGGCGCCGGCCAGGGCCAGGCCCACGCCGGCGATGTCGGTCCAGGCGGGCGTGATGCCGTCCACCAGCCACAGCCATCCCAGCGCCGTGGCGATATAGATGGCGCCGTACGTGGCATACACGCGGCCGCTGGCGGCCGGATGCAGGGTCAGCAGCCACACGAACACCAGCAGGCTGAGGGCGGCCGGCAACAGCAGCCAGGCGCTGCCCTTGTTGCTCAGCCATAGCATGGGCAGGTAGCAGCCCAGCAGTTCGGCCACGGCCGTGACGGTAAACAGCCCGAAAGTGCGGGCAAGACTGGTCCATTCGATGGCGTCGTTCATTGCATTCCTGTTCGTGATCAAGCCGCCATTGTAGTCTCCGGGCAGCGCCGTCCCTGCTATGATCGGGTTCGGATACCCGAGGAGACCACCATGACGACGCCCCCCGCGCCGCGCGCCTTGCTGCAAGCTATGTTCCACGCCGCCATCGAGGCGGCGCAGCCATCGCATTGCATACCGCCCCATCTGCCGCCCGCGCCCAGGGGCCGGCTGATCGTCATCGGCGCCGGCAAGGCCTCGGCCGCCATGGCGCAAGCCGTGGAGCGGCACTGGCCGGGGCCGCTGTCGGGCCTCGTCGTCACGCGCTACGGCTATGCCGTGCCGTGTGTACGCATCGAGATCGTGGAAGCGTCGCATCCCGTGCCGGACTCTGCCGGCATGGCGGCGGCGCGGCGCATGCTGGACCTGGTGGGCAATCTGCAGGCGGACGACACGGTGCTGTGCCTGATCTCGGGTGGCGGCTCCTCGCTGCTGGCCTTGCCTTTGGACGGCATCACCTTGGCCGACAAGCAAGCCTTGAACCGCGCGCTGCTGGCGTCGGGCGCCACCATCGGCGAAATGAATTGCGTGCGCCGCCATTTGTCCGCCATCAAGGGCGGCCGGCTGGCGGCGGCCTGCCATCCGGCGCAAGTGGTGACGTTGGCGATTTCCGACGTGCCCGGCGACAAGCTCGGCGATATCGCGTCCGGCCCCACGGTGGGCGACGCGACGACGTGCGAGGACGCGCTGGCCATCGTGCGCCGCTATGGCATGGACTTGCCGGACAGCATAAGAAAAACGCTGGAAAGCGGGCGCGGCGAATCCGTGAAACCCGATGACCCGCGCCTGGCGCGCACGCGCACGACCCTGGTCGCCACGCCGCAGATGGCCCTGGAAGCGGCCGCCGCCGTGGCGCGCGCGGCCGGCGTCACGCCGTATATATTGGGCGACAGCCTGGAAGGCGAGGCGCGCGACGTGGGCAAGGTCATGGCCGGCATCGCGCTGCAAACGGCCATGCGGGGCCAGCCGTTCCCTGGCCCGTGCGTGCTGCTGTCGGGCGGCGAAACGACGGTCACCGTGCGCGGCAAGGGCCGCGGCGGGCGCAACGTGGAATTTCTGCTGGCGCTGGGCATCGCACTCGATGGACATGAAGGCATCCACGCGCTGGCCGGCGACACGGATGGCGTCGACGGCCAGGAAGACATCGCCGGTGCTTATCTCGCGCCCGACACCCTGCGGCGTGCATGGGCGCAGGGCATCAAGCCCCGAGACAGCCTCGACAACAACGATGGCCACGGCTTCTTCCAGGCGCTGGGAGACAGTGTGATCACGGGCCCGACACTGACGAACGTCAATGATTTCCGGGCCATTTTGATTAGCTGATCTTAAAAACCTTCCAGCACGATCTTGCCTTTGGCCGTATTGCTTTCCAGCAGGGCATGCGCGCGTTTCACATTCGCCGCGTTGATCGTGCCGAAGCGCTCGGCCACGGTGGTCTTGATGACGCCCGCGTCCACCAGCTGCGCCAGTTCCTCGAGCAAGGCGTGTTGCTGAACCATGTCCGGCGTCTGGAACAGCGAACGGGTAAACATCAGTTCCCAGTGCAGGGACACGCTCTTGCCCTTGAACTTGCGCACGTCAATGTGCTCGGGATCGTCGATCAGGGCGAACTTGCCCTGTGGCGCGATCAGTTCGACGATCTGCTCGAAATGCTGGTCGGTCTGGTTCAGGCTGATCACGTAATCGACGGGCGCTAAACCGAGGCGCGTGATTTCGGCGGCCAGCGGCAGGCTGTGGTCGATCACGTGGTGGGCGCCCAGTTGCTGCACCCAGGCGGCCGTCTCCGGACGCGAGGCCGTGCCGATGACGGTGACACCCGTCAATTGACGGGCCAGCTGCACCAGCACGGAGCCGACGCCGCCGGCCGCGCCGATCACCAGCAGCGATTTGCCGGTCAGATTCTTGTCGCGGCTGAGCTGCAGGCGGTCGAACAGCAGTTCCCAGGCCGTAATCGCCGTGAGGGGCAGGGCGGCGGCGGGGGCGAAATCGAGGCTGGCCGGCATGTGGCCGACGATGCGCTCGTCGACTAATTGAAATTCGCTGTTGCTGCCGGGGCGGTTGATGGCGCCCGCGTACCAGACTTTATCCCCCACCTGGAACAGGGTGACGTCGGGCCCGACGGCGGTGACGACGCCGGCCGCATCCCAGCCCAGCACTTCCGGGTGGCCGTCTTTCGGTGCGCGGTTCCTGCGCACCTTGGTGTCGACGGGGTTGACGGAGATGGCATGCACGGCGACGAGCAGGTCGCGTCCCGTGGCGACGGGCACGGGCAGTGCGATGTCGAGCAGGGCGTCGCTATCCGTGATGGGCAGGCTGTGGTGGTAGGCGATGGCTTTCATGATTATCCTTGGTCGAGAGTAGGAGGGCGATGACGTATGATGGTTACTTTCGCGCCCAGGAAAAAGAGGGCGTGTACCGAAACACTTTCAAAGGAATGCTGAAAATTGCTGCGACTCGATGACTTGCAGGTATTTGTGCGCACGGCCGACCGGGGCAGTTTGTCGGCGGCCGCGCGCGAGATCGGCATCTCGCCCGCGCTGGCCAGCGCCGCCGTCAAGCGTCTGGAAGGGGAACTGGGCTTGCGCCTGCTGGCCCGCACGACCCGTTCGCTGAGCTTGACGCCGGAAGGCACGCAATACCTGGAGCACGCGCGCGAAGCCTTGCGCCTGCTGCGCGCGGGCCACGACGCACTGCTGGCCGGCAAGGACAGTTTCGGCGGAACCTTGAAAATTGCCATGCCTTCCGACCTGGGCCGCAACCTGATGCTGGGCTGGCTGGACGAATTCCAGGCGCGGCACCCGAAGCTGCAGTACCAGCTCAGCGTCAGCGACCGGGTGGCCGACATGGTGCGCCAGCAAGTCGACGTGGCCATCCGCTATGGCCAGCAGGATGATTCGAGCATGATCGCCATGCCGATCGCGCCCGCCAATGACAGAGTGCTGGTGGCCTCGCCCGCTTACCTGCGCGAGCATGGGCCCCTGCTCGCGCTGGAGGACTTGTCGCAGCGCAATTGCCTGCGCTTCGCGCTGGAAGACGGTTTGCACGACCGCTGGACTTTTTACCGCCTGCCCCAACGCGAGCAGGTGACGGTGCAGGTGAGCGGCAACCGCAGCGCCGACGATGCCGAGCTGGTGCGCCGCTGGGCCGTGGCGGGCCTGGGCATCGCCTGCAAGTCGCGGCTCGACGTGGCTGGCGACCTGGCCACCGGCCGCCTGCAAGCGCTGCTGCCTGACGTGGCGGGCGAGGCGACGCCCCTGCACCTGGTCTGCATGCACCGGGCGCAGGTGACGCCGCTGGTACTGCGGTTGCGCGACTTCCTGCGAGATAAGTGCGTGGAATTATTGAAACAGGATGATTGAGTGCGGGTTATTCCTGCGCGAGGTGTCCGCCATTGCTCTCAAGATTATCGGTTCTTTAAAATCACATCGCTCATGTATTGATTCAAATCGCGAAAATCCTTTACCCGCCAGGCGTATGGCGCGATCTTGACGCCATTCTCTTTCAAGGTCTTTGGAATCAAATCGCCATTGGGGCGCAATATGACCGACGATACAATCACGCCCGGATAATCCTTGAGGCGTTTTTTGAAAGCGGCGCTTGTCAGATCCGGTGTAGGGGGATTGCTTTTATTCGCCAATGGCCCAGTTCCCTTGATCTCTGCCCCGTGGCACACGGCACATCTCTGCATATACAGGGTTTTTCCATTCAGATTCTCCGCGAAGGTTGACGGCGTTTGTATGAGCGATAACATTCCCAATGCGGCGATAATTAATATTTTCATTTCTTTTTAATGTGGACGTATTGTATGGATAATGCATGGGTCGAGGGAAAATACGCAGCTGCCATTGCAATGCGCCATTCTCTCGATAACATTTTATCCGAGATTGTTCATTGCTAACGTGCCCGCGCCCGCGCGCGATCGGCTGGCGAACAAGCCCGCTTGATTACAACTCGTTGCAAATGGCAATCATGCGCGGGTCAACCTGGGCGTACCCTCATGCATTCTGGTTGAAACCGCTTGAAAGATTGCCATGAGTCCGAACCGATTATTGCCGACGACCTTGATATCCCTGCTGTTGCTGGCCGGCTGTGCCGCGACGGCGCCGCCTGCCGCGCAGCATGCCGTCGCCGCGCCCGACAATGCCGCGCAAGGCATCGCGATGCTCGAGCGCGTCAGCTGGGGCGTGAACGGGGGCAGCGTGCGCCAGTTGCAAAAGGAAGGCTGGAACGCTTACCTGCAGGCGCAATTGCATCCTGGCAAAGCCATCCTGCCGCCCGCCGTGCAGGCGCAGATCGACGCCATGACCATCAGCCAGGTGCCGCTCGATCAGCTTGTCATGTCCGTGGAGCAAAAGCGCAAGGATGCGGCCGGCGTCATGGACGACATGGCGAAGCAGCAGGCGCAAAAGGAGTACCAGCAGGAACTGAACCGCCTGGCGCGCGAGGCGGCCACGCGTTCGCTGTTGCTGGACGTGTATTCGACTAACCAGCTGCAGCAGCAGCTGAGCTGGTTTTGGCTCAACCATTTCAGCGTGCACCAGGGCAAGCACAACTTGCGCGCCATGGTCGGCGATTACGAGGCGAACGCCATCGCGCCGCACGCGCTTGGGAAGTTTCGCGATTTGCTGGGCGCGACCGTCCACCATCCGGCCATGCTGCGTTACCTCGACAATGAAGCCAATGCCGTCAAGCGTATCAATGAAAACTATGCGCGCGAACTGATGGAACTGCACACCCTGGGCGTCAACGGCGGCTATAGCCAGGCTGACGTGCAGGAACTGGCGCGCATCCTGACGGGCGTGGGCGTGAACCTGGGGCCGGATACGCCGAAGGTGAAACCGGCATTGCAATCGCAATACGTGCGCCGCGGCCTGTTCGAATTCAACCCGAACCGACACGATTACGGCGACAAGCAATTCCTGGGCAAAACGGTAAAGGGCAGGGGACTGGCCGAACTCGATGAGGCGCTGGACCGCCTGAGCCGCAGTCCCGCCACCGCGCACTTTATCAGTGGCAAGCTGGCCCAGTATTTCGTCGGCGACAATCCGCCCGCGCCGCTGGTGGCGCGCATGGCTGCCACCTTCCAGCACAGCGACGGCATGATCGCCGACGTGCTGCAGACCATGTTCAATAGTCCCGAGTTCAGGCAATCGCTGGGCAGGAAATTCAAGGATCCCATGCATTATGTGGTGTCGGCCGTGCGCCTCAGCTATGACGACAAGCCCATCCTGAACGCTGGCCCCATGCTGAGCTGGCTCGCGCGCATGGGACAACCCCTGTACGGGCGCCAGACGCCCGATGGCTATCCCTTGACGGATGCTTCCTGGGCCAGCCCCGGCCAGATGACGACGCGCTTCGATATCGCCCGCACCATCGGTTCGGGCAGCGCCGGCCTGTTCAAGACGGATGGCCCGCAGCCGCAGGAAAAGGTCGCGTTTCCCCAGCTGGCCAGCGCCCTGTATTACCAGTCGCTGCAGCCAGGCCTGAGTCCGGCCACGCGCCAGGCCTTGGATCAGGCCGCCTCGCCGCAGGAGTGGAATACATTTCTGCTCTCTTCGCCGGAAATGATGCACCGCTAGAGTGAAAGGATAGCCATGAACCGTCGTGACCTGTTGAAAGCCCTGGCCGCCGCGCCCCTGTTGTCGCACGCGGGCAGCTTGCTGGCCGCGCCCGCCACGGATGCGAAGCTGCTGTTCGTCTTCCTGCGCGGCGGCTATGACGCGAACAACCTGCTGGTGCCGGTCGGCAGCGATTTTTATTATGCGTCGCGGCCGAATATCGCCATCGCAAAACCCGGTGAAGACAACGGCGCGCTGGCCCTGAACGCCGACTGGGCCCTGCATCCGGCCTTGCGCGAGACCATCTACCCGATGTTCACGGGCGGCGAGGCGGCCTTCATTCCGTTTGCGGGCACGACGGATTTGACGCGCAGCCATTTCGAGACGCAGGACAGCATCGAACTGGGACAGGAACTGGGCGGGCGCCGTGATTTCCGCTCGGGCTTTTTGAACCGGCTGGCGCAAAGCCTCAATAGCGGCAATCACGCCATTTCCTTCACGGACCAGCTGCCGCTGATCTTCCAGGGCGGCGTGCAAGTGCCGAACATGGGGCTGCGCTCCGTGGGCAAGTCCGGTATTGATGCGCGTCAAAGCCAGCTCATCGCCGCCATGTACAAGGGCACGCCCTTGCAGCAACCGGTCAGCGCGGGCTTTGCCGTGCGCGAGGACGTGAGCCGGGAGTTGACAGGGGAAATGCAGGCGGCCAACCGCAACGCCATCAGTACCAAGGGCTTTGAACTGGAAGCGCAGCGCATCGCGCGCCTGATGAAGGACAAATATAACCTCGGTTTCGTCGACGTGGGCGGCTGGGATACGCACGTGGGGCAGGGCGGCGCCAGCGGCTACCTGGCGGGGCGCTTCGACGAGCTGGGGCGGGGCCTGGCCGCGTTTTCCCAGGAAATGGGCAGCGCCTGGCGCAATACCGTCGTCGTCGTCGTCAGCGAATTTGGCCGCACCTTCCGCGAAAACGGCAACCGCGGCACGGACCATGGCCACGGCAGCGTGTTCTGGGTGCTCGGTGGCGGGATCAAGGGCAAGCAGGTGGCGGGCGAGCAGGTGGCGATGTCGCAGGCGACGCTGTTCCAGAACCGCGACATGCCCGTGCTCAATGAATACCGCGCCGTGCTGGGCGGCTTGCTGCGGCGCACCTTCGGTTTGACCCCGGCGCAACTCGATCATGTGTTTGCCGGCGTCAAGCCGGTGGAGCTGGGCCTCGTATAAATCGGGATGGCTCCGTGTTACGCTACGCCTGCGCAACTGGCGCGTAGCCTGGCACCTATCAAAACCTACTGCGCGTCGTAATTTGCGGCCTGCGATGCTCACTGTACCTTCGTACAGTTGCGCTTCTCAGCCACAACTTCCTTCCGCTCGCTACGGTTTTGTTAGGCGCTATAAGCCCGTACACCTTTAAGGTGTGCGGGGCAAGAATGGAGTGGTATGACCGATACCCAGCGCGACATCGTCAGCGCAGGATTTTCCCTGGCCCTGATCGCCGTGACGGCCTTCGTCATGCAGCGTTTCTTTTTGCCGCTCGTGTGGGCCGGCATCCTGTGCGTGGCCACCTGGCCCCTGTACCTGCGCGTGCGCGCGGCGCTGGGCCAGCGCACCGTCATCGCGGCGGCCGTGCTGACCCTGGCGTTCGCCTGCATCTTCATCATTCCCGTGCTGTTCGGCGTGGCGCAGGCGGCGCGCGAAGTGCCCGTGCTGGCCAATTTCGTCGTCCATGCGAATACCGACGGCTTGCCCGTGCCAGACTGGGTGGCGCATATTCCGCTGGCCGGCAGCGCCATCGGCGACTGGTGGCAAGCCACCCTGAGCCAGCCCCACGGCCTCGGCCACTTCTTTGCGGGCAGCGCCGTGGGTGGTTTTCATTCCGCGCGCGACATGCTGAAAGTCTTCGGCGCGGACGTCTTCCACCGCCTCGTCGATTTCGGCCTGGCCTTTCTATGCCTGTTTTTCTTTTACAAGGATGGCGAAGCGCTGACGCGCCAGATCACAGCCGTCGGCAGCCATTTTTTGCGTCCTGAACGCTGGGGCCGCTATGCGCAAAAGATCCCGACCGCCATCCGCGCCACCGTCAACGGCCTGGTGCTGGTGGGCCTGGCCGAAGGCGTGCTGATTGGTTTCGCCTATGCGATTGCCGGCTTGCCGTCGCCGGCCCTGTGGGCGTTCGCCACCGGTATTTTGGCCATCATCCCGTTCGGCGCGCCGCTCGCTTACTTGTGCGCGGCCGCCTTGCTGGTGTTCCAGGGAAATGTGGGCGCCGCCATCGGCGTGGCCGTGTGGGGCACCGTGGTGCTGTTTGTGGCCGATCACTTTGTGCGTCCCGGCATGATCGGCAACGCCACCCGTTTACCGTTCCTGGCCGTGCTGTTCGGTATTTTGGGCGGCGTGGAAACCCTGGGTCTCGTGGGCCTGTTCATCGGCCCCGTCGTGATGGTGCTGTTCGTGACCTTGTGGTACGAGGCGAATGTGTTCGACAAGGCGGCGCCTGTCAAGACAAGCGCGAATACACCTGCCAGCCCGGCCGCACCGGAACGCACGCAGTAATGAGGGGTCGGCCAGCGTTGCCGCTGGCCGGTACTGGCGCGCTCCCGGCGTGGCCGGGCGAGGCTTTCAAGCAATGTCGTCGAAAGCCCCGGAATACGCCGAGAAAAATCGTAGCGAGCGGCAACGAGTTGTGGCTAAGAAGCGCAGCTGTACTTTAGTACAGCGAGCATCGCAGGCCGCAAATCGCGCCGCGCAGTAGATTTTTAAGGAGTATTTAATGCGCTTTAGATAAGATCAACAGCCAACGGCGCATCAGCAGCACTTCAACATAGCCCGGCTCGATGCCCGTACCGCACTCGATCAAGGGATTGACGGTGTAGTAGCGCTTGCGGAAGTCGCGGCAAACGAGGATTTCGCGCTTGCCCATGCGGACGAGGAAAGAGCTTGGGGCGTATTCCAGGCCGAACCGTGAGCCAAAACCGCTATTCAATGTTGCCATGACAATTCCTTTGAGGGAGATGTGTTGAACGAGTCATCAGAATAGCATAACTACTGTATGAAAACACAGCTACTGTATGAATAAACAGTATTTTTTTGCTGGTGTGGTTTTTTTGATCATCGCCAGGAACATGAAAGAGAGATCAGTTTGCAAGAGAATAATGACATGGGCGTGACCACGGGCTGGACCATGAAACTGCGCCGCTTCGTCGAGGCGCGCTTGTCGCCCGAAGGCGAACTGGGCCTGCATATGACCGTGGGCGTGGCCCTGATGCTGGTGGCCATCGTGGTCTTCCACGAGATCGCCGAAGCCGTGATGGGCATGGCCCAGATCACCGTGATCGACCTGCAGGTGGCGCAGTGGTTCAACCAGCATGCCGTGCCGTGGATCACCAGCGTGCTGCTGGTCGTCACGCATATGCATGGCGTGATCGGCGCCATCACCCTGGCCGTCTTGCTGGGCTGGTATCTGCACCGCAAGGGCGCCGATTACTGGCTGTTTACCCTGGTCATTACCATGCCGGGCGTCATGTTTTTGAACCTGCTGTTAAAGTACATTTTTGTGCGCGCGCGGCCCAGCTTTGACGAGCCCATCCTGCAGACGGCCTTGAGCACGTACAGCTTTCCCAGCGGCCATACGGCCACCTCGACAGCTTTGTACGGCTTGCTGGCCGCCTACCTGATTTGCCAGACGGCGCCCGGCGCCTGGGGCAAGCGCATCGCCATCGCCCTGGGTGCATTCCTGATGGCGTCGCTCGTCGGCTTCAGCCGCATTTATTTGGGCGCGCATTACCTGAGCGATGTGCTGGCGGCCATGGCGGAAAGCTATGGCTGGCTGGCCATCTGTATCGCCGGCGTGTCGACCCTGCGCCGCCGCCGGCATATCCGGCAAACCACTTAAGGGGAACGATCCTGAGCAAAATCGCCGTCATCATCAACGCGGGCGCCGGCTGCGGCTATGCGCCCGACTGGGCGCAGCAGCTTGAAGCACAATTCCTGGCCGTGGGCCTCGACGCCGCCATCACCCTGGCGCAAAGCGGGGCCGAGATGATCGCCACGGCCGAGCAAGCTTTGCGCGATGGCGCGCCCATCGTCGTGGCCGGCGGAGGGGACGGCACCATCAATGCCGTCGCCTCCGTCGTGGTCGGCAGCGGCACGCCGTTTGGCGTCTTGCCGCTGGGCACCTTGAACCATTTCGCCAAGGATTTGAATATCCCGCTTGACCTCGATGCGGCGATTGCCAACGTGGCGCGGGGCGTGCCGCACCAGGTCGATGTGGGCGAAGTCAATGGCCGCATCTTCCTGAACAATTCCAGCCTGGGTCTGTATCCCGATATCGTGCGCGACCGCGAAAAGCAGCAGCGTCGCCTGGGACGGGGCAAGTGGCTGGCCTTCAGCTGGGCGCTGCTGGCCGCCTTGCGCCGCTATCCGTTTCTCAGCGTGCAGCTGAAACTCAACGACGTCGTGCATGCGCGGCGCACGCCTTTCGTCTTCATCGGCAATAATGAGTATCTGATGGAAGGCTTGAATATCGGCGAGCGCGAGCGGCTTGATGGCGGCCAGCTGAGCCTGTACGTGGCGCAGCGTCCGGGCCGCCTGGGCCTCGTGCGCCTGGCCCTGCACGCGCTGTTCGGCAAGCTGTCGCAGGCCAAGGATTTCGATGTGCTGACGGCGACCGACCTGGAGATCGCCACGCGACACCGCCGCCTGCGCGTGGCCACCGATGGCGAAGTGACCGTCATGAATACGCCGCTGCGCTACCGCATCCGCACGGCCGCGCTCGAAGTGATCGTGCCGGCGTCCGTGCCCGCCGTCAGTTAGGAGAACGCCATGCGTACCATCGTGCATTTATCGGATCTGCATTTCGGCCGGGTCGACGGGGACTTGCTGGCGCCCCTGCGCGCGCTGGTCGAGCGCCTGGAACCGGACGTGGTGGTGGTCTCCGGCGACCTCACCCAGCGGGCCCGCAGCGCCCAGTTCCAGGAAGCGCGGGCCTTTCTCGACAGCTTGCCGGGGCCGCAGATCGTGGTGCCGGGCAACCATGACGTGCCCCTGTACAACGTCTTTTCCCGCTTCCTGACGCCGCTGGTGAAGTACCGGCGCCACGTGACGGACGATTTGTCGCCCGAATACGTGGATGAGGAAATCGCCGTGCTGGGCATCAACACGGCCCGCTCATTGACGTTCAAGGATGGGCGCATCAGCCACGAGCAGATCGATTTCCTGCGTGAACGCCTGGGCCGCTTGCCGCCCGGCTTGACGCGCATCATCGTCACGCACCATCCATTCGACTTGCCCGAGCACTTCGATGAAGACGATCTGGTGGACCGCGCACCGCAGGCGCTGCAAATGTTTTCCGAATGCGGCGTGGATCTGTTGCTGGCGGGCCATCTGCATGCCAGCGTGGCGGGCAACACGGCCGAGCGCTACAAGATCGCCGGCTACGCGGCCCTGATGGTGCAGGCGGGCACGGCCACGTCCACGCGGGGCCGGGGCGAGTCGAACTCGTTCAACGTGCTGCGCGTGGAAAACAGCTGCATCCGGGTCGAGCGCTACAGCTGGAATGAAGACAGCGCCGAGTTTGAAAAGGTCAGCACGGAAGCGTTCGAACGCCAGGGCGGCGTGTGGGCCAGCTTGCGGCCGCTCTGAAACGCCGCGTCTTGCTCGATGATGTTTTAATTACAGATGGCGTGCCGCATCCATGCGGTCATGCAAAATGCGCACGATGGCAATGCCATAGTGAGTGATGCGGAAATAAATCATGTGCCGTCCGACTTTGCGGCGGCGGTAGCCGGGCCGAATCTGCTCGCATGCCGGTGCTGTCTCGGGCGCGCGTGCCTGGTCATCGAAGGCCGCCGTCATGTTGTCAAGATAAAGACTGGCCTGCTGCACGTCCCACCGCTGCGACGTATAAGCCCAGATCGCCTCAAGATCATGCTCGGCGGCGGGCGTCAGCCGGTATTCAGCCATGCGCTGCCAGCATTCTTTGCTTGAAAGCCCTGGCATCGAAAGGCTGGGGTTCACCGCTTGCCTCGCCTTCCACCAGCGCCGCGCGGATCGCATCGAGTTCGGCGCTGCGTTCTTGTTCACGCCGGATCAGGTCGCGGATGTATTCGCTGTCATTCGTATAGCGCCCGGCGTCAATTTGCGCCTTGATCCAGTCGTCCTGCTGGTCCGTCAAAGTAATGGTCTTGCGCACGGTTCCCATGGTCCACTCCAGATATGAGCAGCACGACGATCGTCATACTATTGGTGCAATATAGTGCATATTTGTGCAAATATCCAGTCACCTGATCGGTGCTTATAACCAGTAATTCATGAATCGCGCCGCCCATTCCTTCATGCGGTCGGCCCAGGGCCGCGATTCCCACTTGGCCTTCGTGATTTCTTCCGAGTCGCGCAAGTCTTCCTGGAAAGCGTTTTCCATTTCCCGGCCGAAGCTGTCGCCCAGCACGATCACGTTCAGCTCGCTGTTGTGCAGGAAGCTGCGCATGTCGATGTTGGTCGAGCCGACCGTTGACCAGGCGCCGTCGATGACGGCCGTCTTGGCGTGCAGCACGGCCAGTTTCAAATGGAAGATGCGGATGCCGCCGGCCAGCAGCTGATCGTACAGCGCGTGTCCCGCATGGAACACGAGGCCGCTGTCGGACACGCCGGGCAGCACCACGGTGACGTCCACGCCCCGTTTGGCGGCGGCGACCAGCGCGTCCACCGTCTGCTGGTCGGGCACGAAATAGGCGGACGTGATGTGGATCGATTTTTTGGCTTCCTGGATGGCCAGGATGTAAGCCTTGTAGATTTCAAAGCCGCCGTCCGGCTCGCTGGCCACGACGCGCACCAGCTTGTCGCCCACTTCGTGAAGTACGGGGAAATAATTGGCGTCCGGTAAGTCAGCCTGGTCCTGCTGAGCCCAGGTGCGGATGAACAGCCACTGGAAGGCGGCCACGGCCGGGCCTTCCACTTTCACGTGCGTGTCGCGCCAGCCCACGTCCTTCTTGTCGGTGGGCTTCGATTTTGAGCGGAACAGCGAGCTTTTCGCATAGGTGTCGCTGATATTGATGCCGCCCGTAAACGCCGTCTTGCCGTCGACGATCAGCACCTTGCGGTGATCGCGGTTGTTGATCTTCCAGTCGTCGCCCTTGAGCTTGGCGGGATTGACGGGATTGAACGCCACCAGGTGCACGCCGGCCGCGCGCATGCGGTCAAAAAACGCCTGCGGCACGCCGATGGTGCCCACGCTGTCGTAGATGACGTTGACCGTCACGCCCGATTGCTGCTTTTCGATGAGCATGTCGGCAAACTTCAGGCCCAGCGGGTCTTGGTCGAAGATATACGTTTCCAGGTTGATGCTGGTCTTGGCGTCGCTGATGGCCTGGAACATGGCGGCCATGGTTTGCGGGCCGTCGAACAGCAGGGTGACCTTGTTGCCCTTGATCAAAGGCACGCCCGTGGCCGCTTCTTCCAGCGCGGCCTGGGTCTTCAAGTCCATGCCGGACCTGGCCCAGCGCTTGTTGAGCAGGGCGGCGCGGCTGTTGACGTTCAGCACGGCGCCCTTGCCCGTGATCACCTTGGGCTTGGCCACCGGTTCCAGCGTGGTGTTGAGATTCTTGACATCGGGCAGCGAGGCGCATGCAGCCAGGGTCCAGCACAGCAGGAGGGCGGTGAGGCAGGATTGCATGCGCCTGGTGGTCATTTTTGAGCCTTGTTTGTCAGTGACAGGTTTGCCGAGTCGTCGGCCAGTGCCAGCGGTGGCGGGTTTTTCGAACCAAAGAAGAAGACGATGGGCGAACGCAGGAAACGCTTGCCCAGGATTTTCAACAATTGCATGCCGTGCTTGAAACGCACCTGGCGCGAACGCAGCGCCACCCACAGGGCCAGGCCGAAGCTGACCAGCAGGTTGGCCGTGCCGATGGCGAAGATGCCCGACAGCGACTTGACGGCCAGTTGCCAGCTCATATTGTGGTCGAGTCCCACCAGGGCTGTCGCAAAGTTGGCGGCCGAAAAGGTGATGTGACGGATATCGATGGGCAAGCCGATCAGGAAACCGAGGGTGCCGATGGAACCGAGCAGGATGCCGAAATAGAAGTTACCCATCAGCCCGCCCAGGTTGTTTTCCAGGTACAGGCCCAGCCGTTGCAAGCGCTCCTGGCCGATGACACGGCCCAGGCCGCGCAATTGCGCGATGCGCTGCGCCCAGCGCGTGTACAGCGCCTGGTTGTCGTAGTAGCCGGAAATCAGGCCCGCCACGAACAGGCACACGCCGGCGATCATGGCGTAGAAGATGGCGGGGCTGCCGATGGGGTCGATATCGTGCAGCAGATGCATGGCTTTTTCCGGCGTCACCAGGTTGTGCCCCGTGATCGCCTTGTAGCCGAGCGCGATCAGCCAGGCCGTGGGGATGGCCGTCGCCAGGTTGCCCAGCACGGCCATGTTTTGCGTGCGGAAGACCTTGTTGATCAGTTCCGCCATACTGTCGAGGTCGATATTCCGGCCATCCTTGCTGTGCAGGCCGGCGGCGATGCGCGAGGCCGTCATGGCCGGCTGCTTGGTGGCCACCGTGAAGTGCAGCAAGTGGATGAACATGAAGCCGATCGAGTAGTTCATGCTGAACATGAACGCTTCGACCAGCGGCGCCGAGCGCAGATACGACATCAATATCTTGAACAGGGCCATGAAACCGATGATCACGCCCGCACCTGCGGACGAGAGGAACATGGCGCCCATTTCGCGGCGGTTTTCCGCGATATAGTGCTCGCCCGTGCGGCTGGCGTTTTCCGTCACATTGCGCGCCAGCAAGTTGATATTGTCGGAAAACAGGTCGCTGACCTTGTATTTGTGGTTATGCGCGCGTATGAGTTCCAGCGCCAGCCCCACGGCGCCCGCGCGGCGGCGGCTGACGGGCTGCGGGTGCAGCAAGTCCTGCGTGGCATCGACCGTGATGGCGTCGATATCCACGTTGCCCGATGCGGGCAGTTCGCCGCTCGTGTCGACGAGGAACAGCAGCTTGCGCAGGCGGTCGATGCTTTGCGCCAGCGCCACCAATAAATACGTGAGGGGAATGCTGGTACCCTGGTACAGCGCTTTCTTGCGGATCTTGGCAATGACGGCGTCGCACTGGTCCAGCATCACCAGCAAATGGCGCGCGTCCTCGATGTGCTCGATGTCGCCTTGCAGCAGGCTCGAGTAGGCATCCAGGTAGGCGTTCACTTCCGTGTTCTGCACCATGAATGGCGACTGGAACACTTCGATTTCATTGTGGAAACGCGTCAGTTCCGGTTCCAGGCCCATGGCGCAGACGCGGTAGGACAGGGTGCGGATGGCGTCTAGCATGCCTGGCAACATGATATTGCCGTCGCCGATGGCCAGTTCGACCTCGTCGCTGGTCAATACGTCGAACAGTTCCAGCCAGTCCGTGGCGGGCACGTTGCTGATCCACAAATAATCGGTTTTCAGGTACAGCACCTGATCGAGCGCGTCGTTCAGGTATTCATCGCCAAGGGCGGGTGGCAGCATGCGGTAGGCGATGCGGCGTTTCAATTCCGTAAAGAAGCCGCTGTTCGACAGCACGCCGATGTCGGTGTACAGGCTGGCGTGGCGGCGCGCGGCCAGCACGCGCAGCACGTATTCGTGCAGGGCGCGCGCCTGGGCGGGGTTACCTTTGAGAAGCTGGCGCAGGGTGCGCACGTTGGCGATCGCGGTAGCGCTGTCGTGGGGGCGCTTGGGACGCAATGAGTTGAATAATTCCACCAGCAAGTCGATATTGCTGGAGTTGGGGTCAATGCGTTCGAGGATAGCAAGCATGCAGAAAAAACGGGCGAGCCGCTGTCGGTAAAACCAGTAGTGTACCGCCTGCGTCAGATCGCGCAACGTTCGCCACCGAACATTGCTTTACTGCAGGGCCTGCAATTCACGCCATTTTGCCGCATATTGCCACAATCATGGCCAATCTTGCGTGTTGTCAGTGTGCGACGTGTTTCTTGAGACTAAGCTGAAGTTTCTGTTGTACAACGCACGGATGGCTGGACAAAAAGCGAGGATAAGGTAACACTTGGATCAGACACACAGCGCATGTCCTGATCAATACCGGGTAGTTTACTTTTCCACGTTACCGAGATATTTATCATGAAGACCTCGTATTTTGCGCTTGCTGTGATAGGGATGGGGCCTTTCGCGCTGGGCGCGACGGCCCAGGCTGCCGATGGCGCGGGCAGTGCCGCATCCAGTAACGTTGCCGTGTACGGCGTGCTCGACGCGGGCATCGTGGCCGAGCGGGGCTGCGCCGGCAATTGCGCAGGCACCAAGGTATCGGGCGGCGTCGCCTCCGGCTCGCGCCTGGGCGTGCAGGGGCGCGAAGCGCTGGGCAACGACGTCTCCGCGGTCTTTACCCTGGAAGCGGGCGTCCACAACGACACGGGCCAATCGGAAGAAGGCCGCTTGTTCGGCCGGCAAGCCTACGTGGGCCTCGACAGCCGCCTGGGCGCGCTGACCCTGGGGCGCCAGTACAACCTGCAATACCTGGCCCTGACCGACGTGGCCGACCCATTCAAGGGCGGCATGGCCGGCAGCGCCAGCAACCTGGCAGGCTACAGCGTGAAACGCTACGACAATACCGTCAAATACGTGACGCCCGCCTTGCGCGGCGTGACGGCCAGCGCCATCTACAGCTTCGGCGAGTCGCCATACAGCAGCGCCAACAACCGCGCCTATGGCGCCACCCTCGGCTATTCGGCCGGCGCCGTGAATGTCAGCGTGTCGCACCAGCGCAAGAACAACTTCATCCTCGCCTCCGGCACCTTGCCCGCCATCGACATGTCGTCGCGCAACACCCTGATCGCGGCGAACATCGACCTGAAAGTGGCCACCGCCTTTGCCGCCGTAGGCGTGAACAAGGGCTATGGCAGCTCGCCGTGGGACCCGAACAATGCCTACAGCTCGCTGGCCCTGTCGATGTCGTCCTCGGACAGCCGCGATACCCTGCTGGGCGTGTCCGTGCCCGTGGGCGGCTTCAAGCTGCTGGCCTCGTACGTGCGCAAGGATGACCGCGACCTGGCCAACCGCGACGCCAAGCAGGTGGCCGTCGGCCTCACGTATTCGCTGTCAAAACGCAGCGATTTCTACGCGTCCTACGCGAAGATCCACAACAAGAACGGCGCCCGCTACACGGTGGGCAATGCCAGCGACGCGGGGCGCGGCGATGCCGCTTTTAATATGGGTTTCCGTCACGGTTTCTGAGCAGAGGCGGCGGACGGGGCAGGGCACGTTGCTCCCAGCCATTTGCCGTTGCTCGTCACATTCACCTGCTCCGGCGTGCCGCGCGCGCTGGTCGTCACCGCCAGCTGCATGCTGAACGCCTGGTCGCCGCTGAACATCACCTTGCCTTCGCCGCTCGATTTCGGGTTGGCGCAGGTGAACGACACCTGCATGCCGCCCGCGATGTCCTTGTTCTTCGAGGTGCAATCACCGGGCTGGCCCGTTGGAATCTGCTTGCGCGCGGCCATGTCCGGCGTCACGCAGGCCGTCACGCGCACGGCGCCGTCGGTGCCCACGGTGGGCATGGCCATGCCGCGGCTGGCGGCCATGCTTTCCAGCTGCTTGCGTTGATCGGGAGGAAGGTTGCCCAGCTGCTGCAACACCATGGACATGGCGTTGTCGGTGGCGGCGTCGGGCGACGCCATCTTGCTGTCGACTTGCCACAGGCCAGGCTTGATGGTGGCGGATGGCGAGGCGGCCTGGGCTTGGCTGCCTAAGGCGGCGCAAGTGAGCAGGGTCAGGCGTAGCAAAGAATGTTTCATGTGGGCGTCTCCGGAAAAGGCAGACCCCAGCATACGGCATGGCAAGCGGGGCACGCTTGCCATTGTGTTACAAACTGTGATCGGGCTCGATGCGGCGCACGTCCACGCTGGCGATGCGGCGCTCATCGGCCTCGAGGATTTCATAGCGCAGATCGTCGAGTTCCAGCACTTCGCCCACAGCCGGCATGTTTTCGAAATGCGCCAGCAGGAAGCCGGCCAGCGAGTTGTACTCGCCGTCTTCGCTGACCAGGGTTTCCGTCTCGAATACTTGCTCCAGGTAATGCAGGTCCGTCGCGCCGTCGATGCGCCAGTGGCCTGGACCGAGCACTTCCACGTCCGGCTGCTCATCCTCGTCGGGGAATTCGCCGGCGATGGCTTCCAGGATATCGATCGGCGTGAGCACGCCTTGCACCGTGCCGAACTCGTCGACCACCAGCACCAGCTGGCCGCGTGAGCGCTTTAAGGTCTCCATGGCTTTCAGCACGCCGGCCGCTTCCGGGACGACGACGGCTTCGCGCATGCTGGCCGGGTCGATCTTGCCGCGCGAGACGAGGTCTTCGATCAGGTCCTTGCTGCGCGCGATGCCGACCACATTGTCGAGGTCATCATTGCAGACTGGAATCATGCTGTGCGGCGTGTCGCGCAGCAATTGCAGCATCTTCTCGCCGCTGTCGTTCAGGTTGACCCAGGAGACGTCGCCGCGCGGCGTCATCACGGAGCGGATCGAGCGTTCGGCCAGGGTCAGCACACCGCTGACCATGTTGCGCTCTTCCACGCCGAAGGCGGAGACGTCGGGCAATTCCTTGACTTCGTGCTCTTCCACGGCTTCGCGGCCCTTGCGTCCGCCCAGCAGGCTCAGCACGGCTTGCGCCGTGCGGTCGCGCAGCGGGGCGTTCGACTGCAGCTTGAGGAAGTTGCGGCGCGCCAACTGGTTGAAGAACTCGATGACGATCGAGAAACCGATGGCGGCGTACAGGTAGCCTTTCGGAATGTGGAAGCCCAGGCCTTCGGCCACCAAGGAGAGGCCGATCATCAGCAAAAAGCTCAGGCACAGCACGACGACGGTGGGGTGGGCGTTGACGAAGCGCGTCAGCACCTTCGAGGCCAGCATCATGACGACGATGGAAATGACGACGGCCGCCATCATCACGTACAGGTTTTCCACCATGCCGACGGCCGTGATGACGGCGTCGAGCGAAAAGACGGCATCGAGCACGACGATCTGCGCCACCACGAGGCCGAAGCCGGCGTAGACTTTCGGTCCCGTCTGCGCATGCGTGACGCCTTCGAGGCGCTCGTGCAGCTCGCTGGTGGCCTTGAACAGCAGGAACAGGCCGCCGATGAGCAGGATCAGGTCGCGCCCCGAAAATGAGAAGGCCCATATGGAAAACAAGGGCGTCGTCAGGGTGACCAGCCAGGAAATCAGCGAGAGCAGGCCCAGGCGCATGACGAGAGCCAGGGTCAGGCCCAGCACCCTGGCCTTGTCGCGCTGGTGCGGCGGCAGCTTTTCGGCCAGGATAGCGATGAAGATCAGGTTGTCGATGCCCAGTACGATTTCCAGTACGACCAGCGTCAGCAGGCCGACCCAGATTGTCGGGTCAAATAACCATTCCATGTGTGTAACCTTGTAAAGTCAGTAAGTATCAAGCTTGCCTGGCGGCCAGTGCCCCAGGGAACCGTGTTGCGATTGCGTGAAGTGGCGGCGGACGCGCGGCGGCCGGGTGGCCTGCCGCGCGTCCGCTTCGGCAAGTGCCCCCGGTCCCGCTTGCCAAATGATGGCGCAAAACGGCGCTCCCTGGCGCGAGCTCGGGTATAGCGTGATAGGGTCGTTGTCGCATTCGTCGGTGTCGCAGCTGTCGCCGGGCTGGCCCGCATGGGTGCCGGGATCAAGGCAATCGGCGATGGTGCCAGGCGTGGCAGTGGCGCCGGCCGCGATTGCATGCTGGAATGAGGAAGGGCTGGCGTCAGCCATGCTGGCGAACGCCTGGGGTAAGGCAATGAAGACAAAAAGGCAGAGCAGGACGAGAGCTCGTCTCATATACAGGCAGATAGTTCTGGAACCGTGGAGTATAACACGCGCGCATAACAGCCCGATGACAGGGACTTGCGTAACTGACAAGTATGCCGTAAATTGCGAGAGCAATGATTTCCCTGGGCAGCGAAGACGCAGCGCGGGTCCATGGCAATTCTTGCGTTCGTATTCCATTGCGCCCGCTTTTGCGCTCGTCTAATAACGTAGTGTTACCAGGATTCTGACTTGAAACCTATTACCGCCCTCCTGCTTGCCGCCGGCATCCTCTCGCCGTCGCTCATCCTGGCCGCCACCCCGGTCGAAGCCGCGCCGATTCAGAAAACCGGCAAGGCCGCATCGAACCGTGCCGCCGCCGTCAAAGTCACGTCCGTCGAAGGCATCACCGAATACCGCCTGGCCAATGGCTTGCGCGTGCTGCTGTTCCCGGACGCCAGCAAGCCGACCCTGACCACCAACATCGTCTACCTGGTCGGTTCGCGCCATGAAAACTACGGCGAAACGGGCATGGCCCACTTGCTCGAGCACTTGCTGTTCAAGCCCAGCGCCAACTTCGGCGTCAAGAAGGGCACGAAAACCCCGGTCGAGATCCTGAACTCGACGGGGGCCGATTTCAACGGCACCACCTGGTATGACCGCACCAATTACTACGCCACGTTCCCCGCCAACGACGACAACCTGCGCCAGATGCTGGCCATGGAAGCGGACCGCATGGTCAACGCGGCCATCGACCAGAACGATCTGTGGAATCCGAAAACGCAGAAGGGCGAAATGACCGTCGTGCGCAACGAGTTCGAAATGGGCGAGAGCGACCCGATCGGCGTGACCAGCGAACGCATCCAGGCCGTCGCCTATGACTGGCACAACTACGGCAAGTCGACCATCGGCGCCCGTTCCGACATCGAACAAGTCAACATTCCGCGCCTGCGCGCGTTTTACCATAAATATTATCAGCCGGATAATGCCGTGCTGATGGTGGCGGGCCGCTTCGATGAAGCGAAGGTGTTGAAGCAGATCAATGAACTGTTCGGCAAGATCCCGAAACCGACGCGCGTCATCGAACCGACTTACACGGCCGAACCCGTGCAAGATGGCGAGCGCGCCGTGACGGTGCGCCGCAGCGGCGGCACGCAGTTCGTCGGCGCCGGCTACCACGTGGCGCCGTCCGGCAACCCGGACGCTGTCGCCATCGAGGTGCTCGGTCACGTGCTGACGGACGCGCCCGCCGGCCGCCTGCACAAGGCGTTGGTGGAAACCAAGCTGGCCAGCAAGATCGAATACAACTCGGTGAGCAACCTGGAGCCGGGCTACAACCTGTTCGGCGCCCTGGTGCCCGTCGACGGCAACCTCGACGCGGCGCAAGCGGCCATGCTGAAAGTGCTGGAAGAACTGAAATCGCAGCCGATCACGGATGCGGAAGTGGCGCGCGTGAAACAGCAGCTGAACAAGCAGGTCGAGCTGATCACGTCGAATACGGCGCGCATGACGATCGCCCTGACGGAGTCGCTGGCGGCCGGCGACTGGCGCTTGTTCTTCCTGCAGCGCGACCAGCTCGACAAGCTGACGACGGCGCAGGTGCAGGCGGCGGCCGAGAAATACCTGAAGAGCTCGAACCGCACCCTGGGCCGCTTCATCCCCACCGATGCGCCGGACCGCACCGTGGTGCCGGCCTATGCCGACGTGGCGCCGCAACTGGCCGGCTACACGGGCCGCGCCGTTGTGGCGCAGGGCGAAGCGTTCGACCCCAGCCCCGACAATATCGAAGCGCGCACCACGCGCTTCACCTTGCCGAACGGCTTGAAGGGCGCCTTGCTGCCGAAGAAAACCAAGGGCAATACCGTCAGCGTCGTGTTGAAATTGCAGATCGGCAGCGAAGAGAGCTTGCGCGGCAAGGGGCAAGTAGGCAGCTACACGGCCAATCTGTTGTCGCGCGGCACGGATAAACTGTCGCGCCAGGAAGTGAAGGACAAGTTCGACCAGCTGGGCACGCAAGTGGCGATCACGGGCGGCGCCGAGGGCGTGACCGCCATGCTGATGGGCAAGCGCGAGAACTTGCCGGCCGCCATGGACCTGCTGGCGCAAGTGCTGCAAAAGCCGGCCCTGAGCGAAACGGAATTCCTGGAATTGCAGCGCGAGCGCGTCGGCCGCGCGGAGCAGGAATTGCCTGAACCGCAGCCGCTGGCCGTGAACGCCTTCCGCCGCCTGCTCGACGCCACGCCGGAAGGCCATGTGCGCCACGTGGCCACCTTGCCAGCCGAACTGGCGCAATGGAAGGCCATCAAGGTTGCCGATGTGAAAGCGTTCCATGGCGCCTACTATGGCGCGTCGAACGCCACGTTTGCCGCCGTGGGCGACTTCGACCCGGCCGCGCTGAAGGCGCAAGTGGCCAGCCTGTACGGCAGCTGGAAGACGCAGCAGCCGTATGTGCGCATTCCCGATGCCGTCAAGCCTGTGAGCGGCGAGAAAGTCACGCTGGAAACGCCGGACAAGGCCAACAGCGTGCTGTTCGCCATCCAGCCGATTCCCCTCAAGGATGATGCCGCCAGTTATCCGGCCTTGTTGATCGCCAATCACATGCTCGGCGGCGGCGCCTTGCGCAGCCGCCTGGCCGACCGCATCCGCCAGAAGGAAGGCCTGTCGTACGGCGTCGGTTCGCAAGTGAGCGTGCCGTCGCGCGAGCCGGCCGGCTACTGGATGGCGTATGCCATCAGCGCGCCGCAAAACACGCTCAAGGTGGAAGCGGCCCTGCGCGAGGAAATCGCCAAGGCGCTGGCCGACGGCTTCACGGAAGCGGAACTGGCCGAGGCGAAAAAGGGCTGGCTGCAATCGGAAGAAGTGAGCCGCACGCAGGACAGCGCTCTGGCCAGCGGCCTCGCCAGCTACCTGGCGCAAGACCGTACCATGGCTTACGACAAGGAGCTGGAAGCGAAAGTGGCTGCCTTGACGCTGGCGCAAGTGAACCAGGGCCTGCGCGAATACCTGAAGCCGGCGGCCGTGTCGGTGGTGGTGGCGGGCGATTTTGCCAAGGTGGCGAAAGAGGGCGACAGCGGCGCCAAGGCAACGACGTCGAAATAAGCTGTTTCAGAATAGGCTGTCTTCAATAGAAAAAACCCGCCGGCAGGAGACCTTGCCGGCGGGTTTTTTTACGATCTTGATTTTGATGTCAACGTCCCGACACCGAACAAAACCGTCGCGGGCGGAAGGGAGAGGCGCAATAGGCGCGCTTCGGTGTTACCCCCGTGGAGCGAGCTCCGCGACATAAATTTCCACGCGGCGATTGCGTGCGCGTCCCGAGGCATCCGCATTCGAGGCGATCGGCTCGCGGGCGCCGCGGCCTTCCGTGACGATGCGCGTCGGCGAGACGCCGCGCATGGACAGGTAGTCGCGCGTGTGGGCCGCGCGCTCCACCGACAGCGGTTCGTTGATGGAATCGCTGCCCGTGCTGTCCGTATGGCCGATGATGCTGACCGTGGTGTTCGGGTTTTCGTTCAGGGTGGCGGCAAAGCGGTCGAGGATGGGGCGGAAGTTGCCCTTGATGTCGGCGCGGTTGGTGTCGAAGGAAATGTCGCTCGGGATTTCCATTTTCAGGCGGTTATCGGCCGTTTGCGACACTTGCACACCAGTCCCCTGTGTCGCTTGCTCCATCGCGCGCTTCTGGTTTTCCATGCGGTTCGACCAGATATTGCCGACCACGGCGCCAGCTGCGGCACCGATCAGCGCGCCGCCGGCCGTGCGGCCGCTGCTGCCGCCACCGGTGGTGCCGCCGATCAAGGCGCCCAGGCCCGCGCCGATGCCAGCGCCCGTGGCCGTGCCACGTTGCGTCGAGGACATATCCGCGCAGCCGGTGGCGGCCAGCGCGATCACCAGCATGCCGATCAGGGATGTGGCGCCAGGGCCTTTTTTGAATGCTTCTTTCATGGATTTTCTCCTTGTTTTGTTATTGGGACATACCCAGGAATTACCTGCACACGTTACTGCAAAATGCCGCAGTGTGCCAGTGCGCGCGCACTGTACGTAAAAGGCGGAAAAAGGGCGGCGCCCGTTTGCACGCGCGCCGCCCCTGTCTGGCCAATGGATTGGCCTCTATAAACCGCGCCCGCTGATCAAACGCAACAGGATCATGATGACGGCCACCACCAGGAGGATGTGAATGAAGCCGCCAATGGTATAGGAAGTTACCAGGCCCAGCAGCCAAAGAATAATGAGTACGACGGCGATTGTATACAGCATGATGTGTCCTCCGAGAGTAATGTGTGGATGACGGCGGCTGCCGTGGCCTTGCGCTGTCATCAGTTTTTGTCATTGCGCGGCGACCGGGTCGCTGAACGCTTATGCCATGACTAAGTGTCTACTTTGTTTTCATTGCGTTCTGTACGCTGTCGTACACAAGGCTTAACTAGCGGGAGCGGTCGGCGCGTTCATCGGCCATGCCAGGTATCCAGGCCAGCATGCCGGCCATGCCGACGGCGCCAGCTAGGCAGCTGACCATGCCGCCGGTCAACAGCAGCATGACGCCAAACACGGGCGCGCTTGTTTGCACGGGCGCCAGATCCAGCGCGCAAAAGCCCAGCGCCGTGGCCAATATGCCGCCACCGATAAAGCCGAGCCAGATCCGGTGACTGTTTGTCTTGTCGTTTTCCATCGCACCTCCTTGAAGATATTCGTTGAACTTTCTTGAATGCATCATCTCGCGGGACGGCAAACTCATCTGTACGCCAACGAACATTGTCAAAAAGAAAACGCCCGGACAGGCCGGGCGTGTGTTGAATTTGCAACTCATCGCGGCAGCGGCGCCGCCGCGCTTCGCTTAACCCATGGCGCGCAAGCCGCCGTTGACGACGCGCACGCGATCGCCCTGGCGCCAGTTCGGCGCGGCGCTCTGATGTACGGTGCGCGTCTTGCCGTTATCGAGGCGCACGACGATGTTGTAGCTGCGCGTGGCGCGCACGCTGCCTTCGATCTGATTACCGGCCACGGCGCCGCCGACGGCGCCCAGCACGGTGGCCAGCTGCCTGCCGTGGCCGCCGCCTACCTGGTTGCCCAGCAAGCCGCCGACGACGGCGCCGCCGGCCGCGCCCACGCCGCTGCCTTCGGCGCGCGTATTGACTTCATGGATGGCTTCGATCACGCCGCAATTGCCGCATACCTGCGGTGCCGGCGCCGGGGCGGCCGCGTACTGCGGTTGCTGCTGCGGCTGGCGCACTGGTTGTTGTTGCTGTTGCTGCTGCTGAGGCGGCAGGGCGGCCAGCGGCTGCGCGCCGGCAGGCTGCAGGTTCGTTTGCGGCTGGTTCGCCTGCAGGTTGGCCATCTGCTCGGCCGAGGTGCCGGCCGCCAGCGGCTGGCTGTCGCTCTGGGACGAAGGCAGCCAGCCCATCAGGGCCGCCGTGCCCACTCCGCAGAACAGCAGGACGGCGACGGCGGCGGCAAGTACCAGCGGATGGAGGGATTTGGTGGTGGTGGTCATGGAAAGCTCCTTGTTTTTTTAAAATAATGAAATGGGTAGTGCTGTTATCCGTGCATACGGCCAGTGTGCTGTACTGCTTGCCGCGCTTCCGTGCGTCACCGTACATACATGGGCGGTACTGCACCGTAGGCTAAGTAAAAATTATGTCGAGTTGTAACGACACCAAGGAAAAGCAATGCCACCAACGAACGCCAGCATGACCCTGTCCCGCGACACAGGCCGATCCGGCCTGGGGTCGTCCGTGGGCGCGCCTGACGCCGGCAACCGCTTGCTGGCCAGCCTGCCCGAGCACGATTTGCGGCACCTGACGGCGTTGTTCGATACCGTCACGGTCGAGGTAGGCGAGGTGCTGTACGAACCGGGCCAGCCTATCGGCCACATTTATTTCCCCCGCGACTGCCTGATCTCGCTGCTGGCCGTGGCGGAAGGCCGCATGACCCTGGAAGTGGGCTCGGTCGGCCGCGAAGGCGTGCTGGGCGCGTCCGTCGCGCTCGGCCACGACCTGGCGCAAGTGCGTGCCGTGGTGCAACGTTCCGGCATGGCCAGCCGTATCGCGCGGGCCGATTTCTGCGCCGAGTTCGCCCAGCTCGAGTCCCTGCAGCGCTTGCTGTACCGCTACACGGACACCCTGCTGGCGCAAGCCATCCAGATTGCCGTGTGCAGCCGCTTCCACGTGCTCGAGGCGCGCCTGGCCCGTTCGCTGCTGATCACGCGCGACCGCCTGCAATCCGAAAAATTTCACCTCACGCATGAATTCCTCGCCCATACCCTGGGTGTGCGGCGGGTAGGCGTGACCAAGGCAGCGAGCGCGCTGCAACAGCAAAAACTCATCACTTACAGCCGCGGCAATATCGAAATCCTTGATTCCGCCGGCCTGGAATCCGTATCCTGCCGCTGCTACGAGCTGGTCAAGGATAGCGGCACCATCGGCATGGCCAACGTCTTCGTCTGACTTTCCTCGCTTGCCTTGCATCAGGCCTGCCTTCATCCCGCTGGCTTTTATCCTTGTGCCGCGGACGCAAAAAAGCGGGGCGGGCGCCTGCGCACCCACCCCGCTTTCTTGAGCAACAATTACTTCGGCTTGACCTGGTTGCCGATCACGCCGCCGACAGCGGCGCCGCCGACTGCGCCGACGGCGCTGCCGCCCGTCAGCACGGAACCGGCAACGGCGCCGACGCCGGCGCCGATGGCCGTGTTTTTATCCTGGGCGGACATGTTGGCGCAAGCCGTCAGGCTCAGCAGCAGGGCGGCAACGGAAGTGGTAGCGGCGATTTTTTTAATGATTTGCATGATAGTTCTCCTATGAATTCGGACCTCGTGGCGCCGGCATGGTATGGGCCGGATGACTTCGTGACGCCGTGTGTTTCAGGCACGATCACAGCATAGGATTGCGGCAAGGCAGGGTCTGTTCGGCAACGCACATAGGGGTGTAACAATTGTAAAGGCGCCCACGCCGCGTTCAGCGCGCCTTGCGTACGCCTTTCCCCGGCTTGGGCGCCACCGGTTTCACGCGCGCCTGGGCCAGCAGTGCCGCGCACTCGCTATCCTCGACGGGGCCGGTATTCACCAGCGGCAGCAGCGCCGCCACGGGCGCCACCACGGCCAGCGCCAGTGCGCCGCCGGCACGCAAGGCCAGCACGCCCTTGTCGACGCTCACGTCGGGCTTGCTGAAAGTGCCATGCACATACAGGGGCGAGCGCAGCGAAAAGACGCGCAAGCCCTTGCTGTCCGGCCGCAAGGTCAGGTCCAGCCGTTCATCGGCCAGGTTCACCGTGCCATCGATATACAGGACGGCATCATCCGTGTCGACGATGAACTGGCGTGTGCGCATCAATCCTTTGGTGACGGCGAAATCGGCGGCCATGCAGTTCAGCTTGACCTGCTTGTCGCCAGCCAGTTTGGCCAGCACGACGCTGCCGATATTCAAGCCCATTTCTTCCAGCAGCAGCTTGCTGATGCTGCCCCGGTTGATCAGCGCGCGCACTTCGCCGTTCGAGCTGCCCAGCAAGGTGGCGACGGAATTGCCCGTGGCCGACAGCGAAGCGTCGCCATTGATTTCGCCCACGCTGGCCTGCAGGGCGGGCAGGCGGGGAAACAGTTGCTGGATGTGCAGATGACGGGCACTGGCCTTGAGTTCGGCCGCGATGCCGTTGGCGATGACCTTGCCGCTGCCGTCAAGCTTGATTTGCGACGTCAGGGTGCCGCCCGCCACGTTGAAGTTGAGCGGCGTCAATGACAGCACGCCATCCGTCAGCACCACATGCGTGTCGAGCTTGCTGATCGGCAGCTCGGCATCGCGCGTGATTTTATCGGCTGTGTAGCGCACGTCGGCGTCCAGGCTGGTCCATCGCTCCGTCTTGAATGTTTCCACCGGCAGCACGCGGCCGGCCGGCTGTGTCGATGTCACGCCCCGTTCCTTTTTGCTGGCGCTGGAATCGGCACCCACCAGCGGGCCCAGGTCGGAAAATTGCAGCAGGCGCGAGTGGACTTCGCCCGTCAGACGCTTGCGCGGCTTGCTGGCGGAAAAGGCCAGCTTGCCGCCGATGTCGCTCGATCCCACCTTGCCGCTGAACTTGTCATACACCCATTCGCCGCCGCGCGGCGCCACGGTGCCCGTCAAATGGCCTTCCGTGCTGAAGTGCGGCGTTTCCGGCAGCAATACGCCCGTCAAGGGATACAGCCGGGCCATGCTGGGTCCCGATAGCTTCAGGCGCACGTCGAGCGCGGCCAAGTCCGCCGGACGCGTCAGGGTGCCTTCGATGGCCACGCTGCTGCCGCCCGCGCGCATGTCGGCCTGGATGGGGAAGGGCCTGCCTTGCTGCTGCAGCGACAGCACGCCGCCCGCCTTGCCGCCGCCCTTGATGGTTTCTCCATGGTATTTGCCCGATAGCGTCCAGGCGATGCCGTAGCGCGTATCGCCGGCGATGGTGTCGACATCGGCGCGCATGGCCGTGCCCGTCACGTCATCGTCGAGCACGACCGTGCCCTTGCTGAAGACCACGCTTTGCAGTTCCAGCTGCCACGGCGATGGCTGTTGCTGCTTGTCGAAGGTCCAGTTGTTCTTGCCGTCCTTGTTGCGCAACAAATTCACCTGCGGCGTGTCGAAACGCAATTCGGGGATGACGATCTTTTTGTCCAGCAAGGCCAGGGGATTGAGCGAAAACGCCAGCTGGCTGACGCTGGCCAACGGCGCCTGGTCACCCGTCCCCGCCATGGCGCTCGGGTTGCCCAGGCGAACGTCCTTTGCCTGCAAGTGCGGCCACGGCAGGTAGGCGCGCCAGCTTGGTTGCCCCGCCGCCGTTGGCTGCTGCCACGTCAGCGTCAGGTCGCCGGCAATGGCGAACGGTCTCCCCAGCGCTTCGCTGGCGCGCGCGTTGAGCCAGGGCTTGGCGCGATTCCAGTCCATATTCATCAGGACGATGGCGGCCGTGACGGGCAGGGCGATGAGCACGGCAGTGCTGGCGAGGGCGATTTTCTGGCGGCGTGACAGTTGCATGGTGAACGATTCTTTCTGGACAAGTATTCACGATGCTACAGGAATCGCTCCAAAGCCGGGCCCGTTTCTCGCTTTTGCGGTCCGGCACGTGCGCTGGCGCACGTTGCCGATGCAAGTATTGTCGATTTCCTACTCTATGTGCGGCACCGAACGGATATGCGGAGAGCCGGAGCCTATAACGTCATACATCAAACGCAGTTCCTGATTCCAGATGTACCGACGTTGATACCTACGCTTAACAATTCTCCAGGAGAAAAAAAATGACAAACCGAGATTTCAAGATGTCCCCACTGGCCGCCCTGGCCGCCTGCGCCACGGCCGTTGTCCTGATGACGGGCTGCTCCAGCATGAAAACGCCGGCCACGGCCGATGTCGCCGTGTCGCGCGCCGCCGTCGATAACGCCGCCAGCGCCGGCGCCGCCGACCTGGCACCCGATGAAATGCGTTCGGCCCGGGAAAAAATGCGCATGGCTAACCAGGCCCTGAAAGACCGCGACTACAAGACGGCGCGCGACCTGGCCGACCAGGCGCAAGCCGATGCCAAGCTGGCGCAAAGCAAGGCCAACTCGGCCAAAGCCACCAGCGCCGCCGATGAAATCAACGAGAACATCCGCGTCATGCGCGAAGAGCTCGACCGTGCCAACCAGCAAGCCCCAAAACAATAACTAATAACAGGACCCCATCATGAAAAAAGCTACCTACACCACCATCCCCGGCCTGCTGGCCATGGCCGCTTTTGTTGCCGCCTGCAGCTCCGCACCGACCACCACCAGCCTGCTCGACCAGACGCGCGGCGACTACATGGCGGCGCAATCGAATCCGATGGTATCGACCTATGCGCCGCGCGAATTCCGCGAAGCGAGCGCTGCCCTGGAAGCGGCAAATGCCGCCGCCACGCGCCAGGAAGATAGCGAAAAAGTCGACAAGCTGGCCTACCTGGCCAAGCAAAAGATAGCCACGGCGCAAGAAGTCGCCAAGCAGAAAGCGGCCGAAGCCGATATCGCCAACGCGGGCAAGCAGCGCGACCAGTTGCGCCTCGATGCGCGCACGCAGCAGGCTGACCAGGCCACGGCCCGTGCCCAGGCGGCGCAGGCCGATGCGGAAGCGGCCAAGGCCCAGGCGCAAGCGGCTGAAGCGTCGGCCCGCGATGCGCAGGCGCGCGCCGCCGGGCTCGAAGCGCAGCTGGCCGATCTGGCCGCCAAGAAAACCGAACGCGGCATGGTCATTACCCTGGGCGACGTGCTGTTTGGCACGGACAAGGCGAACCTGACGGCCGATGGCATGAATACGGCGCGCAAGCTGGCCGAGGTGCTGAAAAACAACCCGCAGCGTACCGTGCTGATCGAAGGCTTTACCGATAGCACGGGCGGTTCCGCGCATAACCTGGAATTGTCGCAACGCCGCGCCGAATCCGTGCGCAATGCGCTGCTGGAGCAAGGCATCAGCCGCGACCGCATCGCCACGAAAGGCTATGGCGCCGCCTATCCGGCCGCCGGCAACGATACGGCAGCGAACCGCCAGCTGAATCGCCGGGTGGAAATCGTCCTGTCCGAGGACAACACGGCCATTCCCGCCCGCCGCTAAGCCGCACCGCCTGGTGCGGCAGTAGAAAGGCAGCACCGGCCGCAATCTGGCCGGTGGATACCCATGTAATACTTGAAAGGAAGCATCATGACACTAACATCTGTTGAGACTCCAGCCGGCATCGATACGGCCGCCATCCGCGCCGCCGCGAAAAACCTGGACGACGGCGCCGTGACGGCCGGCTACCAGGCCGACCGCGAGGAGTTGATCACCCTGTTGAATGGGGCGCTGGCCACTGAACTGGTGTGTATTGCGCGGTATAAACGCCATTACTACACGGTGAGCGGACGCGACAACGGCAGCATCAAGGCCGAGTTCCTTGAGCATGCGCAGCAGGAGCAGGAACACGCCGACTGGCTGGCCGAACGCATCGTGCAACTCAATGGCAAGCCAGATTTTAATCCTGCAACATTGCTTGCGCGCAGCCATGCCGAGTATGATGACTCCGAAGACGTGCAAAGCATGGTGCGTGCCAATCTGATCGCGGAACGGGTAGCCATCGAATCGTATCGCCAGATGATCGTGAAAATTGGCGACAAAGACCCGACCACGCGTCATTTGTTGATCAAGATCATGGCTGTCGAGGAAGAGCACGCCGATGATATGCGCGATCTAATGGAATAGTGTTTTTGAGTAAAGTAGGTATAGTAACTACATTCATCCACAAGCTAAGGAGCTGAACCATGTTGGAAAACAATATCACCACCGTCAATAACGATGTCAAAACCCTGGTCAAGGATGCGCAAGCCCTGTTCAGCGCCGCTGCCGCCCTGACCGGCGAAAAAGCCGATGAAGTGCGCATCAAGGGCATGAAAACCCTGGACGCGGCCCTGGCCAAGGCGCATGAAGCGCAAGCGTCGGCCATCGTCGCCACCAAGCAGATGGCTGCTCAGGCGGATGGCTACGTCAAGGAAAACCCATGGCGCACGGTAGCCGTCGCCGCTGGCGTCGGCGTACTGGTCGGCTTCATCCTGGGCCGCAAGTAATCCATTGTCAGGAGCGATATGGACAAGTCTGCTTCGTCTCACCAAGGGCCGGGATTGATCGGCTCGGTCGCCGGCCTGGCCAAAAACGCCGTCGGACTGATGTTGTCGCGGCTGGAACTGGCCACCATCGAACTGTCGGAAGTGCGCAATCACATGCTGCAGCTCGTGGTCATTTTCGCCCTGGCGACAGTGGCGGGCTTGTTTGCCATCGCTTACGGCAGCGTACTGATCGTTTTCCTGGCCTGGGATAGCCTGGGCTGGAAGATCCTGGCGATCATGACGGTCGTGTTCGTACTGCTGGCCATCGCGCTGGTCATGTATGCGCGCGCCATGCTGCGTCAAGGAAAGCTGTCCATGCCCGCCACCATGGCGGAATTGAAGGCCGACCGCGACATGCTGATGTAAGCGGGCTCACGAGGAGAATTCATGTCGGAAACCGACAAACTGGCGGCGCAAGCCGCCCGCAAGCGCCTGCTGATTGCCCAGGGCGAAATGTATCGCGTGGGCATCGTGCATGCGCGTGCCAACGTGGGCTATGCCCTGCGTCCCGAATCGCTGCTGCAGGGCGTGGTAGAAACGGCGGTCGGCTTTGCCGGCCACCGCGTCGAGTCCCTGCTGGCGCCGGGCGGCATGCGTTTGCAGGGCGCCATGCCCTACGTGCTGACGGCGCTATCGTTTATCGGGCGCAAGAAGCTGGTCAAGCCGGCCCTGGTCCTCGTGGCCGTAGCCGCCGTGGCCGCCAGCTGGCTGCGCCGAAAGCGTTGAACGCCAGCCATGTTGCACAGGAACGCCGTCATTGACGGCGTTTTTTTTGCCCGTACCCAACGTCCGGCACGGGCAGGCGCAATCCCTTACAATGATTCACACCGTATTTCGCGCGGCGGACAGAGGGGCCATCTTGATGACGAATTCGAAGACACCAATCAATCAGTTAAATCCCTCGCGCCTGCGCATCGTGCTGGTGCTGCAGGGCGGCGGCGCACTGGGCGCCTACCAGGCCGGCGTCTATCACGCGCTGCACGAACATGGCCTGGCGCCCGACTGGGTGGTGGGCACCTCGATCGGCGCCATCAATGCCGCCATTCTGGCAGGTAACAAGCACGAAGACAGGCTCGTGCGTCTGAAGCAGTTCTGGCAGCGCATGGCGCACCGCGACAGCGTCGACATGAACCTCGTTTCGGACCAGCAGCGCCGCTCGAACATCTGGCTGGCCACGCTCGATACCGTGCTGCGCGGCGTGCCCGGCTTCTTCAAGCCGCGCGCCTTCAGTCTGTTTCCCGTCGGAATCGCCGTCAAGCCGGAAGAGGCCAGCTTTTATGACACCAGCGAGTTGGCCGATACCCTTGAGGAACTGGTCGATTTCGATTATCTGAACCAGCCCGGCGGCATGCGCCTGACGGTCAATGCCCTGCGCGTCAAATGCGGCAGCCTCACCAGTTTCGACAGCCAGCAGCAGCCCCTGACGGCGGACCATATCCGCGCCAGCGGCGCCTTGCCGCCCGGCTTTGCCGGCGTGCGCGTCGATGGCGATTTATACTGGGATGGCGGCCTGTACTCGAACACGCCGCTGGAAACCGTGCTCGACGACACGCCCCACGTCGATACCCTGGTCTTCATGGTCGACCTGTGGAGCTCGGAAGGGCCGGAACCGACCACCCTCGATGAGGTGCAGACGCGGCAAAAGGACGTCACCTTCGCGTCGCGCTCGAAGCGGCATATCGCCGATTATGTCAATACACATACCTTGCAGCGCAAATTGCGCGAGTTGTACGCTGGTCTGCCCGACACAAAGCACAACCGTCAGCAGACGGAAGAGCTGGTAGCGCTGGGCTGCGACAGCACCATGCACATCGTGCGCCTGCCGTATGCGGGGCGCGACTGGCACATGGCGGCCAAGGACATCAATTTCTCCAAGGGCTCCATCGAGTGGCGCTGGGAGCAGGGCTACCAGGATGGCTTGCGCGCGATCAAGGCGGCCGGCTGGCTGGCCTTCGTCACCGAAGACACGCCGCTCGTGGTGCACGAACTGCCGCCCTACGAGCGCGATGCCGCCTGATCCGGCGTTGCCCGAAACGGCACATCACTGCGGATGCGCCGCTACACGCAGTTTTTCCGCGTTCGCCATGTCTTGCCGGTAAGTATCTTGCGCCTCCTTCAGGCAGCTGGCGCGCGTGGCGGACGGTTCCGAACGACATGCTTTTTTGGCCTCGGCCAGGGCGGCGGCGATTTCCTTGCGCAAAGTGCGCAGCTGGGCTTGCGCCGTGCTGTCTTCCTGGTACCAGCGTTGCGGGTCGCCCGGCTGCGGCGTGGCCGTCTGCGCCAGGGCCATCGGCGCCAGGCTGCAGGCGAACAGGGTGGCCAAGAGTGTATTGTGGATAGTCATGATATTTCCTCCTTGAAATAAAAAAGGCGCCGTAGCGCCTTTTTTTACAACCTGCCCGTCAGTAATAGCAGGATCAGTATCACTACGACCAGGCCGGCGATGCCGCTGGGGCCGTAACCCCAGTTGCGGCTATGCGGCCAGGTAGGCAGGACGCCGACCAGGGCCAGGATCAAGATGATCAGAATGATGGTGCCCATGGCAACTCCTTGTTATGGTACGACTCATGCGGTATGGCGGATGCCTGCTGACAAGCTCCGCCGAGAATTAATAGCGGTAGACGCGGCCGTCGACGACGCGCACGCGGTTGCCCGGGCGCAAATCATTCGCATTGTCCTGCACTACGGTACGGTATTCGCCATTGTCGAGACGCACGCTGATCTGGTAGGCCTGCGCCTGCTGCCTGCGGCCTTCGACCTGGTTGCCCACGACGCCGCCGGCGACGGCGCCCGCCACGGTGGCGGCCGTGCGTCCGCTGCCCGAACCGATGGTATTGCCCAGCAGGGCGCCGGCGATGCCGCCGACCACGGCGCCCGCGCCGCTGGTTTGACCGCCACCCTGCACGATCTGGATGGAGTCGACGGTGCCGTACATGGCGGACTCAGGCTGGTTGGCCGGGTAATACTGTTGTGATTGGGTAGGACCGGTGGCGCAACCGCTCAGTACGGCGGTGGCGGCGAGCATCAGTGCAGCCAAGGTGGCGTTGGTTTTCATTTTATTCTCCTGACGAGGTGAGGGTGTAGTGCCATCTTAGTCATGCCCCTGTCCCCGGTCTGTACGCTGCCGCACGTACTTATTTGCAGTCGAAAAGGGTACTGCGAGCTGGAGCGATCCGGCAAAAACGTGGTTATTTCTCCATATTGACCTTCCGCTTTCAAAATAAACTACTTGTGTACGGCAGCGTACAGAAGGGTGGCCGCGATCCACGTAAAACGGTAGTCATGCCAAGCAGACATGTTTGGCACCACCAGGGAGAAATGCAATATGAACAAGAACAAGCTCTTCACCGCCATCGTCGTCAGCCTGGCATGCGCCGCCTGGGGTGGCCAGGCAGTGGCCGCCACGCCGGAAGCGAAAGCGGCCTACAAGGCGGCCAATGAACAGGCGGCACTGAACTACAAGCTGGCGCATGCCGAGTGCGAAAAAATCACGGGCAACCCCAAGGATGTCTGCATCGCCGAAGCCAAGGCCGTGCGCGCCTACGATGAAGCCGTGGCCCAGGCGCAATACACGAATACCCTGCGCGCCTACACCAAGGCGCGCATCAAGATTGCCGATGCCAATTACGACGTCGACCTGGCGCGCTGCAATGCGCTGACGGGCAACGACAAGGATGTCTGCGTCAAGCTGGCCAAGTCCACCAAGGTGGCGGCCCTGGCCGACGCCAAGGCGGACAAGAAAGTCATCGAAGCGCGCAGCGATGCGCGTGAAGCAAAAAGAAAAGCCGAGTACAAGGTCGCGACAGAAAAATGCGATGCATTGGCCGGCGCAGCCAAGGATGACTGTATCAAGGCTGCAAAAACCCAGTTTGACTACTGAGCTCCCTCGGGCGCGCAGTTGCCACACTGGTATAAGAAGCTCATTGTGAGCACATTGATTGACCACTCCTAAGGAAAAAACCATGAAATTCACTAAATCTATCGCTACTGGCCTTTTCGTCGCTTCCCTGTTCGCCGTTGCAGGTTGCGCATCGACCCCAACCAAGGAAGGCACGGGCGAGTACATCGACGACGCGGCCATCACCACCAAAGTGAAAGCCAGCATCTTCAACGAGCCTACCCTGAAATCGACGGAAATCAACGTTGAAACCTTCAAGGGCGTGGTTCAGCTGAGCGGCTTCGTGGCCCAGCCATCCGATGCCGCCAAAGCGGGCGAAGTTGCCCGTGGCGTCAAGGGCGTGAAGTCGGTGAAAAACGACATCCGCGTCAAGTAATGGCCTGACCTGCCGCAGCGGCCAGCCCCACGGCTGGCGCTGCGGCCCTCCACCGACCGTCGCGGGACTCGCATGCATACCCAGCCTTCAGATATCCCGCCCGAGCCGGTGGCGGCTGCCTCCACCGAGCCTGCCGGGACCCCTCCCGGCGCGCCAGTGGAGCACCCGGACGCCTCCCTGCGTTTGCCGCTGCACGTCAATGCGCGTGGCATGGCCCTGGGCATCATCGCCACCGTCAGCTTCATTTATGCGCTGCAGTGGGCACAGAAATTCCTCATTCCCGTCATCTTCGGCATTTTCATTGCCTATACCCTCAATCCCGTCGTCGCCTGGCTGGAAAAGCTGCGCCTGCCGCGCGCCATCGGCGCCACGGCCGTCACCGCCCTGATCCTGTTCGGCTCCATCGTCGTGGTCGAACGCGTGCAGGGCGAATTCGAATCCATCGTGGAAGAGCTGCCGGCCGCCACGCATAAATTGTCGCGGCTCATCGCCGCCAATACGGGCGGCAAGAACAGCACCTTCCAGAAAATGCAGGCCGTGGCCAATGAAATCGAGCAAGTGGCCGCCGGCGCCGAAGCGCGCCGCAACAACCGCCGTGCCGCCGCCGCCGAGGCGCCCAACTTCAAGATCATGGACTGGGTCTGGGCCGGTTCGCTGGGCCTGGTGGGCTTTCTCAGCCAGGCGACCATGGTCATCTTCCTCGTATTCTTCCTGCTGCTGTCGGGCGACACCTTCAAGCGCAAGCTCGTCAAACTGACGGGGCCGTCGCTCAGCCGCAAGAAGGTCACCGTGCACATCCTGGAAGACATCAATACCTCGATCCAGAACTATATGTTCATGCTGCTCGTCACGAATGTCTTGCTGGCCGTCCTGATGTGGATCGCCCTGCGCGTGATCGGTCTGGAAAACGCGGGCGCCTGGGCCATCGTGGCCGGCTTGCTGCACATCATGCCGTATTTCGGCCCCTTGCTCATCACCATCGCCACGGGGCTGGTCGCCTTCCTGCAGTTCGAATCGCTGGAAATGGTCTTGCTGGTGACGGGCACCTCGATGGCCATCGCCACCCTGGTCGGCACCTTTGTCACCACCTGGATGACGGGGCGCATCGCGCGCATGAATCCTACGGCCGTGTTCGTCAGCCTGCTGTTCTGGGGCTGGCTGTGGGGCGTCTGGGGCTTGCTGCTGGGCGTGCCCATCATCGTCATGGTGAAGGTCGTCGCCGAGCGCGTGCAAGGCATGGAAGTGGTAGCGGAACTGCTGGGCGAGTAAGTTGACACAGGACCAGAAAAACGGCGCCCGCGGGCGCCGTTTTCGCATCCGGCGGGAGGGAATCAGGATTGGTGGCGTTTCAGTATCTTCACTTGCACGTCGCCGTCTTCCGTCTTCGGCATATCCTTCATGCTGCCCAGCTGCAGGGCGAACTGGCGCGTGAATTCGGCGCCCAGGAAGAAGATTTGCGCCGAGTAATACACCCACAGCAGCAGGGCGACCAGCGAACCGGCGGCGCCATAGCTGCTGGCCACGCCGCTATTGCCGATATACACGCCGATTGCATATTTCCCCAGTGAAAACATGAAGGCCGTACCGATGGCGCCGATCAGCACGTCGCGCCAGGACAGGCGCACGCGCGGCAGCATTTTATAGATGACGGCAAACAGGCTGGCGATGACGGCAAAGCCGATCAGGTTCGACAGGATGGTAAACAGCACGGCAGTGTCTTTCCACACGCCTTCCCAAAAGTTGGCGAGGATGGCCATGGCGGCGTTGACCACCAGCGACACCATCAGCAGGAAGGCCAGCACCAGCACCAGGCCGAACGACAGCAGACGCGTGCGCAGCATGTCCCAGGCGCCCGCTTCCTTCAAAGGCGGCACTTGCCAGATTTCATCGAGACTGGCTTTCAGTTCGGCAAATACGCTGGTGGCGCCAAACAGTAGCAGGGCGCTGGCAATGAGGGTGGCGATGCGGCCCTGTTCATGGTTTTTCGCGCCGGCCAGCACCAGTTGAATGGCTTCGGCGCCCTGCGTGCCCAGCAAGCCCTGCAGTTGCCCCATCAGCTCGCCGCGCGCGGCGGCCGGGCCATAGAAAAAGCCGGCGATGGCAATCACCAGCACGAGGATGGGGGCGATGGAAAACAGGGTGTAATAGGCGAGGGCGGCGCCTTTGCTCGAGGCGCGGTGTTCCAGCCATTCGGTGACGGAACAGACGATGACACTGCGCATCTGCTTGCTGAACGGTGCCAGGCCGGCCAGTTTGGGATAGCGGGTAGAGAAATTCATGATGGCTTTCAATGCAAAAAAGGGGCCGAAGCCCCTTTTTTTATTTTACAAGTGGCGTACCACTGTCCAGCTTACTGTACGCGGCGTTCAATGGTGATCTGTTCCACTTCAACGCGGCGGTTTGGTTCCAGGCACTTGATCAGGTCGGCACGTTTCTTGTTGTCGCAGGTGACGACAGGATTGGTGGAACCCTTGCCTTCGGCCGTCAGGCGGTTGGCGGCAACACCGTGGGCGACCAGGTATTCCTTGACTGCATCAGCGCGCTGCTGCGACAGTTTCAGGTTGTACTTGGGCGAACCGATACGGTCGGCATAACCACTGATGACGACGTTGTTGACGTCCGGCGACGCGTTCAGCACGCGGGCGATTTCGTCGAGCTTGGTCTGTGTCGGACCCAGCTTGGCGCTGTCGAATGCGAACAGTTCCGTTGCCGACATCGTCACTTTTTCAAAGCGTGGCGGCGGTGGTGGCGGTGGTGGTGGCGGCACGACCACGACGACTTCTTCACGTACTGGCGGCGGTGGCGGTGGCGGCGGCGGTGCAGGCGGTTTGTCGAACGCGTAGTTCAAGCCCACGGTGACGTAGTAGTTGTTGGACTTGCTGCTCGGGTCAAACGTATTGCCGCGCAGGAAGCCGTGCACATTGCGTACGTCAGCCTGCAGGGACAGCTGCTCCGTGATGCTGGACTGGAAGCCCAAGCCCACGCTCGCGTATGGCGAGCTCTTCGTGCGTTCACCGAAGGCGAAGCTGGTGTCCTTGTCGCGCTGCATGCCGGCACCGACCAGCAGGAAAGGACGGAAGGCTTTGCGCGAGAACATGTACAAGCCGTCTACGCCCAGTGTATTTTGCTGGTAGCGCTGACCGCCATCCTTGGAACGGGCATACGTGGTGCCCAGCTGGATATCCCAGTCCTGGGAAACAGGCTTACCGAAACGCAAGCCTGCGCCATAACCGGTTTTATCCGTGGCGAAGTCGGAATCTGGCTTGAGTGCGTTGATGCTAGGTTGAATATACCAGGAGGGATTGATTTCCTGGGCCTGTGCGCCGAGGGCAGAGCACAGGACTGCGGCGGCAACGGCGATTTTTTTTAGATTATTCACAAGTAACTCCCAACGTTGATAAGAGATTTTCTCTACGGCATCAAAGCCACATCTTGCTACACGTGCTATTGCTAGATATAGACCACACTTCCAGGTGCGCATTCTTGTGATAAATGCACTGCTGTTGGACTAAAGAATACGGTTGCAGGTTCAGGTGGTCGGTGCGCTGGCGCACAAAGCATTGCGGTATATCAATAGTGTTGCAGATTCACGACAAAGATTTTGGCGTTGAAAAAAACTAATTTTATTGGTGAAACTTTTACAAGCGCGGCCATTGTCTGGCGCCGCGGCGACAGGCAATCGTACGACTTGTCACCTGCATGCCACTGTATATTAGCAACAATGATGAGCTTGATAACTAATAATACATTGATGTTGTATTCCTGCCGCGTTCTGTTGTTTTTCTGGGCTTGCGCCAGGCAACTTTTGCGCGCCGCAGCCAGCTCCGCCACTTTTCCTCAAGGAGTTATCCGTGCCTGACCTGTCCCGTGTACTTACTTTCCCGCCGCTTGGTAAGCTGGGCCCGCTATGCCTGCTGCTATCGCTGGGCCTGACGGCGCCAGCCTGGGCCGATAGCGGCGTGTCCCTGTTTTCACCGAGCGGCACGGTCAAGGCGGTGCGTCAGGTACGGGCCCAGTTTGCCACGCCGATGGTGCCGTTCGGCGACATCGGCTTGCCCGCGCCGTTCGCCATCGATTGCGGCAAGGCCGAGCCAGCCGTCGTGGCGGGCGCGGGTCGCTGGGTGGACGAACGCAATTGGAACTTCGACTTCGAGCGCGATTTGCCGGCCGGCGTGGCCTGCAGCTTTACCTTGAAGCCGGGACTCAAGGACCTGGCGGGCCAGACCCTGCAGGGAAGCACGTCCTACCGCTTTTCTACTGGCGGGCCAGCCATCGTCGAGGCCGTACCGTACGACGGCCAGCCCTACATCGATGAAAACCAGATCTTCCTGCTGGGCCTGGACGCCGCGCCGAACGAGGCCAGCGTGGCCGCCAACGCGTATTGCCGCGCCGATGGCATCAATGAAAAGATTCCCGTGCGCCTGCTCAAAGGCAAGGAGCTGGAGCAGGTATTGACTTTGCGCAAGAGCTTTCTCGACCGCTACCTGACCGTGTACTTCAAGAAGCGGGGCGTCGTGTGGAAAGTGGGTATGCCCGTCGCGAGCAAGGGCGCGCCGCCTTTGCCTGTCACCGTGCTGCAATGCAAGCGCAGCTTCCCCGCCAACGCCAAGGTGTCGCTGGTGTGGGGCGAGGGCATCGCCAGTGCGAGCGGTATCGCCACGGACAAGGCGCAAACCCTGCAGTTCAAGACGCGTCCCGATTTCACGGCCAAGTTCAGCTGCGAGCGCAGCAATCCGAAGGAGCAGTGCATCCCCTTCCTGCCCATGCGCGTGCAGTTTTCCGCGCCCGTGAGCGCGGCGCAGGTGCGCGCCATGACCCTGAAGGGCGGCGGCAAGACGTATGCGCCGACGATTTCCAAAGAGGAGGAAAAGGCGGAATTCCTGTATGGCGCCGTCTTCAATGGCCCCTTTCCCGTGCAAAGCAGTTTCGTGCTGAACTTGCCGCCGAAACTGACGGACGACGCGGGCCGCGCCTTGCTCAACCGCGCGCGCTTCCCCATGACGGTGCGCACGGGCGAGCAGCCGCCGCTGCTGAAATTTCCGGCCCCGTTCGGCATCATCGAAGCGAAGGGCGACGGCTTGCTGCCCGTGACGGTGCGCAATATCGAGCCCGTGCTGTCGGGCAAGGAAGTCGCCCAATCATCCGCTGCCGCCACGGGCGCCACCTTGCGCGTGCCCGACAATGACGACAAGTTCATCATCGAGTGGATGCAGCGCCTGGCCGGCAATGGCGACGGGGGCGAATACTGGCAGCCGTATGCCCAGTATGCGGGCAACATGAACAAATCCGTGCTGGCGGGCGCCACTGGCACGCGCCCCATCAGCCTGCCGCGCCCCGATGGCAAAAAAACCTTTGAAGTGATCGGCATTCCGCTACAAAAACCGGGCTTTTACGTAGTCGAGCTGGCCAGTCCCATCCTCGGCAAGGCGCTGCTGGCCAAGCCAGCCACGGCCTACATCCGCACGGCCGCGCTGGTGACCAATCTGGCGGCCCACTTCAAGCACGGCGCGCAATCGTCGCTCGTGTGGGTGACGTCGCTGGACAAGGGGGCGCCGGTTGCGAAAGCCCAAGTGGCCGTGCGCGACTGCGCCGGCAAGCTGCTGTGGCAAGGCGCTACAGGGACGGACGGCGTGGCGCACATTCCCGGCGAGCTGGCCAATTCCAGCTGCAAGAACAATGGCCGCTACTTTATCAGTGCGCGCGGCGGCGGCGACATGACGTTCACCCTGTCGGACTGGGTGGGCGGCATCGAAGCCTGGCGTTTCAATTTGCCCACCGACGACACGCGCGCCGACAACACCCTGCTGGCCACGGTATTCGACCGCACCTTGCTGCGCGCCGGCGAAACCGTGCACATGAAGCACTTTATTCGCAAGCACACGGCTGAAGGCATGCGCCTGGTCGACAAGAATAACGGTCCCGGCAGCGCCACCTCCGTCGTCATCACGCACCAGGGCAGCGACCAGAACTATCAATTACCGCTGCGCTGGTCCGCCGGCGGCACGGCGGAAAGCGACTGGCTCATCCCCGCCGACGCCAAGCAGGGCGAATACAGCGTGACGATGGCGGGCCGCCCGTCCGGCAGTTTCCGTGTGGAAGCGTTCCGCGTGCCGACCATGAAAGCCGTGCTGCAGGGGCCGAAGGCGCCCGCCGTGCAGGCGAAGCAGCTGGCCCTCGATGCGCAAATCAGCTACCTGGCCGGCGGCGCAGCCACCAACGCGCCCGTCAAGCTGCGCACGGTGCTGCAAGACAAGAGCGTGACGTTTGCCGACTATCCCGATTTCAGTTTCAGCAACGGCGACGTGAAGGAAGGTCTGGTGAAACAGGGCACGGGCTATGACGACGATGAAGGCGAGTGGCAGGACGAAGTCAATGGCGAGCGTGCCGGCCCCGGTGCCACGGCTGCGCGCACGCAAAGCTTGAGCCTGGACAAGGCCGGCGGCGCGCGCATCGTCATCGACCAGTTGCCGCAGCTGTCCACGCCGCGCGACCTGGTGGCGGAAATGGCGTTCCAGGATGCGAATGGCGAGACGGCATCCGTCGCCACGCGCGTGCCGCTGTGGCCGTCAAACTATGTGATCGGCATCAAGCCCGATGCCTGGGCCTTGAGCAAGGATGCCTTCAAGTTCACGGTAGCCGTGCTCGGCACCAATGGCAAGCCCGTGGCAAATGCGCCCGTCGCCGTCGACTTCTTCCAGCGCAACAGCTATTCGCACCGCCGGCGGCTGATCGGCGGCTTCTATGCGTATGAAAACAGCAGCGAAGTCGTCAAGCTGGGCCAAGCGTGCTCGGGCAAGACGGACAACAAGGGCTTGCTGGTGTGCGACGTGAAGGCGCCCGCCAGCGGCAATCTGGTGTTGCGCGCCCGCACGCAGGACGGTGCCGGCAACGCGGCCGTCGCCAACCGCGAAACGTGGGTGGCCGGTAGCGGCGACTGGTGGTTCAATGCCAGCGACAATGACCGCATCGACGTGCTGCCGGAAAAGAAACGCTATGAACCGGGCCAGGAAGCGAGCTTGCAGGTGCGCATGCCCTTCCGTTCGGGCACGGCCCTGATCACGGTCGAGCGCGAAGGCATCCTCGACACCTATGTGCGCCAGCTCAATGGCCGGGAACCGGTGGTCAATATCCCGGTCAAACCGAATTACGCGCCGAATGTGTATGTGTCCGTGTTTGTCGTGCGCGGGCGTGTCGATGGCGTGCAGCCGACGGCGCTGGTGGACTTGGGCAAGCCGGCCTACAAGATGGGCATCGCGCCGCTGAACGTGGGTTGGCAGGCGCATGAACTGAACGTCATGGTCGTGTCCGACAAAGAAGTGTATAAAACGCGCGACAAGGCGGAAGTGTCCGTGCGCGTGCGCCGCGCCGACGGTAAACCGTTGCCGGCCGGTGCCGAAGTGGCGCTGGCGGCCGTCGACACGGGTTTATTGGAACTGATGCCCAACGATAGCTGGAAGTTGCTCGATACCATGATGGCGCAGCGCAGCCTGCAGGTGGAAACGGCGACGGCGCAGATGCAGGTGATCGGCAAGCGCCATTTCGGCCGCAAGGCCTTCCCGGCCGGCGGGGGCGGCGGCAAGGGCGCCAGCCGCGAGCTGTTCGACACCCTGTTGTTCTGGAAGGGCACTGTCAAGCTCGACGCCAAGGGCGAAGCGACGGTGCAAGTGCCGCTCAACGATTCGCTGACGGGATTTCGCATCGTCGCCATCGCCAGCGCGGGCCAGGAATTGTTTGGCACGGGCAGCACGGATATCCGCAGTTCGCAAGACCTGATTTTGATGTCGGGCTTGCCGACCCTCGTGCGCGAAGGCGACCAGTTGCGCGCAGGATTTACGGTGCGCAACACCTCGGCCGCATCCTTGAGCGTGGACCTCAATGCCACGGCGGCCAGCAAGGCCTTGCCGCGCCAGAACCTGACCCTGGCGGCCGGCGAAGCGCGCGAGACGGGCTGGGATTACCAGGTGCCGCTGGGCGCGCAAACGGTCGTGTGGGAGATCAGCGCCAAAGCCGGCGGCCACAGCGATAAACTGAAAATCACCCAGAAGGTGGGCCAGGCCACGCCCGTGCGCACGTATCAGGCCACCTTGCAGCAAGTCGACAAGCCCATCAATATGTCCGTGCAAATGCCGGCCGGCGCCTTGCCGGGCCGGGGCGGCATCCAGACCAGCTTTGTCGCCAGGCTGGGCGGCGAATTGCCCGGCGTGCGCGAGTACATGGCGGCGTATCCGTACACCTGCTTCGAGCAAAACACATCGAAGGCCATCGCCCTGCAAGACCAGGACGCGTGGAACAAGCTGGCCGCCAGCTTGCCCGCCTACCTGGACGGCGACGGCATGCTGAAATACTTCCCCATCATGGAGCAGGGCAGCGACAGCCTGACGGCCTACGTGCTGTCGGCAACAAAAGAAGCCGGCTATGCGATTCCGGAACAGACGAAGAACCGCATGGAAGCAGCCTTGACGGCCTTCGTGCAGGGCAAGATCGTGCGCCGTTCGGCACTGGCCACGACCGACCTGGCTGTGCGCAAGCTGGCCGCGCTGGAAGCGCTGTCGCGTTCGAACAAGGTGCCGCCCGATGCGCTGGAGTCCATCAGCATCAGCCCGAACCTGTGGCCGACCTCGGCCGTCATCGACTGGTCGCTGCTGCTGCAACGCACGCCCAGCCTGGCGCGCCGCGATGCGCTGTTGGCCGAGGCGCAGCAGATATTGCGTTCGCGCCTGAACTTCCAGGGCACGACCATGGGTTTTTCCACCGAGCGCAAGGATAACTGGTGGTGGCTGATGGTGTCCGGCGACGTCAACGCCAACCGTTTATTACTGGCCGTGATGGACGACCCGGCGTGGAAGGATGACATCGGCCGCCTGGTGCGCGGCAGCATGGGCCGCCAGAAGAAGGGCCGCTGGGATACCACGGTGGCCAACGCCTGGGGCACTTTGGCCATCGCCAAATTCTCGGCCAAATTCGAGTCGACGCCGGTGACGGGCGCCAGCGCCGTCAAGTTGGGCGGCGATACGCAAGCGCTCGTGTGGAATGGCGCTGCGAAAGTCGGCCCCGTGCTGCAGGCGTGGCAGAAGGGCATCGATACCCTGGGCCTGGCGCACAGCGGCACGGGCAAGCCGTGGGCCACCGTGCAAAGCCTGGCGGCCATCCCGCTCAAGGCGCCCGTTTCCAGCGGCTACACGATCAGGAAAACCATCACGCCGGTGGAACAAAAAACGGCGGGCGCCTGGTCGCGCGGCGACGTCTACCGCGTGCGCCTGGATTTGTCGGCGCAGGCGGACATGAGCTGGGTGGTGGTTGATGATCCGATTCCCGCCAGCGCCACGGTGCTGGGCAACGGCCTGGGGCGCGATTCGCAGCTGCTGACGGCCGGCGAGAAAGCCACGGGCTGGGTCTGGCCCACGTTCGAGGAGCGGGCCTTCGACGCTTTCCGCGCCTATTACGCCTTCGTGCCGAAGGGCAACTGGAGCGTGGAATACACGGTGCGCCTGAACAATGCCGGGGATTTCAGCCTGCCGGCCACGCGCATCGAGGCCATGTATTCACCCGAGATGTTTGGCGAGTCGCCAAATGCCAACGTGAAGGTGGGGCAGTGAGGCGTATCGTCTTTGCCATGGGCTGCCTGTTGGCTGGCCCGGTTTTCGCCCAGGCGGTGCTGACGCCGGCCCAGGTGCAGGCCACCTACCGCAGTTCGGAAGCGCAATTGCTGGACAGGGGCGGCGCACCGCTGCAATCGCTACGCGTGGACATGAAAGTACGGCGCCTGCCGTGGGTGCCATTGACCGATATTTCACCGGCCGTGCAGCAGGCCGTGCTGCTGGCGGAAGACCAGCGCTTCATGCGCCATGGCGGCGTGGATGTGTCCGCGCTGGCCACGGCCGCCTGGGACAATCTGTTTTCCAAGAAAGCCCGGGGCGCCTCGACCATCACCATGCAGTTGGCGGGCCAGCTGGACGCGGATTTGCAGGCATCCTCGGGCGGGCGCAGCCTGCGCCAGAAATGGGACCAGATGCGCGCCGCGCAAGCCATCGAGGATAGCTGGAGCAAGGCGCAGATTTTCGAGGCGTATCTGAACCTCGTGTCGTTCCGGGGAGAACTGCAAGGCATCGCGTCCGCCTCGTATAGCCTGTTCGGCAAGGCGCCGTCGGGCCTGAACCAGACGGACGCCATCATTTTGGCCAGTCTCGTGCGCGCGCCGAACGCGCCCGTGGCCACCGTCGCGCGCCGCGCCTGCGCGCTGGCAAAAGAATGGCGCATGGACAGCAGCTGCCAGCTGATCGGCCAGCGCGTGCAGACGGCCCTGCAGCGCACGGCCCTGTACGCGGACCTGGCGCCCGCGCCGCAGGTGGCGCAGCAATTGCTGAAACAGCCGGGCGCGCAGGTCGCCAGCACGCTCGATGGTCCCTTGCAGCGTTTCGCGCAGGACAACCTGCGCCAGCAACTGGCGTCCTTGCGAGAGCGCAATGTCAACGATGGCGCCATCGTCGTGCTCGACAACCGCAGCGGCGAGATTCTCGCCTATGTGGGCAATGCGGGCGGCAGCCATGTCGATGGCGTGACGGCCCTGCGCCAGGCCGGTTCCACCCTGAAACCGTTCCTGTATGAACTGGCCATCGAGCGCCGGCTGATGACGGCCGCCTCCGTCATGGACGACTCGCCGCTGGACGTGGCCACGGCGTCCGGCATGTATGCGCCGCAAAACTACGACCGTAATTTCAAGGGCTACGTCAGCGCCCGCACCAGCCTGGCCAGTTCCCTCAACATTCCCGCCGTGCGCACGGTGCTGCTGACGGGACAGGACGGTTTTTATAACCGCCTCAAGGACGTGGGCCTGGCTAGCCTGACGGAACCGGCCGAATACTATGGCCCGTCGCTGGCGCTCGGTTCGTCCGAAGTGACCCTGCTGGAACTGGCCAACGCCTACCGCGCGCTGGCCAATGGCGGTCTGTACAGCACGGCCAGCCTGCAGCCGGGGCAGGCTGGCAAGGATCGGCGCCGCGTGATGGAGGCGGGCGCCGCCTTCATCACTGGCGATATTTTGGCCGACCGCGCCGCGCGCAGCATGACCTTTGGCTTGCGCAACGAGCTGGGGACGAATTTCTGGAGCGCCGTCAAGACGGGCACCAGCAAGGACATGCGCGACAACTGGTGCATGGGTTATTCGGCACGCTACACGGTGGGCGTGTGGGTGGGCAATTTCGATGGCAAGCCCATGTGGGATGTGTCGGGCGTGACGGGCGCCGCGCCCGTCTGGCGCGACGTCATGGATTATCTGCACAAGAACGTGCCCAGCCATGCCCCGAAAGCGCCGCCAGGCGTGCTGCAGCAAATGGTCACGTACCAGCCCGCGCTGGAAGCGCCGCGCCGCGAATGGTTTATTACCGGTACGGAAAGCCCCGTCATCGCCGTCGTGGGCGACACCGTGAAGCCACCGGCCATCGTGTATCCGGCCGAGGACAGCATCCTCGCCATCGATCCCGACATCCCGCCCGCCCTGCAGCGCGTCTTCTTCCAGGCGCAAGGCAGCCACGGCTTGCGCTGGGTGCTCGACGGCAAGGACATGGGCGCCGCGGTGGAGAGTGTCAGCTGGCGCCCCGTGCCGGGCAAGCATGTGCTGGCGCTGGCCGATGACGCCGGCAAGGCGGTGGCCAAGGTGGCGTTCCAGGTGCGGGGTAATGCGCTGGCGCAGCTTGCAACACAGGGAAAATAATCAGTTCGATGGATAATTCGCCGGGTCGATGGCTGGCGTGACGTAATGCCGCAATACGTCGCCGCCGTGCGGATGTTTTTGCGTGCGGCGTTTTTCGTCCGATGGCGGACTGAGTAGCACGATGGTCGCCTCGTCCGGGTTGCGCCAGTTCACCACGGCGCTGACGCCGCCTTCGCGGTAGCTGCCCATCACGCCGATGGCCATCTGCACGAACAGGGTGGCCGCGCCCGTGTTGCCCAGGCGCCGGTCCGTATCGATCCATTGCGCCGTGTTGCCGCTGTCGAGCTCCGTGCCGCCATCTTCCGCATGTTTCAAAAGAGTCTTGTGCAGTGCCACCAGCTGCGCCTGCTTGCCGCCCGTCGCCGCGACCAGGCGCGCCGGCGCGGCGGGCCGCTCGGCTTCCGGCAAGCTGCGTAAGACCTCCTGCCAGCCCGCCTGCAAGGCTTGTTCGCGCTGGTCGCGCCGCGTGAGCGGCTTGCCGTGTTCATCCGTCATTTTGACGAACGTGGGCCGGTGGATGAAGCCGAAGGTGGGCAGGCGGTCCAGTTGCGCCAGCTGCTCCTTGTTGAAGGGCAGGGGAAACCAGGGCGTGGGTTGCCAGTCTTTCGGTGGCTGATAAGTCTTGTGCTGGAGCTTGTCGAGCATGCTGAAGCTGCCCGTGCCACGGATGTCGGAGCGCTGCGCGAATTGCGCGGCGACGGGCAGCCATTCGGCGATGGTGGGCTGGCGCTGGGTGAATGCACTCGGGTCTTCTTTTTTGTCTGGGTGGGGCACTGCCCGCATCAATTTGTCATATACCAGATACAGGCGCCGCGCCACGCCGTAGGTATTCAAATCGTCGACGCTGTCCTCGGGTGGCGCATCGTCATAGGCAAACTTCCGCACGGCGTCGATGCGCTCGCGCCGTGCCAGCACGAACAGGGCGGAGGCGTCGGGCATTTCGGGGATGTAGCGGCCATCTCTTGTGAGCGGCGGAGAGTTGTCAGGACTGTACAGGTCGCGCGTGGGCATGCTGTCTTCGGAATTGAGCACGATGTAAGGCACGTCGGGATGGGCATCGAAAAAGGCAAATACATCTTCCAAAATACGGTCCGGATGTTCGCTCAGGCGGCGTGGACCACTGGCGAACAGATGCCAGTGCAGACCGGAGGGGGCGGCGCCAGCGGCCAGGCCTATGGCTGGTGAGTCGGGGCTGTCCAGCATGCGCGAATTGAAGATCGGTGGCTCAGCATTGAAAACGGGGACGCCGAAATACATGGGAGTATCCCTCGCCCCATTCTCCAGTGTGTCGCCGCCGCGTCCACCTGCTATCCCAGCTCTTTGCATGGCGTCCCAAGTGTATTTTTCCTCGTCCTGTTCACGGATGCTGGCATAGGCATTTCCCTGCTGCAGCGCTTCCCACAGCTTGCCTTGCCGGTATTTGTCCAGGGTGACGCCGAGACCGATGACTTCCAGCACATATTCCCGCTTGTCCTGTTCGCTGGGCGCCGCTTGTTGCACTTGCGGCTGTGCGACGGCCACAGGCTTGGACGCATGCAGCCAGCGAGAGCCGAGCAATGTGGCCGCGACGATGGGCGGAATCAGCAACAGCCATTGCAGGTGGTGCCATAATTTACTGCGCATCGTGGACTCCAATAAGAAAGGTGACGGACCGATCAGCAAATACCCAAATAAAGCCAACACAATGAGGGCGGCACCGAGTGGATATCGTAAGCGTGGAAATGCACTTGTCATTTTGGGATATCGTCGCTTGGCTTGTGGACGGCTGGCGTGACGACCGATTCGGTACGCCTGCCGTTGATTGTTTCACACACAACAGTGGATGGTAGACCCGCCTGCAAGGCAGGCACGAAGGCTGGCAACACTCCCGAGCTGTAGTAGTCGGCATTGCCTTTGATAATGAGCTGGCGCTGCGTCGGTTCTGCCGCCAGGTAGATTGCAAATTTTTTCTTAAAGTCATTCCATCGAGGGATGGATGGTCGCACGGGATTACGGATATCGCCTTGTAATCGCCAGTCGGCAACGGCGCACAAATATTCATAAAACCTTGGATCGCTGCTCGCCTTGCCGCTGCCGATGGCCACGTCATACGCCGTCACGTTGCGGTGGTTGTCCGTGTTGCCGATGATGGCGCCGTGGAAGGATTTGGGGCTGACCTCGTGCTGCCAGCGCTTGCGTGCCTCGTTCGGGGTTTCTTCGCGATTTACAAGCAGATTGTCGCCGCCGCCCGGATGGCGCGAGACGCGGTCGATCTTGCATTGGTCGCCCGCTTCCTTGCCCAGGTTCAGGGCTTTTTCCACCTGATCGCGCTGGCCCGAGCCGAACATGCCGACGCCGTACTCGGGAATGCGATGCTTGAGTGGCCGCGGATCGGCAATGATTTCCTGCTTGCGCATGCGCAAACCCTGCGGACTGGTCACTGCGATGGCTGCATCGATCGGATCGACTTCTTCGCACGGCCCTTGCTGGTCGCGCGGCAGTTTGGCCTGGTCGGAATCCTTGGGGAATTGCCCAGGGCGGATTTCGCCGCCGTTCAGCACGGCCGCCCTGGGCGCACGCAGCGCTTCGCCATTGATCGTGCGCAAGCCTTCGCGCCGACCCGCTTCCGTGGAAAAGATATTCCATTTGCTCGCCTTGACGGGTGGCCATTGTGCCTCGTCATGATTGCCGCGATGGCCACGGTTGGCGCCGGCCACGTGGGCATGGTCGTCCTCGCCTTCCAGGCGCAGGGCGAAGTCGTGCGGCGGCTGGCCGACCAGCACCGGGCCGCTGTTCTTGTCAGCCGCGTCAAGGCGCTGTTTGCTGGTAAAGACGCGCTGATAAAATCCCTTGCCCAGTTCCACCAGCGGCTGGCGGCGCTGGAATTCTTTTTCCCAGCAGGTGGGGCCGTCACCCCAGATGCTTTTGTCCGTCTTGCCCTTGGTTCTGGACAGGCCATGGCCGTCGATGTGGTCGGGTATGCCTTGCCAGCCGATGCCTTGCATATTGTCCAGCGCTACCGTCATGTCTTCGGGGCAAAAGTACAGGTAGACCTTGCCCCGGTTGTCGCGGTCCGCTTCCGCGCGCCATGCCGCGCCCGCCATGCCATGGCAGATGGCGTGGTCCTTGATTTGCGCAAAGGCGGGCGTGGCGTGCTTTTTTGCCACCACGCCTTGCACGATCTGCACCAGGGTTTGCAGGCGTGCATGCAGGGTCTGGCGGTTGTCGATGGCGTCGTACTGGTCTTCCATCGCGGCATCTCGGCCGCCGCCAAAGATGCGGCTCGCTTCCGCCGCGCCGAAAAACATGGTCGTCTCCTCCACCAGGCTGTAGGGCGGATGCATGAGGATCAAGGTGTCGGCGGGGCGCTTGCCTTCGTCGAGCAAAAAGGCTTGCGCCAGCAGCGAGATCAGACAGCCCTGGCTGTGCGCGACGATGGACACCACGTCATCGCTATCGTAATCGCGGATCATGGCGATGAGGGTGGCCAGGCGCTTGGCGGCCAGCACCATGTACATGCGGCCCGGCGCCGTCATCAGGGGCCGCACGGGATCGCCGCCCACGTCCCACGGCGAAAACAGCCCCTTGTTCCACATGTCGGGCAGGGTATTGGTGGCGTTGCCGAACGGGCCGCCGTTCTTCGACATGTCCTTGTCGAGGCGGTTGCCGTAGCGGTCCGTGTTCTGGCCGTTCACCACTTTGCTGGCGTTGCCTTGTTCGCGAAAGCCCCAGTAAAACGGGATCACGGGGCTGTACGTCGTGTCTTCAGGCTGGCGCTTGAAGTAGATGGCATCCGGGTCATCGAGCGTTTCAGCCTTGTCGGACGCTTGCGGCAAGCGGTAGGTGGCGGGTGTGAACACGTGGCCGCCGCCATACATGCGCGCATCGAGTCCCTGGCAGAGTCCCTTTTCCACGGCACTGAAACTGGTGCCCACGTCATTGACGCCATGGATGACGATGAGGTTGCCCGGCAGTTCGGGGCGGATGCGCACGATGGCGTCGTTGAGGCGGCCGCAATGGAGCAGGGCGGTGCTCTTGCCGCTGACATACGGAAGTTTGGGATACGCCATCGCCGCTCCATGCTGACCAGACAGGACAGTGTAGAGGGGCGAAACGGCTAATTAATTGCGCAGACGCAAACTTTGCGGAAAGATGGCAGTGATGCCGGGAACGATGGCGCTACCGCTTGGCCAGCGTCTTGTCGGCCAACCCCGGCGCGCCCCACAGCAAACCGAGCCAGACACAGAACGACAGGCCTCGGTGCAGCGCCACAAAGCATAGGCCGAAAATCAAGCCGCGCGCGAACGGGTTCGTGTGTGGCACGTGGGCACTATCGAGCAGGAACATCGTGGCGACGGCGGCAACCGTCATGACGGGCAGCATGAACCACCATTTTCGTTCGATGGGCGACATGGCTTCCTAAGAAAGTGTGTGTCAGCGATTCTAGCGCAAAATTGCCAAAAATTACGGTGCACTGAGGATGTTCGTCAGCGCGATGCGGTACGCGGGCTGCACCTCGCCATTCTTGTCCAGCTTGTCCGTCATGATCACGCCGAAACCTTGCGCGTACCACACGTATTCGCCGCTTTTTCCCTTGCTCTTGCCGCCCACGTCATGCAGTTCGAACTTGCAGGCGTCGGGGAAGCGGCGCCCGCCCAGTTCCAGGCGTTCCCAGCCCAGGAAAGTGATCGAGAAATCGCGCTGATCCGTGCGCGTGGAGGTGGTGATCTTGTCGGACAGGCCCGCCATTGGGTAGTGGGTGTCCGTGCGCGTATCCGTGAACTGCACGCGCACTTCCTGGCCGGGGCGCATCTTGGCGGGGATGGCCGACTGCGGCGTGTAGACGTTCTTGCTGCGCACCGTGCCGTCTTCGTTGTAATGGACGGTGCCCGTCAGGAAGACCTGGCCGTCGCGGATGTCCTGGTAGGACGTGGCCAGCAGCACGCCGCCGTCGAGGATCAGCTGGATACCCTTGAGTTTCCTGCCTTCGAAGACCTCCTCGACATTGACTTGCGCGTCGCCATTGTTCTTGCTGAACTTGACGCCCGTCGTCAGTTCCATGCACTCGCCCACCGTGGGCGCCGCCTGTACACCGGCGGCGGTCAGTACGCCTGCCGCCACCATCGCTTGCCATGCTGCTTTCATTGCTGTCCTCGCTATTTTTCAAGGAGGTGATGATAGCTTGCCGCAGAGTAATGTGGCGCAGCGCTGGCGGGGGATTTATTTCACGGGAGCGATGGGGATGCTGGGCTCAGCGGGCGTGGACGCTGGCGGCGCTGTCGGCTTGCCTCGCCGCGTGCGCTTGTCCGTGCGCGTTTTGGCGGGCTTGCCGTCGTGGATCAGCTTGCCCTTGTTGTCGAGCTTGTCGGACTGGTCCGATTGTTGGCCCGGATCGTTGGCATTGTTGGTGTGGTTGCCCGTCTGGTTCACATTCGTCGTCGACTGGGCTTGTACCCAGGCGCCGCCGACGGTCATCAAGGTGGCGGCCAGCAAGAGAGCGGCGGTTTTCATGGCGTTGTCCTGTGCAGGTGTTGAGTTGAGTCTGCATTGTTGCACAGGCGCCTGACCGCGCGGGTAGGACGCCGCCTCATGCTTGTGTCGGCTATTTGCCAATATTTAACGGAGCCGGTTAGCGGAACTGCTCCGTCGAGATATCGAAACGCTTGAGCTTGTCGTACAGGGTTTTCTTCGGGATATTCAGGCTGGCGGCCGCATCGATGACGTTGCCATTGTGGCGGCGCAAGGCTTCCTCGATGATGGAAATCTCGAAGGTGTCGACTTGTTCGGCCAAGGATGCTTCGCGGCAGCCGGCGGGGCTCAGACTGTCGTCCAGCAGACCCAGCACGAAGCGGTCGGCCACATTGTGCAGTTCGCGCACATTGCCGGCCCAGCGCTGCGCCATCAGGGACGCGATCAGTTCGCCGCTGACGAGGGCGGCCGGCTGGCCGTAGCGCAGCGCGGCCTGCAGCACGAAGAATTCGAACAGCAGCGGGATATCCTCGCGCCGGTTGCGCAGGGCGGGGAGAGTGAGACTGGCCACGTTCAGGCGGTAATACAGGTCGGGCCGGAATTTCCCCTGTTCCGCCAGCACGTTCAGGTCTTCCTTGGCGGCGGCGATCACGCGGAAATTGACGGAAATGAGTTTGTTTGAACCGAGCCGCTCGACCTGCCGCTCCTGCAGCACGCGCAGCAGTTTCACCTGCAGGGCCAGCGGCATGCTTTCGATTTCGTCTAGGAACAGGGTGCCGCCGTTCGCGTACTCGATCTTGCCGATGCGCTGGCGCTGCGCGCCCGTGAACGCGCCTTCCTCGTGGCCGAACAGTTCCGACTCGAAAATCGACTCGGGCAGGGCGCCGCAGTTGATCGCCACGAACGGGTGGTCGCGCCGCTCGCTGAAGTCGTGCAGGCAGCGGGCGATCAGTTCCTTGCCCGTGCCCGTTTCGCCGAGGATGATGATGTCGGCCGATTTCGGCGCCAGGTTCAGCACCAGCTGGCGCACCTTGGCCATGGCCGCGCTGCGGCCCACGATGCGCGCCTCGATGCCGACGCGCTGCTCGAGCTGGCGGCGCAAGTTCATGTTTTCCAGCACCAGGTGGCGTTTATCCAGGGCGCGGCGGCACACTTCCACCAGCAGATCGGCGGAAAACGGTTTTTCGATGAAATCGTAGGCGCCGCGGCGCATGGCGCCCACGGCCATCGACACGTCGCCGTGGCCCGTGACGAGGATGACGGGCAGGCTGGCATCCTGCGCCACGGCGATATCGAGCAGTTTCAAGCCATCCATGCCGGGCAGCTTGATATCGCTTAATAAAATGCCGGCAAATTCGGGTACCAGGTAGGGCAGCGCTTCCTCGGCCGTGGCCACGGCCGTCACTTGCAGGCCCGCCAGTTCCAGCGATTGCCGCGCGCCCTTGCGCACGACGGCGTCGTCTTCCACCAGCAGCACTTGCATGCCTTCAAAATTATTCTCGTGCATCAGATGTTTCCTTGTCTCTCAGCCCCGGGTCGCAGCTCAGGGTGATGGTAAATTGCGCGCCGCCCCCTTCCTGCGCGCTGCGGTTGCGCACGGCCAATGCGCTGCCGGCCGCCCGCAGTATGCCAGCGCTAATCGACAATCCCAAGCCCAGCCCGTGTTCCTTGGTGGTATAGAAGGGGTCGAAGATCTTGTCGAGCGAGGCCAGCGGGATGCCGGGGCCATTATCGGTGATATGGATGACGGCCAGCGTGCCTTCGCGACGCACTTGCAGCCAGATCTGCACGGGCTCGCCTTCGGGTACGGCATCCATGGCGTTGGTGATCAGGTTGGTAAACACTTGTTCCAGGCCGATGGCGTTGCACAGCACGATGAGGTCGTCCTCCTGCCAGCTTTCATGCAGGGTCAAACGCTGCGAGTTCTTGCGCGTGCGGATTTGCAGCATGGTTTGCGCAAACGCCTGGCGCACGCTGACGGGCTTGCGCGCGTCGTCGCTGCGCCGCGCAAAGCCTTTCAGCTGCGACGTCACATAGCCGAGACGCTTGACGAGGTCGGAAATGGTCGACAGGTTATCGAGCGCATCGTCTATCCGGCCGCGCGCCAAAAAGACCTTGGCATTGTCGGAAAAGGTTTGCAGGGCGGCTAGCGGCTGGTTCAGCTCGTGCGTGACGCCGGCCGCCATCTGGCCGATGGCCGCCAGCTTGCCGCTTTGCACCAGTTCCGCCTGGGCGTAGCGCAAGGTTTGCTCGGCCCGCTCGCGCTCGGCCACTTCCGCCTGCAGGCGGCCATTGGCGTGGACGAGGTCGGCCGTGCGCTGCTCGACCTTGATTTCCAGCTGTTCATAGGCGCGCGCCAGCGTTTTCTGGGCGTTGAGCTTGTCGGCGATGCGGCGCCGGCGCTGGCGCGCATACATCAGGGCCAGCAGCAGCAGGGCCCATCCCAGCGCGGCGGCGATGGCCGCGTTGCGCGCCGCCTCATCGACCTGGTCGAGCTCGGCCAGCACCGTGATCTGCCATTGCAGCGGGCCCAGCGCGCGGTTCACGGCCAGATAGTCCACCTTGTCGGCGCTGCCGGACAGGGCGGGGGTGTCGCCCGTCTGCGGACGTTCCAGGGTCATCACGCTGGCGCCATCGGCGAACTGGCGCCGCACCTTGTGCGGCAGGATGGGCAGATTTTCTTGCAGGAACTGGCGCTGTTCGCTGATGCCTTTCTTGGCGTCCGCCGACAGCGGGGCCAGGGTCTTGAACTTGAAGGCGGGCGTGGTGGCCAGGATGATCACGCCATTCGCATCCTTGACCCAGATCTGCTCGCCCGCGCCCGGCGTGCGCCACGATTGCTCGATCCAGTCCAGGTTGACCTTGGCGGCGACGATGCCGAGGATGCGTCCGTCGCGCTGCACGGGCTGCGATATGAAATAGCCGGCCTCGAAGGTGGAAAAACCGATGCCGTAGAAGCGGCCGATGCCGCCCGCGATGGCGTTCTTGAAATACGGACGGAAGCCGTAGTTGACGCCCACATACGAGCTGCGGTCTTGCCAGTTGCTCGATGCCAGGGTCGTGCCCTTGTCGTCGAGCACGTAGACGGCAAAGGCCCCCGCGCGGCGGTTCATGTCGACCAGGTAGGCATTGATCTGCGTGACCTTGTCGGCGCTGGGCTGTTCCAGTAATTGCGCCACCGCATCGCTCTGGGCCACGGCCAGGGGCAGGAATTCGTATTTGTTGAGTGCGCCGCCGATGGACGCCGCATACAGTTCCGCGCGCGAATCGAGGGTACGGTGCAATTCGTCGAGCTGGCGCTGCTTGACCCAGGCATACGAGGCCCACGTCAGCACGGCCAGCGAACCCGCGGCCAGCAGGGGGGCGAGCAGCTGTCTCAGGGGCCATTTGCCGGATGCCATGGTGCTCCGTCTATTTGGTTAAGCTTGCGTGTGCCGCAAAGAAGGAATTGTAGTGTATGGTGGGATTCACCCGAACGGGCGAATCCTGAGTTTGCATTGACATGCAAACTTGCGGTGCCTGACAAAACCGTAGCGAGCGGAAGGGAGAGGTGGCCGAGAAGCGCAACCGTACTTCTAGTACGGTGAGCATCGCAGGCCGCCTAAACCGACGCGCAGCAGGTTTGGTCAGACACTACTAGTCTGCGGTGCTGGCCATGGTCTCGGCATTATGATGCCTTTGCTGCTCCTCCATCACCATCTCGCCCAGCATGCGTTTCAGGCGGTTGAACTCGGGGTCGCTCGGGTCGCGCGGGCGGGGCAGCTCGATGGCCACGTCGCGCTTGATGGTGCCGGGACGGTAGGTCATGACGATGGTGCGGTCGGCCAGGTAGATCGATTCCTCGATCGAGTGCGTCACAAACACGATGGTGGTGCCGAAGACTTTCCAGATTTTCAGCAGTTCATCCTGCAGGTTGCGCCGTGTCAAGGCGTCCAGCGCGCCGAACGGCTCGTCCATCAGCATGATCGGCGAATCGAGGGCCAGCACGCGGGCAATCGCCACGCGCTGGCGCATGCCGCCGGACAAGTCTTTCGGGTAGCGGGCACGGAATTCCGTCAAGCCCAGCATGCTCAGCAGCATGTCGACCCGTTCCTTGATCTCGGCTGGCGTCTTGCCGGCGATTTCCAGGCCGAAGGCGATATTGCTTTCAATCGTCATCCAGGGGAACAGCGCATATTCCTGGAACACCATGCCGCGGTCGGGACCGGGCTCGGTGATCAGCTTGCCGCCGGCCAGGATCTGGCCCGACGTCGGCTGCGAAAAGCCGGCGATGGCGTTCAACAGCGTCGACTTGCCGCAGCCGGACGGCCCCAGCAGGCAGATGAACTCGCCGCTGGCGATTTCCAGGTTGATATCCTTCAGGGCGATGACGTCCGCGCCGCCCGTGGTGAAGATTTTATTGACTGCATTGATATTGATCGTGGTCATGGCCGTTCCTCTCAGTGTTCCAGGCCGCGGTGCCACTGCAGCAAGTGATTATTCAGGGCATTCATGGCCATGTCGATGGCCAGGCCGAACAGGCCGATGGTAAACATGCCGGCGATAATCTTGTCGGACCAGAAGTACTCGCGCGCTTCCAGGATGCGGAAACCGAGGCCGCTATTCACGGCGATCATTTCCGCCACGATCACGACGATAAAGGCCGTGCCCATGCCGATGCGCGCGCCGGCCAGAATATACGGCGTGGCGGCCGGCAGGATGACGCGGCGGAACATGGTCATCTGGCTGGCGCCCAGGTTGCGCGCGGCGCGGATATAGATGCCGTCGACCTGGCGCACGCCGGCGATGGTATTCATCAGCACGGGGAAGAAGGAACCGATGCTGATCAGGAAGAAGGCGGGCGGGTTGCCCAGGCCGAACCACAGGATCGCCAGCGGAATGTAGGCGATCGGCGGAATCGGGCGCAGCACCTGCACCAGCGGGTCGAACAGTTTATAGATGGTCTTGTTGGTGCCCATCAGCAGACCCAGAGGCAGGGCCAGGCCGGCGCCGATGGCGAAGCCGCCCAGCACGCGCGACAGGCTGGCCCAGGCGTCATGCGGCAATTCGCCGGAGAACATCCACACCAGGTAGTTGCCCGTCTCGGGCGTGTAGGCTTGCATCGGCATCAGGTATTCATACCACTTCACCAGCACGGCCACGGGCGAGGGCAGGATTTGCGGGTTGATCCAGCCGAAGGTCGACATGGCTTGCCACAACAGCAGCACGGCGACGGGCACGGCGGCGCCGTGCGCGAAGCGTTTCATCATTTGCATATTCATCGTGATACTTTCAGATTAGCGAGGTGCGTAGGACTTCTTGGCTTTTTCCAGCAGGTCCAGCTTGACCCAGTCCTGTGCCGCAGGCGCCTTGGCCATGCGGCCCACGCCGAATTTCATCATGTAGTCGGTGGTCAGCTGTACGTGGCTTTGCGTAATGTCTTCCGTGAAGATGGCGTTGTCGATGGCGTCGCGGTAATCCTCGGTCGTGATCTGGTTCTTGAACATCGATTCGCGCACGTATTTTTCCGCCAGTTTCGGGTCGGCCAAAAACGCCCGCGTGGCGGCAACGAAGCAATCCATGAAGCGCTGGGCCACGGCGGGCTTTTCCTTGTACATCTTTTCCGTCATCACGAGGGCGCGCACGGGCTCGCCCAGCGGCGTGTCGTAGGGCTTGATGATGGCCGCGCCGTATTTTTTGTGGATGGCCTGGGTCGAGTACGGCTCGGACTGGCTCATGACGTCGATATCGCGGGTCAAGAGCGCCTGGTTCAGGTCAGGGTAGCCCATGTACAGGATCTGCACGTCCTTGCCCGGCTTGTCGGACCAGGTCAGCTTGGCCTTGGTCAATTCGGCAAACAGCAGGATTTCCTGCGGGCCGCCGCGCGTGACGCCGACTTTCTTGCCTTTCAGGCCAGCAATATCCTTGATGTTCAGGTCGGGACGCCCGACGATCTGCACGCCGCCCTTGGCGAAGCCGCCCACCAGATACACGGGCAAGCCCGTGGCACGGCCCGTGATGGCCGCTTCCAGCGCGCTGGCGGAGACGTCGATTTCACCGGCAATCATGGCCGGCACGATGTCGAGGCCCTTGGCGAAGATGCGTTCCTCGATCTTCAAGTCGTATTTCGGTGCGATTTCCTTCATGTAGGCGACGGCGCCGTAATGGGCGAATTTCAGGTTGCCCAGGCGGACCAGGTCGGCCGCATGGGCTGCTAGCGGGAATTGCGCGGCCAGTGCGACGGCCACGGCCAGTGCCTTGGTGTTCAGGAAGGATGAGATGCGGAAGGTGCTTGCCATGCTGTTGTCTCCAAAAAAGGTAGATGGTTTTTATATTGGGTAGGCCGCCGCTCTGCTGGCGGGTATGAAAATATAAAAGCATCTTCCGTGCCAGTGGAGCGCATTTGGGCACTTATTGCAAGTGATTGTTTATAAAGGTCTAATTTGAATCTATTGAAAGTAGGAAATGGCGAGATTCCGCCTTTCCGCACGGCGAGGGGAAAGACTGTGCGGATTACCGCATTTTGGGAAGCGCGATTCGATGCTGGCTGGCGCCGCGCATGCGGGTGAACCTAAATGGCGTGGCCGACTCCAATCGTAAAAAAACGCGTTGCAAACAGGCTGGCAACGCGTAACTCCCCCGTGGAGTAGGGGTGGCGCCGCGCGGGCGCCTGATTGCTTGGCTTTGGCGGGTTATTTCGGCGTCGTGGCGGGGGGCAGGGCGGGGGCGGTGGCCGGATCGGTCAGCGGCGCGGGCGGCGTCGTGTTGCCCGGACCCGCTTCCGGCGTGGCTGGCGTGACGGGAGCCGGCATGACCTGTGGCGTGGAAGCGGGGTTGGGCGCCGTTTCGGGCAGCGGCGGTTCGGCCGGTTTTTTGCAGGCGGACAAGGTAATCAGGGCGGCGGCAGCCAGCAGACTGGGCATGTTCATGATGGTTCCTTTGCAAAGTATCAAGATTTTGGCGCGATGCGGGCGGCGGGTGCCGCGCGCGAAGCTTGAATTTATTGCAAGAATGCCGACGCTTCTGTTCGCTATTTCACTTTGTGCGCGAATGGGATACGGCGTTTTCCAGATGTCTTTTATGGATGTCGTGAGAGAAATAATTCAGCAAGGCAATATTTTTCACTTTCTTGCTTCTAATGTTCGTTAACGCACAGACCAGGGCGGAGCAGGATGGCATTCTGTGCCCAGACGCTCAGGATTCGTGGTGTTCTGGTATAAAAATTGCCAAGAACTTAACAATCCGGGCTACCGGCAATCGTTTAAAAGGAGTATTCAAATGCATGCAATGACTCAGTCTCACGTGAAGAGCGAATTAAAGGCAGCGCACCAGGAACTTCGTAGCCCCGAAAAAGGCTCGCAAATGGTCGAACGTGCAGCACCCATTCCCCCGGAACGCATGAATCCCATTTCCATGGCACCGATCGAGCGCGTGCGTTCGACCTCGGCCACCCTGCGCCGCATCGAAAATATGCAAAAGCTGATCGGCGAATTGTCGCTGCACGAGATGCTGGCCGATGAAATCGCCTGGTTTCTCAAGTTTTCGCCATCGGGCGCCCGCAAATACATCCGCGACTTGCGCGAAGCGGGCGTGATCGAGCTGGCCCGCTACATCGAAGGCACCGCCACCTACCTGGGCAAGGCAGTGTACCAGTTGACGCCGGATCCTGAGCGCGTGCGCGCCTTTTTGGCCGCCATCGTCCAGCCGAAACGCGAAGGCGCGCCGCCGCGCAAGGACCGTCCCGGCCTGCGCGAGCAAAGCATGGCAGGCAGCGGCCGCCACTTCCACATCCTGGCCGATGACACGCATTACGCCATCCGCGTCAATCGCGGTCCCGTGACGCGCGACCCGCTGGTCGCCGCCCTGTTTGGCGCGCCGCAGCAAAAATCGGCTGAGTAACACCTGACCAAACCTCGCGCGGCGTGCGGCCTGCGATGCTCACCGGCTCGGCGTCCCCGTACTAAAGTACGGTTGCGCTTCTTAGCCACAAATCATCGCCGCTCGCTACGGTTTTGGCAGGTGTTGTTATGTTGCAATGAAAGCCGGGTAACAGCCCGGCTTTTGGCGTTGGGGCACGCCCTTTGAGCTTGGCGGATTGAAAAGATATTAATCAACCCCATGTGGGCTGGACTGCCCGCCCGTCCCGCTGCGGGTTCATTCGAAGGAGCTTGTCCTTGTCTGCCTACACCGTCTCCCTTGGCCTTATTGCCCTCGCTGTCCTGAAGCGGGCTGCCGCATGAATCCGCTGTTGTGGATCGCCCTCGTCACGGCCGCCATCGTCTTGTCACTGTGGTTTCCCCGCTGGCGTTTGCAGCGTGCCCTGTCCAGGCCCTTGCCGCCGGAAGGCCTGGCAGTGCTGGAAAAGAATATCCCCGTGTATCCGCGCATGCCGGCACCGCTGCAGCAGCAATTGCGCCGTCTTGTCGTGCAATTTCTGTATCAGAAGAAATTCGTCGGCTGCGGCGGCCTGGAAATCACGGAAGAGATGCGCTATACCATCGCCGGCCAGGCGTGCTTGTTGCTGCTCAACCGCCAGACCCAGGTGTATCCGGAGCTCGACACCATCCTCGTGTATCCCACGGAATTTATCGTCACGCGCAATGAAGTGGGGCCGGGCGGCGTGGTGACTCCCTCGTCCAACGGCTTGCTGGGCGAATCCTGGGGCGATGGCCGCGTGGTGCTGGCCTGGGACCATGTGCAGCGCGGCGCGGCCGACTGGACCGATGGCCACAACGTCGTGCTGCATGAATTCGCCCACCAGCTCGACAGCGAATCGGGCGCCGCGAATGGCGCGCCCTACCTGCCCAGCGTGTCGAGCTACCGCAGCTGGGCCACCGTGCTGTCGCGCGACTTCGACAACCTGCGCCACGACGCCATCTATCAGCAGCACAGCGTGATGGACCATTACGGCGCCACGAATCCCGCCGAATTCTTTGCCGTGGCCACGGAAACCTTCTTTGAAAAGCCATACCAGATGGCTGAGCACCACGAAGAGCTGTACGCGCAATTCTTGCAGTATTACAAGGTCGATCCGCGCGACTGGATGGCGCCGCCTGTGGAAGCCGAACACATGGCCTCGCCGTTTCCCAATTACGCGCCCCACTGGTAGGCGGCGGCGCCTTACATGATTTACTCATAAGCAAGGGTGAAAAGATTCCTTTTTGGAAATAAGGGCGCTGCGGTCTAATGGCGGCATTCGTTATCCACCAGAGGAATCCCATGCAGACCCGCCTTCATTTCGCCGCCCTGTTACTCACCAGCATTTCCTTCACGCAGGTGGCGCAAGCGGACCAGCTGGCCGCCATCAAGGCGAAGGGCGAACTGGTCTGCGGCACCCTGGGCACGGACGAACCGAACAGTTTCATCGACGCCAAGTCGCGCCAGCTGGTCGGCTATGAAGTGGACCTGTGCCGCGCCATCGCCCAGGGCCTGGGCGTCAAGCCCGTGATCAAGCAGCTGGCCGTGGCCGCCCGCATTCCCGAACTGCAGCAGGGCCGCATCGATATTCTGACGGCGTCCCTGACGCACAACAAGGAGCGCGAGGCGCTCGTCGACTTCTCGCTGTCCACGTTTTACACGGGCCAGCGCGTGCTGGTGAAAAAAAGCAGCCATATCACGTCGGTCGCTGGCTTGGCCGGCAAGAAAGTGCTGACCGTCAAGGGCGGCACGCAGGAACCGAATATCCGCAAGGCCGTGCCCGGCGTAGAGGTGGTGACGTTCGAGACGGCGGGCCAGGCTTATCTGGGCTTGCAGCAAGGCAAAGGCGTTGGCTATGTCGACGATGAAGTGTCCTTGCTGAACAATTACGCCAAGCTGGGCGCCGCGCAGAACGATTACCTTGTACTGCCGCAAAACATCAGCCAGGAAGTGTTTGCCTTCGGCATCCGCAAGGGCGAGACGGGCGTGAAAACAGCCGTCGACCAGGTGCTGCGCGGGCTGGAAAAGTCGGGCGAGGCGGAAAAACTGTTCTTCAAATGGTATGGCCCCACGAGCAATGTGAAATTTCAAAAACGCACATTTAAAATTGAATCGGACAAGATCGACGCCTGAACCTCGGTTGACGCTTCCGCATGTTTGATCTGACCTTGTTGCTGGCCGGCGACTACCGCGGCTGGCTGCTGTCCGGCTTGCTGCTGTCCCTGCAACTGATGGGCATCACCTTGCTCCTGGGCCTGCCGCTGGCCTGCGGCGTGGCCATGCTGCGGCTGGCGCCGTCGCGCCTGCTCAATGCCCTGGGCGCCCTGTACGTCGAGCTGATCCGCAACATTCCCTTGCTGGCCCACTTCCTGTTCTGGTATTTTGGCGCGCCCGAATTGCTGGCCGATGCGTGGAAGGAGCGCTTGTATGCCGGCAATATCGAAGCCGTCAGCGCCGTCACGGCCCTGACCCTGTACACGGCCGCCTACATGGCGGAAGACATCCGCAGCGGCATCCGCGCCATCCCCGCCCAGCAATTCGAGGCGGGCAGGGCGCTGGGCTTGAGTTTTCTTGCCACCATGCGCCTGTGCATCGTGCCGCAGGCGCTGCGCCTGGCCGCCCCGCCGCTGCTGTCGCAAACCCTGACCCTGTGGCAAAACACCAGCATCGCCACCGTCATCGGCGTGGCCGAGCTGATGTACCAGACGCAGCGCGTGGAAGCGGCGTCGTTTCGCAGCGTCGAGGCGTTTGTCTTCGCCAGCGCGGCCTACCTGGCCGTCTCGCTGCTGATCGCCGGCCTGGCGGCCTGGCTGCAAAGGAAGGTGGCCTGATGCTGGAACTGATCCACGATTATTGGCTGTATTTTCTCGTGGGACGCTATCCCGAGGGGCCGTTGGGCGGGCTGGCGCTGACGGTCGTGCTGGCCAGCCTGGCGCTGGTGCTGAGCCTGCCGTTCGGCTTGCTGCTGGGCCTGGCGCGCCTGAGTCCCTGGCCGCTGTTGCGCTGGCCCGTCGCCGTACTGATCCACGTGGTGCGCGGCATCCCTTTGCTGCTAGTCATCTTCTGGGCGTATTTCTTCCTGCCCAGCATCACGGGACATGAAAGCGGGCAGTTCGGCACCATGCTGGCCGCCCTCGTCCTCTTCGACGGCATCTACCTGGCCGAGATCGTGCGCGCCGGCGTGCACGCCGTGCCGCGCGGGCAGGTGGAAGCGGCCCGTTCGCTGGGCCTGAATTATCTGGACAGCATGCGCTCGGTGGTGCTGCCGCAGGCGCTGCGCCACATGCTGCCCTCGCTGGTCAACCAGTTCGTCTCGACCATCAAGGAAACCTCGCTCGGCACCATCATCGGCCTGGCCGAAGTGTCGTTCATCGCTTCGCAAGTGAACGGCCTCGTGCTGACCAAACCCGTGCAAGTGTATTTCCTGCTGGGCATGACGTATTTTGTCTTGTGTTTCAGCCTGTCGCGCGCCGCCTTCTGGCTCGAGCGGCGCCAGGCGCGTCTCCTGAAAGCGGCTAGATGATTACCTTTGACAACGTCAACAAATACTATGGCGAGTATCACGCCTTGCGCGAGATCAATGAACACGTCGCCAAGGGCGAGGTGCTGGTCGTGTGCGGGCCGTCCGGCTCCGGCAAGTCGACCCTGATCCGCACCATCAACCGCCTGGAGGCGGTCGCCTCGGGCCGCATCACGGTGGCGGGCCAGGATATCCACGCGCCGGGGCTGGATGTGAATGCCTTCCGCTCGCATATCGGTTTCGTGTTCCAGCAATTCAACCTGTTTCCGCATTTGTCCGTGCTGGACAATTGCGCGCTGGCGCCGCAGCGCTTGCGCGGCCTCACCCGGCGCGAAGCCGAGGAGCGGGCGCTGGCCCTGCTGGAACGGGTGGGGTTGGCGCACAAGGCGCGCGCCATGCCGGCGGCCCTGTCGGGCGGGCAGCAGCAGAGGGTGGCGATCGCGCGCGCGCTGGCCATGCAGCCGCCGCTGATGCTGTTCGACGAGCCGACCAGCGCGCTGGACCCGGAAATGGTGGGTGAGGTGCTGCAGGTGATGCGCGACCTGGCGCACGGCGGCATGACGATGGTGTGCGTCACGCACGAGATGGGTTTCGCGCGCGAAGTGGCGGACCGCGTCTGGTTCATGGACCACGGGCAAGTGCTGGAACGGGCCACGCCCGACGAATTCTTTGCGCGGCCGCAACATGTGCGCGCACAGCAATTCCTGGCCGATATCCGCAGCCCATATGGGGTACCGGCCTGAGGATTTCTGGGCTGTGTGCGCAAGCGAACGGTATCTTGGCGGCGTCCGGCGCACGCTGTCGGAGTGGCGCACGGGGCGCCCGCAGCCGATCAGGAGGGCCGTATCATGTCACGCATCATCGCAGGTCATTTTCAGTTGCAGGAGCAGATAGACGCCGCGCGCGCCGCCCTGAACCAGGCGGGTTTTCCCGATAGCCGCATCAGCGCCTTTTTCGTCAACCAGCCGGGCCAGCATGATTTGCATGCGCTCGGCGGCGACCGCGACATCTCGCCCGGCGCCAAAGAGACGCCTGAGGGCGTGGTCGAGGGCGTGGCCGTCGGTGCCGCCGTCGGTGCCGGCATCGGCGCGGCCACCACCCTGGCGACGGGGCCGCTGGGGCCGGTGGTTGGCGCGCTGGTGGGCGCCCATGTGGGCTCACTCTACAGTTTCAACAAGATGAAGGAGGCGGGCGAGCCCGAGAAGCATGGCGAAAACCACCGCCAGCCGCGCCATCCGGGCATGCTGATCGCCGTGGCGCTGGGCGGCCTCGACGAGCGCGAACGGGCGCTCGAGACACTGCACCGGCTCGGCGCCGAACATATCGAGGAAGCGGAGGGCACGATCGCCAATGGCGACTGGCATGACTTCGATCCGCTCAGCATTCCCGTGCTGGTGGCGTGAATCGGCGCCTCTGTGGTGCCATATGCATAAATTCCGCACTGCACGAAATTTAGGTATGATCCTTGTTAGTATTCGTAATTATTGGTAAACAATGCCGACAGGGATAGTTTCCGCGCGCCCGAAGTGACACTGGACCAAGGTGACTGCCCGTAGTACTTGCCTCGCATGCTAACGAGTATGGATAGGAGGGCGCGTCATGACACAGGCATGGTTCATTCTGACACGGGCGGATGGGCGCGACATCTGCGCGCCCTCGCCGGCACAGCTGGCCGATGCGCTGGCCGAGGTGTACCGCGGCGGCGCCGTCACGCCGGACGGCGGCCCGGCCGCGGTGCTGTTGCGCTTTGGCTACGACGATGGCTTGATGTATCAGGTCGAAGTCGCTAGCGGAGGCGAAGTCACTTTCGAGGAATGGTCGGACCGCGATTGTGAAATCGCCCTGGCCAGTCCGCGTCACATGTCGGCGCTGCCGCAGGACGACGCGCTGCAGCTGTGGCAGTGGCTGGCGCAGCGCCAGGTGGCGAAGATCCGCAGCCAGCCCTGGCAGGGTGGCTAGCCCTGCCGTCTTTCCCAAAGCCTAGTGCGCCATCAGCACGGGGATGGTCATGCTTTGCAGAATCGTGCGCGTGACGCCACCGAGGATGGTTTCGCGCAGGCGCGAATGGCCATACGCTCCCATCACCAGCAAGTCGGCCGACAGGTCGGCGGCATGCGACAGCAGCGCTTCGCCGATATCGCCGCGCCGTACGCCACCGCCATCGAGCAAATGCAGCCGCGCTTCCACGCCGTGGCGCGCCAGGTATTGCACCAGTTCGGCGCCCGGCTGTTCGCCGTGTTCGGCGGCATGCACCTGGGCGTCGAAGATCGCCACGTGGACTTGCCCGGCCCGCTGCAGCAGGGGCAGGGCGGCGCTCACGGCGCGGCTCGCTTCCTTGCTGGCGTTCCAGGAAATGAGTACATTGCGCGCCGCTGCCGGCGGCGCCAGCAGCGGCAGCGGCGGCGCATACGGCACGATCAGCACGGGGCGGCCCGAATGCAGCAGCACATAGGCGGGAAAGTCGCGCATCACGGACGGCGATTTATCCTTGGCATTGTATTGGCTGATGACGACCAGATCCGCATAGCGCGCCAGCAGGCTGATGCCGCCCGCCGCCTCGTCGTCGAGCACGCGCTGTTCGAACGAGGCGACGCCTGCCGCGCGCACCTGTTGTTCGAAACCGTCGAGGGCGCGCGTGGCGCGGTCGCGCAGGAAGTTCAGATGCAAGCTCAGGTTCGGGTCGGCATCGAGGTCGGGCTGGTGCTGGTACAGCAGGCGCGACACGCCCGTCAGCGCCACGCCCGTCAAGTGGCCGCCGCACGCCTGGGCGATGCTGGCCGCCGCTTCGATGCGGGCGGCGCGCCCGGCGCTGTCGTCGATATGGAGCAATACGGTCTTGTACGTCATGGCCTGTCCTCTCGCTGTGCAGTAGCGGCCATTCTGGCACAGTCCGGGGTGCCGGCCGCGCACGACTGCATCAGGCTGAGCACTTGATCTGGCGCAAGGCCGGCAATAAAAACTGCTCCTACACTTGATGCCACGCAGAACAACCATAACAAGCGGGGAGAGACAGTCATGAAGGAACAAAAGGTAGCGCTGGTCACGGGCGGCATGGGCGGCCTGGGCACGGCCTTGTGCCGCCGCCTGCATGCGGCGGGCTTTGCCGTCGTGGCGGCGCATACGCCGGGCAACACGCGGGTGGAAAGCTGGCTCGACGAGCAGCAGGCGCAGCAGTATTATTTTCACCCGCTGGCCCTCGACGTGACGGACTTTGCTGCCTGCAGCGAAGCCGTCAGCAGGGTGCTGGCGCAGTTCGGCCGTATCGACGTGCTGGTCAATAACGCCGGCATCACGCGCGACCAGAGCATGCGCAAGATGGAGTTGCCGCACTGGTCCGAGGTGATGCGGACCAATCTCGACAGCCTGTTCAACATGAGCAAGCAGGTGCTGGAGCCCATGCTGGAAAAGAAATGGGGCCGCATCATCAATATCTCGTCCGTCAATGGCCAGAAGGGCGCGTTTGGCCAGTGCAACTACGCGGCCGCCAAGGCGGGTGTGCATGGCTTCAGCAAGGCGCTGGCGCTGGAAGTGGCGCGCCACGGCATCACCGTCAACACGGTGTCGCCCGGCTACCTGCGTACGCAGATGGTGACGGCCGTGCCGGCCGATATCCTGGAAACGAAGATCCTGCCGCAAATCCCCCTGGGCCGTCTGGGCGAGCCGGACGAGGTGGCGGCCCTGGTCGCTTACCTGGCGTCCGACGAGGCGGCATTCGTCACGGGCGCAAACATCGCCATCAATGGCGGACAGCACATGAGTTAAGCAAGCGTACAGCTTGCATAGAGGCAATGGCAGTAGAGGAGACCCGTCCACCCAGCCGGCGCATAGACGCTGGCGGAGGACGGCAGGCAGCATGGTCGTCACGTCGGAAAACAGGGGGCAGGGCAGCGATGCCTTGCCCTTTGTTGTTGTGCCGCTTTCATGGTGCCGTCATGGAATGGAGCGCTGGGCCTTTTCCAGCCGCGTCTGGCAATCGATGCACAGGCGCGCTTCGGGGCGCGCGTTCAGGCGCGACAGGCCGATGGCTTCGCCGCAGTTGTCGCACAGGCCGTAGCTGCCGTCGGCAAACTTGGCCAGCGCGTGCTTGATGATGGCCAGTTGCGCCTGGTTGTGCTCGGCCGCTTCGCTGACGAGGGCGTTCAAGGTGCGCACGCTGGCGTTGTCGGCCGGCGAGGCTTCGATTTCATTGAGCAGCGAGGCGCGCGCGTCCGCTTCGGCCGCTTCGTTTTCTATCTGTTCCAGCAACGCCAGCTTGCGTTGCTCCAGCACGCCCTGCAGGCGCTGTAGCTGGTCTTGCGGCAATCCATTCATGGCTGTCCCCGATAGGCTTCTCTCCTCCATGGTAGTCCAGGATGGGCGCTTCTGCTTGCGCTACTACCCGCGCCGCGTTTGACGCGGCGCAGGCAGGCGCGGGCCGTTCTATGCTGGTTCTTTCAGGCAGTTGACCATCCAGGCCACGCCGAACTGGTCTTTCAGCATGCCGAAGCGTTTGGCCCAGAAGGTTTCTTCCAGGGGCATCTGGATGTTGCCGTCGCGCGCCAGCGCGTCGAAGGCCCGTTCCGCCTCCTCCGGCGTATCGACGGTCAGGCAGATCGAGCTGCCGCTCATGCCCTTGGCGCCCTCGTCGCAGCCGCCGTCCGAGCCCATCAGCATGGTGGGGCCCAGCTGCACCGAGCCGTGCATGATCTTGTCGTACCAGTCTTCCTTGACTTGCTCCTGGCCCGGCGTGCCGCGGAACGGCATCAGGCACAGGTCCGTGCCCTGCAGGTGCTGCCGGTAGTATTCCAGCGCTTGCGCGCAGTTTCCATTGAATTGCAAATACGGTTCGATACGCATGTTGGTCTCCTCTGGCAATCGCCCCGCAGGCACGATTGCCAGGCGGGGACGTCCCAGTATAGGCGCTCGCCGGCCGATTTCAATCAGTCCGGCGCCATCTCTTGCAGCCGCTCACGCACCTTGCCCAGCGTGCTGAGGATGCGCTCGGGATTGCCGGCCAGGACGGCACTGCCCAGGTGCAACAAACTCGTCGACAGGCTGATCCAGTGCCGCACGTCGTCGTTGCGGGCGATGCGCAGGCGCACCGTGTCGAGCAGGCCGCTGAGCTGGCGCTGCGCCGTTTCCAATCCCATTACGGTGTGCCCGGCGGCATCGGCATACAGCTGGTTGGCTTGCTGGCGCAGGGCCACTTCCAGGGCGAAGACGGCTTGCGCCTGGCTGTGGCTGATGCCGTTTTCTCCCTGGCTGGCGCGCTTGCGGATGGCGCGCATGACGGCGCCGTGCAGGGTGACAGCCGCCTGCGACAGGCTGTCGGCCAGTTGCTCGACGCGCATGGCGCTGCTGAGAGCCGCTTCGCGGCGTTCGCTGCCGCTCCTGCCTACCGATCCGTCCATCTTGCCTCCGTGGTGGTGAGGGCGGCGGCCAGCTGTGCGTGCTCGCGCGCCAGTGCCGCCAGTTGCCGGCGCGCCAGCGTGTGGCGCAGGCCAAGCAGCCGGTATTCCTCGGTTTTACTTTGCTGCAGGGTCTTCGCCAGGACGGCCAGCAGGCGTTGCTGCGGCGTGTCGGCATACGCGATTTCCACGTCGAGCAGACCGAGCACCAGGTCGCGCTCGTTGTCGCCGCTTTTGTCGTACAGCGCCAGCAAGCTGTCGAGCGCGGCCAGCAAGGCTTGCAGTGGCGCGTCGCCGTCGTGCAGCACTTGCGCCAGGTGCGCCTGCTGGCTGGCCGCGCCGCCCAGGCGCGACAGCTGCTGCAGCAACAGGGTGTAGGCGCTGACATGGCGGTCGTCGATGCCGCCGCCCGGCCAGGCGCGGATGGCGGCGCCGGCGCCGGCCAGTTCCGGCTGCACGTCATACGCATCGGCATGCGCCAGCCGGCCCAGCGCCTGCAGGTACAGGCGCACGGCCTGCGCCAGGCGCGCGACGTCCGCCTGCGCGGCGCGGCGCTGCGCATCGAGCAGGCGTTCGCGCGCGTCTTCGGCGGGCGACAGATAGGGGCGGGTGCGCTGGTAGCTGTCCACGTGGCGCTGCGACAGTTCGCCGAAGGCCGTCAAGGCATCGGTGCCGGCGGCCAGGGCGCGCACTTGCGCCAGGTCGGTGCGCGGACTGGCGCAGCCGCACAGCACGACGGCCAAGAAGAGGCTCAGGTACAGGTTGAGGTAAAGGGCGCGGCGATGGCGGGCGGGCAGGGTGGACACGTCACCTCTCGACAGGAAATACTGTATGGAAAGGTATTGTCGTGCCGGCTTGCGCTAGCCGCCTTGTGCGGGCGCAAGCGCGCTGCGATCAGTCGCCCGTCGTGCTCATGGCGGGCGCCGCGCCCGTCAATTGCTCGCGCCAGCCCAGTCCGGCCACGGTGTCACTGGCGGGACGGTATTCGCAGCCGACCCAGCCCGCGTAGCCGACCTGGTCCAGCAGCTTGAACAGGTGGCGGTAGTTGATCTCGCCCGTGCCCGGTTCGTGGCGGCCCGGCGTGTCGGCGATCTGGACGTGGCGGATCAGGGGCAGCATGGCGCGGATGGTGTTGCTCAGTTCGCCCTCCATGCGCTGCATGTGATAAATGTCGTACTGCAGGAAGATATTGCTGCGCTGGCAGTCGGCGATGATGTCGGCTGCCTGCTGGCTATGGTTCAGAAAGTAACCGGGCATGTCGTAGCGGTTGATCGGCTCGATCAGCACGTTGATGCCATGCGGGCGGCAGGCGTCGGCCGCATATTGCAGGTTGCCGATCAGGCTTTGCCGCGCCCGCTCCAGGCTCATGCCGGGTGGCACGATGCCGGACATGCAGTGCAGCTGTTTCGCGCCCAGCGCCAGCGCATAGTTGAGCGCCAGCTGCACATTCGTGCGGAATTCCTCGCCCCGGCGCGGATCGCAGGCGATGCCCCGCTCGCCGTGTTCCCAGTCGCCGGGCGGAAAATTGAAGACGGCCAGCTGCAGGCGGTGGCGTTCCAGCCGCATGGCGATCTGCCGCGCCTCGACGGCATAGGGAAACAGAAACTCGACAGCATCGAAACCCGCTTCCCTGGCGCAAGCAAAACGGTCCAGGAAGGGCAGTTCGGTAAACATCATGCTGAGGTTGGCAGCGAAGTTCGGCATGGCGGCACGCAGGCAAATGGAATGAACACTATCCTAGCCCAAATCGGCAATCGGTGGCGTGCATAAAAAACCGTTCCGGAAGCCAGTTCTGGAACGGTTTTGAATAGCGCGTCAATACATGGTTGAAAACCGTAGCGAGCGGGAATGATATCGGTTCGAGTAGCACAGCCGTACTAAAGTACGGCGCGCAACGGAGAATCGATAGCGCCCCGCGCAGTAGGTTTGCAACCGTGAATTAGCGGCCGCGCCCGCCGGAGCGGTGGTTGGCCGCCGAACGCGGCGCATTGCCCGAACGGTTGCCGCCGCCACCGCCGCCCGACGGGCCGGCGCTGCGTGGCTTGGCGCCGCCGCCGCCCGTTTTCACGCGCACGACGGCGCCGGCTGGCGCGCGGCTGTTGTTGCGGTGACCGCCGGTGCCGCTGCGCAATTGCACAGGCTGGGCGCGGGCGTTCAGGTCCGGCTCGAAGCCCGGGATGACTTCGCGCGGCAGAGTTTGCTTGATCAGCTTTTCGATGTCTTTCAACATTTCGTGCTCATCCACGCAGACCAGCGACACGGCTTCGCCCTTGGCGCCGGCACGGCCCGTGCGGCCGATACGGTGCACATAGTCTTCCGGAATGTTCGGCAAGTCGTAGTTGACGACGTGCGGCAATTGGTCGATGTCGATACCGCGCGCGGCGATGTCGGTGGCGACCAGAACTTGCAAGGTGCCGTCCTTGAACTCGGACAGGGCGCGCGTGCGCGCCGACTGGCTCTTGTTGCCGTGGATGGCCAGGGCGCCGATGCCGTCCGCGCCCAGTTGCTCGACCAGTTTATTGGCGCCATGCTTGGTGCGCGTAAAGACCAGCACTTGCGTCCAGTTGTTCGACTTGATCAGGTAGGACAGCATCGGGTGCTTCTTGTCGCGGTCGACCGGATGGATCTTTTGCTTGATCACTTCCACGGTCGAATTGCGGCGCGCCACTTCGATCATGGCCGGCTTGTTCAGCAAGCCGTCGGCCAGGGCCTTGATCTCTTCCGAGAACGTGGCCGAGAACAGCAGGTTCTGGCGTTTCGGCGGCAGCACGGCCAGCACTTTCTTGATGTCGCGGATGAAACCCATGTCGAGCATGCGGTCGGCTTCGTCGAGGATCAGGATTTCCACCTTCGACAGGTCGACGGTGCCCTGGCCCATGTGGTCGAGCAAACGGCCCGGCGTGGCGACGAGGATATCGACGCCGTGCTTCAATTGCTTGATTTGCGGGTTGATGCCGACGCCGCCGAAGATCACGGCCGAGTTCAGTTTCGTGTACTTGCTGTAGGCGCGCACGCTTTCCTCGACCTGGGCGGCGAGTTCGCGCGTCGGCGCCAGGATCAGGGCGCGGATCGGGCGCGTCGAGGTATTGCTGGTGATGGCCGCGCCATTGGCGTCGGTCGACAGGCGGTGCAGCACCGGCAGGGTGAAGCCGGCCGTCTTGCCGGTACCGGTTTGTGCACCGGCCAGCAAGTCGCCGCCAGCGAGCACGGCGGGAATCGCCTGCGACTGGATCGGGGTCGGCACGGTGTAGCCGTGTTCGGTAACGGCACGTACGATAGCGTCGGACAATCCGAGGGAGGAAAAGGACATGGTAACTTTATTGTGAGATCGGCCTGTCGCCATCGTGGGGCGCCAGTCGCAGGCAATCAGATTAGGGGTCGAAAGACAGCGGCAAGGGGACTGGTCATATGTGCCGCACACGCGAAGTATAACAGCCTGGCAAAAAACCGCCGAGTTTGTTTAAAGTATGCAATGCCACAGGTAAAAGAAATACATGGCGACGGTGCGCCGTTTCATGCCGTTATTCATTATTATTGTCTGTAGCACTCCATCCGCAGGACTCGCCGCGGCGCCGGGGTGTTCATTCCCGGAGGAACATCATGCGTATTGCCGATCTTCGCATCGCCACCCGCCTGTATGGCGGTTTTGCCACCATCGTCCTGCTGCTGGCCGCCCTGGTCACCGTCGCCACGCTGAATGTCTCGCGGCTGGCCGACGCCAATGCCATCAATACCCACACTTACCAGGTACTGGCTGAAAACAGCGCCATCCTGGAAAGCCTGATCAATATGGAAACGGGGCAGCGCGGCTATGTGATTACCGGCGCGGAGGCCTCGCTGGAGCCGTACAAGGCGGGGCAGGCCGCATTCGGCGCGCACCTCGACAAGGCGCGCGCCCTGACCAGCGACAACCTGGCCCAGCAGGAGCGCCTGGCGAAGCTCGATGCTGCCAAGCAAGCCTGGCTGGCCGGCGCGCTCGAACCCGTGATCGCCATGCGGCGCGCCGTGGCGCAGGGCACGGCGGCCATCGAGCCCGTGCTGGCGCGGGAAAAGGAGGGCCGGGGCAAGCAGGGCATGGATGCCATGCGGGCCCTGCTGGACGAGATCGGCCAGGCGGAAACGGTGCTGCTGGCGCAGCGTTCGGAAGCGGCGGCGGCCTTGCAGGCGCGCACGCACTGGACCTTGCTGGGCGGCGGCGCGGCGGCGCTGCTCTTGGCCGCCAGCATCGCCTGGTGGCTGGCGCGCAACATCAGCGGGCCGTTGCGTTCGGCCATCGACGTGGCCAGGCAGGTGGCGCAGGGCGACCTGACGGTGCGGGTGGAAGTGCGCTCGAAGGATGAGACGGGCGAGCTGATGCAGGCATTGAAGGACATGACGGCCAGCCTGCTGCGCATCGTCACCGAAGTGCGCGGCGGCACGCAAGCCATCGCCACGGCCTCGCGCCAGATTGCCTCGGGTAATCTCGATCTGTCGGCGCGCACGGAACAGCAGGCCAGTTCGCTGGAAGAGACGGCGTCCTCGATGGAGGAGCTGACCGGCACGGTGCAGCAGAACGCGCAGAATGCCCATGAAGCCAACGGCCTGGCCGCGTCGGCCTCCACCGTGGCCGGCAAGGGCGGCAGCGTGGTGGCGCAGGTGGTCGACACCATGGGCTCGATCAACGACTCGTCGCGCAAGATCGTCGACATCATCGGCGTGATCGACGGCATCGCCTTCCAGACGAATATCCTGGCCCTGAATGCGGCCGTCGAGGCGGCCCGGGCGGGCGAGCAGGGCCGCGGCTTTGCCGTCGTCGCCACCGAAGTGCGCAACCTGGCACAACGTTCGGCCGGTGCCGCCAGGGAAATCAAGGCCCTCATCAACGACTCCGTCGCGCAGGTGGAGAACGGCGCGCGGCTGGTCGACGAGGCGGGCCACACCATGCACGAGATCGTCGACAGCGTGCACAAGGTCAGCAGCATCGTCGGGCATATCTCGGCCGCCAGCGATGAGCAGCGGGCCGGTATCGAACAAGTCAACCAGGCGATCAGCGAAATGGACCACGTGACCCAGCAAAACGCTTCGTTGGTGGAAGAGGCCGCCGCTGCGGCGGAAGCCATGCAGGAGCAGGCGGCGCGGCTGGCCGATGCGGTGAGCGTGTTCAGGACGGCGCAGGTGGACGCCATCGCGGCGCCAGCACCCCGGCCCGCCGTGCGCCGTCCCGTGCCGCTCAAGGCGGCGCGTCCGCCCGCCCGCCTCAGCGGTAAACCCGTGGCGCGCCATGCGCCGCAAGTTCCAACCGGCAAACAGCGTCCGGGGGACGATGAGTGGGACGAGTTTTAGCACAGGCGTCCAGTGCATGCGACAGCTGTCGCAAGTAACGCTTGCGTGCGTGTGACTGTTGTCGCATAATTGTGTCAATAGTCACTCAAAGGATGCACCATGAGCACGCCCTCCGTCACCGAACTGTCGTTATTGAAAGCCTTGTGGAAAGACCACCCGCTGTCCGCGCGCGAATTGCATGCCAGGGTGGAAGACGAGCTGGGCTGGTCTTTTTCGTCCACGCGCAAGACGCTCGAGCGCATGCTGGACAAGGGCATGCTGCTGCAGCGCAGCGTGCACGGCGTGCTCGTGTATGAAGCGAACCTGGAGAAGGTGGCCACTCTGGCCGCGTTCGCCCACGACTTTGGCCGGCGCGTGATGGAAATCGACAGTCCCTTGCCGGTCAGTATGTTTACGGGCAGCAAACTGGTGGACCAGCAGGAGCTGGCGGCGCTGGAGCAACTGCTGCAGGACTGGCCGCTAGAGGGAGAGGAATAGGCGATGCTGCTGTTTTCTCTCACGCTGTTCAGGCCAGCGCCGCCTGTCTCGTGACGGGCATGTTGCTGTGGGCAATGCTGAGCCTGGCGCAACGGCGCTGGCCCGCGCTGGCTGCGCAGCGCAGCGTGTGGCTGGGCGCCCAGCTGGTGCTGGCCGCCGTGTTTGTGCTGCCGCTGCTGCCCGACACGCGCCAGCTGAGCGTGCTGCCCGAGGTAAGCGTGCCCGTGTTCCTGGCCAGCGCGGCGCCCGACGCGCCGATGGCCATGGCTGCGCCGGTTGCCGCGCTGCCATCCGCTGCTTCCTGGCTGGCCCTGGTGCCGTCCGCCTGGGGCCTGATCTACCTGTTGGGCGTCGCTCGCGCAGCTTGGCGCTGGCAGCGTGGCCACGCCATGTTGCGCGCCTTGCTGCAGCTGGTGCAGCGCCGCCGCCTGCATGGAATGGATGTGCTGGAAGTGGCGGCGCCGATCTCGCCGATGCTGGTGGGCATATGGCGGCCGCGCCTGCTGTTGCCGGTGCACCTGGCGCAATTTACGCCGGAACAGCAGCAACTGGTGATCGCCCATGAGTTGACCCATGCACGCCGGCGCGACCCCGTGCTCCTGCTGCTGGCCAAGCTGCTGCAGGCCTTGCTGTGGTTCAATCCGGCCGCGCGCTGGCTGGCCGGCCAGCTGGCTTGGGCACAAGAACTCGGTTGCGACCGCCAGGTTCTGGCCGGCCGCCCCGCGCGCCAGCACCAGCAATATGCGGCGGCCCTGGTCCGGCAGCTGGGACTGCAGGCGCAGCCGCTGCCGGGGCTGGCCTTCGGTGGTGGCGGCATGGCCGAGCGCCTGCTGCGCATGCGTGACGGGCAGGGGCGCCCGCCTGCGGCCCTGCGGGTGCTGACGGCGCTGCTGCTGTGCGCGATCGGCGCGGCCAGCCTGGCGTTGCAGCCGGCATTGGCGTGGGCCGTGGCAGCCGCACCGGCAAGCATGCTCACTGCGCCGGCCACGGCGCCAGCTGTCTGGCGCAATCCCCTCGATACCATGCGCGTGACCGGTTTCTTTGGCGTGGTGCGCCAGCTGACGCCGCGGGGTCATCGCGGCATCGATCTGGGCGCCAGGCGCGGCACGCCCGTGCATGCGGCGGCCGACGGCATCGCCAGCGTCAGCGAAGATGCGCGCCTCGGCAAGGCCGTGCGCATCGACCATGGCGGCGGCATCGAGTCGCTGTATGCCCATCTCGACCGGGTCACGCTCACGACCGGCATGGCCGTCACGGCGGGGCAGGCCATCGGCACCGTGGGCGCCACCGGCCTGGCGACGGGGCCGCATCTGCATTTCGAGGTGATCCGCGACGGGCGCTTGCAGGACCCGCAACAGTGGCTGGCCGGTCTCGATGCCAACGCCACCGCGCGCGCCCTGCGTACGCGCAAGGAACAGTTCGGCCATTAGTGTGATCTGGCCGCTGGTCGGGTGAGCGCGGGAACGCGCAAGCCGACACCACCACAACCCTTTCAGGATTCTCCATGCGATTGAGTATTGTATTGTGCAGCCTCGTGCTGCCGTTGACGGCGCACGTCCGTGCCGAAGACATTCTCCCCTCCGTGACGGTCCATGCGGGCAAGGCGGAGCGGCGCCGCAACGACACCGTCGCCGCCATCGTCGTCGGCCACGATGAACTGATACGCCAGGGCGACCGCGTGCTGTCCGATGCCCTGAAGCGCCTGCGCGGCATCTCCATCGGCGGGCCGGCCGGCGCGGCTGCGGGCGCCGCCGGCGGGCAAATCCAGATGCGTGGCCTGGGCCAGGGCTATACCTTGATCATGCTCGATGGCGTGCCCGTGGCGCCCGGCTTTTCGCTCGACGCCCTGGACCCGGAACTGGTCGAGCGCGTGGAAATCATGCGCGCCGCCACGGCGGAATTTTCCACCCAGGCGATCGCCGGTTCCATCAACATCGTGCTGAAAAAATCGGGTGGGCGGCGCGAACGCACGTTCAAGCTGGGCGCGTCCGCCAGCCATGGCATGCCCGCCGGCAGCGCCACCGTGCAGTGGTCGGACAAGGATGGACGCCTGTCGTACGCGCTGGCCGGCACACTCAGCCATACCGGACGCGAAGCGCTGCTCGACGAGTGGAGCAGCGAATTTGATGGAGCGGGCGCGCCCACGGTGGTGCGCCATGTGCCGCTCACCGAGCGCGTGACGAGCGACGGCATCGAGCTGGCGCCCCGCCTGCAATGGGCGCTGGCGGGGGAGGGCAGCCTGGCCTGGCAAAGCCTGGTCAACGTGCGCCGTCTGGCCAGCCGCCGCCATGCGCTGGAAACGGCTTACCTGGGCGGCACGACCGCCTATCCGGAGAACCAGGCCGATTTCAATCAGGACAGCGGCACCGTGCGCAGCGACCTGCACTGGCTGCGCAAGCTCGACCATGGCGCCAGCCTCGACGTGAAGCTGGGCGCCAGCATCAATCACCGCGCCAATGATTATCAGTTCCTGGGCCGCGGCGCGGCGCCGGGGCAGGGCATCACGCGCCTGGTCGATTCGGGCCTGAACGAGGTGGGCGTGCAGGCGAGCGGCACCTACCGCCGCGCGCTGGGCGAGCATCACACGCTGGCGGCGGGCTGGGATGCGGGGCACCGGCGGCGCACGGATTTTCGCCGCGAACGCCAGCTGGAGCCGGGCGGGCCTCCCATGCTCAGCGACGAAGACTATGCGGCCACGGTGCGGCGCCTGGCCCTGTTCGCGCAGGATGAATGGGAACTATCCGCGCATTGGTCGCTGTACCTGGGCTTGCGCTGGGAAACCTGGCGCACGGCCAGCGCCACGGGCGGCGGCGAGCCGGTCGACGTGCGCGCGCAGGTATGGAGCCCCTTGCTGCAAAGCCTGTGGAAGTCCGGCGGCAAGCAGCAGGTGCGCCTGGCCGTTACCCGCACCTACAAGGCGCCGCAGATTTTCGAGCTGATCCCGCGCCCGTACACGGTCGACAATGGCAACAGCCCCACGAATCCCGACAGCCAGGGCAATCCGGCGCTGCGCCCGGAGCTGGCGTGGGGCTTCGATGCCGCTTATGAATACTATCCGGGCGCGGGCGCCATGCTGGGCGCCAGCGCCTCGCTGCGGCGCATCAGCGACGTGATGCTGGAGCGCCTGTACCAGGACAACGGGCGCTGGGTGAGCACGCCCGTCAACCATGGACATGCCGGCGTGCGCTCGATCGCGCTGGAAGCGAAGCTGCCCTTGACGGTGCTGTGGGCGGGCGCTCCCGCGCTGGACTTGCGGGCCAACGTGGCGCGCAACTGGTCGAGGCTCGATGCCGTGCCCGGCCCCGATAGCCGTCTCGACAGCCAGCTGCCGTGGAGCGCCAACGTGGGCGGGGATTACCAGCTGGCCCGCCTGCCCCTGAGCCTGGGCGCTGACCTGAATTACCAGGCGGGCGCTCGCTCGCGCGAGTCCAGCCAGCTGCTGGCCTGGCAGGGCGGCAAGCGCGAACTCGATATGTACGCGTTGTGGAGGGTCAGCGACAGGCTGCGCCTGCGCCTGTCGGGCGCCAACCTGCTGGGGCGGGATTACCGCACGCGCAGCCTGTATGCGGATGGCGCGCGCAGCCTGCTGCGCACCATCGATACGGGCAGCTACCGCATCTGGCGGCTGATGCTGGAGGGCACCCTATAGCCAGCCTAGTCGTCGATCTCGTCGACGGTGTAGCTGACGTCCTGCGCCTCGAGGTAGCCGCGCACGGCGTCCAGGCCGTGCCACGGGTCGGGGCGCAGGTGCTGGCATATATACAGGCCGGCGTCCGTCAGCCTGGCGTCGGTGTCGGGCATGGCGGCGCCGGTTGCGCGCGGCGCCTGCGGCAGTGCCGCCAGCAGCTGTTCGAGGTGCTGGCGCTGGCGCGGCGCCAGGCTGGCCGCGATCCTGAATTCAAATCCCATGTTCTTCCCCTTGTGCGTCTGTCGGTGTGCTTATTTTATATCATCGAAAAAATTGCACATAGCTTGGCATTCTTTCCGTTTTTGTTTTCAAAGTATCTCGTCCATACTGCATAGCACTGGCCCGGCACACACAGCGTGACGCAAGGGCAGGAGCAGAAGCACCATACAAAGACCTCTCTTTTTTATATTCAATTATTTTCACTAAGGAAAACATAATGCCTATCGCCACCGCCCAAGCCGCCCACAAACTGCTGACCCCGAACGATCATACCCTGATCATGATCGACCACCAGTCGCAGATGGCGTTCGCCACGCGCTCCATCGACCTGGCCCTGCTGCGCAACAACGCGGCCCTGGTGGCCAAGGCGGCGGCCGAATTCAAGGTGCCGACGATTTTGACGACGGTGGCCGCCACATCGTTCTCCGGCCCCATCTTCGACGAAATCCAGTCCGTCTTCCCCGAGCAGGCGCCGATCGACCGCACGACCATGAATACCTGGGAAGACGCGCGCATCGCCGACAAGGTGAATGGCTACGGCAAGGGCAAGATCGTGCTGGCCGGCCTGTGGACGTCCGTGTGCATCGTGGGACCGGCCCTGTCGGCGCTGGAGCAGGGCTTTGAAGTGTATGTGATCGCCGACGCCAGCGGCGACGTCTCCGACGAAGCCCATGCCATGGCCATGCAGCGCATGATACAGGCAGGCGCACAGCCGCTGACGTCCGTGCAATACTTGCTGGAACTGCAGCGCGACTGGGCCCGTGGCGAGACCTACAATGAAACGGTGGCGACGGCCGTGGCGCACGGCGGCGGTTACGGACTGGGCCTGATCTACGCCAAGTCGATGTTCAACGCCAGCGAAGGCCATTGATTTTTCACTGACTCCGGCTCCGCCGCCCGCCGGCGGGGCCGTGTTTCCACCTGATTCGGGAGTTCCCATGCACGCACACACGATCTTGCTCAATGGCCGTTTCCATACGGTCGACCGGACGCAGCCGCTGGCGTCCGCCGTCGCCATCGCCGATGGCAAATTTCTCGCCGTCGGCGACATGGAGGACGTGATGCGCCATCGCGGCCCCGCCACGCAGCTGATCGACCTGAATGGCCGCACGGTGATTCCCGGCCTGAACGACTCGCATCTGCACCTGATACGGGGCGGCTTGAACTACAACCTGGAATTGCGCTGGGAAGGCGTGCCCTCGCTGGCCGACGCCTTGCGCATGTTGAAAGAACAGGCGCTGCGCACGCCGAACCCGCAATGGGTGCGCGTGGTCGGCGGCTGGACGGAATTCCAGTTCGCGGAAAAGCGCATGCCGACGCTCGATGAAATCAATGCGGCCGCGCCCGACACGCCCGTCTTCATCCTGCACCTGTACGACCGCGCCCTCTTGAATCGCGCCGCCCTGCGCGCCGTCGGCTACGATAAAAATACGCCGAACCCGCCGGGCGGCGAAATCGTGCGCGACGCCGCAGGCAATCCGACGGGCCTGCTGATCGCCCGGCCGAACGCCATGATCCTGTATGCGACCCTGGCGAAAGGCCCGAAGCTGCCGCTGGAATTGCAAGTGAACTCCACGCGCCAGTTCATGCGCGAACTGAACCGCCTGGGCATCACGAGCGCCATCGACGCGGGCGGCGGCTTCCAGAATTATCCCGAGGATTACGCCGTCGTCGACGAGCTGGCGCAACAAGATCAGCTGACGATCCGCATCGCCTACAATCTGTTCACGCAAAACAAGGGCGCGGAATTGCAGGACTTCCAGAAGTGGACCGGCATGATCAAGCCCGGCGACGGCACCGATTACTATCGCCACAACGGCGCCGGCGAGATGCTGGTGTTTTCCGCCGCCGACTTCGAGGATTTCCTCGAGCCGCGCCCGGAACTGGCGGCCGGCATGGAGGATGAGCTGGAAAAGGTCGTGCGCCACCTGGTCGAGCAGCGCTGGCCGTTCCGCCTGCACGCCACCTATGACGAATCGATCAGCCGCATGCTCGACGTGTTTGAAAAGGTCAACCGCGACACGCCGTTCGGCGGCTTGCACTGGCTTTTCGACCACGCGGAAACCATCAGCCCGAAAAATATCGACCGGGTCAAGGCGCTGGGCGGCGGCCTGGCCATCCAGCACCGCATGGCTTTCCAGGGCGAGTACTTCGTCGAGCGCTACGGCGCGGAAGCGGCGAAAGCCACGCCACCCGTGCAGCGCATGCTCGACGCGGGCGTGCCCGTCGGCGGCGGCACGGACGCCACGCGGGTGGCCAGCTACAACCCGTGGACGGCGCTGTACTGGCTGGTATCGGGGCGCACCGTGGGCGGCCTGGCCTTGACGGATGCGGCGGGCAGGCTGTCGCGCGACACGGCGCTGGAACTGTGGACGGCGGGCAGTGCCTGGTTTTCGAGCGAGCAAGGCAAGAAGGGGCGCATCCGCGAGGGCATGCTGGCCGATTTGAGCGTGCTGTCGGCCGATTATTTCACGGTGCCGGAAGAATCGATCAAGTCCATCGAATCCGTGCTGACCATGGTGGGCGGAAAAATCGTCTACGGCCAGGGGGAATTCACGGCGCTGGCGCCGCCACCGATTCCCGTGCTGCCCGAGTGGTCGCCCGTGCGCACGGTGCCGGGACACTACCGGCCCGTGGCTGCGCAAACGCAAGCCATGCTGCCGCACCAGTGCGCGGGCGCCTGCGGCGTGCATGCGCATGCGCACGACCGGGCGCGCAAGTCGGCCGTGCCGATCAGCGATTTTTCCGGCTTCTGGGGCACCTTGGGCTGCAGCTGCTTCGCCTTCTAGATGGCGGGCTGGCCTTATTTGGAAATGCGCAGGATGGCCGAGGCGAGCCGCGTGAAACATGGGCTCAGCTCGCTTTCGGTGGCCGCATAGCAGTACAGGCCCACGGGTTCGGCCGGCTTGCGGCAACGCATAGGCGCATCGCTCGTGTTGGCCATGCAGCGCAACAAGTCCTCGCCGATTTCATTGTCCGGCCCGGCCTCGGCCTTCAGCGCGGCCCCCATGCCCAGGGTAAAGATGTAGGTATTTTCCAGGCGGGCCTTGCTGGCCATCGCTTCTGCCAGGTTGCGCGAGGCGCGATGCATATTGGTCCACTGAAGTTTTCTGGTGGACATATCTTTGCTCACCGCCCGCGGCGTAGTGGTCACGATGGGGAATTCGCGCCGCGTCACGTCGCCGGCCTGGGCGGGAAGATTGTGCGCGTTATACCAGGCCGGTAATTCACTGATCAGGTTTCTGGTGCAATAGGTCTCGGGCGCGAGCTTGGTGCTGGTTGCATCGATACGGTACAGTCCATCTGTCGCAAAACCACTCGATGGTAAATTGTCGTACACGGCCAGCGCCCCAGCGGTCGTGCAGTTGCCACTCATGCTGGGGAAAAAGTAAGAGGAAAAGGCGGACGGAGATCCATCGGAAAAGAACACGATGACGCGCAGGCTGGATCGATTGTTCTGGCTGATGCTACTGAGCTGATCCTGAGCATGCCACATGCCTTCCGAGTAATTCGTGCCGCCATCAAACTTGTAGGCATTGATGGCATTGGTAGCCAGCGTGCGATTGAAGCCGCGATCGCTTGTCTTGATCGGCAGATCGAGTTGCGCGCCGCTGGCAAAATGCAGCAAGCCCACGCGGTCCACGGTGGAATTGAATTTATTCAGGAAGGAAATGCCCGCCGCCCGCACGGCGGCGGCATTGTTTTTCAGCGAACCCGAGGTATCCATCACCAGCACCATGTCCAGGTCCTTGCGGATGGTTTGCGCGCTGGCCGCCACGTTCAGCGTCCTGAAACCGAGTATGCCCATCAGCGAGACGGGCAGCGAGGCGGTGGCCGAGACGTCGATGGTGACGGTACCTCTGTCGAACACCACGCCGACGGGATGGAGGACCGGTGTCGAGAGCAGGAAGTTGTCCGGATAATTAATATCAAAAAATTCTTTTGCAGCCTGGCGCGCACTGTCCCGCTGTTCCGCTTCCGAATTGCCCGCCGTGATGCCGCGCGCCGCCGCCAGGCTGGCCGAGTCGACGGCCGCATTGAGCTTGGCCTTGACGAAGTAGCCGAGGGCGGAATCGACGGCCAGGCCCACCGAGGCGATCAGGACGACGGCCGACAGCGCCACCATGATCAGCACTTGGCCGCTTTGCCGCTTGTGTGGAATGCGCATCAGAATACCGTCATCGAAGTGAGGTTGGGGCCCAGCACGGGCGTCGTGCTATTGCCAAAGTTCAGGGTGCCGAACAGCATGTCGAAATCGTAGAACGTTTCCACGGCGTAGATCAGTTCGCCATCGGCCAGCTGGTTCCGCATCAATGCCACCGTGGGGGCATGGTCGTCCCTGGCGATGCCGGTGCACGCGCCGTTGCTCCAGCTGCCGCATTGCCATACCTGGCTGGCGGGCAGGTAGCCGCTGGCCCTGGCGCCGGCATCCCAGCGGTATTGTTCCAGCACGATATTGCGCAAGCCGCTCTTTGACGTGTAGCCCATGATCTTGGTGATGTAGATCATGCCGCGCTTGTTCATGTCCAGCGGCGGCGTGCTGGCGGCCAGCGCATTCATGATGGCCTGGCTAGATCCGCTCAGGTCGGACGTGGAGCGCGAGGCCAGATTGGCGCCTTCGCGGCTGATGTTGAGCAGGATGGTCTTGGCCTGGATGGCGCGCGACAGGTCGGCCAGCATGAACAGCAACAGCGCCAGCAGCGGCAGCACGATGGCAAATTCCACGGCGGCGATGCCGCGCGCGGCGCGCGGCGCGGGAGGGCGGGCGCGCATCACAGGCCGCCAAAGCTTTCATTGCGCATGGTGGCGGCCACCACGAAATGCGCCTGCCCGTCGCGGAACAGGGCGCGGATCAAAGGCGTGGCAAACGCCCAGCGGCAATCGACGGAGATGACGACGATATCGCCGGCCTGGCCGAACATGGCGGCACCGACCGCATCGCTGCCGTTGACGGAGATCACGGGGCTGACCTTGTCATACATGCCCATGGAACTGTCGCGTATTTTTTGTATCACGGCCTGGTAGCGCTGCTGGTTGGCGCTGTCGGGGTCGAGGTCTTTGGCCCCCGTGACGGCATAGCGCGCGCCTTCGCGCACCGCGTGCTGCATGGTCATATTGGCAAAATACGCCATGCTCAATTCAATGATGCCGATTATCAGCATGAGAAAGACCGGCATTATCAGGGCCAATTCCAGCAAGGTGGCTCCGCGCTGTCCGCTTTGCTTGCGGAATATGGGGGAATCGGCCTGTTTTAAATGCATGGGATTAATCCGGTTAGGTGCCTCGATGAAGAATGCCGGGCGGGTGGTATTGCGTCATTTGACTGGCGATTATTCTATATCTATTTTCAATGGTATGTCTTCCCATTAAATTATTACAGGTCAAGATAATCGTAATTAAGCGCCTTATTTCAAGTGTGCGGCCCCCATCCCTACAGGGCCGGGAGTAATATGCGCGGGTATGAAAACAGGCTTGGTGTCAGGATTGTCCTGCGTGCAGGCAAAGACTTGTTTTGCAAGGTGATGCAATAAAAATGCTGCAATGTAAGCAACAGCAGCGATGGCAGCAGCGATGGCGCGCCGGCGGCGCGCCCGCCCTGGCCGCGCTCCCCATCCATTGGCACTCGCCCGGCGTGCGGCGACCGCTGGGGTGGGGCACGCACCGCATTTGCGCGTGCCGGCCCAAGGCCTCTTCCTTCGTGCCCCCATGACTTCCTTCCCTGCGCGCGGCAACAGAGGCGCGCGCGGACGAGGCTGGCAATCCGATTCGGATCAATAACATTCCCCGAAGGGAATGGGTTACACGTTACGAGGTAAAGCATGTCAACAAAAAATGTCATACGCGTCATGCTGGTGTCCGACCACAAAACTTGGCTGTGGGGCTTGGAGCAGCTGCTCGCCGGCGCCCAGCCGGCAATGCAGGTGGTGGCCAGCGCCACCGAGATCGACGGCGCGCTGCTGCTGGCCCGGACCCTGTGTCCCGACGTCATCGTGCTGGACGCCGATCTGGGCTGCGGCGGCGCCTGCGCCATCGATTATCTGCCGCAGCTGCTCGGCAATGGCGTCTCGCGCGTACTGCTGTTCAGCGGCACGCAGGACCAGGCCGAGTGCGGGCGCGCCGTGCGCAGCGGCGTGCGCGCGGTGGTGGGCAAGGAGACGCCCGCCAAGCAAATGATCGATGCCATCGCCCGCCTGCATCAGGGCGAGTTGTGCCTGGCTCCGGCGCTGCTCGACAGCATGCTGGGGGTGCTCAACAAGCCGGAGGCGGCACCCGATCCGGAAGAACAGCGGATCGCCAGGCTGACGCTGAAGGAGCGCAAGATCGTTGCCATGATGGTGGAAGGAAATGGCGCGCTGAACCGTGCAATAGCCCAGCGCGCTTTTATCTCGGAGCAAACCTTGCGTAATCATCTGACCTCGATCTACAGCAAGCTCGATGTCACCAACCGCCTGGAATTATATGTGTACGCCACCCGCAACCGGCTGGCCGAGTCCCTGCCTGCGGAGGGCTAGTACATATGTCCTGATTATGGACAAAAAATTAAGATGGTTTGTACTGCGTATAAAATGACTTTTCTCTGATTCGATTTAATTTTTGTTTATATAAAATACACGCATCAGAAATTGGCAAATAAAAACAAGGTGAATGTTTTTATTTTCAGACTGTATTTTCAGTTTTTATCATGTTTAAAACTTGACCTGAAAGGGAATAATATGAATTTCATTAAAAACTTTATCGCCGAAGAAGATGGTGTGACCGCCATCGAATATGCGTTGATCGCTGCGCTGGTGGCGGCGGCGCTGGTCACGGCCGTCGGCTATTTCACCACCGGCCTCGATGGCGCCTTCAAGGCGATCGGCACCAAGTTGACGGGCGCGGCGATCTAAGACGCCCGCCCACCGCGCTGCACCCCGTCAGGCCAGCTGCCCATGCGCACTGGCCTGCCGGCTTCCCGCCCAACGATGCGCATGCCGTCATGCGCTCGGCTTGCATCAGGTACACGATGGACCCTCATTCTTTCTGGACGTTCAGCCCCGCCATAGTCTTGTGGGGGCTGCTGGCCGCCGCTGTCTGGCATGACGTGCGCCGCCGGCGCATTCCCAACCGGCTGGTCTTTTCCGGCGCCTTGCTCGGCGTGTTGCTCAACAGCCTGGCGTTGCCCGGGCTGACGCCGGCCGGGCTGTGGCCGGCCTTGGGCGGCCTGGCCGTCGGCCTGGGCTTGCTGCTGCCCATGTATGCGCTGAAGGCGCTGGGTGCGGGTGACGTCAAGCTGATGGCGATGGTGGGGGCGTTTCTGGGGCCGCGCCCCGCCGTGTTTGCCGTGTTGTGCAGCCTGCTTGCAGGCGGCGTGCTGGCGCTGGCCGTCGCCCTGTGCCAGGGCACGCTGCGCCAGGCGTTGGCCAATGCCCGGCAATTGCTGCTGCAAGGCTGGCTGCGCGCCGCGGCAGGCGAAGCGCCGCTGGTCGGCGCGCCCGCGCTGCCAAGCGGCAGCCTGCCGTACGCCATCGCCATTGCCGCCGGCACCGCCATCAGCCTGGCCCTGGCGGCCGGCGGCTATGCATGACGCGCCGGGCAGCGATATGGCCGCGTGCGCGCGGAAACCCATGTTTTACCAAGAGGACACATCATGAGAAATAGCCGCGTTGCGATCGTGCTGCTGCTGGCGTTGCTGATGGCGGGCGGCGCCGTGCTGGCGGCCGCGCGCTGGATGTCAGGGCAGGGCGCGCCGGCCAGCCAGACGGTGATGGTCGCGCTGGTCGATATCGGCGTGGGCGCGAAGGTGACGCCGGCCATGCTGCGCGGCATGGACTGGCCGGCGGGCGCCATGCCGCCGGGGGCGTTTGGCGAGGCCGGCGCGCTGGACGGACGCATCACGCGCAGCGCCGTCAGCAGGGGCGAGCCTGTGCTGGAAAGCAAGCTCGCGCCGCCCGGCGCCACCGGTGGCCTGTCGGCCATCGTCGCTGCCGGCAAGCGCGCCATGACCGTGCGCGTCAACGACGTGGTGGGCGTGGCCGGCTTCGCGCTGCCGGGCAACTTCGTCGACATTCTCGTGCATACGCAGGATGACCGGGCCAGGCCGGCGGGCGGCGGGCCGCTGGCCATTTCCAAGATCGTGCTGGAACGCATCCTGGTGCTGGCCGTGGCGCAGGAATCGGGACGCGACGACAACAAGCCCAAGGTGGTCAACGCCGTGACCCTGGAACTGACGCCGGAGCAGGTGGAAAAGCTGGACCTGGCGCGCAGCGTGGGCAGCCTGTCGCTGGTGCTGCGCAACCAGGTCGATCCGGCGCCCGCCGACACGGGCGGCGCCACCAAGGAGTCGCTGCTGGAATTGAAGGCGCCGGCGGCGGCGCCCGTGCGCGCGGCGCGGCGCCAGGCGGCCCCGGCACGTGCTGCCGCGCGCGACAGCGTCACCGTCATCAAGGGCATGGATACCAG
>NZ_NEHB01000013.1:0-37895 GCF_002127655.1 Janthinobacterium sp. GW456P
TGCGGATTCAATCGGTGGTCGCAACACTCTAACCTAAACGCCTAGGTTACAGGAGTGTTGAAGATGAAACAGAAACCACGCATTTATTACACCGAGAGCCAGAAGGCCTTGATGTGGGAGCGCTGGAAGCAAGGCGACTCCCTGCAGATGATAGCCCAACTATTTGATCGGAATCATTCATCGATACAGCGCATTCTGGCCGAATCTGGTGGCATACGGCCAGCGCCGCGATGCCGTTCCAGACTGGCGCTGACATTGGYCGAGCGCGAGGAAGTCTCGCGCGGCATCGTTACCSGCATATCCATCCGCGCACTTGCCAGGCGCCTTRGGCGCGCACCATCGACCATCAGCAGGGAGCTCAAGCGCAATGGTGGTCGCGCAGCATATCGTGCCGCTCAAGCAGATCAGCATGCTTGGGATCAGGCGCGCCGCCCCAAACCTTGTAAGCTGACGGAGAGCCGCATGTTGGCCAACATGGTTGCCAGCAAGCTCCAATTGCAGTGGTCACCAGAGCAGATTGCTGGCTGGCTCAAGCAACTGTTCACGAGCCACGAGGAGTATCACGTGTCGCACGAAACCATTTACCGCAGCCTTTATATCCAGGCCCGAGGCGCCCTAAAGAAGGAGCTGCTGGAACACTTGCGCCGGACGCGCGCCATGCGCCGCTCCCGTCATCACACCCAAAAAACGGACAACCATGGAAGAATTGTCGACGCGGTGCCGATCAGCGAGCGTCCCGCGACGGCAGCGGATCGAGCGGTGCCCGGGCATTGGGAGGGCGACCTACTATGCGGTAGCCACAACAGCCAGATCGTGACGTTGGTCGAGCGCCAGACGCGCTATGTCATGCTGATCAAGGTCGCGGCCAAGAATACCGAAACGGTGGTCAACGCATTGATCGACAATGCCCGCAGGCTGCCCCAGGAACTGTATAAGTCACTGACGTGGGATCGTGGTAGCGAGCTGGCCGGGCATAAACGCTTTACGTTGGCCACCGACATCCAGGTCTACTTCTGCGATCCACAGAATCCGTGGCAGCGCGGTTCAAATGAAAATACCAATGGCCTGTTGCGCCAGTATTTTCCCAAGGGATTAGATATTTCCACGTATTCGCAAGAGCAACTTGACGCRGTAGCCAGACGACTCAACGAGCGGCCCAGGAAGACGCTACACTACCAAACACCGGCTCAACGATTTGAACAGTGTGTTGCGTTGACCGATTGAATCCGCAGGCGGAACCTGCCGATGACGGCAACCGGCCTGGAGCGGAAGTAAATAAAAACAATACATGAATAGATGAAGAACCTTAAAGCTGCTTACGACGCTATCCGAAACAGCGACCTCGACACGTTGACGGGTCTCCTAAATAGCAAGCCAGAAATCGTACATGCAATGACGCCATTTGGCCCGCTGTTACACGTCGCCGCGCGAGATGGTAGGGAGAAAATGATTGATTTACTCATTGAGCGCGGAGCTGACCTTGAAGCGCGCGGCGGCACATTCGGTGGCACTGCCCTGAACGTGGCCGCCTCTAGCGCACAGTTTGATGCGGCACGGCTTCTTTTACGTCTTGGTGCTGAAGTGGATGTGAGTGAGCCGGAGCGAAATCCATTGTTCGGTGCCGTTTATAGCGGTAGCCTCGAAATTGTCAAATTATTGGTTGAGCATGGAGTTGATATTACTGTCGCATACACGCGTAACTCAATGAAAAATATGGACGCATCAGCTTTTGCATTGGAAAGGAAGCAAGACAAAATCGTACAGTTTCTGCGCAATCGACTACAAGATGTATGAGATTGGCTCGTCCGCTTTGGGGCGGAAGCGGACGGTGCCATTAGGGTCTTAGACTCTCCTGATCCGTGGTTCTTGAAAGATGATAAACCGACGGGTCGTGTTAGGAGCCTGGGTGTCCTGCCAAGCACCAGGTGTGCGATCTCGTCGCTGCCTGATCCAACGACAAGAACGGGGCTGACCTGTATATCTCCCCTGCCCTGCAGAGACTCATACCGCGCTCAAGCAAATACTGCTTGAGCTTTGGTGGAATCCACCATGAACTCTTCCGTGGCTAAACCTCTTGCAACGTTAATCCTGGGTTTCGCGTGTCGCGGCGCAATCGATTCGAGTTATCTTTCGCATCATTTTCGTTCTGCAATGACACATTTAACTCAAAGTGTTGCGTTGAACGATTGCGTTAGCAGCCAGAAGAGGACATTCACGTTGACGTGACAATGTGTGACTTTTCCAGAGTGGTATTTCGTTATGCTCATGGGCCGCCGGCGGCCGCAAGTGGCCTTCTATCTCATCCTTAAAATGTACAAGGTAAGCTGAAAAATGGACAAACTCACGGTAGTTTTGGTTGATCCGCCAGATGAAGAAGCCGCGTCAGTTACTCTGCGCAGCGAGCAAGGTGAACTCGTCGTGTTTTGTCATCCTTGCAGCTTAACAGAAGGCGACGTTATCGAAAATCGCCTATCGGTTCTCGATGCAGATGTCCACGCCACGTACCTGACTGACTGGCCAGAAAGCGAAAAAGAGGCATTGTCTACTGAGTGGATTGAACGTACCGGACATTACGCATATCGTGGGCGCGGGCGTGTGCTCGATCATGGAGACGGGCTGGTCGAGGTACAAGGATTTTTTATCGACATGGGTGCATTATGCGTCGGGCACGTCGACTTCGAAATCAGTCGCCTTGATTTAAGCACTTGAATTCTTAAGTGGAAATTTTTGATCTTCTTCGTTGAAAGCGTTTTCTTTAGCATGAAGCTTGTCGACGACAAGATCCGTCCAAAAGTGGACCTCATTCGCGACGACAACAGCAATAATAAACAACCTGACGATGCATTTATCAATGAAAGTCGTTTGAATCATCCTGAGTCGCCACCAGTAGCATAGACTCTCCTGATCCATGGCTCTTGAAAGATAAAAAGAGATAGATCGTGTTAGGAGCCTAGGCGTCCTGCTAGTCACTTGGGCTGCGATCGCGTCGCTGCCTGATCCAACGACGAGATCGGATCTGCCTTGTCTGTTCCCCCTGCCCTGCAGCGACTCCTGCCGCGCGCGAGCAAAGCTGCTTGAGCTTCGGCGTGTTATCGGTGCTACTGGCCGCCGCAACTATCTGTTATATGCTCAGGCTTCAACGCTGGTGGTCTGCCGCCGGCGCTGCTTGACGGCGCAGTGCCGTCGAGTGGATATGTCGTTGCCATGGCATGCTCCTCCCACATCGAGATAGCATGCCACAACTTCGTTGTTGATTTTGTCTACACCCTCTAAAGCTGTTTGTGCCTCGGCAGACCTGCGCCTCCGGCTTTCCTGGCTCACCATTACAACCTCGATTGTTTGCTTGTTCCTAGTCCTATGCACAGTTCCATTCCTATCCTTAGGAATAACGAATAGGCTGCGTCCGGTAGATCAAGGGGCTATCTCAAAACCGACCAAAGCAGTAATAGGCAAGAAGTAACGAGCGGATAACGCTTGGTTTCGTTCAGTGTTGTTGTCCCAAAAGTTTAATGCGGCGCCGAGCTAGGGTTTACGTTTACAAACTAAACGGCGATATAGCCGATTTTTTCGGAGCATAAAATGTTCATATAACGGTCGTGTTGTCGAAATCTCGGAAGGCGGTGTTGCAATTGGCTTAAGGTGTATTTATTGTTAAAATGCACGTCAACTTTTCAACTTATCGAATCAGCATGGAAAAAATCAAGGTTTTCATTTCTTACAGTTGGGATGGTGACGAGCACCGGGCATGGGTGAGGAAATTTGTGGACTCTCTGGAGGAAATCGAAGAGATCACAACGATCTGGGATGGGTACGACCTAGACAGTTTGATTGATAAAAACTATTTTATGGAGGGTGCCGCGCACGATGCCGATTTTGTCGTGGCAATCACGACCTCTGCCTACAAAGCCAAAGCCGACGAGAGAAAAGGTGGTGTGGGTATTGAAACGTTTCTGATGAGTGCCATACATTGGAAGGGGTTATTGAAAGACAAACGCAGCAAAATCATCGCGGTACAACGGGATACGAACTCGACCCCTCGCTATCTTGAAGGGCATTTCCATCTCGACTTCACTCAGGATACCCAGTTCTCGGCCAAGCTCTTGGAGCTTGAGAAGCTGCTCCAAGGGAAGGCGACGTTCGAGAGGCCAAAGAAGCGACGAAGCCTTGCGGGAGTGTCGGAGGGAGCATACGACTTCACGCGAGTCGAGGAGCTCATTCAGGTAACGAATCCTAACCGACGACCGATTGTCAATTCTGAGCAGGGCACCGATTTCTCTGGTTCAAACCGAGTAAAGTATGAGATATGGGAAACGAAGTCGCCAGCGGTAAGTTACTTCCTGGCACTTCTCCCGAGCGGGACCATCAGTCACATTGTCCCGAGGGCAGCTGAAGCATTTCGGTCCGCCGGTATTCGCCCACCCCACATTACGGTGCTACGACCGCGTGCACCTGCCGCAGGACAAGAACTGGTGGCTGGGCTGTTTGCGGACGCGGGACTTTCCACCAACGTGGACGAGCTGACCTACAAGGAATACATCTGGACTTACTGTATCGATAAATCACTGAAAGCGATCGATCCTCCGAGCCCAATCGAGAACTATACTAATCAAGCACTCTCGTACATCGATCAGGAGACGGGCAACGCTTGTCGCGAAGAATCTGCCGTCGACTACCTGGCCCGCACGCTTCAGAACCCGTCGATTGCATCGGCGCATTTGGTAGTAGCCCCTGGAGGCATGGGCAAGACTTCGCTGTGCTTATCTGTAGCAGAGAAGCTTCATTTCCGGGATGAGCTGAGGTCGTCAGTGATTCTGATCCAGGCCGAGTCCATCAAGAAGTACGTTGCTGAACGTGGTGTCGCCCAATCGCGGATTCATACCATCTACGACATTTACGAGATCTATGCAAAGCTGCAAGGACATGGAAGATTGTTTGATCGGTCGACTTTTGACTTGGCAGTAGTATGTGGAAACCTTACGGTAATCATCGATGGGTTGGACGAATTGGCATCACTGTTTCAAGAACAGTTTGACCTCAAGACGTTTCTAGAATCCCTGAAGCAATTACATGACCAACTCGGAAGTTCGAATGTCCTGTTAACGACGCGAAACAACCTTATCGCCGAAGACGCCGATTTGGAAGCTCTTAATATAAAAAGATGCGAGCTGCTGGGTTTTGACACAGAGAGTTGCAGCAAGTACGTCGGTCGAAGGTTTGCTCCTTATCCAAATGCTCCAGAGCTTGTCGAGAAGGTGATGTCACAGATTGCCAAGCAAGAGATCCGCGACAACGAGGGGCGCATCATTCCGTTCTTGGCGGACATTTGTGCGACGGTCGTCATAGACGGATTGAAGAACGGAAAGGCTGATGCATTCGATGTTTCTGAAGACTTGACTCCCTACCCTTCCAACAACACTCTGACCGATCACATCGTGCATTCCATGTTGCGGAGAGAGAGAACCCGGCATGGCTTGGAGATGTCCGAGGTTGAGGTCGTCGACTTCATTGCTGAACTTGTCGCTGATTTTGGAAAGCGCTGGCCTATCCGGCAGATGCTTGATCGGCTTCGGCTGCTCTATGATGCCAAGGCTGAGTCAATTGCATCCAAGCTGGAATTGAACCCGCTGCTAGTGAGGAGGGGCGACGATATCGAATTACGATATTCATTCCTAAGTTCACATTTCGAAGTGCTCTTGATGCTGCGTGCGCTGATAGGCGTAAGTGCCGAAGAAAGCCCGATTCGAGCGTTCGCTAGATTGAGCCACGACAGCCAAGAAGCGCAGGACCTTAAGCGGTTTTTTTCGAACAATCTCGAAGATGTTGAGCGAGCTTTGCTCGCTATGATCCCGAAGTTACGCGCGAGGGCCACTTCGACTCCTCCTGCGAAGCTCGACAATGAGAGCGCGAAGCGAGCAATGGCGGGGCTCCTGCAGATATTCTTCTCGATTCAAAAGCTACCGATCGAACAAACGACTGAAAAATTACTTTCGTTCTTTAGTCTCGAAGGTTCGTCGAACAATGTTCGAACTCTGACTGGTCTGCATATCAAAGGGGCGTTTCCTTCGCTTGATTTTACGAATCTAATCATCACGCAGTCCAGATTCCAGGACTACCGGAACTTGATGCATGGTCGCTTCAAAAATACGAAGTTTATGTATTCGACCTTTGAGGGTTGCGCGGATCTTGGATGCGCCAACACTGGACTTCAGTCTTCCATGATCGACACCGGAACTTGCTCTCTCGATGATCTTCACGAAGCACTCACCGATTCCCATGCGACCAAAGTAGGTACGAACGCTATGGTGACCGCAGAAGTCATAAGATTTTTGGGTTCGTTCTACTCCGGTGATCGCTTCTGTGACAAGAGGACAGATTACATCAAGTACTCTAACAAGGTTCAGGGCCTTGCCGCGGATAGATTTTCGCGATTGCTTGCAAAGGGATACTTCGTCCTTGGGAAATCGAAGACCGTCGGTGACTTCTACGAAGTCGCTCCGACCTTTAAGCCGAGCGTGCGCAAATTTCTAAGCGATGGATATCCCGACGCTGAGATCAGGAGATTCATTGAGCTCGTGAAATGAAAATACGTTAGTTGGCCAACCATACTCTTACCGCTTGAGCCTTGGTTGCCGGAGCGGCGACATCCCAATGCCAGACTGACCAAATGAAGTCGGTTTGAATCATGTCGCCTTGAATCGCCACGAATTCACTAGACGCTCGCCAGTCGCTTGAAATTAGACTTTTTGTCGGATTGGGTGCAGCTTATTGTTGAAGCGGTGACGTACGCGCCATTACTGCCCTCCTATCCCCTCGTCCGGGCTCGTCTGGCTGGTGTGGTACGGTGGCGCGGCCAGCAACGTGCCGCCGTTCCATTCCATCTTGTAGGCGAGTTGCTGCCTGAACTCACCCCAGCCATGATCAAGAATGGCGCGGTGCAGCGCGGCTTTCTGACGCACAATCTTGCACGACTGGCCGCATGAACCGACTGATGAACCAAGTGCCGCCTACATCGCGACCAAGTGCGGAGTTGCTAGTCGACCTTGCGGCGGTGCCAGCAGATGGTCGATCAGGTCCACGGCGCAGGCGTGGCCGGCTGTTGACTATTGCCCTGATACTGCTTCGGTACTGCAGTGCCGGCTGCATGACGTGGCCGATGAGCGCGCCCATCTCCCATAGGGGGAAACGCTCAGGAAACGATTTAATCGAGAAGAAGCGTGCCTCGACGTGCTGCGGCTTGCCTGGCTTTGAAAAGCGGATGCCTTCGTTGGTCGGCTCCTGGACGGTATCGAAGTCCACAATCTGTTCCCGCAGTTCCCTACCCTCGTCGTAGTGAATCCATGGGATGAAACCATCTGTGAGACGGTGCGGATTGGTAAACAGTGCGCACCAATTGATTAAATCCGCCGCATCGCATACTTTGCTGGGGAAAGAGGCGGCGTCAAGAGTGCTTGCCATCGAGTCGCGCAGACTGATCGCCGCTTCGCGCTTGCCGATATCATCGGCGCGCCCATCCGTCGTGACGCTCATCATCAGTCGAAAGTCGCGCAGCGTAAAATGAAATCCCCTGGTCAGGGATTTCTGGCTCCCGGCCAGCAGATGGTGCACGCGCTGGCGTGCCAGTTGGCGGTACAGGTTGCTGTTCCGGGCCGGCCGGCCCCACTGCTGCGAGTTTTCATATTGATCCTCGTCTTCCATGCGCATGTTGGCATATTGGATCAGCGGGGCGCGAATGTCCGGCGAGCCAAACAGATGAAATTGCACACCTGTGTTCGCGGGACAGTTGGTATATAAGCTTTGCAGCACTTCTACCATGCGCTCATCGGCGCCAGCCTGAGGCATGAGTTCCAGCATGAAGCCGAGCCGGTGATGGCGATTGATGAACAGCTGCTCGCTGTCGACATAGGGACCGTACGGTAGCCAGCTGGCAAACTGATCCTTGGAAAATGCCTCGCCTCTGCTTAATCCAAACAGATCCCAGATGCCAGCGCTGATCCCTTCGCCAGCTTTTTCGGGCGTGAAAAACTTGAGCATGGTTGTCCTCTCTGCATTCAACACCACTATCGGCTTGTTGCCGACGCTTGAGACGGCGCGCCTTCTGGAACCGTCGTGACGGCCCCGACGGGAGGATCGGCAGGCCCTCCCGCTGGCGGCGAGGTTGGCCGTGTTTCGGCGCCGGAGCTGGCCTGTCCGGAGGGGGACGCTGTACTAGGAGATGACGCCTGCTCAGGTGCGGGCGGTTTCAAGGGAGCATAGGCATCACGGATCTGCCGCTGCGCATGGGCGATCTGCCAGCGGCCCGGGTCTGTCTGCAGGTAGACAAAGGACTGATCGTGGAGATCATGGTCACTGTCCTCCCAAGGTTTGATCCAGAGCCGCATGACGCGTGGCGGCGAGCGCAGTGCGGCGGGCTCGAACGCAGGTGCCCCCTGGATGGCGCTGCCGCTGGATGCACCTTTTAGCATCGTGTACATGCTGCGCGGGGCTGCATGCGGCGTTCCTTTTGTGGGAGCCCCTTTGGACGCCGCGCCGCCGCCCAATGTAAACGAGTTGTAGTAATTGCCGGATACGGAGTTGCACAGCACGCCTTCCGGCGCCTTGCAGGCATACTCGGACTTACCGGCCAGGCCCGTCATGTCACCGCATCCGGCAAGAAGCGTCAGGCAAGCCGCTGCGGCGGACAGGTTGTTGACGCAGAATGAAATCGATGAAATCAGTTGCATGATTACTCCTTTGGGTTCTTGCTGGTTTGGTGGCGCGACGCGGCCTGCGCCAGATGGGCCTCGATTTCGCTGGCACTGATAAAACCGGTTTCCCGTGCGCCATCAGCAAAGAAGAGGGTCGGCGTGCCCTGTACGCCCAATTTGCTGGCCAGGGCCAGATTGCGGTCGAGCGGATGGGCGCATTGGGCTGGTGCGCCCTGCCCGTCCAACGTGCCGCTGACGGCGCTGCGCCAGGCAGCGATGCGGTCGGTAGCACACCAGATACGCAGAGGTAAACCCTGATCTTGGAACGGCACCATGAAGTTGTAGATGCGCAGGTTGGGTACCTTGACCAGTTCCGGTTCGAGCTGGCGGCAATACGGACAATGTGGATCGGTGAAGAGATAAAGGACGCGTTCGCCCTTGCCCTGGGTGGAGACGATCGCATCGGCCAACGGCAACTGGCGTACATCGATAGCCGCTACCGTCGGCGCTGCCGGGTCGGCGGCTTTGGTGCGCTGCTGCAGTTTCGGGGCGGTCAGGTCACGCATGGCGCGCAGGTCGACCAGACGGCCAAAGATCATGTAGTCAGGGCGCGTATCGGCGACGAAGCCGACGTTATCTCCCATCCACACCTCAAAGACATGGGGGATAGGTGTCGCCGTGACCGTATCAAAGGCCGTACCGGGATAGGTTTGCTTCAACGTGGCGAGCAGTGTGTCCTGGGCCGTACTGGCGTAGGCGCCGAGTGTGGCGGCGCAGGCGAGTGCGGCGAGGCCCAGTTTAGTCAGCTTCATCATTGGGAACCTCCATCGTGCGCTCGGCAAGGCCGAGCTGATCCTGCCGGTCCGCGTCGCTGCGTGACATGGGCCGAGCAGGAATGCGCACGCCGCGCGTCAGCACCACGTCCACTTTGCGCCCCGCATGCACCTCGATGACAGGAAACGTCTGTTCGGCCAGCCGGATGTAATAGTTGGCCAGGTTGTTGAGCGCGCTCCCCATGCCACTGCCAATGCCGCGGCGGAACTGGTCGCCGGTGCCGCCGGTCGTTGTCGACAGGGTGCCAAACGGCGACGTCGTAAATGAGCTATTCCCCTGGGCGAAACCCTGGCCGATGCCGCTGACGATGCCAGCGCGCAGGCTATTGGCCAGCAGCTGCCCCTGTTTGGAGACGAGCGTGCCGCGCAGCCCCAGGTTGCCGTCCTCGCCAAAGATATTGCCCTCGATCTTGACCTCGACCACCGAGCGGTCGTAGCGGACGCAAGAAAGGACGTCGGTGCGCAGATAACTGCGTTGAATCGACTGCCGTGAAATCCGTAAAATGGCCATCTCTGGCCGTGTTATGCCCCACTTTCATGCTATGGATGGTAGTTTGCCCCAATGTTTCATTGATGAACTCCTGAGTGGGCTGGTCTTTGGTGCGAAAGGCAATGAGGTTATTCAGGTTCCCCAGTGCCATGCGTGCCGCCTCCTGGCTGCCAAGGCGTTTCGCCAGGTCGGCTATCGTCTGCATGGCGGCCGTGGTGTACAGCCCACCCTCGGCACCTTTGTTCAGGATTTCGATCAACGGTTGATTAATCACGTTCGACAACTCATCGACAAACAGGGAAATGCGCCGCTCTCCTCCCAGGTTGTAGCGAATACCTGAACGGGCGGCCAGGTCGGCTAGGGCCATGGCTCCGATTGCCGTGGCGACGGAAGGATCCGGCAACGAGTCCAGACACAAAAGCAGTACATGTCCAGCGCGCTCGATCTTTTCCAGATTCATGATCGGGCGCTGATCATCGGCATCAAAAGGATCGGGAGACAGGCTTTTACCAAGATCGCCGGATGTCAGCATGGACAAGATCGGTAAAAGATTGGCGGTGATTTTCTGATAATGTTCGCGATTATGCTGGAATACCCGGACTTGAGAACTGACCACCGGATCGCGCCTGGCCTCCTGCACATGGTGATCGTAGTACGTCACATACGCCAATAGTTCATGGCTCGCCGCCGGCGTCGGCGATTTGATCTGCCCTCTGCGCGCCCTGTCGAGCAAGCGCACCATCTCGGGCGTGCTACGCCACTGCAGCCCAAGGAGCTCTTCGTAAAAACGCTCGAGCGCCTGTTCCAGGATCGGCTCGACGCCCCCTTCAATGTATTGCTTCAGCTTTGCCAAATTCGGACGTCTCTCTAGCTTCACCATCCCTTGCACGACCACATTCACGGCATCCCAGCCGAATGCGCTGAACGTTCCGGCTGTGTCTGGTGGCATGATCGACTGAATTCGGGAAGCGACTTCTGTAGGCTTTTGCCAATTGAACGTAAAGTCGAGACGGACACCCGTTTCTGGAAAGGCCGGATGAAACCACAGGAAGCTGTCTGGCTCGCGATACATTTCACAGGCCTTCATGACCAGTCGCTTAAGGCGGCGTGAATTCTTCGGATCAATAATAATGACGACATCGCCACGCCGAATGGCTTGAGAAATCAACCAGCCAAGACACACCCCTTTGCCGGACTGAGTGGTTCCGACCACCAGAGTTCCCCCTTCGAAGTTTTGCAGCGGCCGACCCAATAAACGCTCTTCCGACTCGACACCATGAATCCAGGGTAAGCCAATCTCTGCATCTGACTGCGGATTTGGCTGATATCCCAAAGCTTTGATGAGCCAGGGAGGAACACTCATCGCGCGATAATCAATTTTGATCAGCTCGTAAAGACGCTGAGAGTGCATTGGTAGCCAGATAAAACCCAGACCGAATACAACCTGCTCAGGATCGCCGGTCCATTTCGCCAGCCGGGCAATGGGAACCATTTCCATCGCCCGGCCAGCCAATCCCGCACGGATACGCACAACCCGCAACATTTGCCGACAGCGAATCAAGGCCATGAGTATCGAAGCAAGGACAAGTGGAAATCCAGCCAGCGGAGGCAAAGAATGCGGTATCAAAAGGTAGAAACTCACGGCGGTGAGCATCCATGCCAGCACGGCTGCCCCTTCAATGGGCCGACGCCACGGCATTTCATACCGTCTAAGCAACATGGTCAGCCTGCGTTCGCATCGATTGAGGGCGCAGTTGCTGCATCCATGCCCTCGATAAATTGACGTGCGATGACTATCCCGGCCAATTGCCTGCCATGTAGGCTGTGATATTCAACTGGATCGGTCTCTGTTGACCCTGCCACTAGCATGTTGGCATCGGCAAGCGCACGTAGCACCATCTTTGCATCCACCAGTCGCACCGCAAACGCATCCAAAGGTACAAACAGGCCAGATTCCATGGGGCAACACGCCGGTGGCGATGCCGTATCGTTGAGAGACTGCACGATCACTTGCAGTATCTTGGCTATGCCCGGATGCAGGCGAATCGGTGCACGTAGAGAGCAGATACCCGCTGCCGATTGGATTGACGCGGTATCCTTGACTTTCTTCGCCCTTCCCTGCCGTCTCCCCCCAGGCGATTCGATACAGGTACTGTCCGCAGAAGCGGGCATAGGTGCGATGGAAGGCAAGGACAGTTGAGGATCGCTGGCATCCGGCGGGGCCGATGGAACAACGTGCTCTGCCGGAGCTTCGGGCGGTGTCTCCCTCGCCTGCCGAGGCTTGGCACCACGCTCCGTGGTCCGCACCTCGTCATGAGAGAAGTCGAGCGCCATATCCATGTCAAGCGCCACTGGTGGCGGATGCAACACAGCAAGGACACAGGCTGGCGTCACCAACTTCAACGCATCCAAAGGTTCCCTGGCATCAGGCGGCCCAATTGACCAGACATATTCGTTGGAACTCCTTGGCAGGATGATCCCAGCATCGCTCAAAATTTCCATGGCTTCTACTGGGGAGGCTGGCAAACCATACAATCCTTCGTCTTCCAGCAATGCGAGTATGTCGCTTATACCGTTCGGCCACACCAGAAACAGGCCATCCCGCCCAAACCACATGCGGGAACGGTCCGTATTTGGTCCCCATCCCTGATGAGACTGCACTAGTTCTCGCATCGCGTTCAGCAAAAACCTGGCAAGATATGCTCTCGCCCGTGCCTTCCCGGCTGGCGCATCGGCGTCTCGCAAGTCTCGGTAGATCACCAAAGTAGCCGCCCGATTGACGAGATGGTTAATGACGTTATGATCTTGATACCGCACTTCACCACTGATCGCGGCAAGCATATGGGCAAGGATGATCGAGCCCTCGTGGGCCAGGTAAGTCAACGTATCGGTTGGCAGGATCAACGGTAGCGCAAACAATGACAGGGAGCGGCACTCCTGCCTAGCCTCACTCCATCTGACGAAAAGACGGTCAACCTCGTGTTGGTGGATCCAGTCTTCAAGTGGTGTCAGGTATGGCGGCCACACCTTTCCTTCCACGTCACTGACAACGATGGTGTCGAGCGCAAGGTACAGATACACGCACAGGCCCGCGACGAAGGTACCAAAACGCCAGCGTGGCTCTAACTGTCGACGTATCGATATCGTCGCCCTGCCAGCGAAAATCTGCGAATCGGTCGCTTGCAGTGCAAAGAACGCCGTCTCCAGCCCCAGGCGTGCTAAACCTCCTGGGCGATGAAAAAAACTGTCTTGTGTTGCAGGCAATACGTTCACGTACGCGATGTACTTCCTGATCAGCGGAAGCATTTCTTTGGCAAAGGCCTGCGCGTCGCCGCCATAAGCCAATTTGATGCGTCCCAAGATATCTCGATTGTCGTCCAATATCGCATCGACACTACGGACAAGCATGCCGCCATGACGCGCATTGCCTTTGGCAGGAGGTGAGCGCTCCGGACAAACGGGTGCGTCCGGACGCCTGCTATCACATTGACGTTGGCGGCCAAACCCAACCAGGGATTTCAAGAGATTCCATGCGGCCATAAGAAACACTCACATGACTATGTGACCATTATGGCTATGCAGTTCCAGCGACGTCTCGGTGAAAGCCTGGCTTCCAAACGGAGTATTCGTCGACAGAATGGCGATCAATGCGCTGGTATAGCGGCCTGCCGTATCGAGACCGCCATCCATTCGTGTAGTTGACGCAAACAAGTCATGCAGTTCTGACGACCGAGCTGACGCTGCAGGATAATTTTCAAGATATTCCAGTTCTGAACACGAACACGGAACAAGGAAACACGCCTCTCCCATCGAAACCGCCGAGCCTCTTTTGGTGACGATTGATGTACAGAAAGCCGAGCCGAAACAATGGACCGGAACATTTCGGTCAGCAATACTCTAACCATTGTCGCACCCCTGATGAGAATCCGCTCGCCACTCTATAGCTGGCCACCGTGTACTTCCGCTTTCGCCCCATAGCAGCCATTCCTCAGCAACTAAGAGACTAGCTTCGCTTTCGCTCTGTGAGATTTGAGATTGTGACCACGACATTTCTTGATTTTCGGTTGACCCGTGCAGTACTGATTACCACCGGGTCAGCTGGCTTTTCTGCGGCGATGTATAGCTCAAAAATTCGGTCGTCACCATCGAAAAACGTTCCAAGCGTTAGATCTTTCGCCCACTCCTCGGGCATTGGTTCGTATCCCTCGAGCGCAGTACGAGTCGCCACTCGGGCGATTTCCTGCAACTCGTCTAATTCGTTCGGCGCTGTCGATATGCCTGGAACTCGTTCCATTGTTGACCTTACGTTTCACACGGACTGGAATGAAGGGCCGCTTTTGGCCGGTCGGAGACGGCCAGTTATGCTAAGTTTCTTTGGTGCCGCGACTTTCAATAATCGCTACGATTTCTAAAAAATCTCATATTCTTTAGTGCGAATGCCGATTTGCACGAAGGACAGGTTCTAGATAATTCATCAGTATATGTTTCGTCGTTGCAGACTTCACCGCATTCCTTGCACTGCCAAACAAACGGGAATCTTGCTGGCAAATCCCTTGCATAGAGCTCTAAAAATTGGGATGCTGTCTTACGGATTGATTCAGATGCATCGTCAAGGTCGAGCACATCATTAAAAATAATCTCACCCGGTGCATTCAATAAGTCTTTCGCTAGATCTCCCCACACCGAAAAAACGAATGGGTTCTCATCATCTTCCGCAAACTCTATCATCTTTGATAGGCAATCATGCGGCTGCATCTCGCCTTGTAAGACACGATTGCAGATGTCGACAACGTAAGCAGAAAACGCATCTTCCCACGTCGAGGGAATGATAAGTCCGAGCTCGCTTACGCATGAACGAAATATACGCTCGATCATCTCTGCATCCGGGTTAGGCTCCCAAGACCAGCTCGCTAGTTCAGCGATGCTAGAAGCTTCGCTCCCAGCTACTAGCAAACCATCCGCCCAAACTATGTAATCATTCGTGGTAAGCCTTCGATCCAACCTTTTGAATGCAAGCTCGATGAAATCCATTATGAATTATTCATTTCGAAAAAATTGAAAACCTGCTAGTGGCCGCTTGCGACCCCAAAGCATAACGAATTACTAAACCGGGAAACTCGCACATTTATTATCCAGTTTTCGCACAAAATCACTTTTTCGGCCATCCCATAGGCATCTTTGGCATCTACCAGCATCGAAAACGTGCTCACAATTCGGCAATCCATAAAGCACAGAAGCGCATTCCGGACACAAACTAGCCATGAAATAGCAGCCTCATCACGGTATTCGCTTCCACATTCGTCACACGTTTTCATCCTTAAGTTTCCAAAAAATTTCACGAAGGGAGTGTCTGTTCCTGGCTGCGGATTCAATCGGTCAACGCAACACACTGTTCAAATCGTTGACCCGTGCAGTACTGATTACCACCGCGTCAGCTGGCTTTTCTGCGGCGATGTGTAGCTCAAAAATTCGGTCGTCACCATCGAAAAACGTTCCAAGCGTTAGATCTTTCGCCCACTCCTCGGGCATTGGTTCGTATCCCTCGAGCGCAGTACGAGTCGCCAGTCGGGCGATTTCCTGCAACTCGTATAATTCGTTCGGCGCTGTCGATATGCCTGGAACTCGTTCCATTGTTGACCTTACGTTTCACACGGACTGGAATGAAGGGCCGCTTTTGGCCGGAATGAGCCTATCGCCTCATTTTTTCAAGAGCTCTCGATAGTAATCAAAGACGTTATTTTCGTCCCCATCTGTGATGAATTTTACCACTCGCCCCCATGGCCAAAAGTTGGTGCCTGACTTCGTTCTAAGTCCTGGGAATTTTTGGCCATTAATCGAAATCATGCCCCACTCCGCGCCATAATTCCTGCGGTACACCTCACCAACATAGCTACCGAACCCCTTGGCAAATAACATCACCTGCTCTTGTGAGGGTCTCGGCGTCTTAGCGACGTAAGAAGCGTGAATCTTTACCAAAGCTCTTTCGACATTTTCAATGCTGGCATCACTCCAATCCAGCTGCATACCAAACTGGCTTTTAGCCAAGTCCACGGCATCTAAAGCATAAGCTTCCGCAATTTTTTGGATGTTAGGGTCTGCAACAAAACTGTGACTTTCTTGGTCAACCGCATTCGCGTGGAACGGAAGCATGGCCAAGATAAAAAACAGTAGCGTGTTGAAATTTTTCATATTTCTCTTAAATAGAAATGTACTTAAGGCGATGCGTAGTGATCGTCAGGTCCTGGCTGCGGATTCAATCCCTCTACATTCGTTCTAAAGACGTTCTCGTTTGGCGTTCCCATGCAGCGACATTAACGCCTTTGATCAGAAGCCAGAGGCAACATNTGTACTTAAGGCGATGCGTAGTGATCGTCAGGTCCTGGCTGCGGATTCAATCCCTCTACATTCGTTCTAAAGACGTTCTCGTTTGGCGTTCCCATGCAGCGACATTAACGCCTTTGATCAGAAGCCAGAGGCAACATGAACCTTCCGCAACAAGTGCTGGAAACAAAATTGCGGGAAAGAGGAGATGCGCCAACCACAGAATCGTACTTGACTTGAACGTAATTTCGTTCAGGCATGTTTTCTTCCATCCGTATATTGAGTTCCACTCCCTTCATTCTGCCAGGCCCATTCTTGTTGTTTGACTAAGCAGGCATCTCGTCGATGCAAGCTGCCCAGCAGCAATTTCACTTTATCAAAACGCCTTTGGCGCTTCCATCGAATTACGACGAGCCGTGATGTACGCGGCATGACTTGCGGATCTCCGGGGACAAGCGAGGCGAATCCGGTTTGATTTGCACCTCTTGCCGCAATTGGCAGAACGGGCGAAAGTTATTCGCATCTGCGCAGCAAGTCTTGTCGCTTGGCCGACGTCATCGGAAACGGATGGAGTACACCATCAAAGTCTAAGAAAAGTATCATTCTGTGATCGCTAAGTTGAAAGGCAGACTGTCTGCTTCTGGCTGCGGATTCAATCGGTTGCCGTCGTTGGCCGGTTCCGCCCCATCTCGGACCTTCGCATTTATTGCCGAACGTATCCCGAAGCACAAGTGAGTTAGACGTGTGTATTCTGCCGTGCCTGAGGGGGAATGCATCTCAAACCACCGATGCACGATTCAAATCGAAAATATCAGTGTCCTCTTCCGAAAATAACTTCTCTAACTTTTCAGATCCGAACTCCGCAGCAAACTTCGTTTCCGATTTTGAAATAGGAATGGCAAGTAACCATGCAACATTTTTATTGTTAATATGCAGAGATTGAAATTTATCTCCCCATAGAAATGGATTTGTGAAATACACATCGCTCATCGTTTTCGATAAATTATGCATCTCTATGATTCCGGGAAATATTATTCCTGGAGCGCAAAAAAATTTTGAATTGACAATAAAAAAAGATGATGTCGCTAAAATGCACGCAAAATCTTCACGATTGGAGTCGCAGGCACAAATTAGTTCGGTTCGGGTTTCAAATTCATCACCTCTAAGATAGAGAGGATGGTCTGACAGCCCAATTGTCGCAAATGAAGTAAGCCCAGGTCCGGGTGAATCTCTTGCTTTTAATACGTAAATTTTAGTATTTTCTTCTTCATCCAAAAATTGTAAAATAGGCGGCTTTTCCTTTGAAAAAAATTTCGCAGTAAGTTTGGCTACTTCTTTTTGATAGTCAGTTATGGCTTGCATAATTTAATTACGTCTAACAGAAGTTAAGTGGCCCCTCACCTAAGTTACCAGATTGAACGCAGAGGGCTGCTCTTGGCCGAGTGCGATCAATGTTAAGAAAATGATCATTTAAGAAATTTGTGAGATAGCATTTTCTCCAAATTACAGAAAAATATTTTCGTCCAAAAATTGCGAACTATCGCCCTCTAGGGATGTAAATTGGGATAGTTACGGTACCTTTAGGGGCACAGAAAGTTGTTTTAATAGTCATGGGGTTCATCGGCACAACTTCCAACTTGGGAAGTTTAGTTCCATAATTGCTAATGAGATAGTTCTGTGCGTCAGATATGTCCATTTTATGTTGGTATTTAAGGGTTGTGCCATCGAATTGGTAGCTTAACTCACCAACATAGGTGATCGAATTCGCTCTCAGGTCGAAAGTTGCTCCTGTTGATCCTTCGCATGGACCATAAGCTTTCTCTCCCGGGAACACCAGCGAAACGGCAAGTCGTTCATTTTCTTCATTAATTTTTAGTTTTACAAAAATATAGCCATCTGACTCAGGTATGATGTTTACTTCAGGCACGTCAAGCTTTGGCCGAACCCAGACGCCCTCCTCGATACGCCCTCTCAATAAATGAATTCGATATTGAGGCGAAACCTTTAACAATAATATACTGCTAGATTGATCCACGTGTATTTCTGAGTCACGTTTAAGGTTAGATGAAGTTCCGCAACCAACAAGAGCTGAAAGAGAAATCACAGCACTAATGAATTTTACTTTTACCATTAAAATTTATTAAAGAATAAATTGAACTAAATTTTTTCTCGCAACAAACATTTATATACGTTCGCAACTGCAAAAGTGTGTGAAAAGATTGCACTTCTTGACATGGCAAGGGCGGCTACTGGCCGAATACGGGCATTACGAAACCCATTCTAAAGTAACCGGAGCGGAGGCACCGAAAAGTCCAACGTGCTGCTTTAGCTTCCTTCCAAGACACATGCAAACAGTCTCTTGAGGCCATCCCCATTCCTCGGGGTCTGGAGCCAACTCCACAATGCTATGCTTGAAGTTCGTCATGTCGAATTCGACAATACCCCAGTGTTTCTTAGTAATTGAATCTGGTGTGAAGCGATACGTTGCGGCGAGCTCCGATGAGGAAACTAGCGTTGCGAAGTAATGGCGGATGGACAATAGCTTTATTCCCTTTCATAAATCGAACGGCGGCTCTTGGCCGGTAGCGGCAACAGAGCATAGCGGATTGTCAATCAAAAAATCTCACACATTGTCACTCCAATTCGAATGGCCGCTTCTGGCCGAACTCGGCCGTTATTCCTCACATTCGTCGAGCAAAAGCAAGAGCTGCACTTCTTCATCGCTCGGCTGCCAGTCAGCACCACGTTCCTCGTAAATCTTTACAAGCCCCAGTAGAGTCACTGGGTCATCAGCGACAAAAATACAAGTGTCATCTTCCGCTTGATATTGTTGTTCAGCCGTCTTGTCTCGAGTTACCGTATAACCAAGTTTGTTCAAGACTCCCAACGCAGGGGCAAGCGTGTTTCCAGCGGCTGCAATTCGAATTTTATGTTGCATTTCAATGATTCCATCATCAGTACAGATGCATTTCGTGCCAAGGGCCGTCCGCTTTTGGCCGTAATCGGTCGCATTCACATCTCCCGACCTAAGAAGACGAAACCAACAAAAAAGTACACCGCCCACGCAGCAGCGGGGGCAAGCACCGCAGCGGCAAGCGTGCGCTGATATAACGCCAGCTTCGTCGTCGATACGCGGCCAGTCAGTGATACAAATACCAAGGCTGCTAGCAAGCAGGGAAACCAAACGCTCATGACATGACCCAGCATCTGCGGCGCGCGCAACAGCTCCAATAGTGGAAAGATCAGGCAAACATAGCCTAATGATATTAACGTCGTCAGAAAAAAAGCAGTCAACGGTTCAATTTTTTTCGGTTGGTACATCCAGTCATTCCCTTGCTACTTCGTCTGCTCTTGGCCGTTAGCGCCTTATGCTTGATACACTCCAGCGACGGGCGCACTACGACGCGGAGTGATGTCGATTCCGGTTTCGATGAGCCCCAATACGCCTTGAACAGTGACCTCCAGCTCATCTTGGTTGCAGACGTATTCATCAAGCTCGCCGTGGTGTCGATATGAGGACCGGTTGAATCCATCTTCGATATCGTTGTACCAAATCGCATTCTCTCCAACTACAGCCACAACCCAAAACCCGCCGCCTGCCTTTCCGTGCGATTGCTCACTCCATTTCTGGGGCGTGATTTTGATGGCTTGCCAAAGTCTAGAGAGCTGAGGGGACATCCTGGCCTCTGCCTTAATTACCAAGTCCCATACGTCAACTTCCGAAATGGGCGTCCAATCCATTACTTTCTTCCTTTTCTAGCTACGTCCGCTGTTGGCCGCTAGCGAACAACCGGATCGGTCAGTGTAGGAGAGTATTGCATTAAGAGCAACATAAAGCATTGCTATAGGCATCCAGTCTGAGGCTAAGCGGTAATACGTCGCGAATAGTGCCCGACGACAGAGACCCACTGAGCAAACTATCAATTGGCTAGATTTATTCTACAGTCAGGCGCAGCCCAGGCTTGCTAACAAAGCTCAATTGAATACGGGAATCAGTCGCATATCGTTTGACGAGCTTGCAAAACACACAGCCAGAGTGGTCCGCCGAGGTATCGCCAAGTGCAATCAGATAGCGGCAACGACACCGCGCGCAGGTATGTAGAGCCAACTGCCGTGAGCGGTGGGTCCAAATGCCCTCCACGCTAGCGATCAGTTCAAAAGCGCGGTCAAACGAGATACTGGAGCGCCCATTCCAGCGCTCCCGATACATCTTATAGGCGCAGACCATGGCCTTGCGTGCCGCGCAGGCATGTTCTGTGCGCAAACTGTAAAAAATAGTGGCAATCAGTGACGCCTCCGCACGTTGCACCAGGGTCGCCATGTGGTACCAATCCTGCGAACTGGGCCATCGACCACCGGTGGCCGGCCGGTCATTGTAGAAATATTCCCGCAACAGAGATCCACTCAATCCAGTCAAATAGGCGACGGTCTTCATACGCGCACCCAGTTCAACGCAGGATTTGGCAAGCTGCAGGGCCTGAATATGCCGCTCTGCATGTTCGTACGCCATACGTCACCTATGCGATCCGAGCTTGAGTTTCCGTGGCCTGGCCGGAACGCGTTGTGCCACGGGTGGCAGCCGGATCAGCAGCGCCGACGCGGCACAACGTCATGGCCAATACGGGCGGCGTTTCGAGGAGCGTTTTAAAATTGCCTATCGGCTTAAACAGGCTTTCGTGCGACATGTTTGCAGCCAGCCGCTGCAATGCGTCCACGCTCATTGCAGCGAGCGTCTCCGCTGAGGCAGTGTCGAGGTGAAAGGTACAGCAAGTGGCCAGGGGTCATGCTTGAGACCCACCTGAATCGTGAGCAAGTAATTCAAGTTGAGGTACTGCACTTCCGTGTATCGAATCGCGTCTTCCATGGTCCACCCCGCTTTGCCCCGCGATGGCGGGGCGTGGTCATTCATCCGGTTTCCGCTGTGCATATCTGCCATGTGGGTCAACTGATGGGCGAAGTCATGGGTAAAACGACTGCGCGCGAAGGCAATAGCACATTAAAAAAAGACTACTCCGCAAAATTTAAAAGGTCAATAGCAACTGCTAATCGAATAAAAATATTTATATGCACTTTGGCAAAAATTCACTAGAGGAAATGCGATTCTCGCTCTAAAATCGAACTCACCCCTACGAAAATCCGCACTTAACAACTGCTACAAATAATCTACAAACAATCCAAAGTCTCTCACTTTACCCCGCATGGAGACAAAAATCGTGACATTAAGCAATAACATCCCGCTTACGAAAGATGCCGTCCGAGCACTGGACATCGATATCGTCCCTGGTGTCCGGCAACGGCTCATTGACGAACTCGACAGACGGGAAGTCCTGTCAAACCAACGCGAACACTTCCTCAGTGACATTACCGGCCGCGCCCTGCAAACAGTGGCGCGCTGGATCGACGAAGAAAAACCCGGCCTGCCCGATCTGAAATCGCTCGCCATTGTCTGCCTCCAATTCGACATGGATGCGAACTGGATCCTGGGGTTGACATCGAATCGTCTTCCGTTTCCCAAGCAACAGCTATCGGCACATGTCCAGGAACAGCTGTACGGACGCGAAATGCCCGCCTTTGACTGGATCGGTCACTTGCTCGCGCAAACCGCGCCATTTAGCGGTACCAATCAAGTCGGTGTGATGAAGGGGGATGACATGGTTCCGCTCATCCATGATGGCGCACCATTTTTTTTTGATGGAACCGTAAATGAAGTCGAGGTTAACGGGATCTATGTATTGGAGTACCAAGGTAAACGCCTTGTGCGACACATCGAAATCATCGTGGGAGAAGGCCTGTTACTTCGTTGCGAAAACCAGCGCTACAACCCAACTCTTGTAAAAATATCCAAGGCGATGCTTACTCTCAAAATATTAGGGCGTATTAAAGCAGCAATCAACGTCAACCGTTTTTGACATAGCGAGACTCGTGTCACGTTTGATGGACTGAAATTCCCCGGCAGCCAAGCAACCGGGGAACTTCATCGTCATGACATGAGGAGTCATGCCATGCTATTTTGCTTCAACAACCTCGCTCCACTCCTTACTCGAGAATTCGAGCATTTTCCCACCAAACTCCTCGAACTCAGTGGCACGATCATAGTCGTCCACTTCCTGGGAATAGCCCGTCACCGCATTGAGCAAGCCGTAGCCGTTCAGCTGCTGTTCGGCAATCAGATGGCGTAACACGCCACCACGTTCCGCCTCATTCAATACGAAGCGATTCGCCAATACCTCCACTGCTTTCACCGGATCTCCCGTCAACGCGATGCCCATGGTCTTGCGCATCTTGTCCGATATCAGCTGAAAGGTCGTCTCCGACACCGCAGTTTGCACCATATCCCGCGCTTTCAAAAATATCGCGCGATCTTCGGCCTCCAATGTGTCATCTTGCAGAACTACGTCATCGCCGCATTCCAGCAAACGGCCGGCATGGTTTTTCCGCATCGAACGCTCGCAAGCAATGAGTCCATTGCTGCATTTCAGTCGATAAATCAACGGATCCACACGCAGCCGCCCCACCCCGATTTCCGAATTGCTGACCACGACACCGGCCTGCAAGACGTCACCCGGGGTGACCTCATACGTCACCTCGGCACTGACCACCTTCAAATACATCTTGGTTTCAGTCAGCTCCACCGATTCAACACGGGCACCGGGCAGTTTCAACAAGATCGGTAAAATACTGTGCGCCAAATCGATGTTATCGAGCCGGCGGAAACGCGACGACAAAAAAGCCCTGGCGCGACCCGCCATGGTCCGCACCATATAGCTGTCTGTGGCATTGATTCTGAGCCACGCATTGATGTTTTCATCGAGCAGCTCGGTATCAAATGTACGCATCCGTTTGAAATACAGTAACGGTATATCCAGTTTCTTTGCCAGCTGCGCGCAGGCGAAATCGTTCATCAGGTACCGTTTCTTGCCATAGGGCTCATCGATGACCAGATTGCACTGACCTGCCGCTGTCGTTTCGCTCACCAGCTTCGTTGCCGGCACGATCATGTCTTTCTTGAGCGCTGCCTGCCGCTCGAGTTCGACAACGAGTTGTTCCAAAGGACGTCCTGTTTTCATCACAACCTCCATGAAAAAAGCGGGCGATGCAATTCCCTGGCGGGAGCGCATCCCCCGCAGGGTCAAGCACGCGAAATCGACTACATTCCACGTGGGCGCACGATTGCGCCACCATTCGGCGACCAAACAGCCGCCGCACCATATCTACTCTTGTGCTCTCCGCACCTCACGCCGCATGACGCGGGCGCTGGGAAATCTTCAAGAGCACCTCTGCCCAATCGGCACCGGCCGATTTCGGTACAAACACATCAACCGATCTCCCTGCCCTACCCGCATGGGATTTTAGGTACCGGCGCGCGAGCCTATAGGCTGCTGCCTGGCCATCAAAAAATGCATGCGCATCGTTGTCGGCGTAAATTCGTAAGCGTTTGACTGTTTCCGGGATCCAGAGCTTTTCCAGGTTCCCAGCACTAATTCCCGCCCATACCGGCTGATGCGAACGCTTCATCACGGCCAGCGCCGTCTCGATGCCTTCACACACCGCCAATTCATCTGTCGATGGCGCGAGCCGAATTGCCGCACCACCTACCCCAGCACACAGCAGCTTCTTGACCGCGCATTCGGGGGCCTTCTGGCCATTGCTCAAATATGTCCGATGCAACGACACCGTGTGGCCACTTTTGTCCTGCACGCAGGCCACCATGGCAGGGTACCGTCGAACCACCACAGCTTGACCAGTGGCCACATTGCGCTCGTAATAGCCCAACGCAGGATGTAGCCGCAGCGTCGTTGGATACCGCTCCAAGCTCACCCCACGGTTCCGCAAATACCTGTCAACCTCGTCTCCCGGCGACACTGGCACCGTTTCGGCCAAAATTTTCCGAATCAAGCTTTTACGTTCCGCGCATGAATCCTGAGGGAGCGAGAGCAGCGGCCCGGGAGCAGTCGTACCAAGGTAGGTATCCACCCTATTCAGGGCATCCGCTGCGTTCAGTCCTAAGCAGCCCATCAATAATTTGAATCCGCCACCGGCACCGCAGCCACGGCAAACATAGTTGCCGTGTCCAAACTTGTCGGTGTACTGAAACCGGTCAGTGCCGCCGCAATCACCCAACGGGCACGGCTGATTACGTTGGTTGAGCACTTTTGCATCCACGCCCAGCGCCAGCAGAATTTCCGTCCATCGTCCAAACGCGCGTTGCTTGACCTGCTGAAAATGCGCGTTGAATTCTTCCTTGTTGTTCGTCATGTTGACCTCCCCAGTCAGGCCCGGCCGCTGAGAAAATTGCCTGCAGTCGAGTACGACACGCGGCGCGAAAATAGTCCCCCGTGATCAATGGCAAGGCCAACTCGTCCCGACAGCAGGTCGTTTAACGTGAGAAACATCGCTCTTCTCTCCGGCCGGTGACGCTGCGGCTCAACCTGAAAACCACCCGGCACCAAGGACAAACGTATTGACCGCAGTTCTTGCCCAAGGTAAAAAAACACGCCCCGGTTGACCCACAACGATCTCACTTTCCTTGATTCTGAAAGTCAAATCGTCGATATCCTGCACTCGGCAGCATCGAGCAAAGGGGAAGGCAGCGGCAATGGTTGCATCACGCATGGCTTCCTCCCCTCTTACCAGCCGGGCGTGCATCCGTCGCGCCACGGCCCCGCAAGTAACCGGCGTCCCGCTCTGAACTGTGCGATGCAAAGAGATCGGATTCATGGAGCTTGATCTGCTCGTTCATCCACTGCGGGTTTTTAAACAAATTGTCGGAAATCCAATCTGGCTTTGCCTGTACCGCTTCACGAACCCACGCAGGGTAGTCCTGCAACGCGCTCATGAACCAGCAGTACAAATGGGAACCAATCCAATCGCGCACTTCCTGCGCATCAATGGCACCGATGAACGGCAACTGCGACAACGGACTACCGCTGACCACCTTCATGCAGTTGACGAAGGAAAACGGCTGCGTGTCGCGGACCGGGTCCGTAAACACCCAACGGACCAATTCAAACTTCTCATCGAGCGGCGTACGCGGGTCGCTGAGCAAACTGACTTTGCGCAATAGCCACCAGTGCAATGCCACCAACTCCTCTTCTGAAAATTCAATCACTTCGTCGTTCGTTTGGCGCGCCGATACCTTGTTCGCCTGCGCGCGCTGCGTACCAGGATGGAGCGGAGTGTCCTGGACCTGGAGGTCGCGACCATAGTGGATATGAGAATTACTCATGATTGCCTCGCACAAGAAAAAGGGACGAGGCAATCCCCTACTGGGATGCGTCGTCCCAAAGGGGAATAGATCATCCGGTTGCCGCGAAGCACCGGAACTTCAATTGACTGGCTTGATACTGTCGGCTGATGCCGTTTCGGCGGGATGCCAGCTACCGTCCTGAAACCCTTATGTAAAGTGCTTTGACGTGAGGGCACGATGCGCATGGCGCGTCAAAACACTCTCGTTTCAGGAGTACGGACGTCGTACCTGGGAACAGGACACGATCCAATCGGTGCTGCGGTGCGCTTGGCGCACATGAAAGGCTTGCCGGACGATGCAGGGCTAGCTGCTGCGATAATTGACTCACTTTAGGCTGCCCTCACTGGCCTGTCAACATAGGTTCGACGAAAATCGCTCCCGGCCCATCCACCGCCATTGGGAACGTGCAATGGCATCTGCATCCATGCAGTTGTCGCCCCGCCCGAACTGGCGAACGCATTTCCTGCAAATACGCTTCCAAAGCTCCGCGCATTCCTCTTGAATCAACAGGTTAGTGCGCACACCATGTCATGTAGCCCTATGGGCATTTTTGAGGACACCACCATGAACCACCCAGCGCCAACCCACTTGATCGTCACGCGTGATCACGGCGAAACCAACAGGAAGTTGCTGGCCAAGGAGGCCGCCGCCGATCTGACACGCGTCGAATCAGCCAGCCGCAAGGTCAATATCACGTTCGCCAGCCCTGAGGGCAAGCGCTTGTACTTGCGTTGCTTCTATGTATCACAAGCGAATTTCCATTTTATTTCTGTCTTTGCCAGGATGAAATTACCGGCCGAGGATGTCGATAAAGTGGAACAAGAATTGCGCACCATGCTCGACGCGCGTATTGCCCTGGCCAACCAGCGTATCGTCGCATTCGAGAAACTGTGCCATCAACATGGCATCACCGAATTGGCCAGCTATGACATCGAACCGCTCGCCATTGAGGCTAAAGTGTTTTCTATGTTCGGCCGGCGCTTATTGGAATTGATCAGCAAAGTCGACCAGCTGATGCCCATGCTTGAAACCTTATGCATTGACGAAGCGATCTCGACAAGCCAACTAATCACCGAGAAATCGCATATCAAGAAAACTGTACGGGCAGTCACCGCCACGACGCGCGCACTGTCCCTCGGCCTACTCAAACGCATCAATGCGCTGCCCGCCACTGAGCGCAAACCCGCCCCACCGAGCAGCCGCCCCTCCCAGGGAGATGATGCAGCCGTTTCTCCAGCTTTCACCGGAGTGACTCAGCAAGCAGGCCATCCGGCACCCAATCCGGCCCCTGAGCGCGTTTTAAACATGCCAGCCACCCTATTGAGCGAAGAGGTGCCCGCAAGTCCCTGACGAGCCTTACAACCCTCCCTACCCGCATCCCGAGTAGGAAGGCCCACTATCGAACCAGCCGGCACGGAGGAAGCCATGTGCCTCAAAATGTTACTCTGCAGTGAAGCGTCCGTGGCACCAGTATGGTGCTTAGCGGCGATGGAAACCGCGTTTGGCGCATCCTATCGGGTGAGGCCAAGGGGCGGGAGTATTTCGCCCCTGGACACGCCGCCATTACAAAACGACATAACAACAATAGTGATCGAGCAGATATCCAGGTTTATCGCGCAGGATGTGTGCCGACTGATCGAATGGTGCCAAGTGCACGACAAGGTGGTGTTGGCATGTGGCGTATTGACGGACGAAGAGCGGGAAAAATACGGACTGAGCCATGGCATTGAGCTCGAAATCATAGCCCCCCTTCCACCACGCTGTATTCAATGGACATCCTGCGCCGGCACGCTCCACCTTTTCGACGAGATGTTGGTGCCAACGCTGAAAACCGCCCAGTGCACTGCCCATCTCTATTGTTCCGGCCAGCGATGCCAGCGCCTTCGCAGTAGACCAGTAACATGTACCCAGCGCCCGCGCACGCCTCTCAAGGGTCCGGAACGGAGGAAAAGTCCCATAGGGCACTTCCCTGCTGGCTCTTTCCCACATGATCACAGCCAATTGGCCACACGCCAGTGACGACAGCCGCTACTGCATCCCTCAATTGCCGTGAAATGCCAGCAAAATATGCCGGATTTCAACTTGATGCCCAAGGTCACAGCAGCGACCATGATGCAGGATCGTCCGTTATCGGTCATGGAGACAGCCCATCATGAAATACCTCCCCCCATCGAACCATTCGCCGTTTACCAACTTGATGCACCCTGCCATTGGTCAGCGAGCATGTGTCGGCAATCTCAAACGCCAGCGTCAGTCTGGGCTGAAAGCCGGCCGCTCTCCTCGCGCTCCACGTGTCCTGACCGAGAGCGAACTGAGTGTCCCTGGCCGAGTTCTCATTAAACGCCGGCAGCTCTTACAAAAAGTGCCGCTATGCGAGCGCACTATCCTGAACCTTGAAAAACGGGGACAGTTCCCTCGCCGCTTTCGCATCACATCGCGCCTGGTCGCGTGGGATCTCAAGGAAGTGGACGCTTGGATAGCCGAACAGCAAACAGCGGCACGCCTGCCCGCAATGCCGCAGGCACAGCCAGGGCAAGGCAGACCGCCCAGGTAATCTCTCAAACTTTTTGCTTTGTCCAGGCGTCGATCATGTCTGCCCACTCTTGCAACATGGTTCGGCGCTGGACAGAATACTCGGCCTTGTTGTAGACGGCTCGCACGCCCCTCTGCTCGTGGGCGAGACATTTCTCGATCCAATCGGTGTTGTAGCCTGCTTCATGTAGCAAAGTCGATGCCGTTCGCCGCAAATCATGCGGCGAAAAATCGGCCAGTTGCTTCCCACAGTTGCGTGCCATGGAGCAGACGGACTCCAAGATGCGATTAAGCGAAGCGCCATTCATCGGCACATCAGGGTCATACCGCGACGGCAAAATGTAAGGCGACGTACCAGCACAGGTGCGTAGCGCGACGAACATATCGAGCGCCTGGCGTGACAGATAGACGTTGTGGGGGTTGCGACGCTTCATCCGCCTCGCCGGAATGGTCCACAGAGCATCGGTAAAATTGACCTCGGTCCATGTTGCGTCCGTCAGTTCGGACTTACGTACCATGGTGAGCAACAGTAATTTGCAAGCCAGGCGCAACGTCGGCGCGCACTGCACGTATTCGATATGTTCGTAGAACAGCGCGATCTCTTCGGCACCCAGCGCGCGGTCGCGCGGCTCAAACACGGCAATGGATGAGGGAGCAACCAGATCCGCCGGGTTTTCAACCTTCTGCCCTCTTTGTTCTGCGTACTTAAAGACCAGTTTCACGATATCGCGCGCATGCACGGCCGTCGCAGGGGCGCCACGTGCGAGGATGGCGTCGCATACGGAACGCAACTCGTTGTGCGTAATCTCATGCAGCAGGAGACTGCCAAAGGGGCGTTTCAGATCGTGTTCGTACACCGAGCGCCGCATATCCCGCGTCGACTCCGCCATTTTGTACTTCAGTAACCAACGCTCCGCCCACACGCTAAAAGGCTCTCCATCGGCCAGCTGATTGCGCGATTGGGCTTTGAGCCGCGACGGGGACTTGCCTTCCGATTGCGCTTTCTTCGCGTCCTGCAGGCGCTCCCTCGCCTCTTGCAAACTCAAGCCACCGGCCCCGTACCGTCCAAGCACCAAGGTTTCGTATCGGCCATTGACGCGGTAGTTATAGCGAAACGAGATCGTGCCACTGGGAAGGACCGTCGCATACATGCCATCACGATCCGGCACCTTGTAGGCTTTCTCAGCTGGTTTCAGATTTTTCAATTTTGTATCGGTCAGCATGGGCACCTCCCATTCATTCACAAGTCTGTACCGGCACCGGACGCATTTCAAACAATCAATCACTGAGTACGAAAAAAGTGAGATCCGCCGCCGCTCGCGAGCCCCAGATACCCTCGCCCTGACGAGCTTCCCCGGAACCTAAAATTAACTTTAAAATCAATTACTTGGCATAAAAAATACCCTCATTGATACCCTCGCCGTGGAAATGACCAGTAAGAACCAAATGTTAAATATTCCCCACGGCAATTTGAGTCCCCTTAAAAATACCCACAAAAAAGCGTACTTGGCTCTGCCGTGGGTTGCTTGCGTTTGCCAAACAAAATAAAAAAAGCCCCTGAAAAATCAGGGGCTTGGCTGTTTCATTGACCCGGCATTACCTTACGGTGCCGGACGGGAGATTATTCCCACTCGATGGTCGCCGGCGGCTTGCCCGAAATATCGTAGACGACGCGGTTGATGCCGCGCACTTCATTGATGATGCGGTTCGAGACCTTGCCCAGCAGGCTGTGCGGCAGGTGCGCCCAGTGGGCTGTCATGAAGTCCTGCGTCTGCACGGCGCGCAGGGCCACCACGTATTCGTAGGTGCGGCCATCGCCCATCACGCCCACCGATTTGACGGGCAGGAAGACGGCGAACGCCTGGCTGGTCGCTTCGTACCAGTTGGTCGGCACGCTATCCTGGTCGAAGCCAGGCACCACCACCGGTTCGTACGGCGTGTTGCGCAGTTCTTCGATGAAGATGGCGTCGGCGCGGCGCAGCAGGTCGGCATAGTCTTTCTTGACTTCGCCGAGGATGCGCACGCCCAGGCCAGGGCCCGGGAACGGGTGGCGATACACCATGTCATGCGGCAAGCCCAGGGCCACGCCCAGTTTGCGCACTTCGTCCTTGAACAGTTCGCGCAGCGGTTCCAGCAATTTCAGCTTCATGGTGTCCGGCAAGCCGCCCACGTTGTGGTGGCTCTTGATGGTCTGGCCCTTCTTGCCCTTGCCGGCCGATTCGATCACGTCCGGGTAGATCGTGCCTTGCGCCAGCCATTTGGCGTTGACCAGCTTGCCCGATTCCACCTGGAACACTTCGACGAATTCGCGGCCGATGATCTTGCGCTTCTGCTCGGGATCGGTGACGCCGGCCAGATGGCCCATGAACTGGCCTTCCGCGTCGACGCGAATGACCTTGACGCCCAGGTTCTTGGCGAACATGTCCATCACCATCTTGCCTTCGTCCAGGCGCAGCAGGCCGTGGTCGACGAAGACGCAGGTCAGCTGGTCGCCGATGGCGCGGTGGATCAGGGCAGCGGCCACGGAGGAATCGACGCCGCCCGACAGGCCCAGGATGACTTCATCCGTGCCAACTTGCGCGCGGATCTTTTCCACCGCTTCGCTGATGTAGTCGGGCATATTCCAGTCCGATTTGCAGCCGCAGATTTCATGCACGAAGCGGCCGAGCATGGCCTTGCCCTGCACCGTGTGCGTCACTTCCGGGTGGAACTGCACGCCGTAGAACTGGCGCTCTTCGTCGGCCATGGCGGCGATCGGGCAGCTCGGGGTGTTGCCCATCAGTTTGAAGCCTGGCGGCATTTCCAGCACCTTGTCGCCATGGCTCATCCATACTTTCAGCATGCCGTGGCCTTCGTCGGTGACGAAGTCGGCAATACCGTTGAGCAGCTTGGTGTGGCTGCGGGCGCGCACTTCAGCGTAGCCGAATTCGCGTACCAGGCCGTTTTCCACCTTGCCGCCCAGCTGGGCCGCCATGGTTTGCATGCCGTAGCAGATGCCCAGCACGGGCACGCCCAACTCGAACACGGCTTGCGGCGCGCGCGGCGAATCGCCGTCCAGGGTGGAATTGTGGCTGCCCGACAGGATCACGCCGGCGGCGCCATAGTTGCGCACGAATTCATCGCTGACGTCATACGGGAAGACTTCGGAAAACACGCCGGAATCGCGCACGCGGCGGGCGATCAACTGGGTGACTTGGGAGCCGAAATCGAGAATGAGGATTTTAGAATGCATGATGGGGACTTTATCTGAGGTCATTACAAAACCGGCGCACTGGGCGCCGGTCTGGTGTGTCGCTAATTACTCTGAACGGTAGTTAGGAGCTTCCTTGGTAATCTGCACATCATGGACATGCGACTCGCGCATGCCGGCTGAGGTGATTTCCACGAATTCCGCCTTTTCGCGCAGTTCGTCGATGGTGGCGCAACCGCAGTAACCCATCGATTGACGCACGCCGCCCACCAGCTGGAAGATGATCGCCAGCACGCTGCCCTTGTAGGCCACGCGGCCTTCGATACCTTCAGGCACGAACTTGTCGGCCTTCATGGTAGCGTCCTGGAAATAACGGTCAGCCGAACCATCGGACATCGCGCCCAGCGAACCCATGCCGCGGTACGATTTGTAGCTGCGGCCCTGGTACAGGATCACTTCGCCAGGTGCTTCTTCCGTACCGGCAAACATGGAGCCCATCATGACGGTCGAGGCGCCAGCGGCCAGCGCTTTCGAGATATCGCCCGAGAAGCGGATGCCGCCGTCGGCGATACATGGCACGCCAGTGCCTTCCAGCGCTTCGGCCACATTCGAGATGGCCGTGATTTGCGGCACGCCCACACCGGCGACGATACGCGTGGTGCAGATCGAGCCTGGACCGATACCGACCTTGACCGCATCGGCGCCGTATTCCACCAGCGCCTTGGCGGCAGCCGCGGTGGCGATGTTGCCGCCAATCACTTCGACTTGCGGGTACTTGGTCTTGATCCATTTCACGCGGTCGAGGATGCCTTGCGAATGGCCGTGGGCCGTGTCGACCACCAGCACGTCAACACCGGCGGCGACCAGCAGGTCGATGCGCTCTTCATCCTTGGCGCCCACGCCGACGGCAGCGCCGACCAGCAGTTTGCCCTGGCTGTCTTTCGACGCGAACGGGTGGGAGGTCGACTTCTGGATATCCTTGACGGTGATCAGGCCGCGCAGCTCAAACGCGTCGTTGACCACCAGCACGCGCTCGAGGCGGTGCTTGTTCATCAGGCGCTTGGCTTCGGCCGTATCGGCGTCTTCCTTGACGACCACCAGCTTTTCGCGCGGAGTCATCTTGGCGGAAGCTTCCGCGTCGAGTTCCTGTTCAAAGCGCAAATCGCGGTTGGTGATGATGCCGACGACTTCCTTGCCCTTGACGACAGGGAAACCGCTGATGCCGTATTGTTCCGTCAGGGCGATCACGTCGCGGATTTTCATGTCCGGCGGAATCGTGATCGGATCGCGCAGCACGCCGGCTTCGAAACGCTTTACGCGGGCCACTTCACGTGCCTGGTCCTTCGGATTCAAATTCTTGTGGATGATGCCGATGCCGCCTTCCTGGGCCATCGCGATCGCCAGACGGGCTTCCGTCACCGTATCCATGGCTGCGGACAGCAAGGGAATATTCAGGGTGATGTTGCGGGTCAGGCGAGTTTTGAGGGACGTATCGGCGGGCAGAACGTTGGAGTAGGCTGGGACGAGCAGCACGTCATCGAATGTGAGTGCTTTTTGAAGTAGACGCATAGCATTTCCTATTGGCGCAAAAGCAGATTATACAGAAAAAAGCGCCCTTCGTCCTTGCAGCATAGAAAAGATATTTGAAAATAGCAAAACTGCGGCCGCCCTGCCCGCTCAACCCTTCGCAGACCTGCCGCTGGCCCTGCGCCGGCGCGCCTCTTTCGGGTCCGCCTGCAAGGGCCGGTAGACCTCCACCCGGTCATGCTCGTGCAATACGGTATCCAAAGGCTTCCTCTTGCCATAGATGCCGACCATGTTGACGGCCAGGTCGATGTCGGGGAATGCCTGCAGCAAGCCGCTGCGCGTTACCGCCTCTTCGATCGTGGTGCCGGCAGGCACCGTCAAGGCACGCAGGAAGCTGCTATCCGGCAAGGCGTAACAGACTTGCACGTGCATGCTGGCCTCAGCCATATACCGTCTCCGCGCGCTTGCAGAAGGAATCGACCATGCTGTTGGCGATCATGCCGAAGACGGGGCCGATGATCTGCTCCAGTACGCGGCTGGAAAACTCGTAGTGCAGGTCCAGTTCGATCTTGCAGGCATCTTCGCGCAGGGCCTTGAAGGTCCACACGCCGTCGAGGGTCTTGAAAGGACCGTCCACCAGCTTCATCTTGATGGAGGTCGGCGGCACGTTCTCGTTGGACGTGGTGAAGCTTTGGCGCACGCCGTGGTAATGTATGCCCACGCTGGCGACGACCGTGTTCTCGCCCCGCTCGCGAATCTCGACCGCACCGCACCAGGGCAGGAATTTGGGATAATCTTCCACCGCCGCCACCAGCGCGAACATTTGTTCGGCGCTATAGCCGAGAAAAACTGATTTATGTACTACTGCCATTGAAGAACCATTTGCTATGATGTTGGATACATTTGATTTTATCGCGCTTGCGCGAGACAGTAGTTTAACCGACCCGCGCACATTTACCATCTCATGACCATAGCAGACAACAGAAAAGCCTTCCACGACTACTTTATCGAGGATCGCTACGAAGCGGGCATCGTGCTGGAAGGCTGGGAAGTCAAAGCCATCCGCGACGCCCGCGTACAAATCAAGGAAGCCTACGTCGTCGTCCGCGGCGATGAACTCTTCCTGTTCGGCGCGCATATCAGTGCCCTGCCGACCGCCTCCACCCATATCCACCCGGAAGCCGTACGCACGCGCAAGCTGCTGCTGCACCGCGCGGAAATGGATAAACTGATCGGCAAGGTGGAACGCTCCGGCTATACCCTGGTGCCGCTCAACCTGCACTACAAGGGCGGCCGCGTGAAATGCGAAATCGGCCTGGCCAAGGGCAAGAAACAGCACGACAAGCGGGCGGCCGAACGCGACCGCGATGGCGCCCGCGAAGTGCAGGCGGCCATGAAATCGCACCGCCGCTGATCCGGCACCGCGCGCAGCATGCTGCGCCAATACCAACAGGCCCGGCTATATGCCGGGTTTTATTTTGCCGATTGCCTGCGGCAAGCGGGAAACACTCAGTGCGACGGAATAAAGCAGGGAAAGAAAGAGATAAGGCGGGAAGTAAAGCGGGATTGGCGAAAAGCCAGGGAGATACGGCGATGGACATCAACTCGGCCTGCCTCGCCAAAGAAAAAAACGAGGAAAGTTCCGGATGCTTGCATGCTGCCTTGTACATCTGTATTACCGCTCAGGACAAGCATCCGAATGAATGGCGTATTACATTACACCTTCAGCAGATCACGCGACTTGCCCGAATCAGTCCACTCTTTGACCCATTTCGGTTGACGGCCACGGCCAGTCCACTGCTGCGTCGCATCATCCGGATTACGATAGCGCACGGCAACCGTGCCGGTTTTAGCGCGGATACCCGTACCAACCAGATCTTTTACGGAAACGCCGACGCTCTGTGCGATCGCCAGGATTTGTTCACGCGCTTTGGACAGATCGTCTTGTTCGCGTTTTTTCATTTGCTTCTTGATGTCGTCCTGCAAGGTGCGCAGTTCGGACAGGGATAAGCTGGACAGATCCATGATATTTCCTTGTGTGAGTTGAAAAATATAACTGAACAGTTAAATTCTATCCAATTGTAACGCGATTGAGGTGATTTTTTCTGAAGATTTGATTGTTTTTTACAATTCTTTTCCCAAAAACCCCACTTTCGGCTTTCAGGCGATGCAGGTCTTCAATCAGGGTGACGGACACTGTAGTGTACCGTCGGCGCCAGTCCCTGTATTTTGTGCGGCGGGGATTCAATACAGCGCCATCGAGCAGATTTATTCTGCAGTATTTTTTGTTTCATTGCAATTTATAGTAATTATAAATTGCAATTCAAAATATACACGAGGCCAATACTATCGGCCACCGCACACCGGCCGCCAATCCCGCGCCGTCATCCATCACGGACATCGGTGCAGCAGATTCCACTTCAATCAAAAAGATAAGCGTCGCACGACAACATATAAAGTGCGCACAGCATAGCATAAAGAAAATATTCTCAGCGCTACTGACTCCAACGCTGATACTCCAACCCTGCCGCTGTCATGCATTCCAGCGGCGTAAATGAAAACTGCCCGCAATATGGCGGGCAGTATTGACGAAAAACTTGCTACGAGTTTGCTATTCACCGGCAATCAAGGAATCGCCACGCCGCCTTTCGGCTTCTGGGTTTTGACCACCTGCATTGCCGTGGCGATCAAACCACTCATATCACCCAGGTTGGCCGGCACGATAATCGAGTTATTTGTCTTCGCCAATTGCGCGAAGGCGCCTACATACTGTTCGGCTACTTTCAGGTTGACGGCATCTTCGCCGCCCGGCTCGCGGATGGCGGCGCCCACCTGGCGCAGCGCCTCCGCACTGGCCTGTGCCAGCGCGACGATGGCCGTGGCCTGACCTTCGGCGCGGTTGATCGATGCCTGCTTCTCGCCTTCAGAGCGGGCAATGTTCGCTTCGCGTTCGCCGCTGGCGATATTGATCTGCTCCTGCTTGCGCCCTTCCGAGGCGGCAATCAGCGCGCGCTTTTCGCGCTCGGCCGTGATCTGCGCCTGCATCGCATGCAAGATTTCCTTGGGCGGCGTCAAATCCTTGATTTCATAGCGCAATACCTTGACGCCCCAATTCGCCGCCGATTCATCGATGGCATTTACGATGGCAGTATTGATATGGTCGCGCTCTTCAAATGTCTTGTCGAGTTCCATTTTACCGATCACCGAACGCAAGGTCGTTTGCGCCAATTGCGTAATGGCGGCAATATAATTCGACGAACCATATGAAGCACGCATCGCATCGGTAATCTGGAAATACAGAATACCATCGACCTGCAATTGCGTATTGTCGCGCGTAATGCACACCTGCGGCGGCACGTCGAGTGGAATTTCCTTGAGTACATGCTTGTAAGCGATGCGGTCAACAAAAGGCACGACAATATTCAGGCCAGGCCCCAATACCGCATGAAACTTGCCCAGGCGTTCCACTACCCAGGCATGCTGCTGCGGCACCACATTGACCGTCTTGAAGACAAATACCAACGCCAGCAATAACAAGATCAGCGACACGCTTCCAATGTTTACTTCCATAATCTACTCTCCAGGTTATCCAACAATCAAACGGCTGCCGCGCACGGCACGTATGGTGTAATGACCGGCCTGCACATCGCTGCCCGGTATCAATTCCACATCCCACAGGGCGCCGCGATACATGACGCGCGCCACGCCATCGACCCAATGCGGCACGGCCACGCTTTGGCCGATATCGAGATTCACATTCGGATCCTGCGCCGCATCGCGCCGCGCCGCCTTGCCAAAACGGCTGCGCCGCAGTAACAGCGTAGCCGCCACGCCGACAATGGCGGCCGTCAGGGCCTGCCAGCTGCCATTTCCGCCCGCCAGCGCCACCAATCCTCCGGCACTGACGCCGATGGCGATCATCAGCAAATAAAACGTGCCCGTAAACAGCTCCAGGATCAATACCGCGCCAGCCGCGACAAACCAGCCCACCCATTCAGCCATGATGCCTCCATCCTTGTGAATCCAAAATAAAAAAACCCCGCAGCCTATATAAGCGACGGGGTTTAATGCGCTGTACTGCCTGATATTATTCTTGCCAAACACCTATATACAAGCAGTCTAACGCAATTCCGGATGACGTCAATAGCCCACAGCGAATTAGCGCCGCCGGCCCGGCGTTTATTCCTCCAGCAGGCTGCGCAGCATCCACGCCGTCTTCTCATGCAAATCGAGGCGCTGGGTGATCAGGTCGGCCGTCGGCTGGTCATTGGCTTTCTCGAGCAGCGGGAACAGGCGGCGCGCCGTGCGCGCGGTCGCTTCCTGCGCCGCCACCAGGTGGCTGACCATCTCCAGCGCCGGCGGCACGCCGTCGATTTCCTTGATCGAAGCGAGCTTGACGAATTCCTTGTAGGTGCCCGGCGCCGGATAGCCGAGGGCGCGGATACGCTCGGCGATCAGGTCCAGCGCAGCCCACTGCTCCGTGTATTGCGTCATGAACATCAGGTGCAGGGTGTTGAACATCGGCCCCTTGACGTTCCAGTGAAAATTATGGGTCATCAGGTACAAGGTGTAGCTGTCGGCCAGCAGGCCGGACAGGCCTTCCGCAATTTTCGCGCGGTCCGCTTCGGAAATGCCGATGTCGATCTTTGCCACTTTGCTCGGTTTCTTGCTTGCCATGTGAACTCCCGTTTCAATGTGTTGGTGGAATCATTTTAGCTGATCTGGCGCAAGCCCATCGGATACTGCCGTGCGCCGCATGGCAGGCATAAAAAAAGGCTCTGTCCCCGCTAAGTAGGGGAAGCTCAGGAATCTTCCTGTGTCCCTGCTGTCTGACTGTGCATCGCAGACAAACGGGAGCCTTTCATGCAGGTAGCTCAATGGAACACTTTCATTGCCCAGTTCGCCGCACTGAACCGTCGTCAGCGCCTGGCGGGTATCGCTCTGCTGCGAGCAAGCGCACCGCAGGGCGCTGCCGCGGCACTGATCGAAAGCGTGGCCCGGCAGCGATTGCACTGTCCTGCCTGCAATAGCAGTCATGCGCACCGGCATGGCCATGCGCATGGACTGCAGC